>NZ_JBITEU010000004.1:408757-601033 GCF_044455475.1 Streptomyces sp. NPDC051218 | reverse complement strand
TACTGCAGGGGGGACCCTGTGGGAGAGTAGGACGCCGCCGAACTATTATTGACGGGAAACCCCCGCACCCTCTGGGTGCGGGGGTTTTCTGCGTTTCGGGGGCCTTTCTCCCGGGAGCGTGCATTACTCCGGACTCACCAGTTTCGTGTCGTACGCCAGAATCACCGCCTGCACCCGGTCCCTCGCCCCCGTCTTCGCGAGAATGCGACCCACGTGCGTCTTCACCGTCGACTCCGCCAGATGCAGCCGGCCCGCGATCTCCGCGTTCGTCCAGCCCTGCCCGATCACCGTCAGGATTTCGCGCTCCCGGTCCGTCAGCGCCGCCAGGCGCGGGTCCCTGGACGGGTCGGCATCCGAACCCGCCCGCGTCGGCAGGTGATCGGCGTACGCGTCGAGGAGGCGGCGGGTCAGGCTCGGGGCCACCACCGCGTCGCCCGTGGCGACCGCGCGGATGCCGGAGAGCAGCTCCTCCGGCAGGGCGTCCTTGATGAGGAAGCCCGAGGCTCCCGCACGCAGGCCCGCGTACGCGTACTCGTCCAGGTCGAACGTGGTGAGGATCAGTACGCGGGTGCGGTCGCCCGATGCCACGATGCGGCGTGTGGCCTCGATGCCGTCGAGGCCCGGCATGCGGATGTCCATCAGGGCGACATCCGGGTGGAGTTCGGCCGTCATGCGGACCGCTTCGCTGCCGTTGCCGGCTTCTCCCACCACCTTCATGTCGTCCTGGCTCTCCAGGAGCATGCGGAAGCCGAAGCGTTGCATCGGCTGGTCGTCGACGATGAGCACGGTCGTCACTGGGCGGATTCCTTGGGGAGATGGAGTTCGACGTGCCAGCCACCCGGTGGGTGCGGCAGCGGGCCTGCCTCAAGTGTCCCGTCGTAGAGCGCCGTTCGCTCGCGCATTCCTGTGAGACCGCGGCCGGAAGATCCGCGAGGGCTGCTGCCTCCCACTCCCGTGTCCGTCACCGTCGCCCGCACCCCTTCTTCGTCGTACGCGACCTCTACGTGGGCCGTGGCTGCCGGTCCTCCGTGCTTGAGGGTGTTCGTGAGGGCCTCCTGCACCACGCGGTAGACCGTGAGTTGTCCGCCTGCCGGGAGTGCGTCCGGGTGGCCGCGCACGGAGCTGCGTACCGGAAGTCCCGCGGCCCGTACCCCGTCGATGAGTTGGTCGAGGTCGGTGAGCGCGGGCTGGGGCGCGAGCGCGGGCGCGCCAGGGGCTTCCTCGCGCAGGACGTCCAGGAGCCGGCGCAGCTCGGTCAGGGCCTGTCGGCTTGTGGTGCCGATGGCCGTGAGGGCCTGGGCGGCGCGCTCGGGGGACTTGGCGGCGGCGTACGAACCGCCGTCCGCGAGGGTCGTGATGACCGAGAGGTTGTGGCCGATGATGTCGTGCATCTCCCGGGCTATGCGCGTGCGTTCGGCGTTGGTGGCGAGCTGTGCCTGCTGGTCGCGTTCGACTTCGAGTTGCCCGGCGCGTTCGACGAGGGCCTGCGTGTAGTCCTGACGGGAGCGCACCGCGATCCCGGCGAGTGCGACGACGGCGAAGGACCAGATCTGCGGGACGATCAGCTCGTCCCAGCTGTCCCGGGGGTAGGAGAAGACGCAGACCGTCATGGGCAGTGCGGTCATCGCGGCCGCACGGCCCAGGGTCTTCAAGGGCAGCCGCAGGGCGATGTTGAAGACGACGATGAACTGGATCAGGGCGGCCTGCAGCCAGGCGCCCGTCCAGTTGCTGGCCACGGTCACCGCCGCCATCACCGCGAGGGCGACCAGCGGGTGGCGGCGGCGCCACAGGAGCGGGGCGGTGAGGCACACACTCATCAGGTAGATCTGCCCCTGGGGCACCTGGGTGTTGGCCGCGGTGCTGCGCCAGCCGCCGGTGGCGTCGGTGAGGGCGGCGATCACGAAGAACGTGGTCACCAGCACGTCCCAGACCAGCGGGCGGCGCCGGTCGAAGGCGCGCACCCGCTGGGAGGAGCGCTGGAGCAGCTGGGTGAGGGGGTGTGGCTCGGTCACGGCCTCATCCTCGTACAGGAGTTGGGCGAGCGCCCGGGAGTTCACGGCGCATGGTCAGACGTCGCGCCGCTTGAGCAGGACCGACGCCGCGGCGATGATCACGGCTGCCCAGAGCGCGAGCGTGAACAGGGCCGTAGCCGGGGCGATGGTGTTCTCCACCCGGGTGAGCGAGCCGAGCGAGGTCGCCGCCTGGGCGGGGAAGTGCCGGATGACGGTGTCCACGGCCGCGAACGGCAGCATCGTCAGGACCTCCGGCAGGATCAGCACGGCGCCCACGAACGCGCCGATGGCGCCGGGCACCGAACGGAACAGGGCGCCGAGGCCCAGCGCGATGAGGCTCAGGAGGGTGATGGCCGCGGCGCTGCTCGCGAGGGCGCCCAGGACGCCGGAGTCCGTCAGGGACAGCTCCTTGTCGGAGCCGGAGAGCCAGATCTGGGCAGTGAGGAACGTGACGACGTTGGTGGCGAAACACATCGTGAAGGCGACGGCCGCGAAGATCCCCGCCTTGGACCACAGGACCGGCAACCGCTTCGGGACGGCGGTGAGGGACGCCCGGATCATGCCCGTCGAGTACTCGCCCGCGGTGACGAGGATGCCGAGGACCGCGAGGCAGATCTGGGAGAGCTGCGTGCCGAAGAGGGTGAAGACGACCGTGTCGATCTCGGCGTCGTCCCCGTCATAGGTGACGCCCATCGTGATGCCGACGGCCAGGACGAGGGCGGCGGCGGTGAGCAGGATGATCCAGGTCGAGCGGAGCGTCCACAGCTTGTGCCATTCGGAGCGCAGAACGCCCTTGGTGCTCAGGCGGTACGCCGACGAGGGCCCGGGGGCCGTCCTGGTGGGGGTGAGAGTGCCGGTGCTCATGCTGCGGCTCCTTCCGGCTGCGGGGTGAGCGATGGGGTGACGTACTCGACCGAGTCCCGCGTCAGGTCCATGAACGCCTGCTCCAACGACGCGGTGTGCGGGGTCAGTTCGAAGAGGGGGATGCCGTTCTGCGCCGCCGTGCGGCCGATGTGTTCGCCGTCCGCGCCGCGTACGTCGAGTACGCCCGGCGCGTCACTGGTGATCTGTACGCCGGGTGCGGCGAGCAGCTCGCCGAGCAGGCCGGCCTCGGGGGTGACGACCTTGACGGAGCCGGTGCCCGACTCTCGTACGAAGGCTTCGACTGTCGTGTCCGCGAGGAGCCTGCCGCGGCCGATGATGATCAGGTGCTCGGCGGTCAACGCCATCTCGCTCATGAGGTGCGAGGAGACCAGGACCGTACGGCCCTCCGCGGCAAGCGACTTGAGGAGGTTGCGGATCCACAGGACGCCCTCGGGGTCGAGGCCGTTGACCGGCTCGTCGAGGATGATCACGGCCGGGTCGCCGAGGAGCGCCGCCGCGATACCGAGGCGCTGGCCCATGCCCAGCGAGAAGCCCTTCACGCGCTTGCGGGCCACCTCGTGGATGCCCACGAGGTCGAGGACCGCCTCGACGCGGCGGCGCGGGATGCCGTGCGTGTGGGCCAGGGCCATCAGGTGGTGGAAGGCGGTGCGGCCCGGATGGACGGACCGTGCCTCGAGCAGCGCGCCCACCTCGTGCAGGGGTGCGGTGTGCGTCGCGTACGTCCGGTCGCCGACGGTGGAGCGGCCGCGGGTCGGGGCGTCGAGGCCGAGGAGCATCCGCATGGTGGTGGACTTGCCCGCGCCGTTGGGGCCGAGGAAGCCGGTGACGGTGCCGGGGTGGACGGTGAAGGACAGGTCCTCCACGACGGTCTTGTCGCCGTAGCGCTTGGTGAGTTCGTATGCCCGAATCATGCTTCTGATGCTCGCGCCCGCGGGGGCGGGGGGCGTCGGACCAGGGGCGGGAGAGGGCGCGTACGGGTAGTACCGGGGTAGGACGGGGACCCTGAGGGGGCCGCCCGGTTCAGCCGGGGAGTTCCGCGTGCGGCCAGCGGGTGCGGGCCTGTTCGCGGGAGCGGAGGAGCGCCAGGGTGGGCAGGCCGCGGTCGGCTCCGGTGGACAGGAGCTCCGGGAGCTGGGGGAGCGGGGCCACGGCGGCCACGTCGTCCAGGACCAGCGTCATTGGTGGGTCGAGCCGACCGGCAGAGGACCGTTCGGCCATGCGCCGGCCGTGCTCGACCACGCTTGAGGCGAGCGCCGTGAGGAGGGGCATCGCTCCCGGCCCCTGGGGCGATTTGGGGTCCTCGATGGCTTCACCCACCACAAAAAGCGTGCCCCCTTCATCGATGAAGGAATCCAAGGTGAGGGCATCAGTTCGGTTCGGGGTGCACGATTCGCGTACGTTCAGGGTGAAGAGGGCGGAGAGTGCGCGTGCGGTCAACTCCTGGGCCATGTCGCGGCGTTCCGGATAGGCGGTGAGCGCGGCTTCCAACTCGCCTGCGGCGCCGGAGCCAGCCTTCTGGTGGGTGCGGAGGATCCTTACGGCGTCCTGGACACCGCTCCCCTGGGCCCAGCGGTGTACGTGCTTGACCGGGCGGCCGTCCACCGCTGCCGCGTGGAGGAAGCTGCGCAGGAGCGTTTCCGCCGTGTCGGCGACCGTGCTGTCCAGTTTGGCGCTCGGCCTTATGGCGGCCAGCAGGGCGGTGGCTCTCTGTGCGGCCACTGCCTTGTCCTCGCAGGCGGTGGTGGGGGACCAGTGCATTCTTGCGGGGGTGTCGCAGAGGTGGTTCGGGTCGTAGACCAGGACGGGGCCGAGCTTCGCTCTGGCGTCCTTGGTCTCCTCCCACAGGGTGGGGTCGGAGGTGAGGACTAGGGCTGCGCCCTCTGCCTCGCGGATTGCCTCCGCTGCGAGGGGTCTGCGGGTTTCCTGGGGGCCCAGTACCAGGGGGGTACGGGGGGTGGGGACCGGCAGCTTCTCCATGCTCGGGGTTTCGGTGCGGGGCTCCTCAGTGGCCCTGGCGCCCTGTTCATCGGTACTCGGCGGTGTGGGCTGTGCCCACCCGTCCCGCCCTGCGGGACGATTGCCCACAGCAGCGGCGACGGGAGCTGTTTCGATCGCCTCCTCGACGGGCTCGGGGACGATCTCCTGTGGGGTCTCGCGCCTTGCCCTTCTTACCGCTCGCCAGCGTGTGACCGTTCCCAGCACGAAGATCGTGAGTACCACCAGCACCATCAGCTGGCCGATCAGCAGGCCCCAGAACAGGCCGTAGCCCGTGAGTTGGGACGCCGGGGTCGCCGGCCACGCGCCCGCGATGTCGTGCGGCTGCTGCACCAGGTGCCGCATCGCCACCGGCGTATTGCCGAAGGTGACGCTCTTGGGCCAGGAGCCGTGCGAGAAGAAGCCCGCGAGGCCCGTCGCCGACCAGACGAGCACCGTCAGGCCGAGCACGAAGGCGAGGCCGCCCACCAGCAGGCCGTCCGGGATGCCCCGCTCGCGTGACTCGCGCCGCCCGCCCCGGTACTCGGAGGGCTCAGACTGCCGGTAGGCCATCCCTCACGCCACCCCGGAACGCGACGACGACGGGCCGTTCATCTGCTGCTCCATGTACGCGGCACGCTCCTCCGCCTCCAGGTCCGCCGCCCGCAGCGCGTCGTCGCCGAGCAGCTGGTCCGCCGACGATTCGGTCATGGCGCGGTCGGTGAAGACCAGGGGGCGTTCGGTCTCGGTGATCAGGTGTTTGACGACCTGGACGTTGCCGTTGACGTCCCATACGGCGATGCCGGGCGTGAGGGTGGGGATGATCTCCACCGCCCAGCGCGGCAGGCCCAGCACCCGGCCCGTCGCTCTCGCCTCGTCCGCCTTCTGGGCGTAGATCGTCCTCGTGGACGCCATCTTCAGGATCGCCGCCGCCTCCTTGGCCGCCGCTCCGTCCACCACGTCGCTCAAGTGGTGGACCACCGCCACGAAGGAAAGGCCGAGGCGGCGGCCGAACTTGAGCAGACGCTGGAAGAGCTGCGCCACGAAGGGCGAGTTGATGATGTGCCAGGCCTCTTCCACCAGGAAGATGCGCTTCTTGCGGTCCGGGCGGATCCAGGTGTGTTCGAGCCAGACGCCCACGATCGCCATCAGGATCGGCATCGCGATCGAGTTGCGGTCGATGTGCGAGAGGTCGAAGACGATCAGCGGGGCGTCCAGGTCGATGCCGACCGTCGTCGGGCCGTCGAACATGCCCCGCAGGTCACCGTCGACCAGGCGGTCCAGGACGAGCGCGACGTCCAGACCCCATGCCCGTACGTCGTCTATGGCGACGTTCATGGCCTCGGCCGACTCCGGCTCCGGGTGGCGCAGTTGTTCCACGATGTCCGTCAGGACCGGCTGGCGCTCCACGATCGTCTCGTTCACGTACGCGTGGGCGACCTTGAGCGCGAAGCCCGAGCGCTCGTCGAGGCCGTGCCCCATCGCGACCTCGATGATGGTGCGGAGCAGCGCGAGCTGCCCGGTGGTCGTGATCGCCGGATCGAGGGGGTTGAGGCGGATGCCCATGTCCAGGGCGGCCGTCGGGTCCAGGCGGATGGGAGTTATTCCCAGCTCCTGGGCGATGAGGTTCCATTCGCCGACGCCGTCCTCGCCCTGCGCGTCGAGCACCACGACCTGCCGGTCCTTGAACCTCAACTGCCGCAGGACGTACGTCTTCTCCAGCGCCGACTTGCCGTTGCCCGACTCGCCGAGCACCAGCCAGTGCGGGGCGGGGAGCTGCTGGCCGTACAGCTGGAACGGGTCGTAGATGTACCCCTTGCCGGAGTACACCTCGCGCCCGATGATCACGCCCGAGTCGCCGAGGCCGGGGGCGGCCGTCGGCAGATACACCGCCTGGGCCTGCCCCGTCGACGTACGCACGGGGAGTCTGGTCGTCTCCACCTTCCCGAACAGGAAGGACGTGAAGGCGTCCGTGAGGATGGTCAGCGGATCCCGCATCTTGGCAGCCCTCAGCTCTAGCGTCGGATGCCGGTCGCGAACGGCAGCGTATTGACGAAGGCCCTGTGGTGCTCGCGGTCGCACCACTCCAGCTTCAGATACGACTTCCCGGCCGAGGCCCGGATGGTGCGCTTGTCGCGCGCGAGGGCTTCGGGGGAACGGGACGAGACGGTGATGTAGCCGACCAGATTGACGCCGGCCGCGCCGCTCGCGAGGTCCTCGCCGCGCTGGTCGAGGCGGGAGTTCGACGCGATGTCGCGCGGGTCGACCGTGCGGTTCAGCTTGGCCTGGCGGCTGGCTTCCGCCTCGTCGTTCGTCTTCTCCGTCAGCATGCGCTCGATGGCGACCTCGGTGGGTTCGAGGTCCATGGTCACCGCGACCGTGCGGATCACGTCCGGGGTGTGGACGAGCAGCGGGGCGAGGAAGTTGACGCCGACGGGCGTCATCGGCCACTCCTTCACCCAGGCCGTGGCGTGGCACCAAGGCGCGCGGGTGGAGGACTCACGGGTCTTGGCCTGGAGGTAGGTGGGCTCCATGGCGTCGAGCTCGGCGGGCCAGGCGTTGCGCTTGGTCATCGCCTGGATGTGGTCGATGGGGTGGTCCGGGTCGTACATGGAGTGCACGAGCGAGGAGAGGCGCCCCTGCCCGAGCGGCTGGCGCACCCGGATGTCGGCTTCCTGGAGCCGTGAGCAGATGTCGGTCAGTTCGCGCGCCATGACGACCGCGAGACCGGCGTCCTTGTCGAGCTTCCTGCCGCCGTGCGGGCGGGTGGCGCGGGCCATCGCCTGGGCCTCGGCGGCCAGGTCGCGGGAGTAGTGCATGCAGGCCACGAGATACGCGCGGTGCTGCTCGCTGCTGGTGGAGACCATCGACTGGAGCTGCTCGTACGACTGCTGCAGCCAGGGCAGCGCCCGGTCGTCGCCTCGTACGCTGACGTCCTTGGCGTGGGCGTCCGGGTCGGCGGGCAGGGTGCGCGCGAGCATTTGCAGCCGCGTCACGAACCCATCGCCATTGGCGACGTGCTTGAGCAGCGTCCCGAAGCGGTCCACGAGGGCCTCCTGGTCCTCGGAGTCCCTCAGCCCCACACCCGGGCCCTCGATCTCGATGGCGGCGGTGACGGTCCGCCGGTCGGCGTGCAGCAGTACGGCGATCTCGTCCGGCCCGAAGGGCGCGGCCAGCCAGTTGATGCGCCCGATGCCGGGCGGCGGGCCCACCTCGACCTCCCGGCCGTCGAAGCGGACGCCCGCCTCGGGAGTGGCGGAGCGGTAGGCGGTGCCGCGCTTCAGGGAGCGCTTGTAGCTGCGGTTGATCTCGAACCACTTGAAGAACGTGCGGCCCTTGTAGGGGACGTAGACCGCGGCGATCGCCAGCATCGGGAAGCCCATGAGCAGCACGATGCGCAGGGAGAGGACGGGGACGAGGAGCCCGCACATCATTCCGACGAAGGCGCCGGCGATGATCAGCGCGATCTCACCGGTCTCCCGGTTCTTGCCGACGATCGCGTTCGGCCGGGCACGGCCGATCAGATATGTGCGGCGGGGCGCGACCGGATGGGACACGTGGGACTGGGTGGTCATGAACGCCCTTCACCTCCCGTGCGGTTGGTACTGCCAGTGGAACCCGTGGAGCCGTTTCCCGAGCCGCGGTTGCGCGCGTGCGGCGTGCTGGTCGCGCTGCTGCGGGGCGGGGGTGCGGCGGAGGGGACAGATCCGCCGCCGTTCGATGAGCCGCCCGAGCCGCCGCCTGCGCTGGGGCGGCTGCTGTGCGCGGCGACGCCGCCGCTCGCCGGGTTCGACGGCCGCGACTGGTTGTTGCCGCCTCCTCCGCCGCCACGGGAGCTGTGGGTCTTGATGCCCTGGGAGACGAGGGACGCGGGGGAGGTGATGACGGCCGCGGCACGGTTCTCGGCGCCCTGGGAGATGCGGTTGTTCCGGGAGCCCGCGATCTCGTCGCCGAAGCCGGGGACGAAGCGGTAGATCATGGCGCTCGCGAAGATGGCGAGCAGGATGATCGAGAGCCCGGAGACGACCGCCGAGAAGGCGTCGGGCCCGTCGTCGGCGGAGAGCGCGCCGGCGAGACCGAGCACGATGACGATGATCGGCTTGACGAGGATCACCGCGATCATGATTCCCGCCCAGCGGCGGACGTGCGTCCACAGGTTCTTGTCGACGAGGCCCGCGTACACGACGGTGCCGAGCAGGGCGCCCACGTAGAGCAGGGCGGCCCGGATGACGAGCTCCAGCCACAGGACACCGGCCGCGAGGATCGACACGAGCGAGACGACGATCAGCATGATCGGGCCGCCACCGATGTCCTCGCCCTTCTTCAGGGCTTCGGAGAACGTCCCGAAGAAGGTGTCCGTCTGGCCGCCGGTGGCCTTCGCGATGACGTCCGTGACGCCGTCGGCCGCGGAGACGACCGTGTAGAGGATCAGCGGCGTGAAGGCGGAGGCGAGGACCGTCAGCCACAGGAAGCCGATGGCTTCGGAGAGCGCGGTGGTGAGGGGGACGCCTCTCACTGCGCGTTTGGCGACGGCGAGGAGCCAGAGGAGGAGGGTGAGGATGGTGGACGCGGCGAAGACGACCGCGTACTGCTTGAGGAAGCTGGGGTTCGTGAAGTCGACCTCGGCGGTCTCCTTCACGGCCTCGGAGAGCTTGTCGACGGTCCAGGACGCGGCGTCGGCGCAGCCCTTTGCCAGGGAGGAGAGGGGGTCGAGGTTGGAGCTCAGGGGGTCGTCGGTGGGGTATTTGCCGTCGCCGCCGGAGCTTTCGCCGTTTTGGCCTTTTTCGCAGTACTTCTTGGCGGGGCCCGCGATCAGCTCACAGGGGTCGTCCTTCGGCTCAGGGGCCGCGAAGGCTCGCGTGGCCAGTAGCACCGTGGCGGTCTGTGCGGCCGCCACGACCCCAGTGATCGTGAGCGCGCGGCGTGGGCTACCGGGCATACGTGAACCCTCCGAACTCCTTGACCGCCTTGCCGATCTCATCGGCTCCGGAGATGGGGTTGTCGCCGTTCACCGGGGTCGGGCCGGACTTCTGGCTGGATGCCAGAACCTTCCAGTCGCCGTCGCTCCACTTCAACTTCATCGTCACGGTGAACCAGCTGCCGGTGACGGGGTTGGTGGTCTTCTCGCCGGTGAGCCCGAACAGCCCGCTGCACCAGACCTCGACGGTGGCGCTGGTGCTTCCGAAGCTCGTGACCTTGGTGCCGACGGGCAGTGTCCGGTTCACGAACGTGCTGCCCGCAGGGGCGGCCCCGTCTTTGTCCAGGCCGATCCTCTTCAGAAAGGCCTGGGAGTAGTCGGAGTCGAACCCGGCCTGGAGCTTCTTCACCGAGTTGGGATCAGCGACGGCCTGCACGATCTGGTGCCGATGAGCCTGATTGAACATCCCGTCAGAACCGAGAGCGGACGCATAGTTCGCGGCAGCGGACTGCGCACCCTGCTCGCTTTTCGCGAACCCGGAAGGGATGCCCGACGTCTTGCCGTTGACGGGCTTCTTTCCAGAGGCGGCGGTGGGGCCCGCCCCAGCGGTCCTCTCGCCCTCCCCGGAGGTGGACTCGTCACCCCCGTCACCACGGTTCGCGAAGGCGATAGCCGCAATCAGCAGCACCACCACACCCACCACCGTCACAAGGCTCCGTGACGAAGAACGGCTGGATCTGCGCGGTCCGCCGTACCCGCCCTGGCCGCCCCCCTCCCCCTCGGGAAGCCGCGTCCGGGTTTCGCCCGAGCCGCCGTAGAGGCCGTCGTTTCGCTCGCCGTCGAGACTCATGCCGCGCACGCCCCCTCAACCTCTCGGTGTACCGCCACGTACGACGGTAGCCGTGCTGGTTCCCGCGCGGGCGCGGTGTGGTGACTCGACATCAGGGAGTTGCAACCTCAGCCGGTGGGCACGACGGATAGGTGGGTCGGAGGGGGACAGGGGGAGGGGAGGGGACAGGAGGGGAACGTGGGACAGGGGACGGGAACGGGGACGTAAGTGGTGGCGGGCTAGACCGCCATGCCGTACACGATGGTGAAGACCGTGCCGAGCGACCCGATGATGAAGACGCCGGTCAGGCCCGCGATGATCAGGCCCTTGCCCTGCTCCGCGCTGAACGTGTCGCGCAGCGCCGTCGCGCCGATGCGCTGTTTCGCCGCGCCCCAGATCGCAATGCCGAGACAGAGGAGGATGGCGATCGCCATCACGACCTCGATCATCACCCGCGCCTCGTTGCCCAGGCTCCCGAAGGGACCCCAGTCGGGGGCGATCCCGCCGATGATGGTGGTGATGTCGCCCTTTTCGGCTGCCATAAGCATGTGTAACTCACCGCCCCTAGTGGGTTGTTCTGTCACCTCTGCCTACCGCAGTACAGAGGACAGCTCATTCTCGCCGACAAATGGGCCAGTGCATGTCGACTTGGCGTCATTCGTTGGCTGAAACGTATGGTCACTCTGTGTATCACGCTGAGTGACGCCGGGCAATGACGGCCCGGCGTGCCCTCTGACCAGGTCTCATTCTGACCGGCTCCGGTGACGGCCACTCACATCATGGGTCATGCAACCCCGTCGAGGCCATCGAGCCCGTCCACGCCGTCCAGACCGTCCAGACCGTCCAGACCGTCCAAGCCGTCGAGGTCGCCGAGGCCGCCGCCGGTCACGACGTACGAGCAGTCGGTGTAGCGGTAGCCGGGCTGGACCTTGCTGCCCTCGGTGTTGTTGCGGACGCTGCCCACGCTGCTCGCGTCGCGCTTGTAGAGGAAGTGGTAGTCGCCGGGGGGCAGGTGGAGCGTCTTCTGCGGGTACCCCTTGCCCGCGAGGCAGGCCTTCTTGCCCTGGGCCTTGCTGGTGTACGTCTTGCAGTTGCCGCACGAGGTGAGCTTGATGCTGCCGGTGGTGGGGCCGGTGTAGAGGACTTCGAGCGGTCCCGGGCCACCGTTCTCGACGACGTACGTGAGTTTCGCGCCGCCAGGTGACTTCGTCGGCGGCAGGCTGCGGCCGGCCGCCGGGCGGGCGGCGGCGATCTCCGCGGCGATGGCGATGTCCTTGGCGCGGTCGCGCTTGCCGTTGCTCTTGTAGGTTCCGGCGAAGTCGTCGAGCGTCTTGGCCGCCTGGGAGAACTTTCCGTCCTTGAACTCGTCCACCCCGCACGCGTACACCCCGGACTCCACGGCGCTCGCGGCGTCGCCGGAGAGGCTGCCACCCGCGTCGCCGGGGAGGGCCTTGGCGGTGGATCCGATGCCGCGCAGCTCCTCGGTGGCCTTGCAGGGGTCGGAGCCCTTCAGGGCCGATGAGCGGGTGTCGATGGCGGCGCGGATGGCGGGCTCGACCTTTCCGGCCTGGTCGGAGTCGGGGAACGTACGCAGCAGCTCACTGAGCTCGCCGCCGCCGCTTCCGGCCGTGGTGGTGTTCCCGAGTCCCTGGCTGCCGCACTCGTACAAGGAGGTGGCCAGGCGGTCGTCGGGCCAGGTGGCGAGGGTGCCGACGCGGTCCTTGCCGAGGGTGTCGGGGAGGGTGCGGAGGTACTTCAGGGGTTGGAGGGCGTCGCAGTACTTGCGCTCGTCGTAAGGGGCGGCGACGGACTTGTAGTACGCGGAGAGGCTGTCCGGGACGCGATCGGCGGCCTTTGATCCCGGGTGGTCGTCGCCCAGGTCGCGGTAGATGGCGAGGGCGGAGCGGTAGTCGTCCTCAGCCGCGTCGAAGGTGCGGCCCTCGGCGGCCGTGACGATCTTGTCCGCCTTGTCGAGCCGGTCGAGCAGCATCTGCTCGACGGCTTCGTCGCGCGCGGCGTCGTACGCGATGACGCCGCCGGCGGGTACGGCGAGGAGGACGAGCCCGAGCCCGACGGCGAGCGGCGCGCGCAGCGGCCACTTCTGGTGCGTACGGAGGGCGCGGCGGGCCCCGTCGGCCGCCGCGAGCAGCAGGAAGGCCACGAATCCGATGAGTACGACGCCGGGGACGCCGTCGACCTCCGCGGGGAGCGCGACGAGGAGCAGCGCCGCGGTCGCGGCCCAGCACAGGGCGGCCAGGAGCCAGCGCTTCAGGAGGACGTAACCGAGGCCGAGGCCGGTGAGATTGAGCAGCCCGGCGGAGAGGGCACGCAGGGCGTCGGGTGCGGGTGCGGGTGCGGGCGGGCCCGCGGGTGGGGCGTAGGTGGGCGGGGTGCCGGGAGGCGGGGGCGAGGGGGGCATGGCGGGCGGGGGCGGTGCCATCGGGGGCGGCGGTCCGAAGTGGCCGCCGGGCGGGGCCTCCGGCGAGGTGCGGGGCGCTTGACCCGGACCGGGGTCCCGGCTTTCGTCCGGCCCACGCCCGGAGGGTGCAGGCGGCGGCGCCGCGCCGGGCTCCGGGCGAAGCTCCCCACCCGGCACCGCGTCGCTGGGCTCCCGCCCGGATCCGGCGCCGTTGGGCCCTTGCCCTTGCCCTTGCCCTTGCCCGTGCCCAGGCCCGTGCTCGTCCCCAGGTTGCATGTTCGGCTCCCCCCAGCCGTCACAACACGACGCTTTGATTTGCGCCCAATTCCCCAACGATCGGCGAAAGTTGGACACCCGTCAACAGCCCGCGCGCCCCCCATCCGCATCGCTCAGCCGCGACGGCCGAGGGCCTTGGCACGGGAGTGGGACCAGCCGGTCAGGAGTACGCGGCCCCGGAGAGCGGCCAGACGGCCCCCGGTCTGGACGCGGGGTTCGAGGCCGACCTGCTGGTGGCCGCCGCGGTCGGCCTGGGTGGCGACGTACTCCACGGCCGCCGCACCTTGAACGACGTACGCGCCACGCTGGACTACCACTTGGCCAAGCTCTTCGGACTCGGTGGCTCGCCTGAGCAGGTGGCGGGGTGAGGGGCGTGCTGTTCAGCCGACCTTGCCCACCGGGCTGATCTCCAGCTTGACCGCGCTCTCGCCGTCGGAGACCGGGAGCGTGCCCGCGGGCCAGTCGAGGGTGACGTGCTTGGTCTCGTTCGGGGGCGTGACCACGAGGCTGGTGATACGGACGCCGGAGCCGCCCGAGTTGTTGTACGGGAACGTGATGTTGAATGCGGCCGACTCGCCGTCCTTCAGGACCCCCGGAACCGCCTGCTCGCCGCTGCGGTTCACCGAGAGGGTGTCGCCCGTGGACGCCGTCAGGTCGACTCCGGCGTAACCCTTGATGGAGCAGTCGCGTCCGCCGCCGTTCGTGAAGACGACGGTGACGACGCCTTCCGTCTTGTCGGTGGTGTTGTCGGTGGCGTTCACCTCGAGCTCGTCGGTACGGCAGATGCCGACCTCGCCGTCGCCGTCGTCGCTGTTGTTACCGGAGCCGGCGGCCGAGTCCTTGTCGCCTCCGCCGCCGGAAGCCCCGTTGGTGCTGCTGCCGGTACCAGTGTCGGCACCGGCGTTCGCGTTGTCGCCGTCCTTGTCCGCTGACGCGGTGGGCTTGGTCGTCGCCTCCGGAGATGCGTTGTCGTCTCCGTTGCAGGCGGTGAGCGAGAGGGCGGCGACGAGGCTGATGACTGCTGCGACGGCCTTGCGGGTGTGCTTCATGGGAGTCCCCCGAGTAGTGCTGATGGGCTGTGGTGACCACAGCTAAGGGGGCGGGTTCCGGCGGGGACAAGGAGCGGCGGATCATCCGGGACGCTGGAATGGTTTCAGGGGTCTGACCTGCGTGAACGCTTCCTGCCTGGAACGGTGGGGTGGGATGCGTTGAGGGGAATTTGGGAACAAGGACTTCACCGTGATCGCGCTCGGTGTCAGGTGGTCCTCCTCGCTCTCGGCGACGAGCTCGGTGGTGGTCCCCCTCCGGCACAGGTGGCGCCTCTACACTGAGCGCGGCGGACTCCCGCGGGGTGAGGGGTGGTTGACGGTGCGTAAGGCGTGGCTGGTCGCGGCCGTCGGGATCGGTGGGGCGATGAGCTTCATCGCCCTGCTCGTCGTGGGGACGTACATGGCCGCCGGGAGCATCGCCGGCGGTGCCGGTCAGGGCAACGTCGGGCTCGCGAAAGGCGCCGTGCCCGCGACCTATCAGCCCCTCGTGCAGAAGTGGGGCAACCTCTGCAAGGCCATCAACCCCGCACTCCTCGCCGCGCAGCTGTACCAGGAGAGCGGATTCAATCCGAAGGCGAAGAGCCCGGCCGCGGCCCAAGGAATAGCGCAATTCATCCCGGGGACCTGGGCCACGCACGGGGTCGACGGTGACGGTGACGGCGATCGCGACGTGTGGGACCCGAAGGACGCCATCCCGTCCGCCGCTTCGTACGACTGCAAACTCGCCAGTTATGTGAAGGACGCCCCGGGAAGCCCCACGGAGAACATGCTCGCCGCGTACAACGCGGGCGCCTACGCCGTCATCAAGTACGGCGGTGTGCCGCCTTACCGCGAGACCCAGAATTACGTGAAGACCATCACGGACCTGGAGAAGAGCTTCGCCCGGCCCACCGGCAGGGTGCAGCCCTCGCAGCAGGCGGCGGGCGCCATCTACTACGCACAGAAGAAGCTCGGCACGCTCTATCTCTGGGGCGGTAATGGCACCGCCGAGCAGAACGGCCGGTTCGACTGTTCCGGTCTGACACTCGCCGCCTATCGAAGTGTCGATATCGATCTGCCGCGTGTCGCCAACGACCAGTACAACGTGGGACCTCACCCGAAACGGGACGAACTGCTCCCGGGTGACCTGGTGTTCTTCTCGGACGACCTCACCAATTCCCGGGCCATCCGGCACGTCGGGATCTATGTGGGCGGGGGCTACATGATCAACGCCCCGCGGCCCGGCGCCGTGATCCGTTTCGACCCGATCGACACCCCGGACTATTTTGGCGCGACTCGTGTCACCGAGGACGGGGCGAAGGCCGTGCCCGACAAGTCAGCGGCCTGACGGGACGCTCGCGCCTTCGGAACGGACCCGTTGTGGAGGCGTGAGCGGCGCGTGATGTGGCTTGAACTCTCCGTCAGTACACTTCTCTGAGCTGCGGTGATGTGTCTCTCTTCGATAACGTCTGCGTGATCATTCAGTGGAGAGTGGAACGTAGTGAAGGGGACCGCGCGTTCCCTTCAGTAGCGAGCGGCATTGACCGGGGGTTGATGGAAGGGCGCACGGCAAGGTGCGTCCGAGGCGAGGAGACAAGGGGCCGCAGCACCATGGCTGGACTCGACACAACAGGGTCGAACCCCGACGTCAGCCTGCTCTACGACATCAACGGCCTGGCTGAGGATTCGCCGGCCTGGCTGACGAGGTCGATCGCATTCGTCGGCGAGTACGGGCTGCTGCTCGCGCTTGTTCTGCTGGTCGTCTGGTGCTGGTGGGGACAGCGAAAGCGTGGAACGCTCGATGACGCCGCTTCCTCTGTCGCCGCTGTTGTCTGGGCGCCCTTGGCGGCCGGGATCGCCGTCCTGGTGAATGTGCCGATCCGTGGTTTTGTGGAGCGGCGTCGGCCTTTCAAGGACCATGACGGCCTTGAGCTCCTTGTGGACGGAAAGACCGACTTCTCCTTCGTGAGCGATCACGCGACGCTCGCGATGGCTCTTGGCGTCGGGCTTTTCGTGGCCAACCGGAAGTTCGGCCTTGTCGGTATCGCTCTTGCCCTGCTCGAAGGCTTCTGCCGGGTCTTTATGGGCGTCCACTATCCGACGGACGTGGTGGGCGGATTCGCGCTCGGAACGGCTGTCGCGCTGCTGCTCTCGCCGCTGGCGATGGCCCTGCTCACCCCTGTGGCCAAGGCTGTTGGGCGGACGGGGCGGGGTTGTTGGCTGGTGTGGGCGAAGCGGGGGTCGGTGCCGGGAGAGGCTGAGGGTGAGGGTGTGGCGGAGCTGGCTCCGCCTGCGACCTCCGGTCCTGATGAGCGGGACCTTGCGGCCTAGCGTCTGCCTTGCGGCGCTTCAGCAGCCACCAGCCTGTGGCGGCCGCCGCGGCGGTGACTCCTGCGGAGGCTGCTGTGAGGGGGCCTGCGGCCGGGTGCTGCTCGTCTGCCGCGGCGTGGGCGGTGGGGGCTGCCAGGGCCAGTAGGGCGGCGGTGGAGGCTGCTGCTGTGGCTATTCGCGGGTTCATACCCCCAGAGCAACCGGGTCCTTGGCAGTGGGCCACCTGAGGGCGTGTCGGGTGGGCTGTTCGGGTTGCGGGGGCGGCCGTCCGGGGTAACGGCCTCCTCGAACGCCGGACGGGCTGAATATCGCCCGGCCGGGCTCGGGGATTCAGAGAGCCTGGGGGAAGTCGAAGAAGCGCTTGGGGTCGTACTGCTTCTTCAGGCGCTTCAAGCGGGACGCCGCCGAACCGTAGTAAGCCTCACGCCAGTTGGTCAGCGTGGGGTCCGCGTAGTTCTGGTACGCCGCCCCGGACGCGTACCGGACCATCGCCCCATGCGCGCTTTTCAGCCAGGCCTGGGCCGGCTTGCCGGATGTGCCGGGGCGCCAGGACGCGATGTACTGCGCCAACATCCGGCTCCGGCGGTGGACGAAGGCCGTGGCCGTCGGGTCGACCCGGTTGATCGCGCCGCCCAGGGCGGTGAGAGCGATGCTGCCCCCGCTCGCGCCCGTCACGTTCTCCACCTGGCCGAGGAGCGTGCGGATCCCGGCCGCCGACAGCGAGCGGTCGAAGAAGTCCGAACTTGCCGCGTACGTCTCGCGGTTGAGGGCGCCCTGCGTGCTCCGGCCCGGTGTCGCGCCCGGCAGGTGGCACTGGGCGTCCGAGGTGAACGACGAGCAGCCCGCGTACACCTCCATCGACTCCTTGTACGAGCGCCGCTTCAGGGACACGCTGCGGGCCGGAGCGCCGATCTTGTCCGCCAGGCGGTCCACCGCGTTCTGGAGTTCGCCGTACGTGCCCAGGGAGAAGCACGCGACCGACACCGTGGGCGTGCCGCCCGGCGTGTTCGCCAGGTGCGCCGAAGACCAGATCTCGTCCGGCTGGTCGGGGCCCCACTCCTGCCACGCCTTGATGACCGCGGCCGCCTTCGACCAGGACCAGGTCATGTATGCCGAGACGC
Organism: Streptomyces sp. NPDC051218; assembly: GCF_044455475.1. NCBI lineage: Bacteria > Bacillati > Actinomycetota > Actinomycetes > Kitasatosporales > Streptomycetaceae > Streptomyces > Streptomyces sp. NPDC051218. The sequence continues at coordinate 583,240 of NZ_JBITEU010000004.1, read as the reverse complement.
CCTGCGGGGCCGCGTGCGTGCGGAAGCTCAGCTCCGTCACCACGCCGAAGTTTCCGCTCCCCGCGCCCCGCAGCGCCCAGAACAGGTCCTTGTTCTCGCTCCTGCTCGCCGTCAGCTGCTTGCCGTCCGCCGTGATCAGCGTCGCCGACGTCAGGCTGTCGCAGGTCAGGCCGTACGCCCGGGAGACCACTCCGTGGCCGCCGCCCAGCGTCAGGCCGGAGATGCCGACTGTCGGGCAGGACCCCGCCGGGATCGTCACGCCCTTCGCCGCGAGCGAGCGGTAGACGTCGATCAGCTTCGCGCCCGCGCCGACCGTGGCCGTCGAGCCACTGGCGCGGGTCTTGTTCAGCTTCGACACGTCGACGATGAGGCGGCCCGTGCCGGAGGACCAACCGCCGTAGGAATGGCCGCCGTTGCGTATGGAGACCGGGACGTCGTGGGCGCGGGCGTAGGTCAGGGTCGTCCGGATGTCGTCCTGGTTCGCCACGTACGCGACCGCCGTCGGCTTCAGGCTGTCGTAGCGCGTGTTGTAGAGCTGCCGTGCCGCCGCCCACTTCGCCTCGCCCGGCTTGACCAGGGTGCCGTCCAGGTCCTTGGCGAGGGCGGTGAGGTTCGCCGCGGCGGACGCGGCGGCGCTCGACGTGCGGATGGGAGTGCCGGAGCGGGGGCTTCCCGTGCTGCGCGATGCCGGGCCCCCGGCGCCGCCTCCGCCTCCGCCACCGCCCGAGCCGCTGCAGCCCGCCGCCGCGAAGGCCGCCGTGGTCGCCGCCGCCGTGCCGATGAACGTACGTCGTTCCATGACGCCCCTCCCGTTGCTTCCCGGACTACGAGACGGCGTACGGGGCCCATGGGTTCCGCCGAGCGGAAAGGGGAGTTGTGCGTGGTGCGGCGGTCTACCCGTGGGGCGGGGACGTGTGGGACTCCGCGTCCGTCCGGGCCTTGCTGCGCGCTCTGCGGGCGGGGCCGCGCCAGCCGCAACTGCACGTGGCCGCGCAGAAGCGGCCCTGCTCGACCGTTGTCGTGCGGTGGGGTTCGTCCTGTTGCTCCTCGGCCACGGGACCACCGTACCCACGCCGGGTGAACGCTCTTCCGCGTGACCGGGTCAACGTACCGGTCGTTACACGTCACGACAGGGGGCTACAGCACCTCGCGGGAAGGCTTGGGGGTAGTCGGGCGATGGGTCAGCAGCACAGGCGCACAGGCGGGGCGGTCGCCACGGCCGCGGCGGTGGGTCTCATGGCCGTCGCCACGGGCTGTTCGGGAGGCGGAGCCGCGGCGGACGACGGGCGCAGCGCCTCCCAGGACGCCGTCGACGTGGTGCGGGGCTCCGCCGAGGCCCTTGTCCGCGCGGGGAGTTCCAAGGCGCGTACGTCCATGGAGATGGCGAGCGGCGGGACCCGCGTGACCATCCGTGGGAAGGGCGCGTACGACTTCAGGCGGCAGGTGGGGCGGTTCGTGGTGGTGCTGCCGAAGGACCCCGCCGGGAGCGAGGAGCACCGTCCCATCACCGAGCTGATGGCGAGCGGCGCGCTGTACATGAAGAACCGTGGGGCCGGGGTGCCCGCCGACAAGTGGGTGCGGATCGACACGGCGTCGCTCTCGGACGGCAACCTCGTCACGGGCGGCGCGACCGATCCGCTGGCCGCGGCGGAGCTGCTGCGGGGCGTGAGCAAGGCGTCGTACGTGGGGGAGACGGCGGTGGCCGGGGTGAAGGTGCGGCACTACCGGGGGACGGCGGACCTTCCGAGCGCCGCGAAGTCCGCTTCCGAGGGGCAGCGGGAGGCTCTGGAGGCGGCGGCGAAAGGGTTCAGCAAGGGGCGGGTGCCGTTCGACGCGTACGTCGACGAGCAGGGGCGGCTGCGGAAGCTGCGCCAGCACTTCAGTGTCGCGAACGCCGAGGTGGCATCGACCACGCTGCTGTTCGACTTCGGGGTGCGGGTGGATGTGCGGTTGCCGGCGAGCGAGGACATCTTCGCGGGGAAGATCGCCGAGAAGTAGGGTGCACGGCTAGTCGCGCCCGGGGGTGTGGAAATGGTCCGTCCGTGCCATGCGCGGTGTGTAGGCCGCTCCCTACTCTAGGAAGTCGGTACCGGCAGGAAGCAAGGTCAGGAAGAGGTGATGGACGTGGCTCTGGTGCGCGGTACGACTGTTCAGGACCACGTTGCCCTTGCCGAGATCGAGCTCTGCGGCGAACTCATCATCGCGGCGTCCGCCGCGGAGGAGCCGTTGAGTGCCGACCGGATCGACGAGGTCCTGAACGTCTCCACTGACGTGGAGCGACGCCGAACCGAGGACCGCGACTAGATCCCGGGGCCCTGGGGCCCCGGAGCTCCTGAGCGTGGCATGGCCCGGACCCTGCCTCCGCCTGCCCCCGGTAGCTGCCGCGGCTCCGCCACAAACACCGAGCCCGCCGCTTCGCGACGGATGTCTCCCACCCACCCACCCGAGTACCCCGCGGCGCTATCGGGGGGTGGGCGGGGGTGGTCCGGCGTGAGCACCCTGCGGGGCGGTCGGGGTGGGGGGAGGTGATCCGGCGCGAGCACCCTGCGGGGCGGTCGGGGTGGGTGGAGGTGGTCCGGCGTGAGCACCCTGCGGGGCGGTCGGGGTGGGCGGAGGCAGTCCGGCGTGAGCACCCCGCGGGTCGATCGGGGAGGCTGAGGCGGTCCGGCGCGAGCCCCCCCCCGCGGGGGACTCGGGGTGGGCCGAGGCGGTCCGGCGCGCGCGCCCCGCGGGGCGGAAGTGGTCCGGCGTGGAGCGGCGGGCTGGGGGCTGGGGACCCGGCGGGAGCCTACGTTCGCATCATGCGGGCGATTGCCTTTGTGGCCTCTTCGACCTTTGCGTCGATCTCGTCGCCGCCCTTGACCGCCGCGTCCGCCACGCAGTGGCGCAGGTGCTCCTCCAGGAGCTGGAGGGCGAAGGACTGCAGGGCCTTCGTGCCGGCCGATACCTGCGTGAGTATGTCGATGCAGTAGACGTCTTCCTCGACCATGCGCTGGAGGCCGCGGATCTGGCCCTCGATGCGGCGCAGCCGCTTGAGGTGCTCGTCCTTCTGCTTGTGGTAGCCGTGGACTCCCTGGTCGTGGCCGCCGGGCTCGGAGGGCGCTTCGGTGTTCATGGCCACACCTGCGGGCTCGGTGGTCGTCATCGCGTCCTCCTGCTTGGACAGTCACTCTGCTGGGCAGTGATAGGAAAGCCACTGGCTCAACTGGCTTCCTATACCCCTAGTGGGTATAGGATACTCGATTGCTCGGGGGGTGTGCTGATCACTGTGCCTGATGGGCGACACTGGGGTCTGGCCGGTTAGCCGTGGCCGGATGATGCGCCTAGCATCAGCCTGACCGAATCCAAAGCACCCCGAGGACCCCACGTGCGCTTTCGTCTGACCCCCAGGGAGACGAGCTTCTACGACATGTTCGCCGCATCCGCGGACAACATTGTCACGGGCTCGAAGCTCCTGATGGAACTGCTCGGGGCTGACGCCTCCGCCCGAGCCGAGATCGCAGAGCGTATGCGGGCCGCGGAGCACGCTGGAGATGACGCGACACACGCGATCTTCCACCAGCTGAACTCCTCCTTCATCACGCCTTTCGACCGCGAGGACATCTACAACCTGGCGTCCTGCCTGGACGACATCATGGACTTCATGGAGGAGGCCGTCGACCTGGTCGTCCTTTACCAGGTCGAGGAACTCCCCAAGGGCGTCGAGCAGCAGATCGAGGTCCTGTCGCGAGCCGCCGAGCTCACGGCCGAGGCCATGCCGAATCTGCGGACGATGGACAACCTCACGGAGTACTGGATCGAGGTCAACCGTCTGGAGAACCAGGCCGACCAGATTCACCGCAAGCTTCTCGCTCAGCTCTTCAACGGCAAGTACGACGCCATGGAAGTGCTGAAGCTCAAGCAGATCGTCGACGTGCTTGAAGAGGCGGCCGACGCGTTCGAGCACGTCGCCAACACGGTGGAGACCATTGCGGTCAAGGAGTCCTGAGGCCTCTCCATGGACACCTTTGCTTTGATCGTGACCATTGGCGTCGCGCTCGGATTTACGTATACGAATGGCTTTCACGACTCCGCGAACGCCATCGCCACTTCCGTCTCCACCCGTGCGCTGACACCCCGCGCGGCACTCGCGATGGCCGCCGTCATGAACCTCGCCGGTGCCTTTCTGGGTAGCGGCGTCGCCAAGACGGTCAGTAAGGGGCTCATCGAGACGCCGCACGGCAACAAGGGAATGTGGATCCTCTTTGCCGCCCTGGTGGGCGCCATTGTCTGGAACCTCGTCACCTGGTATTTCGGGCTTCCCTCCTCCTCCTCCCACGCGCTCTTCGGCGGAATGGTCGGAGCCGCGCTCGCCGGTGGGATCGGGGTGATCTGGTCGGGCGTGCTCGACAAGGTCGTCATTCCGATGTTCATCTCGCCCGTCGTCGGCCTCGTCGCCGGCTATCTGGTGATGTGCGCGATCATGTGGATGTTCCGCAAGTCCAACCCGCACAAGGCCAAGCGCGGATTCCGCATCGCGCAGACGGTCTCCGCGGCCGGTATGGCGCTCGGACACGGCCTGCAGGACGCGCAGAAGACCATGGGCATCGTGGTGATGGCCCTGGTCATCTCCGATGTGCAGGACGCCGACGCGCCCATTCCGATCTGGGTCAAGATCGCCTGTGCGCTGATGCTGTCGCTCGGTACGTATGCCGGTGGCTGGCGCATCATGCGTACGCTCGGCCGCAAGATCATCGAGCTGGATCCGCCGCAGGGATTCGCCGCCGAGACCACCGGCGCGGGCATCATGTTCACCACCGCGTTCATGTTCCACGCGCCGATCTCCACCACGCACGTGATCACTTCCGCGATCATGGGTGTGGGTGCCACGAAGCGTGTGAATGCCGTGCGCTGGGGCGTCGCCAAGAACATCATCCTGGGCTGGTTCATCACGATGCCCGCGGCCGCCATTGTGGCCGCCGCCAGTTTCTGGCTCGTGAACCTGGCTTTCCTGTAGCGGTACGGGAAAGCGAAGAAAAGCGAAGAAAAGCGAAGAGAACGACGGAAAGGCCCGCCCCCCGGGAGCCAGGGGGCGGGCCTTTCTTGTTGCCCCTGCGGTGGCACCGCCATGCAGCACCGCGGGGAGTCTGTGCTCTACAGGGTTTATCCGAAGCGGCCCGAGATGTAATCCTCGGTCGCCTGCACGGACGGGTTGGAGAAGATCCGCTCCGTCTCGTCGATCTCGACGAGCTTGCCGGGCTGGCCGACCGCCGCGAGGTTGAAGAAGGCCGTACGGTCCGAGACGCGCGCCGCCTGCTGCATGTTGTGCGTCACGATGACGATCGTGAAGCGCTCCTTCAGCTCGCCGATCAGGTCCTCGATGGCGAGCGTCGAGATCGGGTCCAGGGCCGAGCAGGGCTCGTCCATCAGGAGCACCTGGGGCTCCACCGCGATGGCCCGCGCGATGCACAGACGCTGCTGCTGGCCGCCGGAGAGGCCGGAGCCGGGCTTGTTCAGGCGGTCCTTGACCTCGTTCCAGAGGTTGGCGCCCTTGAGGGACTTCTCGACGATGGCGTTCAGCTCGCTCTTCTTGTACGAGCCGTTGAGCCGCAGGCCCGCCGCCACGTTGTCGAAGATCGACATCGTCGGGAACGGGTTGGGGCGCTGGAACACCATGCCGATGGTGCGGCGCACGGCGACCGGGTCGACACCGGGACCGTAGAGGTCCTCGTCGTCCAGGAGCACCTTGCCCTCGACGCGGCCACCGGTGGTGACCTCGTGCATGCGGTTGAGGGTGCGCAGGAAGGTGGACTTGCCGCAGCCGGAGGGGCCGATGAAGGCCGTCACGGAGCGGGGCTCCACGGTCATCGAGATGTCCTCGATGGCCTTGTGGGCACTGTAGTAAGCGGTCAGGCCCGATACGTCGATTCGCTTGGCCATGGGGATCACTGCCTTAAGGGGGTTACGAGAGGGTCGCTGAGTGGCCGCGTCAGCGGCCCGTCTTGGGGGCCTTCCAGCGGGCTACGCCGCGGGCCGCCAGGTTGAGGATCATGATGAAGCCGATGAGGGCGAGCGCCGCTGCCCAGGCGCGGTCGTAACCCGCCTGGTTGCCGGCCCCGTACTGCTGGTAGATGTACAGCGGCAGCGAGGCCTGCGAGCCTTCGAACGGGTTCATGTTGATCATGGGGTTCACCCAGACCAGGAGCAGCACCGGTGCGGTCTCGCCCGCGATACGGGCGACCGCGAGCATGACGCCCGTGGTGATGCCGCCGATCGCGGTGGGCAGGACCACCTTGAGGATGGTCCGCCACTTCGGGATGCCGAGGGCGAGTGACGCCTCCCGCAGCTCGTTCGGGACGAGCTTGAGCATCTCCTCGGTGGAGCGCACGATCACCGGCATCATCAGGATGGCGAGCGCCATGGCGCCTGCCCAGCCGGAGAAGTCGAAGCCCAGGATCAGGATCCAGAAGCTGAGGACGAACAGACCCGCGACGATCGACGGGATGCCGGTCATGACGTCCACGAAGAACGTGACGACCTTGGAGAGCTTCCCGCGCCCGTACTCGACGAGGTAGATCGCGGTGAGCAGGCCGATCGGCACGGCGATCACGGAGGCCAGGAGCACCTGCTCCAGGGTGCCGATGATCGCGTGGTAGATGCCGCCGCCGGGCTCGTCGTCCGCTACGACGCCCATGGAGTGGGTCAGGAAGTAGCCGTTGAAGACGTTCGAGCCGCGCTCGACGGTCTCGTAGATCAGCGAGGCGAGCGGCACGACGGCCAGCAGGAACATGACCCACACCAGCGAGGTGGCGAGGCGGTCCTTGGCCTGGCGTCCGCCCTCGACGGTGACCGCGAGGAGGTACGAGGCGACGAGGAAGAGGATGGCCGCGATCAGGCCCCACTGGATACGGCTGTCGAGGCCGGCCCCCATGCCGATGCCGACGGCGACGGCGACGGATCCGAGGGCGACGACGACCGGCGTCCAGCGCGGGAGGCGGGCGCCCTGCAGGCTCGTGGGCTTGACGATGGTGGCGCTCATGCGTTGGCCCCCGAGTACTCCTTGCGGCGCGCGATGATCAGGCGGGCCGCGCCGTTGACCAGCAGGGTGATGACGAAGAGGACCAGGCCGGATGCGATGAGCGCGTCACGACCGTACTCGGTGGCTTCGTTGAACTTGCTGGCGATGTTCTGCGCGAAGGTGCCGCCGCCGGGGTCGAGCACGGACGCGCTGATGAGGAAGGTCGGGGAGAGCACGGTGGCGACGGCGATCGTCTCGCCGAGCGCACGGCCCAGGCCCAGCATCGAGGCGGAGATGACGCCCGAGCGTGCGAAGGGGAGCACCGACATGCGGATGGTCTCCCAGCGCGTGGCGCCGAGCGCGAGCGCGGCCTCCTCGTGCATCTTCGGGACCTGCAGGAAGACCTCACGGCTGACGTTCGTGATGATCGGCAGGATCATGATGGCGAGCAGGATGCCGACCGTCATCAGGGAGCGCGGGGCGCCGCCCTGGTACTCGAAGATGCCGGTCCAGCCGAAGTAGTCGTCGAGCCAGCTGTAGAGGCCGGTCAGGTTGGGCGCGACCACGAGGGCGCCCCAGAGGCCGTAGACGATCGACGGCACGGCGGCCAGGAGGTCGATCACGAAGGCGATCGGGGTGGCCAGCTTGCGCGGCGCGTAGTGCGAGATGAACAGCGCGATGCCGATGGCCACGGGGACGGCGATCGCCAGGGCGATCACCGAGCTCACCACGGTGCCGAAGACCAGGACCGCGATGCCGAAGAACGGCTTGCCCGCGGTGGTCGTACCGGCCGGGTCCCACTCGAAGGTGGTGAGGAAGTTGCCCGTGTTGTCCGAGAGCGCGAGGGCCGCACGGTAGGTCAGGAAGGCCGCGATGGCGGCCATGATCACGAGCAGCGTGATGCCGGAGCCGCGCGAGAGGCCGAGGAAGATCCGGTCGCCGGGGCGGGTCGCGCTGCGGCGGGGACGCTTCGGGGTGATGGCCGAGGGCTGCACGTCATTGAGGGGTGGAGGTGCGGTCGTACTGCTTGGTATATCCATGGGATTCTCCGGTCTGCGGAGCCGGTCACCGCTTCTTCAGCGGCCGTTGCTCCTGGCGGCGGTGCACCGGACGGTGCGGCCGGCCCTGGATCGCCGGGCCGGCCGCACTCGGTTCAGCTAGCTCAGGCCCGCGACGGCCGTGCGGACCTTGGCGATGATCTCGGCCGGGATCGGCGCGTAGTCGTTCTCCTTGAGGACGTTCTGGCCGTCCTCGCCGGCGATGTAGGTCAGGAAGGACTTGGTCGCCGCGAGGGTCTCCGCCTTGTTGCCCTTCTCGCAGAGGACCTCGTACGTCACGAGGGTGATCGGGTACGCGCCCTCGGCGGTGGGCTTGTAGTTGAGCTCCAGGGCGAGGTCGTTGCCCTTGCCGACGACCTTGGCCTCGGAGATGGCCTTGGAGGCGTTGTCGACGGTGGCCTTCACCGGCTCCTTGGCGTCGGTCTTCAGGTCGACCGTCTTGATGCCGTCGGCGGCGTAGGAGAGCTCGAAGTACGAGATGGCGCCGGCGGTCTGCTTGACCTGGCCCGCGACACCGGAGGAGCCGTTGGCGGACTGGCCGCCCTTGGCCTCCCAGGACTTGCCGGGCTCGTGCGACCAGGCGGAGGGGGCCGCGCCCTTGAGGTACTTGGTGAAGTTGTCCGTGGTGCCGGACTCGTCCGAGCGGTGGAACGCCTGGATCTTGGTGCCGGGGAGCTTGGCGTCCGGGTTCAGCTTCTTGATCGCCTCGTCGTCCCAGGTCTTGATCTTGTCGTCGAAGATCTTGGCGAGGGTCTCGGCGTCCAGGACGAGGTTGTCCACGCCGGGCACGTTGTAGCCGACGGCGATCGGGCCGCCGACCATCGGCAGGTCGATGGCCTGGCTGTTCTTGCAGACCTTCTTCGACGCCGCGATCTCCTCGGGCTTCAGCGCGGAGTCGGAGCCCGCGAAGGCGGTCTGGCCCTGCATGAACGCGGTGATGCCGGCGCCGGAACCCGTCGGGTTGTAGTTCAGCTGAACGTCCTTGCAGGCGGTCGAGTAGACCTTGCGCCAGGCGTCGATCGCGTTCTTCTGCGCGGACGAACCGGAGGCCGCGAGCTGACCCTTGGCGTCATCGCACTTGATGTTGGCGTTGGCGGTGGACTCCTTGCCGGTGCCCCCGCTGCCACCACTCGTGTCGTCGGAGCCGCACGCCGTGAGGGCCAGGGCGCCGGAGACGGCGATGGCGCCGAGGGAGAGGGCGCGGAGCCGGTTCTTGCGCTGAAGCTTCACTTTCGGGTTTTCCTTCCGGGAGCCGCCGGCCCTTTGCTGGCGGCGTGCGAGGTCTTCGTCTTCGTTGCGGTCTTACGGTCCTACGTCGTCTTGTAAGGCTGAAATTAGGCAGGGCAGGTGAAGCGGCCGATGGGCATGAGTGAACGGAGGGTGAACCTCGGAGGGCGGCCTGGTTAGGCGGCGCGCTACGGAAAGTAGCGGATCAGTCACGCGGGGTTCAGTACCCCGAGCAGAGCGTCGACAAGCTGCTGGTCGCGGGGTTGTGTGAGGCGGTTGCGGGCCGCTGTCGGCGAGAGCCAGAGGATGCGGTCGACCTCGTTGTTGGGCGTGAAGTGGCCGTCCGCCACCTCCGCCGCCCAGTAGCTGACCTCTTTGGGGCGCCCCTGGGCGAGGTAGCGGACCGTGGGGAGCCGGGCGCCGGGGGTGCAGCGGTGGCCGGTCTCCTCCTCGACCTCCCGCAGGGCGCCCGCGAGGGGCGTCTCGGACCGCTTCAGCTTGCCCTTGGGGTGCGACCAGTCGTCGTACTTCGGACGGTGGACCAGGCATATCTCCAGGCGGCCGTCGTGCGGGGAGTGGCGCCACAGGACGCAGCCCGCGGCCCGGACGACCTCGTCCCCTTCGAGTGTCATGGGGTGCTCACCGCCTCCGTCTCGCGGAGCCAGGCCTGATGGAACGCGAAGCGGGCCGCCTCCACCTCGTGGCGCTGGTCGGCGTGCAGAACGCCCAGTGCGTACGCCGTCGCCGGGGCGATGCGGGGGGTACGGGCGGCCGAGGCCGCGGCCGACGCGGCGTCCGCGGCCTCGCGGTGGCGGTCCAGGGCCTGGCCTGCTTCCGCGAGGCGCAGGTCACCGCCGGGGCCCGGGGTGAGGACTTCCTGGGCGTACCTGTGCAGGCGCAGGAGGGCGCGGGTCTTCAGCCAGGGGGCGTCCTGGGCCTCGGGGGCCTCGGCCGCCGCGAGGCCGTGCGTCAGGGCTTCCGCGTTGTACGGGTGGCCTGCCTGGCCGAGGGGGAGGGCGGCGACGGCTTCGGCGAGGTTCTCCTCGGCTTTGGCCGCCAGCGGCTTCAGATCCTCCGTCGCCTTGGTCAGCGGGACCTCGCTCGCCAGTACGGCGACGTTGTCCGCCACGGCGTGGAAGCGGGAGGAGCCGAAGGCTTGGAGGGCTGTGGAGTGGGCCCGCGTGCGGGCGAGGGTCAATTGGCGCTCCAGCAGTGCTGCGGCCTTGGCTGCGCCTACGGTCAGGCCCCTTGGAGTCCCGCTCTGTTGCTCCGCACCCGGCGGTGTGGGCTGTGCCCACCCTCCCCCACTCTCGGCTCCGCTCGAGCGGGGGGACCCCCATCGCCTTGCGGAACGCCTGCCCACAGCAGGGACGGCTGCATGATCCGTGGGCATTGGCACCCCCGGCGCCCCCGACAAGCGATGCAGTGCGTCCAGCAGGCGTTCCAAGCGGGTCGCGTACGCGTGTTCGCGGGCCAGAGTGCCGGAGAGCCACGCCAGTTCGGGGCGCAGGCCCGAGGCCCACTCCTGGTCCAGGAGCGGACGGAAGGTGTGCAGGGTGCCGCCGATGCGGCGGGCCGCGCGGCGCAGGGCGCGGGCCGCCTCCAGGGACTCCTCGGCGCCCTGCGCGTCCGTCGACGACTCGCGGTGCAGCCGAAGCGAGCGCAGGAACTCCGTGGCCTGGCCCTGCAGATAGGCCGACAGGACATCGCCTGTCGTCGTCTCATGGTTTAGCTGTGCCACGCCGGCGCCTCCGGGCGTCTATGAGCATCTCCTGTACGTTCCGCAGGGGCTGGCCCTCCGGATCCAGCGCGTGCCGGGTCCAGTTGCCGTCAGCGCCCAGGTGCCAGGAGGCGGTGGTGTCAGACATACCGGTCTCCAGGAGCCGGTTGAGCGTCGCCCGGTGTGCCGGGTCGGTGACCCTGACCAGCGCCTCGATGCGGCGGTCGAGATTGCGGTGCATCATGTCGGCGCTGCCTATCCACACCTCGGGCTCGCCCGCGTTGCCGAAGGCGAAGACGCGGGAGTGCTCCAGGAAGCGGCCGAGCACGGAGCGGACCCGGATCGTCTCCGAGAGCCCGGCGACGCCGGGCCGCACGGCACAGATCCCGCGCACCCACACGTCCACCGGCACACCCGCCTGCGACGCGCGGTAGAGCGAGTCCACGACCGCCTCGTCGACCATCGAGTTGACCTTGATGCGTACGTAGGCGGGGCGGCCCGCGCGGTGGTGCTGGATCTCCTTCTCGATGCGTGAAATGAGCCCGTCACGCAGGGACTTGGGGGCGACCAGGAGACGGCGGTAGGTCTCGCGGCGCGAGTATCCCGAGAGCCTGTTGAAGAGGTCGGACAGGTCGGCGCCCACCTCCTGCTTGGCGGTGAGCAGCCCCAGGTCCTCGTAGAGACGGGCGGTCTTGGGGTGGTAGTTGCCGGTGCCGACGTGGGAGTAGCGGACCAGCGTCTCGCCCTCCTGGCGGACGACGAGCGACAGCTTGCAGTGCGTCTTCAGGCCGACCAGGCCGTAGACGACATGGCAGCCCGCCTCCTCCAGCTTCCGCGCCCACTTGATGTTCGCCTGCTCGTCGAAGCGCGCCTTGATCTCGACCAGGACGAGCACCTGCTTGCCCGACTCGGCGGCGTCGATCAAAGCGTCGACTATCGGGGAGTCGCCCGAGGTGCGGTACAGCGTCTGCTTGATCGCGAGGACGTCCGGGTCGGCTGCCGCCTGCTCCAGGAAGGCCTGCACGGACGTGGAGAACGAGTCGTACGGGTGGTGAAGCAGTACGTCGCGTTCGCGAAGGGCGGCGAAGATGTCCGGCGCGGACGCGGACTCCACCTCGGCGAGGTCGCGGTGCGTGCCCGCGATGAACTTCGGGTACTTCAGCTCGGGCCGGTCCAGGGACGAGATGCCGAAGAGCCCGGTCAGGTCGAGCGGACCCGGCAGCGGATAGACCTCCGCCTCGCTGATCTTCAGCTCGCGTACGAGGAGGTCGAGGACGTTCCTGTCGATGGACTCCTCGACCTCCAGGCGCACCGGCGGCCCGAAGCGGCGCCGCATGAGCTCCTTCTCCAGGGCCTGGAGGAGGTTCTCGGCGTCGTCCTCCTCCACCTCCAGGTCCTCGTTCCGGGTGAGCCGGAACATGTGGTGCTCCTGGATCTCCATGCCCGGGAAGAGCTCCGCGAGGTGCGCGGGTGCGGCGATGACGTCCTCGATGGGGACGTACCGCTGGGGGGAGGCCTCAAGGAAGCGGGAGAGTAGCGGCGGGACCTTCACGCGTGCAAAGTGGGTGTGTCCCGACACCGGGTTGCGCACGACCACGGCGAGGTTGAGCGAGAGCCCCGAGATGTACGGGAAGGGGTGCGCGGGGTCCACGGCCAGCGGGGTCAGGACGGGGAAGATCTGCTGCCGGAAGAGCGTGAAGAGGCGGGACTGCTCCTTCTCGGTCAGCTCGTTCCAGCGGACCAGGTGGATGCCCTCGTCGGCGAGGCCGGGGGCGACGTCCTCCTGGTAGCAGGCGGCGTGCCGGGCCATGAGTTCGCGGGAGCGGTTCCAGATCAGCTCCAGGACCTCGCGGGGCTGCAGGCCCGAGGCCGAACGGGTGGCGACGCCGGTCGCGATGCGCCGCTTCAGGCCTGCCACCCGGACCATGAAGAACTCGTCCAGGTTCGAGGCGAAGATCGCCAGGAAATTGGCCCGTTCGAGGAGCGGGGTGTTCGGGTCCTCGGCGAGTTCGAGCACCCGCTCGTTGAAGGCGAGCCAGCTGCGCTCCCGGTCCAGGAACCGGCCCTGCGGAAGCTCCTGGCCGTCGTGTCCTACCTGGCCGTCCTCGTCGTAGGCGTCGAGATCCGCGTCGATGTCGGGGTCGAGGTCGGAGACCGCGGCGGACAGCGTGTGGGGGCGATGCGCGGCGATGGAGCCTACGGAAGGCTGGGCGTGCTGGACCTGACCTTGGGTGCTGGGCTGGCTCATGGACCCATTCTTCCGCGCGGGGGGCACGATAGGCGCGTCGGAGAGTGCCGGGGTGAGGACGAGCTTCCCGTTCATGGGGGGAGGGTCGGGCACGGCGGGCTGCATTGAGCGAGGGTCGCAAGCCAGTCTGAATCACTGGTTACGGCGACATGACGTGCGGGACATGTGCCGGAGTCCCCCGGACGTCCACACGTCCGGGGGAGGTGCGCAACTCAGGCGGCGCGGCGTCGGAGCACGCGGAACGCGGCGTACGTCGCCGCTGCGGCGAGCGCGAGGAGGATCCCCGTCTCCACGAGCTGGAGCGGCCAGAAGTGGGACGAGGGGTGGAAGTCGTTGTACCAGCCGGTGACTTGGTGCTTGTCGAGGCACTGACTGAATTGGCCTGCGTAGTTCGAGCACACGGACTCCGGCAGCCGTCGGCCGTCGGCGGTGAGCATGCCCTGCTCCACGCCGAAGCCGTTGCCGGGAGGGCCCTGCGCGTACTCGCCCGACGAGGTGACCGTCTCCGTCGCCCACAGGCGGCCCCGGAGCAGCGGCATCGCGATGACCGCGCCCGCGGTGACGGCCAGTGCTGCGGCCATCGCGGGCAGCGTGCGCCGCAGCACCACCGCCGCGAGCGTGCCCACGGCGAGACCGAGGAGGGCGTACGCGACAGCTACCGGGCCCACGGATCCGTAGATCCCGCGCTCGAACCAGGAAGTCCGCGGACCGTTCAGATCCGGCATCGAGCTCCACGCCAGGCGCTGTCCTGCGGCGAGCAGCGTGCCGCAGCCGACCACCACGGTGGCGCACAGGGTGAGCCGGACGGTGAGCCAGCGCACCGGGGATACGGACTGCGTCCAGGCCAGCTTGTACGTGCCGGTCTCCATGTCCCGCCCGATCATCGGGCCGGCGACGAACAGGCCGATCAGGCAGGGCAGGGCGAGGATGGCCACGCCCGAGTAGTCGATGTACCGGCGGAACGAGAAGTCCGCGTCGAAGTACTCGCGGACCGTGGTGTAGCAGTCGGGGGCGATGTCCATCCCGATGGTGCAGCCGGTCGCCCTGAAGGCATCCGCCTCGTGGGAGATGACCAGCATGTTGATGACCAGGAACGCGATGGCGAGCACCAGCAGACCGAGTGTGATCCACAGGGCGGTGCGGTGCTGGCGCAGTGCGGCGCGGTACGGGCCGGGCAGGGTGAGGGTGGTGCTGCGGCTCTGTGCCCGGGGTGCGGGCGCCGTCGTCGACGCGGTCACGTGGTCACCGCCGGTTCGGTCGCGGTCGTGCCCGGTGTCAGGAGTGCGGGCGCCTCGGGGGAGCGCAGATGGGCCAGCAACAGTTCCTCCAGGGAGGGTTCTTCGAGCTCCCAGCCTTCGCCGACCGGGCCTTCGGGCCTTATCAGCGCGGTCAGGCCGCGCCCGGTGGCGCGGGATTCGACGACGGTGTGCGGGGCGAGGTCCTCGACGGGCCGGCGCCCGGTGACCAGGGCGTGCGCGCCGACGAGGTCGTCGATGCCGCCGCCGAGCCGCACCCGGCCCCCGGACACGAGCAGCAAGTGGTCGCAGGCGTCGGCCAGTTCGGCGACGATGTGCGAGGACATCACCACGGTGGTGCCGTGCTCGGCGGCCTCCGCCATCAGCGTCCCCATCAGCTGGTGCCGGGCGAGCGGGTCGAGGTCGGCCATCGGCTCGTCCAGGAGCAGGAGTTCGGCGCGCTTGCCGAGCGCGAGGGCGAGCGCGACGCGGGTGCGCTGACCACCGGAGAGTGTGCGCACGCGCAGCTTGGGGTCCAAGTCCCCTTCGCGTACGACACGTTCGGCGATCTCGGTGTCCCAGCGCCCCGGGTTCAGGTCGGCGCCGAGCCGCAGCGTGTCGGCGATGCTGAGCTGCGGATAGAGCGGCTTGTCCTGGGCGACGTACGCGACGTGCTCGCGCGCGGTGGCCGGGTCGGTGCCGAGGACGGAGAGCGTGCCCTCGGAGGGCCGCATCAGCCCGGCCGCGAGGGCGAGCAGTGTCGACTTGCCCGCGCCGTTGGGTCCCACTACCGCGCAGATCCGTCCGGCGGGCAGCCGGAAGGAGCAGTCGCGCAGGGCGTGGCCCCGCCGCCCGTATCTCTTGGCGAGCGAGGCCGCCTCGATGGCGGTGTCGGTCATGCGTGGTCCCCCTTGGTTGTGCGTTCGGTGCGCTCGGTGTGCCCGGAGCGCGTGAACTGCTCTTCGAGTACGGCGCTGAACAGTGCCGCGACGTCGTCCCTCTCCAGACCGGATGCACGGGCGCGGGCGGCCCACTGGCTCAGCTCGCCGCGCAGCGGGGAGTCGGTGGGCGTGGAGCCCAGTGACTTCCGCACGAAGGTGCCGAGCCCGCGGCGTGCCTCGACCAGGCCCTCGCGTTCCAGCTCGCGGTAGGCCTTCAGGACCGTGTTCGGGTTGATGGCCGTCGCCTCGACGACCTCGCGGGCCGTGGGCAGCTTGTCGCCCGGCTCCAACAGGCCAAGGCGCAGTGCCTGTTGGGTCTGCTGGACGATCTGGAGATAGGTGGCGACGCCGCTGCGCCGGTCGATACGGAACTCGACCATGCCCTTGCACCACCCTTTCACTAATTGAGTAGTGAAAGGGTGGTGCAAGAAAGGGGCGGCGTCAAGTGACGCCGCCCCTCGAGAAGTTGGTTCAGGACTCCGTGCGGTACATCAGGTCCGTCTCGTGCGTGCTGAACCCGAGCCGCTCGTAGACGCTCACCGCGGCCTTGTTGTCCGCGTCCACGTACAGCATCGCGATCGGCAGGCCCGCCGCCGCCAGGTGGTTCAGGCCGATGGTCGTCAGCGCCTTGCCGAGGCCGCCGCCCTGCGCGCCGGAGCGCACCCCGAGGACGTACACCTCGCCGAGGCCCTCGTCCGCGTGCACCTTGGTCCAGTGGAAGCCGACGAGCTCGCCGTCCTTCTCCGCGAGGAAGAAGCCCTCCGGGTCGAACCACGGCTCGGCCTTGCGGTCGTCCAGGTCACGCTGGGTGAGGGAGCCCTGCTCGGGGTGGTGGGCGAAGGCGTCGGCGTTCACCGCGAGCCAGGCCGCGTCGTCCTGGCCGGGGACGAAGGCGCGTACGGAGACGCCCTCGGGGAGGACCGGCTCGGGCAGGTTCAGGTCGCCCAACGACCTGCGCATCTGCCGCAGTTCGCGGAAGAGGGTGAGCCCGAGCACCTGGGCCAGATGGCGCGCGGCCGAGTGTCCGCCGTGCGCCCAGATCCGCAGCCGTCGGCCGGACTCGGCGAGCAGTGCGGTGCCGAGCGCCCTGCCGTGCCCGCGTCCGCGGTGCGCGGGGTGCACGACGAGCTCGGCGGCCGGCGCCTCGATGGGGTCGGTGTCCTCCAGCTGCGCGTACCCGACGAGCTCGTCGCCCAGGCTGAGCAGCAGATGCCGCACTCCCTCCCGCGCTCCGCCCCGCAGTTGCAGCCGCCCCTGCTCGGACACGGCCTGCTGGCCGTCCGAGCGGGCAGCTTCCGCGAGGAGTCCGAGCACGGCGTCGGCCTGGTCGGATGTGAGGGCGGCGACGGTGTCGATCTGCCGCAGGGCGGGAGGCTGCTGCTCGTCAGTCATGGAGTCGAGGGTACGGCGGCGGCCGGTCGAGGAGCAGATCACGGACGTACTCGGCAGCCGCGGGGGAGTGCACGACGGCGCGCGCGCCCATGTCACCGCACCCCGGCCGGCTTCACATCCGTACGCCGTCACGCTTGTCCCAAGTGTCCGCAACGCCCCCCGCACGGCCCCCGGCGGCAACCACCTCGTAACCCGTAACCCCCTGTCGCGCTACGCGCGTTGACTTTAGGCTGCGCACAGCCTCACACCCTCAGTCGTCTCTTACCTCTCCCAGGGGGACACGTGCCAGCTACTCCTCAGTTGCGTCGGCCAAGACGCCGCGCCACCCGTGTGCTCGCCGCCGCGGCCTCTCTCGCCACGCTCGGTGCGCTGGCCGCCGCGCTGCCCGCGAGCGCCGGGCAGGACCACACCGGCGCGGCGGGCAAGAAGCGCACCGTCGACGTGCAGCTGCTGTCCTTCAACGACTTCCACGGCAATCTCCAGCCGCCGGCCGGGTCGTCGGGCCAGGTGAGCGAGAAGCAGCCCGACGGGACCGAGAAGAAGATCGACGCGGGCGGCGCCGAGTACCTCGCCACGTCGCTCCGTACGGCCCGCAAGGGCAACCCCTACAGCGTCACGGCCGCGGCCGGTGACCTGATAGGCGCGAGCCCGCTCCTGTCGGGCCTGTTCCACGACGAGCCGACGGTCGAGGCGATGAACAAGCTCGACCTCGACGTCACCAGCGTCGGGAACCACGAGTTCGACGAGGGGGCCAAGGAGCTGGCCCGTATGCAGAACGGCGGCTGTCACCCCAAGGACGGCTGCTTCGAGAAGGGCAAGAAGTTCAAGGGGGCCGACTACCCCTACCTCGCGGCCAACGTGACCGACGAGAAGACCGGCAAGCCCATCCTCAAGCCGTACTGGGTGTGGAAGAACAAGGGCGTCAAGGTCGGCTTCATCGGTGTGACACTGGAGGGCACGCCCGACATCGTCTCCGCCGAGGGCATCAAGGGCCTGAAGTTCCACGACGAGATCGAGACGGTCAACAAGTACGCCAAGATCCTCGACAAGCAGGGCGTGAAGTCGATCGTCACGCTCCTCCACGAGGGCGGCTCCCCCGCGTCGCAGAGCTACAACTACGACTGTGACTCCCCGGGCGCGGGCGACGGCATCTCGGGCCCGATCACCACCATCGCCAAGGGCATCACGCCGAAGGTCGACGCGCTGGTCACCGGGCACACGCACTCCGCGTACGTCTGCACCATCCCGGACCCGTCGGGCAAGCCCCGCATGGTCACGTCCGCCTCCTCCTACGGGAAGCTCTACACGGACACGACGCTCACGTACGACCGGAAGACCAAGGACATCGTCCGTACGTCGGTGAAGTCCGCGAACCACGTCGTCAGCCGTGAGCAGGCCAAGGCCAAGGACATGACCTCCCTCATCGGGCGCTGGAACAAGCTGGCCGAGCCCGTCGCCAACAAGCCCGTCGGTTTCATCTCCGGCGACATCCCGGGCCGTGGCGCGACCACCCCCGAGGCGCCGCTCGGCGACCTGATCGCGGACGCGCAGCTCGCGCACGGCACGTCGCTCGACCCCGAGACGGATCTGGCGCTGATGAACCCCGGCGGCATCCGCTCCGACCTCGTCCACAAGGCGAGCGGCAGTGAGGGTGACGGCGTCGTGACGTACGGCGAGGGCTTCACCGTGCAGCCGTTCAGCAACACGGTCAATCTCGTCGACCTGACCGGCGCGCAGCTGATCACCGGGCTCAAGCAGCAGGTGAGCGGGGCGAACGAGGCATCTCCGAAGATTCTGCAGATCTCGGACGGCCTGACCTACACGCTGGACATGACGAAGTCCGGTGCCGATCGTGTCGTGACGGATTCGATCAAGCTGGGCGGCAAGGCGATCGATCCCGCCGCCACGTACCGTGTGGCGATGAACTCCTTCCTCGCGGGCGGCGGCGACGGCTTCGCCGAGCTCGGCAAGGGCGCGAAGCCGCTGGTCGGCAGCGACGACCTGAAGGCGTTCAACGACTACCTGACCGCCAACTCCTCGGCGGACAAGCCGATCGCACCGCCCAAGGCGGACCGGATCACCATCGTGAAGTGAATGACGCGTTAACAGACGCGCTCAGAAGGCGGTCTAAATCGGTCGTTACTGGGCGTAAGGCTTGGGGTGGGGTGTGAACGTATGGTGAAATCAGCTGATGCGTTCCCCCCACCGCATAGCCACGCTTCCGCCCGATCACAACCAGGCTAATCCGTCTGATGGTTGGCACGCCGCATCGGTTCCCCCAGAAGCATCAGCAGCACCCGAGACGCGCGCGGAGACCACCGCCCCGCTCAATCCGTACGACGAGCTCGGCGCCCTCGCCGGACCCGGCCCGCTGGAGGACTTCCTCCGCGAGACCGACGACGAGGACGAGGCCGAGGCCGGAGCCCGCAGGGCAGACGCCCCCTGGCAGCCTCCGAACCACCGCCGCGGCAACCGTCGCCGCCGCAACCGCTTCGCCGGGCTCCCGCTCGCCGCGAAAGCCGTCGTCGCCCTCGTGGTCCTCGCCGCCTTCCTCGCGCTCGGTGACCGCTGGGCCCTGCTCTACGCCGAGCACGAGGCCGCGGAGAAGCTCAAGGACTCCATGCACCTGAGCGCCGCGCCCGAGGTCGACATCGAGGGCTTCCCCTTCCTGACCCAGGTCCTCGACAAGCGCGTGGACAAGGTCAAGGTCACCGTCCCGGACGTCGCGGCCGACCGGATCTCGCTCGCCCAGGTCTCCGCCACCGCCGAGGACGTGACGATCACGGGCGACGGACCCACCGACATCAAGGGCGCCCTCATCCGTGAGATGAAGGGCGAGGTGCTGCTCTCCTTCGACGACCTGAACCGTGAACTGGGCGCCTCCCAGGTCACGTTCACCGGCCACGGCAACGACCAGGTCCTCGCGCGCGGCACCCTGCCCGTCGCAGGCCACGACCTGAAGCTGCGCGCCGACGCCCGCATCCAGCGCAACGGCGAGCGCGGCATCTCCACCGACATCGGCAGGATGAGCCTCCAGATCGGCGACCTGGCGACCTACCGGCCCGGCACCCGCGAGTCCGAGGGCCTGCACCTCAGCAAGGACTCCGCGGACCGCCTCGCCAAGGAGACCGCCAAGGCGAAGGCCCTGCTCTCCGTGCCGTCGATCGTCAAGCGGCTCGGGGTGTCCGACTCGATGGTCAGCGGCGCCCTGAAGAGCGACACCAAGCTCCACGACCTCGTCGGATCGCCGCGCTTCATCAACGACGTGATGGGCCTGAACCTCATCGACGTCGCGATGGGCCACCCCGAGCTCCTGAAGAAGCTGGGCCTGGACCCCGCGCTCCTCAAGGGCCTCTCCCAGCTCACCCGCCCCGTACTCGCCGACCGCCTCACGCTCGCCTTCCAGCTGCCGAAGCTGCCGGGCGAGGGGAACGTCTGGCTCCAGGACGTGAGCGTGCAGAAGGACGGCATCCGGGTGCGCCTCAGCGGGACGGGGCTCGGCATCGGCAAGTAGGTCACGCCGTGGCGGGGGGCGGCGTGGGCGCTCCCGGCAGGCTGACCGTCGCCACCGTCCCGCCGCCTTCGGCGGGCCGCAGCGCGACCCGGCCGCCGGACTGGTGCACGGTGCGGGCCACGATGGACAGGCCGAGGCCCGATCCGGGGAGGCTGCGGGCCGACGGCGAACGCCAGAACCGGTCGAAGACGTGCGGGAGCTCGTCGGTGGGGATGCCGGGGCCGTGATCGCGTACGGTCAGCGCGCCGCCCTGCAGGGCCACCTCGACGGTGGAGCCGGGGGGCCCGAACTTCACCGCGTTGTCCAGGATGTTCACGATGGCCCGCTCCAGCGCCGGGGGTTCCGCGCGTACGTACCAGGGGGCGAGGTCCGCGGTGAACGTCAGCTCGGGCCCGCGCAGCCGCGCGCGCTCCAGGGCGGTCTCCACGACCTCGTGCAGGGCGATGACCTGCACCTTGCCGTCCTGCCCGCTGTCCGTGCGCGAAAGCTCCTGCAAGTCCCCGATCAGCGCGGCCAGTTCGGTCATCTGCGCCGTGACGGAGGCGAGCAGGGCCTTGCGGTCGTCGGGCGGGATGGCCCGGCCGGTCTCCTCGCTGCGGGCGAGCAACTCGATGTTCGTACGGAGCGAGGTGAGGGGGGTGCGGAGCTCGTGCCCGGCGTCGGCGATGAGCTGCTGCTGGAGGTCGCGGGACGAGGCGAGCGAGGCGGTCATGGAGTTGAAGGAGCGGGAGAGGCGGGCGATCTCGTCGTCGCCGTCCGCGGGAATCCGCAGATCCAGGTCCTCGGTGCGGGCCACGTGCTCGACGGCCTCGGTGAGCTGATCGACCGGGCGCAGCCCGGTCCGGGCCACCCACAGGCCGGCGGCGCCCGCTCCGATGACGCCGATTCCGGCGACGACGGCGAGGACCAGGACCAGGTTGTTGAGGGTGTCGTCGACTTCGCTCAGGGGCCGGGCGACGGTGACGGCCAGGGGCTGCCTGTCCAGGGGATAGGTGAGCACCCGGTACTTCGCGCCGTTCGCCGCGGTGGCGGTGTGGACCGCTTGGGGGGACTCGTGCTTGGCGACCGAGATGTCCGCCGGCGAGACCTCGACGGACTGCTGCCCGGAGATGACGCAGCTGTTGCCCTTGCGGTCGACGACCTGGACGGTCGACTTGAACGGGTTCGGGTTGTTCTCCCGATTGGTGACGATCGAGGCATGGCGGCACTGGCCGTCCTGGTCGATCAGGCTGAGGACCAGATCCTCCGGCACACGGCTGGAACCCAGCGCGTCGTCCAGCGAGTTGATCAGTGCGTTCCGCACCACGAACCAGCACACGACCGCTGCCGCCGCGACCGCGACCGCGACGGCGGTGGCCACCAGCAACGCCAAGCGCGAGCGCAACGGCATCGCGCGGTACCTGCGGACAAGGCCCTTCACTCCACGCCCCCGCCGGAACCGGGCCGCAGCACATACCCCACACCCCGCACCGTATGAACAAGCCGAGGCTCGCCCCCGGCCTCCGTCTTGCGGCGCAGGTACATGACGTACACGTCCAGGGAGTTGGAGGAGGGCTCGAAGTCGAAGCCCCAGACCGCCTTCAGGATCTGCTCCCGCGTGAGCACCTGCCGCGGATGCGCGAGGAACATCTCAAGGAGGGTGAACTCCGTGCGGGTCAGCTCCACCGTGCGCGCCCCGCGGGTGACCTCCCGCGTCGCGAGGTCCATCCGCAGGTCGGCGAAGGCGAGCGTGTCGCCCTCCTCGGCCTGGCCCGCTGCGGCGGCGTACGAGCTGCGGCGCAGGAGTGCCCGGATGCGGGCGAAGAGTTCGTCGAGCTCGAACGGCTTGACCAGGTAGTCGTCCGCGCCCGCGTCGAGCCCCGTGACACGGTCGCCCACGGTGTCGCGCGCGGTGAGCATCAGGATGGGCGTCACCGAGCCCGTCGCGCGGAGCCGGCGCGCGGCGGTGAGGCCGTCCATGCGGGGCATCTGGATGTCGAGGACGACGAGGTCGGGGCGGTAGGCCGCCGCCTTCTCCAGCGCGTCGGCGCCGTCGACGGCGACCTCCGTGCCGTACCCCTCGAAGGCGAGGCTGCGCTGGAGCGCCTCCCGCACGGCGGGCTCGTCGTCGACGATCAGGATGCGCAGCTGTTCGCGGTCGCCTTCGGCGGGGCTCATCGGCTTGGTACTTCCTCGGGTACGGGGTGGTGGACGGGGCCGCTATCAGCCTCGCACGCGCGCGCGGGGCTTGCGGCGTGCGGCGGGCCGGGGCGGAGCCTTGGCCGCGGCCACCTCCGGGGCGCGGGCGGTCGCGGTGGCGCCGTGCAGTTCCCCGGCCACGGCGAGGGGGAGGCCGAGTCCCGCCGGGTCGGTGTCGGGTGTGCTGCCCCAACCGATGCCGGCGGCCAGGGCGTGCCGGGCGCGGTTGACGGTGATCAGGGGTCCGGGCATGGCGGCCTCCAGGTGCTCCGGGGGAGTGGTCGGGGTCAGTCGGTCGAGCCGGACCGCAGCGTGTCGAGGTCGGCCTTGACCGTGTTGATCGGGATGGCGAAGCCGAGGCCGACGCTGCCGGAACCCGACTGGGCCCCGGCCTGCGCCGAACTGGGCGAGTACATCGCGGAGTTGATGCCGATGATGTTGCCGTTCATGTCGATGAGGGCGCCGCCGGAGTTCCCCGGGTTGAGCGAGGCGTCGGTCTGCAGCGCCTTGTACGTGGTCTTCGACGAGCCGGTGTCGCCGTTGAACTGCTCGCCGCCGTACTCGAAGGGCCAGTTGCCGCCGCCGCCCTGCTGTTGCTGCTGCCCCTGCCCCTGCCCCTGGTCCTGGTCGGCCGAGACGGTGACGTCACGGTCGAGGGCGGAGATGATGCCGCTGGTCACGGTGCCGGTCAGCCCCTCGGGGGAGCCGATCGCCACGACGTCGTCGCCGATCTTGACGTTGTCGGAGTTGCCGAGGCTCGCGGGCTTGAGCCCGGAGGCGCCCTTGAGCTTGATCAGCGCCAGGTCCTTCTTGCTGTCGGTGCCGACGACCTCGGCGTCGTACGTCTTGCCGTCGTTCGTCGTCACCTTGACCGATGAGGCGCCGGAGATCACGTGGTTGTTGGTGATGATCTCGCCGTCCTCCGAGATGATCACGCCGGAACCGGTGGCCTCGCCCGAGCCGGACTGCGCGCTGATCTCCACGATGCTGGGGCTCACCGCCTCGGCGACGCCGGAGACGGTGCCCTTCTGGCTCGTGGGCACGACGTTCGTGTTGGTCGCGCTGCTCGACGAGCCGTCCTTGCCGGTCAGCTCCTGGAAGGCGTAGGCGGTGCCGCCGCCGACCGCCGCCGCCGCGATGGCCACGGCGGCGAGGAGGGCCATCGGGCCCTTGGCGCGGCGCCGGTGCCTCGGCGGCTCTTCCGGTGCCTGCGCCTCCGGCGCGAAAGCGGGCGGGGGCGGGTACGCACCCTGCGTACCGCCATGGTGAACAGGCGCTGACGACTGCTGCTGCTGGAGGTACTCGCCGCTGTTTGTCATGGGATCCAGGCTGCGGGGTTTTCATGAGAGGCGGCTGAGTGCGCCCTGAGAACACCGGTAGAACCTCGTATGCCCCATATAAAGCGGCCCGGGACGGGCGCGGCTCTGCGGGACGTGCGTCAGTTGCAGCCGCAGGACTGCCGGACCACAAGGCGGGACGGGAACAGCTTCAGCCGCTCCCGGCGCGAACCGGCGACCCGGAGCCCGTCGTCCAGGACCAGGTCGACCGCCGCCCGCGCCATCGCGGGACGGTCCGACGCCACCGTCGTCAGCGGCGGGTCCGTCAGGCCCGCTTCCTTCACGTCGTCGAACCCGGCGACGGCAAGCTCACCCGGCACGTCGATCCGGAGCTCCCGCGCGGCCCGGAGGATGCCGATCGCCTGGTCGTCCGTGGAGCAGAAGACCGCCGTCGGCCGGTCCGGCCGGGCCAGCAGCTCCAGCGCCATCTGATACGCGTCGTACCGGTTGTACGGGGCTTCGAAGAGCCGCCCCTCCACCGAGCGCCCGGCCTCCCGCATGGCCCGCCGCCAGCCCTCGACGTGGTCGGAGACGGGGTCACCGACGGTCGGGGTCTCGGCCGTGCCGCCGACACAGGCGACGTACTCGTGCCCGTGCTCCAGCAGATGCCGCGTGGCCAGCTGCGCGCCGCCCAGGTCGTCCGTGACGACGGCGACGTCGTCGATCGCCTCGGGCCGCTCGTGCAGCAGCACGACCCGCGCGTCCCACGCGTCGATCTCGGCGGCGGCCGAATCCGTCAGACCGTGGCTGACGAGGATGAGCCCGGAGACCCGCATGCCGAGGAAGGCCCGCAGATAGTGGGCCTCGCGCTCGTCCACGTAGTCCGTGTTGCCGACGAGCACCATTTTTCCGCGCTCGGACGCCGCCTGCTCCACGGCGTGCGTCATCTCCGCGAAGAACGGCTGCCGCGCGTCCGGCACGATCATGCCTATGAGGTCGGTACGCCGCGACGCCATGGCCTGGGCGACCCGGTCGGGCCGGTACCCCAGCTCTTTGATCGCGGCGAGTACACGCTCGCGCGTGGCCGGGGCAACCGGCCTAGGTCCGTTGTTGATGACATAGCTGACGACGGCGGTGGAAGTACCCGCAAGTCGCGCCACGTCATCCCTAGTCACCTTGGCCACGCGCGGAGTCTACGCGGATGGAACTACCGCTGGGCAGGTCGTACGGCAGCTTCCTTCGGCGCGGGGACGGCGGGTGCCGCGTCCCGCTTCGGGATACCCCTGTGCTCACCCTCGGCCGGCGGCGGCGTCGCCGCCTTCGCCTTCTTCTCGTCGGCCGCCCGCTCCACCTTCTCCGGCGT
The DNA here is from genome assembly GCF_044455475.1 of Streptomyces sp. NPDC051218. Lineage (NCBI taxonomy): Bacteria > Bacillati > Actinomycetota > Actinomycetes > Kitasatosporales > Streptomycetaceae > Streptomyces > Streptomyces sp. NPDC051218. The sequence goes on along the minus strand of NZ_JBITEU010000004.1, from coordinate 558,090 downwards.
CACGAAGCGATAGCCGACATTCCGGACGGTGCCGATCAGCGACTCGTGCTCGACACCGAGCTTCGCGCGCAGGCGACGTACGTGGACGTCGACCGTGCGCGTACCGCCGAAGTAGTCGTAGCCCCAGACCTCCTGGAGCAGCTGGGCCCGCGTGAACACACGGCCCGGGTGCTGCGCCAGGTACTTGATCAGCTCGAACTCCTTGAAGGTCAGGTCCAGGACCCGGCCCTTCAGCTTCGCGCTGTACGTCGCCTCGTCCACGGAGAGATCGCCGTTGCGGATCTCCATGGGGGAGTCGTCCGACGTGATCTGCTGGCGGCCCATCGCGAGCCGCAGCCGCGCCTCGACCTCGGCCGGGCCCGCGGTGTCCAGGAGTACGTCGTCGATGCCCCAGTCGGCGGTGACGGCCGCGAGGCCGCCCTCCGTGACGACGAGGACGAGCGGACAGCCTGGCCCGGTGGAGCGCAGGAGCTGGCAGAGGCTGCGGACCTGCGGGAGGTCACGGCGGCCGTCGATCAGGATGACGTCGGCACCAGGGGTGTCGACGAGGGCCGGGCCTTCGGCGGGGGCGACCCGCACGTTGTGCAGCAGCAGGCCGAGGGCGGGAAGCACCTCCGTCGACGGCTGAAGGGCATTCGTGAGGAGCAGCAGAGAACTCATCGCCGCCCACCTGCCTGGGTCGTCATACGGTTGTGCACGTTTCGCTCGCCCATAACGTCGGTTCCTCCTCGGTCCCTGCGAGGACGTTTACGGCACTGCTTCGTACTGTTACTACGTGGTACTGCCGTGATTCCGGGGGCCGCGCCCTGGGCCCCGGCGCGCTGTCGATCACAACGCGTCTGAAAGCACGAAAGGACCCGGGGGCTTCGCTGCCCGGATCCTCTGCCAAGGAGAATAGCCCACATGAGTTCCCCTCCGGCAGGTCAAGTCGCGCGATCTTCTGTGCGGCCGATCACTCGCGTTCAGCGGAGCGTAACGCTCTGTACACGGGACGGAGTCGTGATCGACGCTCGGTACGAGCCCGGCCCCGACCCGGGTACGGACCTGGCGATCGTGATCGCGCACGGCTTCACCGGAGATCTGGACCGGCCGCACGTGCGGCGGGCCGCCGGTGTCTTCGCCAAGGCCGCGGCCGTGATCACGTTCTCCTTCCGGGGCCACGGGGCGTCCGGCGGGCTCTCCACGGTCGGCGACCGCGAGGTGCTCGACCTGGCTGCCGCGGTGGAGTGGGCGCGGTCCCTCGGCCACGCACGAGTGGTGACCGTGGGCTTCTCGATGGGCGGTTCCGTGGTGCTGCGGCACGCGGCCATCGCGGGCGCCGCGCATGGGGGGCGCACGGAAGCGCGGGTTGACGCGGTGGTCGCTGTGAGTGCCCCGGCCCGTTGGTTCTACCGGGGGACGGCGCCGATGCGGCGGCTGCACTGGGTGGTGACGCGGCCCGCGGGGCGCGTGGTGGGCCGGTGGGGTCTGCGCACGCGAATCCACCCGCACGAGTGGGACCCCGTACCGCTCTCTCCCGTGGAATCGGTCCCGCTCATCGCGCCGACGCCGCTGCTGATCGTGCACGGCGACCGGGACCCGTACTTCCCCGTGGACCACCCCCGGATGCTGGCCGCCGCCGCGAAGGGCGGGGCGGAGCTCTGGCTGGAGGCGGGCATGGGGCACGCGGAGAACGCGGCGGACGACGCCCTGCTCGGTCGGATCGCCGATTGGGTCACGGCATCATGGACGTCGGCAACCGCCGAAGGAAGACCGGTATCCGCCGAAGGAGAGGAGCTGTGATGGTGAACGGCACCATTCGTTACTGGGCCGCGGCCAAAGCAGCCGCAGGTGTCGCGGAGGAGCCGTACACCGCGACCACGCTGGCCGAGGCGCTGGACGCGGCACGCGAGCGACACCCCGGCGAGCTGGTCCGTGTACTGCGGCGATGCTCGTTCCTCATCGACGGCGACCCCGTGGGTACCCGCGGGCATGAGACGGTACGGCTGGCCGAGGGCGGCACGGTCGAGGTGCTCCCGCCGTTCGCAGGAGGGTGAGCAGCGCTATGAGCGATCCGCGGTATGAGGGGTACGGGGACTACGACCCCTACCGGGGGGACTACCCGCCTGCCGAGCCGCAGGCGTACCCGCCGGAGCAGCAGGCCTACCCCGCTGACCAGCAGTACGCCCAGCAGCAGTACCAGTATCCGCAGCAGCCGTATGCCCAGGACGCCTCGTACACCCAGCAGTGGGAGGGGCAGACCTGGGACACGACGATCCAGCCCTCACCTGTGGTGGACGTGACGGATACGGCGTATCTGCCCTCGCAGTCGTACGGGGAGCCGCAGCAACCGCAGCCGCCGGCCGCCGCAGTGGCAGCGGACGAAGAGCCCTCCGCCACCTACGGCCCCGCCACCACCACCGGCAACCCCCGCGTCACCGACGCCCAGCGGGCCCGCGCCGAGGGGCGGTCGCCGGTCATAGAGCCGGGGATCCAGCCCGCCGCGCTGACCGCCGTCCTCGGACTGCTGCTCGCCGGTACGGCCGCCATCGGGCAGTACGCACTCCTCGTACCGCTGATCCTGCTGCAGGCCGTCACCGCCGCCGGATGGTTCCGGCTCAACGGCATGTGGCCCGCCCGGCAGGGCATCGCGCTCGCCTTCATGGGCGGAGTCGTCGCCGACATCGCCCTGCTCGCCACCGGCAAGGAGAACGCGCCCGCCGCGATCCTCGGCACCCTCGGCGTCTGGGTGCTGCTCGTCCTCGTGCTCCAGCTGCGCAGCCGCGCCTCCGCCGACGAGCGGATGGCCGGTCTGATGGCGACCGTCGCGTCCGCCGCGCTCGCGATCATCGCGACCGGGCACCTCGCGGCCTCGGAGGAAGCCGTGACGGTGGGCGGTATCGCCGTGGCGGTCGCCGTGATCGCCCGCGCGCTGCCGCTGCCGACTCCCGCCTCGGTCGTCGTCGCGCTGCTCGCCGCCGCGGGGGCCGGTGTCGCCGTCGGCGGCGCGACGGACGTCGGCAGCAAGGGGGCGCTGCTCGGCCTCGGGGCCGGCGTCTGCGCGCTGATCGGCCACCGGGTCGCCAGCTACGACTACCCGTCCCGCTTCGTGCACATGACGGCGGGTGTCGCCCTGCCGCTCGCCGCCGCGGCCCCGGCCGTCTACCTCCTGGGCAGGGCCATCGGCTGATCGTCACAGCTGATCGACAGGTCCCCGGCCGGGCACTCCGGCCGGGGACCTGTCCTTTAGGCTCGCGGCAACGACAGCCAAGCGGGGGTACAAGGTGGGGGAACACCGGACATGAAGCGCTCCGTACGAATACTTCTGATCGTCCTCGTGATCCTGGGGGGTCTCTTCGTGGGCGCCGACCGCCTCGCGGTGGGCTTCGCCGAGGACGAGGCGGCGGAGAAGCTGCGTACCAGCGAGGGGCTCAGCGAGACGCCCGACGTCTCCATCAAGGGCTTTCCCTTCCTGACCCAGGTCGCGGGCGGCACGCTCGACGACGTCGAGATCGGCATCGAGAACTACGACGCCACCTCCGGCTCCGACAAGATCCGCATCGCCGATCTGAACGCCCGGATGAAGGGCGTCGAGTTCTCCGGCGACTACAGCTCCGCCACCGCCGCCGAGGCCACGGGCACCGCCCGGATCACGTACGACGAGCTGCTCAAGGAAGCGCAGGGCGAGCCGCCCGTCGAGCTGCCGCTGGGCGCCACCGGCAAGGTGGTCGGCCTCTCCGACGGCGGCGACGGCAAGATCAAGGTCGAGGTCGAGGTGAGCAAGGGCGGCGCGAAGCTGCCCAAGCCGGTGCACGTGCTGAGCTCGATCAAGGTCGAGGGCGACACGATCAAGGTCAACGCCGACGAGATCCCGAAGAAGTTCGAGGTCATGGGCGTCTCGATCCCCCTCCCCGAGGGCATGGTCCGCGACGTGACCGACTTCGAGGAGAAGATCACCGGCCTGCCGGGCGGCATCAAGATCGACCAGGTGGAGCCGGCGCAGGACGGCGTGGACATCTCGGTCAAGGGCACGAACGTGAGGCTGGCGGGCTGAGGCGCGCGGGCCGAGGCCCGCAGCGGCCTCCCGGGGCCGCCGTTCCGCAGTACGAGACGAAGCCGTCCGCGCGATGGATGCGACGGGAGCGAACCCCGCTCCCCGCCCCCGCGCGGGCGGCTTCTCCATTCGGGGTGTGACCGAGATACGCGTCAAAGGGGCAACGGGATGATCTTGAAGCCCTGATCCGCTCGGATTTACGTGCGGCGGCGTGCAGCGGGGTCGCGTTCGGCGACGTGCCGGGCGACCGAGTCGACGCCGGGGCGGGCGTACCGCTCCAGGGAGCGGACGGAGGCGTGGCGGGAGCGGGCCAGCAGCATCGGGGTCGAGGTGCCGTCTTCGGCGTCGTGCGTCAGGGCACTGTGCCGGAGCCGGTGCAGGGTCCAGCCGTCCAGGTCCTCGATGTCCTCGGGCGAGGCGAGCGGGTTGGCCAGGAGCCGCGTGTTCTCCTCGAAGATCTCCTCAGCCCGGCGGTAGGAGAGCCGGGCCCGGCCGGTCTCCGGGCACACGTCGAGCGTCGGTGTTCCGACCGGGGCTTTGCGGTCGGTGAGGAACAGCGGGCCGCGGGTCCGGCGGGCGATGAGGCGGGGCAGGAGCTGGGCGGTGCCGGACTGCCAGTGAATCCACTCGGTCGCCCCGCCCTTGGTGGTGATCTTCCCGCGTTTGTCCTGCTGGTAAAGGTCTTCCACGTTCAGGCACAGCACCTCATCGGCCCGCGCGGCGGACTCGTAGAGCATCTTCCACTGCGTCTTCTCCCGCAGCGCGACATCCAGGCGCCACAGCGCGGCGATCTGGTTCTCTGCCAGGGCCTTGGTGCGGTCCGGCGGTGCCGGCCGCCGCTCGATGCCGATCGTGGGATCGCCTTCGATCCAACCCTGGCGCTGCCACCAGCCGATCGCCTTGCGTGCGATGGACAGCTCCCGGTTGACGGTGTCGGCGTCCATCTCGTCCGCCCGCGCCGCCGCCAGTTCGGCCAGCACCTCCGGCAGCGCCGGGCCGTCAATCGCGGTGACGGGGAAGACGGGCGGCTTCGCGCCCCGGCGGGCGGGCCCGGTCGGCGCCGGTTCACCGGCGAGCATCCACCCCCACGTCGTCAGCGAGATTCGGTAGATCCGCGCGGAGGACTTCGCGATGCCCGCGCCGGTGAGGTACCGCTCGACCGCCGCGGTGTACGACGCGGGAGGGGCGGACATGGGCACGACGCGGGCGCGCGGCAACCGCAACGCGCCCCCGCCTCCAAGTTCGGTCACCGGTTCGATCGTCACGCCCGTCCCCGCCCTTCCGGCACTGCCGCAGTAAATGCGTACACCTCACTCCGGCGGCCGGAACACCCCGCCGCAGGTCGCGATGATCACGGCAGGGGCTCTGCCGCAGTAAATCCGGCATTTACTGCGGATGCTGCACTGCGCCGCCGGGGGCTTTGCGGCGGGGCCCAGCGAATCGGCTCACGTTTCGGAAGGTTGGCGCTGGTGCGGGTCGGCAGCCTCGGCTCGATCGAGTTGCTCCAGGGCCCAATGGCCCCACTGCTGTTGCGCCTGGTACTGGTGGACGCCGTACTCGATGGCCAGCCGGCCGAACCGCAAACGACCACGAGGGTGGGGCTCGGTATCGGCGGCGTCGGCGAGAGCGCGTAGTTCGGCCGCCACCTGGTCGGCTTCTTCGAGGTGGCGGAGCACCAATCCGCGCGCCTGCGGGATGTCCAGTACGGACAGCAGGGACATGCGCAGTACGTGTTCGTCGCGGACGGCCCGGGGCCTGGGTGGGGACAGCAGCCAGTCGCGCAGCTCCGTGCGGCCCGCGTCGGTGATCGCGTAGGTACGGCGTCCGCGCGCGCCTTCCTCGGTGACGGCGATCAAGTCGCTGTCGGCGAGGCGCTTCAGCTCTGGATAGATGTGGCTCTGCCGGGCGGTCCATGCGTATTTCTGCAGCGAGCGTTCGAAGCGCGCGGTCAGGTCGTAGCCGCTGGCAGGCCCATCTTCCAGCAGGCCGAGAAGGGCGTGGCGCAGGGACATCGTGTCCATCCTCCGAAGACAGGTACCGATTGACAGGTCCGATTGTAGGTATCAGAGTGAGTGAGGGCCAGAGGTCGACTGGACATGGCCCGCGCTGCCGGGAGAGGGACGGGGCAATGAACGACGTTGATGTACTGATTACGGGGGCCGGGCCGACCGGATTGACTCTGGCATGTGACCTGGCCCGCAGGGGAATCGGATGCCGAGTGATCGAACAGGCCCCCGGTCCCACGGAGGGTTCGCGGGGGTTCACCCTGAAGCCGCGCAGCCTGGAGATCCTTGACGACCTCGGCATCGCCGACCGCATCGTCGCGGCTGCTGACATCCAGTCAAGAACCCGCTTTCACCTCGGCACTCCGTTGCTGTTTGACATGCGAGTGCCGCCCGCGCCGCCCACTGCCTCGCGCCCCTACCCGAACTCTGTGGCGCTGCCCCAGTGGCGAACCGAGTCGATCCTGCGCGATCGGCTGGCCGAGCTGGGCGGAAAGGTGGAGTTCGGCCGCCGTCTGACCGGTTTCACGGCCGACGGCAACGGCGTGACCGCCACCGTCGAAAACACGGATGGGGCCAGGACGGAGACCGTCCGGGCCGGTTACCTGGTCGGGGCCGACGGCGGCCGCAGTCAGGTGCGCCGCACACTTGCTCTGCCGTTCTCCGGGTCCACCGACGAGGACACCAGAGCACTCATCGCCGACGTGCGCATCGACGGGCTGCCCGACCGCGACGCCGTACATTTGTGGATGGCGACCAGCGGCCACATCCTTGTCGCCCGCCCCACCCCGCACGCCGAAACCTGGCAAGTCGTGGCCTCGCTCCAGCAGGACCCCAGCGGCCAGTGGCCGCAGCCGTCGCTCGATACGCTCCAGCGCGCGGTTATCGAGCGGACCGGGCGCCGCGACATACGCCTGGCGGACCCGGCCTGGTTGTCGGTGTGGCGCTACAACCTGCGCATGGTCGACACCTACCGGGCCGGACGCGTGCTGCTGGCCGGTGATGCCGCCCACGTGCACAGCCCGTTCGGTGCGCACGGCATGAACACCGGCATCCAGGATGCCTACAACCTCGCGTGGAAACTAGCTCTGGTCCTTCAAGGTGTCTGCGCTGAAAGCTTGCTGGACACCTATGAGGACGAACGGTTGCCGGTTGCCCGCGCGGTGCTGGCCGACAGCGACCGGCGATTCTCAGCGGTCACCCCACCCCGGGCCGTCCGTCCGGTGGTGCGGTTCGCCATCAAGTCGTTCCTCGCCCGGCAGCAACGCCGCGACCGCAACGACCACCCCACCTACCGAACCGGTCCGCTGACCACCCACCTCGCCGGTCGGCGCAGCTCTCTGCGCGCTGGTGATGTCGCCCCCGACGGCCCTGTGCAGACCGTCGACGCTGCGGCACGGCTATTCGACATCCTCCGCGGCCCCCAGTTCACCCTCCTCGCCTTCGGCGCCAGGCCCGCCCCAGAGATCTACCGGGCAATCAGCGGACTCGAAGACCACCTGCACGCCTACAGCGTTGTCCCGGCGCTGGACTACGGCACGGCTGCCGGTCCGACGGTGCTGATCGACCGGACGCGCCGTCTCTTCCGTGTCTACGGTGCACGCGAAGGCACGCTTGTGGTCATCCGTCCTGACGGCTATATCGGGCTGATCGCCCATCGCCCGACCGCCTCCACACTTCGCGCCTACCTTCATCGGATGGGCATCCAGCTCCCGCAGGCGGAAGGTGATGCCGCTCCTTGAAAACGGCGCACGAGCAGGACCTCACCGGCGTCACCGCCAGGACCGTCCTCGGCGGCTCCCACCTTGTCGGCCTCGCTCTGGCCTTCGGTCTCATGGTCGCGGCCCGGCGCTACTCGCCCCCACCCGCGCCTGACACCGCAGCACGAGACAAGCGGCGCCCGAAGCCATAAGAGGTGGCTTCGGGCGCCGCTTCGACTGTACGGCCCGTGCGTACGCAAGAAGGCTCGCGGTTCGGTCAAGCGGCCTGGCCGAGGCCGGCGGTGGTCAGGTCCTGCTCGCGCAGCGGGGCGAAGTCGACGTCGAGTTTCGGGTCGTACGCGGCGGGCTGGATGCCGAGTTCGTGGGTGCTGTACTCGCCGAACCGGTTGATGTGTTCGGTCAGGTACGGCGAGATATGCGCCAGGTCTTCCGGGTCGATCTCCCATCCCTCCTCCAGCAGCTGCCGCACGATCTCCGCGATGTCCAGGGCATTGTGGAAGATCACCGCGTTCGTGAGCAGCGCGTTGAACTTCATCGCCTTCTCCTGCTCGATGGGGTCGTTGTCGGCGATGACGCCGCGGTTGCCGAAGCCGATCCACTGGGAGAACCGGTTGAACGACTCCACCTTGTTGGTCGCCGCCGTCACCCGCCGGCGAAGCGGCGCGTCCGACAGGTAGCGCAGGAGCTGGACGGTGCGGATCACGCGGCCGACCTCGCGAAAGGCCGCGTAAGTGGCGTTCTTCCGCGACCCCGACCGCAGCCGCTTGAGCAGCGTGGAAGAGGAGATGGTGCCCTCGCGTACGGAGACGGCCACCCGCATCAGGTGGCGGAACTGGGACTCGATCAGGTCGAAGTCGATGACGTTCTTGCCCGGCTCGCCGAACAGGGCGTCGATGTGCACGTACTCGCTCTGCTTGGAGGGCCGGTAGAAGGTCAGTTCCTTCCAGTTCCTGATCCTGGGCATCAGATCGAAGCCCAGGAGGTGGGCGAGCGCAAAGACAGGGAAGCTCTGGCCCTGCGTATCCGCGTGCACGGTGGTCGGCTGCACCTCGGAGGTGTTCTTCAGCAGACCCTCGATAATGTAGACGGCCTCCCACACCCCGCACGGGATGAAGTGCGTGAACAGCGCAATGTAGGTGTCCGAAACGTGGTGGTAGGCGATGCCGCCCGGCTTGCCGTACCGCACGGACGTCTCGGAGAGCAGGTTGTCGAGGTAGGTGTCCATGTGGGTGCCGTCCGCCGCCACCGCGGTCCCGTCGCCCCACGCCTGCGAGATGTCGAGGCGGGCGTGCGCATTGACCAGGTCGGCGACCGCCTCGTTCAGCAGCACGATCGAGAAGTGCTTGTTGGCCACGTACGACAGCTCGTGCCCGCTCACGCCGGGAATGTGCCGGGCGGCCTCGTACGGGCCCATGTTGGTGCCCTTGACGAACGTGACGATCACATAGCGGCCCAAGGGGTCGGTGAGCTTGGGCTCGTTGCCCGACGGGGGGCCGAAACGGCGCCACCACTCCACCCAGTACGCAGTCCGGGCCACGATCCCCATCAGGGAACGCTCCGGCATCCTCGCCTTGATCTCCTGCTCCAGCCGCTTCGCTGAGGGCCGCTGACCGTCCGCCCTAAACGCCTTCAGCGACGGGATGCCCGTCTCCAGGTCGATGACCAGGCCCTCGTTCTCCGGGTACCCGGCATCGGCCGCTGCGGCGGCGCCTCGCAGCTTGTCCTCCAGCTGCCGGCGGAAGAACTTCGCGTCGAACTCGGCGCTCTCGCCCGCCTCGGCGAGGCCGACCTCCACCAGGTAGGACCCCAGCTTCTCCTGGACGGCCTCCCAGGCCAGCAGCTGCTCGGACCAGTCGGCGTACTCCTCGGAGCCGACTACCGCGATGTCGCCGGTGCGCAGTTCTTCTGCGAGCGCGGTGAAGACCATCGCCTCGAAGTGCTTGCGGACGAACTGCCCGGTTCGGGTCTTGTCGACCACGGCCCTGCGCCAGTTCTGGGTGGCGAAGGAGAGGTCGACCTCCTTGCCCTCCTCGTTGAAAGCGGTGATGTACTCGCCGCGGGCGCTCTGGTGCCGCTGGGCGTGTGCGAGTGCGTCCAGTACCCGGCTGTCCTCGCTGGTCGCGGTGAACTTCAGCTTGTCGTTGTCGGCCAGGTCGAACATCACCGCCCGGTCCCGGCCGATCTGCCCGTACAGCAGTACTTCCCAGAAGTTGCCGTGGTGGGCGGAGACCTTCTCGATCTGCTCGTACTGCTTCGCGAACCCGCCGAAGTCCTCCACCGCCTTCGTGACCGCGCCGAACCCGCCGGCCTGCACCAACTGGGCCTTCACCAGGGCGATCACAGCCGGAGAGACCTTGCCCTCCAGCCGCGTCGCGACCTCGTCCACCGACGCCTCCTCGTCCAGGCCCTCAAGGGCCTGGCGGGTCTCGGCGGTCATGGCGGCGGCCTTCGTGAGCGCCTCCTGCGCGGGGCCGCCCTCGTCGATGTGCTTGAGCACCGTGCGGTAGTTCCCGATCAGGGCCTCGACGATCTCCCGCTCGGCGAGCCGGATCTCCTCCAGCTCCGCCTTCGCCTTCTTGATCTTCGTCGCCACGCGTTTGCAGAACATCGTCGCCAGGTCGTCCCGCACCCGCATCCGCGCCTTGTGCGTCAGGGCCGCGACCAGCGCGATGCGTTTGACGGGGACGAAGTCCCGCAGCTCCGAGGCATCCGCCGCATCCGCCTCCCCGGCGAAGTCGGTGATCTTCCCCGCGGCGACGCCGTCCATCCACATATCGGTGTCGCCAAGATCGTCCAGCCATTCCAGACGTTTGGTCAGGTTCTTGAAGTGCGACCAGGTCGGGCCCTTGGCGGGCTTCTTCAGCCGGTTGAACAGCGTCGTCCCGTCGCTGTCGCGCTCCTCCAGCAGCCGCATGAGCCCCGCCCGCTGAACGCCGCTCATGCGGTCGTGGATGCCCGCGCAGATCGAGGCGTTCACCTCGGTGCGGATCTTCGAGGCCATCTTGTCGAAGGTGGAGAACCCCGGCAGCTCCAGCCCGGCCTCCACCACCTTCTCCAGCGCGATGTTGATCAGATCCGCCGGGCGGTTCTTCGCCGCGGCCTCCTTGCGGATCGACTGCTCGACGATCCCCCGGGCCGTGGCTTGGTCGTACGTCACGCCGGCCTGCTTGCGGACCAGGCCCCGGTGATGCTTGGCAGTCCGCTCCGCCCGGTACACCGGCAGCGTGCCCTCCGGCAGCTCCACCGCCCGCCGGACGAAGTCCACCACCATCTCCGGGACGTCCTCCAGCGCGGGGAAACACCCCATGCGCCGGTACGACTTCAACATCAGCAGCAGCGCCAGCAGATGCTCATCGCAGTCCGTGGCATCGGCCGCCCACTCCAGCTCATCGCGGCTCGGGGAGAAGAACAGGTGCAGCTCATGCGCGGTGATCAGCCGCTTGAACCGCGGATACGCGGTCCGTTCAATCGATGTCACAACCCACCCCAGGCCCCAGACGACGCTCAACATCACCACCAACGACACTGAGCCGAATGGGTGACGGGCGACGGGCGCTCAGGGCTTCAAGATCATCCCGTTGCCCCTTTGACGCGTATCTCGGTCACACCCCCATTCGATCCAACCCATACGCATCCCACATCATGGATGATCCTGTCTCACCATCCGACACCCCGGTGACACGGCCGCCCTCGCGTCCTTACGATCGGACCCATGCAGCGACAGGCGGACCTCACGAAGCGGCGGGCAGTAGACCTGTGCCGCGTCGCCGCCATGCTCTGTCGCACCTTCTGAGCGGGAGCTCCGACTCCCGTATCCCCCGGCCCGTTGACACCGTCAGGGCCACCCCGTGCCGCGTACGCCGCGCTATTGCGCAGTCACCACCCGTACCCGCCACGAACCCCTCGTACAGCACCGCAGCCCCGCCGCAACTGCCCCGGAGGAGAAGAAGTATGAGCCGCAGCGACGTCCTGGTAGACGCCGACTGGGTCGAGGCCCACATCGACGACCCGAAGGTCGCCATCGTCGAGGTCGACGAAGACACCTCCGCGTACGACAAGAACCACATCAAGAACGCGATCCGCATCGACTGGACCGACGACCTCCAGGACCCGGTCCGCCGCGACTTCGTCGACCAGGAGGGCTTCGAGAAGCTCCTGTCGGCCAAGGGCATCGCGAACGACACCACCGTCGTCCTGTACGGCGGCAACAACAACTGGTTCGCGTCCTACGCCTTCTGGTACTTCAAGCTCTACGGCCACCAGGACGTGAAGCTCCTCGACGGCGGCCGCAAGAAGTGGGAGCTTGACTCCCGCGATCTGGTCGACGGCTCCGAGGTCCCGAGCCGCCCCGCCACGTCCTACAAGGCCAAGCCCCAGGACACCTCGATCCGCGCCTTCCGCGACGACGTCGTCAACGCGATCGGCGCGCAGAACCTGGTCGACGTGCGCTCGCCCGACGAGTTCAGCGGCAAGCTGCTCGCCCCCGCGCACCTCCCGCAGGAGCAGTCGCAGCGTCCGGGCCACGTCCCGTCCGCGCGCAACATCCCGTGGTCGAAGAACGCCAACGACGACGGCACCTTCAAGTCGGACGACGAGCTCAAGGCCCTCTACGAGGACGAGCAGGTCGACCTGGCCAAGGACACCATCGCGTACTGCCGCATCGGCGAGCGTTCGGCCCTGACCTGGTTCGTCCTGCACGAGCTGCTCGGCCAGACCAACGTCAAGAACTACGACGGCTCCTGGACCGAGTACGGCTCCCTCGTCGGCGTGCCGATCGAGCTCGGCGCCAACAAGTAACCCTCAAGGCCTGAAGGACGGAATCGACATATGTGTGGAGCGAAGGCCGGCGGCCCCGACGCCTCGACCATCAAGCCTGGTGAGACCACCATCCAGGGCCAGGTGACCCGCGGCGGCGAGCCCGTCAGCGGCTACGTGCGCCTGCTCGACTCGACCGGCGAGTTCACCGCCGAGGTCCCCACCTCGGCCACCGGCCAGTTCCGCTTCTACGCGGCCGAGGGCACGTGGACGCTGCGCGCCCTCATCCCGGGCGGCACGGCCGACCGCACGGTGGTGGCCCAGACGGGCGGCCTGGCGGAGGTCGCGATCGCGGTCTGACGAAGCGGATCACTGACGGCTGAAGGGCCGCACCCCCGGGGGTTGGACGCCATCGATCGGGGTGTGGTCCTTCGGCTTACGCTGGATGTATGTATGCGCGAAGGCGGCACGCCTACTTCGCCATGATGGGGGTCTGCGTGGCTCTCTTCGTCCTGGCGTGGGGCGTCGTACGGCTCTGGTCGATTCCTGTGGCCGTCGGGATGTGTGTCGTGGCGATGGTGATTCCGCCCGTCGCCGCCATGGTCGCCAACCGGCGCGGTCCCGATGACCGCTGGTGGGACGATCCCTCGGGGGACTCGAAGTCCGACGAGTGGTGGGACGAGCTGGACGGCAAGCGGCGGCCTCGGCAGTAGGTGGGGCGGAGCGGGGTGCTCGCGGGCTTTAGTAGACGAGTGCCTGGACGCCGTCCGTCGTGGCTTCCTGCACGAACACCTGCGCGCCCGCGATCCGTACTCCGTCGAGCACGTCCTTCTCGGTGATGTCGCGGCGCGCCGCGCACTGCGTGCAGAGGGTGATCCGGCCCCCGGCCAGGATCGAGTCGATCAGGCCGGGCAGCGGCGCGGCGTGCGGCAGTTCGAACTCCGCCGCGCGGCCCGGCAGTGCGAACCACGACGACTCGCCGGTCAGCCAGAGCGAGACCTCCACCCCGCTGGCCACGGCCACGGCCGCCACCGTGAACGCCTGGGAGCAGCGCTCGGGGGCGTCGGCCCCGGCGGTCACCTTGATCACGAGTTTCTTCGCCATGGCGGCATCGTATGGCCATCCGCGCGGTCACCCGTAAGGCCACCTCGCAGAGAGCGGCGGGGTGCGCACGACTACAGTGGGAGCGGCTCTGATACCTGCCCCACTAGCTCACCCCATAGCTCACCGAGGAGCACCCCGTGCTTGAGGCCTTCTTCTCCGCCCTGCTGGTTCTGGTCTGCGTCGGCGTTCTCGCGTTCGCCGGACTGGCCGTGAAGAAGCTGTACCAGGGTCAGCGCTGAGCCCCGTACGTCCGTACGCCACCTAGAGATCGTCTGAGCTTCCCATGATCGAGATTCCGTCCGACCTGCACCCCGACCTCGTGCCCCTCGTTTGGCTCCTCGGCAACTGGGCCGGCGCGGGTGTCACCGACTTCCCCGGCGCCGAGAAGGCGAACTTCGGCCAGGAAGTGTCCTTCACCCATGACGGGCGGGACTTCATCGAGTACCACTCGCACACGTGGGTGCTCGACGCCGAGGGCAACAAGGTCAAGCCGCTGGAGTCCGAGTCGGGCTTCTGGCGCATCGACAAGGACCGCAAGGTCGAGACCGTGATGGTGCGCGACGACGGCGTCGTCGAGGTCTGGTACGGCGAGCTCGCCGACCAGAAGCCGCAGATCGACCTGGTCACGGACGCGGTCGCCCGTACGGCGGCCTCCGGCCCGTACACCGGCGGCAAGCGTCTCTACGGGTATGTGAAGGGCGACCTCATGTGGGTCGGCGAGAAGCAGACCCCCGAGGTGCCGCTGCGGCCGTACATGTCGGCGCAGCTGAAGAAGGTCGTCTCGCCCGAGGACGTCGCCGAGATGGCCAGGGGCCTCGGCGATCTCCCGGACGACGGCATCGCTTTCTTCAAGTAGGCCTACACTCCGAGGTGTGGTGAGCACCGACTGGAAAAGCGACCTGCGGCAGCGCGGATACCGGCTGACGCCGCAGCGCCAGCTTGTCCTCGAAGCCGTCGACACCCTTGAGCACGCGACCCCCGACGACATCCTCTCCGAAGTGCGGAAGACGGCGTCGGGGGTCAATATCTCCACCGTCTACCGGACCCTGGAGCTCCTGGAGGAGCTCGGTCTGGTCAGTCACGCGCACCTGGGGCACGGCGCGCCGACGTACCACCTGGCGGACCGCCACCACCACATCCACCTGGTGTGCAGGGACTGCACGAACGTCATCGAGGCGGATGTCTCCGTGGCCGCCGAGTTCACCGCGAAGCTGCGGGACACGTTCGGTTTCGACACGGATCTGAAGCACTTCGCGATCTTCGGTCGCTGCGAGAACTGCTCCGGCCACAAGCCCAAGCGCTCCGGCAAGGAATAACCGCGCGTACCGGCAGGTCGTAGTGTGGGTGAACATGAAGAGCCCCCTCCTGTCCCTGCCCGGCGCCGTCCCCGCCGAGGGCGTGGACGAAGGCGTCGCGGCCCACTACGGCGATCTGTTCCGTGAGCAGCGCGCCCTCGCCGACGGCACCGGTTTCGTCGACCTCTCGCACCGCGGCGTCGTCACCGTCTCCGGACCCGACCGGCTGAGCTGGCTGCATCTGCTGCTCACCCAGCATGTGACGGAGCTGCCGGTCGGGCGGGCCACCGAGGCGCTGATCCTCTCCGCGAACGGCCACATCGAGCACGCCCTGTATCTCGTCGACGACGGCGAGACGGTGTGGGCGCATGTCGAGCCCGGCACGCAGGAGGCGCTGGTCGCGTACCTGGAGAGCATGAAGTTCTTCAACCGGGTCGAAGTCGCCGACCGTACGGACGAGTTCGCGGTCGTGTACTTGCCGGCCGGTTCGATCGCGCCGGTCCCGGAAGGTGTCGTCGTGCGGGAGACGGCGCACGGCCGGGACCTGTTCCTGCCGCGTGCGTCCCTTGAGTCGTACGCCGAGGAGAGCGGCCCCGCGATCGGCATCCTCGCCTACGAGGCGTTGCGCGTGGAGGCGCACAGGCCGCGGCTCGGCTTCGAGACGGACCACCGCACGATCCCGCACGAGCTGGGCTGGATCGGTACGGCGGTGCATCTGCAGAAGGGCTGTTACCGCGGGCAGGAGACGGTCGCCCGCGTCCAGAACCTGGGCAAGCCGCCGCGCCGCCTGGTCTTCCTGCACCTGGACGGCAGCGAGGTGCACCTGCCGCTGGCCGGTACGGAGCTGCGCCTGGCCTCGGAGGGTGAGGAGGGCCGGAAGCTGGGCTTCATCACCACAGCGGTACGCCACCACGAGCTGGGCCCGATCGCCCTGGCCCTGGTGAAGCGGAACGTTCCGCTGGACGCGGGGCTGCTGGCGGGGGCGGTGGCGGCTTCGCAGGAGGTCGTGGTCGAGCCGTAGCCTGGGCGGCCGGCCTTGGGCGGTGGTCCTGCACGCCGCTTCGCGGCGAATCTTTCCCGCCCGCCCACCCGATTGCCCGCCCGCCCGTTGCTGTCACATGTCCAGGAGCACCGTGAACGGGCCGTCGTTCGTCAGAGACACCCGCATCTGTGCGCCGAAGCGGCCCGTCGCCACCGTCGCGCCCAGGGACCGCAGTTGGGCGACGACCTCGTCGACCAGGGGCTCGGCGACGTCGCCGGGTGCGGCGGCGTTCCAGGTGGGCCTGCGGCCCTTGCGCGCGTCGCCGTAGAGCGTGAACTGGCTGATGACCAACAGCGGGGCGTCGATGTCGGAGCAGGACCTCTCGTCGGCCAGCATCCGAACGGACCAGAGTTTTCGAGCCAGTTGTGCCGCCTTCTCCTTGGTGTCCTCGTGGGTCACGCCCACCAGGACGCACAGCCCCTCGCCGTTGATCTCGCCGACCGTCTCGGGCCCGTTCCCGCCGTCGACGACGACGCTCGCCCCGTCCACCCTCTGCACCACAGCACGCATACGGCCCATCATGCCTGCTCGGCCGCCTGCCCGGCCGCCCGCTCCGTGCCGTCCCCGCGCCTGCTCCGTACGGCCGTGGGGCGCCGCCGTATGCGCCGCCCAGGGGTGTCCTGAAACCCCCATCTGGGGCCGATTAGGGGCACTCGCTCACATAGCGGCCACCGGGGGTGGCACGATGCTCACACGCGGTGTACCGCGCCGGTCGAGGGGACGGTAGAGCCACATGAGCACACCAAGTACGGGGCAGCCGCCCGGATCTGTGTCGCTGACCCGCCTGAGCGCGGCGCGACGTACGAACGTGCCGCGCCCGCCCAAGCAGCGCACGGCAAGTGCGGTGCTGTCCGAGCAGCCCGAGCACGACATCGCCGCGCTGCTCCTGCGCGAGCTGCGTGAGCTGCGCAGGGACGCACAGCAGAACGAGGCCGACCTGAGCTACGTGCGGCGTCTGCTCCAGGGGCGGATCGACATCCTGCGGGCCGAGGTCGCGCGCCGCAGGGACCCGGCGGCGCCGGGACCGGAGGGCGGCCCGGCTCCGGAGGGGCCGCTCGTGGACCGGCTCTCGGAGATCCTCACGGACGCCCCCGCGCGGCACCGGTCGTCGGCCAGGCATGTGACGCTGGGCACGCCGCACAGCGCGGAGTACGGCCTCCTGGCGACGGAGATGCTCGCCGAGGTCGAGCTCTCCGACCTGGACGCCCGCACGGACGACGAGCTGCACACGGCCATGGGCCGGCTCACGCGCTACGAGCAGCAGGTTTCCCGGCGCCGCCAGCAGCTGCAGCGCACGGCGGACGATTGCAGCGCGGAGATCGCCCGCAGGTACCGTGAAGGCGAAGCACAAGTGGACGACCTGCTCGCGTGACCCGGTGACCCCGGCTTCCGCGGGCGGCCGCCACGCCACCCCCGCCCCGGAAGGCCGAAGATGACCTCGACGTCCGCCGAGTCCGTCGCCACCCCTGTCATAGCCCCGGTCCTCGCCGAGGTCGTACGTTCAGGCTTCGTCGAGGGCCGTCACAGGGGCAGCCTGGTGCTGCTCGCGGCGGACGGCAGCGTGGAGCTGTCGATGGGCGACGTGACCGCCCCCGTCTTCCCCAGGTCCGCGAACAAGCCGATGCAGGCGGCGGCCGTGCTGCGGGCGGGGCTGGACCTGGCGGGCGAGCGTCTTGCGCTGGCGGCGGCGAGCCACTCCGGAGAGGTGTTCCACCGGGACCTCGTCCAGAAGATGCTGGCGGAATACCGTCTGACGGCGGCCGACCTGCAGTGCCCGCCCGATCTCCCGCTGGACGCGGTCGAGGCGGAGACCTATCTGGCGGCGGGCGCGGTTCGTGACCGGGTCACGATGAACTGCTCCGGCAAGCACGCGGCGATGCTGGCGGTGTGCGACCTGAACGGCTGGCCCACGGATTCCTACCTGGACCCGGGCCACCCCCTCCAGCAGCTGATCCTCCAGGTCGTCGAGGAGGCCGCGGGGGAGCGGGTGGCCGCCGTCGGTACGGACGGCTGCGGCGCCCCCCTGATGGCGATCTCCCTGACCGGCCTCGCCCGCGCCTTCCGGCACTTCGTCCTCGCCCCCGAGGGGACGGCGGAGCGCAGGGTCGCGGACGCGATGCGGGCCCACCCCGAGTACGTGGCCGGCACGCGCCGCCCCGACACCTGGCTCATGCGGGAGATTCCCGGCGCCCTCTCCAAGATGGGCGCCGAGGCGGTCCAGGCGTTCGCACTTCCTGACGGCCGCGCGCTCGCCTTCAAGGTGGACGACGGGGGGATACGGGCCCTGGGCCCCGTCCTGGCCCGCGCGCTGCGCCTGGCGGGCGTGGAGGACGACGTGCTCACCCGAATCGGCCACGCACCACTGCTGGGCGGCGCGACCGAGGTGGGGGAGATCCGGGCGGCGTTCTAGGAGCTGGCGGGGGGGGGGCCTGCGCCGGGTCCGTCCTGCGCGGGCGGCTTTCTCCGCGTGCTTCGGGTCCGACCGCTGCCTAGCGGCTATCTCCGACCTGTTGCGGTGCGGCTGCTGTGGGGTGGCTATCACCGACCCGCTTCGGTTCCGCCGCTGCGTGAGGGCTTTCTCCCGCCTGCTTCGGCGCGGCCGGTGCGCGGCGGTTATCTCCCACCCGCTTCGGCCCCGCCCTGCACGGCGGCTCTCCCACCCGCTTCGGCCCCGCCCTGCACGGCGGCTCTCCCACCTGCTTCGGCCCCGCCCTGCGTGGCGGCCATCTCCCACCCGCCTCGTCCCGCCTTGCGCAGCCGATATCCCGGACCCGCCCCCCCCGGATCACTCCGGGGCAATCGGGTGGGTGGGCGGGAAAGATCCGCCGCGGAGCGGCGGGCCGGGGCAGAGACGTCCCGCAGACGAAGGGCGGCCACCCGGGCCCCGGGGTCTCCGCGCCCCCGGGAAACCAGATGCACCCCCCGCCCCCGCGGACCTAGCCTGGCCGTATGAGCGATCTTGACGTCAGGGCCATCACCGAGGACGAACTCCCGGAGTGGATCCGGGCCGTCAACGCCGGGTTCCTGCGGCCGTTGGCGAAGGTCTCGGACGAGGTGGTCGCCCTGCGCAGGGAGGGCCTCGACGTCCGCCGCAACCAGGCCGCCTTCGACGGCGACCGCGCCGTCGCGACCTTCAGGTCATTCCCGCAGCAGCTCACCGCCGTGGGCGGCGCCCCCGTCCCCGCCAACGCCATATCGGGCGTCACCGTCTCCCCCACGCACCGCCGCCGCGGCCTCCTCAGCCGCATGATGTCCGCCGACCTCACCGCGGCCAAGGAGCGCGGCGACGTCGTGGCCACCCTGATCGCCGCCGAGCACCCGATCTACGGCCGCTACGGCTTCGGGCCCGCCACCACCGTCACCGAGTGGACCATCGACGTACCGCGGGCCGGCCTCGACCCCCGCTGGGCGGGCCCGGACGACGGCGCCCGTATCGACCTCGTGGGCGGCGGCGACGTACGCAAGGAGGGCCCGCTCCTGCACGACCGGCTGCGCGCCCAGCGGCACGGCGTCATCAGCCGCGACGAGCGCTGGTGGCTGGAGAACACCGGGCAGCTCGTGACCCCGGAGAACCCGTGGACCGAGCCCTTCTACGCGCTCTACCGCTCCCCGTCCGGCGAGGTCGAGGGCCTGGTCACGTACGCGACGGAGGACAGCTGGAGCGACAGCAGCCAGCCGCGGAACACCGCGACCGTGCAGGGGCTGATCGCCACCACGCCCGCTGCCGAACGCGCCCTGTGGCACTACGTCTGCTCGATCGACTGGGTCAGCGTCGTCAAGACGGGCAACCGCGCCCCCGACGACCTGCTCCCGCTCTTCCTGCCCGACCCGCGCGCCGCCGGCCTCAGCAGGCAGACGGACTGGCTCTGGGTGCGGATCCTGGATGTCGTACGGGCCCTGGAAGCGCGTACGTACGCGGCGTCGGCGTCCCTCGTCCTGGAGATCGGCGACCGCGCGGGCCTCGCGGGTGGCCGCTACCGCCTCGACGCGTCGCCCGGCGGAGCGGTGTGCGCGCCGACCGCGGACCCGGCCGAACTGTCCCTTGGCGTGGGTGAGTTGGGGACGCTGTGGCTCGGTGACGAGTCCGCGGTGCGGCTCGCGGCGGCGGGGCGGGTCACGGAGGAGCGGGCGGGCGCCGCAGCTGTCGCCGACGCCCTGTTCCGTACGTCCCGACGCCCGTGGTGCCCGGACATCTTCTGACCGGTGTACCTGGTGTCGCTGCACCTGTCGTGGTGATGGCTGACCGGACTCCCGGCTCCCCTCCGGATGGGAGCCCGGTCAGCCAGCTCTGTCAGCCCGACTGGGCGAGCAGCAGGACGAGGAGCGCAGCCCCGACGCCGCTGATTTTGGTGCTCTTGGCCTTGATGCCCACGGTCAGCAGGACGAAGGCGACGATGCCCATCGGTCCGTACTTCCACTGGATGAGCTGCTCGAATCCGATGGCGAGGGCGGCGATGACGATGGCGATGAGCGGCATGACGTTCCCCCTTTCGGGACGGGGCAAGCGGTCCCCGTCCCATCCGGTCGGCAGCCTTCCGAAGGCCCACCCCTGGTGGCCAACCCCTTGAGGTTCCTGCCAGGTTGCCTAAGTTGGCTACCAACTCCATCTGAGTTATCTCCGCGATGGCTCGATTCATAACCACCTTCCGAGCAACTCCCCAAAGATGGCGCGAAGTTGTACTGTTTGGTTGTGAGCCCGGAACCTGCCCCAGTCAATGGGATGAAGAGGCTGCCAAGATCGCACCACGAGGTGGCCGACGAACTGCGCGACCGGATCAGGTCCGGTGCGCTGCGGCCGGGCCAACGCATGCCGACCCAGGCCGAGTTGGCCGAGGAGTTCGGCGTCGAGCGCGGCGCGATACGCGAGGCGCTGCGCACGCTGCGGGGCGAGAACCTGCTGGCGAACGTGTCCAAGGGGAGCCCCGCGACGGTCGCCATGACCTCGAAGCAGGTGCTGTCCGGACCCGGCGGGGTGAAGCCGCAGCCCACCATGGTCGGTCTCGCCCCGCGCATCGCCGCGGCGTTCGAGGCCCCGCACGTGGAGATCGACGCGCTCTGTCTGACCTCCATCTCGCTCACGATGGCGATCGGCGAACCGCTCCGTCAGATTCACGCCGGACAGCGGAAACCGGCCAAGGTCGACGTCCGGGTGCTGCTGCCGAGCCGCAGCATCGATCTCGCCTTTCCGGCGCCGGTGGACAGCGGGGACGACGAGGGCGGCCAGGTGCACAGGCGCTGGCTCGACCAGCGGAACGCGCAGGGGCAGGTGCTGCGCCACAACCTCCTCGCGCTGCGGGCCTCGCACGGCATCGACGTGCAGGTCTCGTTCCGCGCGCTGCCGTTCACGCCGCCGGTGAAGCTGTATCTCCTCAACGGCTCCGAGGCGCTCTTCGCGTATTACACGCTGACCAGGCAGAGCGAAGAGATCGACCACGAGAACCTGGAGATGTACGACGCCCAGGGCGCGCAGTCGATGCTCTTCCCCTTCCACCAGGGCGATGGCCTGCGGGACACGACGTTCGTGGAGCAGTCCCATCTGTGGTTCAACGCGCTGTGGGGCACGATCAGCCAGGACCTGGAACTCGCCCGCCGTTAGCGGGGAGCTCGGCCGGCCCTTGGCTAGAGCGCGGGCCCGGTCATCATCAGTGCGAGTACGACGGCGCCGATGGAGCTGCAGGTGGGACTCTTCGCCTTGATTCCGATGGTCAGGAGCAGTAGCCCGATGATGCCCACGGGCCCGTACCGCCACTGGACGAACTGCTCGAAGATGACGGCGAAGGCTGCTGCGAGGAGGGCGAGGACGGCCATGATGGTTCCCCCTTCTGCCATCTCGGGTGAGTTGGCAACCAACTTCACTTAGGTTGTCCCCACTTGGTCCCAGGGCATAAACAACTTCAAGACAACTGCCCTGAGATGGCGGCGAGTTGTATCGTCTGGTCGTGACCCAGGAGAACGTTGCAGTGAACGGCAGCAGGAAACTCACCCCCCAGGACATCGCAGACACCCTCCGCGACCGCATCCGCTCCGGCGACCTCAAACCGGGCGACCGCCTCCCCACGCAGGCGGTACTCGCGGAGGAGTTCGGCGTGGAACGGGGGACGGTGCGGCAGGCGCTGAAGACACTGCAGAGTGACGGACTGCTCGCCAACGTCAGCAAGGGCAGCCCGCCCCGCATCGCGGCGGAGCCGCCGGTGTCGACATCGGCGGGCGTGGAACCCCAGGCCTCGATGGTGAGCCTGGCACCGCGCCTGGCCGACGCGTTCTCGGAGCCGCAGGTGCGGATAGATGTGGTGTCGTACACGGCGGAGACGCTGATGATCGCGCTGGGCGAGCCGCTGCGCCTCATCCACGGGGGCGACATACGCCCCGAGTCCATCCACCTGCGCATCCTGCTCCCCAGCAGCGACATCACGCTGGCCTTTCCCCGGCCGACCCAGGGTCAGGACGACGACGGCAGGGTCCACGAGCGCTGGCTCGCGCTGCGCAACACGCAGGGGCAGGTGCTGCGCCACAACCTGCGCGCCCTGCGGTCCTCGCACGGCATCGACGTGGACGTGTCGTTCCGCGCGCTGCCGTTCACACCGCCGGTGAAGCTGTACCTCCTCAACGGCTCGGAGGCGCTCCTCGGCTACTACACGGTCGAGCGCAGCGTGCTGGACCTCGGCAGTGCGGAGATGGAGGCGTTCGACGTGGCCGGGCTCAGATCGCTGCTGTTCTCCTTCGAGAAGGGCACGGCCCCCCGGGACACCGCGTTCGTGGAGGAGTCGCAGAAATGGTTCGACGCGCTCTGGGAAACCATCGCGACGGAGCTGACACTCTCTTAGTGACTCCTGATATGGCGCAGGCCGAGTCGATGGCAGAAGAGACCGAGATGCTGCGGGAATTGGTGAAACGTGCCCGCTTTGTGCTCTTCGACTTCGACGGACCCATCTGCAGGCTGTTCGCCGGCCACTCGGCCGCGCGGATCGCGAGTGAGCAGGTCCAGTGGCTCGAGGAGCGGGGGCTGCGAGGTCTGCTGACCAAGGAGGAGCGGGGGCAGCTCGACCCTCATGTCCTCTTGCGGGCGGTGGACCGCAGGCGCCCGGGCAGTGACCTGGTGACTGAGCTCGAGGAGCGGCTCACGCAGCAGGAGGTCACGGCGGTGGCCTCGGCGTGGCCCACACAATATGCGGACCCTCTCATCATGACGTGGCACGCCATGGGCTCCCGGCTTGCCGTCACGACGAACAACTCGCCACTGGCGGTCACCAACTATCTGGAAGCCCGCGGCCTGCGCCACTGCTTCGCCCCCCACATCTACGGCCGAACGCAGGATCTGCATCTCCTCAAGCCCCACCCGCACTGCCTCAATCGCGCCCTCAACGCGATGGGCGCGGAACCCTCCACCGCGCTGATGATCGGAGATGCCCCTACGGACTGCGAAGCGGCCCTGCGGGCCAGGGTGGCCTTCTTGGGATACGCGCGTGACGAGAGGCAGGCGAAACTCCTGAAGGAGTCGGGGGCGGAGTGTGTGGTGAGCTCGCTGGAGCCATTGCTGAAGGTGCTGCGGGGACAATCCTGATTCAACTCCTGCCGGGAACTGCTCACCATTGCCCACTGAGGGATATCCATCCCGCTCCGACAGGGTCCAGAATGTGGCGTGTGGTAAGGGCGAGGTGCTGTAGGCGATAACCTCTGCGCTCATGTCGTCACCTCTGCCTCGCAGAGCCCATCAGGCGCTGGTTCGCCGTCTCGCCGATTCCTATCGGGATCGACCTGATGGTCGAGTTACGAACGGGCATCACAATGTCAACTACGTCGTCCCGCTCGGTTGGTCGCTGGCCCTCCTCCTGTTGATGCCCTTCCGGACGCAGGTCAAGTGCCGGACACCGCTTGCCGGAGTGGAGGTGGTGCCACGTATTTGGCGCAGCGAAGCGCAGTTGCTGTCGGTGGTGACCCGCTATCTCCGTGAAGTGCCGCGGTGTGTGGCGGACTTCGGTGACTGGTCGATACACGCCTATCGCGCGGGGCAGGCGTTGTCCGAGGTGAATCCCGATGGGCCTGTTGATGACGATCTCATGCAGTCCTTCGCACAGTTCTTCGCCCGGACGGCAGGCGTCCCGAAGGAGGAGCTGCCGCCACGACCTGATGGCTGGCCGAACTCCGGGGAGAGCCAGAGCTTCCTCGATTGGCTCATCGATTTCACCGAGGAGCAGGTGCACCGCCCCAACCGGGGACGATTCGGGACGCTCTTCGAGGCCGTGGGTATCCGGTCCGATGTCATGAAGAAGTTCAAGGGCGATCCCGACCGCCCTCCCCTCATGTCCCGCCCGTTCTGCTTGCTGCATACCGATGTCCACCGAGCCAATGTCGTCATCGATGAGGGCGAACTCGTCGTCATCGACTGGGAATCGGCGATATACGGGGATCCTCTCCACGACCTTGCCACCCACCTCGTACGAATGGACTACGACAAGGACGAGCAGCGGCGCATGACGAGCCTGTGGTCCGAGGCCATGGTGCGCGCGGGCCACAAGGGCATGACGGCGGGCCTGGGCACCGACCTTGGCGTCTATCTGGACTTCGAGTACGCCCAGTCGGTGTTCCCGGACGTCATGAGGGCAGCTCTGGACCTGCCCGCGGACGCGGACGATGACGACTTCAAAGCCGCGGCCCTGAAGGTCTGCAGAGCCTTGCGGCGCGCTGCTGAGCCCTTGAAGCTGACAGACGTACCGGACGAGCGGCAGGTTTCGCGAGCGCTGCGAGACTGGCATGCCGGAGCCCGGAGCGGGCCGGAGCACGCGGCAGCGGGAGCCACCGACGAATGGGGCACTGTGGAAGACGATCAGGTGCGCGAGCCGATCGGAGCCGATGAGTTCACTGAACTCGCGGAATGGCTCACACGTACGGACGGCCGCTGTGTGCTCTTCGACTTCGACGGCCCCATCTGTCGCCTTTTCCCGCACGGATCCTCGGAGAGCGTTGCCCAGAACCTCAGGGACCTGGTCCTCGAGCACGGTCTGGGGGACCGGCTCACGGAGGAGGTAAGGAGGACCATCGACCCGCACGACGTACTGAGGGCCATGGATCAAGACCCTCAGGGCAAGAGCCTGGTCGCCGCGCTCGAAGTCCTGCTCACGGAAGGCGAGGTGGCGGCGGCGCGTACGGCCCTGCCCACCCCTGGGGCGGGCGAGCTCATCCGCGCCCTGAAGGCGAGGGGGCGCCCGATCGCCGTGGTCACGAACAACTCACCGAAGGCCGTGGCCGCCTATCTGGGCAGGGTGGGGCTGCTGGACGCGTTCGGGCCCCACGTCTACGGGCGGACTGACCAGCCCAGCCTGCTGAAGCCGGACCCGGACTCGTTGAGCCGGGCCCTGGACGCCCTGGGCTTCGCGGCCGACGGCGCGCTGATGATCGGTGACACGGCGACTGACCTGGAGGCCGCCGAGAAGGCAGGGGTCCGCTTCGTCGGCTACGCACGCGACGAGCGCAAGGCAGTGCCTCTGCGTGCCGCCGGAGCCGAGGTGGTCATCACCACGCTTCAGCCCCTGATCGACCTGGTGGAGACGGGCCCTTCCTGACGGGCCACGAACCGGGCACCATGAGCCCCTGCGGATCAACGCGTGGGAATCAAGGGGGGCTTGGTGGCACGGAGACGGTCTGTTCGTGAGCGCGCCGTGGAGGGGTGGGCACAGTCGGAGAGCATCGTGACCAGGGTGTTGCTCCTCTCCATCTTCGGCCTCGGGCTGGTCGCCCAGTTCGTGCAGCCGGTCGGTGACGCACTGGAGGGCAAGGCGTATCTCGGTGGTGCTGTTCTGAGCCTGATGGGTTATGTGCTGTACAGCGAGGTGCAGAGGCTGAACGCCGCGCTGCGTCCCGCCGTCAGGGAGACGGTGCTGACGCGTGACCTCCGCCAGCATTTCGACGAGGCGCTGCGGTTGCGCGAAGCTCGCATAGATGCCATCGGATTCACGGGCGAGACCGTCGTCTACCAGGTCAGCAGGAGTCTGGAGGACCTCCACGACGGCGCGCGGCCGCGTGTGACGATGCGCATTCTCGTGCCGGACTTCACCAAGCCGATGGAAATACCCGGCATGCTCAACGGCGAGGGGAAGGCGGAGGACGACGAGGTGTTCCGGGCGGAGCTGCTCGCGAAGGTGCGCGAGTACGAACGCAATATGACGGCCCTGGCCAGACGGCTGGATATTGACCGCAAAGCGGAACTCGACCCGCAGTTCCGCGTCCTGCACATCTCCCCTTTTCTGAGGTTCTGCCTGATCAATGATGAGCAGCTGTTCGACGGAATCTACGACAAGGTGGAGAAGCGTCCCGCGAATGAGTCACCGGACCGACAAGTGCTCGATCTCATGGGCTACCACACGTCTTTGACGCGCTGGCACATCGATGCGGGGGCCGCCGCCAGGGAGAAGTGCACGCAGCGCAAGGAGCTCTTCGAGACGCTCTGGGGCGTAGCGCGTCCCCTCACGCCGTCCGCCTCCTGAACAGTGCGCTCGACGCCGCCGTCGAAGCGGTCAGGATTCCGGTGCACCAGGCCAGGGCGATCCAAGGCGTCGCGCCCACCGGCTGGTTGAGGAGTAGGCCTCGTAGGGATTCGATCACCTGTGTCACCGGTTGGTGGTCGGCGAAGGGCTGGAGCCAGTTGGGCATGGTGGAGGTGGGGACGAAGGCGCTGCTCGGGTAGGGGAGGAAGCTCACGAAGAAGGTGAAGCCGCCTGCCGCTTCGGGAGATTTGGCCAGGAGGCCCACCGCTGCCGAGAGCCAGGACAAGGCCAGGATGAAGGCCAGGAGGATGGCGGTCGCCGCGAGCCAGCCGGGCAGGGTCGCCGTCGGGCGGAAGCCGATCGCGAAGGCCAGGGCCAGGACCAGGGACGTGGCGAGCAGATTGCGGGCCACCGAGGCGAAGACGTGGCCCGCCAGGATCTGGGTGCCGCCGATGTCCAAGGAACGGAAGCGGTCGATGATGCCGCCCTTCAAGTCCTCCGTCACCGCGATCGCCGTGTTCGACGAGCCGAAGCCGGCGCAGAGGAGGAGGACTCCGGGGACCACGTACGTGACGTAGGACCGGGTGTCCGTCCTGATCGCGCCGCCGAAGAAGTACACGAAGATCAGCAGGAGCATCACCGGGAGCGCCATCGAGGTGATCAGGGCATCCACGTTGCGGCGGCTGATGCGGATCGCCCGGCCGGTCATGATCAGGGCTTCAGACATGGGTCAGTCCCTTCGGCGGGTGGCTGGAGGACGGGCTGGTCGCCGGGCTGCCTGGCGAGCTGTGTGGCGAGCTGTTCGACGGGGTGGTGAGCGTCAGGAAGACGTCGTCCAGCGTTGCCGCGTGGAGCTTGAAGGTCGCGACATCCGTGCGGGCCGGGTCCAGGTCGTCCAGCAGCGCTCGTACGGCTCCTGCCGTGCCGTCCGTCGCGAAGCCGAGCGTCAGGGTTTCGGGGGAGTGGTGCGTGGCCCGATCGGTGAGGCGCAGGTAGGCGTCCTGGGTGGTGAGCGTCGCGTCCAGGCGGTGGCCCGGCAGGAGGGACTTGAGGTCCGCGGGGGAGCCCTCTGCTGCGATCGCGCCCTCGTGCAACACGGCTACGCGGTCCGCGAGTTGGTCCGCTTCCTCCAGGTACTGGGTCGTCAGGAAGACCGTCGTGCCCTGTGCCGTGAGCTCGCGCACCACCTCCCACATCCCCTGACGGCTCCGCGGGTCGAGTCCCGTCGTCGGCTCGTCCAGAAAGATGACCTCGGGGTCGCCCACCAGTCCCGCCGCCAGGTCGACGCGGCGGCGCATGCCTCCCGAGTACGTGCGGACCAGGCGGTCGGCCGCTTCCGTGAGGTCGAAGCGGGCCAGTAGTTCGGCGGCTCGTGCGCGGGCCGCGGGGCGGGGCAGGCCCGCGAGCCTCGCCATCATGCGGAGGTTCTCCGCGCCGGTCTGCGTCTCGTCGACCGCCGCGAACTGGCCGGTGAGGCTGATCGCGCGGCGGACCTCGCGTCGCCCCGTACGGATGTCGTGGCCCGCGACCCGCGCCGTGCCCGCGTCGGGTGCGGTGAGCGTGGTGAGGATGCGGACGGCGGTCGTCTTGCCGGCGCCGTTCGGGCCGAGGAGGGCGAAGACGGTGCCGGGTGGGACGTGGAGGTCGATGCCGCGGAGTACGGGGAGGGTGCGGTCGCCGCCGGTTCCGGCTCCGGCTCCTGTGCGCGTTCGGTAGCTCTTGGTGAGGGCTGTGGCCTCGATGGCTGGGGGTGGCATGGGTTTCTCCTTCTACTGCGTAACCCTTACGCATTACTGAGTAAGGGTTACGCAGAACTACGATGTGCGTCAAGCACGGCAGCTCAGGAGGAGGCGGAGGCGGTCATGACGGTGGACGGTGCAAGCGCCGGCGAGGAGGGCTCGGGGCTTTCCGTGACCCTCGAAACCGCCTGGGGGCTGCGCGAGCGGCCGTCGAAAGGGCCCAAGCCCGGCCTGAGTCTTGACCGCATCGTCGACGCGGGGATCGCCATCGCGGCCTCGGAGGGGATCGGCGCGGTCACCATGGGGCGGGTCTCCAAGACGCTCGGCGTCTCGCCGATGTCCCTCTACCGGTACGTCTCCGCCAGGGACGAGTTGTACGTCCTCATGCAGGACGCGGCGACCGGGGCTCCGCCCGAGATGCCCGCCGGGATCACGGGGTGGCGGGCGCGCCTGGAGTGGTGGGCGCGGGCGCAGCGCGATGTCTTCCGGCGCAACCTGTGGCTCCTGCGCATCCCCATCACGTCACCGCCCGCGTCGCCCCACTCCCTGGAGTGGATGGAGCAGGGGCTCGCGGCGCTCGACGGCAGCGGGCTCGAGGAGGGCGGGAAGCTGTCCGTCCTGATGCTGGTGGGCGGCTTCGTGCGGAACGAGGTCACGCTCATGGCCGATCTGGACGCGGCCATGAGGGCGGGGGGCCGGGAGCCCGACGAGGTGATGCGGCGTTACGCACGCACCATCGACGCCCTGACCTCGACCGCCCCCGAACGCTTCCCTGCCCTGCGACGAACGCTCGCGTCGGGGGTACTCGACGTGGCGGACGAGGAGGACACGGAGTTCGAGTTCGGGCTGGGGCGGGTGCTGGATGGGGTGGCGGTGTTGGTGGGGGAGTAGGGGGAGCGGGGGGCTCTTGAGGGGCGGGTGGCCGCGGGGTTCCCCCGTCACTGCGGGGTAATCGGGCGGGTGGGCGGGAGAGGCTTGTTCGGGGCGGCACCCGTGCCAGGACGGGTTACTCGGGGCCCGCGTACTGGGCGAGGCCCCTCCGTAGCTGGCCGAAGGCATCCCTCGCCGCAGCTACCGCCTCCGGCCGCAAGGCCCCCGCGTCGGCGCCCGCGTCGATCCGGCGCCAGTTCTCCAGGGCCAGGATGCGTTGCACGGCGATGATCTGGCCCGCGGCCAACCGCGCGGGCAGGGTGTCGCCGGCCCGCGGGCCTGCCGTCGCCTCGCTCAGTGCCTCGCCCAGCGCCCTCTCCGACCGCTCCTGATACGCGTACAGCCGTGCGACCAGCGACGGCGTGCCGTACAGCAGTCGGTGGAAGGCGAGTACGTGGACGTTGTCGCACAGGCCGGTCACCGGGTCCTGGCGCTCCAGGCCGTCGAGGAAGTGCCGCTCCAGCGCGTCCAGTGGGGAGTGCCCGGCGGGGCGCCCCGCCACCACCCTCGCCGCCTCGTCCACGTGGTCGGCGAACCGGTGGAGTACGAGGTCCTCCTTGGCCGGGAAGTACCGGAACAGGGTCGGCTTCGAGATGTCCGCGGCCTCCGCCACCTCCGCCACCGGCACCTTCTCGAAGCCCTTCTCCAGGAAGAGCGCGATCGCCACGTCGGAGACCGCCTGGTACATCCGCTGCCGCTTGCGCTCGCGCAGCCCGGGGCCGCCGCCCTCGGAATCGGCGGTGGTGCCCGCGGCCGCAGCCGCTGCTTCTTCTTCCGTCATGGCGGGAGTTTAGCGCAGTTATGAGTCTTAGTAAGAAATGTTACTCGGTTACATTATTCTTGGGCGCATGCGACCTCCCGACACGTCTTCGCGACCTCCCGGCACCTCTCCGCGGCCCTCCGACACGTCTTCGTCGTCACTCCACGACGCCCTCGCCCACGAACGTCGCTACCACGACACCTGCCGCACCGCCCTCACCGGCATGGTCGACGGCGCCGAGGAGCAGGTCGTCAGTGGAGCCGACGTCTCCGCGTCCGGCGCCGACGCCGAAGTCCTCGGTTACCAGTTCCGCAGCCACGCCAAAGCGATGCGCGAACTCCCCGAAGCCCCCCTCTTCTTCGGCCGTCTCGACTTCGCCGCCGAGGGGCCCGACGCCGCCGAAGCCGGTGATCACCGCGGGCAGAGCTACCACATCGGCCGCCTCCGCATCACCGAGCACCCCTCCGCCCCGCCCCTCGTCGTCGACTGGCGCGCCCCCGTCTCCCGCGCCTTCTACCAGGCGGGGACCCGTGACCCCCAAGGCGTCGCCGTCCGGCGCCGCTTCGGCTGGGCCCCCGGCAGCAAGGGCGACTCCGCCGACCTCACGGGACTCGAGGACGAGCCACTGGCCGGTACCGCGGCCGACACCCCGCCCGCGCAGGGCAGCCGCATCCTCGCCGGTGAGATCGAGCGGCCCCGCGTCGGCCCGATGCGTGACATCGCCGCCACCATCCAGCCCGAGCAGGACGACCTCGTGCGCGGTGAACTCGCCTCGTCCGTCTGCGTCCAGGGCGCGCCCGGCACCGGCAAGACCGCAGTCGGCCTGCACCGCGCCGCGTACCTCCTCTACACCCACCCCCAGCGCGTGCAGCGCGCGGGACTCCTCATCCTCGGCCCCAACCGCACCTTCCTGCGCTACATCGCCGAGGTGCTCCCCTCCCTCGGTGAGACAGGCGTGCGCCAGTCCACCGTCGCGGACGAGATCGCCAGGCCCACGGCCCCGGTGCGGGCCCGGGACGGTGAGGCCGCCGCGAGCGTCAAGCACGACGCCCGGATGGCCGCCGTCCTGCGCCGCGCGCTCTACTCGCGTGTCACCCCGCCCGCCAACTCCCTGGCTGTGCGCGACGGTTCGTACACCTGGCGGGTCACGCTCGACGAGTTGGAGCGGATCATCTCGGACGTGCGCGCCGAGGAACCCCCCTACGCCGTCGGCCGCGAGCGCGTGCGCACCCGCGCCGTCCGGCGCATCCAGGAGCAGGCCGAGCGCCGCGCGGGCGCCGTGCACAGCGCCTGGCTGCAGAAGATCTCCCGTGCCCGCTCCGTCTCGGCCTTCGTCGACGAGGCCTGGCCCAGGGTCAGGCCCGAGGAGGTGCTCGCCGCCCTGCTCGCGGACCCGGCCGCGCTCGCCGCCGCCGCGGACGGCATCCTCGACGCCGACGAGCAGCGGGCGATCCGCTGGGCCAAGCCCCCGCGCTCGTACAAGTCGGCGAAGTGGTCCGCCGCCGATCTGGTGCTGCTCGACGAGATCGGCGGACTGCTCGAACGGCCCGACGGTTACGGCCACATCGTCGTCGACGAGGCCCAGGACCTCTCCCCGATGGAGGCCCGCGTGATCGCCCGCCGCGCCGGTTTCGGCTCGCTCACCGTCCTCGGCGACCTCGCCCAGGGCACCACCCCGTGGGCCGCCCGCGGCTGGCCCGAACTCCTCGCCCACCTCGGCAAACCCGACGCCTCGGTCACGCCTCTGACCGTCGGTTTCCGCGTACCGAAGGCGGTCGTGGGCCTCGCCAACCGCGTCCTCGCCACGCTCGGCGTCGACGTACCGCCCGCTCGATCGCTGCGTACGGACGGTGAGTTGAGGATTCGTGAGGTACGGGATGTGGGCGCCGCCGTCGTCGAGTCGGTGCGTGCCGCGCTGGCCCGCGAGGGCTCGGTCGGCGTCATCGCCGCCGACGCCGATGTCCCACGCCTGCGCGCCGCCCTCACCGAGGCCGGCGTCGAGAGCGCGGGCCCCGACGACCTGGGCGCACGCGTGACGGTACTGCCCGCGTCCGTGGCGAAGGGCCTTGAGTACGACCATGTCGTGGCCGTCGAGCCCGCCGCCATCGCGGAGGCGGAACAACGCGGGCCCAGCCGCCTGTACGTGGTCCTGACCAGGGCGGTCTCCCGGCTCGACGTGCTGCACAGCAGGCCGCTGCCCTGGGAGGCGTGAGGCGCCCCCGGGCCCGTCGGCGGCAGTACATGCTGTTGCGGTTATATAGCCCTGGAGTTATGTTCGGAGTATGCCCATACCGTTCGACGTACTCGCCGAGCCGAGCCGCCGCAAGATCCTCGATCTGCTGCTCGAACGCCCCCACCTGGTCGGTGAGCTCACCGAGCGGCTCGGCCTGAGCCAGCCCGGCACGTCCAAGCATCTGCGGGTCCTGCGCGACGCGGGCCTGGTGCGGGTGCGGCAGGACGCGCAGCGGCGCTGGTACGAGCTGCGGCCCGAGCCCCTCGCCGAGCTCGACGCCTGGCTCGCGCACTACCGGCATCTCTGGACGGACCGGCTCGACGCACTCGAACGGCACCTCGACGTCATGGACGGCGGTGGGGTGGGTCCCGATGAAACCTGACGAGCATGGACGGTGACTCCTCATGAACCCGCACTCCGACACCCTCACCCCCGCCGACGACGACGGCGACGGCGGCGGCCGGAACGTCCTGCGGATGGAGCGCCGCCTCGCGCACCCGCCCGCCACCGTCTGGGCCGCGATCACCCGGCCCGAGCACCTCGCCCAGTGGTTCCCCTCCGAGGTGACGCTGGAGCTGCGCCCCGGCGGTGCGATGGGCTTCCACTTCCCCGGTGACGAGGGCCCCGGCATGACCGGCGAGGTCACCGACGCCGACGAGCCCCGCCTCTTCGCCTTCAGCTGGGGCGATGACCACCTGCGCTGGGAGATCACGCCGGAGGGCCCCGACGGCCGTGGCTCGCTCCTCACCCTCGTCCACACCTTCGGCGACCGTTTCGGCGCCCCGAGCTTCGCCGCGGGCTGGCAGCTGTGCATCTCGGCGCTCGGTCAGTTCCTCGACGGCGGGCAGGCCGAGGTGAGCCGGGACGTGGGCGAGCTGCACGAGGCGTATCTGGAGCAGTTCGACCTCGGCCATGGGCAGGTCACCGGCGACGGCATCCGTTTCGAGCGGCAGTTGGTGCGGTCCGCCGACGCGGTGTGGGCCGAACTCTGCGCGGACGAGATCCCGTTGGAGGGCGACACGGCCCCGGACGGGTTCCTGGCCGACGGCGTCTCCGCGGGCCCGGTCACCGCGCTGCGGGCACCGGAGTTCCTCACGTACGCCGTGCATCCCAAGGGTGAGGTGCGCTGGGAGTTCGGTGAGGGCACGGGGTACGGCACCCGGCTCGTCCTCACGCAGACCGGACCGTTCGACAGCGGGACGGCTACGGATGAGGCGCTCGCTGCCTGGCACGCCCGCATCGAGCGTCTTGCGGGACGGCTTCTGGAGGGCCGGGGAGCCGAGGACTGAGACGCTCAGTCGTCCAGCACCGCCTCCATCACCGCCTTCGCGATCGGCGCACCGAGCTTGCCGCCGGCGATCTCCGAGCGCGGGATGTTCATGTCCTTCGGGTCGACGAAGACGGCGACCGCGACCGGCGACGAGCCGTCCTCGTTCTTGGCGTAGGAGACGAACCAGGCGTACGGCCGCTCGTCGTTGACGTTCGAGCCGTGCTGGGCGGTGCCGGTCTTGCCGCCGACCGTGACACCGTCGATCTGCGCCTTGTTCGCCGTGCCCTCCTCGACGGTGTGCTCCATCATCTCCTGCACCTTGCCCGCGGTGTCCTCGGAGACGGCCTGGTTCAGTTCCTGCGGCTTGCCCTTCTCGATCGTGGAGAGGTCGGGGCCGCGCAGCTCCTCGACCATGTACGGCTTCATCACCTTGCCGTCGTTGGCGAGGCCCGCCGCGACCATCGCCATCTGCAGCGGCGTACTGGTCAGGCTGCCCTGGCCCATGCCGGTCAGGGCGGTCTGCGGCTTGTCGAGGCCGTCGGGGTAGCTGCTCGCGGAGGCGCGCACGGGGATGAACTGCTGCTTGTTGAAGCCGAACTTCTCGGCCGTCTCGCGCATGTCGTCGTCACCGACCTTGAGCGCGGTGTCGAGGAAGACGTTGTTGCACGACCACTGCATGCCGACCTTCAGGGAGGCCTTGTCGCAGGGGGCGCCGGGCACGTCGTTGCCGATCGTGGTGGAGCTGAGCGGCAGCTTGTAGGGGGCCTTGGCGTCGGTGCGCTCGTCGATGTCGTCGATCACGCCGTGGTCCAGGGCCGCGGCGGCGGTGAGGATCTTGAAGGTGGATCCGGGCGGATAGATCTCGCGGAGCGCACGGTTGGAGAGCGGCTTGTCCTTGTTCTTGCCGAGCCGCGAGAACTCCTTGCCCTCCTTCTGCGAGATCCCGGCGAAGACGGAGGGGTCGTACGAGGGGGTGCTCGCCAGTGCGAGCACCTTCCCGGAGCGCGGGTCGAGCGCGACGACCGCGCCCCGGGCGTCGAGGTCCACCAGGCCTTGGTAGGCGGCCTTCTGGGCCTTGGGGTCGATGGTCGTGATGACGTCGCCGCCCTGGCGCTTCTCGCCGGTCAGCATGTCCAGGGTGCGGCGGATGAAGAGGCGGTCGTCGTCGCCGCTGAGCACGTCGTTCTCGACGCCCTCCAGGAAGGTCGCACCCTGGGCCTGCGAGAAGTAGCCGGTGACCGGCGCGTACATGGGGCCTTCCTTGAAGACCCGCTGGTACTTGAAGTCGGTGCCGCTGACTTCCTTCGAGCCGGTGATCGGCTTGCCGCCGACGATGATGTCGCCGCGGGGGTGCGAGAAGGCCTCGATCTGGACCCGCCGGTTCTTCTCGTCCTTCGCCAGCGACTCGCCCTGGGCGAACTGCACCCACGTGGCGCGCAGGAGCAGGGCGAGCGTGAGCACCCCGCAGAAGACGGCTATGTGGCGCAGCGGCTTGTTCATCCGGTCCCCCCAAGACCTGTGACACCAGGGCGCGATGAAGCTTCGACACGCTTCGACACACCAGGACGTGGCGAAGCTTCATCATGCGGCAGAGTGCACGCTTCTCCGCCTCTTTGTTGCCGAACGGTCACACTCCGGCCGAGGGGCGTAGGTCCAGCGGCCCATGGAAGGAACCCCGGGCGCGCCTCTACTTCTTGCCCGGCTGGTTGATCCGCAGCATGTTGCCCGCCGGGTCGCGGAAGGCGCAGTCGCGGACGCCGTACGGCTGGTCCATCGGCTCCTGGAGAACCTCGCCCCCGGCGGCGCGGACCCGCTCGAACGTGGCGTCGACGTCGTCGGTCCGGAAGATGACGCCGCGCAGCAGGCCCTTGGCCATCAGCTCGGCCACGGCCTGCCGGTCGGCGTCGGTGGCGTTCGGGTCGGCGAGCGGCGGCTCGATGACGATCTCGACGTCCGGCTGCGAAGGCGAGCCGAGCGTCACCCAGCGCATCCCCTCGAAGCCGACGTCATTGCGCACTTCGAGGCCGAGCGCGTCGCGGTAGAAGGCGAGCGCCTTGTCGTGGTCGTCGACGGCGATGAAGCACTGCGCGAGTTTGATGTCCATGCGTACGACGCTACGGACCGGCGTCGGGTTTCGCTTCTCCGTTCCTGACCGGCCTGGTGCGGATCTTGGCGATGCAGGCGGGGATGCCGGCGCTCTCACTGTGGTCGCGGGCCCGGTACGCGCTCGGGCTCTCGCCGACCAGCTCGGTGAACCGTGAGCTGAAGGAGCCGAGCGACGTACAGCCGACCTCCATGCAGACCTCCGTCACCGACAGGTCCCCGCGCCGCAGCAGCGCCTTGGCCCGCTCGATGCGGCGGGTCATGAGATAGCTGTACGGCGTCTCGCCGTAGGCGGCGCGGAAGCTGCGCGAGAAGTGCCCCGGCGACATGAGGGCGGCTCTGGCCAGCGCCGGGACGTCCAGGGGCTCCGCGTAGTCGCGGTCCATGCGGTCGCGGGCCTGGCGCAGCCGGACGAGGTCGGAGAGAGAGGCGGGCACCTGGGGAACGTTACCGACCGCCGGTGAGCGCGGCGCGGGGGTCAGGCCGCGGGGCAGAGCTCGGCGGGGGCCACGGCCGCGTGCACGGGGTGCACGGGCCGGGCGGTGCGAGCGGGGTGGGCGGTGCGGGCGGTGGCCGTGGTGGTGGCCTGCGAGCGGGTGCGGGTGAAGACGACCAGGCGCAGCACGGCGAACCGTGCGACACCGGCCAGCGCGGAGGCCGACAGGTAGACGACCTGTTCGAGCACCGCACCGGGTGACGCCACCAGCTGCTGAAGGAGCAGCATCGCCAGGCAGGTCACCGCGTACGCGGCTGCCGCTGACCCGGCCGACTGCGCGTGCTGCCGTCCGGTCGCCCGGCCGCCGGCGCCGAAGGTGAAGCGGGCGTGCAACTCGGTGGCCAGGAGCGTGGAGACCACCGTGATCAGGGCGTTGGCCAGGGCCCAGGGGAGCCAGGAGGCCAGGGCCGCCACGGCGAAGCTGGAGGCGACTCCGACCCCGCCGCCACAGAGCACGAAGCGGGCGAAGGCGGTGAAGGCGCCGGGTGCCGTCGACTGCCGATTCTCTGCTGTCGCCATGATCCGACCCCTCCCTGGTTGCTGCGGCTCCTTGCGATGGCACCATCGTGGCACACGAGTGGCGCCATGTCGAGTCATTATTGACATCACGACGGCGCAAGGGGTCTGGCCTGCGTAAAGCGTGGGGAGGGGTGGGGGTGGGCGCGAGGCCGCGCACTCGCGGGATGCGGTTTGGCGTCGCTGGTGCCATGTGTGGCACCAAGCGGCGTCAGTCCAAGTCACACCCCGATCGAGTGGCGTGGCGCACTTTTGCAAGCAGACGCTTGCAATAGTTAGCAAGGTGCGTGCAGTATCGACGCATGGCATCACTCAACGTCGGCAATCTCGGTGAATACCTGCGTGAGCAGCGGCGCAACGCGCAGCTCTCGCTCAGGCAGCTCGCCGACGCCGCCGGAGTGTCCAATCCGTATCTGAGCCAGATCGAGCGCGGCCTGCGCAAGCCGAGCGCCGACGTGCTGCAACAGGTGGCCAAGGCGCTGCGGATCTCCGCCGAGACGCTCTATGTCCGGGCCGGGATCCTCGACGAGAAGGAGCGGGACGAGCTGGAGACGCGCGCCGTCATCCTCGCCGACCCCTCCATCAACGAGCGGCAGAAGCAGGTCCTGTTGCAGATCTACGAGTCGTTCAGAAAAGAGAACGGCTTCGAGGTCTCGGAGTACGCGGACGACGTGGACGTCGCGGACATCGCGGATGACCCGCACGTCGCGCATGACGCGGATGCCGCCCCCAAGGACGACCCCTCAAGCTGACCGAGCTGTACGAGCTCACCGACCTGTACGACGAGCTGACGCGAACCCGGGAGGACCATCGCCATGGCCATCAAGGACGACCTGCGCAACACCCTCACCGACACCACCCCCGCCTACTTCGTCGTCGGCACCGCCGACCTCGCGTTCCAGCAGGCGAAGAAGGTGCCGGGCGCCATCGAGCAGCTGATCGCCGAGGCGCCGGCCCGTATCGACGCCGTGCGCAACACCGACACCAAGGCCGTCCAGGACAAGGCCGTCGCCCGCGCCAAGGAGGCCCAGGTGACCCTGCAGACTCGGGTCACCGAGCTGCTCGGCTCGCTCGACACCGACCTGAAGAAGCTGGGCGAGAGCGCGCAGGGCCTCGCCCTCAGCTCGGTCGGCGTGGCCGCCGAGTACGCCGTCAAGGCGCGCGAGAAGTACGAAGAGGTCGCCGAGCACGGCGAGCAGGCCGTGCGCACCTGGCGCGGCGAGGCCGCCGATGAGATCACCGAGCTGGCCGTGGCTGTCGAGCCGGACGCCCCCGAGAAGCCGGCCTCCGCCGAGTCGGGCACCTCGGCCTCCACCGAGCCGCAGGCCGCTGCCGCCCCGGCGAAGAAGCCGGCCGCCAAGAAGGCCCCGGCCGCCCGTAAGCCGGTGGCGAAGAAGACCACGCCGCCCGCCAAGTAGGCGCGCGGCAGGCGGTTGTCATGTGAAGGGCCGGGCACTCTCGAAGTGCCCGGCCCGTTCACCGGGTAGCGGGTACGGTGTCCGCGTACTCAAGAGCTTTGTATGGCTTCAAGAGCCGAGACTGGTGGTGGACGTAGTGCTGATGCAGGGGTTCGCGAACTTCATGTGGCTGCTGTCGTTGGCGCTGATCGTCTTCAGCGGCTTCGCGCTCGTCGACGCGGCCATCCGGCGTGAGGACGCCTATCGCGCGGCGGACAAGAAGACCAAGCCGTTCTGGCTGATCATCCTCGGGCTCGCCTTCATCGTGAACCTGATCTTCAACATCCTGTCGTTCCTGCCGATCATCGGCCTCATCGCGACCATCGTCTACATGGTCGACGTGCGGCCCGCGGTGCGGCAGATCACCGGCGGAGGCGGCGGCGGACGCCGCGGCTCCAGCAGCGACGGTCCGTACGGGCCGTACAACGGCGGCCGATAGTCCCCCGAGGCCGGCGCTAGCGGTCCAGGTCGCGGTCGAGCAGCAGCACGGCCACGTCGTCGGTCAGATCCCCGCCGTTCAGCTCGCGCACCTCGTTCACCGCGGCCTCCAGGAGCTCGTCGCCCCGCAGGCCCGCGGCGATCTGGCGGCGCAGCATCTCCACCATGCCGTCCTGGCCGAGGCGCTGGTTGCCCTGGCCGATGCGCCCCTCGATCAGGCCGTCCGTGTAGAGCATCAGGCTCCACTTGCCGCCGAGCTCCACCTGGCGGCGCGGCCAGCGGGCGTTCGGCAGGAGTCCGAGCGCGGGGCCGTTGTTCTCGTACGGCAGGAGCTCGGCGAGGTGGCCGTCGCGCGCGATCAGCGGCGACGGGTGGCCCGCGAGGCAGAGCCCGGCGCGGCGGCCGTCGGGGGCGATGTCGACCGTGCAGAGCGTCGCGAAGATCTCGTCGTCGGCGCGCTCGTGCTCCAGGACCTTCTGCAGCGTGCTGAGCAGCTCGTCGCCGCACAGGCCCGCGAAGGTCAGCGTCCGCCAGGCGATGCGCAGCTCGACGCCGAGCGCCGCCTCGTCGGGGCCGTGGCCGCAGACGTCGCCGATCATGACGTGCACGGAGCCGTCGGGGGTGCGCACCGTGTCGTAGAAGTCGCCGCCGAGCAGTGCTCGGGAACGTCCGGGGCGGTAGCGCGCGGCGAACCGCAGCGGTGAGCCGTCCAGGAGCGGCGTCGGCAGCAGGCCGCGCTCCAGACGGGCGTTCTCCTGGGCCCGCAGGCGCGACTCCGTCAGCTGGCGCTGGGCGGCGTCCGCGCGCTTGCGCTCCACGGCGTACCGGATGGCGCGGCTCAGGAGCCGCCCGTCCAGCTCGTCACGGAAGAGATAGTCCTGGGCGCCGACCCGCACGGCCTCCGCGCCGCCCTCGGTGTCGCCGCTCGCGGTGAGCGCGAGGACGGCGTGCCGGGGCGCGAGGCGCAGGACGTGCTTGAGCGTGGCGAGCTCGTCCTCCTCCTCTTCCGGGGTGGCGGCCGGGACGGCCAGGGCCAGGTCGAGCAGGATGCAGTGCACGTCGTCGGTGAGCAGCCGCTCGGCCTCGGTGAGGTTGCGGGCGGTGCGGACCCTGATGGGCTTGCCGGCGGAGTCGAGCATCTGGGGGACGCTCAGGGAGCCCACCGGGTCGTCCTCGATCACCAGGAGGCTGAGGCCGGGGCCGCTCGCCTGCTGGTCGGTGTCCCTGGGCGCCGGTACGGGGTCCAGCGCTTCCAGGGGTACGGGTATGGGTTCGGGCGCCCGCACGGGAGCGGGCGTCGGCGTCGGCAGAGTGTGAGCCTGACCGCCTTCCGCGGCCGGGATCGCCCTCTGCCGCGGTATGGGTACGGGCATGGCTTCGGTTTCCTTCCCTCCCCCCGAGGGCATGGTGGATCGACGGTCGAACGCTCCACCGACAGGGGACCATAGCGTTAGCCGAGGCCCGATTGGAATGGCGCGCGAAAAACAGCCACCGTCATATGCCGCAACAAGGACCGCAATTGGGCACTACGGCCTCCGGCAGGGATGACGAACATCACGCCCGGAGGGTTGAGAGGCGGGCCGAGGGTGCGGTGGGTCACATGACGTACGGCACAGAGCGGGCGCCGGGCCCCAAACGGCTGCTTCGGGAGGCTGAAACCCCTACTTGTCGGGCCCTGAAGCTTCTACTTGCCGGGCCCTGAAGCCCCTACTTGTCCGGCCGCACGACCCCGAGGATCTTCATCGATCCCGCGCCCGCGACGGTGACATCGCGCCCCGGCCGCGGGGCGTGCACGATCGCTCCGTCGCCCACGTACATCCCGACGTGGCTGGCGTCCGCGTGGTAAATGATCAGGTCGCCGGGGCGCATGTTCTTGATGTCGATGCGCGGCAGTTGCTTCCACTGCTCCTGTGACGTGCGCGGAATGCCCTTGCCCGCGGCGGCCCATGCCTTGGACGTGAGTCCTGAGCAGTCGTACGAGGACGGGCCCTCGGCGCCCCAGACGTACGGCTTGCCGATCTGCGCGGTGGCGAACTCGATGGCCTTCTTGCCGGATCCGCTCGCCTTGCCCTTGATGTCCTCCAGGACACCCGAACTCACCCACGCCGACTGCTTCTTGAGCTGGGCCTCCTCCTCGAGCTTCCGGAGCCGCTGGAGCTCCTTCTTCTCGAGCTTGGACTCCATCTCCTCGGCGGTCTCGATCTTCTTCTTGATCTTCTTCTTCGACTCGGCCTTCGCCTTGCGGTTGGCTTCCAGCTTCTTCCACTGGGCGGTGGCGTCCTTGGCGTAGATCCGCAGGTCTTCCTGCGTCCGCTCCATCTCCGTCATCATGCCCTTGGTGGCCTTGTGGCCCTCCCGCATCCGCCCGGCTCCGTCGAGGAACTCCTGGGGGTCGTCGCTCAGCATCAACCGGGCCTCGGAGGACACCCCGCCGCTGCGGTACTGGGCGCGGGCGGCGGCGCCCGCGCGGGACTTGAGCTTGTCCAGCTTCTGCTGGCCCTCGGTGATGGACCGGGCGAGCTTCACGATCTGCTTGGACTGCTTCTCGCTCTTCTCCTCCGCCGCGTTGTACGCGTCCGTGGCGACGCCCGCGTCGTGGTAGAGCTTCTCGATCTCCTTGCGCAGGTCCTCAAGGGACTTGGTCTTGCCGGGCGTTGGCTTCGCCGGACTCGCGTGGGCCGCGCCCGGTGCGCCGAGCACCGCTGCCGCGCAGATCAGCGCCAGGCCGGCCACAGTCGAACTCCGCTTGCCGGTCACGTCCGCCTCCCCAGAGCTGATTTACCGTCAGTAACTTACGGGTGCCCCGGGGATGGTGCCACGCCGACGCGCAATGCGACAGGGCACAGCGACAACTCCGATCCCCACCCGCCCCATGTGACGAACGGCACGCGTAGATCGTTCCCTTCGCGGCGCGCCGCACGCGGAGTTCACCCGGCGCCGCCTCGCGAATTCACCCGTAGGCACCCCGCGCGTTCACCCCTGACGCGGCGCCAACGCTCCCCACGGAACTGTCACTTCACCCTGCCGCCATCGCGCGGCGCGGTCCGCCACCGGCCAGTCCGCCGCCAGGTCCCGCACCGCCCGCATCCACCGCTGCCGCGCGCCGTACGAGGCGTAGGGCGCGGCGGCGGCCCAGGCGCGGTCGAAGTCGCGCAGGAACGCGTGCACCGGCTCGCCCGGTACGTTCCGGTGGATCAGCACCTTGGGCAGGCGCTCGGCGAGGTCGGACGGCCGGTCCAGCGAACCGAGGCGGGTCGCGAAGGTCACCGTGCGCGGCCCTTCGGGTCCGAGCGCGACCCAGACGTGCCGCCGCCCGATCTCGTCGCACGTCCCCTCCACGAGCAGCCCGCCGGGCGCGAGCCGCCCGCACAGCCGTTCCCACACGGCGGCGACCTGTTCCTCGTCGTACTGCCGGAGCACGTTCGCGGCCCGGATCAGCGTGGGGCTGCCCGGCAGCGGGATCTCGAAGCCGCCGTGCCGGAAGGACAGCCCCTCCCTCTCGTACGGCTTCGCGGCCGCGACCCGCGCCGGATCGATCTCGACGCCGACCACGCGCGCGTGCGGGGCGGCGGTTCTCAGCCGCAGGAGCAGCTCGACGGCGGTCCAGGGCGCGGCCCCGTAGCCGAGGTCGACGGCGAGGGGGTCGGGGGAGCGGCGCAGCTCGGCGCCGTGCGTGGCGGCGATCCAGCGGTCCATGCGGCGCAGGCGGTTGGGGTTGGTGGTCCCGCGCGTCACCGTTCCCACGGGGCGGGAAGGGGTGCGGGAGGCCATGGGGGAAAGGGTATGCGCCCTGGTGGCGGGGTACGCGCCCGAGCCGGGTGCACTCACCGTGTGCTCACCGGTTGAGCCTTGGCCGGTAATGATTTGGCAAACAGGAAATGGAGCGGCCCCTTCCGATGTTCTCCCTCTGGAGGACCGTGCACGCCCTCCCTCAAGCCATGCCCGCGCGCGCACAAGGAGGACCGCCACGTGAGCCAGTACGTGACCAGGCTCGGCCGTCGCTCGCCGGCAGCGCCCAGCAGGCTCCGGATCCCCGGCACCCACCGGCGCCCCCGCCGGGTGGCCATGCTCAGCGTGCACACGTCCCCGCTGCACCAGCCGGGCACGGGCGACGCGGGCGGCATGAACGTCTACATCGTGGAGCTGGCCAAGCGCCTCGCCGCCATCAACATCGAGGTCGAGATCTTCACGCGCTCGACGACGGGCGCGCTGCCGCCCTCCGTCGAACTGGCACCCGGCGTCCTCGTGCGCCACGTCGACGCGGGTCCCTATGAAGGCCTGGCGAAGGAGGAGCTGCCCGCCCAGCTCTGTGCCTTCACGCACGGCGTGATGCAGGCGTGGGCGGGCCACCGTCCTGGCCATTACGACCTGGTGCACTCCCACTACTGGCTCAGCGGCCATGTCGGCTGGCTCGCCGCCGAACGCTGGGGCGTGCCGCTGGTGCACGCCATGCACACGATGGCCAAGGTCAAGAACGCGGCGCTCGCGGCGGGCGACACCCCCGAGCCGGCGGCGCGCGTGATCGGCGAGACGCAGATCGTGCGGGCGGCCGACCGGCTGATCGCCAACACCTCCGAAGAGGCCGACGAGCTCGTACGGCACTACGAGGCCGAGGCCGGCAAGGTCGCCGTCGTCCACCCCGGCGTGAACCTCGACCGCTTCCGGCCCGCCGACGGCCGCGCGGCGGCCCGCCACCGCCTCGGCCTTCCGCAGGACGCGCTCGTCCCGCTCTTCGCGGGCCGCATCCAGCCCCTGAAGGCGCCGGACGTTCTGCTCCGCGCGGTGGCCGTCCTCCTCGACCAGCGCCCCGAGCTCCGTTCGAACATCGTCGTCCCCGTGGTGGGCGGCCCGAGCGGCAGCGGTCTCGCGAAGCCCGAGGGGCTGCAGAAGCTGGCGGCTCGTCTTGGCATCGCCGACGTGGTCCGTTTCCAGCCGCCGGTGGACCAGGAGCAGCTCGCGGACTGGTTCAGGGCGGCCTCGGTCCTGGTGATGCCGTCGTACAGCGAGTCGTTCGGGCTCGTGGCCATCGAGGCCCAGGCGGCGGGCACTCCGGTCCTCGCGGCGTCGGTGGGCGGTCTGCCGGTCGCCGTACGCGACGGGGTCACGGGTTTCCTGATGGACGGCCACGAACCGGCCCACTACGCGCGCGTGCTGCGCGATTTCGCCGAGACCCCGCACCTCGCGGACCGGATGGGCGAGGCTGCCGCGCTGCACGCGGAGTCCTTCGGCTGGGACACGGCCGCTTCGGCCACGGCGGACGTGTACACGGCAGCCGTGCATGAGCACAGGCGTCGCGTACGCTCGCATCATGGCTGATGAGGCGGGCGCGGCGGAGATCATCGAGGGGACGCTGACCGAGGCGGACCTGCAGTGGGAGAGCCCGGAGCCGGGCTCGTACGTGGTGACGCTCCCCGGCACGCGCAAGTTGTCGACGACCCTCTCCGTGAAGCTCGGCAAGCACGCGCTGTCGCTGACGGCGTTCGTGATCAGGCATCCCGAGGAGAACCACGAGGCGGTGCACCGCTGGCTCCTGGAGCGCAACCTCCGCCTGTACGGCGTGAGTTACGCGATCGACTCCCTCGGCGACATCTATCTCACCGGAAAGCTCCCGCTCTCGGCGGTCACCCCCGACGAGCTCGACCGCCTGCTCGGCTCGGTCCTGGAGAACGCGGACGGCTCCTTCAACACGCTCCTGGAGCTGGGATTCGCGTCGGCGATCCGCAAGGAGTACGCGTGGCGGGTGTCGCGGGGCGAGTCCACGCGCAACCTGGACGCGTTCACTCACCTGACCCAGCCGCAGGGCTGAAGCGGGCTGACACGGGCTGGCACCGGAGAGCCAAGAGGCTTAGCGCGACTCCTTCCCCGTAGGGGGCACCCATGGCATGCTCGCGCCCATCGCAGACGTGAATGGCGTTCACATCCATGGAAGGTGGCGGCGGGCATGGGCAGGGAACACCCCAGCAGACGTGGCGTACTCGGCGGCGCGATGGCCGTGGCGGCGGTCACCGCGAGCGGCGGATCGGCACAGGCACACGCGGGAGCAGGCGAAACCCCCCTTCTCTGGCGGGAGTTCAAGGCAGCCCCGTACACGCACCCCCAGATCCCCTACGTAGCCCGCGCGGGCGCCCACTGTGGCACCGGCCGCCTCCCTCGCCCCAAGGTGGTCGCGAACGTAAGGGACTACGGAGCGAGGCCGGACGGCACGCAGGACGCGGCCCCGGCGATCAACCGCGCCCTGGCGGACGCGGGAGCGAGGGGCGGGGGCACGGTCGTCATCCCGCCCGGCGACTACCGCATCGACGACATCATCCGCATCGCCCACGACAACGTGGTGCTCCGCGGGGCGGGCAGCGCCCGCACCACCCTCCACGCGACGAAGAACCTCACGGAACTGATCGGCCCG
Organism: Streptomyces sp. NPDC051218; assembly: GCF_044455475.1. NCBI lineage: Bacteria > Bacillati > Actinomycetota > Actinomycetes > Kitasatosporales > Streptomycetaceae > Streptomyces > Streptomyces sp. NPDC051218. Next base: position 513,311 of record NZ_JBITEU010000004.1, on the reverse strand, counting down.
TACGGCTCACGGTACGGCGGCGACAAGTCCAGCTGGTCCTGGGCGGGCGGCCTCATCTGGCTCTGCCCGCAGGCCCGTTGGCAGTCGCTGACGACGGCCATCAGGGCGAAGGAGTGGCCCTTCGAGGGCTGGACGGGCAACAAGCGCGACGCATGGCAGACGCTCACGACCACGGCCCCCGCGCGCCGTGGCGACCGCACCCTGAGGGTTACGGACCCCTCCCGCCTCCACAAGGGCGACCTGGTGCTCCTACGCCTCGCGGACGACGCGGACCACACGCTCCTGGAGCACATGGCGGGCGGGGGCGATGGCCCGAAGGCGTACACCTGGGACGACAAGACGAAGCTCACGTCGTACGTCCCCTATGAGTGGCCGGTACGGATCACTTCGGTAAAGAAGAGCACGGTCACCCTGGAGCGCCCGCTTCCGTTGGACGTACGCGAGGAGTGGGACCCGCGCCTGACGACGCACGTAACGGCACTCACGGGCGCGGGAGTCGAAGCACTGACCCTCGAAGCAGTCGAGAAGCCCCAGTCCCCGCACCTCCTGGACAAGGGCTACAACGGGGTCACGTTCCAGTGCGCGTACGACTGCTGGGCGGACGACATCGTGGTCCGGCACGTGGACAACGGCTTCGGCCTGGTCAGCGCATCGGCCTGCACCCTGCGCCGCACACGTGTCACCGGCAGGGGCGCGCACCACCCGTACTTCTGCCGGGAGGGCTCGCACGACAACCTGACCGAGGACTTCCGCATAGACCGGCGCACGACCCCGGCACCCTCGGACACTCAGCTCCACGGCATCAACGTGGAGGGCCTGTCCTCCTACAACGTCTGGTCCCGGGGCGAGATGGAGATGGGCACGTTCGACAGCCACAGGGGCATGCCCTTCGCGAACGTCCGCACGGACATCACGGTCGACAACAACGGCCGCCACGGAGGAGACGCCAGCGCTGGCCCCCTCTTCGGAGCCCGCTTCACCCACTGGAACATCCGCGTCACCAACGAGCGCGCGGGCCTGATGAAGATCGACGGCCTGGCCCCGTACAGCGCCACGGTGGGCATCAACGAAGTCCGCGAGTTCGACCAGATCGACGTACCGGACTTCCCCGGAGCCCTGCACGCACGCCTGGAGCTCTACGGCACGACGAACGCGGTACGCCCACGGAACCTGTACGAGGCGCAGCGGGACCTGTAGTCCGCACCGCCCTGGCAAGCTCGCCGATTCGGCCCCGGATGGGCGCTTTGCCGCCAACCCCGCCCAACTGAGTGCCCCCGGCACGCGGTTGGGGCTACACAGGAGAACTGGAACGTTCTTGCCTGATGGGGAGGGCCGGCCAAGTGGTGATGACGATCGACCTCGCGGTTCTGCTGGCTGTTGTCATCATCGTGCTGCTGCGCAGGCGCGTGGCGCCGCGGACCAAGTTCGACACGGGGATGACCATGGCCGTCGTGTTGGTGTTCGGCGTCCTGATCGCCCCGACCGCCTTCGGCCAGTGGATCCTGGACGCGGTGCGCGAGCTGGCCCAGGGGATCTCGGACACGGGCAGCCCGTGACCGGGCCCCCGGCCCGCGCCACACGCGCGGGCCGAGGGCGTGGTCGTCGTCCCTGCCTACTTCTTCTTGCCCTGGTTCTTGACCGCCTCGATGGCCGCCTTCGCCGCGTCGGGGTCGAGGTATGTGCCCCCGGCCTTCAGCGGCTTGAACTCGGCGTCCAGTTCGTACGACAGCGGGATGCCCGTCGGGATGTTCAGGCCCGCGATGTCCTCGTCCGAGATGCCGTCCAGGTGCTTGACCAGGGCGCGCAGCGAGTTGCCGTGGGCCGCGACCAGGACCGTCCTGCCGGTCAGGAGGTCGGGGACGATGCCGTCGAACCAGTACGGGAGCATCCGGACCACGACGTCCTTGAGGCACTCCGTCTGCGGGCGCAGCTCCGGCGGGAGCGTCGCGTATCGCGGGTCCTCGAACTGCGAGTACTCCGCGTCGCGGTCGAGCGCCGGCGGCGGGGTGTCGTACGAGCGGCGCCAGAGCATGAACTGCTCCTCGCCGAACTCGGCGAGCGTCTGCGCCTTGTCCTTGCCCTGCAGCGCGCCGTAGTGACGCTCGTTCAGGCGCCAGCTGCGGTGGACCGGGATCCAGTGGCGGTCGGCCGCTTCGAGGGACAGCTGCGCGGTGCGGATCGCGCGCTTCTGGAGCGACGTGTGGACCACGTCGGGGAGCAGGCCGGCGTCCTTGAGCAGCTCACCGCCGCGGACCGCCTCCTTCTCGCCCTTCTCGTTGAGATTGACGTCCACCCAGCCGGTGAACAGGTTCTTCGCGTTCCACTCGCTCTCGCCGTGGCGGAGGAGGATCAGCTTGTACGGTGCGTCGGCCATGCCCCTGAGCGTAATCGAACCGCCGGGTGCCCCGCGCGTCCGCCCGCGGCCCGGACGGGGCGGCCGTGGGGGCGGCGTCAGTTGACGGGTTCTGCTAATCCACTGGCTCTTCCGGCCCCGCGCGACGTAATGTTCGATCGTCGATAGAGACGCTTACACGTCGACGCTCCGACCCATCGGCGCTACGGCGCTACGGCGCTACGACACTCGTACCTCGGCGCGCTCGGGCGTCGGCACTCACCTGCCCGTCAGATCCTGTGGGGGACCCCTATGCCACTCGCCGCCCTGAGACGCGCCGCCAAGGAGTCCGTCTCCGGTCTTCCCCGCGAGTTCTGGTGGCTGTGGATCAGCACCCTCGTCAACCGCCTCGGCGCCTTCGTCGCCACCTTCATGGCGCTCTATCTGACCCTCGACCGCGGCTACTCCGCGACGTACGCCGGTCTCGTCGCCGCCCTGCACGGACTCGGCGGAGTCGTCTCCTCGCTCGGCGCGGGCGTGATGACCGACCGGCTCGGGCGGCGGCCCACCCTCCTCATCGCCCAGGCGTCCACCGCGCTCTCCGTAGCCCTCCTCGGCTTCATGAAGGACCCCCTGGCCATCGCGGCCGTCGCCTTCCTCGTCGGCATGGCGAGCAACGCCTCCCGGCCCGCCGTCCAGGCGATGATGGCCGACATCGTCCGTCCCGAGGACCGGGTGCGGGCCTTCTCGCTCAACTACTGGGCCATCAACCTCGGGTTCGCGATCTCGTCCGCGGGCGCGGGCTTCATCGCCGAGTTCAGCTACCTCGCCGGGTTCCTCATCGAAGCCGTGATGACCATGGTCTGCGCCGTCGTCGTCTTCATGAAGCTGCCGGAGTCGCGGCCGGTGCGGTCCGCTCTGGAGAAGGAGTCGGAGCCGGAGGTCGGGCTGGGGACCGTCCTGCGTGACGGGCGCTTCATGGGCGTGGTCGGGCTCTCGTTCCTCATCGCGCTGATCTTCATGCAGGGCTCGGTGGGGCTGCCGGTCGCCATGGGGGAGGCCGGGTTCACACCCGCCGACTACGGAGTGGCCATCGCCGTCAACGGCGTACTGATCGTCGCCCTCCAGATCCCCGTCACCCGGTTCATCGAACACCGCGACCCGCAGCGGCTCCTCGTCATCTCCGCGCTGCTCGCCGGCTACGGCTTCGGGCTCACCGCCTTCGCCGGGTCCATCGGCGTCTTCGCCCTGACCGTGTGCGTCTGGACCCTCGCCGAGATCGTCAACGCCCCCACCCAGACCGGCCTCGTCGTACGCCTCTCGCCGACCCACGGCAGGGGCCGCTACCAGGGCATGTACACCCTGTCGTGGGCCGTGGCCTCGCTCGTCGCCCCGCTGATGTCCGGCTTCGTCATCGACCGCTTCGGGGCCCCGTGGCTCTGGGCCACCTGCGCGGTCATCGGCACGGTCGCCGCCATCGGCTACTGGTCGCTGATGCGGGGGCTGCCCGCCGAGGGGGAGACGGTGGAAACGGTCGTCGTGCCGGCGGCTCCGCCGTCCGGCGAGGCCGCCGATCTTCCCGCCCGCGCATAGGGGCCGCGCCACTGCCCGCCCGTCAACACCCGCGCGCGTGTGCGCCGTTGCTGCGCCCCTCCCAGTGGGCATGGAATGGGCATCAGGCAGTACGCCTTCGAGGAGGAGACCCATGGCCGAGTCCCCCATGACCGAAACCGCCCCCGAGCAGTCGGCGAAGACGCCCGGCCTGCCCGAGCTCGTGCTCCTTGGCTCCTGCGGCTGCGGCTCGGGCTGCGGCTGCGGCTGCCAGTCGGGCGGACCGTGCCAGTGCGGCGGCTGCTGCGGCTGAGCCACCGCCCCCACCCAGCACAAAAGGGTGTGCCCCGCACGAATAGCGGGGCACACCCTCATGCAGCGGGTCCGGTGCGAGGGCCAGGCCCCCTCCACCGGCGGAGCCCGGTCCGGTGCGAAGGTCAGGCCCCCTCCACCGGTGCCCCCGTCACCTTTCCTCGTGCGCCCCTCGCACTGCTCGGCGCCGGGGCGCCTCCCAGGCTTCGGAGCGCTGTGCCGGACTCCGTCCGGCGGTGTGAGTTCGGGGGGGGTCCGGTGCGAGGGCCAGGCCCCCCTCCACCGGCGGAGCCCGGCCGGTGCGAAGGTCAGGCCCCCTCCACCGGTGCCCCCGTCTGCTGCATCTCGTCCGCGTGTTCGCCCGTCACCAAGTAGACGACCCTCTTCGCCACCGATACCGCGTGGTCCGCGAAGCGCTCGTAGTAGCGGCCCAGGAGCGTCACGTCCACGGCCGTTTCGATGCCGTGCTTCCAGCGGTCGTCCATCAGGTGCTGGAAGAGGGTCCGGTGCAGCAGGTCCATCTCGTCGTCGTCCTGCTCCAGCTGGAGCGCCAGGTCGACGTCCTTCGTGATGATGACCTCCGCCGCCTTGGCCATGAGGCGCTGCGCCAGCTGACCCATCTCCAGGATCGTCGCGTGCAGATCCTGCGGAACGGCCGACGCGGGGAAGCGCAGGCGGGTCAGCTTGCCGACGTGCTGGGCGAGGTCACCCGCGCGCTCCAGGTCGGCGCTCATCCGCAGCGAGGTGACGACGATGCGCAGATCCGTGGCGACCGGCTGCTGCCGCGCGAGGAGGGCTATCGCGCGCGCCTCCAGCTCGTGCTGCAGATCGTCGACCTTCTGGTCGGCGGCGATCACGCTCTCCGCCATCTTCAGGTCGGCGTCGAGCATGGCCGTGGTGGCGCGCCCGATCGCGGACCCGACAAGGCGGGCCATCTCGACCAGGCCTTCGCCGATCGAGTCAAGTTCCTCGTGGTACGCGTCCCGCATGTGGATGTCCCTCTCTAGTACGTCCCGGGGGGTGACCCCCACGCTCCCACGGTGCGGCTCGGACGCGTCCGTTTCCGGCACCCTGAATGAACCGCCCCTGTCACCGAGGTGAACTGTGGGCGACGGGCAGCGCCACGCCCGGAACCGCACCGGTGCGGACCGGAGTAACCCGTTCGGCCGAAGTGAACCATCACCGTCCCCTCGGTGAACTCTGGGCGACGAGTGTTCGAGCGGGCCCCCGTATGGCTGTGGCCCGTGCGTAAAGGGCGCATAACCTGGAGGCATGGACGTGAACGCGGCGGTCGCCGCAGCGGCAGCGATCGCCGGGGTGTGCACCGGTGTCATCGCCATGCTGGCGTTCCGCTGGAGCGAGCGCGACCTGAAACGCCCCACCCGGACCTCCCTGCACACCGACCCCGTACTGCCGCCGGGCGTCGACACCGTACTTTCCGTGCTCCGCTCGTCCGCCGTCGTCCTCGACGAGGCGGACAGCGTCGTCAAGGCGAGCTCGGCCGCGTACGCCCTCGGGCTCGTCCGCGGCGGCAAGCTCGCCGTGGAGCCCATGCTCCAGATGGCACGCGACACCCGACGTGACGGCGAGATACGCCAGGTCGAGCTGGACCTGCCACGCCGCGGCACCGGCCGGGGCGAGGCCCTCGCCGTCTCCGCACGCGTGGCCCCCCTCGGCTCCCGCCTGGTCCTGCTCCTCGTGGAGGACCTCACCGAGGCCCGCCGTATCGAGGCCGTACGACGCGACTTCGTCGCGAACGTGAGCCATGAGCTCAAGACCCCGGTAGGGGCACTCTCCCTGCTCTCCGAGGCCGTCATGGACGCCTCGGACGAGCCCGAGGCAGTCGAACGCTTCGCGGGCCGCATGCAGATCGAGGCGACCCGCCTGACCAGCCTCGTCCAGGAACTCATCGACCTCTCCCGGGTCCAGAACGACGACCCCTTGGAGGACGCCGAACCCGTCCGTGTCGATGAACTGGTGGCGGAGGCGATCGACCGCAGCCGTCACCAGGCCTCCCACAAGCAGATCACCATGGCCGCGGGCGGCACCGCCGACCTGCAGATATGGGGCAACCGCGGCCAGCTGGCCGCGGCTCTCGGCAACCTCGTCGAGAACGCCGTGAACTACTCGCCCGCCCGCACCCGCGTGGGCATAGCGGCCCGCCGGGTCAGCGCGCCGGGCGGAGACCTCATCGAGGTGGCCGTCACCGACCAGGGGATCGGCATCTCGGACAAGGACAAGGAGCGCATCTTCGAGCGCTTCTACCGAGTGGACCCGGCCCGCTCCCGGGCCACCGGCGGCACCGGCCTCGGCCTCGCCATCGTCAAACACGTGGCCGCCTCGCACGGCGGGGAGGTCACCGTGTGGAGCTCCGAGGGACAGGGCTCCACCTTCACGCTGCGGCTGCCCGAAGCAGCCGCGAACCGCGACCGCGGATCCGGTCACGGCGGAGACGGCAGCGAAGCCGGCACCGCACGGCCCGAAGAGACCACTTCGTACGAACCCATTCCTGCCCCGGAGGTCCTTCCGTGACCCGAGTGCTCGTCGTAGAGGACGAGGAGTCCTTCTCCGACGCCCTGTCCTACATGCTTCGCAAAGAGGGCTTCGAGGTCGCCATCGCGGCCACCGGCCCGGACGGTCTCGACGAGTTCGAGCGCAACGGCGCCGACCTCGTCCTGCTCGACCTGATGCTGCCGGGCCTGCCCGGCACGGAGGTCTGCCGCCAGCTGCGCGGCCGCTCCAACGTCCCGGTGATCATGGTCACCGCCAAGGACAGCGAGATCGACAAGGTGGTCGGACTCGAAATAGGAGCCGACGACTACGTGACGAAGCCCTTCTCGTCCCGTGAGCTCGTGGCCCGCATCCGCGCGGTCCTGCGCCGCCGCGGCGAGCCCGAGGAGGTCGCGCCGCAGGCCCTGGAGGCGGGCCCGGTCCGTATGGACGTGGACCGTCACGTCGTCACGGTCTCCGGCTCCAAGGTCGACCTGCCCCTCAAGGAGTTCGACCTCCTGGAGATGCTCCTGCGCAACGCGGGCCGCGTCCTGACCCGCATGCAGCTCATCGACCGCGTCTGGGGCGCGGACTACGTGGGTGACACCAAGACCCTCGACGTCCACGTCAAGCGCCTGCGCGCCAAGATCGAGCCCGACCCCGGCGCACCGCGCTACCTGGTCACGGTGCGCGGCCTCGGCTACAAGTTCGAGCCGTAGACGGCTCCTCGGTAGAAGCCACGTGAAAGGGGCGGGAACCCGGCACCGGGTTCCCGCCCCTTTCACATGTACGGCGACGCGTGCACGTACGGCGGTGCGTACGTAAGGCGACGCGTACGTACGTCGATCAGTGCTCGACGGCGGCGTCGCCCGCACCGTGCGACTGCGTGCCGCCACCGGCCGGCGACGATGCCGCGCCGGACGGCTCGGTGTTCGCACCGTCGGCGGGCGTGCCCGAGGGGTTCGTGGAGGGCGAGCCCGACGGGTCGGCCGAGGCGCTGCCGGACGGCTCCGACGAAGCGCCCGAGCCCGGAGCCTTCGGCACCTCGGTCGGGCCCCACTTCTTGAAGTAGCTCTCGGCCGGCACGACGAAGGTCTTCATCTTCACGTCGCCGGTCTTGTCGAAGGCGAAGGTGACCGGCTGCGCGTTGCCGTCCTTGACGGCCTCACGGCTGCTGGGCAGGACGGCGGAGGCGTTGTCCTTGCCGCCGATGATGACCGAGCCGCCCGCGGGGATGGTCAGCGGACCGCCACGCTTGGAGATCTTGTCGTCCTTGGCGGGCGTGATCTTGGCCTTCTTGCCGGTGCCGTCGACCGCGATCTCTTCCAGCTTCTGGTCGGTGCTGCCGTTGTTGAAGATCGTGGCGGCGATGACCGCGGGACCGGTCGACTTCAGATCCGGCTGGGTGATCACCATGGCGTTCTGGATCTTGATGTCGCCGACGGTGATCGCGGCGTTGTCCGGCTTGATCTCGTGCGTCTGGGCGTTGTTACCGGCGCCGCACGCGGCGAGCGACGCGAGCGAGAACGCGATGGCGGTGGCGGCAATGGCGCCACGTCGAAGGCTGCGGCTCACGGCGGCGGCAACTCCTTGAACGAGGGCGGAACGGAGGGGGCGAGCGGCCGTAAAGCCGCCCTAAGTGTGTGTCAGCGGGCTTAGGTTACCGAGCCGTTCCCGTGCCACCGCACCCGACCCGCCCCTACGGGTGGTGAGCCGTTCTCCCACGGCTCGTGTCCCGACACGTGCGCCCCTGCCGTCACGTCCACGACATTGGCATCTCGTTCACCATTCACTTAAGCGCCGTCAAGAGTCGTCACGGCCCCTCCTGCGGATTTCCGGTAAGGAATGCATGGCGGTCCGGGGAAGTCCGGAGAATTGATCACCGGAGGCTCTTGATCAATTTCGGATTCCTGTCGAACAGGAAGCCGTACGTCTCTCCGGTCGCCGAACGGAGTAGCGGAAGTTCACCGCTTGGAACCCGGCAAAACGGGACGTTCAGCCTCGTGGAGCGCTCTCGCGGGGGGCGTGACGGGCGCGTTTCCGCTTCCCCGAAGAGCCGCTCCCACCTGCGAATACCTCGCTCCGGAAGCCCTTCGCAGCACGTTCCTGTTGCTGTTGTCAAGCCCCGAGATATGCCCTGACCTGCGAAAACGCCATTCAGAAGAGGCGGTTCTCGTGTTAGGATGGATAGCCACGGAAGGGGTACCTGTCACATGACGTTCAAGGTTGGCGACACCGTGGTCTATCCCCATCACGGGGCCGCGCTGATCGAGGCCATTGAGACTCGCCAGATCAAAGGCGTGGACAAGACCTACTTGGTGCTGAAGGTCGCCCAGGGCGACCTGACGGTACGTGTGCCTGCGGACAATGCGGAGTTCGTCGGCGTGCGTGATGTGGTCGGTCAGGACGGGCTCGACCGGGTCTTCGAAGTACTGCGCGCGCCGTACGCCGAAGAGCCGACGAACTGGTCCCGTCGCTACAAGGCAAATCTCGAGAAACTCGCTTCGGGCGATGTCATCAAGGTCGCGGAAGTCGTGCGTGATCTGTGGCGTCGTGAGCGTGAGCGCGGACTGTCCGCGGGCGAGAAGCGCATGCTCGCCAAGGCTCGCCAGATCCTGGTGAGCGAGCTCGCCCTCGCGGAGAACACGAACGAGGACAAGGCCGAGGCCCTGCTTGACGAGGTCCTCGCGTCCTGATCGCGTCCTGACACAGGCATACGTCTTGGCGCCATGAAATGCCGCGGTGCCCGCTGACCCTCAATGGTGTCGCCGGGCGCTGCGGCATGTTCGTACCCGGACGTAATCCCTGAGGAACGCCATCCTGAAGCGCCTCATTCCTGAAGCGTGAGTGCCGGGCTCGGGCAGCTGGCTCGACCAGATGTCACGGAAGGGTCCGGTCAAAAGGCCCGCGCCCGGCGTCGCTGTGGCCATACCCACCTCGGCCGAGCACACAAACCTGAACGGAAGCGATGTCTGAGGAATCCCGCACCGCGGTCGTGATCCCCGCCGCCGGACGCGGCGTGCGGCTGGGTCCCGGCGCCCCCAAGGCGCTCCGCGCGCTGAACGGCACGCCCATGCTCATCCACGCCGTACGGGCCATGGCGGCATCCCGCGCCGTCTCGCTCGTCGTCGTCGTGGCCCCGCCGGAGGGCGCCGCCGAGGTCAAGTCACTCCTCGCCGACCATGCGCTGCCCGAGCGCACCGACTTCGTCGTGGTCCCCGGCGGCGAAACCCGCCAGGAGTCCGTGAAGCTCGGTCTCGACGCCCTGCCGGACGGCATCGGCGTCGTCCTGGTGCACGACGCGGCCCGCCCGCTGGTGCCCGTCGACACCGTCGACGGCGTCATCGAAGCCGTACGCGACGGCGCCCCCGCCGTCGTCCCCGCGCTGCCCGTCACCGACACCGTCAAGCAGGTCGAGCCCGGGGACCCCAAGGAGCCCGGCCGGCCCGAGCCCGTGGTCGCCACACCCGAGCGGGCCCGCCTGCGCGCCGTGCAGACCCCGCAGGGCTTCGACCGCGACACCCTCGTCCGCGCCCACGAGACGGTCACCGGGAACGTCACGGACGACGCCGGCATGGTCGAGCAGCTGGGCCTCCAGGTCGTCGTCGTACCCGGCCACGAGGAGGCCTTCAAGGTCACACGGCCCCTCGACCTCGTCCTCGCCGAGGCCGTGCTCGCCCGCAGGAGGGCCAACGATGGCTTCTGAGCAGCAGCCGCGCGTCACGCTCCCGCAGGTCGGCATCGGCACCGACGTGCACGCCTTCGAGGAAGGCCGCGAGCTGTGGTGTGCCGGGCTCCTCTGGGAGGGCGAGAGCGCGGGCCTCGCCGGGCACTCCGACGGGGACGTCGCCGCGCACGCCGCCTGCGACGCCCTGTTCTCCGCGGCCGGCATCGGCGACCTCGGCGCGCACTTCGGCACCGGCAGGCCCCAGTGGTCCGGTGCCTCCGGTGTGACGCTGCTCGCAGAGGCGGCCAGGATCGTGCGCGCCGAAGGCTTCGAGATCGGCAACATCGCCGTCCAGGTCATCGGCGTACGCCCCAAGGTCGGCAAGCGGCGGGACGAGGCGCAGAAGACGCTGAGCGCCGCCGCCGGCGCCCCGGTCGCCGTGTCCGGCACGACGACGGACGGACTCGGCCTCACCGGCCGCGCCGAAGGCCTCGCCGCGATCGCGACGGCACTGGTCGTACGGACGGGCTGACCGCGGCAGCGGGTGCGGGCGAAATGCCGCTGGGGCGGGGCGCGTTGGAGGAGTATCGGGAGCGCACCCGACAGCAGCACAGCGTCAGTCAGCGACGTACGAGAGAGGCGCCCCATGCCCGCCGAACTGTCCGACAAGCTCAAGGCCCTGCTCGACACCCCCGTGTTCGTCTCCGTCGCCACCATCCAGCCCGACGGCAGCCCCCAGCTCTCACCGGTCTGGGTGAAGCGCGACGGCGACGACCTGCTCTTCTCCACCACGATCGACCGCCGCAAGGCGAAGAACCTGCGCCGCGACCCCCGCGTCACGGTGCTCCTCCAGCCCTTCGACGCCCCGTACACGTACGCCGAGATCCGCGGCGAGGCGACGATGACCACCGAGGGCGGGCGGGAGCTGATCGACGAGCTGGCCCTGAAGTACACCGGCCTCAAGTACGCCGAGTTCAACCCGTCCTCCGTGAACGAGGCGCCCCGCGTCGTCGTCCGCGTCACTCCGCGCAAGGTCGTCGGCCGCATCTGAGGCCTCTCGCGCCCGCGCGTGTCACAGTTCCGTGCCCTGTTGACCCCGGAGGTCGCAGGGCACTGCCCTGCGACCACTACCCTGGTGTAGTGACGATTCGCCTGTACGACACCAGCGCCCGGCAGATCCGAGACTTCAGCCCGCTCACCGACGGTTGTGTCTCGATCTACCTGTGCGGCGCGACGGTGCAGGCGGCCCCGCACATCGGACACATCCGGTCGGGCCTCAACTTCGACATCATGCGGCGCTGGTTCGACCACCGCGGCTATGACGTCACCTTCATCCGCAACGTCACGGACATCGACGACAAGATCATCCGGAAGTCGGCCGAGCAGGGCCGCCCGTGGTGGTCGATCGGGTACGAGAACGAGCGCGCCTTCAACGACGGCTACGACGTCCTCGGCTGCCTGCCGCCCACCTACGAGCCGCGTGCCACCGGTCACATCACCGAGATGGTCGAGATGATGCGCGGCCTGATCGAGCGCGGCCACGCGTACGAGGCGGACGGCAACGTCTACTTCGACGTGAAGTCCTTCCCCGGCTACCTGGAGCTGTCCAACCAGGAGCTCGACAACCTCCTGCAGCCCGAGGGCGAGGGCGAGACCGGCAAGCGCGACCCGCGTGACTTCGCCATGTGGAAGCGGGCCAAGGAGGGGGAGCCCAGCTGGGAGACCCCGTGGGGCCGCGGCCGTCCCGGCTGGCACCTGGAGTGCTCGGCCATGGCCCACAAGTACCTCGGCCGTGAGTTCGACATCCACGGCGGCGGCATCGACCTGATCTTCCCGCACCACGAGAACGAGATCGCGCAGGCCAAGGCCTTCGGCGACGCGTTCGCGCGGTACTGGGTGCACAACGGCTGGGTCACCATGAGCGGCGAGAAGATGTCGAAGTCGCTCGGCAACTCCGTCCTCGTGTCCGAGATGGTCAAGAAGTGGCGCCCGATCGTCCTTCGCTACTACCTGGGCACCCCGCACTACCGCTCGATGATCGAGTACAGCGAGGAGGCCCTGCGCGAGGCCGAGTCCGCGTTCGCGCGGATCGAGGGCTTCGTACAGCGCGTGGTGGAGAAGGCAGGGGGCGTCGTGGAGCCCGCCTCCCAGGTGCCGCCCGCCTTCGCCGACGCGATGGACGACGACCTGGGCGTCCCGCAGGCGCTCGCCATCGTGCACACGACGGTCCGGCAGGGTAATTCCGCCCTGGCCGCTGACGACAAGGAAGCCGCGGTGGAGCGGCTCGCCGAGGTGCGGGCCATGCTGGGCGTCCTCGGCCTCGACCCGCTCGACCCGCAGTGGGCCGGTGAGAGCGACCGCGGCGAGGACCTCCACGGGGTCGTCGACACGCTCGTACGTCTCGTCCTCCAGCAGCGGGAGGCGGCGCGTGGCCGCAAGGACTGGGCCACCGCCGACGCCATCCGCGACCAGCTCAACCAGTCGGGCCTCGTCATCGAGGACGGCCCGACCGGACCGCGGTGGACTCTCGGCCCGCGCTGAGCGTCCGGGGCCGTCAGGGCTCGCGATGTGCCGCCCGGCGACCCGGGCGGCACACTTCATATACGTACGCAGTCACGCAGTGGGCCGCCATGCAGCACGCAGGCAGCCGCACGCAACACAGAGACAGGTAGGTCATGGCCGCTAACAACCGCCGCATGTCCGGCAAGAAGGGCGCGCAGGTCGGCAGCGGTGGAAATCGGCGCCGCGGCCTTGAGGGCAAGGGCCCGACGCCGCCCGCCGAGGCGCGCAAGGGACACAAGAAGAACCGCATCGCCAACGCCGCGGCCAAGAAGGCCTCCGGCGGACCCGGTGGCAGCCGCCGCCCCAGCCCCGTGAAGGGCCGCGGCAAGGGCACCTCCGAGATGGTCGTCGGCCGTAACTCGGTCGTCGAGGCGCTGCGCGAGGGCGTGCCCGCCTCGATGCTCTACGTCCAGCAGTTCATCGACAACGACGAGCGCGTCCGCGAGGCGCTGCAGATCGCCGGTGAGCGCGGCGGCATCCACCTCATGGAGGCCCCCCGCCCCGAGCTGGACCGCATGACCAACGGGCTCAACCACCAGGGCCTCGTGCTCCAGGTGCCGCCCTACGAGTACGCGCACCCCGAGGAGCTCGCCGCCGCCGCGTACGACCAGGGCGAGGACCCGCTGATTGTCGCGCTCGACGGTGTGACGGACCCGCGGAACCTCGGCGCCGTGGTGCGCTCGGCCTCCGCCTTCGGCGGGCACGGCGTCGTCGTCCCCGAGCGCCGGGCGGCGGGCATGACCGCGGGCGCGTGGAAGACGGCCGCCGGCGCCGCGGCCCGTACACCCGTGGCGCGGGCCACGAACCTGACCCGCGTCCTGGAGTCGTACAAGAAGGCCGGGCTCGCGATCGTCGGGCTCGCGGCGGACGGCGAGCACGAGGTCGGCGACCTCGAAGCGCTCTCCGGTCCCGTCGTCATCGTCATCGGCAGCGAGGGCAAGGGTCTCTCGCGGCTGGTCGGCGAGACCTGCGACTACCGCGTGCGGATCCCCATGCCGGGCGGCACGGAGTCCCTGAACGCCGGTGTCGCGGCGGGCGTCGTGCTCTACGAGGCGTCCAGGCGCCGGAGTTGATCCGCCCCCCGGACGTCGGCCGGCCCGCGGTAACAGGGCCGGCCGGCGCCCGGGGAAGATCTTGACGCGGTCCGGACATTTCCGCGCGGTCAAGGCAGTGTCCTAAACACACATCACTCGGTTAGATGAGTGTGGACACCAGAACGCCCCGCAATCCCACGGGGGGAAGCTCGTCAGGGTTCGACGAAGCTCCCGCGCTGAGCATGGTGAAGGTGCCGAGCGACCCGGCCCAGGTCATCGTGAATCACGCAAGCTTCCGCGTGCAGCTCCCCACCGCGCAGCGGACCCAATCCCCGCGTATCGCACGGCACTTGAGCAATGCCGATGACACCGTGCGTATCCCCGCCGCCGGCTCCGCAGCCCGGCGCCGCACGCCCGTCGTCTGGAGCGGGAAGTCGGAACCCGGCGATCCCGGAGCCACCGGACTGCTGCAAGCGGTGCGTGGAACCGGCGTGCGCCATTCGGCCGAGGCAGGCGGCTCCTCCTACGACGACGGAGGTGCCACGCAGGTCATCCCACGCATCGACGAGGACGATCTCGAGAGTACGCAGGCCACGCCTGCCGTCATCGGCCCCCGTCATCCCGACCCCGGGACCCGGCTCATTCCGCGCATGCCGATGCCGGAGAGCGATCTCGACGAACAACTTCCCTACAGGGACGACGACTTCGGCGACGACTTCGACGACACGGGCGAGCGCCAGGTCGTACGGCGGCACGGGGCCGACCCCGTGCGGCACGCCTACTACCCCGGCCGCCGCATGAACCTCGGCGTCGTGCTGCTTCCGCTGCGCGTCTTCCTCGGGTTCATCTCCATCTACGCCGGCATGGGCAAGCTCTGCGACCCCGTGTACTTCGACGGCGGCGACCGCGGCTCCATGGTCAAGTGGCTCAACTCCCTGCACCCCTGGGCGCTGGCGGAGCCGCTGCGGGACTTCGCCCTCTCGCACCCGGTGGGCGCCGGGCTCTGCATCGCCTTCCTGCAGATCATCGTCGGCGTGCTGACGGTGCTCGGTCTCTGGCAGCGGGTCGCGGCCGGCATCGGCGTGCTCCTGTCCGCCGCGCTCATCGTCACCGTCAGCTGGAAGACCGTCCCCGCCTACGACGCGCCGGACATCATCTATCTGGCCGCATGGTCGCCGCTGATCATCGCCGGCGCCCCCGTCTACTCCGTCGACGGACGTCTCGCGGGCGAGGCCTGGCGGAGGCTCGGGCCGCGCGTGGACATCTGGGAGCTGCGGCGCCGAGTGCTGCGGCGCGGTGCCCTCATCGGAGGGCTCGTCGTCGGGCTCACACTCCTGATCGGTTCGATGCTCGGCGGCGCCGTCCGGGACGCCGACCGCGTGACCGTGCCGGGACCCGGCGAGGCCCCGCGCAACGAACTGCCGGGCTCACCGCTCCCCGGAGAGCCGGGGAAGAAGCAGCAGCAGCGCCAGGGCCAGTCGCAGAGCCCCACGGCCTCCGGGTCGGGGACGCCGACGCGGGGCAGTTCCGCGAGCCCCACCCAGGGCGCCACGGCGACCACTCCGGGTGCGGCGCGCGAGTCCGCTGCCGCGGGCACCGGCCAGCAGCAGCCGAGCCAGACCCAGGGCACCACCGGTCAGGCTCCCCCGCAGCAGACCTCGCCCCAGCAGCCTCCGACGTCGGCCACCGCGGGACCCACGTCCAGCGGCGGCGGCACCGGTGGCGCGGCGCCCGAGGGCGGTACGAGCGGCGGCAGCACGGGCGGCGGCAACGGCCGGCTCGTGGGCGGCCTCCTGGGCGGCGGCTGACCCGCCCGGTCTTCCTGAACACCGACGGGCCCCGCACAGTCACTGTGCGGGGCCCCTCGGCGTACGTACGTAGGGCGGCGGAAGGGCTCAACCCTCCTTGCCCGCAAGCTCCTTGGCCGCCTCGGTGAGGTCCTTCGCGGTGTCGATCGCCCGCCAGTAGGCGCCCTGCGGCAGCGGGAAGCCCGCCAGGCTCTTCTCGCGGGCCAGACGCGGGAACGTGGTGCGCTCGTGGTCGCCGCGGTCCGGCAGGAGCGCGGTGAAGGAGGCGGAGAAGACGTACACGCCCGCGTTGATGAGGTAGGGCGACGGCGGGGACTCGATGAAGTCCGTGATGTGGCCGAACGCATCCGTCTCGACGGCGCCCCACGGAATGCGGGGGCGAGCAAGGGCGAGGGTCGCGGTGGCGTCGCGCTCGGCGTGGAAGGCCGCCATGTCGCGCAGCGAGAAGCGGGTCCAGATATCGCCGTTCGTCGCGTACCAGGGGCGGTCCGCGTGCGGGAGGTGGCGGGCGGCGTACTTCAGGCCTCCACCGCGCCCCAGGGGTTCGTTCTCGACCACCGTGGTGACGTTCAGGGGGAGGTCCGCCGACTCCAGCCACTCCTGGAGGACTTCGGCGAGATGGCCGCAGGAGACGACCGCGTCCGTCACGCCCTCGGCCGCGAGCCAGGAAAGCTGATGGCCGATGATCGGGGTCCCCGTGCCGGGGATCTCGACCATCGGCTTGGGCCGGTCGTCGGTGTACGGACGGAGGCGCGAGCCTTGGCCTCCGGCCAGGACGACGGCTTGGACGGGGTGCGGGTCAGAGGTCATGCACCGCACGATATGCGGACGTGACGGTACTCCGACCCGGACCCCTGTCCTCCGTCGCCGGACGGCTCAAGACGACTGCGCGGCGACACCTGTCGCGAACGACGTGTCGCAGACCGGGCGGGAATACGACTGGGCGCGTGTCGGGCCGTACGCCCGGACGGCCGCGCGGCCGAGGGCACGGGCGATGGAGACACAGTGCTTGGCGAGCGACGGGTGGCGGTTCACCTCCTGCTGGAGGTGGGTGAGCGCGACGCCCGGGTTCCTCTCCTGGAGCTCCAGGAGAAGCCGGTCGCGCAGGATGTCCTGCGGCGCGCGGGACTTGGCCGGTGCGGAGAGATCGTCGGCGGATGCGGTGAGCATCGAATCCGAGGAGCTCTGGGACCAGTTGACGCTGGTGACCGCGAGGGTCCCGGAGAGCACCAGCATCACGGGCAGGACGAGGGCGAGCGTGCGGCCGATGCGGCGGGCGGGGCCCCGGTGGGCTCGGCGCGGCTTCTGGGTGTAGTTGGCGGAGTGCGTCACGCGAGTGAGCGTAGCGGTCGGTGATGATTTGGCGACATTACGTCACTCGGTCGAGCGACGGAGATTGAGGTTTCTTTGGAGCGGTGTTGACGCGCGCCAGGCGAAATGACCGGTCTGCCGGGGTATTTGTCGACAACGCGGGCGCACGCACAGGGCCCCGCACCGGAGTGCGGGGCCCTGTCCTTGCTGGTGAGCGGGATCGTCAGTCGGTGAGGCGCTCGCCCGTCGACGTCGAGAACACGTGGATCTCGCCCGGACGGGGCACGACGTGCAGCTGCGTGCCCTTCTCCGGGACCCGGCGGCCGTTCACGCGGACCACGAGGTCCTTGTGCTCGCCGCCGACCTCCGCGGAGCCGTAGACGTATCCGTCGGCGCCGAGCTCCTCGACGACGTTCACGGAGACGGCGAGGCCCGCGGGGGCGTCCTCGGTCTCCTTCGAGAGGGACTTCGCCGTGGTGCCGTCCTGCTCGACGATGTCGAAGTGCTCCGGGCGGACGCCGACGGTGACCGTGCGGTCGCCCTTGTCGGCGGCGGCGGACAGCGCCTCGCGGTTGACCGGCACGACGGAGTTGCCGAACTTCACGCCGCCGTCGGTGATCGGGACCTCGACGAGGTTCATGGCGGGGGAGCCGATGAAGCCCGCGACGAAGAGGTTGGCCGGGCGGTCGTACATGTTGCGGGGGCTGTCCACCTGCTGGAGGAGCCCGTCCTTCAGTACGGCCACGCGGTCACCCATGGTCATGGCCTCGACCTGGTCGTGGGTGACGTAGACGGTGGTGATGCCCAGGCGCCGCTGGAGGCTGGCGATCTGCGTACGCGTGGAGACACGGAGCTTGGCGTCGAGGTTCGACAGCGGCTCGTCCATGAGGAAGACCTGCGGCTCACGCACGATGGCACGGCCCATCGCGACGCGCTGGCGCTGACCACCGGAGAGCGCCTTCGGCTTACGGGCCAGGTAGTCCGTGAGGTCGAGGATCTTCGCCGCGTCCTCGACCTTCTGGCGGATCTCGGCCTTGTTGACGCCCGCGATCTTCAGGGCGAAGCCCATGTTGTCGGCGACCGTCATGTGCGGGTAGAGCGCGTAGTTCTGGAACACCATGGCGATGTCCCGGTCCTTGGGCGGCAGGTGCGTGACGTCGCGCTCGCCGATGCGGATGGCTCCGGCGTTCACGTCCTCCAGGCCCGCGAGCATGCGCAGGGAGGTGGACTTTCCGCAGCCGGAGGGACCGACGAGGACGAGGAACTCGCCGTCCGCGACGTCGAGCTCCAGCTGGTCGACGGCGGGCTTGTCGCCACCCGGGTAGATGCGGGTCGCCTTGTCGAACGAAACAGTGGCCATGGTGAGGGCCCCCTTCACCGGCAGGAACGTGCCGGACGATCCGTTGTAAAGAGAGGAGTGGTGTAGTCCACCTGAGTGAACTGCTCGGACGGTACCCCGGGGGCCGTCCGTCTGTCAGTAGTCGGGGCGCGGTGACCTTCGAGGAAATTTTCGACGGAGGCACGCCCGGTGTTGGTTACACTGCTCGGGCACGTCGGTGCACGCCTCCTTAGCTCAGATGGCCAGAGCAACGCACTTGTAATGCGTAGGTCGTCGGTTCGAATCCGACAGGGGGCTCTTTTTCTTGTGTTGGCCCGGCTGGCCGGCCCGCCTGGTGGTCCCTCTAGTGGCGGCCCGACAGGCGGTCTGCGATGCGGGCCAGGCGGGGGGCGCTGGCGGTCGGCGTGGTGAGTTCTTGGCGGTCCGCGTTGCGGTACGTCGCGTACATGCCCTGGACGCCGATCCAGCGGAACGGCTCCGGCTCCCACTTGCGGACCTTGTGGTTGACCCAGGGGAGGGTCGTGAGGTCCGTGGGGCCCGCCTGGCCCGAGTCCTGTTGGACCAGGTCGCGCAGGGTGCGGGCCGCGAGGTTGGCGGTGGCGACGCCCGAGCCGACGTAGCCGCCCGCCCAGCCGAGGCCCGTCGCGCGGTCCAGGGTGACCGTGGCGCACCAGTCGCGGGGGACGCCGAGTACGCCCGACCAGGCGTGGGCCACCTCGACCCCGGCCAGTTGCGGGAAGAAGCGGGTCAGGATTTCGCGCAGGGCCTCGATCGTGGCGGGTTGCGTGCGGCCGTCGTTGTCCGTTTTTGAGGCGTAGCGGTACGGGACTCCCCGGCCTCCGAGTGCGATGCGGCCGTCGGCGGTGCGCTGGGCGTACATGTACGCGTGCGCCATGTCGCCGAGCGTCTCGCGGCCCTCCCAGCCGATCGATTCCCACTGGGCGGGGGACAGGGGGGCTGTGGCGATCATGGAGGAGTTCATGGGGAGCCACGTGCGGCGTTGGCCCTTCAGGGACGCTGTGAAGCCCTCCGTGCAGCGCAGGATGTATGGGGCGCGGACCGTGCCGTACGGGGTGATGGCGTGTTTCGGCTTGATCTCCGTGACGGGTGTTGATTCGTGGATGGTCACGCCGAGTGCCTCGACCGCCGACGCCAGGCCCTTCACCAGTTTCACCGGGTGCAGGCGCGCGCCGTGCGGGGTCCAGGTGGAGCCGACGGCGCCCGCGACGCGGATGCGGTCGGCCGTTTCCCGGGCGCCGTGCAGCGTGCGTTCCTTCTCGCCGTACGCGAGCTCCGCTGCGTGGAACTCCTTCAGGCGTGCCAACTGGGCCGGGGTGTAGGCGACTTCCAGTACGCCGCCGTGGTGGATGTCGGCGTCGATCCCTTCCGTCCTCGCCGTCTCGATCACCTCGGTGACCGTGTCGTTCATCGCTTCCTGGAGGCGGACGGCCGCTTCCCTGCCGTGCAGGCGGGCGTAGCGGTCGCGGCCCGCGATGCCGTTGTAGAGCCAGCCGCCGTTGCGGCCGGAGGCTCCGTAGCCGCAGAACTTCTGCTCAAGGACGGTGATGCGGAGGAAGGGGGCGGCCTTCTTCAGGTAGTACGCGGTCCACAGGCCCGTGTAGCCGCCGCCGACTATGCAGACGTCGGCACTCTCGTCGCCCGGCAGGGGCTCACGGGGGGCCGGGGTGCCGTGGTCCGTGTACCAGAACGAGATGCCGCCGTTGATCGTGCTGCTCATGAGCCGGACGTTACTGCGCTGGTGGGGACTTTGGGGAGGGGTTCGGAGGGGGTCGTTCCGATACGTTGATCGGGCACGTGGCGATGTCGAAGCGTCAGGTGCCGAGATCCAGGAGGACTGTTCAGATGGCCGTACGCAAGGCCGGGCGCATCGTCGCCGCGGTGGCCGCCACCGCACTCGTCGCCGGGGGCGCAGCCGCCTGCGGGCCCGAGGACCTCACGGGCGGGGGCGACGACAAGGGCTCGGCGTCGGGGGCCGCGTCCACTGGTGGCCCCGAGGTGAAGGAGCCGCCGGCCGGCACCGACGCGCTCGCGAAGACGCCCGCCACGGTGAAGGGTGGCGTGATCACGGTCGGCGACCCGAAGGCGGCGCACACGGTCAAGCTGTACGAGGACGCGCGCTGCCCGATCTGCAAGAAGTTCGAGGAGACGGGCGCGCAGGCCCTGGTGGAGCCGGTGGCCGCGGGCAAGGTGAAGGTCCAGTACACGCTCGCGTCGTTCCTCGACAAGAACCTCGGCGGCAGCGGCTCGGTGAACGCGGCGAACGCGCTGCGGGCCTCGGTCGATGCGGGCAAGTTCCCGCAGTACCACGCCGCGGTCTTCGCCAACCAGCCCGAGAGCGAGACCGAGGACGCCTTCACGCCCGGCTTCCTGCTGAAGATCGCCGACAAGGTGGACGGACTGCGGGGCGCCGAGTTCGACAAGGCCGTGCAGAAGGGGACGTACGAGAAGTGGGTCGGCGAGGCGATGCAGGCCTTCACCGACGACGGCATGCAGGGCACGCCGACCGTGGTCATCGACGGCAAGAAGGCGGCCAGTAACTCGCTGTTCGACCAGGACGCGTTCGCCAAGGAGCTCAAGGCCTCCGGGATCTCCTGAGGCTCTTGACCGCCCAGCTCCTCGGTGCGGGGCGTACGGCACTCCGGGTCAGCGGGTAGCAGACGAGACCGATCAGGACCGATGTGAAGTGGCCCAGGTCGGTGAAGGTCCTGCCGGTGATCAGCGGAGTGCCGTACACGGCGAGGACGATCAGGAGGTACGCGTACCTCCAGGGGCTCGGCACCCAGTACGTGAGGACGGCGATCACGCCCGCCAGCGCGTAACTCACGCCCACGTCCAGGGTGTTGACGGACGAGGCCGGGGCGGCGCCGTGGTGGATCGCGAGCGCGAGCACGCCCTCGCTGATGAGGGTGGCCCCGATGTGCGCGGCGGCGGCCACCGCGAGCCAGCGTGCCGTGCCGAGCCAGCGTTCGGCGGTGGCGTGGAAGACGGTGTAGAGCACGGCGTACGACAGCCAGGTGCCGCCGTCGGTCCAGAGCGCGCTGGAGATCAGGACGCGCACGGGGTGCTGCGACAGCTCGTTGATGTTGGTGGAGCGCTGGCGCAGGAAGTCCTTCTCGAACTCCGGCGACATGTGGTGCACCGCGACCGTCGTGACGAAGAGGACCGCGAGCCAGATGTACGTTCCCGGAGCGCTGCGGACGTAGGCCCTGATGCCGTGGACGCCCGCCCGGACGCGGCGGGCGGAGGCCCGGATAATCCCCATGCGGCGATTCACCCACGCCGGTAGCGTCGCGGGCGTGATCGACATTCGTATTCCGGACGAGCTGATCGAGTCGCAGTACACGTACGCGGGGGAGCCGGGACGTGCCTTCATCGCGGCGCTGCCCGCGCGCGTGGCGGAGTTCGTCGAGCGGTGGGACCTGAGGGTCGACGGCCCTTCGATGCACGGCATGGCCGCGCTCGTGCTGCCCGTGGTGCGGCGGGACGGCACCCCGGCCGCGGTCAAGTTCCAGCTTCTCGACGAGGAGACCGAGAGCGAGCCGGTGGGGCTTCGGGTGTGGGACGGCGACGGGGCGGTGCGGCTGCTCGAACACGACGACCGGACGGGCACGATGCTGCTCGAACGGCTCGACTCGGGGCGGATGTTGTCGACGATGGAGGACACCCACCAGGCGGTCCTCGTCATCGCCGAGCTGCTCGCCCGGCTCACCTCGGTGCCCGCGCCCGGGGGCATGCGGCGGCTCGCGGACATCGCGGGGGAGATGCTCGACGACCTGCCCGGGGCCCTGAAGGCGATCCGTGACCCGGCCCGGCGCGCGATCGTGGAGCGGTGCGGGGGCGCGCTGCGCGAGGTCGTGGGGGAGCCCGGTGACCGGCTGCTGCACTGGGACCTGCACTTCGAGAACGTCCTCGCGGCCGAGCGCGAACCGTGGCTCGCCATCGACCCGAAGCCGCTGGCCGGGGACCCCGGGTTCGACCTCTGGCCCGCGCTCAACAACCGCTTCGACCCGGACGACCTGCTGTGGCGGTTCGACGCGATGAGCGAGGTGCTGGGCCTGGACAGGGAGCGGGCGCGCGCCTGGACCTTGGCCCGGGTGCTGCAGAACGCGCTGTGGGAGATCGAGGACGGGCGGGAGCCGGACGAGGAGGACCTGGAGCTGGCGCGGCGGCTGCTCGGGGCGTGAGACGCGGGTGGGTCCGGGTGGCGGTCTCGGGATGCGGGTTGGTCCGGGCGGACGGTCTCCGGGCTCGGGTTGGTCCCGGCGTGCGGTCTGGTTAGCCTGCGGCCATGATTCGTCACGCCACGCCTGCCGACGTCCCCGTCATCCACGCCATGGTCCGCGACCTCGCCGAGTACGAGAAGGCTCTCGACGAGGCCAGGGCCTCCGAGGAGCAGCTGCGTGAAGCGCTCTTCGGGGAGCGGCCCGCCGCGTTCGCGCACATCGCCGAGGACGAGGTGTCGGGGGAGGCCGTCGGGTTCTCCCTGTGGTTCTTGAACTTCTCCACGTGGCGCGGGGTGCACGGGATCTACCTGGAGGACCTGTACGTACGGCCCGAGGCGCGCGGCGGCGGGCACGGGAAGGCGCTGCTGCGCGAGCTCGCGCGGATCTGTGTGGAGCGGGGTTACGAGCGCCTGGAGTGGTCCGTGCTCGACTGGAACGAGCCGTCGATCAACTTCTACAGGTCGCTCGGTGCGTTGCCGCAGGACGAGTGGACCGTGTATCGGCTGACCGACGGGGCGTTGGCGGGGCTGGGGGCCGCTGCCGAGTAGCGGCGGGGGCGGGGGGCCGGGGGGCCGGGGGGCTTCTTCAGGGGATCAGTACCACCTTGCCCGTGGTGCGGCGGTTCTCCAGGTCAGCGTGGGCGGTTGCCGCCCGCGCCAGGGGGTAGCGCTGGACCGCCGGGGTGAAGTGGCCCTTCTCCGCTTCGGCGAGCGCCGCGAGCTCCAGGGCGCGGACCGGGTTGTCGCTGCCCGCCCTGCGCATCATCTCCGGGCCCAGGACGTTGAGTTGGGTGATGCCGCGGGCCGCGAGCTGCTCGTCGGTGAACGTGAGGGGCTCGCCGTCGTGCAGGCCCTTGCCCGACCAGCCGAAGACGACGTGCGCGCCGCCGGGGGCAAGGAGGTCCACGGCGGCCATGCCCGCGTCGCCGCCCACCCCGTCGAAGACCACGGTGGCGCCGGGCACGCCGCTGCCGCCGAGCTGCGCCAGGAACGCGCGGACCTCGTCCGGCCAGTCCGGGTTCTTGTAGTCGACGGCCAGGTCGGCGCCGTTCGCCTCGACCGTGGCTGTCTTCTCCGGGCCGCCCGCCAGGCCGATCACCGTGGCGTCCGCGTGCTTGGCGTACTGCACCAGGAGCGTGCCGATGCCGCCCGCCGCCGCGGGGATGACGGCCACGGAGTCGGGGGTCAGCTCGGCGAACTGCAGGATTCCCATCGTCGTACGGCCCGTGCCGATGAGGGCCACGGCCTGTGCGTCGTCCAGGCTCGCGGGAATCTCGTGCAGGCGGGAGGCCTCCGTGACGACGAGCTCGGCGTAGCCGCCGGGGGCGAAGCCGATGTGGGCGACGACGCGCTTGCCGAGCCAGCTGCCGTCGACTCCCTCGCCGATGGCGTCGACCGTGCCTGCCACTTCGCGGCCCGGGATCGTGGGCAGCTCGGGGAGTTCGGGCAGCGGGCCCTGGAATCCCTCGCGGATCGCGGTGTCCAGGAGGTGCACGCCCGCCGCGGTCACCGCGATGCGGACCTGGCCGGGGGCCGGCGCCGGGTCCGGGACTTCCTCGTACGTGAGGTGCTCGGCCGGGCCGAAGGTGTGCAGGCGGATGGCGTGCATGGGGTGCGCTCCCTGGGTGGTGGGTGTGCGTGCGGTGACGAGATGAGGTGGCGTGGGCGGTGCGTTCTCCCGGTGTTGTCGCCACCCTCGTACCTCAAGCGGACTTGAGGTCAAGCTTCGTCCGGGTCAGGGCGAGCGACACCGCTTCGATGGCGCTGTTGAAGGAGACCTCGGAGAGCAGGCCGGGCGCCGCGACCTGGTCCCCTGCCAGGTAGACGCCGTTGCCGCGGTCGATCGCGGGGCGGTCGCGCCAGGTGGTGCCCGGCAGGTCCACCGCGCCGGTGCGGCCGTTGGACACGGCGTCGCGCCGCCAGACCAGGCGTTCGCGCCAGCCCGGGAAGCCGAGGTCGAGCAGGTGGTCGGCGCGGGCCGCGCCGTCCGCCTTGGACTCCTCGGGGGAGAGCGGGACCTGACCCTGGATGAGTTCCTGTCCCGCGGGGGCGAGGCTGCGGTCCTGGGTGGTGAACCGCTCGATCCAGCCGGTCCCGTCCAGGTCGGAGAGCGCGAAGAGGTCGCCCTTGCGGGAGGTGAGGGCCACGTCGACGAGGGTGGTGCGGCCGCTGTCCCACCGGATGCTGTCGTCCTGGAGGAGCGCGCGGGCCGCGGGGAGTGAGGTGGCCACGACGACGGGGCCCGCGGTGGGGAGGGACGCGAGGGTGTCGACGCGGGAGAGGGTCTCCACGCGTACGCCCAGGTTCCAGGCGAGTGTCGCCATGCGGTCGATGACCGAGCCCCAGCCGCCGCTCGGGTAGTGCGCCTCCGGGGGCAGTTTCGTGGCGCGGCGCAGGCGCTCGTGCACGAACCTGGCGGAGAGGGAGCCGGGGTCGTGGTGGAACGTCGCCACGGCGATGTAGTGGGCGGCGGCGCGGGCGCCTTCCTCGCCGACCTCGGCGGTGGCCCAGGTCATGAAGTCCAGGTCCACCGGCGCCTGTTCGGGCTTGCGGCGCAGGAGCTTCAGCATCGCGAGGGGTGGGGTGCGGCGGAGCCTGCCGTGGTGGTGGAGGCGGAGCCGGGTGCCTTCGAGGGGCGGGATGGGGGAGAGGGGGCCGATGAGGTCGCGCTGCTTGAGCCAGGTCCAGTGGGGGCCACCGTTGTAGAGGGCGTGCGGTCCTTCGTTCGTGCGGTACGCGCCTTCGGCGGTGCGGGCCCGGCCGCCGAGGGTGTGGTGGGCCTCGTGGACGGTGACCCGGGCGCCGGACTCCGCGGCGCTGATGGCCGCGGCGAGGCCGGCGAAGCCGCCGCCGATGATGGTGAGGGGCTTGAGGGGCTTGAGGGGCTTTCGGGGGGTGGGCATGGGGTGGGCTCCTGTCGGGGTGTCGGGGCCGGTGCGTTCACTCGGTACGACGGACGGGGGTGCCCGGGATGTGACATGGGGTGCGGGGGCGTTGTCAGTGGGCGGGTGCAGGATGGGTGGATGGGACAGAGGGATGCGGCGAGGGATGCGGCGGGAGTGAAGAAGGCGCGGCGGCCGGAGGTGCGGCTGCCTGCGTTGCGGGGGTTCGGGGAGGCTGGGCTCGAGCCCGACGGGGACTATGACGGGGTCGAGTTCCGGGACCTCGATCTCGCGGGGCAGGACGGCGGGGGAGCGCTGTTCCTGGACTGCGCGGTGACGGGCTGCGGGGTGACGGAGACCCGGCTCAGCAGGGCACGCTTCGTGGACTCCGTGCTGACGGAGCTGCGGGGGGTCGGCACCGAGCTGGCGGAGGCGTCGCTGCGGGACGTGGAGGTGGTGGACGCGCGGCTGGGGGGTGTCCAGCTGCACGGGAGTGTGCTGGAGCGGGTGGTCGTGCGGGGCGGGAAGATCGACTATCTGAACCTGCGGAAGGCGCGGTTGAAGGACGTCGTCTTCGAGGGGTGCGTGCTGGTGGAGCCGGACTTCGGGCAGGCGGTGCTCGAGCGGGTGGAGTTCGTGGGCTGCGTGCTGAAGGGGGCGGATTTCAGCGGGGCCCGCCTGAAGGATGTCGACCTGCGGGCCGCTGCCGAGGTGGACATCCTGCGGGGGATCGACTGCTTGGCGGGGGCGGTGATCAGTGCGGCGCAGCTGATGGACTTGGCGCCGGCGTTTGCTGCGCAGGCGGGCGTACGGGTGGACTAGCGTCCGGCTTTGGCGGTGGGGTTCGCTTCTGGGGGCGGGGGCCCTGCGGGGGTGGGGCGAGGGGGGTGGGGCGGCTGCGGGTCTCGCCCGTCTGGGGGTGCGGGGTCCCTGCGGGGCTGGTCCGTCTTCGGGTGCGGGGCCGTGCCGGTATGTCCGTCCTCGCTATCGTCCGGTGGGCGTGGGGCTACTTCGGCTCCGGAGCCTGCGGGAACCGTGCTCCGGGCAGACATACCGGCACGTCCCCTCGCGTGGGCTGCCGGCTGCGGGTGCGTGTCGCTGCGGGGCTGGTCCGTCTTCGGGTGCGGGGCCGCGCCGGTATGTCCGTCCTCGCTATCGTCCGGTGGGCGTCGGGTTGCTTCGGCTACGGAGTGCCGCGAGCCGTGCTCCGGGCAGACATACCGGCACGTCCCCTCCCGAGCGTCGCCGACTGCGGGTGCGTGGCTGCATTCCGTAGCCGGTGTCGGCTATGGACGTGTGAGGGCTTGTTCAAGGAGGCTCTGGAGCGCGCGCTGCTGTTCAGAGCTGAGGTTGGCCAGCGGTGAGTCCTGGACGAGTAGTTCGAGGAGCCGTTCGCGGGACGCGGTGCCCGCTGCGGTGAGCACGAGGAGCTTGGCGCGGCGGTCCGTGGGGTGCGCGTGGCGCTCGACCAGGCCCTGTTTCTCCAGCTTGTCGATGACGAACGTGGCGTTGGAAGGCTCGCAGCTCATGCGTTCGGCGAGCTCCCGCATGGTCATCGGCCCGGTCATCTCCCGCAGCGCGGTCGCCTGGGCAGCAGTGAGGTCCAGGGTGACGGCGCGTGCGCGTACATGGTCGGCGATCTGCTGGGCCAACCCGTTCACCAGGCCGCACAGCTCTCGCTCGGCGATGGCGTGCGGCTCCAAGGGCGTCGTCATGCATCCCATCCTACCAAGTCCATCAAGCAAGAATATTTCAAGCTCACATGGTTCTAGCTCACATGGTTCTAGCTTGCATGGTTCTAACTTGATGCTTATGGTTGCGTCGTCGCCTCGAGGGGCCCGGCGACGACCCACCAGAAGCAGGGGAGATGG
This sequence comes from Streptomyces sp. NPDC051218, assembly GCF_044455475.1. Classification (NCBI taxonomy): domain Bacteria; kingdom Bacillati; phylum Actinomycetota; class Actinomycetes; order Kitasatosporales; family Streptomycetaceae; genus Streptomyces; species Streptomyces sp. NPDC051218. The sequence continues at coordinate 485,909 of NZ_JBITEU010000004.1, read as the reverse complement.
ATCATGACGCGTTCCACGATTGACCCGGATGAGCGGCTACGGCGGTCAGCAGGCATCCGGTCGATGCAGCTGGGCGACACGAGGGTGTCCTACGTGCCGGACGGAGCGGTGCGACTGCGGCCGGGCGATTTGATCCCCGACACCACCAGCGACGTGTGGGCCGCCCATCCCGAGTACCTGGATGAGTCCGGCAGCCTGGTGGCGAGCATCGGCGGCCTGCTGGTGGAGAACGGCGACCGCGCCCTGCTGATCGATGCGGGGTTCGGGCCGCAGTCCTGGCCGCCCGCGCCGGACGGCCCGCGCGGTGCGATTCACGGGGGCGCGCTCCTGGACAGCCTGGCCGAACTCGGGCGCAAGCCCGAGGAGATCGAGGCGGTGGCCTTCACTCACCTGCATCCCGATCACACCGGCTGGGCCTGGCATCCCGCACCTGGCGCTGACCGGCCTGCGTTCGCCCATGCCGACTACCTGGTGTCCGAACCGGAATGGGCCCGGCGCGACCTCCTCGAGGCCCAGGAGGTTGCCGGGCTGGCGCCGAGCATTCGTACCGTGGCCGACGGGCAGGAGATCTTCCCGGGCGTACGGATGCGGATCACCGCCGGCCACTCTCCCGGACATGCCGAATACGTCATCACCTCGGGCGGACAGCGGCTGATCGCCTTCGGCGATGCCCTGCACTCCCCGATCCAGGTCGACCACCCCGAATGGTCCACCACCTTCGACCACGACCCCGCCCGGTCCGCCGCCCATCGCCGCCAACTCGTCGCCGAACTGACAGAGCCCGACACCATCGGCTTCGGTATCCACTTCGCCGACGTGGTGTTCGGAGAGGTCAGGCCGGACGGCGACCGCCCCGCCTGGCGTTCCCTGGACGCCTGACGGCGAGGGGGCGGGTGGGTGGGAAAGGCTTGTTCGGCCAGGGGCGGATGCGGGGTGATCGGGTGGGTGGGTGGGAAAGGCTTGTTCGGGGCGTGAGGGCCGCGGGGGGTCCCGTTGGGCGCCTACGCCCGGGGGAAGCGGGACTGGAGCGCCCAGATCGCCGGGTTGTCCCCCAGGGGCTCGTGGAGGTCGATGAGGTCCGCCAGGAGGTCCTGGAGGAAGTCGCGGGCCTCGCGGCGGAGTTCGGAGTGGGAGAACGTCAGTGGCGGCTCCTCCGCCCGCATCCAGTCCGCCTCGATGTCCACCCACCCGAAGCGCCGCGTGAACAGCATGCGGTCGCTCGACTCCGTGAAGTCCAGCTCCGCGTACTGGGGGCGGGAAGCACGGCTGCCCCGCGGGTCCTGGTCCACCCGCTCGACGATGTCGCACAGCGCCCACGCGAAGTCCAGGACGGGCACCCATCCCCAGGCTGTGGACAGTTCCCGGTCCGCCTTCGTGTCCGCGAGATACACGTCCCCGCAGAACAGGTCGTGCCGCAGCGCATGCACATCCGCGCGGCGGTAGTCGAACTGAGGGGGGTCGGGAAAGCGGTGGGAGAGGGCGTAGCCGATGTCGAGCACGTGGTCGATGGTGTCATGGCCCGCAGGGGCGGGACGGCACAGCTCAGGGCAGCAGCCGCTGCTCCTTCGCCACCGCCACCGCGCCCGCCCTCGTATCCACCCCGAGCTTGTCGTAGATCCGGCCCAGGTGCGTCTTCACCGTGGCCTCGCTGATGAACAGCGCCCGCGCGATCTCCCGGTTGCCGAGACCCTGGGAGAGCTGCGCGAGGATGTCGAGCTCGCGGTCGGTGAGGGTCGGCAGCGGCTTGCGCATGCGGGCCATCACGCGGGAGGCGACCGGCGGGGAGAGCGTGGTGCGGCCCTGCGCGGCGGCGTGGATCGCGGCGAAGAGCTCCTCGGGGCGTTCCGCCTTCAGGAGATAGCCCGTCGCGCCCGCCTCGATGGCGCGGGTGATGTCCGCGTCCGTGTCGTACGTCGTCAGGACCAGCACGTGGGGCGCGGGGGCGGCGACCGACGTGATGCGGCGCGTCGCCTCCACGCCGTCCATCCCCTCGCCCAGCTGCAGGTCCATCAGGACCACGTCCGGGGTCAGTTTCGCGGCGAGCGCGATCGCCTCCTCGCCGGTGCCCGCCTCGCCGACCACCTCGATGTCCGGCGCGCTGCCCAGCAGGGCGAGCAGTCCGGCCCGTACGACGATGTGGTCGTCGCAGACCAGGAGGCGGACCGGGGGCGCGGCGTGGGTCGTCATGCGGGCTCCTGGGGGGTCAGCGGGATCGCCACCGAGAGCACCGTGCCCTCGCCCGGCGCCGACTCGATCGTCAGTGTGCCGCCGAGCTGCCGTGCGCGGGCCCGGATCGCGGGCAGGCCGTGGCCCCGCCGGTCGGGGGCGGAAGGCGATTCCCTGGGGGTGAAGCCGCAGCCGTCGTCGGCGATGTCGAGCACCACCTGGTCGTCCAGGTGCGTGAGCGTCAGCGCCGCCGTCGCCGCGCCCGCGTGCTCCGTCACGTTGGCCAGGGCGCCCTGCGCGATGCGAAGGAGCGCGGACTGTGTCCGGTCGGGGAGCGGGACGGGGGCGCCCTCGGAGTGGAAGCGGACCGTGAGGCCCGCGTCGAGCGCGGTGCGCGCGGCCAACGTCCGCAGGGCCTCGTCGAGGCCGCCGCCGTCGGCGAGGTCGGCGGGCGCGAGGTCGTGCACGAAGCGGCGGGCCTCGGCGAGGCCGCGTTCGGTGATCGACTCCGCGGTACGGACATGGGTGCGGGCCTTGGCCGGGTCCGTGTCCCAGACGCGGTCCGCGGCCTGGAGCAGCATCTGCTGGCTGGACAGGCCCTGGGCGAGGGTGTCGTGGATCTCCATGGAGATGCGCTGCCGCTCGGCGAGCGTGCCCTCGCGCCGCTCGGTGGCGGCCAGTTCGCGGCGGGTGCGGATGAGGTCGTCGATGAGCGTGCGCTGACGGGCCGCCTGGCGCTGCATGTACAGGAAGACGGCGGTCGCGACCGCGGCCCAGGCGGGCGGCGCGAGCAGCAGGTTCGGGTCGAAGCCGCCCGCGAGCCGCAACTGCGCGACGACCACGAAGGCGGTCAGGACGGCCACCAGGAACAGGGCGGCGCGCGGCGGCAGCGTCCGCAGGCCGGTGTAGAAGAGCGGCACCGCGCACCATGCGAAGCTCGGCGCGAGTATGACCAGCACGACCCAGACGGCCACGACGAGAATCAGCCAGGTGAGGCGGCGGGGTGCGGTGGGGCGGGCGCCGATGGCGGGGCCGAGCACGTAGAGAAGTGCGAGGGAGACCGAGAGCGCGATGATCCACGGGGTGCGCGGTTCGCCGGGGTGCCGCATCAGGAAGCGGGTCAGCGAAGAGCCCAGGAGGACGAAGAACGCCGTGTGCATGACGGCTGCGAGCCAGCGTGAGTCGGGGTCCTCGGGCCCCCTGCCCGCGCGGGCGGGCGCCTGCGGGGTGACGCGCGGTCGGCCGGAGGAGTCGCCCCGCGGGGCGGCGGGCTCTTCGGGGGCGCCTGCGGCCTGCTGCACGGCTTCGCTCCTTCCGACTCGCTCCTGAACTGCGCAAACAACCTCATTGTGACCCGGCGGGATCACCAGGGGGTCAACCGATCGGCTGACCCTCGTGTCGGCCGAGCCGCGCGCAGGTGGCAGCCGGTACGTCGAGGGGTGGGCCCCGGATGCGGCCGGAGGATTGATCGCAGAGGAAACGACCTCCCCCGGAACAGGGGAAACGACCTCCCCCGAAACCCGCCGCCTTCACGCCTTCACCCGAGGAGCCCCCGATGCAGAAGCTCTCCCGCCGCACCCGTGTCCTGACCGTCGCCGCCACCGCCGCCGTCCTCGGCGCCGGAACCTTCGGCGCCGTCTCCGCCAGCGCAGAGGCCCCGGCCGCCGCTCCCCAGGCCGCCGTCGCCGCCGACGCGGGCAACAAGAACCTCACGCAGTCGACGCACCTGAACATCGACGCCGCGACCAAGGCCGCCCAGGCCACCCTCGACGCCGCCGAGAAGGAGAACCAGCGCGTCTCCGTCGCCGTCGTCGACCGCAACGGCAACACCATCGTCGAGCTGCGCGGCGACGGCGCGGGACCGCAGTCCCCCGAGTCCGCCGTGAAGAAGGCCTACACCGCCGTCTCCTGGAACGCGCCCACCTCCGAGCTGGTCAAGCGCCTGGAGCAGACCCCGAACCTGAAGGACATCCCCGGCACGCTGTTCCTCGCGGGCGGTGCGCCGGTGACCGCCAAGGGCGCGCCCATCGCGGGCATCGGCGTCGCGGGCGCCCCGAGCGGCGACCTGGACGAGAAGTTCGCGAAGGCGGGCGTCGCGGCGCTCGGCCGCTGAAGCCAGCGGATCTCATGACTCCGAGGCTGTTTCCGGTCCGTACGACGACGAGGAGGACGACCATGGCGAGGACCGCCGATGACCAGCGGCTGCTCGACGCCGCACGGGCCGGTAACGCCGACGAGGTGAGAGCCGCTCTCGAAGCGGGCGCCCGCGTCGAGGCCCGCGACACCGAGCTGCGCACACCCCTGCTGATCGCCGTCACCGGCGATCACGTCGAGGCCGCGCGAGCCCTGGTGGCCGCGGGCGCCGACGTCGACGCCCAGGACCACCGCGCCGAGAGCCCCTGGCTTGCCATCGGCGTGACCGGCAGCGTCGCCATGCTGCACGTCCTGCTGCCCGCGGGGCCCGACCTGAAGCTCCGTAACCGCTTCGGCGGGATCTCCGTGATCCCCGCGGCTGAGCGGGGCCACGTCGCGTACGTACGGGAAGTCCTGCGCGTCACCGACATCGACGTCGACCACGTCAACGACCTCGGCTGGACCGCCCTGTTGGAGGCCGTGATCCTCGGCGACGGCGGGCGGAAGCACCAGGAGATCGTGGAGCTGCTGCTCGCCGCGGGCGCGACGCCCGGCCTCGCCGACCGGGACGGCGTGCCGCCACTCGCGCACGCCGAGCGCCGCGGTTTCGCCGAGATCGCCGCGCTGTTGAGGGGCGCCGCGTGAAGGCGCGGGCTTTCGCCACGGGTGCGTCGGCCGTCCTCGCGGCGGCGGTACTCGCGGGCTGCGGAGCCGCCGCGGACAGCCGGGCGGCCTCCGGCACCGAGCGCGCCACCGAGCCCGCCCGCCCCAAGGCCACGGCCACCCTGCCGGCGGAACAACGCACCCCCGACGGCACCCTCCTGGTGGCCGACTTCGGCTCGGACACCGTCACGTTCGTCGACCCCGAGCGCGGCCCCATCGAATCCGTGCGGGTCGGTACAGCCCCGTACGGCCTGACCGTGGGCGACGACGGCCGCGCCTGGGTCGCCACCGCGGATGCCGTGGCGGTCGTCGACACCCACACCCGTGAGCGCGTCGACCGCATCCCCTACGAGACCGACACCGGCCCCGTGACGACCGGCGAGTACCGCGGCGGCGGCATGGGCATCGCACTCTCCCCGGACGGCGAGCACGCCTACGTAGGTGTCAACGTGCCGGACGGGAAGGGGGCGTTGGAGGTCATCGACACCGGGAAGCGCGAGGTCACGGACACCGTTCCAGTGGGCCGGCGCCCCTTCGACGTGGACGTGTCGAAGGACGGCCGCGAGGTCTACGCGACCAACCACGACTCCTTCGACGTGACGGTGGTCCGCGCCGACTCCCTCGACCCCCGCCGCATCGAAGTCGCCCCCTACGGCACGGAAGGCGGCCTCGGCTCCTGGCTGAAGCCGCACTACGCCGCCGTACGCCCCTCGGACGGCAAGCTCCTGCTGCCCTTCGAGGGCGAGAAGCTCGTCGTGCTCGATCCGCGCACGGGGGAGTCCGCCATCGAGAAGATGACGGCCAACACCCATCAGCACGGCGCACGGATCACGGACGACGGCACGCTGTTCGCGGTCGGCACGGGACCCATCGACCCCTCGACGGACGAGGGGCCCTCGCTGACCATGCGTACGAAGGACGGCAAGGAGAAGGTCTTCCCGCTCGAAGGGCCGCACGAGGACGTGGCCGTCTCCGAGGACGGCGGCACCGCCTACGTCACCGGCGGCTTCACCCGCGACGGCTTCTGGAACGGGATCACGGTCATCGACCTGAAGAGCGGCGACACGCACCGACTCCCCGCGGGAGAGCGCCCGTTGGGCATCGCTGTCCTGTAGGGCGGCGCCACCGCGTACGGGCGGGACAGCCGGACGAACATATGCCGCATAAGATCGCATCCGTGCACCTACGATCCACGGCGCTGCGCGGCACGTCCGCCGCCGCCCTCACCGCCCTCGTCCTCACCGCGTGCAGCGGCTCCGGAGTGCACGGCACGCCCGGGGCCGACGGCGTGCGTGACCCGTACTTCCCCAAGCTGGGCAACGGCGGTTACGACGTCGCGCACTACGACCTGGCCATCGGGTACGACCCCGACGCGCGTCACCTCACCGGCACGGCCGAGATCACGGCGCGCGCGACGAAGGACCTCAGCGCCTTCAACCTCGACCTCAAGGGGCTCGAGGTGAAGAGCGTGAGCGTCGAGGGCAAGGGCGCCTCCTTCCACCGCGACGGGCAGGAGCTGACGATCCGGCCCGCGGACGACCTCGACGAGGGCGAGACGTTCCGCACGGTCGTCCGCTACTCCGGCAGCCCGGAGACCATCACCGACCCGGACGACTCCGAGGAGGGCTGGCTGAGGACCGAGGAAGGTGCCATCGCGCTGGGCGAGCCGTCCGGCTCGATGGCGTGGTTCCCCGCCAACAACCATCCCTCGGACAAGGCGTCGTACGACATACGCGTCACCGTCCCCCAGGGCCTGAAGGCCATCTCCAACGGTGAGTTGACCCGCGAGTCGACCAAGAACGGCCGCACCACCTTCGCCTGGCACGGCGCGGAGCCGATGGCCAGCTATCTCGCGACGGTGGCGATCGGGCCGTACGAGGTGAAGAAGTCGACGACGAAGTCCGGCATCCCGGTGCTCACCGCGGTGCTGCCCTCCGAGGCCAAGGCCAGTGCGAAGGCGCTCGCCCGCATCCCCGACATCATGGAGTGGCAGGAGCTGAACTTCGGCCCCTACCCCTTCTCGTCGACCGGCGCGATCGTCGCCGGGGAGGGGGACGCGGGCTACGCCCTGGAGACCCAGACCCGGCCCACCTACCCCGGAGCCCCCGAGCCCCAGCTCATCGTGCACGAGCTGGCCCACCAGTGGTTCGGGAACTCCGTGACGCCCAAGTCCTGGCGGGACATGTGGCTGAACGAGGGCTTCGCGACGTACGCCGAGTGGCTCTGGCAGGAGGACAACGACGGCGACAGCGCGCAGGAGATCTTCGACCAGATCTACGCGGGCGACTACTACGAGGACCAGGAGGACAACGACGCCATCTGGGCTTTCCCGCCCGCCAAACCGCCGTCCGCCGCGGACATCTCGGACAGCCCGGTGTACGAGCGGGGCGGCATGGTCATCCACAAGATCCGCCGGGCGGTGGGCGACGACACCTTCTACGACATCGTGCAGGGCTGGACGAGGACCCACCGCCACGGCAACGCGGACACCGGTGACTTCACCCGCTACGTGGAGAAGCACGCGGGCAGCGAGGCGGCGCGCAAGAAGGTGCGCGCCATCTGGGGCCCGTGGCTCTACGGCGACGGGAAGCCGGCGCGTCCCTAGGGCAGGGGTGGACGAAGACCAGGGCGTCCTGCGTGGCTGCTTCGGTGCGGTGGCGTACGGAACGGGCCTACGCAAGCTGCTTGCGAAGGACCGCGCAGGGGCGGTCCGCCCGAAGATCGCGGCGGTGGTCGATGACCTCGTACCCGAGTGCGCTCCAGAAGGCGAGCCCCGCTGCGTTCCCCTCCAGGACGGCGATCCGCACCCCGCCGCGCCCGTCCGCCCGGAACCGCTCCTCGATCCTGCCCGCGAACTCCCGGCCGTGCCCCTTGCGTTGCTGCCCGGCATCGACCATGAGCAGGCCGATCCAGGGATCGGGGTCGGCGGGGTCGGGGTGGCGCTCCAGCGTGACGGCGATGCCGACGACCCGCCCCGCGGACCGTGCGACGAGCACCTCGGCCCCCGGCGCGGCCAGCTCGTCGGCGAGCTCCGCGGCGACCTGCTCGGGGCGGATGTCCGCGGGGTCGGGGAAGTCCCCGGAGAGGGCGTGGAAGACGTGGTTCGACGCGTACAGGGCGGTGAGCTCGGTGAGCAGCTCGCCGGGGAGCGCGCCGTCCTCCGCGGGTGCGAGCGGTTCGAGGATCATGCGGCGCAGATTAGCCGTCGCACCTCGCCCTCGCGCCGAGGCGGGCGGCGACCCACCACGAGGGCCCCCGGCGGAGATTCCGCCGGGGGCCCTCGTGAACTGGCCTATGAACCTCAGACGTTGACGCCGAAGTCCTGCGCGATGCCGACGAGGCCCGAGGCGTACCCCTGGCCGACCGCGCGGAACTTCCACTCCGCGCCGCTGCGGTACAGCTCGCCGAAGACCATGGCGGTCTCGGTGGCGGCGTCCTCGCTCAGGTCATAGCGGGCGATCTCGGTGCCGCCGGCCTGGTTGATGATGCGGATGAAGGCGTTCCGCACCTGGCCGAAGTTCTGCGAGCGGTTCTCGGCGTCGTAGATCGAGACCGGGAAGACGATCTTGTCGATGTCGGCCGGGAGGCCCGCCAGGTTGACCTTGATCTGCTCGTCGTCGCCCTCGCCCTCACCCGTGACGTTGTCACCGGTGTGCTCGATGGTCTGGTCCGGCGTCACCTTGTTGTTGAAGAAGACGAAGTGCTGGTCCGAGAAGACCTTGCCCTGCGGGTTCACCGCGATGGCCGAGGCGTCCAGGTCGAAGTCGGTGCCAGTGGTGGTACGGACGTCCCAGCCGAGGCCCACGGTGACGGCGGTCAGGCCCGGAGCCTCCTTGGTGAGCGAGACGTTGCCACCCTTGGACAGGCTTACTGCCATTGTTGGGAGTCCCTTCCCTCGTTGCGTACGAACGGGCTTCGTACTGGGGACGAAGCTACCGTCACCCCTATGAACGTCGACCGGGGTCCCAGAGGTTCCAGGTCCTTTTACTTTCTTTACTCGTCTCTTGCGCCCCTTACGCCGCAAGCGTGCCGCGCCGTAAATGCGGGTGACGTGGACCGGACAGACGCGGGACCATAGGACTCATGTCCGGTCCCTATGTCATCCGCGGCTCCGTCTCCCTGCCCGAGGCCGAGCTCATGTGGCGCTTCTCCAGGTCCTCCGGGCCGGGCGGTCAGCACGTCAACACCAGCGATTCGCAGGTGGAGCTGAGGTTCGACCTGGCCAACACCCAAGCCCTGCCCCCGGTGTGGAAGGAACGCGCCCTGGAGCGGCTCGCGGGCCGCCTGGTCGGCGGTGTCGTCAGCGTGCGGGCCTCCGAGCACCGCTCCCAGTGGCGCAACCGCGAGATGGCGGCCACCCGCCTCGCCTCGCTGCTCGCGGAGGCCACCGCGCCGCCGCCGCGGCCCCGCCGCGCCACGAAGATCCCCCGCGGGATCAACGAACGGCGGCTGCGCGAGAAGAAGCAGCGCAGCCAGACCAAGCGCGGCCGCTCGGGGGATGGCTGGGGCTGAGCCCCGGCCGGGCGGGCGCCCCTGAGCGCAAAGGTGCGCCAGCAAAGTCCGTTGAAGCGAAAACCATCAGCCCAACTGTCGGTACTTCCCCTTGAAGTACGTCAATGGGCCGCCGTCGGCGCTCGGCAGATCAGCCGAAAGTACCCGCCCGATGACAAGGGTGTGGTCACCCGCTGTCACGGTCTGTTCGGTCCGGCACTCCAGCGTCGCGAGCGCGCCGCCGATCAAGGGCGCCCCGGACGTCTCCCCCCGGGCGTAGGCGATGTCCTCGAAGAGGAGCCGGTCGCTGATCCTGCCCTTCATCGCGAACCGTCCCGCGATGTGCCGCTGGCTCTCGGAGAGCACCGAGACCCCCCACAGCGGCTGCTCGGCGAGCAGGTCGTCCATCCGGGAGCCCTCACGCAGGCTGACCAGCACGAGCGGCGGGTCCAGGGACACGGAGAGGAAGGCCGTCGCGGTCATGCCGACGTCCTCCCCGACCGGTGCCTGCGGGTCGTCCGCGTCGAGGGACGGCTCGCGGGCGGTCACCAGGACCACCCCCGCGGCGAGCCGGGACATGGCGGCGCGGAACTCTTCGTTGCTCACCCCCACAGGATGCCCGTCGGGGGACGGGGCACGGGGGGAGGGCGGGGCAGGGGGAGTCGCGGCAGCGCTCTCGGCAGATGTCTTCAGTACGGGAACCACGAGAGTGACGCTAGCCGCGCCGCCCCCGCCGTCACATCGGGCCCAGGGCCGAGACCGGGCCTAGGACCGATGGCCGATGCCCGCGACGCCCTGGCAGGGTGTGCGACGGAGGAGTGGACTGGACCAACGAAGGCTTCCCATCTGTGACTTGAGTCACAGGACCCATATTTTGTTGACCCTGTGTACCGAGTGAGCTGCTCGCTGTGATTCAGTGACGGTGGCAATCAGACACTGAGGAAACTCAGGTACGACGAGAACACTAAGGGCGCTGCGAATCCTGGAGTTGCTGTCGAGGTCTCGGGGAGAGCGAGCAATGGAGACCGAGTCGGAGCCGTACGTCCGTCTTGCGACCCTGCGGCAGCTGCATCAGGTGGTGGCGGATCTCAACACGGCCCGGAGCCTGGCGGACACGCTGCAGACGGTCGCCGACGGCGTGGTCAACGGCCTTGGCTATGAGCTGGCGTGCGTCAATCTCGTGCGCCCCGACGGCGACCTCGTGGTCGCCGCCTTCGCGGGCAACACCGCCGCCGAGGCCCTCATCACCGGCCGTGTCGGCTCCCGCGAGGCCTGGGAGAAGCGCCTCGCCATGGGTGAGGCCTGGGGCGCCCTGCGGTTCATCTCGTACACCGAGGGCTGGGTCCTGGACGAGGACGACGTCCCCCAGTGGTACACCGACGGCCCCGAGCCCCGCTTCGAGGACGAGTGGCACCCCGCCGACCGCCTCTTCGCCCCGATGTACGCGACGGGCGCCGCCGGCGGCGAACTGCTCGGCGTGATCTCCGTGGACCGCCCCCGCAACGGCCGCAGGCCCGGCGCCTGGGGCCGCGAGGCCCTCCAGATGTACGCCTTCCAGGCCGCCATCGCGATCAGCAACGCCCGCCTGCGCGCCAACATGCAGCGCGCCCTGGTCCGCCTGGAGCGCGAGCAGCAGGCGCTGCGGGCCAGCGAGGAGTCCTTCCGCCAGGCCTTCGAGTACGCGCCGTCCGGTATGGCCATCGCCGAGATGGGCGGCGACCAGCACGGCCGCATCCTGCGCACGAACGACGCCCTGTGCCGCCTGCTCGGCCGCCCCGCGTCCGCGATGCGCCGCTACTCGTTCTCCGACCTGGTCCACCCCGAGGACATCGGCACGCTCCTGCGGACCTCCGCCGAGGGCGGCAGGGCCGAGCTGCGCCTCGCGCGCCGCGACGGGACGTACGTCTGGGTCTCCCTGCGCAACAGCGTGGTCGCCGACGCCGCCGACGGGCCGCGCTTCCTGCTCACCCACGTCGAGGACATAGAGGAGCGCAAGCGCCGCGAGCTCCAGCTCGCGCACCGCGCCTCGCACGACTCCCTCACCGGCCTGCCGAACTCCGCCGAGCTGCGCTCGCGCCTCAGCGCCCGCCTCTGTCGCAGGCCGCACGCGGGTCAGCCGAGCGCGGTGGACTCGCTGGACGCGGCGTACGACGGCGTGTACGACGCCGACGGGCAGCACAGCTTCGACTACGGCTCGAACAACGCGCACGCACTCCAGCAGGGCGCCGACGGCTTCGACCACCATGTGCACACCGTCGCGCCGCCCGAGGGGCACGGGGACACGGACGACGGCACCAAGGGCCTCGCGGTGCTCTTCTGCGACCTCGACGGCTTCAAGTCGATCAACGACCGCTTCGGGCACCACACCGGTGACGCCGTCCTCATCGAGGTGGCCAGGCGCCTGACCAGCGGCGTTCGTGACGGGGACACCGTGGCGAGGCTCGGCGGCGACGAGTTCGTCGTCCTCGCGGACGGCCTCGGCCGTGCCGACGCGCAGGACCTCGCGGTCCGGCTGCGGAACGCGATCATCCCGCCGATACGGGTGGACGGGCGAGCGGTCCGGGTAGGTGCGAGTTTCGGCATCGGCTGGGCGCACTGCGGGATGTCGGCAGACGAGGTGTTGCACTCCGCTGACCAGCGGATGTACGTGGAGAAGCGGTCACGTGCCAAGCAGCACAGGCGGGCCGGATGAGGCGCACGCCACCCATTGGGCCTACCCGGAGCGGGTAGGCTCCCCCGGTCAGCGATATGAGGGAGTGACCTGGGAATGACGCCCGGCAATAACGGCGAACACGCGCCGAACCCGCCGGAGGGCGACGACGATCCGTTCGGCTATCTGTACGAAGACGGACAGGCGGCCGGCGCCACCCCGCCCAGCGGCGGGGGCGGCTACGGGTACCCCGGTTCCCGGTCCTCGTACAACCAGGTGCGTGCGGTCGGCGACCGCCGCCCCCCTGCCTACGGCACACAGGCCCCGCCCGCGTACGGCCAGCAGGTGCCGTCGCAGCAGCAGGCCTACGGCCAGCCGAACGCGCACTACGCCGCTCCGGAGACGCAGCCCGGCGGAGCCCCCACGGCCCCGCAGTACACCCCGGCGTCCCGCGGCTCCGGCGGTCGCGGCGGCGGCCCCAACACCAAGGGCCTCCTGATCGCCGCGATCGCGGTCGTCGCGGTCGTCGCCATCGGGATCGGCGCCGCGATGCTGTTCGGCGGCGGCGACGACAAGGGCGGCGAGACGGACGCGGGCGCCGGCTCCACCCAGGCCGAGACGGTCGAGCCCAGCGAGAAGCCGACGAAGAAGCCCGACGGTCCCGCCGACCTGCCGAAGACGGACGCGAAAGCCCTGAAGCTGGAGGGCGGCACGACCACGGCCTCCGACATAGAGGGCGCCGAGTCCGAGGGCGGTGTCTACGTCTCCGGGTTCGACAAGGTCGGCGCCCAGGTGACATGGAATGTGAGCGGCATCCCGAAGTCCGGCTCGTACAGCCTCCACGTGAACTACGGCGTCCCCGGCAAGGACTCGAACGCCACCATCCTCGTCAACGGCAAGAAGCAGACCCGTCCCCTGAACATGAAGAACTTCGCCCACGCGGAGGAAGGGGACTGGGAGAAGGGCTGGACCAACACCTGGGCGGTGGTCCAGCTCACCAAGGGCACCAACTCGGTCACGCTCACCTGCGCGCAGAGCGACCTGTGCGGGACGACCGGGGCCAACATCGACAAGATGTGGCTCGTGGAGGGCGACAAGGGCTGAGCCGTCACCGCCTGCCTGGGGCTGCTCCCGGTACTACGTCAGCAGCCCCAGGAACCCCGCCACCGTCCCGGCCATCGCCTCGCGAGCCGGGGCGAGGTATTTCCGGGGGTCGACGCCCTGCTCATGGGCGCCGAGGTACGCGCGCACCGCGCCCGTGAACGCCGTGTTGAGGGCCGTGCCGACATTTATCTTCACCATGCCGGACGCGACGGCCTGCCGGATCTCGTTGTCCGGCACGCCACTTGAGCCGTGCAGCACGAGCGGTACGGGGACCGCCGCCGTGAGCGCGGCGATCAACTCGTGGTCCAGGGTCGCCGTACGGGACGTCATCGCGTGGGAGGAACCCACCGCCACCGCGAGGGCGTCGACTCCCGTGTCGGCCACGTAGGCCGCCGCCTCCGCGGGGTCCGTCCGCACCCCGGGGGCGTGCGCGTCCAGGGGGGCCTCGCCCTCCTTGCCGCCCACCTTGCCCAGCTCCGCCTCGATCCAGATGCCCCGCTCGTGGCCCCAACGCACGGCCTCCGCGGTCGCCTTGACGTTCTCGTCGTACGGCAGCTTCGACGCGTCGAACATCACCGAGCTGAAGCCCTCGGGGTGGGCGGCCCGCAGGAGTTCCGGGTCCATGACGTGGTCCAGGTGCAGGGAGAGCGGGGCCGATGACGCCTTCGCGACCGCCGCCGTCGCCGCGGCGATCGCGGTGAGGCTGCCGCCGTGGAACTTCACGGCGTTCTCGGAGATCTGCAGGATCGCGGCGGAGCCCGCCCGCTCGGCGCCCGCGGCGATCGCCTCCGCGTGCTCCAGCGTGATCACGTTGAACGCGGCGATCCCGCGCCCCGCCGCGCGCGCGTCGGATACCAGGTCGCCGGTGGATACCAGTGGCACGTTGAATGTCCCCAATTCCTGGGCCGCAGCGGCCCGTTGTGCGTCGCGTTGTGCGTCGCCCACGCGGAGACGCGTGGTCTCACGCCGCGGTGGCCTCCCCGGTCACCGCGACCCGCGCGAGCAGGTCTTCGTACGTCGACGGCGCGAACTCGCCCGCCACGGGGGACTCGACCGTCGCCGCGGACAGGGCCACGGCCCGTGCGAGGCGCCGCGGCCACGGGAGTCCCTCCACCAGGGCGGAGAGCAGGCCCGCCACCGCCGAGTCACCGGCGCCCGTCGGGTTGCCGCGCACGCGGGTGGGCGGGGCCGCCTGCCAGGTGCCCTCCGGCGTGACGGCGCGCAGGCCGTCGGCGCCCAGGGACGCCACCACGGCGTACGCGCCCCTGCGGCGGGCGTCACGGGTCGCCTGGGCGGGCTCGTGGGAGCCGGTCAGCTCGGCCAGTTCGTCGGCGTTCGGCTTGACGATGTCGGGGCGGGCGGCGACGCCACGGCGCAGCGCCTCGCCGCTGGTGTCGAGGAGCACGGGGACCTTGGCGGCGCGTGCGGCCCGTACGAGCGTCGCGTACGCGCCGACCGGGACGCCCGGCGGCAGGCTCCCGCAGAGTGCGACGGCCGCCGCGTCCCGGCGCAGCAGCTCCTCGTACGACTCCTGGAAAGCGGCCCATTCGGCGGGCGAGATCGCCGGTCCCGGTTCGTTCAGCTGTGTCGTGTCGCCGGTCGTCGCGTCGACGATCGCGAGCGTGCGGCGGGTGGCGCCGTCGACGGGCACGAGCGCGTCCGTGACGCGGGGCTCGCGGGTGAGGCGCTCGTGCAGGACGCGGCCCGTGTCGCCGCCCGCGAAGCCGGTCACCGTCACGTCGTGGCCGAGGGCGGCGAGGACGCGGGCGACGTTCAGGCCCTTGCCGCCGGGCCGCTCGATGACCTCGGTGACGCGGTGCGAGGCGTGCGGGGTGAGGGCGGGGACGCGGTAGGTGATGTCCAGGGCGGCGTTCAGCGTGACCGTCAGAATCACGTGTCGTCCACCCCCGGGATCAATGGAGAACGCGCTTGCTGCTGTCCTCTTGCGCGGCTGATCATGCCAAAAAGAAGGCGGTTGGCCCAGGGGTCCGGACCGACCGCCTTCTCCGCGGCGCCTTTCAACGCGTGGGCGCGACGACCCACTCGCCCTTGCGCATGACGGCCACCAGGTCGAAGGCCGCGTCCAGGACCACCAGGTCGGCGTCCTTGCCGGGCTCCAGCGAGCCGACCGTGTCGTACATCCCCAGCAGCTTGGCGGGGTTGGCGGAGATGGCGCGCACGACGTCGTCGACGGCGAGACCGTCGACGGTCACCGAGCGCTTGAACGCGCGGTCCAGGGTGAGGGTGGAGCCGGCGATCGAACCGCCCTCGACGAGGCGCGCGACGCTGTCCTTCACGTCGACCTCCAGCGGGCCGAGCATGTACCGCCCGTCGCCGAAGCCCGCCGCGTCCATCGCGTCCGTGATGAGCGCGGTGCGGTCGGCGCCCGCGTGGTGGAAGGCCAGCTCGAACGCGGCGGGGTGCAGATGCGTGCCGTCGTTGATCAGCTCGACCGTGATCCGCTCGTCCTCCAGGAGCGCGGCGATCGGGCCCGGCTCGCGGTGGCCGAGGCCGGGCATCGCGTTGTAGAGGTGCGTGGCGACGGTCGCGCCCGCGTCGATGGCCTCCACCGTCTGCTCGTACGTCGCGTCCGTGTGCCCGATGGCCGCGATGACGCCGTGCTCGGCGAGGAGCCGTACGGAGTCGATGCCGCCCGGCAGCTCCGTGGCGAGCGTGAACATCTTCGCCCGGCCGCGGGCCGCGTCCATCAGCTTGCGGACCTCGGCGGGGTCCGGGTCGCGCAGGAGCACCTCGCTGTGGGCGCCCTTGCGGCACGGCGAGATGAAGGGGCCCTCGAAGTGGATGCCCGCGATGTCGCCCTGCTCGGCCAGTTCGCTGAGCAGGCCGGCCCGCTGGGCGAGGAAGTCCATCTCGCCGGTGACGGTGGAGGCGACGACGGTGGTCGTGCCGTGCAGGCGGTGCGTGTGGACGCCCTTGAGCACGTCCTCGACCGTGCCGGAGGTGAAGGAGGCTCCGCCGCCGCCGTGGTTGTGGATGTCGACGAAGCCGGGGACCACCCAGTGGCCGGTGAGGTCGATCGTCTCCGCGTCCGCGGGAGCTCCCCCAAGCTCTCGGCTGCGCTCGAGCAGGGAGGTGCCCCCATCCGCGATGCGCGTGCCGTCGACGATCACGCGGCCGCCTGTGAGCGTCCCGGTGGGGAGTACCACCTGAGCACCGGCGAGAACTTTGCTAGCGGCCATCAGGCGGTTACCTCCGTGGAGTCGGGGTCAGTGGGGGGCAGGGGCCCGGGTTCGCCGAGGAGATCCCAGGCGAGCAGGCCCGCGCCCAGGCATCCGGCGGTGTCCCCCAGGGCGGCGGGGACGACGAGGGGCAGGGTCTGGAACTGGACGATCCGTTCCGTCATGGCCGCCCGCAGGGGTGTGAACAAGGTTTCCCCCGCCTCGGCGAGACCGCCACCGATGATCAGGGTGTGCGGGTCCAGGAGGGTGAGGGCGGTGATGAGGCCGTCGGCGAGCGCGTCGACGGCGTTCTGCCAGACCTTTATGGCCCGTGGGTCGCCCGACTCCACGGCCTTCGCGCAGTCCGCCGCGTCCGCGTCCGGGTCGCCGCTCGCCGCCGCCCAGGCCTCGCTCACCGCGGACGCGGATGCGAGGCGCTCCAGGCAGCCGCGCTGGCCGCAGCCGCAGGGCGGTCCGCCGGGGCGCACGATGATGTGCCCGATCTCGCCCGCCGAGCCGTGGGCGCCGGGCTCGATGCCGCCGCCGATGCCGATGGCTCCGGCGATTCCCGTGCCGAGCGGCACGAACAGGAACCGGTCGGCACCCTTCCCCGCGCCGATCCGGCCCTCGGCGAGGCCGCCGGTGCGGACGTCGTGGCCGAGTGCCACGGGTACGCCCTCCAGCCTGCGGCTCAGGAGCTCGCGCATCGGGACGTCGCGCCAGCCGAGGTTCGATGCGTAGACGGCGATGCCGCGCTCGGTGTCGACGATGCCGGGGACCGCGACACCGGCCGCGGCGGCGGGCTCCCCGAACTCCTTGATCCCGTGGGCGCGGAGGTCGGCGGCGAAGCCGAGGATGGACTCGACCACGGCGTCGGGCCCGCGCTCCCGGCCGGTGGCCCGCCGCGCCTCGTACAGGAGCGCGCCGTCCGCTCCGACCAGGGCGGCCTTCATTCCGGTGCCGCCCACATCGAGGGCGATGACATGTCTCACGGGTGACAGTGTCGCGCCTTCGCCGCGAGAGGTCTAGTCCACTTCGGGGTGCTTGCGCGGGGGCGAAGGTCCTTTTCGCGGCGGGGCGCCCCTTTCCGCCCCACGGGGGCGAGGCCTCTGGGCTCCGCCCGGGGCGGGCTCCCCTGTACCGCCGCTGCGCGGCGGATCTTCCCCACCCGCCCGCCCGTTACCCCGCGGTGTGCCGGGCTTTGTCTGGGTTCTGTCCGTCCTTCCGGCGCGGTCTCCCAAGCCCGCCGCTGCGCGGCAGATCTTCCCCACCCGCCCGCCCGTTACCCCGGGTGGGAGGTTTTGCGTCGTTCGGTGTGGGGGCGCTGCTGGGTGATCGGGTGGGTGGGTGGGAGACATCCGTCGCGAAGCGGCGGTTCAGGGTTAGCCGCCCACCCGCCGAAAGGTGATCGCAGCCGCCCCCCCCCGGGGCGGGCATGGCCCCCCGGGGGTCGGCACGGCACCCCCCTCAGCCCAAGATCACGCTCCGCGTCAGATTCCGCGGGCGGTCCGGGTCGTAGCCCCGTGCTTCTGCCAGGGCCACCGCTAGCCGCTGGGCCCGGATCAGGTCCGCCATGGGGTCCATGGTTCGGTGGGTCACCAGTTCGCCGCCCACCCGGGCGACATCCGCCGCGAGCCCCTCCGGAAGCACCCCGAACATCCACGCCACCCGGCCGGGGCCGGTGATGGCGATCGGGCCGTGGCGGTACTCCATCGCGGGGTACGACTCCGTCCAGGCGCCCGCCGCCTCCCGCATCTTCAGCGCCGCCTCCAGCGCGAGGCCGTACGTCCAGCCGCGGCCCAGGAACGTCCACTGCTCGGCCTCCACGACAGTGGCAGGCAGCGGCTCCCGCACCGCGAGCTCCGCGTCCGCCGCCGCGTCGGCGACCGGCTTCACGCCGGGGATGTCACCGAGCCCGGCCCGCAGGAACGCCAGGGCCGTCGTCGCGAAGCGGGTCTGGACGACCGAGTCTTCGTCCGCCCAGTCGAGGACCGCCACCGCGTCGGCCGCGTCCATGACCGGCGTCTTCGGATCGGCGGTGAGCGCCGTGGTCGGGACCGTGCCCTTCAGCTCGCCGAGGAGTTCGAGTACCTCCGTCGTCGTACCCGAGCGCGTGATGGCCACGACCCGGTCGTACGTCCGCCCCGCGGGGAACTCCGACGACGCGAACGCGTCCGTCTCGCCCTGCCCGGCGGCCTCGCGCAGCGCCGCGTAGGCGATGGCCATGAACCACGACGTCCCGCACCCGGTGACAGCCACCCGCTCGCCCGGCCGCGGCAGCCCGTCGAAGGCGAGCGCGGCCTCGGCCGCCCGGTGCCAGCAGGCGGGCTGCGTTGCGATCTCTGCTGCGGTACGCGACATGCGTCAGGGCTCCTTGCCGGTGGGACGTCATTGGTACGCCGTTGCACAAGCGATACTGAGGTGGTGTAGACCTCGTGTCCATACGCGAGGGAAAATCGCAGTTCACGAAGATCATCGAGGGTGGGAACAGCTGTGCAGCGGCGCGCGACAGGACTGACCGCGGCGATAGCCGCACTGGGCATGGCGGCGGTACTCGCCGGCTGCGGCGGTCCGGGCGACTCCGGCGACGTCACCCTCAAGCTGGTGGCCGCCGACTACGGCGACTCCAAGGCCAACAGCTCCCAGAAGTACTGGGACAAGCTCGCCAAGAAGTTCGAGGCGGAGAACCCCGGCATCAAGGTCGACGTCGACGTCTACTCCTGGACCGACGTGGACCGCAAGGTCAAGGAAATGGTCAAGGCCGGCGACGCCCCGGACATGGCCCAGATCGGCGCCTACGCCGACTACGCCGCGCAGGACAAGCTGTACCGCACCGAGGACCTGGTCTCCATCTCCACCCAGGCCGACTTCATGGCCCCCCTCTCCGAGGCGGGCGAGCTCAAGCGCGTCCAGTACGGCATGCCGTTCGCCTCCTCCACGCGCCTGCTCTTCTACAACGAGAAGATCTTCAAGGACGCCGGCCTCAGGCCGCCGCAGAGCTGGAGCGATCTCGCGGCCGCCGCCAAGACACTCAAGGCGCGCGGCGTGAAAATCCCCTACGCCCTGCCGCTCGGCAAGGAAGAGGCGCAGGCCGAGACGATGCAGTGGCTGCTCAGCGGAGGCGGCGGCTACACCGACAACGTCGGCACGTACGACATCGACTCCCCGCAGAACGTGAAGACCTTCACCTGGCTGAAGGACGAGCTCGTCGGCAAGGGCCTGACCGGGGCCACGCCCCCCGCCAAGCTCGACCGCGCCGAGGCCTTCGCCGCCTTCACGCGCGGCGACGTCGGCATGCTCAACGGCCACCCCACGCTGATGCAGATGGCCGCCAAGAAGGGCGTGAAGTACGGCATGGTGCCGATGCCCGGCGTGAACGGCAAGGCCCAGGCCACGATGGGTGTCGCCGACTGGATGATGGCCTTCAAGCAGAAGGGCCACCGCGAGGAGGTCGGCAAGTTCCTCGACTTCGCCTACAGCACCAAGAACGTCCTGGACTTCTCGCGCGAGTACGACCTGCTGCCCGTGACGAACACCGCCGCCGAGCAGATGACGGGCAACAAGAACGACGAGGCGCTCGCCGAGTTCCTCGACGAGCTGCCCACCTCGCAGCTGTACCCCGTCGGCAAGACGTCCTGGGCGCAGGTGTCCGTCGATGTGAAGAAGTACATCGGCAAGTCCGTCGACGAGAACGGCAACCCGGCGTCGATCCTCAGCCAGATCCAGACCAAGGCGGCCACCGAGGAGAACTCGGAATAGCGTGGCCGGCATGACGGATGCCACGGACGCCTCGGATCCAGCCGATTCCTCCGACGACGCGTTCCCCGACACCGGTCTCTCCGAGCGCGACCGCGCGATCCTCGCCCTTGAGCGCCGCGACTGGGTGACCGGTCCCGGCGCCAAGGAGCGGGCGGTGCGTGAGCAGCTCGGCCTGGTGCCGGTGCGCTACTACCAGCTCCTGAACGCCCTGCTCGACGATCCCCGCGCCCTCGCGCACGATCCGGTCACCGTCAACCGGCTTCGGCGGGTCAGGGAGTCCCGGCGCACGGAGCGTTGAGCGTAGGGTCGGGCCCATGGGTGACCTTGAGTATGCGCCGAACTCTCCCGAGCTGCCCGAGCCCGTGACCCCCGCGGGGCGCGAGGGCCTTGCCGCGCTCCTCGCGCGGCCCGGGAAAACCGTGATCGCGCTCGACTTCGACGGCACGCTCGCGCCGATCGTGCCCGACCCCGAGCAGGCCCGCGCCCACCCCGACGCCGTCCCGGCCCTCGCCGCGCTCGCGCCGAAGGTGCTGTCCGTCGCCGTCGTCACCGGGCGCCCCGCGGGCGTGGCGGTGCGCTACGGCGGCCTCGCGGGTGTCCCGGGCCTCGAACACCTCGTCGTGCTCGGGCACTACGGCGCCGAGCGCTGGGACGCCGTCTCCTCCACCGTGCACGCGGCCGAGCCGCACCCCGGGGTCGCCGCCGTGCGCGCCGAACTGCCGGGGTTCCTGGACACGATCGGCGCCTGGCGCGGCTCGTGGATAGAGGAGAAGGGGCGCGCGGTGGCCGTCCACACCCGCCGCGCGTCCGATCCGCAGGCCGCCTTCGAGGCGCTGCGCGAACCGCTCGCCGAGCTGGCGTCCCGCCACGGCCTGATCGTCGAACCGGGCCGCATGGTCCTGGAGTTGCGCCCACCGGGCATGGACAAGGGCGTGGCCCTCGCCGACTACGTACGGGAGGTAGGCGCCGAGACCGTCCTGTACGCGGGCGACGACCTCGGCGACCTCCCCGCCTTCGCGGCGGTGGAGAAACTCCGCTCCGACCAGGTGCGGGGGCTGCTGGTGTGCAGTGGCAGTGCGGAGGTGGCGGAGTTGGCGGAACGGGCCGACTTGGTGGTGGACGGGCCGGAGGGCGTGGTGGAGCTGCTCTCCGCCATCGCTGCTCAACTGGGCTGACCGGCGCCGAGGTTAGGGCTGACGCCTACCCGGTGACTTTTCCCCAACCCCGCCCCTTCCCGAAAACCCGCTCGGCGCGGGGGCCTTGGTGGCCGTCATCACCGGCTCCGCCGAGTTCGTCCTCAAACGCCGGACGGGCTGAAAATGGCCGGCTCCGGGGCAATCGGGCGGGTGGGCGGGGATTCAGCCCCTCCGGCGTTTGAGGAGCGGGGTCTGGGGCGGAGCCCCAGTTTCGGGAAGGGGTGGGATTGGGGAGAGCCCCGCAGGGTCCGCCCTACCCCAGCGCCCGCAGCTGGTCCAGGAACCACTGGGCCGGGGGGAGTGCCGTCGCCGCTGCCGCGAGGCGTTTCGTGCGTTCCGCCCGCTCCTCCAGAGGCATCGTCAGCGCCGCGTGCAACGCCGCAGCCGTGCCCGTCACGTCGTACGGGTTGACGACGATCGCGTCCTCGCCCAGTTCCTCGTACGCCCCCGCCTCCCGAGACAGGACAAGAGCGCACCCCTCGTCCGAGACGACCGGAACCTCCTTGGCCACGAGGTTCATGCCGTCCCGGATGGGGTTCACCAGCGCCACGTCCGCGAGGCGGTACGCCGCCAGGGAGCGGGCGAAGTCGTCCTTCACGTGGAGGACGACCGGGGTCCAGCCCTCCACCCCGAAGCGGGAGTTGATCTCGTCGGCGACCCGCTGCACCTCCGCCGTGTAGTCGCGGTACACCGAGAGGTCCTGCCGCGAGGGGTACGCGAAGGCGACGTGCACCACCCGCTCCCGCCACTCGGGGCGGGACTCAAGCAGCTCGCGGTAGGCGTGCAGGCCCCGCACGATGTTCTTCGACAGTTCCGTCCGGTCGACGCGGACGATCACCTTCCGGTCGCCGGAGCCCCCGATCTGCTCCCGCAGCGCGACAAGACGTTCCTCCACGTCCGCCCGCCGCGACCGCTCCCGCAGGAAGTCCGCGTCCGCGCCCAGGCCGTGCACCCCGATCCGCGTACCCGTCGTACCGCCGAGGACGGCCACGCAGCATTCCGTGAACGCGTCCGCCCACCGGCCCGTGAGGAACGCCGCCCGGTCGGCCCCGAGGATGCCGCGAAGCAGCTGCTCCGCGACGTCGTCCGGCAGCATCCGGAAGTAGTCGACCGGTGCCCACGGCGTGTGCGAGAAATGGCCGATGCGCAGGTCGGGACGGAGCTCGCGCAGCATCCCCGGCACCAGCGCCAGGTGGTAGTCCTGGACGAGGACCGCCGCGCCCGCCGCGGCGCTCTCGGCGAGTGCCTCGGCGAAAGCGCGGTTGTACGTCTCGTACGACGCCCACTGCGCCCGGAACTCCGGGCCGAAGGCCGGTTCGAGCGGGGTCTGGTAGAGCATGTGGTGGACGAACCACAGCACCGAGTTCGCGATCCCGTTGTACGCGTCGGCGTGCACCTGCGGATCGATGTCGAGCATCCGCACGCCCGGCTCGCCGACCCCGCGCCGCACGGCCTCCCGGTCGCCGTCGCCCAGCGCCGCGCAGACCCACAGGGCATCCGCATCGTCCCCGATCGCGCTCAGACCCGAGACGAGTCCGCCTCCGCCCCGCTTGGCCGTCAGTTCCCCGTTCTCTTCAAGGGTGTACGTGACGGGGCCGCGGTTGGACGCGACGAGGACGTGGGCGGCGGCGTGCTCGGAGACCATGTGGCGAACCTAGCCCCTGGGGGGAGGGCTCAAACGTCTGCTTCTCGCCGCCGCCACCGCGAGCGCCCCCAGCGCGCACAGGGCGATCGCGAGACCCGCGTACAGCATCGTGTCCGACTCGTCGCCCGCCTCGGCGAGCCCCCGAGGTCCGCTCGCCATCCCCACCGGCTCCTCCTGCCGCTGCGGGGCCGGCCGTGCCTGCACCCGCTGGGCGACGATCGCCGACGTGCACGGGGTGCCGCCGCCCCGGACGGACGCGGGGCAGTTGCTGCCGGGCGCCGTCACGGTGATCGCGCGCGCCTCACCGGAGGTGCAGGGCGCCTTCAGCCGCTGGGTGACGGTGACCTTGCCGCGCCGGTGGACATCGCCCTTCCACACGTACGTCCGTCCCTGCGTGGTGACCTTGCCGCTGCTCGCCACCGGCTTCGAGCCGGGCGTCGCAGGCCAGGACGCGACGGCCCCGGTGCGCGGTCTTCCCGAGGAGTTCGCGAGGACGATGGTGTTCCAGACGTCACTGCACACCGGCGCGGTCCGCTTCGCGGGCACGTTGGTGACCGTGACGTCCGGCTGCTCACGCCCGGTGCGGGCGGTGCCGTTGTCGCCGCCTTCGGTGTCCGCCGCGGCGGACACGGCCGCGGCGCCGAGCGCTCCTGCCGCGAGGGTGGCCGTGGCCATGGCCATGGCACCCACGCGTAGCGCGTTTCCCGTTACCTGTCTGACCCACATAAGCACCCACATAAGTGGGGAATGTAGACAAAATGCCCGGCTCGGGGCGGTTACGCCACGCGGCGTGCCGTGTACTCCGCGATGCCGCACATCGGCGGGCGCTCCTCCGTGTCCACCGAATGGGTCCGCGGCTCGAACCCCTGCTCGCCCCGTTCGAACTGGGTGAGCTCGGGCCGTACGAGATGGCCGCGCGCGAGCCGCAGCTGTGCCGTCCGGTAGATCGCCGCGGCCATCCGGCCGAGCGCCTGCCCGTCCTGATGCCGGTGCTTGCGCACACCGACATCGACCTGCGCGAGCGCGTCCAGGCCCACGGTGTGCAGCGCGTCGACGAGCAGGCCGAGCTCCACCCCGTAGCCGACGGGGAACGGCAGCCGCTCCAGGAGGGACCTGCGGGCCGCGTACTCGCCGCCCAGCGGCTGGACGAAGCCCGCGAGCTGGGGCCAGTGCATGTTGAGCAGCGGGCGCGCCATCAGCTCGGTCACCCGGCCGCCCTGATCGGCGGTTCCGGCCAGGGGGCGGTCGTACATCGCCTTCACGAAGTCCACGTCGGGATCGGTCAGGAGGGGGCCCACTATCCCGGTCACGAAGTCCGCCGAGAACTCCCTGAGGTCCGCGTCGACGAACGCGACGATGTCGCCGCCGGTCACCAGGAGCGAGCGCCACAGGACCTCGCCCTTGCCGGGCACGGCCGGAAGGCGCGGCAGGATCTCATCCCGGTGCACGACCCGCGCGCCCGCCTCCCGGGCGACCTCGGCCGTGCGGTCACGGGAGCCGGAGTCGATCACCACGAGCTCGTCCACGAGGGCCGCCTTCTCCACCAGCTCACGGCGGATCTCGGCGACGATCGCACCGACCGTCCCCTCCTCGTCGAGGGCGGGCAGGACGACACTCACCGAGGCCCCCGACGCCCGCTTGGCGGCGACGAGTGCGCTGAGCGGACGGTCGGCGACGGACCAGGAACGCCTGGTCAGCCAGCGCTCGGCCTCTTCCAGCACGGGTGGCTCCTCCTGTATGTGGCCTACATGTGATCCATCTCGCGGTTCGGACGACTATCTCAAGGGTCCAGGCCGTCGGTTACAGTCTTGAACAACGCGGATGACCATCGCACGTCGGGGGTCATCGCGTAACAAATGCCCGGGGCCCATGAAGCCCCGGCGCCATACCGCTCATCCAGAGGGGCAGAGGGATACGGCCCGTTGAAGCCCCGGCAACCATCCCGCCGACCACGCACGCGAGGTCTCGGTGGGGAAGGTGCCAATTCCGTCTCGTGGCGAGATGCGCCGCGAGGAAGATGAGGAGAAAGGGCCTCGCCTCCATGGCTGCGCAGACTGTCGCAACGAACGAAAACACCTCTTCGACCACGGGTTCCGTGGATCTCGGCCCCGCGTCCGGCCTCTCCTGCCGCGAGTGCGGCGAGCTCTACGCGCTGGGCCCGATCTTCGCCTGTCAGGCCTGTTTCGGCCCGCTCGAAGTCGCGTACGACCTGCCGACCGGTGACCCCGAGGCACTGCGGAAGCAGATCGAGGCCGGCCCGGACAACATCTGGCGCTACGCCCCGCTCCTGCCCGTCCCCGCGGACGTGGCGTCCAAGCCGAACATCAACCCCGGCTGGACCAAGCTCGTCAAGGCCGACAACCTCGCCCGCGAACTCGGCGTCGAGCAGGGCAAGTTGTTCGTCAAGGACGACTCCGGCAACCCCACGCACTCCTTCAAGGACCGCGTCGTCGCGCAGGCCATCGAGGCGGCGCGCGCCTTCGGCTTCACCACGCTCTCCTGCTCCTCCACCGGCAACCTCGCCGGCGCCGTCGGCGCCGCCGCGGCCCGCGCCGGCTTCCGCTCCTGCGTGTTCATCCCGCACGACCTGGAGCAGGGCAAGGTCGTCATGGCCGCGGTCTACGGCGGCGAGCTCGTCGGCATCGAGGGCAACTACGACGACGTGAACCGCTTCTGCTCCGAGCTCATCGGCGACCCGCTGGGCGAGGGCTGGGGCTTCGTGAACGTGAACCTGCGGCCGTACTACGGCGAGGGTTCCAAGACCCTCGCGTACGAGATCTGCGAGCAGCTCGGCTGGGTCCTGCCCGACCAGCTGGTCATCCCGATCGCCTCCGGATCGCAGCTCACGAAGATCGACAAGGGTCTGAAGGAGCTGATCGCCCTCGGCCTCGTCGAGGACAAGCCCTACAAGATCTTCGGCGCCCAGGCCGAGGGCTGCTCGCCGGTGTCCACCGCCTTCAAGGCCGGTCACGACGTCGTGCGCCCGCAGAAGCCGGACACCATCGCCAAGTCGCTCGCCATCGGCAACCCCGCCGACGGGCCGTACGTGCTCGACATCGCGCGTCGCACGGGCGGGGCCGTCGAGGACGTGAACGACGAGCAGGTCGTCGACGCGATCGAGCTGCTCGCTCGGAGTGAGGGGATCTTCGCGGAGACCGCCGGCGGGGTGACGGTCGGCGTCACGAAGAAGCTGGTCGAGGCGGGCCTCATCGATCCCTCCCTCACCACGGTGGTGTTGAACACCGGCGACGGACTCAAGACGCTTGATGCCGTTGCCGAGAGGTCTCAGGCGACCGCGACGATCAAGCCCAGCCTTGAGGCGTTCCGCTCCGCGGGTCTTGCCAAGTAGGCATCGCTGTTGTCTGCGGGGCCGTCGTGGCTGGTCGCGCAGTTCCCCGCGCCCCTTCGGGGGCGCCCCCTGGCGGGGCGCCCCCCGATCTACCGAGGTGAATCCCATGAGCGTCAAGGTCCGCATCCCCACCATCCTTCGCACCTACACCGGCGGTCAGTCCGAGGTCGCCGCCGAGGGGGCGACGCTCTCCGAGGTCATCGCCGACCTGGAGAAGAACCACACCGGTATCGCTGCGCGCGTCCTGGACGACCAGGGCAAGCTGCGGCGCTTCGTGAACGTCTACGTGAACGACGACGACGTGCGCTTCGAGCAGGGTCTCGAGACCGCGACGCCGGACGGTGCCGGGGTCTCCATCATCCCCGCCGTCGCCGGTGGTTGATCCTTTAAAGAAACACCCTGCGTAATCTTCATTGCCCCCTCCGCGAGAGAAGCGGAGGGGGCAATTCCATGTGATTGAGCGCGGTACAGTTGGGAAGCGAGCTTCCTGTTTGTGCCGAGCGCATATACGAAGTCGCCCCGAGGGCGACAAGAAGTAGCCAAAGTGCACTGCCCATTTGCCCTCTCCGTGGCATTTGTCTGGCCCGACTTGCCCTGAACTCCGGCGAATTCTCCGCATATCACCGATCAGGCGTGCCCAGAATTCTCGTCCGATTGACCTGTTGCAGAGGGCAGTTGGACAGATACATTCAGCCGCGGTCGACGCGTTCCGGCGCACGCCTCCACAACCCATTGGGGGGGTGAGGTCTGACCCGGGTCCGCGAAGTGCGGGCCCGTGCAAGGGCCAGTAATAGGGGAGTTAGGCATGGCTCAGGGCACCGTCAAGTGGTTCAACGCGGAGAAGGGGTATGGCTTCATCGCGGTCGACGGTGGTGCGGATGTTTTCGTCCACTACAGCGCGATTCAGATGGACGGCTACCGCACCCTTGAAGAAGGTCAGCGAGTGGAGTTCGAGATCTCGCAGGGCCAGAAGGGTCCGCAGGCGGACATGGTCAAGCTCGCCGTCTGATCTCGGCGCGATCGGCCAGCGACTTAGCGAGTGACGAGGGCCCGCATCCCGACAGGGGTGCGGGCCCTCGTGCGTCCCCCGGCGGCCCGGCCGGGGACGCACCCCCCTCGTACGTCTGAGATCCGTGAGAGGCGCTTGCACTCGTAGGGGTCGAGTGCTAATCATTGGGCTTAGCACTCTCCGAGTGAGAGTGACAGAACTTGGATCGGGTCGGTGAGGCCCGCAGGCCGGGTGGGGCAAGGAACCACAAGGTTTGCAGGCCGTCCGTCGCGGGCACTGGCGCGATCCGGAGCATGCCACCCCTGTCCGGGAGGACCACTTCACATGGCCAAGATCATCGCGTTCGACGAGGAGGCACGGCGCGGCCTCGAGCGCGGCATGAACCAGCTCGCCGACGCCGTCAAGGTGACCCTGGGCCCCAAGGGTCGCAACGTCGTCCTCGAGAAGAAGTGGGGCGCCCCCACGATCACCAACGATGGTGTTTCCATCGCCAAGGAGATCGAGCTCGAGGACCCGTACGAGAAGATCGGCGCCGAGCTGGTCAAGGAGGTCGCGAAGAAGACGGACGACGTCGCCGGTGACGGCACGACGACCGCGACCGTCCTGGCGCAGGCGCTGGTCCGCGAGGGCCTTCGCAACGTAGCCGCCGGTGCCAACCCGATGGCCCTCAAGCGCGGCATCGAGAAGGCCGTCGAGGCCGTCTCGGGCGCCCTCCTTGAGCAGGCCAAGGACGTGGAGACCAAGGAGCAGATCGCTTCGACCGCCTCCATCTCCGCCGCCGACACCCAGATCGGCGAGCTCATCGCCGAGGCGATGGACAAGGTCGGCAAGGAAGGCGTCATCACCGTCGAGGAGTCGCAGACCTTCGGTCTTGAGCTTGAGCTCACCGAGGGCATGCGCTTCGACAAGGGCTACATCTCGGCGTACTTCGCCACCGACATGGAGCGTATGGAGGCGTCGCTCGACGACCCGTACATCCTGATCGTCAACTCGAAGATCTCGAACGTGAAGGACCTCCTTCCGCTCCTCGAGAAGGTCATGCAGTCCGGCAAGCCGCTGCTGATCATCGCCGAGGACGTCGAGGGCGAGGCCCTGTCGACCCTGGTCGTCAACAAGATCCGTGGCACGTTCAAGTCCGTCGCCGTCAAGGCCCCGGGCTTCGGTGACCGCCGCAAGGCCATGCTCGGCGACATCGCCATCCTCACCGGTGGCACCGTCATCTCCGAGGAGGTCGGCCTCAAGCTGGAGAACGCCGGTCTCGACCTGCTCGGCCGCGCCCGCAAGGTCGTCATCACCAAGGACGAGACCACGATCGTCGACGGCTCCGGTGAGAGCGACCAGGTCCAGGGTCGCGTCAACCAGATCCGCGCCGAGATCGAGAACTCGGACAGCGACTACGACCGCGAGAAGCTGCAGGAGCGCCTGGCGAAGCTCGCCGGCGGTGTTGCGGTCATCAAGGCCGGTGCCGCGACCGAGGTCGAGCTCAAGGAGCGCAAGCACCGCATCGAGGACGCCGTTCGCAACGCGAAGGCTGCCGTCGAAGAGGGCATCGTCGCCGGTGGTGGCGTGGCCCTCATCCAGGCCGCCGCTGTCTTCGAGAAGCTTGAGCTCGAGGGCGACGAGGCCACCGGTGCCGCCGCTGTGAAGCTGGCCCTTGAGGCCCCGCTGAAGCAGATCGCGGTCAACGCCGGCCTTGAGGGTGGTGTCGTCGTCGAGAAGGTGCGCAACCTGACCGTCGGCCACGGCCTGAACGCCGCGACCGGTGAGTACGTCGACATGATCGCCGAGGGCATCCTCGACCCGGCGAAGGTCACGCGCTCTGCCCTGCAGAACGCCGCGTCCATCGCCGCGCTGTTCCTCACCACCGAGGCCGTCATCGCCGACAAGCCGGAGAAGGCGGGCGCTGCCCCGGCCGGCGGCGGCATGCCGGGCGGTGACATGGACTTCTGATCGACCTCTGGTTGATCAGCGGTTCATCGCTTCACGCGAACCGAGGGCGGCACTCCTTCTCACGAAGGGGTGCCGCCCTCGGGCGTTTCGGGAGCCGTGCGTGACTACGGCAGGCTGACTACGGCAGGCGGTCGAGCAGCCAGGTGCAGAGTTCTTGCGTGATCAGGGTGTGGGCCTCGTTGTGGGTGGCGCAGAGGTACTCGTCCAACTCGCTCTCCTCGGACTGCTCCGGGAACGGCGCGTGCAGCTTCTCGTGGGTGTCGATGTCGCGCAGGGCCACCGCGCTCACGGCGGGTACGAAGCAGTGCTCGCGGATCTCGGCCTCGGAGCCGAGACCGATGATGGCGGGGATCTTGTTCAGCTCGTCGGCGAGGATGCCGAAGCCCTCCAGGGTGCCGCCGGGGGCGCCGTCGATCTCGGGCATGCCCGAGATGTGGATCTGCGGCTTGCGCAGGGTCACCACCCGCAGTTGCGCGACGAGTTGGTCCTCGCCCGCGGGCTGCGTGCAGAGGTGGGTGCCGGTGATGGCGAGGCCCTTGCCGCGGAACGCCCGCTGCCCGGGGGCGATGCCGTTGGCGACGCCGGTGCGCACGCCGTTGGCGACGCCGATCTTCCGCGGGCGGCTCGGCCAGCCGCCGACCCGCTCCAGCTCGGCGAGGAACTCGACGCGCTCCTTGTCGGTCTCCGGGGTGTCGTCCCACTCCGCGATGTGCTGCCACAGGAGCTGGCGCGCGGCCGGGCTGTTCATCTGGTTCGAGAAGGCCGCGTTGAGCCGCCGGATGTAGTGCGCGAACGACTGGAGCCCGATCGGGATCCAGGCCCCGCGGTGCGGGCTGTCGTAGGAGAGGTACAGCTTCGTCTGGTGGTCGACGCCGTCGCGCTCCATCTTGGCGAGCGCGTACCGCGTGACCAGACCGCCCATGCTGAAACCGCCGACGGTCAGCGGGTGGTCGCCGGTGCGTCGTGCGATCGCCTCCTGGATCGCCGAGCGCGCTGCCACGGCGTTGTCCAGGATGGAGGCGCTGCGTTCGTCGAAGCCGAGGATGATGACGTCCCTGCCGCGCGTCCGCAGCTCGCTGATGAGCGCGTACTCGCCGCGGTCCAGGCCTTCGTAGAGGAAGTCCAGGTCGCTCGGCCCCGCGCTGAAGCCGTCGGCGAGTAACACCGGCCGGGTCAGGCCCTGTTGGGGATCGGCGAGGTACACCCAGGCCCTGCCGCCCGGCAGCGTCCACTCCTGGTCCGGGGTGGGGGCCGCCTCGGACACCTCCTGGGGGCCGGGAGCCAGGGTGATGTGGGCGGCGGACCGCCAGGCCTCGATGATCTGCTCTTCGGTGGGCGCGTTGGGGTCGTTGGGCTCGTTGAGCTCGGTCATGAGGGGTCCCCTCCGGTTGTGCCGCTTCGATGACGTTCGGTGTCATCCTCGTTACGTCACGTAGGTGCCGGAAGGTGGTCCGGGGTTTCCACGCGGGGAGCGGGGCCCTTTCGGACGGAAGGGAAATGGCGGCATTTGCACTGCGTGGGCCGGGGAGTCTTCAGGGCCGCGTGGTCGACGGCCGGGCGTCGGTCGTGTCAGCGGCGGAACTCGGTCAGCGGGGCCTGAGGGGGCCTGCCGGGGCCGGGGAAGTATGTCGCGAAGGCGACCGGGGAGGGGGCCGGTTCAGCGTTCGCGCGGCGGGTCACCGTTCGTAGTGGTACCGGCACGAGGCGATGCGAATCTCATCCCCGGCGATCTTGTAGATGAGGCGATGCTCATCGGTGATGCGGCGGGACCAGTACCCCTGGAAGCCGTGTTTCAGAGCCTCGGGTTTGCCGATGCCCTCGTTGCCGTTGCGTGCGATGTCCTGGAGGAGCGTATTGATCCGCTTGAGGACCCTGCGATCCTGCATCTGCCACCAGACATAGTCCTGCCAAGGAGACTCGTCCCAGACGAACTTCACTCGGCGAGCTCCCTTACCGTGCCCCCGCCGTTCTCCAGGCGGTCGATGGAGGCCAGCAGGCGGCGGGCGTTCTCGGGGTTCCGCAGCAGGTAAGCCGTCTCCTTCAGGGACTCGTACTCCTCAAGCGCCACGATGACGACCGGCTCCCGCCCTGCGCGGGTCACTATGACTTCCTCGCGGTCGTCCGTGACGGCGTTGAGCGTCTCGGCGTACTTCGCTCGCGACTCTGTGTAGGTCATGGTGCGCATCGGGGCCTCCTTGGGTAGGTACGACATCCTGTACGTACAGGAAACTGTACGGCTTGGGCTATCGGTGGGCAACCGGCGCCCGGCCTGCCGGGGAGCGGGGTCAGTTGGCGTAGTCCTTGAGCTTTTCGGTTTCGAGGGTGATGTTCACGGGATCGGGCAGCCGGACGGTGCTTCCGAAGGGGTAGGAAGGGCAATGCCGGTACGCCCCATTCATGGGTTCGCTGAACACGACAAGTGCGTCCTTGTCGCGGTCGACGAGCAGGTAGACCGGGATGCCTGCTGCCGCGTAGCCGTCGCGCTTCTCCACTCGGTCACGGAGGTGGGTGTCCGCGTCGAAGGAAGTGACCTCGACGACCATGAGAACGCCGCTGCTGTCGGCCCACATGCCCGCTTGCGTCACGAAGTGGTCGACCGGAGCGAGGGCGGCGTCTGCGTAGGCGCGGCCGTTGCGGTACGTCTCCACCTTCAGATCCTGTTCCGGGTACAACAACAGCTCAGGGCGCTGCTGCATGCACTGTGTCAGCAACCACATGACGATGGCCCTGTGGCGCTGGTCCGGCATCGGCTTGACCTTCAGCTTTCCTCGGATGAATTCGAGCTTCACCGACTCGGGAGCATGCTTCTCCAGATGCTCGAACTCCTCGACGGTCATCTGGGCGTGCTCTGCGGTGCTGGGGGTCATGGCGTCGCCTCCTCCCCTACATCGTGCCCCGCTTCTGGCCCGAGTGAGCTGCACGGTCATGTTCGTGTCCTTTCGTGCTGGTGGGATACGGCCGCGCGGGCGTTGGCCGCGTGCGCGTGAACCTGGATCGGGGGCAGGGTGCCGGTTCGTCCCTGAGGGCCCGGCTCGCCCCGGCACGGGCCGCACAGGCCGCCCGGCAGAGCTTCCGGGCGGCCGGGGGCTCCGCATCTCCCGCACTCCAGGACGCGGAGCGCGGGCCGGGGGGCTGGTGCCGGCGGGAGCTTGGTCGTGAGGCGGCTGCGGATGAGGGCCGCCGGGCTGTGGACCGGGGTGGGGAGTCCTGCTGTGAGGGCGCGGAGGATGTCCGGCTCCGTGGCGCCGCGCGTGAACCACTCCGTGAGCTGGGGTTCCAGGGCGACGCAGTCCGCGTACGAGAGGGACAGTGCGGGGGCCGTCCGGCCGAGGGCCGCCAGGAGGATGAACGCGCGGCTGCGGGTGGGGCGTTGGGGTCTGTCCGGCTCCCGCCCCGGCTGGGGGTTCGGTTCCGGTACGTCGCCGCGCGTGAATGCCGTCCACCAGGTGTCGTCCCGCGCCGTCCGCGAGAACCACGTTCGGGTGATCCAGCGAGCGCTGCCGCTTCCGTATACGTGTTCCCTGCCCCGCCTCAAGTGCCCGGCCGCCTGGAGCTTGTTGAGGGCGGTGCGGAGGGCGCACTGGCCGTACGGGAGGTGCTTGGCCAGGGTCTTTACGGAGATGTCCGCGCCGTCGGGTAGCCGGTCGATGCTGGCTGCGATGGCGGCTTCGCGGGGTGGGAGGTGGGTGAAGTCGTTGTTTGTGCGGGGGAGTTGTTCGGGTGCCGAACGCTTTCCGTAGCCCGGGTTGGCCGCAGGGTGCGAGTCTGCGTGCGCGGGGCGGAAGGCGGTACTAAGCTTGGCGTCAGCCATGGATCGACTCTTTCTCGATCGTGATGGTTAAACCCCCGCAGGTGTTCGCAGCACCTGGCGGGGGTTGTTCGTTATTCGGGCACGCTAGAGCGTCGTCACGTTGCGTGGCAAGTCGAAGCCCGAAAGTGATCGACTGTGCCAACTCCTAGGGAGGGAGGGCGGGTTGAGGCCCGCCTCCCGTTCCTTGAAAAGAGGGCTCGGGGCTCGGCGCTTGAGCTTCGGGGTCAGTGATCCTTGAGGTCCGCGAGGAATGCGGACCAGGCCGTGGCCCGGAACACGAGCTTCGGGCCGGCGGGGTTCTTGGAGTCGCGGACGGGGATGATGGCCGGGTGCCCGTCGGCCACTTCGAGGCAGTCGCCGCCACTGCCGCCGCTGTACGTGGACTTGCGCCAGGAGGCTACTTCGAGGCAGTTGCCGCCGCTTGCGTCGCTGTAGCTGGACTTGTGCCAGAGGGCCGCGCTCAGGTCGTACTCGTACTCACGGGTGCTGTTCTCCATGCTCGTAATCCTGCGCCAACGACTCGATCAGGGCCAGGGAGTTCCGAGGGGGGAGGGCCGTGGCTTGGAGGAGGTTGAGCATCAACGTGTGGCGAGCGACGGTAGCCGGGTCGTCGAGGAGCTTTCCCATGTTCGGGCCTTCGACGAACGAGAGCGGAGGCGCGTCCTCGAACTCCATCAGCTTCAGATTGCCCTCCATAGCTGCGTGCGCACCCGCTCCGAACGTCAGCACCTGCGCGATGATGCGGTGCCTGCGCGCAAGGCCCGCCACATGGCGCAGCGCCTCCGCCATCACCGCACCGCCGCCGACCACTCGCCTGAGCGCCGCCTCGTCAACAATGCACCACAACAACGGCGTTGTTGGGTTGTCGAGGAGGTGGGCGCGTTCGAGCCGCACCTCCACCTGGGTGCTGATCGTGTCGTCCGTCGCTGTCGGGTGATAGGCGCGGAAGATCTCCGTCGCGTACGCCTTCGTCTGTAGCAGCCCCGGGATCAGCAAGGTCGCGTACTGCTTGATCGCCGTGGCGGCGGCCTCCGCCTCCGCCGCCTCAGCAAAATGATCCGGGTACTTCGACTTGGCGACCGCCCGGCAGTTGCGGGCGAAGAAGCCCCCCGTGTCCAGCACCTCGTCGAAGTGGTGGGCGTACTCCAGGTGCATGCGACGCGTACCCGCCTCCAGCTGGCCGATGAACGAGCCGCTGACGAACAGAGGTGCGCCGAGGGCCTCTTGGCTGATCCCCTTCCGCTCGCGCGCGTGTCGCAACTCGCAGCCGAGGAGGGCGCGGGGGTTCGATGAGGGGTCGAGGTCCTTGCGGCGGCCGGTCATGGGCAACTCCTCATCCAACAAGGCGGTTTGTTGGGACGCGGTTGCTTCTCAGGCTACGCAGCAGCGGACACGCTTAGTGAGGAAACGGCAACACCGAGTGGGAGAGGCGGAGGCAATGGCGCTGACGGCGGAGGAACGGGTGCGGGCGGTGGAGGAGGTCGTGCGGCAGTTGAGGGCGGGGCTCGAAGAGGCCGGGGTCACGTTGCCGTCCCTGCGGATGGATCCGCTGACGGCGGCGGCGGAAGGGGCCTTGCCGCTGGTGGAGTTGGGGCGCTGCAATCTCGACACGGCGTTGCGCCTGGCCGCCGTGGTGGAGGGCTCGCGGTGATCGAGGAGGACCCCGGGGTGCCGGAGGCGGGGACGTATGCCGTCGATTACCGGGACGGCAGCGTTGGTCAGGTCATGGGCTGCGAGGGCGGCCTCGTACAGCTGAGGCCGCTCGGTGGCGGCCGGGAGTGGGACTGCCCGCCGGAGTCGGTCGGGGAGGCGCCGGCGGGGGACGTGCTGCGGGAGCGGGTGCGCAGGCTGAACCGGGAGAGGCGGCTGCCGTGAGCGGCTCGCACCGGCAGGGTGGGGCCCTGCTATGTACACTCAGAGGGGTACAAGTGGGCTCTCTATGTACATGGCGGGAGATCGAGATGTCGCTGACACACATCGAAATCGACGACGAGGCCCTGGAGACCGCCAAGCGTCTCGGCGGCCACCGGACGAAGACGGCGGCTGTCGCGCATGCGCTGGAGGAGTACAACAAGCGGCTCAAGCGGGCCGCCGCGCTCGAGAAGTACTTCGAGCTCGCGCAAGGCTGGGATCTTGAAGGTGCGGAGGCGGCGCGTCGTGCCGCGAAGGAGGCAGGACGCGAGTGAGCGGCGGCTATCTGCTGGACTCCTCGGCGCTGTGGCGGCTGCTGCGCGACAAGGAGCTGTACAAGGCGTGGCACTCCGAGCTCATGGACGGCACGGTCCGCTCGTGCTATCCGCAGCGCGTGGAATTCATGCTCTCGGCCCGCGACCTGGGGGAGTACGAGGCCTACAGGTCGATGTTCGCGGAGATCTACGAGGATGTCTCCGTCCCCAAGAGCGCGGCGAAGTGGGTCGGCGCCGTGCAGCTGCGCGCCGCCGAGCAGGGCGCGCACAAGTCGCTGTCGGCGGTCGACCTCCAGGTCTGTGCGACTGCCGCTCACCACGGTCTCGTCGTCGTGCATGACGACAACGACTTCGTGACGGCCGAGAGGTTCGCTGCGGAAATGCGTCAGCGCAACGTACGCGAAGGCCCCCTGACGGTCTGACCCGGCCGGGGCGGGCGCGGCCAGGCTCAGCGCACCGGAAAGCCGAAAGCGTAACCCTGCTGCTTCAGTTGGGGGATGAGTGTGCGCAGGGCCTCGACCGTTTGGGTGCGGTCGCCGCCCGCGTCGTGGAACAGGAGCGTCGGGCCGTTGGGCAGCTCCCGCTGGACCGTGGCGACGATGGCGTCCGTGCCGGGGCGTTCGAAGTCCTTGGTGTCGACGTTCCAGCCCAGGGGGCGCATGCCGCGGTCGGCGGCGAGCTTGCGGCTGTGGGGGGTGAAGGCGCCGCCGGGCGCGCGGTAGTACTGGGGCCGTACGCCGCCGGACGCCTTCGTGATCATGCGTTCGGCGTCGAGGATCTGCCGGGACTGGTAGGCCTTGGAGTCCTTGTCCATGCCGGTGTCGTGCGACACCGAGTGGTCGCACAGCCGGTGCCCGGCGGCGACGACCTTCTTCACCATGTCCGGGTGCGCCTCGGCCTGCGTACCCACCATGCAGAAGGTGGCCTTCACGTCGTACTCCCGCAGGACGGCGAGGACTTCGGGTGTCCACTTGGGGTCGGGGCCGTCGTCGATGGTGAGGTTGATGCCGCGCTTCCCGGCCTCCGAGGAGTGCGCGATGGCCGCGGAGACCGGCTTGACGGCGCTCGGCTTCTTCGCCGCGGGTGAGGAGCTCTCCGTGGTGCCGGCCTGGGCGCTCCACACCCCCGCGCCGGTGGCGAGCATCGTCACCCCGAGCGCGGCTCCGATGACCTTGCCGTACCAGCCCCGCCCACCGCTGTGCCGTGCCATAGCCCGCCCCTTTGCGTACCGTCCCGCGCCGCGTCCCGGTCACTCGCGGCCACCCGGCAGGACGACGAACGGAGGCGCGGGGATGCGTCCGGGGCCGGTCCGTTACCGATCAAGAACAATTCCGGGGAAGTTCGCGGACAACTCCGAGCGGCGGCGTGGGCGGGGTGGCCGGTGGGGTTAGCGTCGGCGGCATGGACGTTGATCAACGACGTTGGCGGCAGTGTCTCCTCAGCGGGGCGGTGTTCGCCGTCTGCATGGCGGGCACCACGCTGCCGACTCCCCTCTACAGCCTCTACCAGGACAAGTTCGGCTTCTCCGAGCTGACGGTCACCGTCGTGTACGCGGTGTACGCCTTCGCGGTCATCGGCGTGCTGCTTCTCGCGGGCAACGTCTCGGACACCGTGGGCAGACGTCCCGTCCTGCTGTGGGGCCTGGGCTGCGCGGCGGCCAGCGCCGTCTGCTTCCTGTGCGCCGTCGGGATGGGCTGGCTGTACGCGGGGCGGCTGCTCTCGGGCCTGTCCGCCGGGCTGTTCACCGGGGCGGCCACGGCGTACGTGATGGACACGGCACCGCACGTCGGCGCCTCGCGGGCCACGTTCGTGGCGACGGCCGCCAACATGGGCGGCCTCGGCTGCGGGCCGCTGCTCGCAGGTGTGCTCGCGCAGTACGCGGACTGGCCGCTGTACCTGCCGTTCGCCGTGCACCTGGCGCTGGTCGCCGTCTCGGCCGTGGTCCTGCTGCGGCTTCCGGAGACCGTGCGGAAGCCGAGGCCGCTGAGCACGGTACGGCCGCAGCGGCCCGGGGTGCCGCCGCAGGTGCGGGCGGTGTTCGTGCCCGCGGGGATCGCGTCGTTCGTGGGGTTCGCGCTGTTCGGGGTGTTCACGTCGGTGAGCCCGGCGTTCCTCGCGGAGTCCCTGAACGTGGAGAACCACGCGGTCAGCGGCCTGGTCGTCGCGCTGGCCTTCTTCGCCTCAACAGCAGGGCAGTTGGCGACCGGCAGGGTCGGGCTGGGCCGGTCACTGCCCCTGGGCTGCGCCGCCCTCCTCGCCGGCCTCGCACTGCTCGCGGGCGCGCTGCACTGGGACCTGCTGGCCCTGGTGGTACTCAGCGCGGTGGTCGGCGGCTGCGGGCAAGGTCTGGCCTTCCGCGGGGCGCTGTCGGCGGTGGCCGCGGCATCCCCCACGGACCGGCGCGCGGCGGTGATCTCGACCCTGTTCGTGGTCGCGTACACGGGCATCTCACTGCCGGTCATCGGGGTGGGCCTGCTGACGGTCCCGATGGGCCTGGAGGGCGCAGGCCTGGTGTTCATC
This sequence comes from Streptomyces sp. NPDC051218, assembly GCF_044455475.1. Classification (NCBI taxonomy): domain Bacteria; kingdom Bacillati; phylum Actinomycetota; class Actinomycetes; order Kitasatosporales; family Streptomycetaceae; genus Streptomyces; species Streptomyces sp. NPDC051218. The sequence continues at coordinate 448,098 of NZ_JBITEU010000004.1, read as the reverse complement.
GCGTGCATGGCGGTTCTGGTGTCCGGCGCGGGGGTTTACTTGCTGCGGCGGCCGGTGGGCGCGGGGACGTAGACGCGCTACAGGTTGCGATAGACGTCACGCCGGCTACCGCCGCGCAGCCGGTACAGGCCGTCATGGCCTGGGAGTTTCTTGCTGTCCGCGTCTTCGCGACGTGGGTCGTCACCGAGTGCGGTGAGAGCCGTCAGGATGCGGGTGAAGCGGAAGGCGTGTTCACGGGGTCGCCCTCGCCCTTGCCGCCGTCCGCTTCGAAAAGGTCCGCGAGGAGCTCGATCATGCTGACGGTGGGGTCGTCGCGATGCTGCTCGGCCTCGCGCGCGGCCTGCTCGTCGCTCGCCTCGTCGAGTGCGTCCAGGACCTCGATGGGGACCAAGGCCGCTACGCGCTTCCCGTTACGGGTCAGCACGGTCACTTCGCCCGCCTCGGCCTTGTCGACGACCTCGGCGAGATGGGCGCGGGCTTCACGGACGGTGACGTACTCGCTCATGACGCGAGCGTACGCATCAGCGTGTACACGCGGCGTGATCCCGAGATCGGCCGAGGGAGGCCCCCGCCACGTGCGGGGTGCCGCCCTCGGGCGCTGAGGGCCCAAGGGCCCGGGAGGATCAGACCGCTGCCGGCTGCCTCTCCTTGCCGTCGCCGTCGGTGGGCGTCGGTGCCGAGGGGGCGGCCTCGCTGCGGGCCGCCGCCGACTCGCCCGCGTCCACATCCGCGTTCAGGTCCACCAGCATCTGCTTGCTGAAGCCGAAGAAGTACGTCGCGAAGAAGCCCACCGCGTAGCCGACCAGGAGGCCGCCGCCGTAGATCGCGATCGTCAGGCCCAGGCCCTTGTTGCCGTCCAGGAGGGGGAACAGGGCCCAGCCCGACGGGCCGATCGCCGTGGAGCCGACCTTTTCGCCGATCATCGAGAAGAAGCCGATGAACGCGCCGCCCGCCGCGCCGCCCACGCACGCCGTGATGAAGGGGCGGCCGAGGGGGAGCGAGACGCCGTAGATGAGGGGTTCGCCCACTCCCAGGAAGCCTGCGGGGAGCGCCGACTTGATCGTCGTACGGATGGACGTGTTGTGGCGCAGGCGCTTGTACACCGCGATCGCGCAGCCCACCTGGCCCGCGCCCGCCATCGCCAGGATGGGCAGCAGGACCGTGAAGCCCTGCTGCTCGATCAGGGTCGTGTGGATGGGGATGAGCGCTTGGTGCAGGCCCAGCATCACCAGGGGGAGGAACAGGCCGCCGAGGACCAGGCCCGCGAACGCGCCCGTGTTGTCCAGGAGCCAGTTCGCCGCCGTGCCGATGCCCGTCGAGACCTCGCCCGCCAGGAACATCAGGCCGAAGATCGTGACCAGGCCGGAGAGCAGGACCGTGATCGTGGGGGTGACCAGGACGTCCAGGGCCTCGGGGACCCACCTCCTGCACCACTTCTCGATGTACGTGGCCAGGACCGCGGCGCCGAGTGCGCCCAGGACGCCGCCCTGGCCCGGGGAGAGCTTCTGGCCGAACGCCTCGATGTTCGCCACGCCCGCGTAGACGATGATCGCCGCCACCGCGCCGCCCAGGATCGGCGTACCGCCGAACTCCTTCGCCGTGTTGAAGCCCACGAACACCGCGATCAGCGCCATGAAGCCGGAGGCGATGGCGGCGAGCGCCGGGGTGATGCCCGGCAGCCAACCGAGGTTGATCAACAGGCCGTTGATGCCCGCGATGATGCCGCAGCCGATGAGGGCCGGGATCAGAGGCACGAAGATGTTCGCGATGCGGCGCAGGAAGAGCTTGAAGGGCGTCGCGTTCTTCGCTTTTCTCGCTTCCTTGATCGCTGCTCCCTGCGCCGCCAACTCCTCGGCCGTGAGGGTGAGTTCGGCCGGGGCTTCGGTGTGCCCCTCCGCCACCAGGGCCTCGAACTCCGGCGTGACGCGGGCGACGGTGCCCGGACCGAGCACGATCTGGTACGTGTCGTCCTCGACCACGCCCATCACGGCGGGCAGCGCCTTCAGGGCCTCGTCGTCGACCAGCGAGCGGTCGGCGAGGCTCAGGCGCAGGCGCGTCATGCAGTGGGCGATGGAGGTGACGTTCTGGGCACCGCCGACGAGGGGGAGGATCGCGGCGGCTGTGGCGCGGTTCTTGTCAGTTGCCATGTGCGGGGTGCCTTGCTGTGCGTGCGGGTGGCGCTGTTCTTCCAGCGGCTGGGGGAGGTCGGTCAGGTGGTGCGGGGGGTGCGGTTCGTGCGGGAGGTGTCGAGGGCTGCCCTGAGGTGGCCGTCCGACGAGGCGAGGAGGCCGGCCGCTGTGGGGCCGTCCACCCCGCCGAGGATGGTGAGGATGGCGTTCTTCACCTCCCCGTCGGTGGCGGCGAGCGCGGCCTCGATCTCCTCGTCGGAGGCGCCGGTGGCGAGGGAGACGATCCGGCGCGAGCGGGCGCGCAGCTTCTCGTTCGAGGCGCGTACGTCCACCATCAGGTTTCCGTAGGTCTTGCCGAGGCGGATCATCGTGATCGTCGACAGCATGTTGAGGACGAGCTTCTGGGCCGTGCCCGCCTTCAGGCGGGTGGAGCCGGTGAGCAGTTCCGGGCCGACGACGACCTCGATGCCGTGGTCGGCGGCTGCCGCGAGACCGCTGTCCGCGTTGCAGGAGAGGCCGATGGTGAGGGCGCCGTAGCGGGTGCGCGCGTGTTCCACCGCGCCGATCGCGTACGGCGTGCGGCCGGAGGCGGAGATGCCGACGACCACGTCGTCCGCGGTGAGGCGGAGCCCGTCCAGGTCCTCGGCCGCGAGCTCCTTGCTGTCCTCCGCGCCCTCGACCGCCGTGACCATGGCGCTCGGGCCGCCCGCGATGAGACCGACGACCTCGGCCGGGTCGGTGTTGAAGGTGGGCGGGCACTCGGAGGCGTCGAGCACCCCGAGGCGCCCGGCCGTTCCCGCGCCCGCGTAGATGAGCCGGCCGCCGCGGGCCATGCGCTCCGCGGTGGCGTCGATGGCGGCGGCGATGGCCGGGAGCTGCTCGGCGACGGCCGTGGGGACCGTGGCGTCCTCGCCGTTCATGATCTTCGCGATCTCCAGCGTGGGCAGCCGGTCGATCTCGGAGAGCTCGGGCCGGAACGCCTCCGTGGTGAGCGTGTCCAGCTGGGCGCGGAGTTCGCCGTACGTGTCCCCGGATCCGCTTTCGGGGGCGGGGGAGTCCGTGGCGTCGGTCGTGGAGGTCATGAGGTGCGGCTCTTTCGTGTGCGGCGGGGGGTGGCGGGTCAGGGGCGGCGGGAGGTCAGCGGGTGCCGCCGCGCGGACTGTGGCGGTGCGCGAGCGCCTCGTACGAGGCGGCGAGTGCGGGGGCGGCCGTCTCGTACGTCCGCTGGGCGACGCCCACGAACAGGCAGTCCACGACGAGCAGCTGGCTCGTGCGGGACGACATCGCGGCGGGCCTGAGCTCGCTCTCGCGCGCGGTGGAGGTGGTCAGGATGTGATCCGCGTACTGCGATACGGGGCTGCCGGGGCGGCCGGTGATCGCGATGGTCGTCGCGCCGCGCTCGAAGGCGACCCGCAGCGGTTCGATGACGTCACCGGTCGACCCGGAGTGCGTGATCGCGATCGCCACGTCCTTGGAGCGCAGGGTGACGGCGTTCGTGACGGCCAGGTGCGGGTCGGAGTGCGCGTGGGCGATGTGGCCGATGCGCAGCAGCTTCTGCGCGAGGTCCTGGGCGACGAGGCCGGAGGCGGCGACGCCGTAGATCTCGGTGCGGGGTGCGACGGCGAGCGCGGCGACGGCGGCGCCGAGCTGGACGGTGTCGAGGCCGCCCGCGGTGTCGGCGAGGGTCTGCTGCTCGTCGTACGCCAGCTTCGCCACGACGTCCGCGATCGGGTCGTCGACGGCTATGTCGGCGGTGACGGCGGGCGCGCGGCCGGACTGCTGCTGGGCGGCGAGTCCGGCGAGGGCGAGCCGCAGGTCGCGGTAGCCGGGGTAGCCGAGGAGGCGGGCGGTGCGGACCACCGTGGCCTCGCTGGTGCCGGTGAGCTCGGCGAGGCCGGTGACCGTGAGGGCCGCGCAGCCCGCGGGGTCGCCTGCGACGGCTTCGGCGACGAGCTGCATGGAGCGGGTCATGGACGGCGCCAGGGTCCGCACCTTGGCCGCCAGGGCGGCCGGGGCGGGGGGCGCCGTGCCCGCGAAAATTTCCTTCACGTCATTGGTCACGCTTGAAAGATATTTTCGGACCCCGAATGGGTCAAGACCCCTTTGGTCCCGATCTCGCCGCACCGTGTGCCTCGCGGTCCGGGTGGATCTTCGGCGGGTTGCGCGTGGGGTGGACAATGGCTGCATGGACGCGATCGACCCCCTGGAGCAGGCGCTGCATGCCGCTCGTGCACTTGTCCTCGCCGATCTCGTGGCGCGCGAGGTCGCCCAGGCCGAGGTCGTCTCGCTGGTCGAGGAGTCGGTGGCGCACCGCCGCTGGTGGGTCGAGCAGTGGCCCGAAGGCGTCGAGTACGTGGCGGGCCTGGTCGCCCAGGACGTCCAGGACGCGCTCCTGGAGCGCTACGGCCGCTGGCCGCTCTGCCCGGTCTGCGGCGGGGGTGACCCGCACGCGCTGGACGTGGAGCCCGAGTTGGGACCCGATCCGCACTGGGTGTGCGGCAAGGCGGGCGTCGTCGTGGCCCCGGTGGGCGGCCTGACGTGACGGTCTATATCGACCCGCCGACGTGGCCGGGACACGGCCGCATGTGGTCGCACCTGGTCAGCGACGTCTCGTACGAGGAACTGCACGCGTTCGCCGCGGGCATCGGCGCCCCCGCCCGCGCCTTCGAGCGCGACCACTACGACCTGCCCTCGCACCGCTACGAGGACGCGGTGCGCGCGGGCGCGGTGGAGATCGGCTCCAAGGAACTGGTGCGCAGGCTCACGGAGGCGGGGCTGCGGCGGCCGAAGGGGCGGCCCGCGTAGCGGTGTCGCTCGTGTCGCCCGCCGATGCCGTGACCACGCGGCTCGGTGTCCTGCGGTGCAGCCGCAGGGACGCCGTGACCGCGATGATCGCCACGGCCGTCATCGCCGCGCCCGCCCACGCCGTCGAGGCGTAGCCCAGGTCGAGGTCGATCACCGTGCCGCCGAGCCAGGGGCCGCCGGTGTTGCCCAGGTTGAACGCGGCCGTCGTGGTCGCGCCGGCCAGGGTGGGGGCGGCGCCGGCGACGTTGAACATCCGGGCGTTGAGCGCCGGAGCGGTGTAGAAGGCGGAGACGCCGAGGAGGAAGGAGAGGGCGATCGCCACGGCCGCCGTACCGGCGAACAGCGCGAGCGTCACGAGGAACACCGTCGAGGCCGCGATGCCGCTGAGCAGGACACCGAAGAGGTGCGCGTCGGCGACGCGGCCACCGATCGCCGTGCCGATGAGGGCGCCGAGCCCGAAGAGGCCGAGGACGGTCGGCACCCAGCCCTCGTCGAGGCCGGCGACGTCCGTCAGGAGCGGGGAGAGGTACGAGAACGCGCAGAAGACGCCGCCCGCAGCGAGGGCGGTGACGGTGATGGAGAGCCAGACCTGCCGGTCGCGGTAGATGGTCAGCTCCCGCTTCAGGCGCGGCTTCTCGGCCGGGAGCGGGATGCGCGGGATGAGCGTCAGTACGCCGACGAGAGCGATCGCGGAGGCGGCGCCGACCGCCCAGAAGGCGGACCGCCAGCCGAAGTTGTCGCCCAGGAAGGCTCCGGCGGGGACGCCGAGCACGTTGGCGATGGAGAGGCCGCCGATCATCACGGCCATGGCGCGGGCGCGCTGGTTGACCGGCACCATCGCGATGGCGACGGCCGCGCCGACCGCCCAGAACCCCGCGCAGGCGAACGCGCTGACGACGCGGGACGCGAAGAGGATCTCGTACGAGGGCGCGAGCGCCCCGGCGACCTGGCCGAGTCCGAAGACGGTGATGAGCGTGATGAGGGTGGTCCGGCGGGGCAGCCGCAGGGTCGCCACCGCCAGGAGGGGGGCGCCGATGACCATGCCGATGGCGAAGGCGGAGATGAGGAGGCCCGCGCGGGGGATGGAGACGTCCATGTCGTCCGCGATGGGGGGCAGAAGCCCCGAGAGCATGAACTCGCTCGTACCGAGAGCGAAGACGGCGAGGCCGAGGATGTAGACGGCGACGGGCATGCGCTTCGGGGCAGGGGTGGGCATCACAGTGGGGAACGCCGGGGGTGGGGTGCGGCATTCCCTGGGGTGGAGCCTTCCCGCGCTCTGCGTGTGGGTCTCGCCCGCAGACCGTCTGCGGGGTAATCGGGCGGTGGGCGGGAGACATCGCCGCGGAGCGGCGGCTGTTTACGGCTCCCGCGCCGCGGGGCAAGCCGCACCGCGCCGCGGGGCAAGCCGCTCCGTGCCGCGGGGATATCCCCCCGCTACCCGCGCCGCAGGTACGCCCGAAGGTCCCCGCGGTCCGAGGCCCGGACGTACGACGCCCGGAGGGCCACCCTCTGCGAGGGCTCGTTGGCGGGTTCGATCAGGGCCAGGAGCGCGGAGAGCTCCGGGCGGGCCAGCGCCCAGGTGGAGAGGGAGTCAAGGGCCTCCGAGGCGTAACCCCGGCCCCGCGCGCCGACCGCCAGGTCATAGCCGACCTCGGCGATCCCCTCCTCGTCCGGCGGCCCATGGAAGCCCATCCCGCCGATCGCCACCTCGTCCTCCACCCGCACCAGGGCGAACATGCCCCACTCGGGCCGGTGCACCCCGGACGCGTAGGCCTTCGTCACCATCTCCGCGGCCCGCCGCGTCCCGTCGAAGGGCCCGCCCTCGATCCACGTCAGGCCCCCCGGCCCGCCCGCCGCGAGGTCCGCCGCCGCCGCGGGGGAGACCTCCCGCAGCGCGATCCGACCCGTGGGGATCGAGAGGGCGTTGTGCCAGCGCCACTTGTCGAGGCGGGGGCGCCCCGGCAGGGTCCCGCGGCCCGTGGCCCAGAGCAGCGTCGCCCAGTGGTCCTCGGGCGTGCGCGCGGGCGGAACCTGCGGGAAGAGCCAGGCGAGCACCGCCTCGCAGAGCGCGGCCGGCGGCTCCGCGTCCACGCCGAGGGCCTGCGCGATGTCGTACGTGTGCAGCAGTACCTCCGCGACGCCCATCGCCGCGAAGCCCACCGCGTCCGCGCTGCCGTGCGGGTACGGGTGGAAGGCCCTGACCCCCGGCGGCGTGGTCCGCACCACCGCCGAGAGCAGGCCGCCGGTCGACTCGATGACGCGGATCGCGTCCTCGGGGCCCGCGCCCTCGTCGAAGGCGATCTCGAAGGGCACGTACGCATCCTGCGCGCGGCCCGTCAACTGCCCCGCGTACGCGACGAGATCACCCGCGACGTGCTCGGCCGTCTCCAGACAGCTCCAGTCGAGACCGCCGGCCCGCACGCTCCAGTCGAGCCCAACTGCCGCACGCAGCACCCTCGCCGCGTGCGCCACGGCTTCCTCGACCTGGTCCCCACCCATGGAAAGCATGCGCCGAGCGTACGGGAGCGTCAGGCGCCGAGCAGCTGCAATTCCGTCGCCAGGTTCTCGCGCGCCGGGCCCTCCCACTCGGCCGCTCCGTGCGGCGTGCGGAACAGCCGGGGCAGGGCCAGGAGCTGCCGCAGCACCGCGGCGCGGCCCGCGCGGAAGTCCTCGTCCGGTACGAAGGCGTACTCCTCGCGGACAGCGGCGGCGTACGCGGCGTAGGCGTCCGGTGCGGCGGCCAGGATCGCGAGGTCGGCGTCGCACAGCGTCTCGCCGTTGTGGTCGCCGTCGGCGGGGTCGTGGGTGACGGTGAGGCGGACGAGGCGGGCCACCTCCGCCGTCGCGGCGGGCGTCAACCCGCTCTCCTGGAGGGCGCGTTCGGCGAGGCGGGCGCTGCGCTCCTCGTTCTCGGAGCGGTCCGGCGCGTACACCGCGTCGTGGAACCACGCCGCGAGCCGTACGAGATCGGGCTCCTCGGCGTGCTCCTCCAGTACGTCGATGTGGTCGAGGACCGCCGCGAGGTGAGCGGTGGTGTGGTACCGCCGCTGCGGCTCGGCCCAGCGCGCGAGCAGGTTGTCCGCGAAGGGCGCGGGGTCGGGGGTTCCTTCGCTCGCGCGCAGCAGGGTCGCGTGCCAGCGGGCGCGGAGTTCCTTGTCGTGGTGGGGCATGGGGGGACTCTAACGGTTGGGTGCGCGGGTACCCCTAGGGGGTGTGTTGGAGTGTGTTGCGTGCGGGGCGGCGTCCCGACCCCGTTGTCATGCGGGGCGGAGGGGGGTTGGCTTGCGGGATGACTGCGACCACGCACACACATGACGAGGCGTACGATCCCGAGCGCCCCGGACGCCTGCTGCGCACCGAACGCGACGTACTGATCCCGCTGTTGAGGGCCGCCGACGACTCCGCCTACGCGATCAGGACCTGCTGTCCGGGCTGGACGGTGCGGCATGTGCTCGCGCACTGCAGCTCGGCGCTGGCGCGCGTCGTCGAGAAGCGGTTCGAGGAGGGCGTGTACAGCCCGGAGAGCAATGACCGCGACATCGCCGAGCGCGCCGACTGGCCCAACTCCCGCATCGTGGACGAGCTCGAGCACGGCATGACGGAGGCGGGCGCGGTCATGGTGGCGTTCAAGGGGCGGCTCGACGGTGTGGCGCTGGGGGAGTGGGTGCATGCGGGGGATGTGCGGGAGGCGTGGGGGCTGCCGGGGGCGTATGGAGGGGCGGGGCTCGGTGATGCGTTGACGCTGCTGGGGGAGTACAGCAGGTCGACGTCGGCGGTTTCGCTGCATGCGGATGTGGACGGGTGGGATGAGCCGCTTTCCCTGGGCGTTCCGGACGGCCGGCGTCCGCCGGCCCGCTACATCGGGGACGCGCCGACCCTGATCCGTCTTTGCACGGGGCGGCCTCTTGTGGGGACGCGGTATGAGTTGGCGGGGGCGAGGGAGGGGGAGCTGCCGCTCTTCGACTGAGCGCCGGCTTCCCTGCGGGGTCGCGGCTGCGGGTGGGTTGTGGCTGGCCGCGCAGTTCCCCGCGCCCCTGGGGGTGGTGCCGGCCCTCTTGTACCTGCGGGCGGGAGGTGGCTGGTCGCGCAGTTCCCCGCGCCCCTAGGGGTGGTGCTCGCAGTGTGTGACTGCTGCGCCGTCGTGGCTTGGCGCGCAGTTCCCCGCGCCCCTGACGGGGCGCCCCCGAAGGGGCGCGGGGAACGGCGCGAGCAACCACGACGCGCCCGCAGGCGAGAGGGGGTTTAGGGGCGCGGGGAACGGCGCGAGCAACCACGACGCGCCCGCAGGTGAGAGGGGGTTTAGGGGCGCGGGGAACGGCGCGAGCAACCACGACGCGCCCGCAGGTGAGATGGGGTTTAGGGGCGCGGGGAACGGCGCGAGCAACCACGACGGGCCGGTAGGTGGGTACGGCGGGGTGGGGGTTTAGGGGCGCGGGGAACGGCGCGAGCGACCGCAACCGGCCCGCAGGTGATTCTGTTCGCTCAGTGCGTGTGGGCCGGGGGCTGGGACTCGGTGGGGCCCCCGGCGGAGCCGGTCCGGACCGTGAAGGCGGCCGTCCGCACAACCCCCTCATGCTTGAAGTCGAGGAACAGCCGATAAGCGCCCCCGCTAGGAGCCGTCGCCGCGAAGGAGACACCCGGCCCCGGCTTCGTCCGGCCATCGCCGGGCCCACCGGTGGGGTGCACATGGAGGTACGCCAAGTCACCTGCGCGCAACGCGACCAGGTGCCCGTACGAACCGAGGTACGGCTGAAGGTCAGTCACCGGCCTGCCGTTCTTCTCCACGTTCAGCGTCACGTCAGCCGCCTTCCCAGGCTTCAACTCACCCTGGAGACTGACCTCGTAGCCGTCGACCGAGGCCCGCGCCTCCGCCCCAGGAAGCGCCTTGGGAACGTACCTGCCCGCCACCGCGAGATCCGCACCCAGCGTCAGCCCCTCCTTCGCCCCCGCCGGCTTGAAGTCGGCGAAGACGCGGTAGCCGCCCGCCTCCGGCAGCTCGACCGGGGTCGACCAGGTGCCGTCCGACGCCCGGGTCGGGTGCAGGTGGCGGTAGGTCGTCAGGTCACGTGACGCGACGATGAGGTGCAGCTCCTTGCCGTGCTCCCTCTCGTACGCCGTGACGTTCTTGCCCCGACCCTCCTTGACCACCCTGAACCGCAACTCCTCGCGCTGCTCGGCCTCGATGCGGGGGGTCTGGAGGTCGAGGGCGTAGCCGCCCTCGGAGATCTGCAGGCCGCCGGGCACGGCCTCCGCGTGCCCCGCGCCGGCTTCCTCGCCGGCACCCTCGCCGGCCGGCTTCTCCTTCTCGCCCGTGTGCCCGCCGTGCTCGCTCGCGGGCTTCTTCTCCGCGGTCACGGGGTCGACGCCCTGCCCCACGCCGTACGCGGTGCCGAACGTCGCGGCGACGGCGGCGGTGAAGGCGGTGATCTTCAGTCCGGTGTTCATGACGGCTCCCGAAAGCGAACGGAGAGTGGGGTGGAGCGTGCCGGCCGGCCGCTCCTCATACATCCGAAGATACCCCCTGGGGGTACTAAGTCAAGCCGGATCCGCTCTTGCGTCCGATACCCCCCAGGGGTATAAATGGTTCCCGTCGGAGGTACCCACCCCGGGTACCCTCGGAATCTGCCCCCGTCACAAGGAGCCCGCAGCCATGTCGACCACACCCGGCACCCCCGAGGTGGCGTCCACCGCCGAAGTGGAACTCGCCATCGGCGGCATGACCTGCGCCTCGTGCGCCGCCCGGATCGAGAAGAAGCTCAACCGCATGGACGGCGTCGAGGCGACCGTCAACTACGCCACCGAGAAGGCCAAGGTCAGCTACCGCGGCCAGGACGTCGCCGTACAGGACCTGATCGCCACCGTCGAGGCCACCGGCTACACCGCGCAGGAGCCCGTACCCGCCCGCACGGCGGATCCGGACGCGGACGCCGGCGAGTGGCAGGCGGACGACGAACTGCGGCCGCTGCGCGAGCGGTTGACCACCGCCGTACTGCTCTCCCTGCCCGTCGTCGCGATGGCGATGATCCCGGCCCTGCAGTTCGAGTACTGGCAGTGGTTGTCCCTGACCCTCGCGGCGCCGGTCGTCACGTACGCGGCCTGGCCCTTCCACAAGGCCGCGTACACGAACGCGCGGCACGGCGCCGCGACGATGGACACGCTGATCTCGGTCGGCACATCGGCCGCGTTCCTCTGGTCGCTGTGGGCGCTGTTCTTCGGGACGGCCGGTACGCCCGGTATGACGCACCCCTTCGAGCTGACCATCTCCCGTACGGACGGCGCGGGGAACATCTACCTGGAGGCGGCGGCGGGCGTCACCGCCTTCATCCTGGCGGGGCGCTATTTCGAGGCCCGCTCCAAGCGCAAGGCGGGGGCGGCCCTGAAGGCGCTGCTCCAGCTCGGCGCCAAGGACGTCACGGTCCTGCGGGACGGCGGACGTGAAGCGACCATCCCCGTGGGCGAGTTGACGGTCGGCGACCGCTTCCTCGTACGGCCCGGAGAGAAGATCGCCACCGACGGCAGGGTCGTCGAGGGCGCCTCGGCCGTCGACGCCTCCATGCTCACCGGCGAGTCCGTGCCGGTCGAGGTCGCCACGGGCGACGCTGTCACCGGGGCCACGCTGAACGTCGGCGGGCGTCTGGTCGTCGAGACCACCCGCGTCGGCGCGGACACCCAACTCGCCCGTATGGCCAAGCTCGTCGAGGACGCGCAGAACGGCAAGGCGGCGGCCCAGCGCCTCGCCGACAAGATCTCCGCAGTGTTCGTGCCGGTCGTCATCGCCTTGGCCGTCGCCACGCTCGGCTTCTGGCTCGGCAACGGTTCCGGGCTCACGGCGGCCTTCACCGCGGCGGTCGCCGTACTGATCATCGCCTGCCCCTGCGCCCTGGGGCTCGCGACGCCGACCGCCCTGATGGTCGGCACCGGGCGCGGCGCCCAGCTCGGCATCCTGATCAAGGGCCCGGAGGTCCTGGAGACGACCCGCGAGGTCGACACGATCGTCCTGGACAAGACCGGCACCGTCACCACCGGCAAGATGACCCTGCTCGCCACGCATGCCGCACCCAGTACCACCGAGACCGAAGTCCTGCGCCTGGCAGGGGCGTTGGAGCACTCCTCGGAGCACCCCATCGCCCAGGCCGTCGCCAAGGGGGCGGCCGAGCGGGTCGGCACGCTGCCCGCCCCCGAGGACTTCGCGAACGTCGCGGGCCTCGGCGTCCAGGGCATCGTCGAGGGCCACGCGGTCCTGGTGGGGCGCGCGGCGCTGCTCAAGGAGTGGGCGATCGGGCTCCCCGTCGAGCTGGAGCGGGCGAAGGCGGAGGCCGAGGCGGCCGGGCGTACGGCCATCGCGGTCGCCTGGGACGGCGAGGCGCGCGCCGTCCTGGAGGTGGCGGACGCGGTGAAGGAGACCAGCCCGGAGGCGATCCGCCGCTTCCGTGCCCTCGGCCTCACGCCCATCCTCCTCACCGGTGACAACGAGGCGGTAGCGGCGTCGGTGGCCGCCGAGGTGGGCATCGCGGCCGAGGACGTGATCGCGGAGGTCATGCCGCAGGACAAGGTCGACGTGGTCAAGCGCCTCCAGGCGGAGGGCCGGAGCGTGGCGATGGTCGGCGACGGTGTGAACGACGCGGCGGCGCTCGCCCAGGCCGACCTGGGTCTGGCGATGGGCACGGGCACGGACGCCGCGATCGAGGCGGGCGACCTCACCCTCGTACGGGGAGACCTGCGCGCGGCGGCGGACGCCATCCGCCTCTCCCGCAGGACGCTCGGCACGATCAAGTCGAACCTCTTCTGGGCGTTCGCCTACAACGTGGGCGCGCTGCCACTGGCCGCGGCCGGCCTCCTGAACCCGATGATCGCGGGCGCCGCGATGGCGTTCTCCTCGGTCTTCGTGGTCGGCAACTCGCTGCGGTTGCGGGGTTTCAAGCCGCTGAGCTGAACGGCCGGCGGCGGCGGTCTCAACCCCGGGCAAGTTCGACGTGTACATGTCTTTACGATCACCCCGGCGCGCATGGGGCGCGGCGGGGTGATCTGCGCGTAGGCTGGGTAATTGGACTAGACCTATGTGTGGTGTATGCGGAGGCCTCCGCGTCGCCCATCCCCGCGTCGCCCGCCCCGCGGCCCCGGACCCTAAGGAAGACATCCATGAGCAAGCGTGCAGTCCTGGAGGTGATCGCCCTCGACGCCGAGGACGCCGTCGCCGCCCAGGCCGGAGGTGCTGACCGCCTCGAGCTGGTCACCGACATGGCCGCGGACGGCCTGACCCCGTCCCGCGAGACCTTCGCCGAGATCCGCGCCGCCGTGGACATCTCCCTGCGCGTGATGCTGCGCCTCGCGGACGGCTTCGACGCGGGCGACGTCGACGCTCTCGTACGCCGTGCGCGCGAGCTCAGGAGCGCGGGAGCCGACGAGTTCGTCCTCGGCTTCCTCGACGAGACGGGCGGCCCCGACCTGGCGGCGGTGGAGACCGTGGTGGGCGCGCTCGACGGCTGCCGCTGGACGTTCCACCGGGCCATCGACAGGACCCCCGACCGCGACGCCCTGCGCAAGCAGCTCGCGGACCTGCCCGGCCTCGACACCTACCTCACCGCGGGCGCGGCGAGCGGCGTGGACGACGGCCTGCCCACGCTGCTCGCCGAGGCGGCGCGCTTCGGGGAGCAGGGCTACGAGCAGCAGATCCTGGTCGGCGGCGGCCTCCGCCTCGACCATCTGCCGCAGCTCAGGGCGGCGGGCGTCGACGCGTTCCACATCGGCGGGGCCTCCCGGCCCGACGGCTGGTCGGCGCCGGTCTGCGCCGCGGCCGTCGCCCGGTGGCGGGAAGCACTGGACGGCTGATCGTTCCCGGCGCGGGACGCGATACAACTGGTCCGACAAGGAGGGGACTTCATGCCGACACCAGCAGACCAGACGCGTCCCGCAGACAAGGCGCGTGCCACGAATCAGAAACTTCCCACGGGCAAGGCGCGTCCCGGGGGCTCGGAGCGATTGCTCGCGGCCGGGACACTGTCCGTCGCCGCGACGCTGCTCACCGGGACAGTGGCGCTCTACATCTCACTCGTCGCGTTCGGGAACATAACCGACTTCGACTCCAACCAGCAGTTCGTACGCCATGTCCTGGCGATGGACACCACCTTCAAGGACGACGACCTGATGTGGCGCGCGGTGGGGTCCACCGCGCTCCAGGACACCGCGTACGTCGCGATCATCGTCTGGGAGACCCTGGCCGGTCTCGTCCTGCTCACGGCGACGGTCCTGTGGGCCGGGGCCCTGCGCCGCCCCCAGGGAATGCGCCGGGCCCGACGGACGGGCACGACCGGACTGCTGATGATCCTCGTCCTCTTCGGGGCGGGCTTCATCGGGATCGGCGGCGAATGGTTCGCCATGTGGCAGTCGGAGGACTGGAACGGCCTGGACGCGGCCACGCGGGTCGTGACCCTTGCGGGCATCGTGCTCCTGGTCACGCACCTGCCGTCCGCCGCTGCCCCGGCGGACGACTCGGACGGCCCCGAGGAGAACGCCTAGGCGGCGAGCTGCTCCGGCAGTCCGGCGGCATGCACGACGGTGAGGCCCGAGACGGCGCGGGTCAGGGCGACGTACAGCCGCCGTAGTCCCGTCCGCTCGTCGGGCTCGCCGTCGACCACGGCGGCGGGCTCGTCGAGGACCACGTAGTCGTACTCAAGTCCCTTGGCGAGGGAGGCGGGTACGAGCGTGAGCCGAGTGTCCGCGGTGGTCTCGTCGCCGGGCGAGAGGTACGTCATCCCCGCGGCGCCGAGTGCTTCGGCGAGCGCGGGGATACGGGCGTCGGCGGCGATGAGCCCGATGGACCCCTCCTGCCGCAGCGACTCGACGCAGGCTTCGACGGAGGCGGCGTCGAGATCCGCCGTGGGCCGCACCACGAGCGAACCCGGCGACTCACGCACGGACTTCACCTCGGCGAGCCCGGGGGCGATGGAGGGCAGCAGCCGGGAGGCGTACGCGATGACTTCCCGCGGCACACGGAAGCCCGCGGTGAGCTCCTCCACCACGGCCTCGCCCTTCCCCAGATGCTCCAGGGCCTGCTCCCAACTCCGGGTGGCCCAGGGGGTGGTGCCCTGGGCGAGGTCACCGAGGACGGTGGCGGAACCGGTGGTGCAGCGGCGCCCGACGGCGCGGTACTGCATGGGGGAGAGGTCCTGCGCCTCATCGAGCACCACATGCCCGAGGGAATGGGTCCGCGCGACCAGGTCGTTCGCCTCGTCGATCAACACCGCGTCGGCGGCCGACCACTTGGCTGCCTTGAGGCTCCGCGCGGGCTTCGCCCAGAGGATCAGCTTCTGCTCGTCGGGATCGAGAATCCCCTCGGCGTGCAGGGCGAGGAAGTCGGCGTCGGAGAGCAGCCGCAGCACCAGCTTCGCGGGATCGACGGGCGGCCACATGGCCTTGACGGCCGCCTTCACGGCGGTGTTGCGCGCGACGGCGTCCTGCACGCGGTCGTCGGGGGCCTCGCCCGCCTGCTCCATGCGGACGAGCACGGCGTGCGCGATGCGCTGCGGCAGGGCGTCGCGGGCGGCCCCGTACCGGATGTCGCGGGCAAGCAACTCCCCGACGATTTCCTCAAGTTCGTAGGCGGGAACGCGCCAGCGCCGTGACCCGCGCACCACGACGACGGGCTCGGCGGGCATGGTGACGTGGGACCGCAGAGCTTTCCGCAGCACCTCGGCCATGCGGGCGTCACCCTTGACGACGGCAGCGGCGGCATCATCCGTCCGCCGCACCTCCACGTGGGCGACCAGGTCGTCGACGGTGGCCTGCTTGACCTCCAACTCACCGAGCGCGGGAAGGACTTGCTCGATGTAGTGCAGGAAGGACTTGTTGGGCCCGATGACCAGGGTGCCGGTCCGGGCGAGGCGCTCGCGGTGGGCGTAGAGCAGATAGGCGACGCGGTGCAGGCCGACGGCGGTCTTGCCGGTGCCGGGACCTCCCTGCACGCACACGGACCCCCCGAGACCACTCCGGACGATCTCGTCCTGCTCGGGCTGGATCGTGGCGACGATGTCGCGCATGGGGCCGACGCGGGGCCGCTCGATCTCCTGCTGGAGCAGCTTGCTGGTCTGCTCGGCCTCGTCGGGGTCGGCGTCGGCGCCGCTGAGGTGCTCGTCCTCGTACGCGGTGAGGTCGCCGCCCGTGTATCCGAACCGGCGCCGCAGGGCGATGTCCATCGGCGCCTTCTTGGAGGCGCGGTAGAAGGGCTGCGAGACGGGGGCGCGCCAGTCGATGACCATGGGGTCGCCGTCGGCGTCGTGGACGTGGCGCCGCCCGATGTAGAACTGCTCGCCCTCGGCGCCTTCCGCCTGGTCGGCGCCGGGGGCGTGGAGATAGTCGAGGCGCCCGAAGAAGAGAGGGGTGTGGGAGAGGTCGGCGAGGGACTTGATCCGCTCGTCGAGCTGGCTCTGCAGGACGGCGGCGTTGACCCAGTTCGCGGTGACATCGCGGATGTCGAGTGCTTCGGCGTCCTCGCGCATGGCTCTCAGGGCCGAGCGGGATGCGGCGAGGTGGTTCCGCTCTCGGGAGAGGGGGTCGGGCTGGGCGTGCACGGTTGCCTCCGGCGGGGGTGTGGGGTCTGGGCCGGCCGGTTGCCGACCGGGCGGTGGCGGGCGCGAGGCACGCGGGCAGACCGGGCATCTTATGCCGCGCCCCCACCCCGGGCCACCGAATTTCCCCCACGGGGCGGGGGCGCTGCCGGTCTGCCCTTTCCCCCGCATCCGCCTCGCGCCGACCGGGCCTCTCCCACCCACCCACCCGATCACCCCGCATCCACCTCGCACCGAACAAGCCTCTCCCGCCCACCCGCCCGATTGCCCCGCATCCGCCTCCTGCCGAACAAGCCTTTCCCGCCCACCCGCCCGATTGCCCCGCGGTGACTGGAGGGGTGGGGCTTGGGTGGGTGACGTACGCGGCGGGGTGGGACCTGGGTCGCATGGACCCGCAGTCGGCAGTGAGACGCGAGGGGGCGTGTCGGTTTGTCTGCCCGGAGCACGGTTCGCGGCGTTTCGGGGGCGAAGTGGCCCTGCGGTCACCGGACGATAGCGAGGACGGACATACCGGCGCGGCCCCGTACCCGAGGGCGGGCCAGCTCCGTAGCCGCACGCGTCCGCAGTCGGCAGCGCGCGGGAGGGGGCGTGTCGGTTTGTCTGCCCGGAGCACGGTTCGCGGCGTTCCGGGGGCGAAGTGGCCCTGCGGTCACTGGACGATAGCGAGGACGGACATACCGGCGCGGCCCCGCACCCGAAGACGGACCGGCTCCGAAGTCGCACGCGCCCGCAGTCGGCAGTGAGACGCGAGGGGACGTGCCGGTATGTCTGCCCGGAGCACGGTTCGCGGCGCTCCCTCGCCGAAGTGCCAAGTCGGCCACCGGACGATAGCGAGGACGGACATACCGGCGCGGCCCCGTACCCGAAGACGGACCAGGCCTGAGGTCCACTAAGGTCGCGGGCGTGCAGGAACCCTCTGTTGTTGGCGAGTCGCCGTGCGTGACGGCCTGGCGGTCCGCCCCCGCCGTCCTCCTCCTCGGCGGCTCCCTCCTCGCCCTCGCCGCCCTCTGCCTCGCTCAACGCATCCCCATGGCCGACACCCTCGTCTACCGGGCGGAAGGCGCCGCCGTCGTCGACGGAGGGGATCTCTACGGGTTCACCGTCACCGAGTGGCAGCTGCCGGCCACCTACCCGCCCTTCGCCGCGCTCCTCTTCGTACCCACCACCTGGCTCCCCCTCCCCGCCCTCAAGCTCACCTTCCTCGCGGGGAACGTCGCCCTCCTCGTCCTCTTCATCCACCTCTCCTGCCGCCTCGCCGGCCTCCCCACCCGCACCGCCCCCCTCCTCGCGGGCACCGCCCTCGCGCTCTGGATCGAGCCCGTCTTCCAGACCATCCTCTTCGGGCAGATCAACCTCGCCCTCGGCTGCCTGATCCTCTGGGATCTCACCCGCGCACCCCGCGCACCCCGCGCACCCCGCGCACCCGCCGCCCCCGGCAAAGGCATCGCGATCGGCATCGCCGCCGGGATCAAGCTCACCCCCGCCATCTTCATCGCGTACCTCCTCCTCAGAGGGCGCGTACGCGAAGGGCTCACCGCCACCGGCGCCCTCATCGGCACCGTCGCGCTCGGCGCGGCGATCCTCCCCGGTGCCAGCGTCGACTTCTGGACGCGTCGTATCTTCGAGACCGGCCGCGTCGGCAAGGCGTGGATCGTCGACAACCAGTCGCTGCAAGGGCTCATCGCCAGAGCCACGCACGACCCGCACCCCGGCCTCCTGTGGGCCGTCCCCGCCGCCTGCGTCGCCGTCGTCGGCCTGTGGCTGGCCGCCCGCACCCCGAGCGAAGCCCGCGGCGTCCTCATCGCCGCCGCCACCGCGCTCCTGGTCTCGCCCATCAGCTGGTCCCACCACTGGATCTGGTGCGTACCGCTCCTGGTCCTGCTCATGGCGGAGGGCCGCCCCCACCTGACCGCGGCGGTGGCGACCCTCTTCACGGCCCGCACCCTGTGGCTCGTCCCGCACCAGGGCGCCCTGGACCTGCGACTCCCGCACTGGCAGCAGCCGCTCGCCTCGCCCTACCCCCTGCTGGCCGTGGCGGTCGCAGCCGTCCTCAGTTGTCGGCCAGCAGCTCGTCCGCGTCCACGATCCGGTACGCGTAACCCTGCTCCGCCAGGAACCGCTGCCGGTGTGCCGCGAAGTCCTGGTCGATGGTGTCCCGCGCCACGACGGAGTAGAAGCGGGCCTCGTGACCGTCGGCCTTCGGACGAAGGACACGACCGAGGCGCTGTGCCTCCTCCTGCCGGGAGCCGAACGTTCCCGACACCTGGATCGCGACCGTAGCCTCGGGCAGGTCGATCGAGAAGTTCGCGACCTTCGACACGACGAGGACGGAGATCTCGCCCTCCCGGAACGCGCCGAACAGCTTCTCGCGTTGCGCGTTCGTCGTCTCGCCCTTGATGACCGGAGCGTCCAGGTGCTCGCCGAGTTCGTCGAGCTGGTCGATGTACTGGCCGATGACCAGGGTCTGCTCGCCCGCGTGCTTCTTGACCAGCGCTTCCGTCACCTTCCGCTTCGTTGCCGTCGTGGCGCAGAAGCGGTACTTCTCCTCGGCCTCGGCCGTCGCGTATGCGAGCCGCTCCGAGTCCGTGAGGTTCACCCGCACCTCGACACAGTCCGCCGGCGCGATGTACCCCTGCGCCTCGATCTCCTTCCACGGAGCGTCGAACCGCTTGGGGCCGATGAGGGAGAAGACGTCCGACTCGCGGCCGTCCTCCCGCACCAACGTGGCCGTCAGGCCGAGCCGCCGCCGCGCCTGGAGGTCGGCGGTGAACTTGAAGACGGGCGCGGGCAGCAGGTGCACCTCGTCGTAGATGACCAGGCCCCAGTCGCGGGAGTCGAAGAGTTCGAGGTGCGGGTAGACGCCCTTCCGCTTCGTCGTCAGGACTTGATACGTGGCGATGGTGACCGGACGGATCTCCTTGCGCGTACCGCTGTACTCGCCGATCTCCTCCTCGGTCAGCGAGGTCCGCTTGATCAGCTCGTGCTTCCACTGCCGCGCGGAGACCGTGTTGGTCACCAGGATCAGCGTCGTCGCCTTGGCCTCGGCCATGGCACCGGCCCCGACCAGCGTCTTTCCTGCTCCACAGGGCAGCACGACCACGCCACTGCCGCCGTGCCAGAACCCCTCGACGGCCTGCTTCTGATACGGCCGCAGCGCCCAGCCGTCCTCCGCGAGGTCGATGCGGTGCGCCTCGCCGTCGACGTACCCGGCGAGGTCCTCGGCGGGCCAGCCCAGCTTCAGGAGGGTCTGCTTGATCTGCCCGCGCTCGGACTGATGTACGGCGACGGTGTCCGCGTCGAGGCGCTCACCGACGAGCGGCTGCACCTTCTTGGAGCGCAGGATCTCTTCCAGGACCGGCCGGTCGGTGGTGGTCAGGACCAGGCCGTGCGTGGGGTGCTTGGAGAGCGTGAGCCGGCCGTAGCGCGCCATCGTCTCGGCGATGTCCACGAGCAGCGCGTGCGGCACGGGATAGCGGGAGAACTCCACCAACGCGTCCACGACCTGCTCGGCGTCGTGCCCCGCGGCACGGGCGTTCCACAGCCCGAGCGGCGTCACGCGGTAGGTGTGGATGTGCTCGGGAGCACGCTCCAGCTCCGCGAAGGGCGCGATGACACGGCGGCAGGCCTCCGCCTGCTCGTGGTCGACCTCGAGCAGGAGAGTCTTGTCCGACTGGACGATCAGGGGACCATTCACGCGCGCACCCTTTCGGTAAGCCAAACGTCCAGTGTGCCGCATGGCGCGCGCATACGGTCCAGGCCGCGGGCCCGGCTGCGTCACAGCCGTCGCAGCCCGTGGGCCGCCCTCAGTCGTCCGCCAGCTCCGCGACGCCCGTGACCCGGTGCAGGGGGTACGTCTTCACCTCGTCCGCCGTGTGGTCGTACGCCGTGACGAAGCCGCCCTCCACCCGGATCGGGGCGATCACGCGCTGGCTGGCCGAGCCCTCCGCGTTGACGTAGCCGATCCACACCGCCTCGCCGGTCAGGACCGCGGCCTGCATCGTGGCGAGGGTCTCAGCGGCGGTGGTGCGGGGCAGCGCGTCGCCCTTCTCCGGGGTCGCCTTGCGGGGCGCGGTCGACGCGAGGTCGCCGGCGCGGATGGCGCGTACGGCCGTGCCGATCAGGGTGGTGTCGGGCAGCGGCGGCCCGTCGTGGACCGGCTCCGGTCTGGCGCGGGGCGGTGAGCGGTGGGCGTGCGCCCGCGTGATCAGTACGTCGCCCTCGGCACTCTCCGCGGCGGGCGCGAAGCCCATCCCGCGCAGGCCTTCGAGGAGCGCCCCTGGGTCGGCCTGCGCGGCGAGCACGGTCGGCGCGAGGCGGCGCAGGCGCAGGCCCTGGGAGCGCTTGTCGGCGAGGATCTCGTTCAGGAGGGCCTCGTCGTCGCAGCGTACGTACGCGGACGCGGCGCCGATCCGCAGGTGGCCGTGTTTACGGGCCACGTCGTCGATGAGGTACGCGAGGGGCTGCGGCACCGGCGTACGCGAGTGCGCGGCCAGGAAAGCGTGCAGGTCGGATGCGGCCTTGCCCGCGTCGAGCGCGCGTCGTACGGAGCCGGGCGTGAAGCGGTACACCGTCGCCCCGCCCTTCGACTCGACGTCGGCGAGCACGGAGAGCGTCTCGGCGAGCGGGCGCTCCAGCGGGCCCGGGGCCACGGCCGTGAGGTCGGCCTGGAGCAGGACGTGGTCGAGCGGTTCGGGGAGCAGGGGGGCGAGGAGTCGGGCGGCTCGGGCGCCGGATGCGGCGAGTTCGGCGGGGGAGGGGTGGGGGGCCGCGGCTCCCGCGGCGTCGTCCTCGCTCTCCGATCCGAGGAGCGCCCGTCCGTGCGCGGACAGCGCCCCGCGGCCCGTGACGCCCAGCAACTCCGCCTCGTTCAGGGTCCATTGGGCGATGCGGGCGCGCAGTTCCATGGGGGTGTTGGGGCCGGGGGATGTGCTGGGGGCGCCCGGGGTGCCGGAGGACGTGCTGCCGCGCGGGGGGCGTTCCCAGCGCAGGCGCGCCAGCATCGACTCGGGGGTCGGGCTCGCGCCGTCCGGCAGGGTGGTGAGGAGCGTGAGCACGCGGCGGCGGATCTCCGGGGCCGATGAGCGGTCCAGGTGCGGGCCGAGCGCCGACAGCGTGCGGTCCTTGCCGTCACGGCCGCCGATCAGGCCCGCCGTGCGGGTCGCCGTCAGCCATGCCGTGGCCAGGACCGACCAGCGCTCGGCGGCGGGCCGTTCCTGCCAGTCGTCGTAGGCGGGCGTCGCCGCGTACCGCTCGTCCGCCTCGCCGTCCGACGCCACGAGGCCCGCCGCGTAGGCCAGTTCGACCCAGAACGCCGCCACCGGCTCGGGTACGTCCAGGGCGACCGCCGTCCGCTTCAGGTCGCGCACGCTGAGGCCGCCCGCGCGGAGCACGGTGGGGCCGCCCTCGTCCCAGTCCTTCAGGAGCTCCTCGACCGTGTCGAGCGCCATGTACGCCTGGCTCGCCGCCGCGGCGTCCACAGCCTGTGGACGGTGTTCGCGCAGCGGCTCGACGGCGGGCGGCGCCGGTTCGAGCACCCGGTGGGCGCGGCCCGCACGCAGATGCAGGGCCGCCTCGCGGGGGAGTACGACGGTGCCGGGCGCGGTCGGGAGCAGCAGCCCCCGGTCCAGGAGCCAGCGCAGGTGGCGGGCCGGATCGGCGGTGACCTGGCCGTACGGCGGACCCCAGACGAGCCGCGAGAGTACTTCGACGGACTCGGCGGGGGCTTCGTCGAGGAGCGCGGACATGCGGGTGCGGTCGGTGAAGAGTTCGGTGAGCGAGCGGACCGCCGAGACCGCGTCGTGAGTGGACGGCAGCCCGGCCGCCGCCACGATGTCCTGCATACGGTTCGGCGACATGCCCGCGGTGGCCTCGGCGACGGTGGGGCCGAGGCCGGTGGGGGAGGGGTACTGCGGGGCGGGGGCGAGGAGTTCGCGTGCGGTGCGGACCAGGCGGAGGCGGTCGTCGGAGCCCCAGACGACGGCTTGTTCGCGGAGGGTGGCGAGGGCGGCGGCGAGCGCCGCGGTGACGGCGCGGCTCTCCTCCGCTTCCACCGCTCCCTCGTCTCCGGCGACGAGGGCGTGGAGCTCTTCGTACGTGGCCGGTTCCGGAGCTACGGCGAGGGCCTCGGCGACCTGCTGGGCGAACCGGTCGAGCCGCTCCAGGGCGCGGACCACCGAGGCGCGGGTGGCTGCGCGGGTGGCGAGCTGGGTGAGGTCGTTCGGGACCGGCGTGAGCAGGTCGGGGCGGGCGTGGAGCAGCGCGCCGAGGGACGCGTCGTCACGGGAGCGGAGTGCCTCGGCGAGGGACCGGGGGCTGTCCGCTGGGCGCTGGGGCTGCTCGTCGGTGCTCATCAGGCTCACGGTAGCGCTTCGGCCAATGCTGCCGCGTCGTCTGCGGGTGCGGTGCGGTGCGTTGCCGGCTGCGGGCGAGCTCGTGCCGCGGAACTGGTCCGCCTCCGGGTGCGGGTATGTCCGCCCTCGCTGTGGCGCGCTGCTGACTGCGTCTACGGAGCTGGTCCGTCTTCGGGTGCGGGGCCGCGCCGGTATGTCCGTCCTCGCTATCGTCCGGTGGGCGCAGGGCTACTTCGCTCCCGGAGTGCCGCGAGCCGTGCTCCGGGCAGACATACCGGCACGTCCCCTCGCGAGCGCTGCCGGCTGCGGGTGCGTGCGACTTCGGGGCTGGTCCGTCTTCGGGTGCGGGGCCGCGCCGGTATGTCCGTCCTCGCTATCGTCCGGTGGTCGCAGGGCTACTTCGCTCCCGGAGTGCCGCGAGCCGTGCTCCGGGCAGACATACCGGCACGTCCCCTCGCGAGCGTCGCCGACTGCGGGCACGAGGCACTTGCCCGCCCCCGCCCTCCCGGCAGGGCTCCCCCTAACCCGCCCACTTGCCGGCCCCGCCCCTCTCTGTCGGGTCGCCCCCCTATCCCGCCCACCAGCCGGCCAAGTCCCTCTCTGTCGGGTCGCCCCCCTGGCCCGCCCACTTGCCGGCCCCGCCCCTCCCTGTCGGGCTGCCCCTATCCCGCCCCCCTGTCCGCCCCTCACCCCCCAGGTCACTGCGGGGCAATCGGGCGGGTGGGTGGGAGAGGTTTGTTCGGCAGGGGTGGATGCGGGGTGATCGGGTGGGTGGGTGGGGAAGGCCTGTTCGGCCAGGAACGGATGCGGGGGGTGGAGGTTAGGGCGCCCACGCCAGGAAGCGGTACCGTCGGGTACGGGCAAGGCGTCAACGGGACCACCCCGGAGGGGACTTCGTGGGGATCGAGAGCGATCAGCTCGTCTTCGACTATCTGAGCCGCGTCGGCGACCTGGCCCAGCAGCACCAGCTGCCCTCAGGCACCCGCATGCGCCTCGTCTCCGACCTGCGGAACCAGATCGACCGGAGCCGGGCGAAGACCACGGTCGACAGCCCGGCCGCGATACGCCGCATCCTGGACCGCCTCGGCACCCCCGAAGACCTCGTAGAGGCCGCGGGCTCCGGTGGTGGTGACGTACCGAAGACCGCCGAGCCCCGCCCCGCCGTCCCCACCCAGCGCACATCGGAGCCGAAGGAACGCCCCAAGCGGGCGCGCCGCGTGGTCCCCCGACCCCGCCCCGCGGCGGAGAAGCCGGCGCCGCCCCAGGAGGACCTGCCGTCACCGCCGCACCTCGCGAGCACGGACGAGCTCGGCCCGAGCGGCTCCGAGCCCGACTGGTGGCGGGTGGACAGCAGCCCCTTCGGCCTCGCCGACACCGTGCCGGGCTTCACCGGCGGCGTAGAAATCCCGGAGCTTCTCAAACCCCCGCCGAAGAAGCGGCTCGAGGATGAAGCCGCCGAGGGGGAGGACGAGGACCAGGATGAGGGAGACGGGGAGGGGGACGGAGGAGTTGTTGATGCGGTCGTGCCTGGGCCTCGGCGCCGCCTCCGCCTCCGTCGGCCCGCCACCGCATCCCTCGCCCCCGCCCGCTTCACCAACCCCCTCCTCCTGCTCGCCGCAGCCCTCCTCACCGTCGGCGCCATCCTCGGCAACTGGCTCGCCCTGGGCGGCGGCTGGCTTCTCGCCTACGCCTCGCGCAGGCTCAGCCGCGCCGAGGCGAAGTGGGCCGTGATCGGTCTGCCGGGGCTTTCCGTGGCCGCCGGGATCACCTGGCTGTGGGGCAGGAACGAGGGCCGCTGGGGCGACCCCGTCCGCGACGGCCACATGAGCGACGCGATGGCCGAGACCTGGCCGTGGGTGGTACGCGGCGCCGCCATCGCCTCCGCCCTCTACCTGTTGTGGCGGTCGCAGCGTCAACGCCCTTGATCCGCGGCCGGGTTCGAGCAGTGGCGCCTAGCCGTGATCCGCGTCCGGCTCCTCGCTGGCGCCCGGCTCCGTCCCCGGCTTCGTGTGGAGAATCTCGCGGGCCTGGTCCGCGGCGCGGGCGAGGCTCTCGCTGACGAAGTCCAGGAAGCGCGCGATGTTCTCGAGCCGGGCGGCGGCCGGCGTACCGGGGCCGAGGATGCCGACGCCCTGCCGTGCGGTCTGCACGACGTGGGCGGTGGAGCGGGCGCTGGCCATCATGGACTGGTACCAGATGTCGTCGTCGACGACGTAGCGCTCGCGGCGGCGTTCGTCGCGCTCCCGGCGGATGAGGCCCTGGCCGTCGAGGAACGTGATCGCCTTGGAGATGGACGCCGGGCTGACCTGAAGGCGCTGGACGAGTTCTGACGCGGTGAGGCTGCCCGAGTCGGTGGTGCACAGGCAGGCATGCACCCGGGCCATCATCTTGGGCATTCCCGACTGCATGAAGACGGTGGTGAGTGACTCCTCGAACTCGCGCACGGCATCGGCGTCACGTCCGTGAGCCTGCGGGGCCGCGTCCGGCTCTCGGGGCGCGGTCTGCCTGCGGCGGTGGGTGCGGCGTTCGGTGGCGCGGTGGGCGAGATCGGCGCGGTAGGCGGTGGGGCCGCCGTTTCGCATCACCTCGCGCGTGATCGTCGAAGTCGGACGGTCGAGGCGTCTGGCGATCTCCGCGTAGGCAAGGCCGTCGGCCAGCCCCAGCGCGATCTGCTGACGTTCCTGCTGAGTGAGTCTGCCGCCCGGCATCGCGATCTCCTTCGTACTCCTCGGATGCCCCCACCATAGCGTTCGCTCTCAATCTATTGCAACGAACCTCGGGGTGGCGTTGCGTTATCTTCTGGAGCGTTGCAACGAAAAGTGTGTTGTGAACTGGGGGTTTGTGTTTTCTGCGCAACGAAGTTGTTGCCAGGGTCGTGAACGCAACGTAGCTTTTCCCATGTCAGAAACAACGACCCGAAGGAGCACACCATGCAGAACTTCGACACCCCCGCCCCGATCTCCGCCGTGCTCGACATCCCTGCGGGCAGCTTCCGGTTCATCGCCGCCGACCGGGCCGACACCGCGGTCGAGGTCCGGCCCGCGAACGCCTCCAAGGACCGCGACGTGACGGCGGCGGAGCAGACCACGGTCGAGTTCGTCGACGGCGTCCTGCGGATCGAGGGCGCCCCGGCGAAGAACCGGATCCTCGGCAGCGGCTCCGGATTCGTGGAGGTGACCGTCCAACTGCCCCCCGGCTCCCACGTCGAGGCGAAGGCCGCCGCCGCGGAATTCCGGGGGGTCGGACGGCTCGGCGACGTGGTCTTCGAGGGCGCACAGGGCACGGTCAAGCTCGACGAGACCGCGAGCGCCCGCCTCGCCCTCCAGGCCGGTGACGTCTCGGTCGGCCGGCTCGGCGGCCCCGCGGACATCAGTACGCAGAAGGGTGATCTCCACGTCGCCGAGGCCGTGCACGGCACGGTCTCCCTGCGGACGGAGTCCGGCGAGATCTCGGTCGGCGCCGCCCGCGGAGTCTCCGCGTCCCTGGACGCCGGCACCTCCTTCGGCCGGATCCACAACACGCTCAAGAACGCCGACGGCGCCGACGCCGGCCTGAACATCCACGCGACCACCGCCTACGGCGACATCACCGCCCACAGCATCTGACCCCCGGGCCTCGCAGGCCTCGCAGCCCCCGCAGCCCACGTAGACCCCGAGGAGCATCCACCATGACCACCACCGCCATCGCGGCGAACGGACTACGCAAGTCCTACGGCGACAAGACCGTGCTCGACGGCATCGATCTCACCGTCCCGGCAGGATCCGTCTTCGCGCTGCTCGGGCCGAACGGCGCGGGCAAGACCACCGCCGTGAAGATCCTCTCCACGCTCATCACGGCCGACGGCGGGGACCTGCACGTCGGCGGCCACGACCTGGCAGCCGACCCCCAGGCCGTGCGTGCCGCGATCGGTGTCACCGGCCAGTTCTCCGCCGTGGACGGCCTGATCACCGGCGAGGAGAACATGCTCCTCATGGCCGATCTGCACCACCTGCCCAAGGCCGAAGGGCGCCGGGTCGCCGCTGAACTCCTTGAGCGGTTCGACCTCACCGAGGCCGCCAAGAAACCGGCCTCCACCTACTCGGGCGGTATGAAGCGGCGTCTGGACATCGCCATGACCCTGGTCGGCAGCCCGCGGATCATCTTCCTCGACGAGCCCACCACCGGCCTTGACCCCCGCTCCCGGCACAACATGTGGGCCATCATCCGGGAGCTGGTCTCCGGCGGGGTGACCGTCTTCCTCACCACCCAGTACCTGGAAGAAGCCGACGAACTCGCCGACCGCATCGCGGTGTTGAGTGACGGCAAGATCGCCGCCGAAGGCACCGCCGAGGAGTTGAAGCGGCTCATCCCCGGTGGTCACGTGCGCCTGCGCTTCACCGACCCCGACGCCTACCGCGCTGCCGCCGCCGCCTTGAACGACGTCACCCGCGACGACGAAGCACTCGCCCTGCAGATCCCCAGCGACGGCACCCAACGCGAACTGCGCTCCATCCTCGACTGGCTCGACTCCGCCGGCATCGAGGCCGACGAACTCACCGTCCACACCCCCGACCTCGACGACGTCTTCTTCGCCCTCACCGGCCCGGCCACCGTTCCCAGCCAGCCCGCCAACCAGCACGCCCAGACCAAGGAGAACGCCCGATGAGCTCCCTCGCCCTCGCCGTCCGCGACTCGAACACGATGCTGCGCCGCAACCTCCTGCACGCCCGGCGCTACCCCTCCCTCACCCTGAACCTGCTGCTCACCCCGGTCATGCTGTTGCTGCTCTTCGTCTACATCTTCGGAGATGTGATGAGCGCGGGCATCGGCGGCGCCGACCGCTCCGACTACATCGCCTACATCGTCCCGGGCATCCTGCTGATGACCATCGGCTCCACCGTCATCGGGACCGCGGTGTCCGTCTCCAACGACATGACCGAGGGCATCATCGCCCGCTTCCGCACCATGAACATCCACCGCGGTTCGGTGCTCATCGGGCACGTGGCCGGCAGCGTCCTCCAGACGGTCATGAGCGTGGTCCTGGTCGGCGCCGTCGGCGTGGCCATCGGCTTCCGCTCCACCGACGCCACCGCCCTGGAATGGCTCGCCGCCTTCGGACTGCTCGTCCTGTTCGCCATGGCCCTCACCTGGGTCGCCGTCGGCATGGGACTGGTCAGCCCGAACGCCGAGGCCGCCGGCAACAACGCCATGCCGATGATCCTGCTGCCCCTCCTGTCCAGCGCCTTCATCCCGGTCGACTCGATGCCGGGCTGGTTCCAGCCCATCGCCGAGTACCAGCCCTTCACCCCCGCCATCGAAACCCTGCGCGGCCTCCTCCTCGGCAGCGAGATCGGCAACAACGGCTGGATCGCCATCGCCTGGTGCCTGGGACTGACCGTGCTCGGCTACTACTGGTCCAAGTCGAAGTTCAACGAGGACCCGAAGTAGGTCCCATGACACCGCGCAGCCGTCACGGCCCCGCGGGCAGCACCCGCAACTCGTCCCTCCAGCCCCCGAGTCACCCCCCGAGGCGGCGTACACCGACACCACGTCGGAGTACGCCGCCTACTTCTTCGTCAGCGCCTGCCGCATCTCGTCCAGGATCTTGTTCGCCGCCGTGTACCCGATGCCCTGGATCCACAGTTCGTCGTCGACCGTGTGGACGTTGCCCTTCTTCACCGCGTCCATGTTCTTCCACAGGCCGCTGCCGACGGTCTGCGTCTGCTTGGACTTCTTCGGATCGCCGTACGTGGAGCGGAAGATGACATCCGCGTCGGCCAGGTCGATCCTCTCGGGCGACACGTCGTACGAGAAGCCGTCCTTGGCCTTGGCGGCGATGGCGGGGCGGCCGAGGCCCACGTCCTTGAGGAGCGTGGCGACGTACGTCTGTTCGCCGTAGATGCGGATGTCCGCGCCCTCCACGAAGCGCACGACGTTGACCTCTGTCGCCTTGGCCTTCGCGGGGCCGCCGACCGCGGTGGTGACCCGCTCGGCGTGCGCGTCGTACGCGGAGACGACCTTCTTCGCCTCGGCCTTCTTGCCGAGCGCGTCGGCGTGTACCTGGAAGTTCTCCTTCCAGGGGTGGCCGGTGTTCTCCGTCATCACGGTCGGCGCGATCTGCTTGAGCTGCTCGTACTTCGCCGCGTGCCGGATCTTGCTGGTGAGGATGATGTCCGGCTTGAGGGCCGCGATGGCCTCCATGTTCGGGTTCAGCATCTCGCCGACGTCCTTGATGCCGCTGACCTTGTCCTTGGGCAGGTAACCGGGGTAACCCGACGAGGCCTCGACGTGCGTGGAGCCGACCGGCCGCACGCCCAGCGTGATCGCGGAGTCCAGCTCGGCCGTGTCGAGGACGACGACCCGCTTCGGGGCGACCGGGACCTGCACGTCACCCATGGCGGTCTTGACGACGTGTGTCCCGCCGGAACGGGCGTCCTCCTTGCCGGAGTCCGACGACCCGCAGGCGGAGAGCGCGAGCGCGCCGCCGAGGGCGAGTGCCCCGGCGGACAGGGCGCGGTAGCGGTGCGGTGAGCGGGGCTTGGCGGTCATGGTCCGGGAGCCACCTTTCGGTCGGAGGAGGGGTGCGGGTGCGCGTCGGCGGTCCACGGGGCGCCGGGGACCACCAGGGGCGACCCCGTCACCGGATCCGGTACCACCACACACTCCAGACCGAACACCTCGCGTACGAGATCCTCGGTGACGACGTCGGCCGGCGGGCCCTCGGCCACGATCCGGCCCGACTTCATGGCGACGAGGTGATCGGCGTACCGGGCGGCCTGGTTGAGGTCGTGCAGCACGACGACCACGGTCCTGCCGCGCTCGCCGTCCGGCCCTTCGGCGGCCAACTGGCGGACCAGATCGAGTACTTCGACCTGGTGCGAGATGTCGAGATACGTGGTCGGCTCGTCCAGGAGCAGGATGTCCGTCTCCTGCGCGATGGCCATCGCGATCCACACCCGCTGGCGCTGGCCGCCCGACAGCTCGTCCACGGACCGCTCGGCGAGCGTGGCCACGTCGGTACGCTCCATCGCCTCCGTCACGGCCCGCTCGTCCTCGCCGGACCACTGCTGCCACCAGTGCTGGTGCGGCTGGCGTCCGCGCGCGACGAGGTCGGCGACGGTGATGGCCTCGGGCGCGACGGGCGTCTGCGGGAGCAGTCCGATCTGCTGGGCGATCCTCTTGGTCGGCAGCTTGGCGAGCGCGTCGCCGTCCAGCAGGACCGTGCCACGCCTGGGCTTGAGGAGGCGGCCGAGCGCGCGCAGGGTGGTCGACTTCCCGCACGCGTTGGGGCCGACGATGACCGTGACCCTGCCGTCGGGCACGGTGAGGTCGAGGTCGTGCACGACCTCGCGGTCCTCGTAGGCGAGGGTCAGCTCGCGGGCGCGGAGGCGGGCGGCGGCGGTCACGAGGTGCCTCCATTGCGGACGGAACGGCTGCGGTCGCTGTGGCTTCGCACGATCAGCCAGATCAGGTACGGGGCTCCGACGGCCGCCGTCAGCACGCCGACCGGCAGCTCCGTGGGCGAGAAGAGCCGCCGGGCGAGCAGATCGGCGACGACCAGGATCAGCGCGCCGGTCAGCGCCGAGCAGAGCAGCGGGATCTGCGCGGTGCGGGTGAGGCGGCGGGCGATCTGCGGGGCCAGCAGCGCCACGAAGTCGACGGGGCCCGCGGCGCCGGTCGCCACCGATGCGAGGACGACGCCGAGCAGGACGAGACCGAGGCGTACGTGCCCGAGGCGTGTCCCGAGGGCGGTCGCCGTGTCGTCGTCCATGGTCACCGAGCGCTGGGCGCGGGCGGCCCAGCACACGAACGGGAGCAGGACGAGCAGGGTCAGGGCGAGCGGCGACGCCTCCGTCCAGCCACGGCCGTTGAGGGAGCCCGTCATCCAGATCTGCGCCTGCTGGGCGACGAGATGGTCGCCCTTGGTCATGAAGAGCGTGGTGACGGAGCGCAGGGCGATCGCGAAGCCGATGCCGATGAGCACGAAGCGGGTGGCGTGCAGGCCGCCGCGCCAGGCGAAGACGTACACGAGGGCGGCGGCCGCGATGCCGCCGAGCACCGAGAGGTAGGGCAGGACGGTGGCGGAGGTGACCCCGAGGGTCATCGCACCCACCGTCAGGGCGCTCGCGCCCTGGCTGATGCCGATGATGTCCGGGCTCGCCAGGGGGTTGCGGGCGACGGTCTGGATGAGCGCGCCCGCGACTCCGAAGGCGGCGCCGACGAGGAGGGCGACGACCATACGGGGTTCGCGCAGCGTTCCCACCACCAGTTCGTCGGGGGATGGTCGCCCCGTCAGGACCTTCAGGACTTCGCCCGGCGTGACGAAGGACTCGCCTATGCAGAGGTACGCGAGGCTGGTCGCCGCCAGGAGCAGCGTCAGCAGTAAGGCCGCCGCTGCTGCCCTGCGGTGCACGAGGAACGCGGCTTTCCGGAGACGCAGTACGGCATACCCGGCTGGACGCAGCTTCATCGGTGGGCCCGCATCAAGGGTTGTGCCCACCCTCCCCCACTCTCGGCTGCGCTCGAGCGGGGGGACCCCCATCGCCCTGCGGAACGCCTGCCCACAACGCGGGGCCGTCACGCCGCCACCGCCCTGCGTCGCACCAAGGTCACCAGGAACGGCACCCCGATCAGCGCCGTCATCACCCCGGCAGGCACCTCGCTCGGCGGGAAGATGACGCGCCCCACGGTGTCGGAGACGAGAAGCATCACCGGGCCGAGGACCGCGGCCATCGGCAGGACCCAGCGATGCCCGCTGCCCACGATCGCGCGGGCGATGTGCGGGACCGCGAGCCCGATGAAGGCGATGGGGCCGGCCGCCGCGACCCCCGCCCCGGTCAGGACGGTCGCCCCGAGGCCCCCGACGATCCGCACGGTCGCGACCTTCTGGCCGAGCCCCTTGGCCACGTCCTCGCCGAGGGCGAGCGCGTCGAGTCCGCGCGCCACGGAGAGGACGAGTACGAGCCCCACCAGGAGGAACGGCCAGATCTGCCCGGCGATCTCCGCGTCACGCCCGGAGAGCGAACCCACCTGCCAGAAGCGGAACTCGTCCAGGGCGGACGCCTTGGTGGTGAGGATCCCGGTGGTCACGGAGACCAGCAGGGCGTTGATCGCGGCTCCGCCGAGTGCGAGCTTCACCGGGGTCGCACCGCCCCGTCCGCTCGCGGCGATCGCGTACACCGCGACGGACGCGATGCCCGCGCCGACGAAGGCGTACCAGACGTATCCGGTCAGGGTGTGTACGCCCGCGAAGGCGATCGCCAGCACCACGCCCACCGACGCGCCCTGGCTGACGCCGAGGATGCCTGGGTCGGCGATGGGGTTGCGGGTGATGCCCTGAAGGACCGTGCCGGCGAGGGCGAGCGCGGCGCCGACCATCAGGCCGATGAGCGTGCGCGGCACCCGCATCTCGCGGACGACCTCGGCGGCGTCGCCGTGCCCGCCGTGCAGCAGGGCGTCGATGACGGCGGCCGGTGCGATGGCGCGGGCGCCGACGGCGAGGCTGAGCAGCACCGCGAGCAGCAGGGCCACGACAGCCGCCGTCATCGCGACGGCGCGTCCGGCGGGCACACGCATCGGCTGAGCTCGTTTCGGTTCGGCGGGGCTGAACGGAAAGCTCGGTAGGGCCTGGCTGAGCGCTGAGCGCTGAGCGCCAAGCGTAAGGGCGACCCCAGTGCCCGTCACCCACGCGTCGGGCCTCTGCACAATGGCCTCATGACTTCACGCGCTCTGACCGTCGGCTTCGACCTCGACATGACCCTGATCGACTCCCGCCCCGGCATCAGGGAGGCCTATCTGGCCCTGTCCGCCGAGACCGGCACGTACATAGACGCCGAGCTGGCCATCAGCCGGCTCGGCCCGCCGCTGGAGGAGGAGCTGCGCAACTGGTTCCCCGCGGAGCGGATCCAGGAGATGGGCGACCGCTACCGTGAGATCTATCCCACATACGCCATCGCCCCCACGCTCGCGATGCCCGGCGCCCGTGAGGCCGTGGCGGCCGTCCGCTCGCACGGCGGCCGGGCGATCGTGGTGACCGCCAAGCACGAGCCGAACGCGAAGCTGCACCTGGCGCACCTCGGCATCGAGGCGGACGCGGTGATCGGCTGGCTGTGGGCCGAGGCCAAGGCGGAGGCGCTGCGCGAACACGACGCGGCGGTGTACGTCGGTGACCACACCGGTGATGTACGCGGCGCGCGTACGGCGGGCGCGCTGTCCGTCGCGGTGGCGACCGGGCCGTGCGACGCAGCGGAACTGCGCGCGGAGGGCGCGGATGTGGTGCTCAGCGACCTGACGGAGTTCCCCGCCTGGCTCGACGGGTACGTCGCGAACGCCGCTTGAGAGCCGTCAGGTGGCCGCCGACTTGGCCTGGCGGCGCTGTACGGCGATACCGCGCAGCACTCCCGCCACGGCGACGACGAAGCCGACGCCCATCAGCATGCACACCGCGTAGGCGATGGACGGGAAGGGCTCGGTGCCGAGGAACAGTGGGGCCACCGTGACCAGAGTGGCCACGGCTCCGACGAAGAAGACGATGGCTCCGGCACGAACCAGGCCATCGCCCGGTCCGGCGGAATTCGCTTGGGTTTTGTCACGCACCCGACCAGGGTAGTTCCCAGCGCGAAGGAAGAATCCGGGGACGTCTTGTCACCGGCTCCCGGACCAATAGTCTTGGTTCCGGCGGGTCGGGCGACCCGCTGTAGTGCTATCCAGAGCCGTTTTCCGCGGCATAGACGCGTACGACGACAAGTACGAGGACGAGGACTTCAGGTGCCTACCGGCAAGGTCAAGTGGTTCAACAGCGAGAAGGGCTTCGGCTTTCTCTCCCGCGATGACGGCGGCGACGTCTTCGTGCACTCCTCCGTACTGCCCGCAGGTGTCGACACACTCAAGCCCGGCCAGCGCGTCGAGTTCGGCGTCGTCGCGGGCCAGCGCGGTGACCAGGCCCTGTCGGTGACGATCCTCGACCCGACGCCGTCCGTCGCGGCCGCGCAGCGGCGCAAGCCGGACGAACTGGCGTCCATCGTGCAGGACTTGACGACCCTCCTGGAGAACATCACGCCGATGCTGGAGAAGGGCCGCTACCCCGACAAGGCCTCGGGCGCGAAGATCGCCGGCCTGCTGCGGGCTGTCGCGGACCAGCTGGACGTCTAGGCCCGCGGACTCAACTCACGCACGGACTCGGGCGGCAGGCTCAGGGAAACGCGAGCGCGGTCGGCGCGAGGGGCGGTACGAGCCCCTCCGCCGCGGCGCGCGTCAGCAGTCCGCGGATCGCCGCGTAGCCGTTCTCACCGAGGTCGGCCGTGAACTCGTTCACGTACAGGCCGATGTGCTGGTCGGCGACCGCCGGGTCCATCTCCTGGGCGTGCTCCTGCACATAGGGACGCGAGGCCTCGGGGTCGTCCCAGGCCATGCGGACCGAGGTGCGTGCCGCGTCCGCGAGCTGCCGCAGCCGGTCCTCGCCGAGCGACCGCCTGGCGATGATCGCGCCCAGCGGGATGGGCAGGCCCGTGGTCCGCTCCCAGTGCTCGCCCATGTCGGCGAGGCAGTGGAGCCCGTAGTTCTGATAGGTGAAACGCGCCTCGTGGATGACGAGCCCCGCGTCGACCTTGCCGTCCCGCACCGCGGGCATGATCTGGTCGAAGGGCAGCACCACGATCTCGCCCACACCGCCGGCCAGGGTGTCCGCGGCCCAGAGCCGGAACAGCAGGTACGCCGTCGACCGCTCGCTCGGCACGGCCACCGTCTTCCCGGAGAGGTCGACCCCGGCCTCCCGGGTCAGGACCAGCGGGCCGCAGCCACGCCCCAGAGCCCCGCCGCACGGCAGCAGCGCGTACTCGTCGAGGACGTAGGGCAGCACGGCGAACGACACCTTCAGTACGTCGAACTCGTCCGAGCCGCGCTCGGCCACGCCGTTGGTGATGTCGATGTCGGCGAAGGTGACATCGAGCGCGGGCGCGTCCGGTACGCGGCCGTGGGCCCAGGCGTCGAAGACGAACGTGTCGTTCGGGCAGGGCGAGTAGGCGATCCGCAGGGTGTTCGCGTCGTGGGCGTCCTGCGCGGGTGATTCAGTCATGCCGGTTCCAACTCTCCAGTACGGGCGCGAATTTCCCGAACGCGTCCCCCAGCGCGCCCAGCGCCTCGCCGATCCGCCAGGCTCCGCGGTCCCGGGGCCCGACGGCGTTGGAGATCGCGCGTATCTCCAGGGCGGGCAGCGCGTACGCGGCGGCGGCCTCGGCGACCCCGAACCCCTCCATCGCCTCGGCGAGGGCCCGCGGATGGCGTCGCCGCAGCTCGGCGGCGCGCTCGGCGGAGCCGGTCACGGTGGAGACGGTCAGGACGGTGCCGGTGGCGGCTCCGCAGGCGGCGGCCAGGTCCCGTACGAGGGAAAGCGGCGGCCGGTGGGTGACGGCGCCGAACCCGAGTTCGGTGACGGGCAGGAACCCGTCGGGCGTCTCGGCGCCCAGATCGGCGGCGGTGATCTCGTCGGCGAGCACGAGGGAGCCAAGAGGCGCGTCGGGCTGGAAGCCGCCGCCGATCCCGGCGGAGACCACCAGGTCGTACGGGGCGCGCGCGAGGGCGGCGGCCGTGTGCGCACCGGCGGCCGCCGGGCCGACGCCGACGGCGATCGCGTCGGCGTGCGGAGGCAGGCGGTCGGCCACCGCGTCCCGTTCGGCGGGGACCGCGGTGGCTACCAGTACGCGGGGAAGGGACCTCAAGGGAGGTGTCAGGCGTCCTTCTTGAGCTTGAACGACCACAGGCCGGTCGCCTTGGCCGACGAGCCCTTGCCGCCTTCGAGGAGGCTGACGGTGGTGGAGTTGGTGCCGCCGCCGTACTGCTGGTTGAAGAAGACGCTGCCGGGGATGACGACGTACGTCTTGTTGCTCGCCTCGGTGAGCGGCTGACCGTTCATCAGGAGCGTCCAGCCCTTGTCGGCGACCTCGGGGTCGACGCCGAAGCGGACCTTCTCGTCGGGGTCGACCTTGATGGACTTGACGTCCTTCTCCTTGAGGCAGCCCTGCAGCTGCGACTGCTCGAGCTCCTTGCCGTCGTTGTAGCAGGAGGCCTCGGTGTTCACCGAGTCGCCGCCGACCGTGATGGTGGCGAGCGGCGTCGGCTTGTCGCAGGCCGACAGGACGAGGAGTCCGGCGGAGACAGCGCCGAGGGCGGCCACGGAACGGCGACGGCGTGCCGGCTTGAGAACGTGTGCGGCTCCGCCGCGGAGCAGGGAGGTCATGGGCGAAGGCTATCGGGCACCCCGTGCCGTCCCGCCACGTGGGGGTCGCGGCGTGCCGCACCCATTGATCTGCCGGGCTCACGCCACCCGCGGTCGGCGCTTCCCGCCGTGCCGGGCCGCCGAGAGCAGGCCGCGCGCGGTCGTCAGCCAGCCGATGGCGACGATCCCCGCGGCCACCGCGAGCCCCAGTGACCCGATCAGCGGCAGGGCCATGCCGATTCCGCCGCCCACCACCCACGCCATCTGGAGGATGGTCTCCGAGCGGGCGAAGGCGGAGGTCCGCACTTCTTCCGGTACGTCCCGCTGGATCAGCGCGTCCAGGGAGAGCTTCGACATGGCCTGCGCGAAGCCCGCCACCGCGCCGAGGCATGCCACGCCCACCGCCCCGAAGAACACCGCCGCGGTGATCGCCACGCCGAGTACGACGGCGACGACGGTCACGATGATGAGCTCCGGCGCCCGCGATCTCAGCCCGGCGCCGACCGCCGTGCCGAGCGCGTTGCCCACGCCGGCCGCGACACCCACTATCCCCAGGGACACCGCGGCACTCTGGCCGCCGAGCGGTTCCTCGCGCAGCAGGAAGGCGAGGAAGAAGATGAGGAAACCGGAGAGGCAGCGCAGCGAGGCGTTGACGGTGAGGGCGTGCGTGACGGCGGGTCCGACCGTACGGAGCCCGAGGCGCCGCTTCTTGGAGGTGTCCGTGGCGGCTTCGGCGCGCGCGTGCAGATGCAGATGTTCCTCGTCGGCGGCGAGCAGCGCCTTGTGTTCGCCCTTCGCCGAGTCGACCTTCGGCGGCAGCGACAGGGACAGGACCATCCCGACGATGAACAGCACGAAGGCGCCGTACAGCGGCCAGCGTGGCCCGAGCGCCTGGAGCCCCGCGCCGATCGGAGCCGCGATCCCGGTGGCGAGCAGACCGCCGAGCGTGACTCTGGAGTTGGCCTTGACCAGGGAGAACCCCTTGGGCAGGAGTCTGGGCACCACGGCGCTTCGTACGACCCCGTACGCCTTGGACGCGACCAGGACGCCGAGCGCGGCCGGATAGAGCTCCAGACTTCCGGTGATCACCGCTTCGGACAGCAGCAGGGCGAGGAGGGCGCGGGCCACCATCGCGGCGGCCATCGCGTAGCGGCGGCCGTGCGGGAGACGGTCCAGGAGGGGGCCGATGACGGGGGCGAGCAGGGTGAAGGGCGCCATGGTGATGGCGAGGTAGAGGGCGACGCGGCCGCGCGCCTCGTCCGTGGGGACGGAGAAGAAGACGGTCGACGCGAGCGCGATGGTGATCATGACGTCACCCGCGCCGTTCACCGCGTGCAGCTCGATGAGTTTGCCGAGCCCCGACTCGCCCGCGCCGTGCGCGTGCGTGGCCTTGCGGATGCCGCGGGCCGTGCCGGTGAAGGGCAGGTGCAGGGCACGGCCGATCCAGCGGGCGGCCCGGTTCAGCACCGAACCCCGTCCGCTGATGCCCTGGGACGACGACCTTGCGGCAGCCACCTCGTCATAGTGCCCCCTTATGGCCCGCGCTAGCGCGTATCGACTGCCCGGTAATCGGGTGGGCGGGCGGTAAAACCGCCGCGAAGCGGCATCGGACCGGGCCCGCGGCAGAGGGGCGGGCACGCCGGTGTAGGCCCAGGGGCCAGGAGAAGGTAGCGTGCGTAGCGCGCCTGCGGCGGTTGTTCTTGGCCGCGCGCCTCTCGGTCATCCCGCAGAATGGATGACGTAGGTGCGCCCGAGGACGTTCGGGCGCGGACGTCGACGCGGCCCTCCGGTCCGCTCCGTCCGCACTCCCGCGTATGGGTGGCGCACTCGTGAGACGGCGTAATGGAGAAGCGATACCTGTGAGCGCAGCGACAACGCGAAGCCGTACCCCGCGTACCCCGCGTACTCCCGACCGCCTGTGCGCCGAGGCGGTGGGACTGGCCAGGGACGCGGCCGAGGAGGCCGCCGCGCCCGGTGTGGTCGGCGAGCACGTGGAGGTCGTGGTCGAGGGCGACCGC
Organism: Streptomyces sp. NPDC051218; assembly: GCF_044455475.1. Classification (NCBI taxonomy): domain Bacteria; kingdom Bacillati; phylum Actinomycetota; class Actinomycetes; order Kitasatosporales; family Streptomycetaceae; genus Streptomyces; species Streptomyces sp. NPDC051218. Next base: position 410,040 of record NZ_JBITEU010000004.1, on the reverse strand, counting down.
GTCGTCACGCACCTTTTCGAATGCAAGGAGTTCGGCTACCGCGGCTGGCGCTGGGCCGTGACGGTGGCCCGCGCCTCGCGCGCCAAGGTCGTCACGCTCGACGAGACGGTGCTGCTGCCGGGTCCCGACTCCTTGCTGGCCCCCGAGTGGGTGCCGTGGAGCGAGCGGCTGCGCCCCGGTGACATGGGCCCCGGGGACCTGCTCCCCACCGACGCGGAGGATCTGCGCCTGGAGCCCGGCTACTCGGGCGAGGAGGAGCCGCCGCCGAACTCCGTGTTCTCGGAGGAGATGGCGGAGCTCGTCGAGGCGGAGGACGCGGAAGTGACGGCGGGCTCGCCCGCCGAGCTGCCCGCGGCCCCCGCGCGCGGCTCGATCGCCGCGATCGCCGACGAGCTTGGCATGCGCAGGGCGCGCGTCCTCTCCCGGTACGGGCTGCACACCGCGGCCGATCGCTGGGAGGAGTCGCACGGCGCCAAGACGGCGATGGCGCAGGCCGCGCCCGCGTCCTGCGTCAGCTGTGGCTTCCTTGCCCCGATCGGCGGATCGCTCGGGCAGGCGTTCGGTGTGTGCGCCAATGAGTTCGGTCCCGCGGACGGGCATGTGGTCTCCCTCGCTTACGGCTGCGGGGGGCACTCGGAGGCGGCCGTGATGCCGGCTCCGTCGCGGCCTGCCGCGCCCGTCCTCGACGAGACCCGGGTGGACGTCCTGCCCCTGCGGCCCGCTCCCGACTCCGGCTCGGTGCCGGTGGAGGGGGCCCCGGAGGAACTCGGCCACAGCTGAGCTCCCGCTGGGGGTGACGGCTCGGGCTCGCCCCGTGGCCGGGGCTGCGCTCCCCCTGCGGGTGCTGTCCGGGGCCCTCCCTCGCTTTACCGCGCTCCGCGCGGACCTTTCCCGCCCACCCACCCGATTACCCCGGGGTGTGCTTCCGGGAGCCTGCGCCTGTTCTCTGCCTGCGGCCCGGCGGTCGCTTTACCGCGCTCCGCGCGGATCTTTCCCGCCCACCCACCCGATTGCCCTGGGGTGTGCTTTCGGGGGTCTGTGTCTGTTCTCTGCCTGCGGCCCGGCGGTCGCTTTACCGCGCTTCGCGCGGATCTTTCCCATACCGCGCTTCGCGCGGATGTCTCCCGCCCACCCACCCGATTGCCCCGGGGTAATCGGGTGGGTGGGCGGGAAAGCCCCGCGCGGAGCGCGGTATGGGTGTCCGGCCGCACGACGAGGAGCTTCCCGCAGCCCACAGCGCTCCTACGGGGAGGCTCGTGCTGTGGGGCGATCGGGTGGGTGGG
>NZ_JBITEU010000004.1:0-408659 GCF_044455475.1 Streptomyces sp. NPDC051218 | reverse complement strand
CGCGGGAAAGGCCCGCGCGGAGCGCGGAAGGCGGGATCCGGCCCGCGGATGGGCATGCGGCCCCCGCCCGGTGCGAGGAGGCGGCCGCCGAGACCCGGTTGGGACCCCGCCGCCCCCGGCGGCGGGAAAGGCCCGCGCGGAGCGCGGAAGGCGGGATCCGGCCCGCGGATGGGCATGCGGCCCCCGCCCGGTGCGAGGAGGCGGCCGCCGAGACCCCGTTGGGACCCCGCCGCCCCCGGCGGCGGGAAAGGCCCGCGCGGAGCGCGGAAGGCGGGATCCGGCCCGCGGACGCCCGGTGCGAGGAGGCGGCCGCCGAGCCCCGGATGGGACCCCCCCGCCCCCGGCAGGGCAGGCGCGGTCAAGCCAAGGCGGCCAGCCACCCGCGTCGGGGAAACCGCAGGACGCGGTACCGTTCGCCCCGCGAACCGAGCGAGGGAGACGACACCGTGAGCAAGACCGTGCGGCCGGCGGCCGAGGGTACTGACCCGTTCGGCACGGCACGGCTCCGGCGGGGCGTCCTCGACGCCTGGGCGGCGAGCCCGGCCCGGTTCCGGGAGGACGCCAACGCGGAGGAGGACCTCGCCCTCGGCGGGTACAGGGACCGCCTGATCGTCGAGCTCGCGCAGAACGCCGCCGACGCCGCCGCCCGCGCCGGCGCCCCGGGACGTCTCGCCCTCACCCTCCGGGACGGCGTACTCGCCGCCGCCAACAACGGCACCCCCCTCGACGCCACCGGCGTCGAGTCCCTCTCCACCCTCCGCGCCTCCGCCAAGCGGGAGGAGCGGGAGGAGCGGGACGGGGAGAACGACCACGGCGCCGTGGGGCGGTTCGGCGTCGGCTTCGCCGCCGTCCTCGCCGTATCGGACGAGCCCGCCCTCGTGGGGCGTACGGGCGGAGTCCGCTGGTCCCTGAGCGAGGCACGCGAACTCGCCGCCGACACCGCCCGCTTCAGCCCCGGCCTGGGAGACGAGGTCCGGCGCCGTGACGGACACGTGCCGCTCCTGCGGCTGCCCTTCGCCGCCGAAGGCTCCGCCCCGGAGGGGTACGACACCGTCGTCATCCTGCCGCTGCGGGACGCCGCCGCGGAGGACCTCGTCGTACGGCTCCTCGACGAGATCGACGATGCTCTGCTGCTCGCCCTGCCGGGTCTCGAAGAAGTCGTCGTCCAGGTCGGCGACCACGCCACCCGCACCCTGCGCCGCACCGCCGAACCCGGCTACGTCGACGTCTCCGACACCCGCGACGGCGACACCCGCTGGCGCACCGTCAGCCAGCGGGGCGCGCTCGGCCAGGACCTCCTGGCCGACCGGCCCGTCGAGGAGCGGCTGCGGCCCCACTGGTCCGTCACCTGGGCCGTACCCACCGACCGCGAAGGCGCCCCGCAGGCGCCCCGCAGCGCCCCCGTCCTGCACGCGCCGACCCCGAGCGACGAGCCGCTCGGGGTGCCCGCCCTGCTCATCGCCTCGTTCCCGCTCGACACGACCCGGCGGCACGCGGCGCCAGGTCCCCTCACCGACTTCCTCGTGCAGCGCGCGGCCGACGCGTACGCCGAACTCCTCGCCGACTGGCGGCCCGTCGGGGAAGGCATCATCAGCCTCGTCCCCGGCCCCCTCGGCAAGAGCGAGCTCGACGGCGCCCTGCGCCACGCCATCCTGGACCGGCTGCCCCGTACGGCTTTCCTGCCGCCCGCGGTGGAGGCCGTGCCCCAACAGGACCCCGACGTACCCGAGTGGGAGGTCCCCGTCGCGCTGCGGCCGCGTGACGCGGAGGTCGTGGAGGGCGCGGGCGCCGACACCGTACGCGTGCTCGCCGACGTGCTGCCGAGCCTGCTGCCCGCGGGACTCGAGCGGCGTGCCGAGCTGCGCACCCTCGGGGTCGCCCGGGTCCCGCTGACCGAGGCGATCGACCGACTCGCGGGTCTTGAGCGGGAGCCGGACTGGTGGCACCGGCTGTACGACACCCTCGCCGGGGTCGATCCCGACCGACTCACCGGGCTTCCCGTCCCTCTCGCCGACGGACGGACCACCATCGGGCCCCGCCAGGTCCTCCTGCCGGTCACCGGCGACGACAGCGACCCGGCCACCCTCGTACGCCTCGGTCTGAAGGTCGCGCACCCCGACGCCGTGCATCCCCTCCTGGAGAAGCTCGGCGCCCTGCCGGCCACGCCCCGCGCCGTCCTGACGACCCCGCAGGTCCGCGCCGCCGTCGCCGCCTCACTGGACGACGACACGTGGGACGAGGACGCCCCGGACGCCGACGAGCTCGCGGACACCGTGCTCTCGCTCGCCCGTGACGCGAACCTCGCGCCCGGCGACGAGCCCTGGCTCGGCGCGCTCGCCCTGCCCGACGAGGAGGGCGAACTCGCTCCCGCCGGTGAACTCGTCCTGCCCGGCAGCCCCTTCGCCCGGATCATGCGCGAGGACGAACTCGCCACGGTGGACGCCGAGCTCGCCGAGCGCTGGGGCGAGCAGCCGCTGGCCGCGTGCGGTGTGCTCGCCTCCTTCGCCCTGGTCCGCGCCACGGACGTCGTGCTCGACCCCGACGAACTGGAGCCGCGCGACGGTGACTTCGCGGAGCCGGACGACGCGGGGCTGCTCGACGCGGTCGACGTGTGGTGCGAGGACACCCTCGACCGGCTGCCGGACACTCCCGTCCCGCCGGTCGCCACCGAGATCATCGCCGTACGGGACCTGGACCTGGTCGACGACGACTGCTGGCCGCAGGCCCTCGCGATGCTCTCGCGCCCGCCGCTGCGGGACGCCCTGACGCAGCCGCTGCGGATTCTGCTGCCGGACGGCACGACGGAGAGCGTGCGGTCGTACACGGCGTGGTGGCTGCGCGGGAATCCCGTGCTCGGCGGCCGGCGCCCCGCCGGTCTGCGGGCCTCGGGCGGCGATCCGCTGCTCGAAGGGCTCTACGACGCGGCCGATGCCGCCGGTTTCGACGACGAGCAGGTGCTGCGCGCGCTCGGCGTCCGCACGTCGGTCGCCGCGCTCCTGGAGGAGCCGGGCGGCGCGGCCGAGCTGCTTGAGCGGCTCGCGGACCCGGAGAGGACCGTTTCGGCGGCGCAGCTGCACGCCCTGTACGGCGCCCTCGCGGATCTGGACCCGGAGCAGGTGACGCTGCCGGACGAGGTGCGGGCCGTCGTGGACGGTGAGGTCGTGGTCGTCGACGTGGCGGACGCGGTGGTCGCCGACGCCCCTGACCTGCTGCCGCTGGCCGGGGGTGTGGCGCTGTTGCCGGTGGAGCCCCGCAGGGCGGGCGATCTGGCCGAGCTGTTCCAGGTGCGCAGGCTGAGCGAGACGGCCGCGGTGGAGCCCGCGGGGGAGGGGGCCGAGCATCCGGTGCCGGAGTCGGTGCGTCTCCTGCTGGGTCCCGCGACGCCTTCGACGTACGTCGAGTACGAGGAGCTCACCGCGGGCGGCGTCGAGCTGGACTGGCGCCGGAGCCCGGACGGTACGGTGCACGCCGCCACGCTGGAGGGCGTGGCCGCGGGGCTCGCCTGGGCGGCGGGGCAGTGGCCGCGGCGCTTCGAGGTGGCGGCGCTGCTGGAGGATCCGTCCCGGACGGATGAACTGGAACGGGACCGCTGGTTCGACTGACTCGTCCGCGGGTGCGTGGGGGCTGGTCGCGCAGTTCCCCGCGCCCCTTGGGGGCCGGCGGTTCGTGTTCGGGTGCGGGGTGCGTCGTGGTTGCTCGCGCAGTTCCCCGCGCTCCTTCGGGGCTCGCGCAGTTCCCCGCGACCCTTCGGGGGCCGGACAGATTCCGGTCACAAAATCTTCACTTCCCGTACAACCAGAGGGGCAGGTCGTGGGTCTGATCTTGCGAGTCAACAGACTCCTAGATCACCGGGACTCGCGTGACAGCCTCCAACGCACCGCGGAGTCCCCTTCCCACCTGGGGAAAACATGCGCATCCGTGCCACCGTGGCCGCACTGTCCGGCACCCTGGCCCTTTCCGCACTCGTCGTTCCGGCCGCCCAGGCCGCCGACGGGCCGTCGTCCGCGCCCCGCCTCGCCGCCAAGGCCTCGCAGGGTGCGAACGTCGGCGACACCAAGATCACGAAGGTCTCCGTCAACGGCGGCAAGGACGTCGTCGTCGGCACCACCAACAAGGTGAAGTTCTCCGTCGCCGTCACCGCCACCGACCCCGAGGGCATAGCGGCCGGCAGCGCCTTCCTCTACCACGGCGGCAGCATCGACACCGCCGACGGCGTCCTGACCCCGGACGACTTCGACGGCAAGTGCAAGGTCGTCAATGCCACCACCTCGACCTGCACCGTGACCGTCGTCGCCGACCCGAAGGTGGACCTCTACAACGACCTGGCCGGCTCGGGCTGGAAGGTCTACGCCGCCGCGGGCGCCAACGACGGTGACTCGGCCGAGGGCGAGTCCTACAAGTCCGACGCCAACGTCCAGCGCTACGCCCGCCTCACCACCAACGCCTCCCCCGAGCCCATCAAGAAGGGCAAGACCCTCACGGTCACCGGCGCCCTGACCCGTGCCAACTGGGACACCTCGAAGTACGCGGGCTACACCAAGCAGTCCGTGAAGCTCCAGTACAAGAAGAAGGGTGCGGCCTCCTACTCCACCCTGAAGACCATCACGTCCGACACCAAGGGCAACCTGAAGACCACCGTGAAGGCCTCCGCCGACGGTTACTTCCGTTACGTCTTCGCCGGCACGTCCACGACCCCGGCAGTGACGTCGACCAGCGACTTCGTCGACGTCAACTAGTACCGCCAGTACCCGCGCAGTACCTACGCCGGAAAGCGGCGGCCCACCCAGCGGAAGATGATCTCGATGATCAGGGAGGCCGCCGCCGCGATGGCGACCGCTGCCCACGGCATCGTCGTGCCCACCAGCTTCAGCTGGAAGAAGTCCTGGAGCCACGGCACGGTCAGCACCAGCAGGAAGCCGAGACCCATCGCGGAGATCAGGCCGAGCCGCCACCACGTGTAGGGGCGGGCGATGATCGCGAGGACCCACATGGCGATCAGGAACAGCGCCAGCGTGGCCGCGCTGGTCTCGGCTTCCCGCGCTCCCGCGCCCGAGTAATGGCTCCGGGCGAGCAAATACGTGCAGAACGTCGCCGCGCCCGCGACGACCCCGCCCGGGATCGCGTACCGCATGACCCTTCGTACGAAGTGCGGCTTGGCCCGCTCCTTGTTGGGGGCGAGGGCCAGGAAGAAGGCCGGGACGCCGATCGTCAGGGTCGACAGGAGCGTCAAGTGGCGCGGCAGGAACAAGTACTCCACCTGGGAGCAGACCACAAGCAGGGCGATGACGACGGAGTAGACCGTCTTCACCAGGAACAGCGTCGCCACCCGCGTGATGTTGCCGATGACCCGGCGGCCCTCCGCGACCACCGAGGGCAGCGTCGCGAAGCTGTTGTTCAGGAGCACGATCTGGGCGACCGCCCGCGTCGCCTCCGAGCCCGAGCCCATCGAGACGCCGATGTCGGCGTCCTTCAGAGCCAGGACGTCGTTCACGCCGTCGCCCGTCATCGCGACCGTGTGGCCACGTGACTGGAGGGCGCCCACCATGTCGCGCTTCTGCTGCGGGGTGACCCGGCCGAAGACGGAGTTGGCGTCCAGGGCCTCGGCCATCTCGCCCTGTTCCGTGGGCAGCTTGCGGGCGTCCACGGTGTTCTCCGCGCCCGGCAGGCTCAGCTTCCCGGCGACCGCGCCCACGGAGACCGCGTTGTCGCCCGAGATGACCTTCGCGCTGACGTCCTGCTCCTCGAAGTACCGCAGGGTGTCGGCGGCGTCCGGGCGCAGCCGCTGCTCCAGGACGACCAGGGCGGTGGCGCGGGCCCCCGCGGCCACCTCCGGGTCGTCCAGTTCACCGGCGGCGCGGGCCAGGAGCAGTACGCGCAGGCCCTGTTGGTTGAGGTCCTCGATCTCGGTGAGGGACGGGTCGCCGTCGGGCAGCAGCACGTCCGGGGCGCCGAGCAGCCACGTCGAGTCGTTGCCGTCGCCCTCGCTGAAGGATGCGCCGCTGTACTTGCGGGCCGAGGAGAAGGGCAGCGACTCCGTGCAGCGCCACTCCTCGCTGTCGGGGTAGGCGTCGATGATCGCCTGGAGCGAGGCGTTCGGCCGCGGGTCGGATTCTCCCAGGGCGCCGAGGACTTTCCGTACGTACGTCTCGTCCGTGCCGTTCAGCGGGCGCAGCTCGGTGACGTCCATGCCGCCCTCGGTGAGGGTGCCGGTCTTGTCGAGGCAGACCGTGTCGACGCGGGCCAGGCCCTCGATGGCGGGGAGCTCCTGGACGAGGCACTGCTGGCGGCCCAGGCGGATCACGCCGATCGCGAAGGCGACCGACGTGAGGAGCACGAGCCCCTCCGGGATCATGGGGACGATCCCGCCCACGGTGTAGGCGATGGACTCCTTGAAGTTGTCGTCCTTGACGACGAGCTGGCTGATGATGAGGCCGATGGAGGTCGGGACCATCAGCCACGTCACGTACTTGAGGATCGTCGAGATGCCGGAGCGCAGCTCGGAGTGGACGAGCGTGAAGCGGCTCGCCTCCTCGGCCAGCTGCGCCGCGTACGCCTCGCGGCCGACCTTCGTCGCGGTGAACGCGCCGCCGCCCGCGACCACGAAGGAGCCCGACATCATCCTGTCGCCGGGCTTCTTGATGACCGGGTCGGCCTCACCGGTCAGGAGCGACTCGTCGACCTCCAGGCTCTCGGTCTCGACCGCCTCGCCGTCCACGACGATCTTGTCGCCTGGGCCCAGCTCCACCAGGTCGCCGAGGACGATCTCGGAGGTGGAGATCTCGGCCGCGGTGCCGTCGCGCCGCACGGTCGGCTTGGCCTCGCCGATGACCGCGAGTCCGTCCAGGGTCTTCTTGGCGCGCAGCTCCTGGATGATGCCGATGCCCGTGTTGGCGACGATCACGAAGCCGAAGAGGGAGTCCTGGATCGGCGCGACGAAGAGCATGATCACCCAGAGCACGCCGATGATCGCGTTGAAGCGGGTGAAGACGTTCGCCCGGACGATCTCGGTGGCGGACCGTGAACTGCGGATCGGTACGTCGTTGACCTCGCCGCGTGCGACCCGCTCGGCGACCTCGGCGGCGGTCAGACCCGTCGCGCGTCCGGTGGGCGGTGCCACCGGGTGGACCGGGTCGAGCTCGGCGCCCGCGTCGATATGCGTCATGGCATCGACGGTACGGGCGGGGAGGGGGCTTCACCCCTTGAGTGGCCCAAAGATCCGACCACGGTAGGACACGGACACTCCCGTGGTTGTACGGACGCGACCGCCGGGCGCGCGTTACTCCGCGGCGGGCGCCGCGTTGCGCTCCGCGTCCCGCTTGATCGCGGCGTCGCGGCCCCGCACGTACCAGATGCCGATCAGGCCGAGGCCCGCGCCGGCCAGGCAGGTCCACACCCACCAGGTCGCGTCGCGGTCGTCGAACCAGCCGTAGAACGGCAGCTGCACCAGGAAGAGGACGAACCAGAGGATCGTGCCGCCCGTGATGGTGGCGACGACGGGGCCCTCCAGGGGCTCCGGCGCGTCGTGCTTGGGGGTCCACTTCTCCATGCGCCCAGCTTACGAGGCGGCGGGCAGCGGCCCCCACGCGGCCGGGCATGCCTGTGCGCACGGCCGGGCGCACCCTTGCGCCACAAGGGTCTACGCGCGGAGATAGCGCATTCCCCTTCATGTATTCATACTGAAACGGCTCATTAATGGCCGATTGCTTTCGTACGAAGATACAAATTCGTTCGGGTTCGGCGCATTCCCCCGCACGTCTCTCCATCACAGGTCATGAGGTTCCCCATGTCCCCCTCGGCCACTGCTCCGGTCGATGCCAAACCGCCGCATCCGAATTCCCCGCACGGGGGCCTCGACAGGTACTTCAAGATCACGGAGCGGGGCTCGACCCTGGCCAGGGAAGTCCGCGGCGGCTTCGCCACCTTCTTCGCGATGGCCTACATCATCGTCCTGAACCCGATCATCCTGGGCAGCGCGAAGGACATGTACGGGCACCAGCTCGACAACGGCCAGCTGGTCACCGCCACCGCCCTGGTCGCCGCGTTCACCACGCTGCTCATGGGCGTCATCGGCAACGTCCCGATCGCGCTCGCCGCCGGTCTCGGCGTGAACACCGTGGTCGCCCTCCAGCTCGCGCCCCGCATGTCGTGGCCCGACGCGATGGGCATGGTCGTCCTCGCGGGCTTCGTGGTGATGCTCCTCGTCGCGACCGGTCTCCGGGAGCGCGTGATGAGCGCCGTGCCGCTGGGTCTGCGCAAGGGCATCGCGATCGGCATCGGCCTCTTCATCATGCTGATCGGCCTCGTCGACTCCGGCTTCGTGTCGCGCATGCCGGACGCCGCGCAGACCACGGTCCCGCTGCAGCTCGGCGGCGACGGACACCTCAACGGCTGGCCCGTGCTCGTCTTCGTGCTCGGCGCGGTGCTCACGCTCTGCCTGCTCGTGCGCAAGGTGCCGGGCGCGATCCTCATCAGCATCGTCGTCATGACGATCGTCGCGATGATCATCAACGCGGTCGCGACCGTGCCCTCCTGGGGCCTGACGACGCCCGAGTGGCCCGGCAACCCCGTCGCGACCCCGGACTTCGGCCTCGTCGGTCAGGTCAGCCTGTTCGGCGGCTTCGGCAAGGTCGGCCTGCTCACCGGCATCCTCTTCGTCTTCACCGTGCTCCTGTCCTGTTTCTTCGACGCCATGGGCACGATCATGGGTGTCGGCGACGAGGCCAAGCTGACCGACGCCAAGGGCAACATGCCGGGCATGAACAAGGTCCTGTTCGTCGACGGCATCGCGGTCGCCGCGGGCGGCGCCTCGTCCTCGTCGGCCACCACCTGCTTCGTGGAGTCCACGGCGGGCGTCGGCGAAGGCGCCCGTACGGGCTTCGCCAACATCGTCACCGGCGGTCTCTTCGCCGTGGCGCTGTTCCTCACGCCCATCGCGACGATGGTCCCGTCCCAGGCGGCCACGCCCGCGCTGCTCGCGGTCGGCTTCCTGATCCTGTCCGGCTCGATCGGCCAGATCGACTGGGCGGACTTCACCATCGCCATTCCGGCGTTCCTGACGATGATGATGATGCCGTTCACGTACTCGATCACGAACGGCATCGGCATCGGCTTCATCAGCTTCACCGCGCTGCGTCTCGCCTCGGGCCGCGCCCGCGAGGTGCCGGTCGCCATGTACATCGTGTCGGCCGTCTTCGCCTTCTACTACCTGATGCCGGCGCTGGGCCTCACGTAGGCGGCGGTGTGGGTGTGGCAGTACATACGGGGCGGCCGTCAGGCCGCCCCGTAGAACTTTTCCGTCTCTTCGACGGCCGAGCGGAACCGCTCGTCGAAGTCACCGCGAATGAGCGTCCCGACCACGTAGTCCTGGACGCTCATTCCCCTTTTCGCGGCATGCTGCTTGAGCCGGTCGAGCAGCTCACCGTCTATTCGCAGGCTGAGCACTGTCGATCCCATGCGTGACAGGGTCCATGCCGCCCAGCGGCCCTTGTCCTACTTTCCGAAGTCACCTCACTCATATGGGTGACGAAAGGGTTCTGTGACGCGTGACGCGGGAATCCGGGTGGTCCTTAGCTAGAGTAATGAGTTATTCTAACGAACATGCCGGACCTCTCCCATGGTGACGACGCCGCCGCCGTGAACTCCCTGCGCTCCGCCGTGATGCGCCTGTCCCGTCGACTCAAGCACCAGCGGGTCGACGAGTCGCTGAGCCCCACCGAGATGTCGGTGCTCGGCACCCTCGCCCGCTGCGGCCACGCCACCCCCGGTGAGCTGGCCCGCAAGGAACACGTGCAGCCGCCGTCGATGACCCGCATCGTCGCGCTGCTCGAAGCCAAGGGGCTCGTCCGGCTCGAACCGCACCCCGAGGACCGCCGCCAGAAGGTGGTGACCCAGACGGAGACGGCCGAGGCCATGCTCGAGGAGAGCCGCCGCAAGCGGAACGCCTGGCTGGCCGGCCTGGCCGAGCACCTCGACGAGGACGAGTGGGAGCGACTGCGCGCCGCGGCGCCCGTCCTGGAGAAGCTCGCGCATCTGTAGACATCTGTAGACATCTGTAGACAACGCACGCGGGCGGCCCCCGCCCGCCGCGTGTCCGTACGACGCCAAGGAGGCGAACGCACTTTGAGTACGGGATCCGGAGCAGACTCCGCCCCCGCACCAACCACCCTCGACAAGACCCCCGCCAAGTCGTCGATGTTCAGCTCGCTGAAGATCCGCAACTACCGGCTCTTCGCCTCCGGCGCCGTTGTCTCCAACACCGGCACGTGGATGGCGCGCATCACCCAGGACTGGCTGGTCCTGAGCCTCACCGGCTCCTCGGCCGCGGTCGGCATCACCACCGCGATGCAGTTCCTGCCGATGCTTCTGTTCGGCCTGTACGGCGGCGTCATCGCCGACCGGTTCGCCAAGCGGAAGCTGCTCTTCTGCACCCAGGGCGCGATGAGCATCAGCGGCCTCTTCCTGGCGGCGCTCACCCTGAGCGGCCACGTCCAGGTCTGGCACGTGTACCTCGCGGCGTTCTTCACGGGTCTCGTCACGGTCGTCGACAACCCGACCCGGCAGTCCTTCGTGTCCGAGATGGTCGGCCCCGACCAGGTGCGCAACGCGGTCAGCCTGAACTCCGCCAACTTCCAGTCCGCACGCCTCATCGGCCCCGCCGTGGCCAGTGGCCTCACCGCCGCCGTCGGACCCGGCTGGGCGTTCCTCGCCAACGGCCTGTCCTTCCTCGCACCGCTCACCGGCCTGATGCTGATGCGCACCCGCGAGCTGCACCCCACCCCGCGCAAGCCGCGCGGCAAGGGACAGCTGAGGGAAGGCCTGAACTACGTCTCCAAGCATCCCGAGCTGATCTGGCCGATCGTCCTCGTCGGCTTCATCGGCACCTTCGGGTTCAACTTCCCGATCTGGCTGAGCGCCTTCGCGGACGACATCTTCCACGGTGGCGTGGGGATGTACGGGCTCTTCAACACCCTGATGGCGATCGGCTCGCTGGCCGGGGCGCTGCTCGCCGCGCGGCGGGGGACCTCACGCCTGCGGCTGCTCGCAGGGGCGGCGATCGCCTTCGGAGTGCTGCAGATCGTGGCGGCCTTCGCGCCTGACCTCTGGATGTTCGTCGCGCTGATCGTGCCGATCGGCATCCTCGGTCTGACGGTGAACGTCACCGCCAACTCCTCGGTCCAGATGGCCACCGACCCCGAGATGCGGGGCCGGGTGATGTCCCTCTTCATGATGGTCTTCACCGGCGGTACGCCGCTCGGCGGCCCCCTCTTCGGCTGGCTCGCCGACGCGTACGGGGTGCGCGTCAGCATGGCCGCCGGCGGCCTCATCTGCGCCGTGGCCGCGGTCGGCGTCGGCCTGATGCTGGCCCGCGCCGCGAACCTGCGGCTCAAGGTGGATCTGCGGCGCGGGCGGCAGCACGTGCAGTTCGTGCCGCGGGAACAGCTGGCTACGGCGGCGTAGGCCGTTTCCCGTGCGGCTACCGCACCCGCCGGGCCAGGATCTGGCCCGGCCAGGTGCCGTCCTGCTCGACGAAGGCGTCGGTCGGTGTGAAGCCGTTGCGCTCGTAGAACGCCACGAGCTTGCCGTCACCGCCCGCGTAACAGTCGACCCGGAGCAGGGAGACCCCCTGCTTCCGGGTCTCATCGGCCGCGTGCGCCAGGAGGGCGGCGCCCGCGCCCGTGCCGTGCCGGGAGGCCAGCAGGTGGATGTAGCGCTCCGGCTCGTCCACCGGCGGGATGTACGACCCCGGCCCGTCGGTGAGCGTGAGCGTGCCGACCGGCTGCCCGCCGATCTCCGCGATCCAGGCGGAGCCGGTGGTCAGATACTTCTCGACCAGAGCGATGGTCTTGGGGTTCGTCGACCAGGGTTTGTCGCCCCACTGCCCGGTGCGACCCTGCGACACGAGCCAGGCGACGGCTTCGTCGAAGAGGGCGAGCACGGTGGGGATGTCGTCGGGGCCTGCGGGGCGGATGGTTATGTGGCTGTCCATGCGGTCATCTTTTCCCCAGGCCGCTGGGTTTCAGCCCGTCCGGCGTTTGAGGACGAACTCGGCGGAGCCGGTGATTGCGGCACGCAAGGCCCCCGCGCCGGAGCGGGTTTTCGGGAAGGGGCGGGGTTGGGGAAAGACCCCGCCGGAGGCGAGACTCACCCCATGAGACTCTTCGCGGCGCTGCTGCCGCCCCCCGCAGCAGCGGACGAACTGGCCCCCGCAGTGGAGAAGTTGAAGACGCTGCCGGGCGCCGAAGCCCTCCGCTGGACGCGCCGCGAGAGCTGGCACTTCACGCTCGCCTTCATGTCCGAGGTCGAGGACGGCACCGTCCCGGAGCTGTCCGAGCGGCTGTCCCGGGTGGCGAAGCGCACGGCACCCTTCCCACTCTCCCTCCACGCCGGCGGCCACTTCGGCGACCGAGCCCTGTGGGCAGGGGCCCAGGGTGACGTGGAGACCCTCCGTCTCCTCGCCCAGCGGGCGGACGCCGCGGCCCGCAAGTCCGGCATCCCCATGGAGGAGCACCGCCACTACCGCCCCCACCTGACCCTGGCCCGCGGCCACGGAGAACCGTCCCTGCGCGCGTACGCCGACGCCCTCGCGGACTTCGACGGTACCGAGTGGACCGTGGCCGAGCTGACCCTCGTACGGAGCAATCTGCCCGTGAGCGGGGTGTCGGGGGAGCGGCCCCGTTACGAGGTGGTCGGTCGATGGCCACTGGGCGGAGCCGGTTAACCTCGACTACGTGGACCCGAAAACCAGGAACCGGATCATGGCCGGTGTGCTCGTGCTGATGTTCGTCGTCGTGGCAGTGGCGGCCGCGGTCGGCCAGTGAGACGGAGGCGATGACCGCGGCCGCACACCTCAGCTGATCACCAGGCGAAGGATTCCGGCGAAGGCCCCGGCCCCGGGAAGATCTCGTCCAGGGCGTCGAGCAGCTCGTCCGAGAGTTCGAGATCGACCGCGCGCAGTGCGCTGGTGAGCTGCTCGGGCGTACGTGGCCCGACGATCGGCCCGGTGATGCCGGGCCGGGTGAGCAGCCACGCCAGCGCCACCTCGCCCGGCGCGAGGCCGTGCTTGTCGAGCAGGTCCTCGTACGCCTGGACCCGCGCGCGCACCTCGGGCTTCGCGAGCTCCTGGGCGGCACGCCCACCCGCGCGCCGCTTGCCCTCGCCCTCCTTCTTCAGCACGCCGCCGAGCAGCCCGCTGTGCAGCGGCGACCACGGGATGACGCCGAGGCCGTAGTCCTGGGCGGCCGGGATGACCTCCATCTCGGCGCTGCGCTCGGCGAGGTTGTAGAGGCACTGCTCGCTGACGAGGCCGTAGCTGCCACGCCGCGAGGCGATCTCGTTGGCCTGGGCGATCTTGTATCCGGGGAAGTTCGATGAACCCGCGTAGAGGATCTTGCCCTGGGTGATGAGAGTGTCGATCGCCTGCCAGATCTCCTCGAAGGGAGTGCGGCGGTCGATGTGGTGGAACTGGTAGATGTCGATGTAGTCGGTCTGCAGCCGCTTGAGCGAAGCTTCCACGGAGCGGCGGATGTTGACCGCCGAGAGCAGGTCGTGGTTGGGCCACGCCGGCTTTCCGTCGAGGGCCATGTTCCCGTACATCTTGGTGGCGAGGACGGTCTTGTCGCGCCGCTCGCCGCCCTGCGTGAACCACGTGCCGAGGATCTCCTCGGTGCGGCCCTTGTTCTCGTCCCACCCGTAGACGTTGGCGGTGTCGAAGTAGTTGATGCCCGCGTCGAGCGCGGCGTCCATGATCGTGTGGCTGTCGGGCTCGTTCGTCAGTGGCCCGAAGTTCATGGTCCCGAGCACGAGTCGACTGACCTTGAGTCCTGTGCGTCCCAGCTGCGTGTACTCCATGGTCGCCCAGTCAATGTCTTGGAGTGGGCTCCAGGCAAGAGAGTGAGGACCGGGGAGGTCAGTCGCGGGGGAAGGCGTCGGTTTTTAGGGTGAGTTCGAGGAGGGTGTTGGTGAGGTCGATGTCCTCACCAAAGCCGTACTTCGACTCGGTTGTGTACTCGCCCTCCTTGGGGTCGGTGTGGACGTAGATCCTGCCCTGGTAAGGGTCGGCAATCAGATAGACAGGGACGTTGGCTGCGGCGTAGGCGGCCTTCTTCGGGCCGTAGTCGTTCGTCGCCGTGCTCTTGGAGATCACTTCGGCCACGAACTCGACGTCCTCATGACGCCATTGCCCCTTGTCATTCATGACGGCGTCTTCTGACACCAGTGTCACGTCGCTGGCGAAGCCGTTCAGGTGCCCCGGGTAATCGATGCGTACGTCGGACTTCTGGCGCTCAATCGAGAAGCGGGTGCTGAGCTGGGTCAGGATGCCGAAGGTGATGGCCCAGTGGGTGTTCCGCTGTGGCGACATGAAGATGTGCCCCCCGACGATCTCGGTCTTGATTCCCTCGGGGACGGGCATCCTCTCAAGCCACTCGAACATCATGTCCAAGGTGAGCTTGGCGCCGATCTCAGCCATCTCGATCCTGTCGTCTACGACGGTCATCGTGGCGCTCCTCCCCGGCTGCCGCTCGGTCGAGTGCAGCCGCGCAGTACAACGATACGCACGGAGCCGAGGTCACGTCCGGTCACGAGCCCCCGAGCCACCCCGCCGCGTCCAGGCGGAACGCGTCCGGTGGTACGACCGTGCGCAGGTCGTCCTCCATCGTGCGCAGGCGTCCCGCGCCGAGCTGACCGGCCCATTCCGCCCGCAGTTCGTCGAAGACCGCTGCCGAGCGGCGCAGGGCGTCGGTGCCGTGCGGGGTGAGGCGGACCAGCTTGCGGCGGGCGTCGGCGGGGTCGTCGGTGCGTTCCGCGTAGCCGAGGGCGATGAGGCGGTCGATGGTCTTGCCCGCGGCCTGCTTGGAGACGCCGAGCCGGCGGCCCACCTCGCTCGCGCTCGCGCCCCGCGCGCCGATCGCCTGCATCGCGAAGCCGTGGGCCGGGCGCAGGTCCGGGTGGCCCTGGCGGGCCAGCTCGGTGTGGAGCCGGTCGATCAGGGTGCGGAACCCGGCGAAGAGGAGGAGGGGCAGCTCGAAGCCGGGCCCGTCCTCGTCCGGAGCCTCGCGCTCCTCAGGGGCCTTGCGGGAATCGACAACCTGGTTTACCTTTTTATCGTCAACCACGTTGTCCATCGTAGGGGGTACTTCTTGTTCACCGAGCACACCGTGGAGAGCGCACCGGCAGCGTCCCGCGCCGCGATGGAGCGCACCGCTGCCGCCTTCGGGAAGACGCCGAGCGCGGTGGCCCTGCTCGCCGAGTCACCCGAACTGCTCAACGGATTCCTGGAGTTGAGCGCGTCCTTCGAGCGGTCGACGCTGGAGCCCGTGGCGCGGGAGGTCGTCATCATGACCGTCGCGGTACGCAACGACTGCCACATCTGCGTGAACATGCACACCGCCAAGCTGCGCAAGCTGGGCGCCGGCACGGAGCTGATCGCCGCCCTGCGGCAGGGCGAGGCGCTGAGTGACGAACGCCTTCAGGCAGTGCGGCAGTTCACGTTGGAGGTGCTCGCCACCGCGGGCGGCGTGGGGGACGAAGACCTGAAGGCGTTCCTCGCACACGGCTACACGGAACGCAACGCCCTCGAAGTCGTGATGGGGATCGGCACGTACACGATGTCGACCCTGGCCAACCGCCTGACGCGGGCCACGTGACGCACGGCTGGGTGACAGGCCCGCAAACAGCCGAGGGATACGGCTGCGGGTCCCGTCAGTCACCCCTGTTGGGGAGATGTTGGCGCCCTCCGTGATGATGCCGGTCATGACCAAGAAAAAGATCGTCCGTTCCCTCGGTGTGTTCGCCGCCGCCGCGGGTCTCGTGGCGTTGAGCAATCCGGCGTATGCCGCGGGGGATGTCTACAAGGGCACCGGCTGGCGGATCATCACCAGCCGCGGGATCCAGTCCCTCAGCCCCGATCCGTACGTGATCCGCGTCGTGAAGCTCAACGCGTCCGCCACCAAGCTGACCGCCACGCAGACGAAGAAGGCCGAGGCCGAGCTCCGGGCCCAGCTGAAGGACACCGCCGCGCAGTTGACCTCGCTCACCGGGACCAAGTTCACGCTGGCCAGTGGCTATCACCCCGAGCAGAAGGCGTGCTCGACGACCCCGCGCCACACCATCACGGTGGGGCTGAAGTACCGGCCGTTCACGCCGGGCAACAAGCCGGGCATGTCCCAGGCCTTCCCCTGCTCGGCGAGCGGCAACAAGAGCGCGTGGGGCGGGTGGATATGGGTCGACAGCGAGTACTGGAAGCCCGGGGACTACGCGATCGGCTCGACGCGCATCTCGAACCTGGTGAGCCACGAGGTCGGGCACGCGGTCGGACTCGACCACGCGAACGCCGACGGCTCGGACGCCGACCACACCGTCGATCCCTTCGAATGCGTCACCAACAGCTACAAGGACACCCCGGTCATGTGCTCCCCCAACGGGGGCCACGCGCGGGGCAAAGGCGGCAGCGACACCCGCGCCGTCAAGTACGCCGGCAAGTACACGAAGTGGGACATCGCCGGGCTCGAGGCCCTGAAGGCCAACTTCAGCCGGTAGCCGTCAGTTCGTTCACGGGGAGGGGCGGGCGCGCCGTCGCGTACAGCGCGCCGAGACCCCACGCCTGGTGCATCGCGTCCGCGAAAGCCGCCGCCAGTTTGTGCTCGCCGCTCGGGCCCGGGTGCGTGCCGTCGTACGTGTCGGTGTCGATGTCGTACGACGGCGGTGTCGAGGCCAGGAGCAGCGGGGACGTGCCCGTGTCGAGGTCCGCCACCGCCTTGGCGAGGAGCACGTTGAAGCGGGCCACCTCCGCCGCGAACGGGGCGTCCGTGCGGGCCCGGATGTTCGGTATCACGGGCAGCAGCACGAGGCGGATGTGCGGGTTCGCCGACCGGGCCTCCGCCATGAAACGGCGTACGTTGTCGGCTGTCTGGTCCGCGTTCGTGTAGAAGCCCAGGTCGATCAGGCCGAGCGAGATGAGCAGGACGTCGGGGCTGTCCCTCCGCACCGCGTCGGCGATCTGCGGCGCCATGTGCAGCCAGCCCTCGCCCCAGCCCGCGAAGTGGTGGCGCGGGAAGCCGGGGTCCGCGTCGGCGTAGGCGTACGAGACCGGTTCGCCGGACGCCTTGTCGTGCAGCGCCGTGCGCGGGCCCACCACGGCGAAGGCCGTGTCACCGAGCGTGGCCCGCAGGTGCTGCCACATGCGGTGGCGCCAGGTGTGTTCCCCCGCGCTGCCGATCGTCATCGAGTCGCCGACGAACATGAACCTGAGCATCCGCTCATCATCGCGGATCAACGCCCCGGCCTGCGATGTGAGGCTGAACACCCGGCGGGCGTCCGTCACTCCGCGCGGGGGTGGCAGGCTTGGCCCATGCGTTCACTGCGTTCTTCGATGGGTGCCCTGGGCGCCATGGGTGCCGTCGCCGCCGGGTGCCTGGTCCTGCTGAGTGTCCCCGGCCCAGCCGCCGCCGACGACGGCCACGACGGGTTCACCATCAAGGACCCCCGCATCATCGAGTCCAGCGGGCTGGCCGCCTCCCGCGCCCACCCGGGCATCTACTGGACGCACAACGACCAGGACAAGAACGGCGCTCTGCTCTACGCGGTGGACGGCCGGACGGGCAGGACCGTCGCCACCATCACCCTGACCGGTGTCGGCACGCCCCGTGACGTGGAGGCCGTCTCGGTCGGCGGCGACGGCAACATCTACGTCGGTGACATCGGTGACAACCTCGGCGGCACCTGGTCCCACGTGTGGATCTACAAGCTGCCCGAGCCGAAGAAGCTGACGGACCGGACGGTGCGCGCCACCCAGTACACGGTGACGTACGAGGACGGGGCGCGCGACGCCGAGGCGCTGATGGTGCACCCCAGGACCGGGCGGATCTACATCGCCGACAAGAAGGAGGAGGGCGGCGGCCTGTACGAGGGGCCCGAGCAGATGTCCGCCTCCGGTACCAACATCTTCAAGCGGCTCGGCGACACCGGGCTCTGGACCACGGACGGCGCCTTCTCGCCCGACGGCAAGCAGCTAGCACTGCGGGGCTACCTCGGCGGCGTCTCGTACACCTGGAAGGGCGAGGGCGAGAAGCCCGAGCGCGAGGGGCGGCTGAGCGTGCCGTTGCAGCGACAGGGCGAGTCCGTGACGTACACCCCCGACGGGACGACCCTCATGTACGGAACCGAGGGCGCACAGGGCGACGTCGAGCCCGTCGAGGTGGAGGGCGCGGGCGGCGGCCACAACTCCTCGTCCGGAGCGGGCAGTTCGGGTGAGGCGGGGGGAGAGGGGGGCTCCGGTGTCACCGGCGACCTCAAGGTGGGCGCGCTGACCCTAGCCGTCGTGCTCGCCGCCTTCTTCGGTCTCAAGCGGGTGTTCCGGCGCAGGTGACCGGCCGGGGGCTCAGGCCTCCCCGGCGGCGCCCGTCTCCGCGTCGCGCCGGGCCACCAGGACGTCGAGACCGTCGAGCAGGCGCTGCAGGCCGAACTCGAAATGGTCGAACTGCGAGCCGAACGCGTCGTCGGAGAGTTCCGCGAGGTGGGGGTAGCGGCCGCTGCTCATGATGCGGCCGAGGGTCGGGCCCTGCGCCTCCCAGAACGCCTCGTCCGTCAGGCCGCTCTTCTTCACCGCCTCGACCTCGTGCACCTGCGTGCGGGCGACCCCGGTGACGTACCCCTCGATCATGA
Organism: Streptomyces sp. NPDC051218; assembly: GCF_044455475.1. Lineage (NCBI taxonomy): Bacteria > Bacillati > Actinomycetota > Actinomycetes > Kitasatosporales > Streptomycetaceae > Streptomyces > Streptomyces sp. NPDC051218. The sequence goes on along the minus strand of NZ_JBITEU010000004.1, from coordinate 389,999 downwards.
CGATCACGCCGATCAGTTCGGGGTCGCTCAGGCCCATCGACTTGATGCCGGCCAGGGTCAGCTCAAGGCCGCCGACCGAGCCGGGGCCGAGCACCGGGCGTGCCTGGTTCACCTGGAGCAGCCAGGGGTGTGCGCGGTAGAGGACGAGCGTCTCGCGGGCGTACGTCTCCGCGGCCTCGCGCCAGCCGCCGCTCGGGGGCCGGGCGTCGGCGGGCGGCATGTACACCCGGTCCAGCATCAGGTCGATCAGCTCGCCCTTGCCCGGCACATAGCGGTACAGGGACATCGTGCCGGTGCCGAGCTCCGTGGACAGGCGGCGCATCGAGACCGCCGAGAGCCCCTCGGCGTCCGCGAGGCGCACCGCCTCGGTGACGATCCGCTCCAGGGTGAGGCCGGGCTTGGGGCCGCGCGTGGGCCGTTCGCCCTCGCCCCAGAGCAGCTCCAGGCTGCGGGCGATGTCGCTGCCGGTGCGCTGGGTCTCACTGCCGTTCGTGCTCGTCATGACGGTCAGCCTAATCGCCTCACCAGAAATTGGGTACGGTGTACCCGCAAAACTGGGTACGGTGTACTCTCTATTGAGTACGGCGTACCCATTTGGGGTCCCGGCGACCGGGACGTGAAGGGCTGGAGGGGCAGTGGGCGAGACGGACGAATACGCGGTGCGGGCCGATGGGCTCGACAAGCGCTACGGCGAGAAGAAGGCTCTGGACGCGTTCGACCTGCACGTGGAGCGCGGCACGGTGCACGGACTGCTCGGCCCGAACGGCGCGGGCAAGACCACCGCCGTGCGCATCCTCGCGACGCTGGTGCGGCTCGACGGCGGACGCGCCGAGGTCGCGGGCGCGGACGTGATGCGCAGGCCGCACGTCGTGCGCAGCCGCATCGGCCTCACCGGCCAGTACGCGGCGGTCGACGGGGTCCTCACCGGCCGCCAGAACCTGGAGATGTTCGGCCGCCTCTTCCACCTCGGTGGCAAGCGGGCCGCGCGGCGCGCCCAGGAACTCCTGGAGCAGTTCGACCTGGTGGACGCGGCCGGCAAGGGAGCGGGCCAGTACAGCGGCGGCATGCGGCGCAGGCTGGACCTCGCCGCGTCGATGATCCTCGCGCCCGCCGTCCTCTTCCTGGACGAGCCGACCACCGGACTCGACCCGCGTGGCCGCCTCGAAGTCTGGGACTCCGTACGGAAGCTGGTCGAGGACGGCACGACCGTCCTGCTCACCACGCAGTATCTGGAGGAGGCCGACAAGCTGGCCTCCCGGATCACCGTCATCGACCAGGGCCGCGCGATCGCCGACGACACCCCGGACGGCCTGAAGAACACGGTGGGCGGCAGCTATCTGGAGGTCGTGGTGCGCGAGGCCGCCGACCTGCCGGCGGCCCTGAAGGCCGTCGCCCGGGTCGCGGAAGGCGTGCCCGAGGCCGTCGACCTGGAGCGGCGCGTCCAGGCGGCCGTGACCGACCGGGTCGCCGCCCTGACGGACGTGGCGCGGACCCTCCAGGACCAGGGAGTCGCGGTCGAGGACATCGGACTGCGCAGGCCGAGCCTCGACGACGTGTTCCTGCGGCTGACGGGACACCGCACGGAGGACGAGGAAGGGGCGACCGCTCCCGCGGAAGCCGCCGCCGGAATCAACGACAAGACGGGAGTCGCGGCATGAGCACCGTACTGACGGCTGAAGGCGCGGACGCGCCGCCCGTGCGAGGCCGCCTCCACTGGGCCCTGGCCGACACCTGGAACGTCACCCGCCGCTACCTCACCCAGTTCCAGCGCCAGCCCGTCAACATCGCCTGGCAACTCGGCTTCCCGATCATCTCCGTGCTCCTGTACGGATTCGTCTTCGGCGAGGCGATGAAGGTGCCCGGCGGGGGCGACGACGGCGACTACAAGCAGTTCCTGATGCCCGGCATGTTCGTGATGACCATGGCCTTCGGCTTCATGAACACCGCGATGGCGGTGGTCACGGACTCCACCAAGGGCGTCATCGACCGCTTCCGTTCGATGCCGATGGCACCTTCGGCGGTGGCGGCGGGGCGCGGCCTCGCCGACCTGATCGTGGCCTGCGCCGAGCTGACGATCCTCGCGCTCACCGCGCTGGCGATCGGCTGGCGGTCGAGTGCGGGACTGCCGGAGACCCTGGCCGCCTTCGGCCTGCTGCTGTTCCTGCGGTTCAGCCTGATCTGGGTGGGCGTGTTCCTGGGCCTGGTGGTGCCGACCCCGGAGGCGGCGGGCGGGCTCTACGCGGTCGCCTTCCCGCTCACCATGATCTCCAGCGTGTTCGTCGCGCCGTCCCTGATGCCGGACTGGCTGGCGCCGATCGCGTCCTGGAACCCGGTCTCCTCCACGGGCACGGCCGCGCGCGAGCTGTTCGGCAACCCCGGGGCGGGCGGGGCGAGTTGGGTCGAGCAGAACGCGGTCCTGATGGCCGTGGTCTGGCCGATCGCGATCTCACTCCTGTTCCTGCCGCTGGCGGTACGGAAGTTCAAGCAGCTGAGCAGGTAGCCCCGTAAGGGGCGCGGGGAACTGCGCGACCAGCCACGACGCACCCGCAGGTGTGGACTGAGCGTTGTCTACGCAGAGATGGGGGCGCTCGGCAGATGATCCTGCCGAGCGCCCCCATCCACGTAGAACTGCCGAAGCTAGAGCTTCTCGATGACGTAGTCGATGCACTTCGTCAGCGCCTCGACATCCGAAGGATCAATCGCCGGGAACATCGCCACGCGCAGCTGATTGCGGCCAAGCTTGCGGTACGGCTCGGTGTCAACGACCCCGTTGGCCCGCAGAGCCTTCGCCACCGCCGCGGCGTCGATCTCGTCCGCGAAGTCGATCGTGCCGATGACCTGCGAGCGCTTGGCGGGGTCCGTGACGAACGGCGTCGCGTACTTGGACTCCTCGGCCCACCCGTACAGGGTGCGCGAGGAGGCGGCCGTGCGGCCGGTGGTGAACTCCAGGCCGCCCTGGCCGTTCATCCACTCCAGCTGCTCGGCGAGCAGGAAGAGCGTGGCGAGCGCCGGGGTGTTGTACGTCTGGTTCTTACGGGAGTTGTCGATCGCCGTGGGAAGGCTGAAGAACTCCGGGACGTGCCGGCCGCTGGCGTGGATGCGCTCGGCGCGCTCGATCGCGGCCGGTGAGAACGCGGCGATCCACAGGCCGCCGTCGGAGGCGAAGGACTTCTGCGGGGCGAAGTAGTAGACGTCCGTCTCGGCGATGTCGACCGGCAGGCCGCCCGCGCCGGAGGTCGCGTCCACCAGGACGAGGGAACCCTCGTCCGCGCCCGCCACCCGCTTGATGGGGGCGGCGACGCCGGTCGAGGTCTCGTTGTGCGTGAACGCGTACACGTCCACGCCCGCCTCGGCCTGCGGCTCCGGGTGCGTGCCCGGCTCGCTCTTGATCACGGTCGGCTCGGCGAGCCACGGGGCGAGCTTGGCGGCCTTGGCGAACTTGGACGAGAACTCGCCGAAGGCGAGGTGCTGCGACTTGTTCTCGATGAGGCCGTGCGTCGCGACGTCCCAGAAGGCGGTGGAGCCGCCGTTGCCCAGGATCACCTCGTAACCCTCGGGGAGGGAGAAGAGGTCGCGCACACCGTCGCGCACCTTGCCGACCAGGTTCTTGACCGGGGCCTGGCGGTGGGAGGTGCCGAGCAGAGAGGTACCGGTGGCGGCGAGCGCGTCCAGCGCCTCCGTGCGCACCTTGGAGGGGCCCGCGCCGAAACGTCCGTCGGCGGGCTTGATGTCAGCGGGAATCTGGATCTCAGCCACGGGACGAGCCTAACGGCTTCCGGCGTCGTGGCCTTCGGGTGTCCGTCGGGTGAGACCGCCGGACGGAGCCAAGATCACCGGCAGCTCGTACAGGTCGTTCTGCGTCACCACCGGCTTGTTGCGGAGTGCGGAGGGGGCGACCGCCAGGGCCAGCCCGGGAAAGCGCTCGTAGAGGGCGGGGAGCGCCACCCCGGCCTCCAGGCGGGACAGCGCCGCACCGGGGCAGACGTGCGGTCCGTGGCCGAAGGAGATGTGGCGGTTCGCGGAGGTGCGCGTGATGTCGAAGGCGCCCGCCGTGGGGCCGTGCGCCCGCTCGTCGCGGCCGATCGCCGCGTACGACACGATCAGCGCGTCCCCCTCACGGATCACCTTGCCGCCGACGGGTACGTCCTTAGCCGCGAACCGGATCAGGGCGTGCGAGGTCGGCGTCGAGTACCGCAGGGTCTCCTCGACCACCGCGTCCCAGCTCGCCCCGCCGGAGCGGACCAGGGCCAGCTGCTCGGGGTGGGCCGCGAGGTTCACCACCGCGTTGACGATCAGCGAGATCGTCGTCTCGTGGCCCGCCGCGACCATCAGCTGGAGGGTGGAGACGATCTCCGCGTCGGTGAGGTGGTCGCCGCCCTCCGACGCGAGGATCAGGGCACTGGTCAGATCGTCGCCCGGCTCGGCGCGGCGCGCCGCCACGACCTTGCCCATCATCTCGGCGAGTCCGGTGAGGGTCGCCATGACCTCGGCGGGCGGCGTCTGCGTGGAGAAGAACTTGTCGAAGAGGATTTTCAGGCGGGGGTGGTCGGCGGGGTCGATGCCCATCAGGTCGCTGATGACGTACATGGGCAGCGGGTACGCGAACTCGGCCTTGAGGTCGACCACTTGGCCACCGTCGGACGGCAGCCGGTCCAGGAGCCCCTTCGTCAGCTCCGCGATGCGCTCCCGCATCCGCTCCACCCGCCGCGGCGTCAGCGCCTGTGCGACCAGGGCGCGCATCCGGCGGTGCTCCTCGCCGTCCACCGTCAGCATCGAGCGGCCGGGGTTGGCGAGGCCGATCAGCGGCCAGTCCGCGGGTATCTCGCCGCGCCGCCAGGCGCCCCACACCTCGATGTCCTTCACCAGGCGCTTGTCGGTGAGGAGTTGGCGCGCCTCGGCGTGGTGCGTGACCGCCCAGACCGGTACGCCGCCGGGCAGCTCCACCTCGGCGAGCGGGCCCGCGGACCGCAGCCTGGCGCTCTCGCCGTCCAGGTCGGTGACGAAGGGGTCGAGGACGATGCGGTCGAGGACGATGCGGTCGGGTGCGTCGTGGGCGGGGCAGCCGGTCGTCATCGGGGCTCTCCTCTGGGTCCGCACAGGGTTCTGATGATCAAGTCGCGGCAACTATAGGTGCGCGTCGGGCGTTTGACTGCGGTCGGTACGGGCCTTCGCGGATGCATATTGAGGGCATGGATATGGGCATGAGTGATCTCGGAGGCGTGGAAGAGCAACTGCGGGCAGTGGTGCGCGGGGAGGTGGACTTCTCCGTCACCGCGCGGGCCCTGAACACCATGGACGCGTCCAACTACCGTCGCGTGCCGCTCGGCGTCCTCGCCCCGCGCGACGCGGACGACGTGGCGGCGGCGCTCGCCGTGTGCCGGGAGCGCGGGGTCCCGGTCGTGGCGCGCGGCGCCGGTACGTCCATCGCCGGGCAGGCGACCGGCACCGGGCTCGTCCTCGACTTCACCCGCCACATGAACCGCATCGTCTCCCTGGACCCGGAGTCACGGACCGCGGTCGTCCAGCCCGGGGTGATCTGCGACGCCCTGCGGGGCGCCGCGGGGGAGCACGGCCTGACCTTCGGCCCCGACCCGTCCACGCACAACCGCTGCACGCTCGGCGGGATGATCGGCAACAACTCCTGCGGCTCCCACTCCGTCGCCTGGGGCACGACCGCCGACAACGTCGCCTCGCTGTCGGTCGTGAGCGGCGCGGGCGACCGGCTCGCCCTGGGGCAGGGCTGGTCGGGCGCGCCGACGGGCCTGCGAGCCCTGGTAGACGGGGAGTTGGAGCTCCTGCGCACCGGCTTCCCGGAGCTTCCGCGCCGCATCTCCGGCTACGCGCTCGACGCCATGCTCCCCGAGCGCGGCATCGATCTGGCCCGCGCCTTCTGCGGCTCCGAGGGGACGCTGGGCGTGGTGACGGAAGCGGTCGTACGCCTCGTCGACGCGCCACGCGCGCGTGCGCTCGCCGTCCTCGGATACGCCGACGAGAGCGCCGCAGCGGAGGCGGCTTCCGGGCTGCTTCCGCATGCCCCCCTGACCGTGGAGGGGATGGCGGCCGACCTCGTGCGAGGCTCCGAGGGGCTGCCCAAGGGAGGCGCCTGGCTGTTCGTGGAGACGGGCGGCGCGAACGAGAGTGAGGCACGCGCGCGTGCGGAGGCGATCGCGCGGGCGGTCCGCGGGGACACGGTGGACTCGGTGGTGGTGACGGACCCGGCGGGGCAGCGCGCCCTGTGGCGGGTCCGCGAGGACGCGAGCGGGACGGCGACGCGGATGCCGGACGGCAGCGAGGCGTGGCCGGGGTGGGAGGACTGCGCGGTGCCGCCCGCCCGGCTCGGCGCGTATCTGCGGGACTTCCGGGGGCTGCTCGCCGAGCACGGCCTGCGCGGCACTCCGTACGGGCACTTCGGGGACGGCTGCATTCACGTGCGCATCGACTTCGACCTGATGAGCGAGGTGGGGGTGCGGCGCTTCAGGCGCTTCTCGGAGGACCTGGCGGAGGTCGTCGTCGCGCACGGCGGTTCGCTGTCGGGCGAGCACGGGGACGGCCAGGCGCGGGCCGAGCTCCTGCCGAAGATGTACGGGGCTGACCTCGTCCGGCTGTTCGAGCGGGTGAAGGGGGTGTGGGACCCGGCGGACCTGCTGAACCCGGGGATGCTGGTGCGGCCCGCGCCGCTGGACGCGAACCTGCGTTTCGGCCCGCTGCCGCGGGGGCCGGTGGACGTGGCCTTCGGCTACCCGCATGACGGCGGTGACTTCTCGGCGGCGGTACGCAGGTGCGTGGGGGTCGCGAAGTGCCGTACGCAGTCGGCCGGTTCGGGCGGCGGGGTGATGTGCCCGTCCTTCCGGGCGACGGGCGAGGAGGAGCACTCCACGCGGGGCCGGGCGCGGATGCTGCACGAGATGCTGGCGGGGGACGTGGTCACGGACGGCTGGCGCTCGGAGGAGGTGCGGGACGCGCTCGACCTGTGCCTGTCCTGCAAGGGCTGCCGGTCGGACTGTCCCGTGGGCGTGGACATGGCCACGTACAAGGCGGAGTTCCTGCACCACCACTACGAGGGCCGCCGGCGTCCCGCGGCGCACTACGCGATGGGCTGGCTGCCGCTGTGGCTGCGGCTCGCGAGCCGGACGCGGACGGCGGGGGTGGCCAACGCGCTGGCGGGCGTCGGGGTGCTGGCATCGCTGGCGAAGCGGCTGGGCGGGATCGCACCGGAGCGGGAGATTCCGCGGCTGGCGGGGGAGACGTTCCGGAGGTGGTTCCGGGCCCGCGGGGCCTCGGAGCCGGCGGGCGGTGGCCCGGCGGTGGTGTTGTGGCCGGACACGTTCACGGACCACTTGTCACCGGGCGTGGGCCGGGCGGCGGTGCGGGTCCTGGAGGACGCGGGGCTGCGGGTCGTGGTGCCCCCGGGGGACGTGTGCTGCGGCCTGACGTACGTGTCCACGGGCCAGCTCGACCGGGCGCGGGCGGTGATGCGGCGCACTCTGGAGCGGATGGGGCCGCTGCTGGACTCGGGGGCGCTGCTCGTCGTCCTCGAACCGAGCTGCGCGGCGGCGCTGAAGACGGACCTGGTGGAGCTGCTGGGAGGAGGCGACGGGCGGGCGGAGTTCGGGCGGGCGAAGGAACTGGCCGCGCGTGTACGGACGTTCGCGCAGGCCCTGGAGGAACTGGCCCCGCAGTGGTCGCCGCCCCGGGTCGGGCGCCCCGTGGTGGGCCAGACGCACTGCCATCAGCACGCGGTGCTCGGGGACGGCGCCGAGCGCCGGCTGCGGGAGAAGGCGGGCCTGGAGGGCGAGTTGAGCGGCGGCTGCTGCGGCCTCGCGGGCAACTTCGGCTTCGAGGCGGGCCATTACGAGGTCTCGCGGGCGTGCGCGGAGGAGCAACTGCTGCCTTCGGTGAAGGCGGGGAGCGAACGCGGGGCGGTGATCCTGGCGGACGGCTTCTCCTGCCGGACCCAGCTGGAACAGCTGGGGGACGGGGCGCGGGGGCGGCACTTGGCGGAGGTTCTGGCGGAGGGGCTGGAGGAGACCTGAGGGGGCCTCGGGAGGGGAGGGGGCGCCCAGCCGCCCGCCCCCTCCACGCTCTCCTAGCCGGCCGGACGCCCGGCCCCCTCGCGTGCCCGCAGTTCTCCGCCCAGGCGGGCGAACGTCCCGCTCACCAGGGGCATGACCAGCGGAGGCAGCAGGAGCAGGGCCACGGCTGTGGGCAGGATCAGGACCAGTACGCCGGTGACCCACACGTTGTCGTCGCTGAGCCACAGCATGCCGAGTCCGGCGAAGTGGGCGAGAGGGGCGAGCGCGTACGCGGCCAGGAGGACGACGAGTGCCGCGCCCGCGGTGAGCAGCGTGCCGAGGCCGAGGGTGCGCGTACGCGCGCGGCGGGTCAGCACCCACGAGCGGTACAACGCCTTGAACGGCGAACGGCGTTCAAGGACCGTCTCGGCGGTGGCCAGCGACAGGCGGAAGTACATCAGCGGGCCCAGGCACATGACGGCGATCGGCAGCACCCACCCCACCAGCGTGTACAGCGGGGTCGCGGTCTCGCCGATGGGCGTGGGCCGGACTCCCGGCACCTCCTCGCGCTCGACGGTCATCCACAGCACGTATGCCGCCACCGCCATGGCACCCACGGGCAGTGCGCTCAGCGCGTTGACGGTGAGGGCGGCAGGCAAGCGCCCCCGGGTGCGGCGCCACAACTCGCGGACGGTGAGCGGCCCGCCGTCGCGCGTGGAATGGGACTCGGCGACGGCGTACGCGGCGTGCAGGACGGATAGGACCACGAGTGCCAGCACGAGCAGCAGCAGCGAGACCACGAGGCCGACCCGCACCAACGGAAACCAGCCGCCGTCGGCATAGGCGACGTAGGAGTCCTCGTTGGCGATGTTGCGGTCCGCGTAGTCCCTGACCCCCTCGAAGGTGTCCCACGCCGCCGCGAACCCCCCGGCCAGGATCGCGCAGCCGACGAGGGCCGTCAGGGCGGACACCCGCAGGGTGAAGCCGTACACCGCGCCGCGGTAGGGCCGGTTCCGCTCGCGTTCCATGACTGACCCGACCTCCGTGCGCTTGCCGTTCCGTGGTGACTGCACCCAAGACGCCGCGGGGGGCGGCCGGGGTTCCACGGCGAGATCGGGGGTTCACATTGAATGCCGATCCGGGCAGCGTGAGGGGGCCGTCGGAGCCCCCGAGCACCACACCCCGTACGCCTTCGCGGCGGCTCCGGGCCGCGAGGCGGATGTGCTGTTCCTCTCCACCCCGGGCATGGACCGCTTCGACAACCACTATGTCGACAGCCCGGTGGGGCGGGAGGCTCTCGTCCGCTCGTGAGGGGGCGGATGGGGGCGGTCCGCACCTCGGCATGTGGACGCCGTTTGCGTACAGCAGCGAAAGGGCTCCACAATCCTGACGTGGTCTACTACCTTGGACGGGGTAGTTCAGGTGAGTGGACTGGTAGACGTCGGAGAAGTGGAAGGGTCGGTTGTGGACGCGTCGAGGAGTGGTCAGGCGGTGCCCGCAGGGCGGTGGGGTGCCCTGGGGCCTGTCGGGCTGGTGCTCGCGGGCGGTATCTCCGTGCAGTTCGGCGGGGCCATCGCCGTGAGCGTGATGCCCAAGGCCGGAGCCCTCGGCATCGTGACCCTGAGGCTCGCCTTCGCCGCACTGGTGCTGATGATCGTCTGCCGGCCCAAGGTGCGGGGGTACTCGCGGGCCGACTGGGGCACCGTGGTCGCCTTCGGGGTGGCCATGGCCGGGATGAACGGGCTCTTCTACCAGTCCGTCGCCCGGATTCCGATGGGTCCCGCCGTGACGCTCGAGGTGCTCGGGCCGCTCGCCCTCTCCGTCTTCGCGTCGCGCCGAGCCGTGAACCTCGTCTGGGCCGGGCTCGCCCTGTGCGGCGTCTTTCTGCTGGGTGGCGGGGGCGGCTTCAGCGGGCTCGATCCGGTCGGCGTGGCGTACGCGCTCGGCGCCGGTGCCATGTGGGCCACGTACATCATGTTCAGCGCCCGTACGGGGCGTCGCTTCCCGCAGGCCGACGGGCTCGCCCTCGCGATGGTCGTCGCGGCCGTGCTCTTCCTGCCGCTCGGTCTCATCGAGTCCGGGGACAAGCTCGTGCGGCCCGAGGTGCTCGCCCTTGGCGCGGCCGTCGCCGTGATGTCCTCCGTGCTGCCCTACACGCTCGAACTGCTCGCCCTGCGCCGGCTTCCCGCCTCCACCTTCGCCATCATGATGAGCCTGGAACCGGCCATCGCGGCCGTCGCCGGGTTCCTCGTCCTGAACCAGGCTCTCTCCGTGAACGAGGCGCTGGCCATCTCGCTCGTCATCGCCGCCAGCATGGGCGCCGTGCGGACCCAGGTCGGACGCGGGAAGCCCCGCACTTCCGGGGACGTCGTGTCGGGGGCCACCCCCGAAGCCGTGGTCGCGGACGCGGCGGAACTGGACGCGGCGGAGTCGGACCCGGCGGAACTGGGCGCGGCGGAACCGGTCCCGGAGACGACCGGAAAGTAATGCAAGCACGCTTGCTTGTTTCTCCGGGCGCTGCCATGCTCCGGGGCACACCGTCGTGCCCCGAGGGGAGCGCTCCGTGTCCGAAGCTGTGCCCGTACTCGATGACCTGCGCCGTGAGAGCGAGGAACTCGACCAGCTCGTGGAGGGGTTGGGCGAGCGGTCCTGGTCGCTCGACACCCCTGCTGACGGCTGGACCGTCGCCCACCAGATCGCCCATCTCGCCTGGACCGACCGGGCCGCGCTGACCGCCGTCACCGACGGGGACGCCTTTGGCCGGCTCGTCGAGGAGGCCCTCGCGGCACCCGATTCCTTCGTCGACGACGGGGCCGAGGAAGGGGCCGCGCTGCCGCCCGGTGAGCTGCTCACGCGGTGGCGGGACGGGCGTGATGCCCTGCTCAAGGCGTTGACCGCCGCCCCGCGCGGCACCCGCTTCCCCTGGTACGGGCCGCCCATGTCGGCCACCTCCATGGCTACCGCACGGCTCATGGAGACCTGGGCCCACGGCCAGGACGTCGCCGACGCACTGGGCGTCGAGCGGGAGCCGACCGACCGGTTGCGGCACGTGGCTCATATCGGCGTCCGGGCCCGGGACTTCTCCTTCGGTGTACGGGGGTTGAGTGCGCCCGACAGTTCCTTCCGGGTCGAGCTGCGGCTGCCCTCGGGGGAGTTGTGGGTCAGTGGCCCCGACGATGCCGCTCAGCGTGTGACCGGGCCCGCGCTCGACTTCTGTCTTCTCGTCACGCAGCGCGCGCACCGGGACGATCTCGCCCTGCGTGCGGAAGGCGCCGACGCCGAGCGGTGGCTGGACATCGCGCAGGCCTTCGCGGGCCCGCCGGGACCGGGACGCCCGGCGAAGGGCGCCGACCAGTGACCGCCCCGGGTTCCGCCCCCGGCTCCGACCCTGCCTCCGCCCCCGACCCTGACTCACGCACCGCCCCGCTGTGGATCGGCAACGCGTCCGGGTTCTACGGCGACCGTTTCGACGCCATGCGCGACATGCTCACCGGCGGCCCGCTCGACGTCCTCACCGGCGACTATCTCGCCGAACTGACCATGCTGATCCTCGGGCGTGACCGGCTCAAGGACCCCGCGCGCGGCTATGCGAAGACCTTCCTGCGGCAGTTGGAGGAGTGTCTGGGCCTTGCCCAGGAGCGCGGGGTCAAGATCGTCACGAATGCCGGAGGGCTCAACCCCGGCGGACTTGCCGATGGCGTACGGGAGTTGGCCGAGCGCCTCGGGGTCCCCGTACGGGTCGCGCATGTGGAGGGCGATGATCTCGGGGGCCGCTTTCCGGACGCCCTGACCGCCCACGCCTACCTCGGCGGCGCCGGGATCGCCGCCTGTCTGCGCGCCGGTGCCGATGTCGTCGTCACCGGGCGCGTGACCGACGCCGCTCTCGTCAGCGGGCCCGCCGCCGCCCACTTCGGGTGGGATGACGGCGACCACGACCGGCTCGCGGGTGCGGTGGTCGCCGGGCACATCCTGGAGTGCGGGACGCAGGCCACCGGGGGCAACTACGCCTTCTTCGGGGAGCGTTCGCAGCGCGAGCTGCTCCGGCCAGGCTTTCCGGTCGCCGAGATCCATGAGGACGGGTCCAGCGTCATCACCAAGCAGGACGGCACGGGCGGCTTCGTCGACGTCGGCACGGTCACCGCGCAGCTGCTGTACGAGACCTCCGGCGCCCGGTACGCCGGGCCCGATGTCACCGCCCGGCTCGACACGGTCACCCTCACGCAGGAGGGACCCGACCGGGTGCGCGTCGAGGGGGTGCGCGGTGAAGCCCCGCCGCCGACCCTGAAGGTGGGGCTCAACCGGCTCGGCGGCTTCCGCAACGAAGTCGTCTTCGTCCTCACCGGACTCGACGTGGACGCCAAGGCGGGGCTTGTGCGGGCCCAGGTGGAGGACGCGCTCGCGCGGTCCAAGTCCCGCCCCCAGGAGGTGCGGTGGGAACTGGCCCGCACCGACCGCCCCGACGCCCCGAGCGAGGAGACCGCGTCCGCTCTGCTGCGGCTCGTCGTGCGCGACCCGCGACAGGACCCCGTCGGCCGCGCCTTGAGCGGCGCCGCGATCGAGCTGGCCCTCGGCAGCTACCCCGGATTCCATGTGACGGCGCCCCCGGGCAAGGGCGCGCCCTACGGAGTCTTCGAAGCCGCGTACGTCGAGCGCGGCGCCGTCGACCACGTGGCCGTCCTTCCCGGCGGTGAGCGGCATCCCGTCGCGGGCGCCGGCGACACCCTCGTACTCGAAGAGCTGGGCGAGCCGCCCCTGCCCACGCCTCTGCCGGACGGGCCTACCCGCCGCGCTCCCCTCGGCCTCGTCGCGGGGGCCCGCAGTGGTGACAAGGGCGGGGACGCGAACGTGGGGGTGTGGGCGCGCACGGATGACGCCTGGCGGTGGCTCGCGCATGAGCTGACCGTCGAGCGGTTCCGCGAACTCATCCCCGAGGCCGCCGGGTTGACCGTCGTCCGCCATGTCCTGCCGAACCTGCGGGCGCTGAACTTCGTCGTCGGAGGAATCCTCGGCGCGGGCGTCGCGTCCCAGGCCCGCTTCGACCCGCAGGCCAAGGGCCTGGGCGAGTGGCTGCGCGCCCGCCACGTCGACGTACCGGCCGAACTCGTAGAAGTGACCGAACCGACGGAGGTACTCCCGTGACCGTCCTCGCGTCCGCGCTCGACCCCGCGAGCGCCGAGTACGCCGAGCACCGCGAAGCCATGCTGGCCAAGCTCGCCGACCTCGACGCCGAGCAGGCCAAGGCTCTTGAGGGCGGCGGAGAAAAATACGTGGCCCGGCACCGGAAGCGCGGCAAGTTGCTGGCCCGGGAGCGGATCGAGCTGCTCCTGGACCCCGACACGCCGTTCCTCGAACTGTCGCCGCTCGCCGCCTGGGGGAGCGACTACCCCGTCGGTGCCTCGATGGTCACCGGCATCGGTGTCGTGGAGGGCGTGGAGTGTCTGATCACCGCCAACGACCCGACCGTGCGCGGCGGTGCGAGCAACCCCTGGACCCTGAAGAAGGCCTTCCGCGCCCATGAGATCGGGCACGCCAACCGGCTGCCGTCCATCCATCTCGTGGAGTCCGGGGGCGCCGACCTGCCGTCCCAGAAGGAGATCTTCATCCCGGGCGGTGCGCTCTTCAAGCACCTCACCCAATCGTCGGCCGCCGGTGTCCCGACGGTCGCCGTCGTCTTCGGCAACTCCACGGCGGGCGGCGCGTACGTCCCCGGCATGAGCGACCACGTGATCATGGTCAAGGAGCGCGCCAAGGTCTTCCTCGGCGGTCCGCCGCTGGTGAAGATGGCCACCGGCGAGGAGAGCGACGACGAGTCGCTCGGCGGCGCCGAGATGCACGCCCGCACCTCCGGCCTCGCGGACTATCTCGCCGAGGACGAGCGCGACGCGCTGCGGCAGGCGCGGCGGGTCGTGAAGCGGCTCAACTGGCGCAAGGCGTACGCCGATCCGGCCGCGAGCACCGTCGTCGAGCCGCCCAAGTACGACGAGGACGAGCTGCTCGGCATCGTGCCGGGCGACCTGAAGGTGCCCTTCGATCCGCGCGAGGTCATCGCCCGCATCGTCGACGCCTCCGACTTCGACGAGTTCAAGCCGCTCTACGGGACGAGCCTCACGACAGGGTGGGCCGCACTGCACGGCTATCCGATCGGGATTCTGGCCAACGCGCAGGGCGTGCTCTTCAGTGAGGAGTCCCAGAAGGCCGCGCAGTTCATCCAGTTGGCCAACCAGCGGGACATTCCGCTGCTCTTCCTGCACAACACCACCGGCTACATGGTCGGCAAGGAGTACGAGCAGGGCGGCATCATCAAACACGGCGCGATGATGATCAATGCCGTGTCGAACTCCAGGGTGCCGCACCTGAGCGTGCTGATGGGCGCCTCGTACGGAGCCGGGCACTACGGCATGTGCGGACGCGCCTACGACCCGCGCTTCCTCTTCGCCTGGCCAAGCTCCAAGTCGGCGGTCATGGGGCCGCAGCAGCTTGCCGGGGTCCTGTCGATCGTGGCCCGCGCCTCCGCCGCCGCGAAGGGGCAGCCCTACGACGACGACGCGGACGCGGGCCTGCGCGCCATGGTGGAGCAGCAGATCGAGTCGGAGTCGCTGCCGATGTTCCTTTCCGGGCGCCTGTACGACGACGGGGTCATCGATCCCCGCGACACCCGCACGGTCCTCGGCCTGTGTCTGTCCGCGATCCACACCGCCCCCTACGAGGGCGCGCGCGGTGGCTTCGGCGTCTTTCGGATGTGAGGACTCCCATGACGAACCCCACCACGATCAGCACCATCCTCGTCGCCAACCGCGGCGAGATCGCCTGCCGCGTCTTCCGCACCTGCCGCGACCTCGGGATCGCCACCGTGGCCGTGTACTCCGACGCCGACGCGGACGCCCTGCATGTCCGCGAGGCCGACTCCGCCGTACGGCTGCCGGGCGCGACGCCCGCGGACACGTATCTGCGCGGCGAACTCGTCGTCAAGGCCGCGCAGGCCGCGGGCGCCGACGCCGTCCACCCCGGCTACGGCTTCCTCTCCGAGAACGCGGACTTCGCGCGCGCGGTCCTCGACGCCGGGCTCGTGTGGATCGGGCCGCCGCCCGAAGCCATCGAATCCATGGCCTCCAAGACACGCGCCAAGGAGCTCATGGGCATCGCGCCGCTGGGCAAGGTCACCGAAGCCGAACTGCCGGTCCTGGTGAAGGCGGCGGCCGGTGGCGGCGGGCGCGGTATGCGCGTCGTACGGGAATTGGGCGATCTGGAAGCCGAGTTGGCTGCTGCCGGCGCCGAGGCGGCCAGTGCCTTCGGGGACGGCGAGGTCTTCGTCGAGCCCTATCTGGAGGGCGGCCGGCACGTCGAGGTGCAGATCATGGCCGACGCGTACGACACGATCTGGGCGCTCGGTACACGGGACTGCACGCTCCAGCGCAGGCACCAGAAGGTCATCGAGGAGTCACCGGCGCCAAGGCTGACCGACGAGCTCGTCCACGAGCTGCACGCGCAGGCCGTGCGGGCAGCGCGCGTGACCGGGTATCGCGGGGCGGGTACGGTGGAGTTCCTGGTCGCGGGCGACCGCGCACACTTCCTGGAGATGAACACCCGCCTCCAGGTCGAACACCCCGTCACCGAGGCCGTGTTCGGGATCGACCTCGTGGCGCTGCAGATCCAGGTCGCGGAGGGCGCACGGCTCGCGGACGAGCCGCCGCCCGCGCGCGGCCACGCGGTGGAGGCCCGCCTCTACGCCGAGGACCCGGCCGCCGGGTGGGCCCCGCAGACCGGAACCCTGCACCGGCTCTCCGTGCCGGGCGTGCGGCTCGACACCGGTTACGTGGACGGCGACACGATCAGCGTGCACTACGACCCGATGCTGGCCAAGGCCATCGCGTACGCCCCCACGCGGGCGGCGGCCCTGCGTGCCCTCGCGGGAGCGCTGGAGCGGGCGGTCGTCCACGGGCCGGTCACCAACAGGGAGTTGCTCGTACGGTCCTTGCGGCACCCGGAGTTCGTCGAGGCCCGCATGGACACGGGTTTCTACGACCGGCACCTCGCCGACCTCGCGGCCCCCGCCCCGGACCCGCACGCCCCGCTGGCCGCGGCGCTCGCCGACGCGCACGGGCGCTCCCGGTTCGGCGGCTGGCGCAACCTCGCGTCGCAGCCGCAGGTCAAGCTCTTCCGGAGCGAGCCGGACGGCGTCGAGCACGAGGTGCGCTACCGGCACACGCGGGAGGGGCTGAGCGCGGAAGGGGTGCGGGTGCTGGCCGTGTCCGGCGAGCTCGTCGTGCTCGAAGTCGCGGGCGTACGAAGGCAGTTCAGCGTCAGCTGTTACGGCGGTGATCGCGTGTACGTCGGCAACACCGCCCTCACCGCGCTGCCGCTGCTCCCCGAGCCCACCACCAGGCAGGCGCCAGGCTCCCTGCTCGCCCCGATGCCCGGCACGGTCGTGCGCCTGGCCGACGGGCTCACGGAAGGGGCGCGGGTCACCGCCGGGCAGCCCCTCATCTGGCTGGAGGCCATGAAGATGGAGCACCGTATCTCCTCTCCCGCCTCCGGCACGCTCACCGCCCTGCACGCCGCGCCCGGCCGCCAGGTCGAGGTCGGGGCGCTGCTCGCAGTCGTGGCCGTCGAAGACACCGCAGGCGTCGTACAGGAGGAGCAACCCGTATGAGCACCGTCCTCGAAACCGAAGAGCACCAGGCCCTGCGCGCGGCGGTCGCCGCCCTGGGCAAGCGTTACGGCCGCCCGTACATGACCCGGGTCGTGGCCGGCGAAGGCCACCCCGACGAACTCTGGGCCGACGCGGCCAAGCTCGGCTACCTGGGCGTGAACCTCCCCGAGGAGTACGGCGGCGGAGGCGGCGGTATCGCGGAACTATCCATAGTCCTGGAGGAGTTGGGCGCGGCGGGCTGTCCCCTCCTGATGATGATCGTCTCGCCTGCGATCTGCGGCACCGTCATCGCCCGCTTCGGCACCGAGGAGCAGAAGCGGACCTGGCTGCCCGGTCTCGCCGACGGCAGCCGCACCATGGCCTTCGGCATCACCGAACCCGACGCGGGCTCCAACTCGCACCGCATCACCACGACCGCCCGCAAGGACGAGGCGAGTGGCGACTGGCTCCTGACCGGCCGCAAGGTGTTCATCTCGGGTGTCGACATCGCCGACGCGACGCTGATCGTGGGCCGCACGGAAGACGCCCGCACGGGCAGCCTCAAGCCCTGCCTCTTCATCGTCCCGCGCGAGACGGAGGGCTTCGAGCGGCGGCAGATCGAGATGGAACTCCAGGCGCCGGAGAAGCAGTTCGAGCTGACCCTGGACGACGTACGTCTGCCTGCCGACGCCCTGGTGGGCGACGAGGACGCCGGGCTGCTCCAGCTGTTCGCCGGACTCAACCCCGAGCGGATCATGACGGCGGCGTTCTCGCTCGGCATGGCCCGTTTCGCCCTCGCCCGTGCGGTCGGCTACGCGAAGGAACGCAGCGTCTGGAAGAGCCCGATCGGCGCCCACCAGGCGATCGCGCACCCCCTCGCGCAGTCCCACATCGACATCGAACTGGCCCGCCTGATGATGCAGAAGGCCGCAAGGCTCTACGACGAGGGCGACGACATGGGCGCGGGCGAGGCCGCCAACATGGCCAAGCTCGCGGCTGCCGACGCGTGCGTGAAGGCCGTCGACCAGTCGGTGCACACGCTCGGCGGCAACGGCCTGACGAAGGAGTTCGGCCTCGCCTCGCTGATCGTGGCGTCACGAGTGGCGCGGATCGCGCCGGTGAGCCGGGAGATGATCCTCAACTACGTGTCGCACCAGACGCTCGGCCTGCCCAAGTCGTACTGAGTCACCGGTCTCGTAGGTCCCGATCAGAGGGAGTTCCCATGAGCCTTGTCTGCTCATCCCCGCAGCGCGGCATCGTCACCTTCACCCTGGACAACCCCGGCAACCGCAACGCGCTCTCGGCGGGGCTCCTGCACGGCTTCGCCGAGGCGCTCGACGACTGCGGCAAGGACCCCGACGTACGCGCGGTGGTCCTCACGCACACCGGTTCCACGTTCTGCTCGGGCGCCGACCTGCGGGAGCCGCCGGACCCGGCCGCTTTCGTGGGGCTGCTCCGGCAGATCCTGGAGCTGCCGAAGCCGGTGGTGGCCCGGGTGGACGGGCATGTGCGGGCGGGTGGGCTCGGACTGCTGGGCGTGTGCGACATGGCGGCCGCGGGGCCGGGGGCGTCGTTCGCGCTGACGGAGGTACGGATCGGGGTGGCGCCCGCGGTGATCTCCATGCCGCTGCTCGCCCGCCTCGACCCGGGCGCGGCGTCACGCTACTTCCTCACCGGGGAGCGCTTCGGCGGTGCGGAGGCGGCGCGGATCGGTCTGGTGACGGTGGCGGGGGACGACGTGGACGCGGAGCTGACGCCTCTCCTGGACGGGCTGCGGAAGGCGGCGCCGCAGGCCCTGGCCGAGACGAAGAAGCTGCTCACGGCTAGGGTGCTCGACGCATTCGACCACCACACGGACTCCCTCGTCGCTTTGTCCGCGCGGCTCTTCGCATCGGAGGAGGCGCGGGAGGGGATGGGGGCGTTCCTCGAACGACGGGAGTGCCCATGGGTGCTGTGACCGCGGCCGACCGTGCCGACCGAGCCGATCGCTCCCCCAAGCAGGACCGCAGCCGCGCGACGCGCCAACGGCTCCTGGAGGCCGCGGTGGCGTGCCTCGCCGAGAGCGGCTGGGCGGGGTCCACGGTGTCCGTCGTCGCCGAGCGGGCCGGGGTCTCGCGGGGCGCGGCCCAGCATCACTTCCCGACGCGGGAGGACCTCTTCACGGCGGCGGTGGAGTACGTGGCCGAGCAGCGGTCCACGGCCCTGAAGGAGCTCCCGGCCCAGGACCGTGCCTCGGTGGTGGCAGCCCTGGTCGACCTCTACACGGGCCCGCTGTTCCGGGCTGCGCTGCACCTGTGGGTAGCGGCGTCGAACGAGCCGCAGCTGGGCTCCCGGGTGACGGAGCTGGAGGCGCGGGTGGGCCGTGAGACGCACCGGATCGCGGTGGAGTTGCTGGGGGCGGACGAGTCGCGGCCGGGGGTGCGGGAAACCATCCAGGGCCTCCTGGACATGGCCCGAGGCCTCGGCCTCGCCAATCTCCTGACGGATGACGGGGCACGTCGGGAGCGGGTGGTGGCGCAGTGGACGGTGCTGGTGGAGGAGGCGCTGCGCTAGCCCTCCCCCACCCCGCCCCTTCCCGAAACCAAGGGGCTCCGCCCCCTGGACCCCCGACAAGATGTCCTCAAACGCCGGACGGGCTGGATTTCCAGCCCGTCCGGCGTTTGAGGACAAGGCCCCCGCGCCGAGCGGGTTTTCGGGAAGGGGCGGGGTGGGGGAGAATTCCCTACCTAGCGATATCCCCGTACCCCACAACCGCCCGCGGGTCCCGCGACCCAGGGCCGATGTACCGGGCCGAGGGGCGGACGAGCCGCCCCGTCCGCTTCTGTTCAAGAACGTGCGCCGACCACCCGGCAGTCCTCGCGCACGTGAACATCGACGTGAACATGTGCGCCGGCACCTCGGCGAAGTCGAGGACGATCGCGGCCCAGAACTCTACGTTCGTCGCGAGGACGCGGTCCGGGCGGCGGGCGTGCAGCTCGTCGAGCGCGGCCTTCTCCAGCGCCTCCGCCACCTCGTAGCGAGGAGCGCCCAGCTCGCGCGCCGTGCGGCGCAGGACCCGCGCGCGCGGGTCCTCGGCCCGGTACACCCGGTGACCGAAGCCCATCAGACGCTCGCCCTTGTCCAGGGCCTGCTTGACGTACGCGACCGCGTCGCCCGTCCGCTCGATCTCCTCGATCATGCCGAGGACCCGGGAGGGCGCGCCCCCGTGCAGGGGGCCGGACATCGCGCCCACGGCACCGCTCAGCGCCGCCGCCACATCCGCGCCCGTCGACGCGATGACGCGGGCGGTGAACGTGGAGGCGTTCATGCCGTGCTCGGCGGCCGACGTCCAGTACGCGTCGACGGCCTGGACGTGCTTGGGGTCGGGCTCGCCGCGCCAGCGCTTCATGAAGCGCTCCACGACCGTGTCGGCCTTGTCGATCTCCCGCTGCGGCACCATCGGCAGGCCCTGGCCGCGGGCGGACTGGGCGACGTACGAGAGCGCCATGACGGCGGCGCGCGCCAGGTCGTCGCGGGCCTCCTGCTCGCTGATGTCCAGGAGCGGCTTCAGGCCCCACACGGGGGCGAGCATCGCGAGCGCCGACTGGACGTCGACGCGGATGTCGCCGGAGTGCACCGGGATCGGGAACGGCTCGGCCGGCGGCAGACCAGGGTTGAAGGCACCGTCGACGAGCAGGCCCCACACGTTGCCGAAGGAGACGTGGCCGACCAGATCCTCGATGTCGACGCCGCGATAGCGAAGCGCGCCGCCTTCCTTGTCCGGTTCGGCGATCTCCGTCTCGAACGCGATGACTCCTTCAAGTCCGGGTACGAAGTCGGACATCAGGCGGCTCCTCGTGATGTGTACGACAGATGGTGGTGACAGACAGCTCGTGACCATGTGTCAGAAGTGGGCATTTCCGGTCCGGTTCCGCGGTCTTCCGGTGTGTTTTCGACTGCCGGCGTTCGACTCGCGGTCCGGATCGGTCATCCCGGTGATGCCCCGTGCGGCTGGTGGTCACCCAACCGATACGGCAGCGGAACGATATCCGTTGGTGCCACCCTTGGCGATGGTATGCGGCACTCAGTGCCACACGTCACCTCCCGGTGGCGCACGACACCCCGTCGGACAGCCCTTCGTATACGGCAAGATGACCGCGTGACCGATCGAGCCGCCGCTTCCGCATCAGCCTCCTCATCTGCCGCCGCCGCCCCTCCCGTGTCCGATCCCGCAGCCATACGTGCCCACTACGGCCTCGACGGACTCGTCGAGGGCGATGCGCCCGCCACGCCCGTCGAGCTGTTCGCGCGCTGGTTCTCGCAGGCGCTCGTCGCGGCGGACGAGGGCCGGCTGTACGAGCCGAACGCCATGGTCGTCTCGACGGCGGACGCCGCGGGCCGCCCCAGCTCACGCACGGTCCTGCTGAAGGCGTACGACGAGCGCGGCTTCGTCTTCTTCACCAACTACGAGTCCCGCAAGGCCCGGGAACTGGCCGCGAACCCGAACATCGCGCTGCTCTTCCCCTGGCACCCGATGGCACGCCAGGTCATCGTCACCGGCACGGCGGAGCGCGTCGCCCGCGAGGAGACGGTGGCGTACTTCCGCACCCGCCCGCACGGCTCCCAGCTCGGCGCCTGGGCCAGCGCCCAGTCATCGGTCATCGCCACGCGCGATGAACTGGACCGCGCGTACGCCGACTTGGAGGCGCGTTACCCGGAGGGCGAGCAGGTGCCCGCGCCCGCGCACTGGGGCGGCTTCCGTGTCGTACCGGAGGCCGTGGAATTCTGGCAGGGCAGGGCGAACCGCCTGCACGACCGCCTGCGCTACGTGCACTCGGAGCAGGAAGCGGGCGCGGGCGATGCGGGCGATGCGGGCTGGACGGTGGAGCGCCTCAGCCCCTGAACGCGGGCCCCCGGGCCCCCCGCCCTACCCCGTCAGGACTCCGTCCAGGAAGGGCTCGATCGCCTCGCGCCAGGCCTCGGGCTGGTCGTAGTGCACCAGGTGTCCGGCGTCGGCCACCTCCGCGTACGCCCCGCGGGGCAGCACACGGACCATTTCCTGGGACTCGGCGCGGCCGAGCTCGCCGTCCAGGCCGCGCACCACCAGGGCAGGGCACTGCACCTGGGCCAGATCCTCCCAGTGGGCGTCGTACACCCAGGTCTCGCGGGACTTCAGCATCTGGTCGCGGTCGAAGACGGGGCGCCAGCCGTCCGGGCCCTCGGTCATCACCTCGGCGAAGAACTCACCGCGCGACGGATTGGGCCGCTCGACCCAGGGATCGTCCTCGCCGAACCACTTGCGTACGTCGGCGAGCGTGGCGAAGGGCACCGGCCAGGCCTTGAACCAGTCCTCCCACTCGCGCTGCGACGCGGCACCGAGCGCGGAGGCCCGCATGTCGCAGATGATCAGCGCGCGGACGAGATCGGGGCGCTTCGCGGCGAGCTGCCAGGCGGTGAGCGCGCCCATGGAGTGGCCGACGAGGACGGCGGGGGCGAGGCCGAGCTGGACGAGCGCGGCCTCGGCGTCGTCCACGTAGGCGTCGCGGGTGAAGGGGCCCTCGGGGGGCTTCTCGCTCTGTCCGTGCGCGCGCTGGTCGAGTGCGACCGCGCGATGCCGCTCGGCGAGCCAGCGGGCGGTGCCCGCCCAGTGGGACGCCCGGCCCATCAGGCCGTGCAGTAACAGGACGCCGCCGGGCGGCCCTTCGGCCTCCCTGGACTTCGGAGGATCGGCGAACTCCCAGGCCGCGAGGTGTACGCCACCCGCGCCCGTCACGTCAATGCGCCGCACCATCGTTCCTGGCACCCCCCTTGAATCAGCTCGGGCTGAACGCCTGGTTCTGTCACGCACCCCCGCACGCTATCGAACTCTTTTTCGAAAGCGGCCGGATCGCCGGCAACACCCCTCGTTCGAGTGACCACGCTCAAGGATTGGCCGCCGCCGCCGAGGGGAGATCTTCAACGGGAGGCGGACCGCTCGGGGAAAACGGTCCGAGGGGGATGACCCTGGGAGCTCGGGGCTCCGGGTCAGAACAGGGGAGGACAGGCCCCGGCGCTCAAGGGCGCCGGGGCCCTCGCCTCGAACGCGTTCGCGCTCCCGCTCACCAGATGGGCACATTCTCCTGCCCCCTCCCACGGCCGTGGCGGCCAGACCCGGCGCCGACCCGGTCAAGAGCCCTCAGGTCATATGCCTCTCGCGACAGCCTCGCACGCAAAACGTCCGGGCGCTGCGATTCCGCACACTGAATCTTGGACGCCGTCCGGTCCCGGAGTCTTCACAACTGCCCAACCGTTACCGCTAGTTGACACGAACTCTCGGTAACAGGAGCTGGGCCGTGCCGAAGCCAGGACCGGCGGGCCTCAGCGCTTGGCGACGAAGACGTGCGACGCGACCTCCGAGTCCAGCTCGGCGGCCTCGCCACTGCTGCCCACGAGCACCCCGCCCGCGGACTCCGTCACGCTCACCACGGAGCCGGGCTGCACACCCGCGCGCCGCAGCGTGTACATCAGCTGGGCGTCCGTCTGGATCGGCTCGCCGATGCGGCGCACCACGACGGTCTTGCCCTCCGTGCCGGGGTCGAGATCGACCAGGGAGACCATGCCCTCGTCCAGGAACGGGTCGGCCCCGTCCTTCTCGCCCAGCTCCTCCAGGCCCGGGATCGGGTTGCCGTACGGAGACTCGGTGGGGTGGCGCAGGAGCTCCAGGACGCGGCGCTCCACCGCCTCGCTCATCACGTGCTCCCAGCGGCACGCCTCCGCGTGGACCTGCTCCCACTCCAGGCCGATCACGTCGACGAGCAGGCACTCCGCCAGGCGGTGCTTGCGCATCACGCGGGTGGCGAGCCTGCGGCCCTCCTCGGTCAGCTCCAGGTGGCGGTCGCTGGCGACGGCCACCAGGCCGTCGCGCTCCATGCGCGCGACCGTCTGGCTCACCGTCGGCCCGCTCTGGTCGAGACGCTCGGCGATCCGGGCGCGCATGGGGACCACACCTTCCTCCTCCAGCTCGAGGATGGTGCGCAAATACATCTCAGTGGTGTCAATAAGCCCCGACATGGGTGCCCCTCAGATCTCGCTCGTGCGGCCGGCCCTGCCCTCAAGTCTGACGCATACCGCTGACAACCGGGTCGCGCCAGGGGAAAACCCGGTCCTGGCGGGCCGAACGCCGTGCTCGGGCCGTATTGACAGGGCACTGGTCCAGACCGCAACGTGATCCGCGGCACACGGGAAGAGCGTGCAGGACATCCGTGCAGGACGTGCGTACGGACCACGTACAAACAGAACACATACGTACCCGGAAAGGTTCCTCGGCGCATGGGCTCGAAGAGCGAGAGCAAGCTGGCCGGTCAGTACATCGACGCCGCGATCGGGCTGCTCGGGCGGGTGCGCGACGAGGAGGGCGGGAACGTCGACGCGGCGGGCACGCTGCTCGCCGACGCCGTCGAGGCGGGCGGCAGGCTCTTCGCCTTCGGCGCCGGGCACTCCTCGCTGGCCGCCCAGGACGTCGTCTACCGCGCCGGCGGCCTCGCCCTGATGAACCTCCTCGCCGTCCCCGGGGTCGTCGGCATCGACGTCATGCCCGCCACGCTCGGCTCGGCCCTGGAGCGCGTGGACGGTCTCGCGGGCGCCGTCCTGGACTCCTCGCCGGCCCGCCCCGGCGACGTACTCGTGATCATCTCGCTCTCCGGGCGCAACTCGCTTCCCGTGGAGATGGCGATGAACGCCCGCGCGCTCGGCCTGAAGGTCATCGGGGTGACGTCGGTGGCGTACGCGACGCAGACGAAGTCGCGGCACGTGTCGGGGAGCTTCCTGAAGGACCACTGCGACGTCGTGATCGACTCGAAGATCGCGCTCGGCGACGCGGAGCTGAGCCTCGACACGGTTGGCGCTCCCTTCGGACCCGCCTCCAGCGTGGTCACCAACGCGATCATGCAGGCGATGATGGCGACCGCCGTCGAGGCGCTCGCCGAGCGGGGCCTCGAACCGCCGCTGCTCCGTTCCGGGAACGTGGACGGCGGCCACGAGTGGAACGGCAAGGTCTTCGAGGAGTACGGCGACCGGATCTTCTACCGCCGCTGAGGGCCGCTGAGGGCCGCCGAGGGGCGCCGAGGGGCGCTCAGCGGTCCGGTGGGAAGCGCACCCGGACGGTGAGCCCCCCGCCCTTCCCGTTCGCCTCCGCGGTCGCCAGTGCGCCGTGCGCGCGGGCGATCGCGGCGACGATGGACAGGCCGAGCCCGGCCCCCTCCCCGCGCGCGTGCGTACGTTCCTGAAGGCGCCGGAAGGGCTCGAAGAGGTGCGGGACGGTCTCCTGCGGGACGACGGGCCCGGTGTTGGTGACCTCGACGCCCTCGGGTCCCGTGCGCACCTCGACGCGGCCGCCCTTGACGTTGTAGTCCACGGCGTTGGCCACCAGGTTGTGCACGAGGCGGTCGAGCAGCACGCCGTCGCCGAGGACCGTCAGCGGCTCGGCGTCCACGGACACGGTCACGTCCCGCTCGGCCGCCCGGTCCGCGAGCCCTTCCGCCACCGCGTCGGCGATGACGTCCAGGGCGATGGGCTCACGCCGCTCAAGACCCCGCTCCGATGTGGCCAGGAGCAGCAGCCCTTCGATCAGATGCTCGCTGTCGTCGGCGACGGAGATGAGCTTCGTACGGATCCGGGCCACCTGCCGCGCGTCCGGCTCACCCGCGAGACCGATCTCGGCGGCGGCCCGCTGTACCGCGAGCGGGGTACGCAGCTCGTGCGCGGCGTTCGCGGCGAACCGCTGCTGCGCGCTGACCAGTTGCTCTATCCGTCCGAGCATCTCGTCGAAGGTGTCGGCCAGCTGCTTCAGCTCGCCGGGCGGGGCGTCGAGCGCGATCCGCTCGTGCAGGTTCTCACCGGACAGGCGCCGCGCGGTGCCGGTGATCACGGCCACCGGGTGCAGGACGCGGCCCGCCATCCACCAGGCGAGCAGGATGGAGAGCGCCGCGTACACGAACAGCACGATGACCGAGACGGTGAGCAGCCGGCTCAGGGCGGCCTGCTCGGCGACATCGCTGATCTTCGTCACGGCGAGGCCCTGCGTGATGTCGTTGTCCGTGACGCCGTCGGCGGGCATCCGCCTGGCGGGCGACGCCGAGGGGGCTGGAGTCGGCATCCGCCAGGGCGGGTTCAGCCTGCGGGCGGGCACGGCGGTGGTGACGGCGGTACTGATCGTCGAGTAGAGCCCCTGCCGCACCAGGAAGTAGACGAGCCCGGTGAGTAGCGCTCCCGCCAGGAGGAGCATGCCGCCGTACAGGGCGGTGAGGCGTGCGCGTTCGCTGCGCATGGCCGGCCGGCGCATCATCCGGACGCGGGACAGGGCGCCGGGGGCGGCGCTGGTGCGGGGCTTGTTCATGACTGCCTGCCGGTGGGAGACGCGGCTGCGCGAAGGCGACGCGGGTCGCGGCAGCTGTGCGGGCCCTCGCAGCGATACGTGCCGGCCCCGCCCATGCGCCTCACGCCGACCGTCCCGTGATCCGGTAGCCCGCGCCCGGGACCGTCTCCACCACCGGGGGGTCGCCCAGCTTGGTGCGGAGTTTGGAGAGGGTGACGCGGACCGCGTTCGTGCGGTAGCTGGTGTCCTCCTCCCAGACCTGTTCGATCAGGTCGTCGCCGCTGACCACCGCGCCCTCCGCCCGCAGCAGCGCCTCAAGCACCGCGAACTCCTTGCGGGAGAGCG
Organism: Streptomyces sp. NPDC051218; assembly: GCF_044455475.1. Classification (NCBI taxonomy): domain Bacteria; kingdom Bacillati; phylum Actinomycetota; class Actinomycetes; order Kitasatosporales; family Streptomycetaceae; genus Streptomyces; species Streptomyces sp. NPDC051218. The sequence goes on along the minus strand of NZ_JBITEU010000004.1, from coordinate 363,682 downwards.
CCAGATGGCGGCCGTCGCGGCTGGCCTGGCGCCGGGCCGTGTCCAGGACCAGGCCCGCCCGTTCGATCACGGGCGGGAGCGCGGGGCGGGTGCGGCGGCCGAGGGCCAGGACGCGGGCCAGGAGCTCGTCGTACGCGAAGGGCTTGGTCAGGTAGTCGTCGGCCCCGAGGCCCAGGCCCGCGACCCGGTCCCTGACCGTGGCCGAAGCCGTCAGCATCAGGACGCGGGTGAGCAGCCGCTGCGACACCACCCTGCGGCACACCTCGTCGCCGTGCAGGCCCGGCAGATCCCGGTCCAGGATGACGACGTCGTACTCGCCGAGCTGGAGCTTGCGCAGCGCCGTCAGGCCGTCGGCCGCGACGTCGACGGCGAGCGCGTCGCGGCGCAGCCCGTCGGCGATCATCTCGGCCAGGAATTCCTCGTCCTCCACCAGCAGTACGCGCATCGGCCCTGTGTACCTGAAGTGCACCTTTCGTCGGTGTAAGCGTCTCCGTTGAGAGAAACGAAACCTCCCTTCCCGTCAGCCTGAGCGCGTCGGCGCGCTGCCGCGCCGACGCGACCAGTGAAGGGGAAGCCATGAGGACCGCCATGAGGACTCGTACGCGTTCGACCGCCATCGCATCGGGGTTCGCCGCGCTCGCCCTGTTCGCCGGAGCCTGCTCGTCCGGCGACGGCGGCGACAGCAGCCAGGACAAGGCCGACGGCGGCAAGGGCAAGCAGGCCGACGCCGCCTTCAAGGAGCGCGAGTGCCTGCGCAAGCACGGCCTCAAGGTCCCCGAGCCCAAGGCGGGCGAGGACACCCGCGGCATCACCATCGGCGGCGACCTGAGCAAGGAGAAGATGGAGGCCGCCATGAAGGCCTGCATGGGCAAGGACGGCGGAATGTCGGGCGGCGGCCCCACGCAGGCCGACAAGGACAAGATGCTCAAGTACGCCCAGTGCATGCGCAAGAACGGCTTCAACATGCCCGACCCCAAGTTCGAGGGCGGCGCCATGGAAGCGCAGAAGGTCCCCAAGGGCGCCGAGGCGAAGAAGATGGAGAAGGCCGCCAAGGCGTGCAAGGACATCGTCGCGTGAGGCGCCGCACCGCCGTCGTAGCCACCGTCGTGGCCCTGCTCGCCATCACCGGCGGCGGCGTCGCCGTCACGGCCCTCGCCGACAACGGCAAGGACGAGTCCGTCAGCCAGGACGCCGGCCTGCCGCCGGCCACCGCCCCCGTGGAACGCGGCGACCTCAGCAGCGGCACCCAGACCGACGGCACCCTCGGCTACGCCAAGGAAAGCAAGGTCAACGCGGGCACCACCGGCACCCTCACCTGGTCCGCGGGCACCGGCTCGACGATCAAACGGGACGGGCGCCTGTACGAGGTCAACGGCGTCCCGGTGCGCCTCATGTACGGCACCGAGCCCATGTACCGCACGCTGAAGACGGGCGACGAGGGCAACGACGTACGGCAGCTCGAGGAGAACCTCCAAGCCCTCGGATACGGCGCCGGGCTCGCCGTCGACGACGAGTACACGGCGGGTACGGCGGACGCCGTCAAGCAGTGGCAGAAGGCGCACGAGCGCAAGCAGACGGGCCGCGTCGGACCCGACCAGATCGCCTTCTCGCCCGGCGGCGTCCGCGTGAAGTCCACCGAGTCGGCCGTCGGCGACCAGGTCGCACCGGGCAAGCCGGTGCTCAGCACGACCGGCTCCGAGCGGGTCGTACGTTTCCAGCTCGACGTCGCCGAGGGGAAGCTCGCCAAGGTGGGCACCAAGGTGACCGTGGACCTGCCGGACGGCTCGACCGCCAAGGGAAAGGTCGCCTCCGTCGGCAAGACCGCCAAGCCGGGCGACGACCCGGCCGACAAGACGCCCAAGATCCCGGTGACGGTCTCCTTCGACGACCCCGGCAAGGTCGACGGCTTCGACCAGTCCCCGGTCACGGTGAACCTCACCGGAGAGACCCGCGAGGACGTCCTGTCCGTCCCCGACAACGCCCTCCTCGCGCTGCCCGGCGGCGGCTACGGCGTCCAGGTCGTCGAGCACGGCCGCGCCCGCCAGGTGAAGGTCGAGCTCGGCATGTTCGGCCAGGGCCGCGTCGAGGTCACCGGAGGCGGTTTGAAGGACGGCATGAAGGTCGGGGTGCCCAAGATATGAGCGCCGTCGTGGAGTTGGGCGGGGTCACCAAGAAGTACCCGGGCGGAGTCGCCGCCCTGCGCGGGGTCGACCTGCGGGTCGAGGAGGGCGAACTCCTCGCCATCGTCGGCCCCTCCGGCTCCGGCAAGTCGACTCTCCTGCACATCATCGGCACCCTGGACCGCCCCTCGGAGGGCTCGGTGGCCATCGCGGGACACGATGTCGCGACGCTCGCCGACCGCAGCCTGTCCGCTTTGCGCGCACGGCACATCGGCTTCGTGTTCCAGGCGTTCCATCTGGTGCCGGGGATCAGCGCGCGCGACAACGTGGCCGAGGGGCTCCTGTACTCCGGCCTCTCGCGCGCGGAGCGCCGCGCGAGAGCCGCCGAGGCCCTCGACCGGGTGGGCCTCGCCGACCGCATGAAACACCGCCCGCACGAACTCTCCGGCGGCCAGAAGCAGCGCGTCGCCATCGCGCGCGCGGTGGTCGGGGCGCCGGACCTGCTCCTGGCCGACGAACCGACCGGGGCGCTGGACTCCGCGTCCGGCGAGGCGGTGATGGAGCTCCTGCACGACCTCAACGCGGAGGGCGCGACCATCGCCGTCATCACCCACGACACGGAGATCGCGGAGCGGCTGCCGCGGCAGGTGCGGATACGGGACGGGCAGGTGGTGGCGGACGTCCACTCCGCGACTGCTTCTTCGGGGGTGTTCGCCGGATGATCCGTACGAAGCGCGTCGGACACGTGCGCCTGAAGGCGGCACGGCTCGGTCCGCGGGACGTCCTGCACGTCGGCTCGGCGGGACTGCGCAGCCGTCCGGTACGGGTCGTGCTCTCCGCCCTGGGAATCGCCATCGGGATAGCGACGATGATCGCGGTGGTAGGCATCTCGTCCTCCAGCAAGGCCCAACTGATGGAGGAGCTGGACGAGTTGGGCACGAACATGCTGGTGGCGTCCCCGGGGGAGCCGATGTTCTCCGGGGAGAAGGTGGTGCTGCCGCGAGACGCGGCGGGCCGGGTCTCCCGCGTGGCGGGCGTACAGGACGTCGGCGCGACCGGCGACCTGGAGAACACCGTGCGGCGCAGCGAGAAGATCCCCGAGGACGAGACCGGCGGCCTCGCCGTCAGGGCGGCCACCGAGGGTCTGCTGAAGGTGCTGCGCGGCGAGATGGACAGCGGCACGTGGTTCAACGCGGCCAACAGCCGCTACCCCTCGATCGTCCTCGGCCACGTCGCGGCGCAGCGCCTCGGCATCACCGAGCCCGGCCAGCAGGTCTGGGTGGACGACCGGTACTTCACGGTCGTCGGCATCCTCGAACCGCTGCCGCTCTCACCCGACGTGGAGCGCTCGGCGCTCGTGGGCTGGGACGCGGCGAAGAGCGAGCTCGGCTTCGACGGCCGCCCGACGTCGGTGTACGAGCGCTCGACCGACGCCTCGGTGCACGAGGTCCGTGACCTGCTCGCCGCGTCGATCGACCCGGAGAACCCGCGCAACGTCCAGGTCACCGACCCGTCATCGGCGCTGCAGGCGAAGGCGGCGACGGAGGGCGCGTTCTCGACGCTGCTGCTCGGCCTGGGCGGGATCGCGCTGCTGGTGGGCGGGGTCGGCGTGGCCAACACCATGATCATCTCGGTCCTGGAGAGACGGTACGAGATCGGTCTGCGGCGCTCGATGGGCGCGACGAAGGGGCAGATCCGCATCCAGTTCGTGACGGAGTCCCTCCTCCTGTCGGGCCTCGGCGGCCTCGCCGGAATCGCCCTGGGCGCGGCGGCGACGGGCGTCTACGCGACGTCGGGCGGCCTCCCCTGGGTGGTCCCCCTCTGGGCGGTGAGCGGCGGCTTCGGAGCAACGCTGATCATCGGAACGGTGGCCGGCCTCTACCCCGCGGTACGGGCGGCCCGCCTCTCCCCAACCTTGGCGCTGCACGCGGCCTAGCCGGCCGGGGCGGCGGGGCGGGGCCTTGTCCCTGCACGCGGACTGCCGCCGGCCTGCGGTGGGGCGGGCCCTGCCCCTGCACTGCCGCACGGCGGTGCGGAACCGGCGGATCCGGGCCACAACTCCCCGCCGGTGCGGAACCGGCGGCTCCGGGCCGCGACCCCCCGCCGGTGCGGAACCGGCGGGGTTCAGGCTGCCCTTCAGCGGGTGCGGATTGCCTTCATGCCGCCGCTCCGCGGCGGATTCTCCCCGCCCACCCACCCGTTCACCCTGCGGTGCCTCGTGTCGGTAACGATCAGCTGCTGGGCAATCGGGTGGGTGGGCGGGAAAGATCCGCCGCGAAGCGGCGGCCTTGGACACCCGCCCACCCGGCAGGGAAACGCGGCGGCCTTGGACACCCGCCCACCCGGCAGGGGAACGCGGCGGCCTTGAACACCCGCCCACCCGGCAGGGGAACGCGGCGGCCTCGAACCCCCGCCCCCCCCGGCAGGGAAACGCGGCGGCCTCGAACCCCCGTCCCCCCGGCAGGGAGAAACACGGCGCCCTCGAAACAACCGCCCCCGGCAGGGAAGCAGCGGCCCGGAAAGCCCCGTACCCCCCGGCGGCAGCCGACCCTCAGCCGCCCCGCACCTGGGCCAGGTCAAGCGAGGCCGCAACCCTCGCCGAGACGCTCTCCGCATACGCCGCATCCGCCCGCTCGAACTGCGTACGGCTCGCCCCCCGGAGGAACGTCACCACCCCCAGCGTCCGCCCCCGACTGCGCAGAACCGTGCACAGGGCGTGGACCGAGTCCTCCGGCCACTGCCTGGCCGCCGCCCACTCCCGGGCACGCTCGGGCGGCGCGGTGCCGGCGCTCGCCCGTACGGAGCCCACCCGGTCCACGCACTGCGGAGCCGGGTGGCCGTCCAGATAGCGGACGGGCAGGCCCGCCTTGGCCACCGGCAGGCACGGACCAGGAGCCCCCGCGGGCGTGGCCGCGGCCCGCACGAGCCGCACCGGAGGACCCCCCTCACCCGCCACCAGATCGATCAACGCGTGATCGGCGAAGCCGGCCAGCGCGAAGTCCAGCTGAACCGTCGCCGCCTCCGTCGGGTCCTCGCACTCGCCCGCCGCCCGCGCCGCCCGATGCAACTGCTGCGAACGAAAACGCAGTTGCGCCGCCTCCTGCTCCGTCTGCTTGGCCTCCGTCACGTCCAGGAAGAGCCAGGCGACCCCCAGCGGCACCGGCTCCTCCGCCAGCGGCGACGCGAGCCGCAGGAAGCCGCTGCGCCAGCAACGCCGCTCAGGCTCACCGCTCTCCGTGGCCCGCACGGACACCCACATCTCGGCGGGCGCCGGCGGAGCCCCCTCGGCGAGCACATGACTCAGCGCGCTCTCCAGCTCCTCCACACCCTGCCCGAGCAACTCCCCGAGGGGCCGCCCCAGCAGAGCCGAACGCCCCATCCCCAGCGACCGCGCGGCATGCTCGTTCACCACGGCGGGACGCAGGTCGGCGTCGACGAGCACCACACCCCACGACGCGTTCTCGAACAGGGCCTCGCTCAGCGCGATGGAACGCTCCAGGTCGATCTGCGCATGGACCTCGCTGAACGCGCAGTACACCCCGGAGGGCTTACCGTCCCCGCCCCGCACGGCGGCCGACTGCGTCCGCACCAGCACGCGCCCGCCGTCCTTCGTCAGGAGCGCGAACTCGTGCACCTGCCGCCCGTGCGCCTCCATGGCCGACAGGAGCCGCGCCTCGACCTCCTCGGCATCGGCGGTCCGCACCGCCCACCCCGCGAACCCCTGCCGCCCGACGGCCTCCGCCGCCGACCACCCGAGAATCCGCTCGGCCTCACGATTCCAGTGCGTCACCACCCCATCGGCATCGAACGCACACAAGGCGGCGTCCATCCCGTCCAACAACGCCGCGAGCAACTCGGCCCCACCGGGCTCGGGTTCCTCCGGCCCCAGCTCGTCGGTGGTTCCGCTACGCCGGGAAGCACTCACCTGGCACCCCCTGCAGGCCGTGTCCTCATGAGCTGCATGTTCTGCGAGTTCCGCGTGTACCGCACGTCAGATCATTGAACTCGAACGTGACGCACCCCACAGGTACTTCCCAGAAGTCGGACGAAATCGTTGCCGGCGAAAGGTTGAGAGCGAGCGCGGTTGCCTGAAATCAGACGCCCGTTCAAAGGTTCGCACAATTGGTTGAGCTTGCGTGATCCAGCTCGCCAGGAGACGGGTGATCGCTAGCGTCGGCGGGACATACACACGAAGGGTCACTCGCTCCTCGGCCCACGGCCGAGCTTTCCGTCACACGGACAGGCAGAGTGACCAGCCCAAGTCATCAAGACCTCCAGGTCAAAGGAAGGCGTCCTTCGATGACTACGTTTCCCACAGGTGAGCAGACCCACCGGGCTGTGCTTCCTCAGCAGCCCGCACTGGAATCCGAGAGAGCAGACACCCTCCGGAGCAAGGACGAAACGGCTCACGGACTCCCCGCCACCGCGCGGGGCACCGGCGAGGAACATGGGCGAGGGGAGACCGGCGGGCAGCGCGCCAGACCCCGTCGGCGTCACGTCGAACTTGCCGCCCTGGCGGCGGAGGCGACAGAGAGCGGGAGCGGTGACGCTCCCAAGGACCGCACATACACCGGAGGCGTAGGCGCGAGCAGAGTGTTCGTCCTTGCCGCTGACAGAAGGCCGTTGATGCCGTGCCACCCCGCTCGCGCACGTGAACTGCTCACCAGGGGTCGAGCTGTCGTCCATCGGCGAGTTCCCTTCAGCATCCGGCTCAAGGACCGTATGCGCGCCGACTCGGAAGTCGATGGCGTGCAACTGCGCATCGATCCCGGATCCAAGACGACTGGCCTCGCGCTCACGGACGAGAAGACGGAAATCTGCGAACGCGGGGAGGCCGCCCTCGTACGCCGGGGCCTGATGACGGCCGAGATCCGGCACCGCGGAGCCCAGATCCAGCTCTGCATGAAGCGGCGCGCCGGGTACCGGAGCAGACGGAGGTCCGCGAATCTCCGCTACCGCGCACCGAGAAGCAACAAGCGTGGCCGCAAGGAGGGTTGGCTCGCCCCGTCGCTGCGGCACCGTATCGACACCACCCTGTCCCTCGCGAGTCGCTTCTGCCGGTATGCGCCGGTCACAGAGGTTCACGTGGAGAGCGTCGCTTTCGACTCCCGCTCCATGGGCGCGGGCAAGCAGGGCAGAGGTGCCGACCACAAGATCGGCGCACATGCCGGAACCGACACTCGCGCCTACCTGCTCTCCGTGTGGGGCCGATCCTGCGTCTATTGCGGAGCGACCGGCATTCCTCTGAACCTCGACCACGTCCACCCCAGCAGCCGCGGCGGCTCCAGCAGAACCTCCAACCTGGTGCCGGCATGCGTCCCCTGTAACCAGGCCAAGGGCAACGCACCCGTCGCGGCTTTCCTTGCCCACCGGCCGGAACGCCTCGCGGAGATCTTTGCTCGGACCCGGACCCCGCTGCGTGACACCGCGGTGATGAACTCGACCCGCCGACAGCTCATCGAGGGACTGAGCGCTCTCGGCCCACCGGTGCAAGCCTGGCCGGGCAGCCGTACTCAGCGAAACCGCACCGCGATGGGCCTCGAAAAGACCCACACCATCGACGCCCTCGCCGTTGGCGACCTGGATTGCGAGAACGGCGGCAGGATTGTCCGAGTGGCCGCGCGCGTCCTGGTCGTGAAGGCCACCGGACGTGGCTCCTACGCCCGTACCACCCCTGACCGCTACGGCTTCCCGCGGCTTCGCCGGGTCCGCATCAAGCAGCACTTCGGATACGTCACCGGGGATCTCGTACGCGCGACAGTGCCCGCCGGGAAGTGGGCGGGCACCTGGAATGGACGCATCACGGTACGAGCCAGGGGCCAGCACACCCTCACTTCGCCGACGGGTCGGTTCAACGTTTCGCACCGGAATCTGCAGCTGCTACAACGCGGCGACGGATACGCCTACGAGACCCGGCAGGAGCTCGTTCCGCCGTCGTCTCGAAAAACCGGTTGAGCCGGGCCGACCCGGTTCCTATGGTGTGAGTCATCACGGAGAGGAGGTGGTTCGGCAGATGTATGGAAACCGGACGCGTGAGGTGACTGCGGGCTAGTGGCCCGTCGTCGCAACTCGGTTTCGGCGCCGGACCAGCACGTGTGAGATGCGTGCAGCCGGCCCAATCCCAAGCAGTCACCCGACCCGCGAGCCGCCGGTACGTCCGGCCGGCTCCCCGCCGTTCCGTACGGCGGGGACCATGGCTCGCGGGTCGTCTGTGTTCCGGGCCAGCGCGAACTCAGCCCTTGCTGACCGCCGTCAGGATCTCCGGCAGCCTGCGCGCCACCCTCGGCGCCGCCATCCGCAGGCCGGCGTACGTGATCAACGCCCCGTACGCCCCGCCCAGCGGCAGCAGTACCCACGACCAGGAGCTCGCGCCCGAGACGTGCAGCCAGATCGTGAAGGCAAGCACCGGGGCGCAGAGCAGGGCCGCCGCGACCATGCCGCCGAAGATGGAGATCCAGGCCAGGCCCGCCTGCCCGGGGGCCACGTTCTTGTAGCCCTCCTGCGGGATCGAGTAGGGGAAGCGGGCCGATGACCAGGCGCCGGTGGCCAGCATCGCGCCGAGCAGGGCGAAGGAGAGGCCGAGGGCTTCCGCGAGGCCCGTCCAGTCGCCCAGTACGGCCGCCGTGATGACCGTCACCAGCGTCGCGTACGGGAGGGTGATCAGCAGGAGTGCCAGTGCGCGGGCGCGGAGTTCCACGTAGGCGTCGTACGTCGACGAGATCGTCATCGCGACCATCCAGAACGCCGATGTGTCCTGGCCGAACTGGTTGTACATCAGGACGCCGAGCATGCCGGCGGCGAAGCACGCGAAGTAGATGGAGCCGGTGCCCTGGAGGGCGTTGAAGAGCGGCACGATGAGGCCGATGGCCAGGGATGTCACCCAGGCCGCCTTCGTCTTCGGGTCGCGCCACACGTAACGCAGGCTGCGTTCCATGACCGTGCCGGTGCGTCCGCCGGGGAGCAGGCGTCCCAGGCCCCGTGCCGAGCGGGCCTTGGTGGGGCCCGACGCCGCGAGCGTCGATCCGTCGGGGGTCGTCATGAGGCGGGTCAGGCTGCGCTGCCAGAGGGCGAGGAGGGCTGCGAGGGCCGCCGCGCTCAGGGCGAGTTGGGCGATCCCGGTGGCGTACGCGCCCTTGCTCACCGAGTCGACGGCGCCGATCGCCGACGCGGGCGGAATCCAGCGCACGACGTCCGCCGCCGGGTTGAGCTGTGAGAGCCCGGACGAACCGAGGCGCTGCGCACCGAAGTTGACGACCTGTGCGCCGACCGCGATGACCAGGCCGCTGAGAACGGCCAGATCGCGCCCCTTGCGGCTGGTCAGCAGGCGGATGTTGGCGGCGGCGACGGTGCGCGCCAGGGCCACGCAGACGAGCAGGGTGAGGGCGATGGCGAGGACGCCGGTGACGGCCGCCGTCGCGCCGTGTGCGAGTGAGATGACCGAGCCGAGCGCCAGGCACAGGGTGAAGAGCGGGCCGATGCCGACCAGGGACGCGACGAGGAGCGCGCGCACCAGCGGGCGTGGGCGCAGCGGCAGCATCACCAGGCGGGTGGGGTCGAGGGTCTCGTCGCCGCTGGCGAAGAACAGCGGCATCACCGCCCAGCCGAGCGTGAGGACGCCGGTGAGCAGGACGGAGACGGTGGCGGCGTGTTCGTTGCCGCGCAGGGCGATCAGGCCGAGGAGCTGGAGCGCGGCGACGAGGAGCGCGGCGACGACCGACGCGATGTAGGCGGCGCGGCGTCCTGTCGACTGGTGCAGGCCGTTGCGCAGGAGCGAGAGCTTCAGCCGTACGAAGACGGGGGTGACCGAGGGGGAGGGCGCCGTGCTCATCGGGTGCCGCCGCCCAGCCAGTCGAGGTGCGAGCCGGTGTCGCGGCTGCTCGCGCCGACCAGTTCCAGGAACGCCCGCTGGAGCGAGGGGGCGTCGCCGCGGACCTCGGCGAGGGTGCCCTGGGCGCGGATGCGGCCCGCGGCCATCACGGCGACCCAGTCGCAGAGCGATTCGACGAGTTCCATGACGTGTGACGAGAAGACGACCGTCGCCCCGGACGCGGTGTAGCGCTCCAGTACGCCGCGGATGGTCTGTGCGGAGACGGGGTCGACGCCTTCGAAGGGCTCGTCGAGGAAGAGGACTTCGGGGTTGTGGAGCAGGGCGGCGGCGAGTCCGATCTTCTTCCGCATGCCCGTCGAGTAGTCGACGACCAGTTTGTGCTGGGCGCCCGCGAGGTCGAGTACGTCCAGGAGCTGGGTGGCTCTCTTGTCGACCTCGTCGCCGGGGAGTCCGCGCAGCCGCCCGGTGTAGGCGAGGAGTTCGCGCCCCGAGAGGCGCTCGAAGAGACGCAGCCCTTCGGGCAGGACGCCGATGCGGGCCTTGACCTGTACGGGGTCGGACCACACGTCGTGGCCGACGACTTCGACCGTGCCCCGGTCGGGGCGCAGGAGTCCGGTCACCATGGAGAGGGTGGTGGTCTTTCCGGCGCCGTTCGGGCCCACGAGGCCGATGAATTTGCCCGCGGGGAGCGTGAGGTCGATCCCGGCGACGGCGATCTGCTGGCCGAAGGCCTTCCAGAGCCCCTGCACCCGTACAGCCGCCGGTACTTCTGCGCTCACCGTGTCCGCCCTTCGTCGCCGGTTCCGCACGATACGTCGGTCGGCAGCCGGAACGCCGGACGGGCTGGACATCCAGCCCGTCCGGCGTCTGCGCCCCCTGTGCCGGCTACCGCCGCGCCTCGCGCCCGCACGCGTACGCCAGGGGGGAGATGATCTCCTCCGCGTCGGGGAGCCAGCGGTTCGCCGCGGTGGGGCGGCAGGCCCACTGCACGGCGCCCGACGCGCCGAAGCGGGTCGGGGGAGCGGCCACGTACGCCCCCTCGCCCAGTGACACGAGGTCGATGGCGGCGGGCGGCCAGCCCAGCTTGCGTACCAGGTCGGGCACCTTCGCGGTGGCGCCGGGAAGGACGAAGAACTGCATCCGGCGATCGGGTGTGCACGTCACGGGGCCGAGGGTCAGCTCCATCCGCTCCATGCGGGCGAGGGCGAGGAACCCGGCGGTCTCCGGCACGTCGATCGCGTCGAACGTACGGCCCGTCGGCAGCAGGATCGACGCCTTCGGCTGCTTCGACCACAGGCGCCGTGCGACGGTCGCGCTGCCCGTCGACTGCGTGGCCCAGTCCTCGCGCGCCGGGTGTGAACCGGGTGTCGTGCACGCGGTGTCACCGCACGAGCAGATCTCGGCCCCCTCGACGGACTCGAGCCACGTCCCGGGAAACACGTCCCAGTGGCGCTCTTCCGCGTATCGCACGGCCGTGTCCAGCAAGGATTCTCCGCGCTGCTTCGGGATGTGCGCGGCTGACGTGACTCCCATGGTCTCTTCCACGGACTTCTCAACTCCGCCCGACACCTACGGTTACGGCTCGCGCGTGCGCGGGGGCGGAGCATCGATCCTGCATGTGGGGCGCATGGGTGCACGGGCGGGGGCGCGCATGGGGAATGGGTTCCATGTGCGGGTAGCCAAGGCTGTGGCACTCCGAAGATGCCCAGTTACCGACTTATCGTCCGTTTGTGGTGCATCTTCCGTTTGTTCCAAGGGCATTGATCATCTGGGGTGGCCGATTCCGGCCCCTCCGTCAGATGAACCACGGTGCACATCAGGGGGTACGCCATGGCCGCAAGGCCGCTCGTCGCGCGGCAGCCCAACGAAAGGCTGCAGGCACTCATTCAGGAAGCGGGCTGCTCGAACGCGGGCCTGGCCCGCCGGGTCAACATGTGCGGCGCGGAGCACGGTCTCGATCTGCGCTACGACAAGACGTCGGTCGCCCGGTGGCTGCGCGGTCAGCAGCCGCGCGGCAGGGCGCCCGGCATCATCGCGGAGGCGCTCGGCCGCAAGCTGGGCCGGACCGTCACGATCGACGAGATCGGCATGGCGAACGGCAAGAACCTCGCCTCCGGTGTCGGCCTGCAGTTCTCGCCCACCGTGCTCGGCGCCATCGAGCAGGTCTGCGAGCTGTGGCGCAGTGACGTGGGGCGGCGGGACTTCCTGTCCGGCTCGTCCGTCGCCGCGTCCGCGCTCGTCGAGCCGAGCCGCGACTGGCTGATCTCGTCCCCGGACGCGCAGGTCGGCCGGATGGCAGGGCCGCGGGTCGGGCCGTCCGACGTGGCGGCGGTGCGGGCCATGACGCAGGCGCTGACGCAGCTGGACCACCAGTACGGCAGCGGGCATGTGCGGCCGGTCGTCGTGCACTACCTGAACAGCGTGGTCTCGGGGCTGCTCGCCGGCTCCTACCGCGAGGCGGTGGGTCGCGAACTGTTCTCCGCCGTCGCGCGGTTGACGGAACTCGCCGGGTACATGGCGGTGGACACGGGTCAGCCGGGCCTGGCCCAGCGGTACTACATCCAAGCGCTGCGCCTCGCACAGGCCGCGGGCGACCGCGGATACGGCGGCTACGTACTGGCCGCGTCCATGAGCCATCTCGCGGCCCAGCTCGGAAACCCGCGGGAGATCGCGCAGTTGGCGCGGGCGGCCCAGGAGGGGACGCGCGGGCGGGTCACCCCGCGCGCGGAGGCCATGTTCTACGCCGCCGAGGCCAGGGGGCACGCGCTGCTCGGGGACGGGCGCTCCACGCAGGTCGTCGCGGGCCGTGCGGTCGAGGCGATGGACCGGGCGGCCGGCGAGGGGGACTCGGGCGACGACCCGGTTTGGATCAAGCACTTCGACCATGCGTACCTCGCCGATGAACTGGCGCACTGCCACCGCGACTTGGGGCAGGCGGACGCGGCGGCGCGCAGTGCCGAGGAGTCCCTCGCGGGGCATCCGGAGACGCGGGCGCGGCGACGGGCGATCGGCCTCGTCCTCCTTGCCACGGCCCAGGTGCAGCGGCGGGAGGTCGAACAGGCCTGCCACACGGGCCTGAAGGCGGTCGAACTGCTCGGCACACTGCGGTCGAACCGCGGCGCCGAGTATCTGGAGGACTTCCAGCAGCGGCTCGATCCGTACCGGGAGGAGCCGGTGGTAAGGGAGTTCGGGGCGCGGATGGACGTCCAGGCGGCGTGAGGGAGTGGGGTCCGGGGCGGTATGGGGCTGGTGTGGTCTCCGCGGTGCGTGAAGGGTTTGTGATGTGTGTCGCGCTCCAGTGAACGTGGCCCGTCCCGGCCCTTTCCGCACCGTGAACGGCGAACTCCCGTTCGCGACCGATCCCTCCTGGTGACGTAACCAGCGTTTCGCGGAGAGCTTTTGTTACTTCCGCGATTGATGGGGCGCTGGAGGTTTGAGCTGCGTGGCAGAGGGCTGTGGCGACCCGGTAGCGTGAGCCGACGGTTCCGTAGGTCCCCCATTCGTAGGAGTCCCGGTGACGCAGCAGAGCGGGCAGGGCGCCGCTTCCTCCGATCCGCATCCCGCGGACCGGCACGCGCACGAAGGCATCGTGCTGCCTGCCGACGGAAGCGAGCCCTTGATGCCCGGCACCACCGGCGACCACGTGGCCCCCGCGGGCGGCAGCCCCTGGGGCCAGCCGTGGGGCCCGGCCCCCGCGGACCCGCCGCCCGGCTCGGGCCAGGCCTGGGACCCCGCATCGCCCCCGCAGCAGCCGTACGGAGCGGGCGCACCGCACCCCACCGAGGGCACACAGCACGGCGGCCACGGCCAGCAGCAGGGCTATACGCAGGGCGGCTCGTACGGGGGCCGGCCGATGGGCGGCGCCTACGGCCAGCCGGAGGGCGGCTCGTACGGCGGGCAGGCTCCGGGGGCCGCTTACGGGGGCCAGACTCCGGCCGCTTACGGGGCGCAGGGCACGGGCGGCTCGTACGGCGGCCAGCCGCAGGGCGGTCAGGCCCAGGGCGGTCAGGTTCAGGGCGGGCAGTACGCGGGGCACGCTCAGGGGGGCCAGCACGCGGGCCAGTCGCAGGGCGGCCAGCACGCGGGCCAGTCGCAGGGCGGGCAGCAGGCGGGCCAGTCGCAGGGCGGGCAGCTGGCGGGCCAGCAGCAGGGCGGGCAGTACGCGGGCCAGCAGCAGGGTCAGCCGCAGGGCGGGCAGCACGTGGGCCAGCAGCCGGGCCACTACGCGGGTCAGCCGCAGGGCCAGCATGCGGGTCAGCCGCAGGGTGGGCAGTACGCAGGGCCGCCGCAGGGCGGTCACTACGCCGGGCAGCCGCAAGGTGAGCAGTACTCGGGCCAACCCCAGGGCGACCAGTACACCGGCCAGCCCCAGGGTGACCAGTACTCGGGCCAGCCGCAGGGCGAGCAGTACGCCGGCCAGCCCCAGGGCGACCAGTACGCAGCGCACCCCCCGAACAGCCAGCACGCGAGCCACGCTCAAGGTGGTCGCCACGGGGGGCAGCCCCAGGGTGGTCAGCACGTAGGGCAGACCCCCGGCGGCCGGCACCAGGGCGCACCCGCCGGGCCGCACGCCGCCGCCGGGCCCTACGCAGGGCCTGGCGTGGGCGGGGCCCACGCGGGCCAGCCCGGAGCCACGTCGACCGGGGCCCACGCGGGGCAGCCCGGAGCCACGGCGACCGGAGCCCACGCGGGCCAGCCCGGAGCCACGGCGGCCGGAGCCCACGCGGGGCAGCCCGCGGACGCCTCGTACCCGGGGCAGACCGCACAGCCGCTTCCGCCCGCCGCGCAGGCCGGCCAGCTTCCTCCCGGGGGTTCCGGTGGCTCCGGGGGTGGCATGCCCCTGCCGCCCGTCGCGGGAGGGCTCGCCCCGCTGCCGCCCGCCGCCCCGGGTGACGCGGACGCGACGCAGTACATACCCGCGACGCCCGGCGCCGACGAAGGCGCCACGCAGTACATACCCCCCGTAGGCCCCGGCGCCCTGCCGCCCGAGGCGCCCGCGGCGGAGGCCACGCAGTTCCTGGGGCGCTCGCCGATGCCCCCGGCGGCCGGTTCCGACAGCGAGCCCACGCAGTTCATCGCCCCCGTGCCCGCGGAGCCCGGCAAGGCGCCCTTCGGGATTCGGCCCGGCACCCCGGGCGACCGGCAGCCCCCCGCCGAGTTCGACAGTCTCTTCCGTACCGAGCAGGCGGAGCCCGAAGGCCCCGCGTCGACCCAGCAGATGCCCCGCTTCGAGCCGCCGCAGTCCGCGGGCCACGGCCAGGGCGATGGCGGGGGCCGTGCCGCGCGCCGCGCCGCTCCCGCCCCGCACGGCGGCGGAGGCGGAGGCGGAGGCCGCACCGGATCGAAGGTGCCGCTCTTCGCGGCCGTCGGAGTCGTCATCGCGCTGGTGGGCGTCGGAGCGGGCGCCCTCCTCAGCGGCGGTGGCGGTGACGAGGAGAAGGACAGTCCCAAGACCGTCTCCGAGTCCGCGCCCGCCGACGAGAAACCCTCGCCCTCCGCCGACCCCGCCGAGGAGCAGGCCATCGCCCTGGACAAGCTCCTCGCCGACAGCAACAACAGCCGTGACTCGGTGATCGCCGCCGTACGCAACGTCGGGAAGTGCACCGACCTCGCCAAGTCGGCCACCGATCTGCGCAACGCGGCCAAGCAGCGCAACGGCCTGGTCACCCGCCTCGCGGGGCTCTCCGTGGACAAGCTCCCGGCCAACGCCCAGCTGACGGCCTCCCTCACCAAGGCCTGGAAGGCGTCAGCCGCGGCCGACAACCACTACGCCGCGTGGGCGGGCCAGGTCGCGGGCAAGAAGGGCTGCAAGAAGGGCCACGCCCGCACGACTCCGCAGGCGGTCGCCGCGAACAAGTCGAGCGGCGAGGCGACCACGGCCAAGCAGGAAGCGGCCGGGCTGTGGAACACCATCGCCAAGCAGTACGGGCTCACCACCCGCGACAAGTCGCAGCTCTAGGGCGCCGGGAAGGCCGGGAGCGGGCGGGTCACTTCACCTGCTCCAGGGTCTTCGAGACGTTCACGAACCCCTTGCGGGCCGGGACCAGACGGCCGTCGCGCACCATCTGGAAGGTGACGTCGGCGTTGACCAGGCGCGGGAAGTCGCTCGCCGCGAGCATGTCCTTGTAGCGCCAACTCAGGGTGGGCGTGAGCCCGCCGGTCTCCACCTTGAGCCCCTTGTCGAGGGCCCGCCGCAGCGTCCGTGACGAGACCTCGCCGCCGTCGAGCGACTCGACGGTCTGCTTCAGGACGGTGTAGGCGATCCACGTCGTCTGCACGCCCGCGTCCGTCGGATCGACCCGGTTGTCGCCGAACGCCTGCCGGCGGATGACCTCGCGCATGTCGTCCCAGCGGGGATCGCTGGCCGCGGGATACCAGCCGGTGAGGTAGGCGCCCTCGTACGGACCCTTGCCGCCGCCCGTGCGGTCGACGAGGGACTGGTCGACGCTGCCGAGCACGGAGGAGATCTTCGCGGTCGGGTACCCGTCCTCGGTGCGTCGGTAGGAGTCGTAGAACGTGTCCGTGCGCTCGCCGAGCGCCGCCGTCACACAGCCGCCGGTGCCCGCCCGCTCCAGCGCCTGCTCGGCCTGCGCGGTGTAGTCGGTGCCGTCCTCGGGCGCCCGTACGTCGGCGGAGGGCTTGCGATGGCCCTCGGCGAGGCCCGCGTCCAGGAGCCCCGGCAGATCGTCGCCGGCGATCGTGTCGGGGCGTACGAGGGAGACGCGCTCGCAGCGGGCGGCGAGCTGGCGGCCGTTGCCCGCCATGAGCGCCGGTTCCCCGCCGTTGACGGGGTACGACAGGGGGCTGCTGAACTCCTCGTCGGTGACGCCGTACCCGCCGATGTAGGGGATGCCCGCGACTTCGAGGGGGGAGAGGAAGGACCGGCCGTGCTGGCTGTAGGAGCCGACGACCGCCGCGACCTTCATGTCGACCGCCTTGCGGGCGCAGTCGGCGGCACCCACCGGGTCGTTGTGGTCGTTGCAGGTGATGACCTCGAGTTCGCGGCCGTCGATGCCGCCGTTCGCGTTGACCCAGCGTGCGTAGGCCTGCGCCATCGCGGGGACGCCGGGTTTGTTCGTCGCCTTGGTCTTCTCGGGGGCCCAGGTCATCACGGTCACGGAATCCTCCCCGGATTCCCCCGCGGAGCCGGGGATGACCCCGCACGCGGTGGTCAGGGACGCACACGCCGCCAGGGCGACCGCGGTGAGCGCTGTGGACTTGGAGGGGCGGGGGAGCAAGGTGCGTCGCGAGACGGGCATGGTCATGCACGATTCCGTCGCAGTGCCAACCATGGAGTGACGCGCTCTCAACGCATGGTGACAAGAAGGTGAATGACAGGGGCCGGTTCGGCCGCCCGGAGGGGGAACGTACGATCGATGACCGTGCAAGGTTCGGAGAACTCTTCCCGTCGTGGCCGTCGCTCAAGCACCATGGGCGGCATGCCAACGAACGACATGCCGTGGTGGCGCTGGCGCAGCAACGTGCGCTCGGCTCTTCACATGCTCTCCGACCCGGGGTTCCAGCGTGAGTGCTGGCTCGCCGGGCGCGAGGAGTACGGGGACGTGACCGACGCCGTGTACCGGCTGGTCGAGGACACGTGGCTCGACAACTGGTCCGCCGAGAAGTACGTGGGGACGATCTTCCGCGACGCGGAGGAGGCGGCCCTGGTCGACACGGCGGTGCTGCGGGTGCTGCGGATCATGCACGAGGTCGGGCCCGACGCGTTGGTCTCCGCCTATCTGGACCACCCGGGATGGCCGGAGGCGGTCCGTGCGGCGCGCGAGGCGCATGTGCGACTCTCCGTCAGTGACGGCGAGGAACCGGACGTACCGCCGCGGACGCTCGAGGTGCTGCGGATCATGACCCGGTCTGCGGGCTAGGAACTTTCCCGTCCGGTGGGAACGGCCGTGGTCCCGTGGGGCGCCCTGGTTGTGGGAACCTTGGGCGCATGAACGAGAAGGTCCCCGCCCCCGCTGAGCAGTACGTCCTCACCCTCTCCTGCCCGGACAAGCAGGGCATCGTGCACGCCGTGTCGAGTTATCTCTTCATGACCGGCTGCAACATCGAGGACAGTCAGCAGTTCGGCGACCACGACACCGGACTCTTCTTCATGCGCGTCCACTTCTCTGCGGAGCCGCCGGTGACGGTGGAGAAGCTGCGGGCGAGCTTCGCCGCGATCGGCGACTCCTTCCACATGGACTGGCAGCTGCATCGCGCCGACGACAAGATGCGTGTCGTCCTCCTCGTCTCGAAGTTCGGGCACTGCCTGAACGACCTGCTGTTCCGCTCGCGGATCGGCGCGCTGCCGGTCGAGATCGCCGCGGTCGTCTCCAACCACACGGACTTCGCCGAGCTCGTCGCCTCGTACGACATCCCCTTCCACCACATCCCGGTGACGAAGGACAACAAGGCGGAGGCCGAGGCGCAGTTCCTGGAGCTGGTGCGCGCGGAGAACGTGGAGCTCGTCGTCCTCGCCCGCTATATGCAGGTCCTCTCGGACGACCTCTGCAAGCAGCTCAGCGGCCGGATCATCAACATCCACCACTCCTTCCTGCCGAGCTTCAAGGGCGCGAAGCCCTACCACCAGGCGCATGCGCGCGGTGTGAAGCTGATCGGCGCCACCGCGCACTATGTGACGGCGGACCTCGACGAGGGCCCGATCATCGAGCAGGAGGTCGAGCGGGTCGGCCACGACGTCACGCCGAACCAGCTCGTCGCGATCGGCCGTGACGTGGAATGCCAGGCGCTCGCCCGAGCCGTGAAGTGGCACGCCGAGCGCAGGATCCTGCTGAACGGCCGCCGGACGGTCGTCTTCGCCTAGAGCCTGATCCGGCGGATCTCCGTCGGCTACATCCGGCTCAGTGACGCCGCCGCGAACAGCACGTCCCTGATCGCCTCGCGGTCCCCGACCTGCCCCGCCGCTGCCTCCTCCGGAGAGACGTGGCCCGCGGCAAGGCGGCAGAACTCGACGCCGTCCAGCGCCACATGGGCCACCTCACGGTCCGCCGACGCGTCGGCGCCGGGGGAGTCGAGGGGGATGAACCACTCGCCGCCGCCCATGCCCTCGACCTCCAGGCGCAGGCTGCGGCCCGGGGCGCCCGCCGCGACCAGGCCGTGCACCGGAGCGGCGAGCCCCGCGCGGCGGCGGTCGGCGAGCGTGCCGGGGAGCAGCCGGGCGGCGAGGTCGATCATGCGGTGCAGATGGCGCGGGGACGGCGGCTCGTAGGGATAGTCCACCGCCTCCGCGATGTCACCGGCGTGGATCCAGCACTCGAAGGCGCGGTCGAGCATCGAGTCCCGCAGCGGCAGTTCGACGCGGTTGCCCTGCTCGTCCGGAGGGCTGTACGGGACGGCGAGGCCGCCGGAGCCCGAGCTCGAGCCGTGCGTGCCGCCTCCCGTGAAGGACACCGTGCGGATCAGCTCGTGGGTCTGCTCGCGCCAGGGGCCGCGCACCGCGCGCGTGGGCGGGAAGTACGAGGCGCGCCAGTACGCCTCGGTGCGGTGGCCCGGACCGGACTGCGGTGGCGCCTCCCTGCCCAGGGGGTCGTCGAGGCCGAGGGCCAGCGCGACCAGGCCGTCGACGGCGAGGAGGTGGGCGATCACGCCGGCCACCGTCGTCTTGCGGCTGACCGGACTGTCCTCCTCGAACCACCGCAGACGCACCGGAGCGTGCCACTCCGAGTCGCCGATGTCCCGCAGGAGCGCGTCGAGCCGCGCGGTCTCGGCGTCGTACGGAACGGCCCACTCGGGCACCGGGATACGGGGCGGGCGCCGCCCGAGGCAGCTCTCGATGACGCGGTTGCGCAGGGCCGGGTCGAGGTCGAGGCTCTCCTCCTGGTGCAGCAGACCCACCGCGTCGCGCAGCCGCAGCGCCTCTTCCGCGCAGGGGCCGCAGTGGCCCAGGTGCTCCTCGACGGCCACGGCTTCCTCGACCGAGCAGGCGGCCAGCGCCCACGCCCCGAGCAGGGACTTCAGGACGCGGTGGTCGAGGGCGAGCGGAGGGTCGGGCAAGGGGTTGCCGGTGTCTTCTATGGAGGTGCGGGGCAGCGGTATACGAGGCGGGCGACGGGCGTCCCTGTGCTCACCGCCGCCGATTCCGCCGCCGATTCCGTTGCCGTTGCCGTTGCCGTCTCCGTTCTCGGGGCGGTCCGGCTCCTCGAACGGGTCCTGTCGGCCGGGCCCGTTCACAGCGCTCTCCCGTACCCGGGGCGGGCGCGCCGTGAGGGGTGGGGCTCCGCGGGGGCCGCCGCGTCGTTCGCGGTGGAGAGCAGTTGCAGGCCGAGGCGCAGACGGCGCCGCGCCTCGTCCTCCGTCACGCCGAGATCGGCCGCCGTCTGGCGGTAGTCACGCCGCTGGAAGTAGGCCAGCTCCAGGGCGGCGCGCAGCGGGGCGGGCATGGCCGTGACGATGTAGTCGGCGCGGGCGGCGGCCGACGCGCGGCGCACCTTGCGCTCCAGGTCCTCGGTGGTGCCCTCGCCGCCGCGGGCCAGGGCGGCGGACTCGGTCTGGCGAAGGCGCCGGACGGCCCGCTGGTGGGTGAGCGTGGCGACCCAGGAGCGCAGGGGGCCCTGCTTGGGGTCGTACGCGTCGGGGTTCTCCCAGACGTGGGCGAAGACCTCGCGGGTGATCCGGTCGGCGGCGTCCTCGTCGCCGAGCACCCGGTGGGCGAGGCCGTGCACGAGTGAGGCGAAGCGGTCGTACAGCTCGCCGAGGGCTGCCGCCTCCCCGTGCGCCAGTCGCTGCTGCATGCGGCGGTCCCAGCGGCGCGGCGCTTCCTTCGCCATGCGGCCCCCTCTGCGCGTGCCGTTCCTTGCCCGAACCCTCCATCGAATGTAGTCGCCACCACCGACAACGCACTCCCTTTAAGGCAAAGTGCGCCCGCGTCCGGCCTCGGATGATAGGGAGCGGCATCACTGGTGTTTCATGGAGAAGAGGCGGGGCAGCCGCGACGTAGGAAGCGTAGGGAAGGCTTCCGCATCGGCGAGCTACGAGCGAGCGGTATCAGCGAGCGAGAGGCGTGCGAGTGACGCTGCAGGTGGCCGTGGACGAGCAGGACGGCTGGGCCGTCCTGCGGGTGTCCGGCGAGATGGACCTGGTGACCTCGCCTGTCGTGCGCCAGCGCGTGCACGACGCCGTCGCCGACGGCCGCCACAGCCTGGTCCTGGACCTTTCGGACGTCCTCTTCTGCGACTCCAGCGGCGTCGGCGTACTGATCGCCACCCGCCGCCTCTTCCGCTCCTGCCAGGGCCGCCTGCGCCTGATACTGCCCGCGAAGGGCGCGGAGGACGGCTCCCACGTGAACCGCGTCCTCGCGGCCCTCGGCGTACGCCGCCTCTTCGAGGTCTACCCGGACGTCGCGGCAGCGGTGGACGACGAGGCGATCCCGCTCTCGGCGTGACACCGCTCCGGCGCCACACCGTCCCTCAGTCCCGCCGGATCAGCTCCGGGTCGATGCGCCGCCCGACCAGCGGCAGCGTCCCCACGACCGCCAGGACGAGCACCCCGGCCATGGCCGCGACCAGCAGCGGAACCCCGGCCCCGTCCCAGAAGATCTCGCCGCCGCCGGTGACCAGATAGGCGGACTCCGCCAGCTTCCCCGCGACGAGGGCGAGCAGCAGGCCCACGGCCAGCGGCAGTACGACCTGCGTGCACTGCACGAGCCGCAGGGTGCGGGCCCGCGCGCCGATCAAGGAGAGCGCCGTGACCTGGGGTCGGCGCTCCATGGCCCGGTCGGTGACGGAGACCAGGAACGCCGCGACACCGATGACCAGGCCCATCACCATGCCGAGCGCGAGCAGCGTCTCGATCACGGTGATCTGCTGGAGGCCGTCGATGTTGATGCCCGCCGGGTCGACGTCCGCCGTGGGCGCGACGGCGCCGATGCGGTCCAGGACGTCGCGTACGGTGCCGGGCTCCGAGCTGCTCGTGAGGACCAGCGTGGCCGCGGCGGGCAGGGCGTGCGCCGGGAGCTCGGAGGGCGGCACCAGGAGGCCGGGGCTCGGCATGTTGGTGACCTCGTACCCGTCGAACAGGACGGTGGCACTCGGCACCTTCACCTTCAGCGAGGTCCGCTTTCCGTCCTGCTGCTTCATCACGTACGTCGAGAGCTTGAGGGGGGACTCGGACACGTCCGGGTCCTGGAGCCGGAGCACCTTGCCCTCCTCGCAGCCCGCCGAGTGCTCCACCAGCTTCGCGAGCTGTGCGCAGGTGGCGACCAGGGCGGGGGCCTGCCAGTCGCCGCCCTCCTTGGTGGGGTCGGTGTGCGGCTCCATCACGATCGCGTCCGCCCGTACCCCGGGGATGTCCCGCAGCTTCGCCTGCTGCTCCTCGCCGAGCTGCGAGAGCCGCAGGCCGTACTCCTGGACGGGCGAGTCGGAGCGGGTGATCTGCTGTTCCTCCACCAGGACGCCCTGGGCGAGCGACGCCGAGAACACCAGCAGGACGAGTCCCGTGACCACGCGCATCGCGCTGCCCGGCTCGACCTCGTTGCGGCGCATGGCCAGGCTCAGGGCGAGGTTGCCGGAGCGGGCCAGACGCGTGGCGATGCCGTACGAGAGCAGCGGCATGACCAGCACCAGGCCGAGCCCGGTGAGGAGCACCCCGCCGGGCACCAGGAGGGAGTTGATGCCGGTGCTCTGCGCGGGGTGGTCGGTGAGGCCGGTCGCGCAGTAGCCGATGACGATGCCGAGCCCGGTGACAAGGAGCAGGCCGCCCCAGACGCGGGGCGCGCGCGGGGCGGCGGTACGCCGGGTGCTCAGCGGGTTGGTGGCCGCCGCGCGGGCGCTCGCCCGGCCCACGAACCAGGAGAGCGCGGTGCAGCCGATCAGGCAGAGGGCGACGGTGGACGCGGAGAGCGCGCCGTCGGCCGGGTACCACTTCAGGCCCGGCAGCCCAGTCCTCGCCATGATCTGGTTCAGGAGCCAGAACTCGCCGAGCCCGAGCAGCGCCCCCAGGAAGGCGGCGACGACGGTCTCGGCGGCGTTCACGCGTTGCGTGCCCTTGGCACTCAGGCCGAGGAGGCGTAGCGCGGCGAGGCGGCGGTTGCGGCTGGCGGCGGAGAGCTTGGCGCAGACGGAGAGGAAGACGCCGAGCGGCAGCAGCACGAGGGCGGCGAGGGTGAAGCGCAGGATGTCGAGGGTGGACTTCTCCACGGCCGTGGTGGGCGGGTGCTCGGAGCCGAAGCTCTTCAGCGCGCGTGCGTCGTCGGCGAGGTCGGATCGCGTGGTGCCGACGTAGGCGTAGAGCTCGTTCGGGTCGGTCAGGCCGGAGGGGCCGATCAGCCCCTTCTCCTCGCCGGGGAGCAGCCCCTTCAGGCCGGGCTCGCGGCGGAGCTGATCGTGCAGTGCGGGGGAGACGTACACCTCGCCGGCGGCGGGGAGTCCGCTCAGGCCGGGCGGAGGCTGCACCCTGTCGGCATCCTTGCCGCGGGCGAGAAAGACGCGGCCGAACGGCTTCGAGCCGTGCGGATCGGTGCGCTCCAGGACGAGGGTGGGCTGCCCGGACCTCTTGCCGGCGAAGACCTGTGGGTCGCGGTCGGCGGCCCGTCCGTCGTGGGCGCCCAGGATCGAGGGGATCGTCAGGACGAGCGCGAGGCAACAGACCCCGAGGGAGCCGCCGAGGGCCATCAGCAGGAAACGTACGCGGGTGCCGCGCCCGGAGCCGAAGAGCAGCCGCAGGCCGAGCAGGAACTCGCTCATGCGGAGGCGCCCTTCGCGGTGAGGACTCCGTCGGCCATGGAGTAGTTGCGATCGGCCTGGGCGGCGACCGTGGGGTCGTGCGTGACGAGCAGGACGGAGGTCCCCTGCGAGCGGGCGAGGCCCAGGAACTCCTTGAGGACGGTGGCGGCGTTGGCGCTGTCCAGCGAGCCGGTGGGCTCGTCGGCGAAGACGACCGCGGGCCGGTGCACCAGGGCCCGCGCCACGGCGACGCGCTGGCTCTGCCCGCCCGACACCTGCGAGGGCCTGCGCTCGCGCAGGTCGGCGATCCCGAGCCGGTCGAGTACCTCGGCGGCGGCCTCGAGCGCGGGGCGCTTGCGCTGTCCTGCCAGGCGCAGCGGCAGCGCGGTGTTCTCCTCGATGGTCAGCTCGGGGAGCAGCTCGCCGTACTGGAAGACGAAGCCGAAGCGCTCGCGGCGCAAGGCGCTGATGTCCTCGTCGTCGAGCCCGCCGTACGCCCGCCCCTCGAACCGCACCTCACCGCGCGCGGCCGGCAGCACACCGGCGAGGCAGTACAGCAGCGAGGACTTCCCGGAGCCGCTCGCCCCGGTGATCGCCGCGACCTCACCACGCGCCAGCGTCAGATGGGCATCGCGGACGGCGGGAGTGGAGCCGTAGGAGAGGTCGACTCCCGTGGCGCTGAGAACTTCTGACGTACTGCTCGACGTACTGATCGCTTCCCCCAAGACGGCGCAGGGCCCGGAGCGGGGTCAGGGCCCGGTGTGCATGCGTAACAGCATGCCAACCGGGAAGTTTGAATCACGGAGTCAAGGGAGACCCAAAAGATCATCAAGGATCGGCTCCTGGTACAACCTCTCTTGTCCCGGTCTTGGCACAAGCGTCGGCTTCCCGCCTCCGGGCGGTCGTCGACGACGTACGCTCGCTGCCAGAGACACCCAGGGAACCCCCTGTGTACACGCACCCAACCGCAGAAGTGAGGCGGCCCGAACACCATGGACAGTGCCGAGTACGAGCGTAAGATCGCGGCCCGTTTCGCCACCTTCGACCAGGACGGCAACGGCTACATCTCCCGTGAGGACTTCAGCACGGCGGCCGCCGCCCTGCTCATCGAGTTCGGCGCGACAGCACGCTCCGAGAAGGGGCAGGCGCTCTACATCGGCGCCGAGGGCTTCTGGCAGGGCATGGCCGGGATCGCCGACCGTGACGGCGACCAGCGGATCACCAAGCCGGAGTTCGTGGGCGGCGCGGTCAAGCGGCTGCGGGACAACCCGGCCCGGTTCGCCGAGATCGCACGGCCGTTCCTGGACGCCGTGATCGCCGTCGCGGACGGTGACGGGGACGGTTCGGTCAGCCCGCAGGAGGTCGAGCGCGTGCTGAAGGCGCTCGGCGTCCCGCAGGACATCGCGAGCGCGGCGGGCGGCTCGCTCGACACCGATGGGGACGGGCGGGTGACGGAGGAGGAGATCGTCGCGGCGTTCGCGGCGTACTTCACCGTTCCCGAGTGAGCGCGCACGTGGGCTAGCCCCGCGTGAACCGCTCCCGCAGCTTGTACTTGAGCACCTTGCGCAGCGTCTCGTTGCGGGGAAGGGCCTCCACCAGCTCCAGTTGCTCCGGCAGCTTGTACGTGGACAGGCCCTCCCCGCGCAGATACGCGGTCATGGCCTCCAGGGTCAGGGCGCCCGCGTCGTCGTGCGCGCCCGTCCGCTGCTCGATCACCGCGCAGACCCGTTCGCCCCGTTCGGGGTCCGGGAGGCCGATGACCGCCGCGTCGCCGACGGCCGGATGCCGGTGGAGCAGGTCCTCGATCTCCTTCGCGGAGATGTTCTCGCCCTTGCGGATGATGATGTCCTTGGCCCGGCCCGTCAGGACCAGATGCCCCGACGGCCGTACGTGGCCCAGGTCGCCCGTGATCAGGAAGCCGTCCGCGTCGAAGACCCCGGCGCTCTGTTCGGCGTCCAAGTAGCCCTGACAGACCGCCTCCCCGCGCAGCCGTACCTCGCCGTCGACCCCGGCGGGCACCTCCTTGCCCTCGGCGTCCGTGACCCGGATCTCCATGCCCGGCGGCGGCATCCCCTCCGTCGTCGCCAGGTTCTCGGCGGTGTCGTCCGGCGCCCCCATGGTGATCATCGGCACCTCGGTCATGCCGTACCCGTGGGTGAGTTGGCAGCCCATCTCCCGTACGACCGCGTGATAGATCTCCGGCGGCTTCGGCGCACCGCCGCCCGCGAGGAGGCGCAGGGAGGGGATGAGCTTCTCGCCCGGCGGCAGCTTGCGCTGCTCGGCGAGGAACATCGAGTAGAACGCGGTCGAGCCACCCGCCACCGTCACGCCGTGCCGCCGGTAGCCGTCGAGTGCGTCCGGCAGTGCGAACGTCTCGAACATCACCGCGGGGAAGCCGTAAAGCAGCAGCATCACCGTGTAGTCGGGGCCCGCGATGTGCGCGAAGGGGAACGCCATCGAGCCGATGTCGTCCGCAGAGAGATGCAGCGCGTGGGCCAGGCACGAGCCGCCCGCGATCAGCGAACGGTCGGTGTGCAGCACGCCCTTGGGGTCGGATGTCGTGCCCGAGGTCCAGTAGATCCAGCGCACCGATGTGCCCTCGGAGGGCGGCGCGGGCAGGACGGACGGGTCGGCGTCGGGCAGGTCGTCGTCCGTGTACGCCTCGAAGACGCCGCGCGCGCCGAGCCTGCGGGCCATCTCCACGTGGTCGAAGCCGCGCCACACGCCGGGCACGGCGAAGAACTCGGCCTTCGACTCCCGCAGCGCGAAGCCGACTTCGCGGTCGCGGTAGAAGGGGATGACCGGTGACTGGACCGCGCCGATGCGGGCGAGCGCGAAGGAGAGCAGGGCGGTCTCGATGCGGGTGGGCAGCTGCCAGGCGACCACGGTGCCGGGGCGCACACCCATCTCGTAGAGGCCGGCGGCCACGCGCTCGCAGCGGGCGCGCAGTTCGCCGAAGGTGAGCGTCCGGTCGGCGGCGGGGTCGGCGGCGGGGTCGGCGGCGGCCTGGATGAGGACGGGGGCGTCGGGGGTGAGCCGGGCGCGGCGCTCGATGAGCTCCCAGAGGGTGCCTGACGCTCCCAGCTCGTACGCGGTCTCGTTCTCCGAGGTCCTCATGCGATCCCCTCACCGAAGGCCACTAACTGACGGGCAGTCAGATCGTGCGGAGAGCGTAAGGCTCACCGCCTTGTCGGTCCAGGGGTGCGGGGCTAGCCTGCGTTCTGACGGGCCATCAGATGTGCCGGAGGGGCCGGAGAGACGACCGGAGGGGACGACGTGGACCTCACCTACACGCAGGAGGAGGATTCCTTCCGGGCGGGCCTGCGCGAGTGGCTGGCTCGGACCCTTCCCCAACTGCCGCCGCGCCCGGACCCCTTGGACTGGCCGGGGCGCCGGGCCTACGACATGGGGTGGCAGCGCAGGCTGTACGACGCCGGGTACGCGGGACTGCACTGGCCCGTCGACGCGGGCGGCCGTGGCGCCACCCCGACCCAGCACCTGATCTTCCTGGAGGAGACGGAGAAGGCGGGCGCGCCCTACGTAGGGGCGAACTTCGTGGGCCTGCTGCACGCAGGGCCCACCATCGCCTCCGAAGGCACCCCGGAACAGCGCGCCCGGTGGCTGCCGCCCGTCCTGCGCGGCGACGAGGTGTGGTGCCAGGGGTTCAGCGAACCGGACGCGGGCTCCGACCTCGCGTCGCTGCGCACGCGCGCGTGGCGCGACGGCGACGACTACGTGGTGAGCGGATCCAAGATCTGGACCTCGCACGCGGAGGTCGCCGACTGGTGCGAACTCCTCGTGCGAACGACGCCGGTGAGCGAGGACGTGCCCAAGCACCGCGGCATCTCGTGGCTCGCGATGCCGATGGACGCCCCCGGGATCACGGTCCGCCCGCTGCGCACGCTCGCGGGCTCGACCGAGTTCGCCGAGGTGTTCCTCGACGAGGTGCGCGTCCCGGTCGCGAACCGCGTCGGCGCGGAGAACGACGGCTGGCGCGTGACGATGGTGACGCTGTCCTACGAGCGCGGGACGGCCTTCGTGGGGGAGGTCGTCGCCTGCCGCCGGGTCCTCGGTGAACTGGCCCGCGAGGCGCGCAAGAACGGCCGCTGGGACGACGCGGTCCTGCGCCGCAGGCTCGGCAGGCTGAGCGCGGAGTTCGGGGCGCTGTGGCGGCTCACGCAGTGGAACGTCAGCGAGTCGCAGCGTGCGGGCGGCGGCGTGCCGGGCATCGGCGGTTCCGTCTTCAAGCTGCGCTACTCGCACGCACGCCAGGAGCTGTACGAGGCCGCGGGCGAGGTGCTCGGACCCGGGGCGCTCGACCTGGGCCACGAGTGGACCCTGGACCGGCTCTCCTCGCTCTCGTACACGATCGCCGCCGGGACCTCGCAGATCCAGCAGAACATCGTCGCCGAGCGGATACTCGGCCTGCCGAAGGGGCGGTGAGGGGGCGCGTGGACTTCCAACTGACGGAGGACCAGCGGGCGTTGCAGCACGGCGTACGCGAGCTGCTCGACGGGCGGTTCGACGCGGCCGGCCTGCGGGAGGCCGCGAACTCCGGGGCTCCTTCGCTCGACCGGGCCCTGTGGCGGGAGCTGGGGGACGCCGGGTTCTTCTCGCTGCGGGTGCCGGAGGAGGAGGGCGGGGTCGGACTCGGGCTTCCGGAGGCCGTGTTGGTCTTCGAGGAGGCGGGGCGAGCGCTGCTCCCCGGGCCGCTGGTGGCCACGTTCCTCGCGGCGCGTGAAGTCACCGGCGCGGCGCAGGGCGCGACGGTGGTGACGGACGTATCGGGCGGGCTCGTCCCCTGGCTGGACGAGGCGGACGTCGTCCACGGGGATGCCTCCGGCGCCGTACCCCTGCGTTCCGTCGACCCGCTGACGCCGCTGCACCGGGTGCCGGGCGAACACCAGGGCGGGGCGGCATCGGAGGCGGATCTGCTGCTCGCGGCGGAACAGCTCGGCAGTGCGGGCAGGACCTGTGAAATGGCGGTCCGTTATGCACGGGAACGTACCCAATTCGGCAGATCCATCGGATCCTTCCAGGCCGTCAAGCATCTCTGCGCCCAGATGCTCGTGCGCACCGAGGTCGCCCGTGCCGCCGTGTACGCGGCGTCGGTCACCGGTGACGGAGCGGAGATAACGGCGGCCAAGCTGCTCGCCGACGAGGCGGCGGAGCGTGGCGCGCGCGACTGCCTTCAGGTGCACGGCGGAATGGGCTTCACCTGGGAGGCGGACGTACACCTGCATCTGAAGCGTGCCTGGGTACGGGCGGGCCTCGGCAAGGCGGCGGCGCGTGCGGAGGAGGAGCTCGCGGCGGCGCTGTGACGTTCCCGGGCGCGGAGAGTGATCGACTTGTGAAGTCCCCGAAGTGGGGGGAGGCTACTGAGCGTCGATATCGGGTTGTGTCCTATGCGTGACTCGTCACGGCACGGAGTCGGGCTTCCGCTCCGGTACCTTGTGTGAGATGCGAGTGGTTCTGAGGTCGAGCCATGCCGGTGTTGCCCCTGAGGCGGCGCCGGACCCGGCAATGCGTGCCGCTCGCAGTGCAGGAAGGGGCTTCATGCCCACCTGTTCGACCCCCCGCAGCGCGCGTCGCACAGTATGCCGCACGCGTACTCCTTCGCGCTGGAATATGCCTGAAGCGCTTGTTGGGGTGACTGAACGTCAACCATGCTGTCTCTCAAGGGGATCACGTTCCGTGACCCCGTGGAGTCGCGAGGCGATGTGTCCGCCGGTTCGGATGGTGTGAGCGGTGCAGGTGCTTCAAGTTCAGCTGGAGGTCAGGCCCGACCCCGCAGAGG
The DNA here is from genome assembly GCF_044455475.1 of Streptomyces sp. NPDC051218. Classification (NCBI taxonomy): domain Bacteria; kingdom Bacillati; phylum Actinomycetota; class Actinomycetes; order Kitasatosporales; family Streptomycetaceae; genus Streptomyces; species Streptomyces sp. NPDC051218. The sequence goes on along the minus strand of NZ_JBITEU010000004.1, from coordinate 334,261 downwards.
TGGGGCGGGCTCGGAGGTGGGCGCGCTCGCGGCTCGCCGGTTCCGGGATAGGGGCCGACGAGCCACTGGCCGAGACGCTGATCCTGCTGATCTCGGAGCTGGTCACCAACGCGGTGGTGCACACGGGCTGTCCGGCCGTGCTGCGCATGCGGCTCTCCGACGTCCCGGACGTGCCCGAGCAGTCCGCGGGTGCGGGTGCGGGGCCGGGGACGGTCAGGGTCGAGGTGGCCGACGCCAGCGCGCGTCCGCCGAAGCAGCGGCATGCCGACGGCGACGCGACCAATGGCCGGGGCCTTGAGCTCGTCGACGGCCTCGCCGACCGCTGGGGCTGGCAGACCGAGGGCGCGGGCAAGAGCATCTGGTGCGAGGTGGACCGGTGCGATTCCGGCGCCGCGGCGGTCGCGTTCGACGGGACGACCTACGAGGACGTCGCGTACGAGGCCGTCTGAGCCCCGCGTGGCGGTGCCGGGAGCCCGCATGCGCCGTCACGTGCCACGATGCGCGGCCGTGCGCGGCAGGTACAAAAGCGGCATAATTCATTAATCGCCGGACGGGTGTTGACGTACCGTGTCCGATTGATCACGCTTGTGTGCAGCGATTCGCCGCGAGGGGACGTCGAGGGACGGTGGTCCGTGACCCGGTCCTTGACGAGATGTGGGTCGCCGCCGGCGCCGGCCCCTTCGTGGCCGAAGAGGGCAGGACCAGCGCGCCGGAGCCGGATGGCGGCGTGCGCGGCGACGCGCTCGGGGCGGGAGCCGGGCGCGCCGCCATCCGAAGGCTCACGGAAGGTCCGGAAAGCTCACAGCACCGCCACCGGCGCGACGGGCGTCCCCGTGCCGCCGACGAACGGCTCGGGCATCGCGGAGAGAAGGAAGCTGTAGCGGGAAACTTCTGCACAGGCTGTGGACAACTTTTCCAGATTCCAGTTCTGGCCCTGCAGCATCCCCATCTCGACCAGGTCGAGCGCGTGCACGGGCAGCCAGAGGTTCTCGATCTCGGGCGGGAAGATCTCGAAGGTGAGGGTGTCGTTGGCGACCGCCGCGACGTCGCGCGCGTGGAACCACTCGGGGGTGCGGACCGAAAGGCCGGGGGACGGATAGCCGTACGCGTGTTTGTCGCCCGCCAGGTAGGTCTGGATCTGCCCGGTGCGTACGAGGACGATGTCGCCGACGCGGACGGTGAGCCCCGCGAACTCCTCGGCCTGCGTGAGGTCTTCGGGGGTGACCGCGTGATCGCCGGGCAGCCGGTCGACTCCCTTGGCGCGGGCGACATCGAGCAGTACGCCGCGCGAGACGAGGTGCGGCACCTTGTCGATGCCGCTGAACCGCGCGCGGGTGTGGGCGGTGATGGTGTCCGCGGGGCGGCCGTTGTAGATCACCCCCGAGTGCGACGCGTGGGTGAGCGCGTCCCAGTGGGTGGCCGTCTGCAGGCCCATCGTGACGGCGTCGTCGCTGGTGGCGACCGTGCCGGGGCCGAAGAGCTCCTGGTTGATCTGCACCATCGTGTGGAGGGGGTTGACCCGGCCGGGTATCAGCCCGGTCTGGACGCCGTCCTCCTTGAGGGGCAGTGCGAGCGGGATGCGCCGGCCGGTGCGGATGGTGGCGGCGGCCTCGCGGACGACCTCGTCGGTGATGAGGTTGAGCGTGCCGATCTCGTCGTCGGAACCCCAACGGCCCCAGTTGTTCACGCGTTTGGCGATGTCGAAGAACTCGGGGGGCAGCGAGGAGTGGGCTGTGCTTGTGGACGCCGGTCCGGTGGGTGACGGTTCCGCGGAGCCTGTGGGTGCCGAGTCTGACATGGGTCCTCCCCGGGGCTTGTCTTCTGGTGTCTGACGGGTCATAGAATCTAACGGTCCGTCAGAAACCGCGGGAAGGGGCCGGACGTGGGGAACTTCTTGGCAGGCAAGGTGGTGGCCGTGACCGGTGCCGGGCGCGGCATCGGCAAGGCGGTCGCGCTCGCCGCCGCGGCCGAGGGCGCGAAGGTCGTCGTGAACGACTACGGCGTCTCCATGGAAGGCGCGCAGCCGACCAGCGAGATAGCCGACGGCGTGGTCAAGGAGATCCAGGCGGCGGGCGGCGACGCCGTCGCCGTGGCCGACGACATCTCGACCATGGCGGGCGGTCAGCGGATCGTGGACGTCGCGCTCGCCGAGTACGGGCGGATCGACGGCGTCGTGTGTGTGGCCGGGATCCTGCGGGAGCGGATGCTCTTCAACATGTCCGAGCAGGAGTGGGACCCGGTGGTCGCCACGCACCTGAAGGGCACGTTCACCGTCTTCAAGGCCGCTTCGGCGGTGATGCGGAAGCAGGGCACCGGCACGCTGATCGGCTTCACCAGCGGCAACCACCAGGGGTCCGTCGCGCAGGCCAACTACAGCGCGGCCAAGGGAGGGATCATCTCGCTGGTGCGCAGCGCGGCGCTCGGTCTGAACAAGTACGGGGTGACGGCGAACGCGGTGGCGCCCGTCGCGCGGACCCGGATGTCCGCCAACGTGCCCATGGAGCTGAAGGAGATCGGGGAGCCGGAGGATGTGGCCGCCCTTGTCACGTATCTGCTGAGCGAGCGGGCCCGGCAGGAGAAGATCACCGGACAGGTCTACACGGTCGCGGGCCCGAAGATCGCGGTGTGGGCGCAACCGCGCGAGCTGCGGGCCGGGTATGTCGAGGGCGGCTGGACCCCGGAGAAGATCGCCGACTTCCTGCCGGGGACGGTGGGGGTCGACCCGATGCCGCTGCTGGCCCAGGTGGAGGCGATGGCGAAGGCCGCCGCCGCCAAAGACCGGCCGAACGCGTAGGCCGGGCGGGCCAGGCGGTGGAGTTCGGATTCGGCGCCGAGGACGAGGAGTTCCGGGCGGAGGCACGGGCGTGGCTCGGCGAGCACCTGACGGGGGTGTTCGCCGGGGCGGCGGGGCGCGGCGGGCCTGGCAGTGAGCACGAGGGCGCGGCCGAAAGGCGGGCCTGGGAGCGGGAGTTGGGCCGGGGCGGGTGGATCGGGCTCGGCTGGGACACCGGTGCGGGCGACGGTGCGGGCTCGGGGCCGGGCCTCGGTGCGTACGGGAACCGGCGGGCGACGCTGACCCAGCAGGTCGTCTGGGCGGAGGAGTACGCGCGGGTGCGGGCGCCCGGACGCTACGGCCACATCGGCGAGAACCTGCTGGCCCCGACCCTGCTCGCGTACGGCAGCCAGGAGCAGCGGGACGAGTTCCTGCCGCCCATCGCGCGCGGGGAGGCGCTGTGGTGCCAGGGTTACAGCGAGCCCGGGGCCGGGTCGGACCTGGCGGGGCTGCGGACGGCGGCGGCGCTGGACGGCGACGTGTACCGCGTCACCGGGCAGAAGATCTGGACCTCGCTCGCCCACGAGGCGGACTGGTGCTTCGTGCTTGCGCGCACGGAGGCGGGGTCGCGTGGGCACCGGGGGATCTCGTTCCTGCTGGTGCCGATGGATCAGCCAGGCCGCATCGAGGTGCGTCCCATCCGGCAGTTGACGGGGACGAGCGAGTTCAACGAGGTCTTCTTCGACGGGGCGGTCGCGCGCGCCTCGCACGTGGTCGGCGGCGTGGGTGACGGGTGGCGCGTCGCCATGGGGCTGCTCGGCTTCGAGCGGGGAGTCTCCACCCTCGTACAGCAGATCGGGTTCGCGGAGGAGCTGGGGGCCGTGGTCCGGGAGGCCGTCGGCAGCGGGGCGGTCGATGATCCGGTGCTGCGGGACCGGCTCGTTCGGCAGTGGGCGGAGTTGCGGGTCATGCGGTGGAACGCGCTGCGTACGTTGGCCGGTTCGGGAGGCGTCGCCCGTCCTGATGCCGGGGCGCCGAGCGTGGCCAAGCTGCTGTGGGGCGGGTGGCATCAGCGGCTCGGCGAGCTGGCCATGGCGGTGCGGGGGGCGGTGGGGGCGGTCGGCCCCGGGGACTGGCGCGAGGATGCCCCGTACGAACTCGACGCCCTGCAACGGCTGTTCCTCTTCACGCGGGCCGACACCATCTACGGCGGCTCGGACGAGATTCAGCGGAACATCATCGCCGAGCGTGTGCTCGGCCTGCCGAGGGAGGCGCGATGAGGGGTGTCGTTTTCGACAGGAGCAAGGCTGAGGGGAGTCGGGTCCAGGTCGTCGACGACCTGGCGGTACGGGACCCGGGGCCGGGGGAGGTGCTGGTCGCCGTCAAGGCCGCGGGGCTGTGCCACAGCGACCTGTCGGTCATCGACGGGACCATTCCCTTCCCCTCGCCGGTGGTGCTCGGGCATGAAGGGGCGGGGGTGGTGGAGGCGGTCGGCGCGGGGGTGACCCATGTGAGCGCCGGTGACCATGTGGCGCTCTCGACCATCGCGAGCTGTGGGGCGTGCGGGGAGTGCAACCGGGGGCGGCCGACCATGTGCCGGCGCGCGATCGGGATGCCGGACCAGCCGTTCTCGCGGGGCGGCGAGCCGATCTACCAGTTCGCAGCCAACTCCGCGTTCGCGGAACGCACGGTGGTGAAGGCCGTGCAGGCCGTGAAGATCCCGGAGGAGATTCCGCTGACGTCGGCGGCGTTGATCGGGTGCGGGGTGGTGACGGGGGTCGGCGCCGCCCTGAACCGCGCGAAGGTCGACCGGGGTGACAGCGTGGTGGTGATCGGTACCGGGGGGATCGGACTTAATGTCCTCCAGGGGTCCAGGATCGCCGGGGCCACGCGGATCGTGGCGGTCGACGCGAACCCCGACAAGGAGGGCGTGGCACGGCAGTTCGGCGCGACGCACTTCTTCTCCTCGGCGGAGGCCGAGGGTGTCCGGGAGCTGCTGCCGACGGGGGCCGACCACGTCTTCGAGTGCGTGGGCCGGGTCGAGCTGATCCGCCAGTCGATCGACCTCCTCGACCGGCATGGGCAGGCGATCCTGCTGGGGGTGCCACCGGCCACGGCCGAGGCGTCGTTCCTGGTGTCGTCCCTGTTCCTGGACAAGTCCATCCTGGGCTGCCGCTACGGCTCCGCCCGCCCGCAGCGGGACTTCGCCCTGTACGCGGAGCTTTATCTGGCGGGGCGCCTGCTGCTGGACGAGTTGGTGACGGAAACGTATCCGGTGGAGGACTTCGCGAAGGCGGTGGGGGACGCGGAGGCGGGGAGGGTGGCGCGGGGGGTTTTGACGTTCTGATGGGGCCTGCGGGGCTTTGGCGGTGCGTTGCTGGGTTCGGGCGGTCGTGCGTTGTGCGGGGCCGGCCTGTGGGTGGGTGCGGGGCCGCGCCGGTATGTCCGTCCTCGCTATCGTCCGGTGGGCGCTGGGCTGCTTCGGCTCCGGAGCCTTCGGGAGCCGTGCTCCGGGCGGACATACCGGCACGTCCCTTCGCGCGCGCTGCCGACTGCGGCGATTCGCCGGTTGCTGCGGGGCAATCGGGTGGGTGGGCGGGAAAGGCTTGTTCGGTAAGGGGAGGGGCAACCCGGGGTCACCGCCCAGGCCCCGACAGCGCCCCCGCTCGGAACGTGCGGCGGTACGCGGTCGGGGTCACACCCAGGGCCGCCTGCAAGTGCCCCCGCATGGACTGCGCCGTACCGAAGCCCGCATCCCGCGCCACCCCGTCCACGGAGAGATCGCTGGACTCCAGAAGGTGGCGCGCCCGCTCGACCCGCTGCTGTGCCAGCCACTGGCCGGGGCTGATCCCCACCTCCTCGCGGAAGCGGCGCGTGAAGGTGCGTACGGACATGGATTCCTGATCCGCCATGTCGCGGAGCTGAATCGGCTCGTGGAGCCGCGCGAGGGCCCACGCCCGCGCGGCCGTCGTCGTCGCGAACTGCGGTGCCGGGACTGGGCGTTGGATGTACTGGGCCTGGCCCCCGTCTCGGTGCGGCGGCACCAGCGTACGGCGGGCCACCTCGTTGGCGACCGCCGCTCCATGGTCACGGCGTACGACATGAAGGCAGAGGTCGAGGCCCGCGGCCACGCCCGCCGAGGTGAGGATGTCCCCGTCGTCGATGAAGAGGACCTCCGGATCCACCGTGATCCGGGGGAAGAGGCGCTGGAAGTGCTCCGCCGACGACCAGTGCGTCGTCGCGGTGCGGCCGTCCAGATAGCCGGCCGCGGCGAGCACGTACCCGCCCGTGCAGATGGAGATCAGGCGCGTGCCCGGTGTGATGTGCGCCAGGGCCGAGGCCAGTTCCTCGGTCAGGACGCCCTCCTCGTAGACCGGCCCCAGTTCGTACGACGCCGGGATCACCACCGTGTCGGCGGTGGCCAGGCACTCCGGGCCGTTCTCCACCAAGATCGCGAAGTCGGCGTCGCTGCGCACCGGGCCCGGAGGGCGGACGGAGGCCGTCACGACCTCGTAGAGGCACGGGCCTTCGGCGGCCCTCGCACGGCCGAAGATCCGTTGCGCGATGCCCAACTCGAAGGGGATCACGCCGTCCAGGGCCAGGACCACCACACGGTGCGGGGCGGTGGTCGTGTGCGGGATGCCGGTCTCTGAGGCCATGGCCCGATCCTAGTCAATGCTGTCCTTCGGGCCACTCGATCAGGGTCGCCGGGAACCGGATGCTGGTTGTCGTGACCCAGACAGACGTGAATCAGACGGTCGAGGCGCCCCTGGAGGCGCCGAGGCGACGGCGCCGTATCCACCGGGCGTGGTTCGTCGCCGCCGTCACCTTCGTGACGATCATCGGCGCCGCCGCGTTCCGCTCCCTTCCGAGCCTGCTCATCGATCCGTTGCACGACGAGTTCTCCTGGTCGCGCGGCACGATCGGCCTCGCGGTCTCCATCAACCTCGCGCTGTACGGGCTCACCGCGCCGTTCGCCGCCGCGCTGATGGACCGCTTCGGCATCCGGCGGGTCGTGGCGGTCGCGCTCGTCGTGATCGCGCTCGGCTCCGGGCTCACCGTGTGGATGCAGCATGCCTGGCAGCTGCTGCTGTGCTGGGGGCTGCTCGTCGGTCTCGGCTCGGGTTCCATGGCGCTCGCCTTCGCGGCCACCGTCACCAACCGCTGGTTCACCACGCGGCGCGGGCTCGTCACCGGCATCCTGACGGCGGCCTCCGCGTCAGGGCAGCTGATCTTCCTGCCGCTGCTCTCCTGGCTCGTGGAGGCGCATGAGTGGCGGCCCGCCGCCGTGACCGTCGCCCTTGCCGCGCTCGCCGTCGTCCCGTTCGTGTGGCTGCTGCTGCGCGACCATCCAGCGGACGTGGGCCTGAAGCCGTACGGCTCCGAGGAGTTCGTGGAGAAGCCGCCGCCCACCACCGGGGCCGCGCGGCGTGCGGTCACCGTGCTGTTCAAGGCGGCACGCACCGGCCCGTTCTGGCTGCTCGCGGGGACCTTCGCCATCTGCGGCGCGTCGACGAACGGCCTGATCCAGACACACTTCGTGCCCGCCGCGCACGACCACGGCATGCCGATCACGGCCGCCGCCTCGCTCCTCGCCGTCATCGGCGTCTTCGATGTCGTGGGGACGATCGCGTCCGGCTGGTTCACGGACCGCTTCGACGCGCGGCGGCTGCTTGCCGTGTACTACGCGCTGCGCGGCGTCTCGCTGCTCTTCCTGCCGCTGCTGCTGGCGCCGACCGTGCACCCGCCGATGATCTTCTTCATCGTCTTCTACGGCCTCGACTGGGTGGCGACGGTGCCGCCGACCCTGGCCCTGTGCCGCGAGCAGTACGGCGACGACAGCGCCATCGTCTTCGGCTGGGTGCTCGCCTCGCACCAGGTGGGAGCCGCGATCGTGGCCGTCGTCGGCGGCGTCGTACGGGACGCCTTCGGGTCGTACGACGTCATGTGGATCGCCTCCGGTGCGCTGTGCGCGGCGGCGGCGCTGATGGCCCTGGTCATCCGGCGGGCCGGCGACGAGCAGGCCGTGCGGCCCGCGGTCATGTAGCGAGCGTGCCGAACCTGCCTCGGTGGAAGAGGAGCGGTTCGCCCTCGTCCGTGGCGCCCAGCGCGTCCACCCGGCCGACCACGATCAGGTGGTCGCCCCCGGTGTGCACCGCCTGGATCGTGCAGTCGATCCAGGCCGGTGCGCCGGCCAGGCGGGGCGAGCCGGTGACGGGCGCGGCGTCGTACACGACACCGGCGAACTTGTCGGCGCCGCTCACCGCGAAGCCGCGGCACAGCGCGCCCTGGTCGGCGCCGAGGACGTTGACGCAGAAGACGCCCGCGCGCGCGATGCGCGGCCACGTCGTCGACGTACGCGCGACCATGAAGGAGACCAGGGGCGGGTCGAGGGAGAGCGAGGAGAAGGACTGACAGGCGAACCCCGCCGGGCCTTCCTCGCCTTCGGATGCCGGTGCCGTGACAACGGTCACGCCGGTCGCGAAGTTCCCGAGCACGCGCCGGAACTCACCCGCGTCGAGCGGCGCCCGCTCGTCGTCGCCGACCGCCCGCAGCTGCGGGCGCGGGAGGACTTCGACCGGGCCGGTGGCGGTCGGTGCGCCGACCGACCTGAGGTATCGGACGACGGTGGCCGCCATCCCTGCATGTCCCATCACACCAGCCATTGAAGCTGACGGGCCGTCAGATGGGAAGGGCGCGGGCCGGCTCTTCGGTAGGGGGAGGCGCCTCATCGGCGGTGTGATGGCCCGCGTACCTTCAGGTCCATGACGTGGGGGGACACACGGGACGGCGCGCGGGATCCCTGGGGCGGTGGGATGGCGGCGGCCAGCGCGGCGTGCGCCGCGCAACTGCCCGCGGCCGGACTGGTCGCCTTCGTGCTCTCCCTGGACAACGACAACTACGGGGCAGCCGAGGGTGGCGCCATCGGCCTGGCCTGCCTCGTCCTCTTCCTGCCGCTGCTCCTTCCGGTCCTCGGCCTGGTGCACGCGTGCGTGCAGGTCGTTCCGGCGACGCTCATCGGCCGGACGGCGCGGCGGAAGTCCGGACGGGGTCCGGAGTGGGCCTGGGTGATCGGCGCCCAACTGGTGCCGAGTGCGGGGTGGGGGCTCCTCTTCGCCGCCCTGGGCGGGCCGTTCGTCGAACCGATGCTGTGGGGGGGCGGCCGCCGGGGTGCTGCCCGCGCTGGCCCTCGCGTACTGGGAGAGGCGGGCGAGTGAGGGTCCCGTGCGGCTGCGCAGGCTCTGGTTCCGGTCGGGACTCGCCTCGGTGGGGCTGTGCGTGGTGGTCGTAGCGCTGGCCGGGGTGGCCACCGCCACGGGACTCCTCAAGGAGTACGAGCCGCCGCGGCTCAGCGACGAGCAGCTCGCCGGGGTGTGGCGGGACGAGGGCGGCGACAGGGCGGTGCTGAGGCTGACGGCGGACGGGCGCGCCGAACTCGCGGAGCTGCCGGCCGACGAGGAGGACGAGTCCGCCATCGTCGCCCCGGACGAAACCCTGGACGAGAAGGGTCTCTCGGGCTGCGAAGTGACCGGCACGTGGACCATCGGCTTCGACGACACCGACGGCCGCCCCAGGGTCGACATCGACCTTGACGGTTGCCAGGGCACCCAGGCCTGGTCGATCGGCGGCACGGAGGACGCCCCCGAGCTGTTCGTGACGTCCGGCGATCCGGACGCCCCCGAGATCGAGAAACTGGTGAAGGACTGAGGCCGCCGCCGCCGGCTCCTGGTGGGCCGGGGGCTGCCTCAGCGGCCTTCGTAAGAAGGTGAGCGTCGTTCCACGAAGCTGGTGACGCCTTCGTTCGCGTCCTTCGTCGTCATGTTGATCTCCTGCGCCGCCGCCTCCGCCGCGAAGGCGGTCGCGCGGTCCGATTCCAGGGACGCGTTGACCAGTTGCTTGGTCAGGGCGATGGCGCGGGTCGGTCCCGTCGCCAGGCGTTCCGCCCAGGCGCGGGCCGTCTTCTCCAGTTCACCGGCCGGTACGACGCGGTTGACGAGCCCGAGCCGTTCGGCGTCCGCGGCCGGCACGGAGTCCCCGAAGAACATCAGCTCCTTGGCCCGTTGCGGGCCGATCAGGCGCGGCAGGAGATAGGCGCCGCCTCCGTCGGGCACCAGGCCGCGGCGCACGAACACCTCGATGAACTTGGCCTGTTCGGCGGCGATGACGAGGTCGCACGCGAACGCGAGATGCGCGCCGATGCCGGCCGCGGTGCCGTTCACCGCGGCGATCACCGGCTTCTCGCAGTCGAGTACGGCGGAGATGAGGCGCTGGGCGCCCCGTTTGATCGTGCGAGCCACGTCACCGGGCACGCGCTCGGCGCCGCCGTTGGGCGTGCCGCTGGGCGCGCCGCGTAGATCGGCCCCCGCGCAGAAACCCTTGCCGGTGGCGGTGATCACGACCGCTCGGACGCCGGGGTCGGACGAGGCGTCGGCGAGCAGCGAAATGACGCGTTCGCGCTGGTCCCAGGTGACGGCGTTCATGGCTTCGGGCCGGTTGAGGGTGATCCACGAGACGGCGTTGTCAGTGGCGTGGAGTACCAATGAGTCGAGGGGGGTGTCCGACATGCGGGAGTGGCTCCGATTCGTATGCGGGGTAATCGGGTGGGTGCGCGGGAGACATCCGCAGCGAAGCGGCGGTCCGGCGCGAAGCTGCGGTCCGGAAAGGCGCTCAGCGGCAGACGGCCAAGGCGTCCAGCGCGACCGCACCCTGCCCCTGGGGCAGCACCATCAGCGGATTGATGTCCAACTCGGCGAGGTCATCGCTCAGTTCGAGCGCCATCCGCTGCACCCTCAGGACGACTTCGATGAGTGCGTCGACGTCGGCGGGGGGCGCCCCCCGGACCCCGTCGAGCAACGCGCGCCCGCGCAGTTCGGACAGCATCGCGGAGGCCTGCGACTCCCCGAACGGCGGCACTCGTACGGCCACGTCCCGCAGCACCTCGACGAGGACACCCCCGAGCCCGACGGTCACCGTAGGACCGAAAAGATCGTCCTGCGTCACGCCCACCACCATCTCGACGCCCCGCGCCACCATCTGGCAGACGAGGACACCGTCCAGCGCGATGCCTTCGTAGCGGGCGATGTCGGTCAGCTCCCGGTAGGCGTCCCGCACCTGGCTCGCCGACGTCAACCCGACCTTCACGAGCCCCAGTTCGCTCTTGTGGGCGAGGTGCGCCCCGGACGCCTTCATCACCACCGGGTAGCCGACGAGCCCGGCCGCCCGCACGGCCGCCGCCGCGCTGGTCACCAACTGCTCACGCGGTACGCGAATCCCGTACGCGCGCAGCAGCTGCTTCGCCGCGTGCTCGCTCAGCTGCTGGCCGGGCCGCATCAGGGCCTGCGCCTTGCGGAAGGAGGGCGAGGCGGTGCGCGGGGCCTCGTCGAAGGGGGAGCGGTAGCGGGCCGTGAAGCGGTGGTGGTCCAGATAGGCGCGTACGGCCGTGATGCAGTTGGCGAAGGTACGGAAGGTGGCGACGCGCGACGAGCCGAGGAGCGTGCTGCGGTAGGCCTCCTCGGTCCCCACCGGCGAGCCCCACACCACGCACACCAGCTTGTCCGTCTGCTCCGCCGCGTCCACCAGGTCCTGCGCCAGTTTGTCGCTCATGGGCGGGAAGGGGCCGGTGATGGGACAGATCAGCACCCCCACCTCCGGATCGTCCAGGATCGCGTCGATGATCTTCCGGCCGCGCCAGTCGCCCACCGGGTGGCCGCCGTTGTCGACGGGATTGGCGACGTTCAGGTAGTCCGGTATCCACTGGTGCAGCTCCGCCTGCTTGGCGTCCGAGAGCGCGGGAAGCCGCAGCCCCGCCTCGGTCGCCAGGTCCGAGAAGTGCGCGCCCGTGCCGCCCGAGATCGAATAGACGACGACGCCCTCCGCCTTCGGGGGCTTCGCCCGCGCCAACAGGGCGGACGTGTCCTGGAGTTCGTCGAGCCCGTCGACGCGGATCACGCCGTACTGCCGCATCGCCGCGTCGATGACCGTGTCGGCGCCGGTGAGCTTGCCGGTATGTGAGGCCGCCATGCGGGCGCCGGTCTCGGTGCGGCCGACCTTGACCGCGACGACGGGCACGCCGCGCTGGGCGGCGCGGTCCGCGGCGAGCAGGAAGGATCGGCCGTCCTTCAGGCCCTCGACGTAACAGGCGATGGCTCCGACCTCGGGGCGTTCGGCGAAGTAGGAGATGAAGTCGGAGGTCTCCAGGTCGGCTTCGTTGCCGGTGGGCGCCCAGTGCGAGAGGCGTACGCCGATCTCCTGCATCGTGAAGACGGGGCGGCCCTGGTGGCCGGACTGGGTGATCAGGGCGATGGCGGGGCCTTCGAGGTCGTCACGGAACTTCTCGAAGGCGTTGAGGTTGGTGTTGGGCCCGAGCAGCCGCAGCCCCGAGCGTTCCACGGCGGCGGCCAGGCGGGCCTGGGCCGCCGCGCCCTCCTCGCCGGTCTCGGCGAACCCGGAGGCGAAGGCCACGGCGAACTTCACCTTGGCTTCGGCGAGTTCCTCGATCACGGGAAGGGGGTCACTGACGAGGAGTACGGCCAGGTCGACCTGTTCCGGCAGATCCGCGACGGAGGGGAAGCAGGGGGTGCCGAAGACGGACCGGCGGGTGGGGTGCACGGGGTACAGCCGGGCGCCGCCGCGCTCGGCCCAGTCCATGAGCTGGCGCGTGATGCCGGTGTTCGGCCGTCCGTCGGCGTCCGACGCGCCGATGACGGCGACGGCCTCGGGGCGGAAGAACCGGTCCAGGTCCGGTATGTCGGCGTGCAGCGGGCGTCCGCTGACGTCCAGGTCGTCCGCCGTGGCGGCGTGTCCGTGGACGGCGGGTCCCGGGGCTTCGCCGCAGGCCACAACACGCGCGCGGCGGGGGTCGGTGGTGAAGGTGCCGTAAGTCGATCCAAGCATCGGTCCGCCCGCTCCTGTGTGACAGCAACTCCAACTGACGCATAGTCAGGTTACTGAACTGACGGTGTGTCAGGAACAGTGCTGCACGAAGTGGGGGCGGCCCTTTAGCAGTACCCGGGTGGGCCGGGGGGTTACTCCCCCTTCGGGGGGTGGGGTTTCGGGAGGGTGTAGTACCGGCCACGGGGGGTTGTGGGGGTGGGGGGGCCGGGGGTGTGCGTGTCTGCGGTGGCGTTGTGGGTGGGTGTTGCGGTTCCTCGCGCCCCTTGGGGGTGTTGCGGTTCCTCGCGCCCCTTGGGGGTGTTGCGGTTCGTCGGGTGCCTGCTGGCCTGTTGTGGTTGGCCGCGCAGTTCCCCGCGCCCCTTACGGGGCCGTCGAGGTTCGTCGGGTGTCTTTCGCGGCGTCGTGGCTGGGTGCGCAGTTCCCCGCGCCCCTATAGGGGGCGTTGGGGTTCGTGGGCGTCTGACGCGCCGTCTTGGCTGGGCGCGCCGTTCCTCGCGCCCCTTGGGGGCCTGGGCGTTCGTTGGGTGTCTGAGGTGGCGTCGTGGCTGGGTGCGCAGTTCCCCGCGCCCCTTGCGGGGCCTGCGGTCGCGCCCCTTGTGGGGCCCCTCGGGGCGTCAGCGGGGGGTTGGGTGGGTTTTCGTTATGGCCTTTGCGATCTTTTCTGCGTCCCGGGCCATTTCGCGCAGCATTCCGCTGATGGGGTTCGTGAAGCCGGTGAAGTAGAGACCGGGGGCCGACTTTGTGGTGCGGGGGCCGCGGGTGAGGGGCGTGCCCTTTGCGTCCAGTACGCCCAGGTCGCCTAGGAGCGGTTCCAGTGCCCGGCGGTAGCCCGTGGCCGCGATGACCGCCTCGGGGACGATCCGGGTGCCGTCGGCCAGGACGACCTTGCCGTCCTCGAAGGAGTCGACGGCCGCGACCGGTTCGACCTTGCCCTTGCGCACCGCGTCGATGAGGCCCACGTCCTGGACCGGGATCGCCCCCTGCTTGACGCGCGAGTACAGGCCGGTGTCCGGGCGGGGCAGCCCCCTCGCCGACAGGTCGGGAACGCTCACCCTGGCGATCGGGCCCGCGAGACGGTCCACGAGCGCGACGGGCAGCCTGCGGCACAGGATGCCCGTGCGCTGCGCGGGCCAGCCCGCGGTGGACCGGCGGACGATGTGCGGCGCGGTGCGCACCGCGAGCCGGACGCGGGCCGCGCCGCCCGCGACGAGGTCGACGGCGATCTCGGCGCCGGTGTTGCCGACGCCCACGACCAGGACGTCCTTGCCCTCGTACGGGCGCGGGTCGCGGTAGGCGCTCGCGTGCAGGAGTTCGCCTGTGTACGTGTCGCGGCCGGGCCAGTCCGGCAGGTGGGGCGTGTGGTTGTACCCGGTGGCGATCACCACCGCGCTGCCGGTCAACTCCCGTCCGCCGGTGGCGTGCAGGAGCCAGCCCGCGCCGTCGGCCGTACGCTCCAGGCGGGACACCTCGACGCCGGTGACGATCTCCAGCTCGTGGAACTCGGCGTACTTCTCCAGGTAGCGGAGCACGTTGTCACGTGACACCCAGCGTCCGAAGGAGCGCGGTATCGGGAGCCCCGGCAGGGCGGAGAGGCGGCGCGTCGTGTGCAGGTGCAGGCGGGCGTAGTGCGAGCGCCAAGAGGCGCCGACCCGGTCGGACTTCTCGAGCACGACCGCGCGTACGCCGCGGGCACGCAGCGCGGCCGCGACGGAGAGCCCGCCGGGTCCGCCGCCGACGACGTACACAGGACGGTCTTGCTGTGGCGCTTGTGGGGGAGTGGTGTCGGCCATGAACCTGAGAGTAATCACGCGATCACTTGATGGGGGACGGTCAAGCCCCAAACCGGTTGCGAATTGATCACGGGTATACGCGGCGCGCCCTGCGTCCGTGGGTTTCGCGCCACGTCCGCGGGCCCGGTGAGGCGTCCGCCCTCCTGCGTACGCCTCCTACTCGTACACCCCCTGGTACGCGTTGCTTTGAGTGCATGTCTTGCTTGTGCGCCGGGCATGCGGTGAACTGACTGACCGTCAGAAGTGGTTGTTGTGTGGCGTCAGAAAGCGGGCCGTCCTTGTGAGTACTTCGAGTTCCGCCAGCCCGCGCTTCGACCTCCCCGAGGCCGACGCCTTCACCCGGCCCTACTGGGACGCGGCGGCCGAAGGGCAGCTGCTGATCCGGCGCTGCGGGCGATGCGGCGAGGCGCACCACTACCCGCGCGAGTTCTGCCCCCACTGCTGGAGCGAGGACGTCACCTGGCAGCGGGCGAGCGGCCACGCCACGCTCTACACCTGGTCAGTGGTGCACCGGAACGACCTGCCGCCGTTCGGTACCCGCGTCCCGTACGTCGCCGCGGTCGTCGACCTCGCCGAAGGCCCGCGCATGATGACGGAGATCGTCGACTGCGAGGAGGGCGAGCTGCGGATCGGGATGGCGCTGGAGGCGGGGTTCCGGGATGTGGGGGAGGGGACGGTGGTCCCGGTGTTCCGGCCGCGGACCGCCCCGTAGCCACGAGGGGTGCATTGCCTGCTGCTGCACGCCGCTTAATTCGCTTCCGTCGGGCCTGCGGCCAGGGAGATCATGGTCCATGGCCTCCTCAAGTGCGCATGCGGGTGTCTGGCAGTTGACCTCCGACCTCGACGAGTTCCACTCCCGCGCCGCGGCCTTCCTGCACTCGGCGCCCGCCCTGCACACCGCGCTGCTCAGCGTCACCGACATGCTCCGTACGCGTGGGCTGCATGTGTACGGGAAGGAAGATCCCCTCTTCGGAATCCGCGCTGACGGTGACGGCGTCGTGAGCGGTGCCTTCCTGTGGACCCCGCCGCACTTGCCCACCCTCAGCCCGCTCGCAGGCACCGACGCGGCCGTCGACGTTGCCGCGGCCGACCAGCTCGCCGAAGTCCTCGCCGACGCGGGCCTCGCGCCTGCCGGGGTGGCGGCCGAGAGTGCCACCGCGGCTGCGTTCTCCGCCGCCTGGCAGCGGCGGACGCACGCCACCCCCGTCGTCCACTACGCCCAGCGGTTGTACCGCCTCGGCACCCTCACGCCGCCCCAGCCCGCACCGGCCGGCGGCGCGCGCGTCGCCACCGGCGGCGACCGGGCGCTGCTCGCGCTCTGGCACGGTGAGTTCCACGAGGCCCTCGGGCAGAAGGCCGCGATGGACGCCGGCGAATGGGCCGACGCCCGCCTCGCCTACGGGGGCGTCACCCTCTGGGAAGCCCCCGACGGCACCCCTCTCGCCATGGCGGGCAACACCCGCCGGGTCGCGGGCCAGGTCAGGATCGCCCCCGTCTACACCCCGGCCCACCTGCGCGGGCGGGGCTACGCGGGCGCGGTCACCGCCGCCGTGAGCGGCGCGGCGGTCGCGGCGGGCGCGGACGAGGTGCTGCTCTTCACCGACCTCGACAACCCCACGAGCAACGCGCTGTATCAGCGGCTCGGGTTCCGCCCGGTGCGGGACTTCGCGCAGTACAGCTTCACGTAGCAGCGCTTCACCCCTGGACCCTCATGCGGGCCGGGCCCCTCACGGCCACAGCAGCTCCTTGAGCCAGCTTCCGTCCGTCTGCCTGCGGTATCGCAGCCGCACGTGCCTGCGTCGCGCGTCCCCCTGGAAGAACTCGACCTCCGCCGGTTCGAGCACGTACAGCGTCCAGCTGGGCGCCGGTGCGTCCGGTTCCGCCTGCGCGTGCTCCCACGCGGCCTGGCTCGCGGCCACCAGATCCCCGTACGACGGGAGCACTTCGCTCTGCCTGCCGACGAGCGCCGACGCCAGTGCCCCTGGCGAACGACGTGCGAGGTCGGCGCGGCTCGCGGTGGCGCTCGCCGCCGTGACCCGGCCGCGCACGCGGACCTGGCGGCCCTGGACGGGCCAGTAGAACCCGAGCGCGGCCTCCGGGCGCGCGGCGAGCTGGCGGCCCTTGGCGCTGCCCGCGTGCGAGCCGAAGTGCCAGCCGTCGGCGTCCGCGTCGTGCAGCATCAGCGTCCGTACGTCAGGGCGCCCCGACTCGTCCGCCGTGGCCAGCGTCATCGTGTGTGGCTCCACTTGCCCCGCCTCGGCCACGTCCACGAACCACTGCCAGAAGAGGGGCAACGGCTCGGTGGGGGCGGTCTCCGGGTCGAACGGGGGCAGTTCGGTGTCCCAGACGCGGAGGGAGCGAAGGAGGGCGCGGCCGTGGGCGATGTCATCGGGCCTGTCGGTGTCGTCCATCCGCCGAATCTACGGGAGGGCTCGGCGAATCTACGTGAGCGGTCCAAGCCTGGGGCGAGGGTGACCCCCGCGGGACCGCACCCCGCACCCCGCACCCCGCAGCAATCCCCCTACCCCCGCCCCAGCACCACCGTCCCCGAAGAGCAGAACCATCCGCCCGTTCCCGAAGCCACCGCCACCTCTGGCAGGCCGCCCCGCGCCTTCCGGACCTGGCGGCCCTCGCCCGCCTCTCCGCGTAGTTGGCGTACGGCCTCCACCAGGAGGAACAGGCCGCGCATGCCCGGGTGTTGGGCGGAGAGGCCGCCGCCGTCCGTGTTCGTCGGGAGTTCGCCGCCCCGCAGCAGGCGGCCCTTCTCCACGAACGCGCCGCCCTCGCCCTTCGCGCAGAACCCCAGGTCCTCCAGCGTCACCAGGGTCATGTAGGTGAAGGCGTCGTAGATCTGCGCGATGTCTACGTCCTCGGGGCGTACCCCGGCCCGTTCGAAGGCGAGGCGGCCGCTGACCGCTGCCGGGGAGACCGTGAAGTCGTCCCATTCCGACATCGTCGTGTGCGAGACGTGCTCGCCGGTGCCGAGCACCCACACGGGGGTAGAGGCGCAGTCGGCCACGTACTCCTCCGCCGCGAGGAGCACCGCGCAGCCGCCGTCGGACCGGATGCAGCAGTGCAGTTTGGTGAACGGGTCCGCGATCATCGGGCCGCCGAGTACCTCGTCGACCGTGATCGGGTCGCGGTACATCGCGTCGGGGTTCGTCGCCGCGTTCGCCCGTGCCTGGACGGCCACCGAGGCGAGCTGTTCGAGCGTCGTGCCGTACTCGTGCATGTGGCGGCGCGCGGCCATCGCGTACTTGGCGATCAGGGAGTGCCCGTACGGGACCTCGAACTGGAGGGGCCCGCGCG
Source organism: Streptomyces sp. NPDC051218 (assembly GCF_044455475.1). Lineage (NCBI taxonomy): Bacteria > Bacillati > Actinomycetota > Actinomycetes > Kitasatosporales > Streptomycetaceae > Streptomyces > Streptomyces sp. NPDC051218. The sequence continues at coordinate 316,495 of NZ_JBITEU010000004.1, read as the reverse complement.
CGCCGAAGGACAGGTTCGACGTGCGCCGCCCGGCCTTGATGTCCGCCCGCGCCGTCGAGCCGTAGACGAGGAGCACGGCGTTCGCGTGCCCGGCGGCGATCGCGTCCGCCGCGTGGGCCGCCATGACCTCCCAGGTGGATCCGCCCACGGAGGTGGAGTCGACCCAGCGCGGCTTCAGGCCCAGATACTCGGCGACCTCGACCGGGGCGAGCGTCCCGAGGCCGGCCGACGCGATGCCGTCGATGACCTCGCGGCCCAGGCCCGAGTCGGCCAGGGCTCGGCGGGCCGCCTGGGCGTGCAGGGCATAGGGGGTGGCCTCGTCGACGCGGCCGCAGTCGGAGAGGGATATGCCGACGACGGCCACCTTGCGCGTGCGGGTGGCCGCCGCGCCCGTACCGGCCGACGCCACAGGAGTGCTGTGGGGAAGGGGAGTTGGCATGAATCTGACGGTACATCAGGTTGGCGTGTCGCCGGGAGTCGTCGGGAGGTGTTACGTGGCGTCGTGACCCTGTGCATCTGGTCGGCACGGTCTTAGCATGACGGCCCGTCAGATTCGGGTGGCGGGCATGGCCGCCACCCCGGGGAGGAGCCCGCCGATGGACGCCGCCTTCACCGCGGAGCAGGAAGAAATCCGCCGCACCCTTCGTGAGCTCGTCACCAAACGCTGCGGCCCGGACGAGGTGAAGGCCGCGGTCCGCACCCCCGCCGGATACGACACCGCCCTCTGGTCCGCCCTCGCCGAACAGCTCGGCCTGCCCGGCATCGCCGTCCCCGAGTCGTACGGGGGTGTGGGGTGCGGCCCTGCGGAGCTCGCACTCGGCGGCGAGGAGCTCGGCCGCGCCCTCACCCCCTCGCCCCTCTTCGCCACGGCCGCGCTCGTCGCCCCGCTCCTTCACCGTCTCGGCACCGACGAGCAGCGGTCGCGGCTCCTGCCCCGCATCGCCACCGGCGGCCTCACCGCCGCGCTCGCCGTGCCCGGCACCGGACTCGCCACCGCGCTCGGCCTGGTCGGCGACAACCTCGGCGACTGGTCGGGCGGCGGCCGTGCGGGCGGCGTGCAGGCCAAGCTCTCGGACGACGGGGTCTGGCGGCTCTACGGGCAGGCGGAGCAGGTACTGGACGGGCACAGCGCGGGGCTGCTCGTGGTGGCCGCGCACACCGGGGGCTTCGCCCGCTCCCGTACGCTCCTCTATCTCGTGCCGGAGGGCGCCGCCGGACTCGTACGGACCCGGCAGATCTCCCTCGACGAGACACGGCCGCAGGCTCGCGTCGAACTGCGCGATGTGGAGGCGGAGTTGCTCGGCGTCACTGATGACGCCGACGTGCCGGGCGCGCTGGCCGCCGTCGGTGACATCGCCGCGACCGTGCTCGCCGCGGAGGCCGTGGGCGCCGCGGACCGGGCCCTTGAACGGACCGTCGAGTACGTCAAGCAGCGCGAGCAGTTCGGGCGGGCCATCGGCTCCTTCCAGGCGGTCAAGCACCGGCTCGCGGACGTGTACGTCCAGGTACAGGCCGCGCGGTCGGCCGCGTACTACGCGGCGTGGGCCACCGGGACGGGCTCCGGACAGATGGCTGGGCAGACGTCCGAGCAGGCCGGGGGGCTCGCGCTCGCGCAGTCGCTCGACGCGCTGCGGACCGCCGCGTCGGAGGCGGTGCAGCTGCACGGCGGCATCGGGTTCACCTGGGAGCACGAGGCGCATCTGTACTTCAAGCGGGCGTCGAGCGACGAACTGCTCTTCGGGCCCGTGCACCGGCTGCGGGCGCGGGCGGCGGAACGGGCCGACCTGTTCCGCGCGGCGACGGCGTCCACGTCCGAAGCGCAGCCGACGGTGGCCGTCTGATGCCGCCCGGTGTCCGCCTGATGCAGAAGGTGTCGTCCACCCGGGCCTTCGCGAAGATCGCCCCGCGCTTCATACCCGCGATGGACCGCACCGTGCACCGCCTCACGCGCGGCAAGGTGCTGCTCAGCGCGAAGATGCTGCCCGGCGTGATCCTGACGGTGCGCGGCGCCAAGAGCGGGATCCCGCGGCGCACGCCCTTGGCCTGTATGCCGGAGGAGTCCGGGAGTTGGATCCTGATCGGCTCCAACTTCGGGCGCCCGGGGCACCCCGCCTGGACCGGCAATCTGCTGGCCCACCCCGACGCGGACATCAGCTGGCACGGCAAGGACATCCCGGTACGGGCACGGCTGTTGAGGGGCGAGGAGCGGGAGAAGGTTTGGGAGGCGGTCCTGGCTTTCTGGCCGCCGTACGCCACGTATCAATCCCGGGTGGAGCGGGAGATCCGCTTGTTCCGCCTGGAGAGGCGCGGCTGATGCCGCGATGCCCGGCAGGGACCACAGCGGCGGACCACATAAGTGATCCGCCGCTGAGGCTGACAGGACAAAAGGACGGGAGCCCCGCAGGGGCTACTTCGTCGGCTTCTTGCCTGTTACGCCCAGATGCACCAACAGTGCGAGATTGGGCTTCAGTTCGGCCTGCTTGACGCCCCAGGTCTGGAAGCCCCGCTGGTGCGAGGCGACCGCGGCGAGCATGGCCACCAGGGAGCCGGCCATCGCCGCCGGGCTGACGTCCTTGTCGACCTTGCCCTTGGCCTGGAGCTCCTTGACCGTGTCCGTAAGGGAGTTGTTGACCGAGTTCAGGATCTTCATGCGGATCTTGTAGAAGCGCTTGTCGCCCTCGGCGGCGCCCAGATCGACCACCCGGAGGATCGCGTCGTTCTTGCGCCAGAAGTCGAGGAAGCCGTCGACCAGCTCCTGTGCGGTCTGCCACCCCGCCTTGCCGACCCAGGAGCGGCCGTCGAGGAGCTGGGTCAACTCCGCGCCTTCCGCCGCCATTTGCTCGGCGATCTCAAGGACGGCGCCTTCCACGTCGGGGAAGTACTGATAGAAGGTCGCGGGTGAAGTCCCCGCCTTCCGGGCGACGTCGATGACTTTGACGTCCCGGTAGGGCGAGGAGCTGAGCATCTCGCTGAGGCAGTCGAGCAGCTTCTGACGCGTCGCCTGACCTCGCCGACCGGCCACGCGGCCGTCGACGGTACGTACCTGTCCTGTCATGCCGTCAGCTTACCGAGGGGTGATCGGAGCGCGATTCGGCCGAGTGCAAATGGGGTTGGGGGCCGTATCGAGGGGCGTATTTCTCTCGATTTCGCGCGCCGGTGGGGAGCCGTACGTGAATAGTTCGTGCGTTCGAATCAAGTTTCGCTCACATATCTCCTTCTTCTTGCGCCTTCTTTGTCCCACAACACCCCGATCCCGCCCCGGGTTCGCAACCACCGCCCCGGACAGGAAGAATCAGGGTGCGTGCCGCCGTAGCGGCTCGGTGGTGAGACGCTGCACGGGGCCGCCCATACGGCGCCCGCGTACGGGGAGGTGGCAGGGCAAGTGGTGGATCAGCTGACGCAGCACGATCCGAGGCGGATCGGCCCGTTCGAGGTGCTCGGCAGGCTCGGAGCCGGTGGCATGGGCCTTGTCTACCTCGCGCGCTCCGCGTCAGGGCGGCGCGTGGCGATCAAGACGGTCAGGACCGAGCTCGCCGAGGACCAGCTTTTCCGCGTCCGCTTCACGCGCGAGGTCGAGGCGGCGCGAGCCGTGTCCGGTTTCTACACGGCCGCCGTCGTGGACGCCGATCCGCGCGCGGCCGTGCCGTGGCTGGCCACCGCCTACGTACCCGCTCCCTCGCTCGAAGAAATAGTGAATGAGCACGGTCCGCTGCCCACCCAGGCCGTGCGCTGGCTCGCGGCCGGCGTCGCCGAGGCCCTGGAGTCCATCCACGGCGCGGGCCTCGTCCACCGCGACCTCAAGCCGTCGAACGTCCTCGTGGTGGAGGACGGCCCGCGCGTGATCGACTTCGGCATCGCGTCCGGCGTCTCCAACACCCGCCTGACCATGACGAACGTCGCGGTGGGCACGCCCGCGTACATGTCGCCCGAGCAGGCCAAGGACTCCCGCAGCGTCACTGGCGCCAGCGACGTGTTCTCGCTCGGCTCGATGCTCGTCTTCGCCGCCACCGGCCACGCGCCCTTCCACGGGGCGAACCCCGTGGAGACCGTCTTCATGCTGCTCCGCGAAGGCCCCGACCTAGAGGGACTCCCGGACGAGCTGCGTCCGCTCATCGAGACGTGCATGCAGATGGAGGCGGTGCTGCGGCCAAGCCCCGCCGACCTCCAGGCCCAGCTCGCGCCGCACCTCTTCGCCTCGGAGAGCGAGGACGGCGACAGCGGCACCGCGTCCGCGTGGCTGCCGGAGCGGGCCGTCGCCCTGATCGAGGCCCGCAGGGGAGGCCGTCCGCCCGCGCGGGCCGCGCTCGCCTCCTCCGGCAGGAGCGGCGGCCGTGGCGGCGCTCCCGCCGTCGCGCCGCCCCCTCCGCAGCACGCGCCGCCGGTACCGCCGACGCAGCCGCCGCCCTTCGGGGGTGTGCCGGACGCCGGTCCCGTGCACCTGGCCGGGGCGAAGGTGCCGATCGGTCCCGGCCCGCGGGTGGCCGACGCACGGGCCGCCGTCGGCTCGATGCCCGCCGACACTGGCCTCGCCGCCTCGTGGTCGCGGTCCAGGGCCGCGGCGAACGGCGCCGACCCCGTGGTGCCCGCCCCCACCGCCGCGCCGGACGCGGGGGCCGCGTGGCGGCCGTGGCGCTTCCGGATGTCGAACGACGTGTGGGGTACGCCCGCCGTCGCGGGGAACCTCGTCTACGTCACGTCCTTCGAGGTCCACGCCCTGGACGTCGGCACGGGCCGGCGCAGCTTCAAGACGCGGGACGTCGCCTGGTCCATTGGCGTCGCCGACGGACGTATCCACGCCTCCGACGGCCCCACGCTCTACGCCCTCGACGGCTCCGACGGCACCGACCTGTGGCGCCTGAACACCGACGCCTGGGTGTACTCCCTCCAGGCCGACCGGGGCACCGTCGTCACGGGGACGCGCGGCGGCGGCGTACAGGCCTGGGAGGCCGCGAGCGGCCAGAAGCTCTGGGAGATCACCGGGGCGCAGACCGACTTCGAGACCCCCGAGGCGGGACCCGTCGTCCACGACGGCACGGTCTACGTCTGGAAGGACGCGCGCCTGCGCGCCCTGGAGGCCCGCACCGGCGACGAGCGCTGGTCGTACCCCATCGGCGACGCGGCCTCCTGCGGCGGCGTCCCGGTGCGGCTCGCGCCCGCCCAGGACGGGTACGTGTACGTGTCCGCGGGCTCCCGGGTCCTCGCGATCGACGTGGCGGGCGGGCATGTCCGCTGGCACTTCGAGGCGCCCGCCGCGTTCCTGTGTCCGCCCGCGTTCGCGCCGGGGCCCGCAGTCACCGGCGGCGGCGTGTACCTCGCGGACTACCTCGGAACGGTGTACGCCCTCGACGCCACGGACGGCCGCGACCGGTGGCGCATCGCCACGGAGTCCCGGGCGTCGATCGAGCCCGTCCTGGTCGCCGACGGCCACGTCCACGTGGGCAGCGGCAAGGGGCTCTACACGCTTGACGCGGTGACGGGCACGCCGAAGTGGCGGTTCCAGGCCGGCGGCGAGGTCGTCGGCACGCCCGTCGTGGCCGACCGGCGCATCCACTTCGGCTCGACCGACCACCTCCTCTACACGCTGAAGGCGGACGACGGCCGCCTGCGCTGGAAGCTGGCCACGGGCGGCGAGATCACCGGGGCGCCGGTGGTGCGGGATGGCGTGGTGTACGCGTGCAGCAAGGACCGCTGCGTGTACGCGCTGGACGCGGAGCGGGGGACGGGCACGGCTCGGTCCTAGCGGACCTGGGGTGCTGCTCGGTGCGGGTCGTGTCCGCCCCGCGCCGCCGCCCCGCGGCGGATCTTTCCCGCCCACCCACCCGGTTACCCCGCGTCGGGCCCACCGGGCGCAGAACGTGCCTCGTGACGGCCGTCGTACCAGCTTTGGAAGGGGCTCCGGACGGCGGCCGTCCACTCGTGACGCTACGCCGACTGGATGAACCCTGCCAGGCGGCGGCCCGGACCCCGGGCGTCGTCAGGGGCGCGGGGAACTGCGCGACCAGCCACGACGAACCCGCACCGGGAAGCCGCCCTCGCTCACCCGGCCCGGAAGTTGCTGCTCACCTGATACGGAAGCCGCTGCCGCGCCCCGTGAAGAGACCCGCCTGTCGCTCCGGGGGGAGGTTGCCGAGTGCGATGAGGTGGGGGGCCTGGGTCAGGGCCTGGGTGCGGGCGGCCTCCTTCGCCGCCCAGAGCGCCCGTACCGTCCCCTGGACCGGCTCGGTCGGGTACGAGGCGATGACCTCCGCGGCGCGGCCGGCCGCCGCCAACAGATCGGCGGCCGGAGCCAGTTCGGAGACCAGGCCGATCTCGTACGCCCTCCGCGCGGAGACCCGCTCGGCCGTACCCATCAGCGACATCCTGGCCACCTCGCCCAGCGGCATGCGCTGCGCCATGAGGATCGCCTCGTACGCGCTGACCATGCCGTACGTGGTGTGCGGGTCGAAGAACGTGGCGTGCTCGGCGGCGATGACGAACTCCGCCTCGCCCAGAAGATAGAAGGCCCCGCCGCACGCCATGCCGTTGACGGCGGCGATGACCGGCTTCCACAGGTCGTTGGCCTTGGGGCCGACGGAGAGCAGCGGATCGTCCATCGAGTAGGGGGAGCCGGGCTGCGGGACATCCGTGTCGCGGTCGATGCCCGTGCAGAACGCCTTCTCGCCGGCCCCGGTGAGCACGATCGCCCGCACGGTGTCGTCGAAGCGGAACCCCCGCCAGGCGCTGGCGAGTTGATCCGCCGTCTCGGTGTCGATGGCGTTGTGCCGGGCCGGGCGGTCGAGGGTGACGACCGCTACGCCCGTGTCCTTGTCGATCGCCGTACGCAGGCTCACGGCCGCTCCAGGAGCCAGCGGGGCATCGCGATCCCGTTCACGTCGGTGAACGCGACCTGCACCTTCGCTCCGATACGCAGGCGCTCGGGGTCGACGGAGTTCAGCGGGGCGTCCGGGGCGGCGACGAGGTTGCCGACCAGGCGGATGCGGGGGGCCTCGGCCAGCTCGACGATGATCGCGTTGTACGGGGCGTGTTCCCCGTACGCGGGGAGCAGGGGTGGGTGCGGGCGGACGTAGGACCAGATGCGGCCGCGTCCGCTCATGCGGCGCCACTCGCTCTCGAAGGACTGGCAGTGCGGGCAGCAGGGCCTGGGCGGCCACCGGAGCTCGCCACAGCTGGGGTCGGCGCAGGCCTGGATCCTCAGTTCGCCCTGGGCGGCGTACTCCCAGAAGGGGGCGCCGTCCGTATCGATGGTGGGGGACAGGAGGGGCTCGGTCTCAGTCGTCGCGTCTGCCATGTGGTTGTCCTCTTTCGGGTGCGGGACCGTCGTGGTTGCTCGCGCAGTTCCCCGCGCCCCTTACGGGGCCCGCAGCAGTACCGCCGACGTGGGCACACCTTCGCCCGCCGTCACCAGGCAAGTAGCCGCGTTCGGCACCTGCGCCGTGCTCGTGCCCCGTAGCTGCTTCACGCCCTCGTTGATGAGGTTGAAGCCATGGACGTACGCCTCGCTCAGGCCGCCACCCCCGGTGTTGATCGGCAGCCGGCCGCCGCTCTCCAGCGCGCCGCCCTCCGTGAACGCGCCGCCCTCGCCGCGGCCGCAGAAGCCGTAGCCCTCCAGGGACAGCGGGATCAGGGGGGTGAAGGCGTCGTAGATCTGGGCCACGTCCACGTCCTCGGGTGCGAAGTCCGCCTGCTTCCAGAGGTGGCGGGCTGCCGTCCACGCGGGGCCCGTCAGCGGGTCGTCGTTCCAGTAGTTGACCATCCCGTGGTGCTGGGCCGGCAGCCCCTGGGCGACGGAGTGGACGTACACGGGCTTCTGGCGGCAGTCCCGCGCCCGCTCGGCCGACACGATCACGCACGCCAGCGCGCCGTCCGTCTCCAGGCAGTTGTCGAAGAGGCACAGTGGCTCGCTGATCCAGCGTGACGACATGTACATCTCGCGGGTGAGCGGGCGTTCGTACATCATCGCGGCGGGGTTCTGGTTCGCCCGGTTCCTGCACGCGAGAGCGACGTTGAAGAGGTGGTCGCGGGTCGCCCCGTACTCGTGCATGTAGCGGCGCGCCAGCATCCCGATCTCGTCCGCCGGGCGGAGCAGGCCGAAGGGGCGTGTCCACTGGCCGGGGGTGGGGAGTTGGACCGCCGTGTTCTTCCAGGGGCGCGGCCCGCTGCCGCGCTTGCGGGAGCGCCAGGCGATGCCCACACTCGCCTGGCCGGTGGCGACGGCGGCCGCGAGGTGGGCGATGGTCGCGCAGGAACCGCCGCCCCCGTAGCCGACCTTGCTGAAGAAGGTCACGTCGCCCGCGCCGATGGCCTTGGCGACCTCGACCTCGTCCGTCTCCTCCATCGTGTACGAGGCGAAGGCGTCGACCTCGGAGGGGGCGATGCCCGCGTCGTCGAGCGCGGCGACGATCGCCCGGCAGGCCAACGTCTTCTCGTCCTCGGGCAGTTGTTTCGCGAACGCGGTCTGCCCGATCCCGACTATCGCTGTAGCGTCCTTGAGTGAAGCCATGGGCAACGACACCTCCGCGAGTGGCGAGGCCCCAGGGCTTCGCCATACGTCGTCCCGACTGCTGACAGCGCGTCAGGTTACAGCTAATCTGACGGATAGTCAGCTACTGCGGCGGAGGGGCTTGCGATGCGCGGCGACCTGGAGTGGGGCAGCATCCCGGGACTGGTCCGGGCGGCAGTCGAGCGGTACGGGGACCGGGAAGCGGTCGTCGAGGGCCGCACCCGCATCTCGTACGCGGAGCTGGGCCGACGCGTGGAGCGAGCCACCGCCGCGTGCATGGCGAGCGGGGTCAACTCCGGTGACCGGGTGGCCGTCTGGGCGCCGAACACCTTGGACTGGATCGTCTCCGCGCTCGGCGCGGTCTCGGCGGGCGCGGTCCTCGTCCCCCTCAACACCCGCTTCAAGGGCGCCGAGGCGGCCTACGTACTGCAACGCAGCCGCGCGAAGCTGCTCTTCGTGACGGGCACGTTCCTCGGCACGTCGTACGTCGCCTCGCTGCGGCGTGCCGCGGCGGAGGGGCAGGGGGAGGGGCCGCTGCCGGGACTCCCGCGTCTGGAGCAGGTGGTCGTCCTCGCCGACGACGCCCCGGAGGACTTCCGCACCTGGAAGGAGTTCGTGGCCGGCGGTGACGGGGTGAGCGGTGAGGCGGTGCGGGCCAGGGCGGCGAGCGTCGACGGTTCGTCCCCCTCGGACATCGTCTACACCTCGGGCACGACCGGCCGCCCCAAGGGCGCGGTCATCACCCACGCCCAGAGTCTGCGCTGCTACGGCATCTGGAGCGAGCTCGCGGGCCTGCGGGAAGGTGACCGCTACCTCATCGTCAACCCTTTCTTCCACACCTTCGGCTACAAGGCGGGGATCATCGCCTGCCTGATGCGCGGCGCGACGATGATCCCGCAGCCGGTCTTCAACGTGGACACGGTCCTCGCGAACGTGGCGGCGGAACGGATCTCGGTGCTCCCCGGCCCGCCCACCCTCCACCAGTCCCTCCTCGACCACCCCGCCCGCGACCAGCACGACCTGTCGGCCCTGCGCCTGGTGGTGACGGGCGCGGCGGTGGTCCCGCTGCAACTGGTCGAGCGGCTGCGCGCCGAGCTGCACATCGCCACGGTCCTGACGGCGTACGGCCTCTCCGAGGCGAGCGGCATCGTCACGATGTGCCGCCAGGGAGACGCGGCCCAGGTCATCGCCTCCACCTCGGGCCGGGCGATCCCGGACACCGAGGTACGGGTGGTGAGCCCCGGCGGCGACGAGCTCGCCCCGGGCCACCCCGGCGAGGTCCTGGTGCGCGGACACAACGTCATGCAGGGCTACTTCGAGGACCCGGCGGAGACGAAGAAGACGCTCACGCAGGACGGCTGGCTGCGGACGGGCGATGTCGGGGTCCTCGACGAGGACGGGAACCTCCGCATCACGGACCGCATCAAGGACATGTTCATCGTCGGCGGGTTCAACGCCTACCCCGCGGAGATAGAGCAACTCATCGGCGTGCACCCACAAGTGGCGGACGTGGCGGTGATCGGCGTACCGGACCCGCGCCTCGGCGAGGTCGGCAAGGCGTACGTGGTCCGGCGCGCGGGAGCGGTCCTCACGGCGGACGACCTGATCGCCTGGTCACGCCGCGAGATGGCGAACTACAAGGTCCCCAGGGAGATCGAGTTCGTGACGGAGCTGCCGAGGAACGCGAGCGGCAAGGTCGTCAAGCACGAACTGCGCTGTCGCCGCCCCTAGTTGCCCTGTCCCTGGTCGGCTGCACTCCGCTAGGCGGCACTGCGCTCGGCCGCACTGCGCTCGACGCAGAATTCGTTGCCCTCCAGGTCGCTGAGGGTCACCCAGCCGCGCCCGTCGGGCCGCCGGTGGTCGCCCACGACCTTGGCGCCGAGCGCGAGGAGCCGCTCGACCTCTTCGTCGCGGGTGCGGTCCTGCGGCTGGAGGTCCACATGCAGGCGGTTCTTGACGGTCTTGGTGTCGGGCACGGTCACGAACAGCACGGCGATGCCGTCGGCGGTGACCAGGGCTTCCGGGTCCCCCGGAAAGTCGTCGTCGGCGATCTTCCCGCCGAGTACTTCGGCCCAGAAGATGCCCTGTCGGTAGGCGTCGGAACAGTCAAAGGTGAGGTGGCGCACGAGAGAGGCCATGCGCCGCACTATCGGCGAGGGGCGCGTCGGCTGTCCAACGAATTTCAGTGCCTGCCGGGGGGCGGTGCTGGTCGTTGCCTGCTGGGGGTGGTGCTGGTCGTCGTGGGTCTTGAACGCACGTCCTGAACGAGCGTTCTGAACGGACGTTCAAGTCTGCTGTACGGTGGACCCATGGGACACCGGGAACAGCTGATGGTCGGCGCCAAGCGATGCCTTCAGGAGCGGGGGTACGCACGGACGACCTCGCGCGACATCGCCGCCGCCGCGAACAACGCCCCCGTGGGGACGATCAACTACCACTACGGCTCCAAGGAGGCCCTGCTCAACGCCGCACTCCTTGAGACCCTCATGGAGTGGGGCACGGCGATCGTGGCCGTGCCGCCGGATGCGCGGGCCCCCGAGCCCCTGGAGCGGATGTGGGCCCGGATCATCGGCTCCGCGGCCACGGACCGGCCCATGCTGGTCGCGAGTACGGAAGCCTTCGCCCAGGCCGAGCGCGCCCCCGAGATCCGCGAGCAGATCGCAGCCGCGTACGAGCGCGCACGCCCCGACATGGCCGCCCACCTGCACGGCATCGACGCCACCGACGACCCGGACACGGCCCGCGCGGTCGGCTCGGTGCACATGGCCCTCGTCGCGGGCCTGACCCAGCAGTGGCTGATCGACCCGGACCACGCCCCGTCGGCGCACGACGTGGCCGCGGGCCTGCGCGTCATCGCCCGACGGCTCGAAGAGGATGCCGAGTCCTCCCCGAGCGCCGCCGCCGACTGAACACCGGAGTGGAAGTGCCGAAGCCCTTCACCCACCTGCACGTCCACACGCAGTACTCGCTCCTCGACGGCGCCGCGCGGCTCAAGGACATGTTCGACGCCTGCAACGAGATGGGCATGACGCACGTCGCCATGTCCGACCACGGCAATCTGCACGGGGCGTACGACTTCTTCCACCAGGCCCAGGACGCGGGCGTGACGCCCGTCATCGGCATCGAGGCGTACGTCGCCCCCGGGTCCCGCCGCGACAAGCGGAAGGTCAAGTGGGGTCAGCCGCACCAGAAGCGCGACGACGTGTCGGGTTCGGGTGGTTACACGCACAAGACGATCTGGGCGGCGAACAGCACCGGTCTGCACAACCTCTTCCGGCTGTCATCGGACGCGTATGCCGAGGGCTGGCTGCAGAAGTGGCCGCGTATGGACAAGGAGACGATCTCCCGGTGGTCGGAGGGTCTCATCGCCTCCACCGGTTGCCCCTCCGGGGAACTCCAGACCCGCCTGCGCCTCGGCCAGTACGAGGAGGCCCGCAAGGCAGCGGGTGAGTACCAGGACATCTTCGGCAAGGACCGCTATTTCCTGGAACTGATGGACCACGGCATCGAGATCGAACGCCGGGTCCGCGACGGCCTTTTGGAGATCGGCAAGGAGCTGGGAATCCCGCCCCTGGTGACTAACGACTCGCACTACACGTACGCCCATGAGTCCGTCGCCCATGACGCCCTGCTCTGCATTCAGACGGGCAAGAATCTGTCGGACCCGGACCGTTTCCGCTTCGACGGGACCGGCTATTACCTGAAGTCGGCGGACGAGATGTACGCCATCGACTCCTCGGACGCCTGGCAGGAGGGCTGTCGGAATACGCTCCTGGTGGCCGAGCAGATCGAAACCACCGGGATGTTCGAGAAGCGCGACCTGATGCCGAGGTTCGCCGTTCCGGACGGCTATACGGAGATCAGCTGGTTCCGGGAGGAAGTCGCCGCGGGAATGCGGCGGCGATTCCCCGCGGGAGTGGGCGAGGATTACGCGCGGCAGGCCGAGTACGAGATGGACATCATCATCCAGATGGGCTTCCCGGGGTACTTCCTCGTGGTCGCCGACTTCATCATGTGGGCCAAGAACAACGGCATCGCGGTCGGCCCGGGGCGCGGTTCGGCGGCCGGTTCTCTCGTCTCGTACGCGATGGGCATCACCGACCTGGACCCCATCACGCACGGCCTGATCTTCGAGCGTTTCCTCAACCCCGAGCGGGTTTCGATGCCGGACGTCGACATCGACTTCGACGAGCGCAGGCGCGTCGAGGTGATCCGGTACGTGACCGAGAAGTACGGCGCCGACAAGGTCGCCATGATCGGTACGTACGGAAAGATCAAGGCGAAGAACGCCATCAAGGACTCCGCGCGCGTGCTCGGATATCCGTACGCGATGGGCGACCGTCTGACGAAGGCGATGCCACCGGACGCGGGTGGAAAGGGAATTGAGCTCGCGGGCATCACGGATCCCGCGCACCCGCGCTACGGCGAGGCGGGCGAGATCCGGGGGATGTACGAGAACGAGCCCGACGTGAAGAAGGTCATCGACACCGCGAAGGGTGTGGAGGGCCTGGTCCGGCAGATGGGAGTGCACGCCGCCGGCGTCATCATGTCCAGCGAGACGATCACCGATCATGTGCCGGTGTGGGTGCGGCACACGGACGGCGTGACGATCACGCAGTGGGACTACCCCCAGTGCGAGTCGCTCGGCCTGCTCAAAATGGACTTCCTGGGCCTGCGAAACCTCACCATCATGGACGACGCCGTCAAGATGGTAGCGGCGAACAAGGGCATCGACCTCGACCTGCTCTCCATTCCGCTCGCGGATCGCCGCACCTTCGAACTCTTCGGGTGCGGCGACACCTTGGGCGTTTTCCAGTTCGACGGTGGCCCGATGCGTTCGCTGATGCGGCTGATGAAACCGGACGAGTTCGAGGACATCACGGCCGTCACCGCGCTCTATCGCCCCGGCCCGATGGGCATGAATACGCACACGAATTACGCGCTGCGGAAGAACGCCCAGCAGGAGATCACCCCCATTCACCCGGAGGTGGAGGAGCCGCTGCGTGACGTGCTCGGCCTCACGTACGGGTTGGTCGTCTACCAGGAGCAGGTACAGAAGGCGGCCCAGGTACTCGCGGGCTACACGCTGGGACAGGCTGATCTACTGCGCCGCGCGATGGGGAAGAAGAAAAAGGAGGTCCTGGACAAGGAGTTCGTGCCGTTCCGGGACGGATGCAGGGAGCGCGGATACAGCGACGAAGCCGTGCAGGCGGTCTGGGACGTCCTGGTCCCCTTCGCGGGTTACGCGTTCAACAAGGCGCACGCCGCGGCGTACGCGCTGGTCTCGTACTGGACGGCGTACCTGAAGGCGAACCATCCGGCGGAGTACATGGCCGCGGTGCTGACCTCCGTCCGTGACGACAAGGACAAGTCGGCGGTCTATCTGAACGAGTGCCGCCGCATGGGGATCAGGGTCCTGCCGCCGAATGTCAACGCGTCGGTGGCGAACTTCGCGGCGCGCGGCGACGACGTCATTCTCTTCGGGCTCACGGCGGTGCGGAACGTCGGAACGAATGTGGTCGAAGCGATCGTCAAATGCCGTGATGCGAAGGGTAAGTACGAGTCCTTCCCCGACTACCTGAAGAAGGTGGACGCGCCCGCGTGCAACAAGCGGACCACCGAGTCCCTCATCAAGGCGGGCGCCTTTGACGAGATGGGGCACACGCGCAAGGGCCTGGCAGCGTGCTACGAGCCGTTGATCGACAACGCCGTGCAGGTGAAGAGGAGGGAGGCGGAGGGCCAGTTCGACCTCTTCGGGGGTGAGGTCGGGGGTGAGAGTGAGGGTGAGGGGGCCGTGCTGGGCGTCGGGGCTGACGTGGAGTTCGCGTCCGACGAGTGGGAGAAGACGTATCTCCTCGCCCAGGAACGGGAGATGCTCGGCCTTTACGTCTCCGATCATCCCCTGTTCGGCATCGAGCACGTCCTGTCCGCCAGGGCCGACGCGGCGATCGCGAGCCTGACCGGCGGCGAGCACGCGGACGGCGCGGTGGTGACCATCGGGGGCATCATCTCGGGGCTGCAGCGCAAGGTGACCAAGCAGGGCAACGCGTGGGCGGTCGCCACGGTGGAGGATCTGGCGGGCTCGCTGGAGTGCATGTTCTTCCCGGCGACGTATCAGCTGCTGTCCGCCCAACTGGTGGAGGACACCGTGGTGTTCGTGAAGGGTCGACTCGACAAACGGGAAGACGTCCCGCGTCTGGTGGGGATGGAGCTCTCGGTACCGGACCTCTCGCAGGCGGCCGTGGACGCGCCGGTCGTCCTCGACATGCACGAGCCGCAGGTGACCCCACGGACGATCGGCCGGCTGAAGGAGATCCTCCGCTCGCACCCGGGCCCCACGGAGGTCCGGCTGAGGGTGCGGGGGAGGGAGAGGACGAGGGTGTACCGCCTCGGGTTCCGGGTCGCGGTCAGCCCGGAGTTCTGGGCGGACCTCAAGGCGGCGGTGGCGGTCGTGGTGGCGCGCGGCTGAGCCATTTGCCGACCCGGCAAAGTTTCTCGCGGGCGGGGGAGGGGTGGGCCCAGGATCATGACGTCAAAGGTCCGAACGTCGTGCGTCCTCCGACGTACGTATTGATCTGATCCGGGAGGATCCATGCCGCACCCCGCGCAGCACCACCGACTCGTGGACGTCCCCGGCGGCCGGATCCACCTGGTGGAGCAGGGAACCGGCCCGCTCGTCCTTCTCGTGCACGGCTTCCCCGAGTCCTGGTACTCCTGGCGCCACCAGCTCCCGGTGCTCGCCGAGGCGGGCTTCCGGGCGGTGGCGATCGACGTGCGCGGCTACGGGCGCTCGTCGAAGCCGTGGGAGGTGGACGCGTACGGGATGCTGGCGCATGTCGCCGACAACGTCGGAGTGGTACGTGCGCTGGGGGCTGGCGCGGGCGCGGGTGCGGGGACGGCGACGATCGTGGGGCACGACTGGGGTTCGACGATCGCGGCGAACTCGGCGCTGCTCAGGCCGGACGTGTTCACGGCGGTGGGTCTGCTGAGCGTCCCGTACGCGCCGAGGAACGGGTTCCGGCCGACGGACGCCTTCGCTCGGATCGGTAGTCGGATCGGCGGTGAGGACGAGGAGTTCTACGTCAGCTACTTCCAGGAGCGGGGGCGGGCGGAGGCGGAGATCGAGCCGGATGTGCGGGGCTGGCTCGCGGGGTTCTACGCGGGCCTTTCGGCCGACACGATGCCGTCACCCGATGCCGGGAGCCTGCACTTCGTACGCCGGGGCGGAAAGATGTCCGACCGCTTCGTGACGGGAGAGGCAGGGCGGCTCCCCTCGTGGCTGACGGAGGACGACCTGGACGTCTACGCGGCCGAGTTCGAGCGCACGGGCCTGACGGGCGCGCTGAACCGCTACCGCAACGTCGACCGCGACTGGGAGGACCTGGCCGCGTGGGACGGAGCCCCCATCGTCCAGCCCTCGCTCTTCATCGGCGGCGACCAGGACGCGTCGACGACCTGGATGGCCGACGCGATCAAGGCGTACCCGAAGACCCTGCCCGGCCTGGTCTCCTCGCACATCCTGGAGGGCTGCGGGCACTGGGTGCAGCAGGAACGGGCGTACGAGGTGAACCGCATCCTGGTGGACTGGCTGAGGTCGGTCCATGACGACGACGGGGCATGAGCGGCCTGACTTGGCCGTGCCATGACTGACGTCAGTGGCCGGTGGGCGGCTCCATGCAGCCGGTCTCCGGGAAGGGGCCGTTGGTCTGCACGCCGTAGTTGGTCGGTTGCACGAAGGCGGTGACGCAGGCGTGGTCGCCCACGTAGAGGCCGATCGACGCGCCTTCGGGCGTGACGTACTCGTCGTTCTCGTAACGCGAGCGCATCTCCTGCACGTCGAGCTCACCGCCGAGCAGCTTGCCTCCGGACGTGGTCCGGCGGATCTCGTACCCGAGCTTGCCGGTGAGCGCGGCCTTCACACTTTCCGGGTCCCACTTCTTGTCCTCGTGGAGCCGCTTGAGGACGGGCTCCATACGGGCGGCCTCGGCCTGGGCCGCCTCCTCGTCCGCCGGGGACATGTCGCGGGGGCGCCGGTAGGCGTTGTTGTCACCGTTGTGGGGCGCGCCGTCGACGACGCCGGGTTCGACGTACGGGGAGGGGGCGGGGGAGGAGGGACTCGGGGAGGTGGCGGGGGTGCTCCGAGTGCCTCCGCTGCTGTGGTGCTGCTCGCCGCAGCCGGATACGAGAGCGGCGCCTGCGAGGAGTGCGGAGGCGGCGACACCGAGGCGTCGCCGCCGAGTTGAGGTGACCGTGAAGACCATGCGGACCATGTGGGTGACTCTGCCACGGAGGCGTGACGGACGCGGCCCGGCAGGGACACGGCTAGGACACGGTCCTACCGGACCCGATCCGCTACGACACGGGCTGCGATCGGAACTTCTCCACCAGGGCGGCGGGCGCCTTCTCCGGGGAGCCGGCGTCGTACGGCGGCTGGGGGTCGTACTCGATGAGGAGCTGCACGGTCTGCGCGTGCTCGTCGCCCGCGATCTTCCCGGCGAGCGTGAGGCCCATGTCGATCCCGGCGGAGACGCCCGCGCCGGTGACGTACTTCCCGTCGAAGACGACGCGCTGCCCGGTCGACTCGACCCCGAATTGCTTGATCTGCTCGAGCGCGAGCCAATGCGACGTCGCCCGGCGGCCCTTGAGGAGACCGGCGGCGGCGAGGATGAGCGACCCGGTGCAGACGGAGGTGGTCCAGGTGGTGGCGGCGTCGACGGCGCGGAGCCAGCCGAGGATGGCCTCGTTATCGAGTGCGGGCTCCGGACTTCCCGGTACGACGACGATGTCCGGGCTGCTCACCTCGGCGAGGGACTTGGTGGCGACGAGGGAGAGCGCGCGGGTGTCATCGAGCACGGGCCCGGCCTCTTCGGCGACGAGGACGACTTCGGCGCCGGGCAGCCCGGCGAGGGTCTGGAAGGGGCCTATCGCGTCGAGGACGGTGAACTTGTCGTAGAGGAGGATCGCGATCTGCATGGGGTCGGGGTCCCTTCCCGGAGGCGACATCGGAGACGACATCAGAGGCGGTAGGTGCGGGAGGGCGTGCGGCCCGCGGGTTCGAGTCTTGTGTCGCGCTCCGATGTCCGCAATGTGTCCGCCCTGACGATCAGCCCACCTTTCCTGCCACCGGGTTGTCCCCAGAGAGGGGGCGGGCCCGGCAGACCCGGCGGACCGGAGGCCACGCCCGGCGACCCCGGACATGCGTCGACCGCGGTGGCTCCCCCTCCGCGCCACCGCGGTCGACCCCCCGTCAGGATGTAAGTCTTAGTCCTTCGCCGGCGGGGCCGGGATGTGTCCGTCGCCCTGCGTCGTGGCTGTGCCGTCCTTCGCCGGCGGGGCGGGTATGTGCCCGTCGCCCTGCGTGGTGGCTGTGCCGTCCTTCGGCGGCGCGGGGATGTGCCCGTCGCCCATCGTGATGATGTCTTCGTTCCTGATGACGTCGCTCATAGTCGAGAACTCCTATGGGATTGACGGTGTGCTGAGTCGAAGCGCCCGCTCGGCAACTCCCCCGAGGGTCGCCGAACGGGCGCTTCAGGGCCGATCACTTTACGGTGGGGCCCATTCCGATCCGCCTGCCCCCCGACGCGACGGGTCGATGCCTAGAGAGTGGCAGCAGCCCATAAACGTTCGATGAACGCCTCGGTCGCCGCGTCAGGCTGCTGCGACCGGGGCCAGCAGCCTCCGCACCTCGTCGGCCTCCGGCGCTCCTGAGTCTTCGTGGATCGCCAGGGCCTCCCGCCAGCAGGCGCGTGCACGGTCGAGTTGGCCGAGGTTGTCGAGCGACCTTCCGAGGAGAGTCAGAACATTGGCACGCATCCATTCGCCGCCGACGCAGCCGATGCTGAGTGCCTGCTCCGCGTGCTGCGCGGCCTGCGCCGACTGGGCGGCCGCGAGGTGGACCTGGGCTATGCGGAAATGCGTCGTCCCTTCCCACAGGCGCTGGCGGTTCTCCACGAACATCTGCAGTGCGTCGGTCAGCTGGTCCAGAGCCTCCGAGTGACGGCCCACGTGGTTCAGAGCGATCGCGAGGGCGCACTTGGCGTTGGCGAGACGGAAGGTGAGGCCCAGATCGTCGTAGATCGCCATCCCTTGCCGAGCGAGGTCGATCGCCTTGGACGTGCGATTCATCGAGACCAGTACGCGGGACAGGTTGCACAGGGCGCTCGCCTCACCGGCGCGGTTGGCGTCGGACCGGAACTCGTCGATCGCCTTGAGCAAGTAGGTCTCGCTGGCGGCGTGGTGGTTCACGCAGTACGCCGTGATGCCCTGCTCATTCGGTGCGTTCCCGCACGTCCACGGATCCTTGGAGAGTTCGCCGAGGCGCGCGGCCCGCTCCAGCTCCGCCGACGCCTTGTCGAAGTGCCCCACCTTGCTCAGCACCTGCGCGAGCGTGACCCGAGCCCGCCCCTCCGCATGAGCGTCCCCCACCGCCGCCGCGGCATCGCGCGCAGCCGATGTGGCCAGCTCGTAGCGGAGGGCGCTCGCACCCGACTCCGCCAAGTCCTTGGAGGCCAGCAGCAGGTCGACCGCCCGGCGCAGCGTTCTCGGCTCCAGTGACTGCTGGACGCAGGCCAGAATGCAGGCCGCCTCCGAGTGCAGCCAGTCCAGGGCCTTCGCGTCGTCGCTGAAGTCCTGGCCCAGGTGGTCGGTCACTTCGAGGTGGTCCACCGTCCGGTCGCCGGGCCGCTCTATCGCGTACACCCGAGCCGCCGTCGCCAAGTAGAAGTCCAGCAACCGCGAAGTAGCGGATTCCCGCTCGCCCGGCGGTAGTTCCCGTTCCGCGCACGCACGCGCGTAGAGGCGGACCAGGTCGTGGTAGCGGTAGCGGCCCGGCGCTGCTGATTCCACCAGGGACGTGTCGACCAGGGACTCCAGCAAGTCCTCCGTCTCCTCCACCGGCAGGTCCAGGACCGCGGCCGCCGCTGCGAGGGAGAGGTCCGGGCCGTCCGCAAGGCCCAGGAGGCGGAACGCCCTTGCCTGCGCCGGCTCCAGTTGGCCGTAGCCCAGTTCGAAGGTGGCCTTCACGGCAAGGTCGCCCGCCTGGAGCTCGTCCAGTCGGCGTCGCTCGTCCGCGAGCTTCGCGGCCAGCGTCGAGACCGTCCACGTGCGGCGGGCCGCGAGGCGCGACGCCGCGATGCGGATCGCCAGCGGCAGGAAACCGCACGCCGCCACCACGTCCAGCGCCGCCTTCCGCTCGGACTGGACTCGTTCCTCGCCCACGATCCGTGTGAAGAGGAGTAGTGCCTCCTCCGGACTCATCACGTCCAGGTCCACCAAGTGCGCGCCCGCCAGGTCCACCATCCGGATCCGGCTCGTCACCAGGGCCGCGCAGCCCTCCATGCCGGGCAGCAGGGGGCGTACCTGCGCCGCGTCCCGCGCGTTGTCCAGGACCACGAGCACTCTGCGGCCGTCGAGCACCGACCTGTAGAGCGCCGCCCGCTCCTCCAGGGAGTCCGGGATGGCGGAGTCCGCTGTTCCCAGGGCCCGCAGGAATGCGCCGAGGACCGTCTCCGGCTCGGCCGCCCTCGCGCCCGCTCCCTGAAGGTCCACGTACAGCTGCCCGTCGGGGAAGTACGTCCGCGCCACGTGGGCCACGTGGACCGCGAGGGTCGTCTTGCCCACGCCGCCGATGCCCGCGAGCGCCGAGACGGCCATCACCCGGCCCTCCGCCGCCGAGAGGATGTCGCTCAGTTCGGACACGAAGGATGCGCGGCCGGTGAAGTCGGGGACTGTGGCGGGGAGTTGAGCCGGGCGCACCGCCGCCGCAGCCGGTTCCGGAGCCGCCGCCGAGGGTTCCGCGAGGGCCGGGTCCGCCTGGAGTATGCGCTGCTGGAGTTCCTTCAGACCCGGGCGCGGGTCCACGCCCAGTTCGTCGTCGAGGAGGCGGCGCGTGTCCGCGTACACCGCGAGGGCCTCGGCCTGGCGCCCGCTGCGGTACAGCGCCAGCATCAGGAGCTCGCGCAGGCGTTCACGCAACGGGTGCGCCGCGGTCAGTGCCGTCAGTTCCGAGACCGCCTCCGCGTGGCAGCCGACCTCCAGGTCCATGTCCAGGCGGGATTCCAGGAGTTGCAGGCGCCACTCCTCCAGGCGGGTGCGTTCCGTTTCCGCGTACGGGCCCGGGACGTTGGCCAGGGGCTCGCCGTCCCAGAGGCTCAGCGCCTTGTTCAGCAGGGAGCGGGCCTGGCAGAGGTCGCCCACGGAGCGTGCCTTCTCGGCCTCCGTCGACAGGTCTTCCGCGAGCGCCAGGTCGAGCGAGCCGTCGGCCACCACGACCGCGTACCCACCCGACTCGCTGACCAGGACCCCGGCGGGGAGCACCTTGCGCAGCCGTGACGCGTACGTACGGACGGCGGCCAGCGCCTGTGAGGGCGGTTCCTCACCCCAGAGCGCGTCGATCAGTTCGTGTGACGTGGCCGTGCGGCCGTCCCGCAGCAGGAGTGCCGCGAGCAGGGCGCGCTGTTGCGGAGAGCCCATGGACAGCTGCTCGGCGCCGTGCCATGCGCGTACGGGACCGAGCACGCTGAAGTGCGGTCTCAGTCCCTCGGGGGCGTTCCCCGGGGCCGGACGCCGTTGGTCCGGTACTCGCGGTACACCGTCCATCGCTCCCCCTGCTGCCCTTCCGTGCCCGGCCGTCACCGTGCCTGGTCGTGCGCGCGGGTCTGCCCTGCCCGCGATTGTCACCCTTTGCCTGGTTCCGTTCTCCACTCGGCTCTTGCTCCCCGCCAGTTTGCCTTGTTGACGCCGGATGCGTCAGCTGTGCGAGACGGCTCTCACAGGGTCCACGCACTCGGGGCCGGTAATGATCGGCGCGCCAACGGCCGGTGCGTGCCGGACGGATGGCCGACAAGTAGCGGACAGGGAGCTGACGGGTCGTCAGATCGACGCTACCGTGGAGCGCATGGAGACCACTGAGACCCCGCCGACGTTCCCGAGGATCATCTCGGTGGACGACCACACCGTTGAGCCCGCCCACGTCTGGCGCGACCGGCTCCCGTCGAAGTACCAGGACCGCGGGCCGCGCATCGTCCGGGCCCCCTTGAAGTCAATGAGCTTCCTGGGCGGGAAGTTCGCCCCGGTGATGGGGGCCCAGGGGGACGACGGGCCCATCGGTGACTGGTGGATCTACGAGGACCTGCACCGGCCCCTGACCCGCCTCGACACCTCCGTCGGATACGACAGGGACGAGATCAAGCTCGAAGTCATCACCTACGAGCAGATGCGGCCGGGGTCCTTCAGCGTGCCGGACCGGCTGGCCGACATGGACGTCAACCACGTCCAGTCCGCCCTCTGCTTCCCGACCTTCCCCCGCTTCTGCGGGCAGACGTTCACCGAGGCCAAGGACCGCGAACTCGGCCTGCTCGGCGTGCGCGCGTACAACGACTGGATGGTGGACGAGTGGTGCGGGCCCGAAGCGCAGGGCCGCCTCATACCGCTCACCCTCATCCCGCTCTGGGACGCCGAGCTGGCCGCCGCCGAGGTCCGCCGCAACGCCGCCCGCGGCGTGCGCGCCGTCGCCTTCTCCGAGATCCCGCCCCACCTGGGCCTGCCCTCCATCCACACGGACGAGTGGGACCCCTTCCTGCGGGCCTGCGACGAGACCGGCACCGTCATCGCCATGCACATCGGGTCGAGCAGCAAGATGCCGAGCACGTCCGCGGACGCGCCGCCCGCCGTGGGCTCCACGATCACCTTCGCCAACTGCTGCTTCTCGATGGTCGACTGGCTGATGAGCGGCAAGTTCGAGCGCTTCCCGAACCTCAGGATCATGTACGCGGAGGGGCAGATCGGGTGGATCCCGTACATCCTGGAGCGCGCGGACGTGGTGTGGGAGGAGAACCGCGGCTGGGGCGGGGTCGCCGACAAGGTGCACCGGCCGCCGTCCGAGCTCTTCACCGAGCATGTCTACGGGTGCTTCTTCGATGACGCCTTCGGGCTGAAGAACCTCGACGCGATCGGGGTGGGGAACGTGCTGTACGAGACGGACTATCCGCACTCCGACTCGACCTGGCCCAAGTCCCGTGAGGTGGGGGAGTCGCAGATGGGCCACCTCGCGCCGGACGTGGTCGACCGGATCGTGCGCGGCAACGCGATCGATCTGCTCGGGCTCACGAGCGACGGGCTGTGGGCGGGGCCCGGGGCGTAGCGGAGAGCGGGGGCGGGGGCGAGGTCGGGAACGGGGAGTCCGTGAGGCGGTGGGCTTCCCGTGCCGGCCTGCCCGGCTTGCCCGGCCGTCCCGGCTTGCCCGGCCGGGCGGTCGCCCGCCCTCCTTCGGAGGAGTGAGTCGTCTCGTACCCCTTGCCTGACGATGCGTCAGCTACGACGATGAGTGCCGTCGCCGTATATGACGTACCGTCAGATCAAGGTGAGGGGCTGGATTCCCATGGCTGCCAACGCGCCGGCGCACATCTTCCCGCAAGGGCGACTGGTCTACGGGATGCAGCTCCCGATCCAGTCCCAGAGCGTCATCTACGCCGAGGCGTGGGAGGCGGAGGCCACCGCCGACGACCTCGCCGAGATCGCCCGTACCGCCGACCGGAGCGGCTTCGCGTACCTCGCGGGCTGCGACCACGTGGCCATACCCCGGCGGCTCGCCGACACCATGAGCACCGTCTGGTACGACCCGGTGGCCACCCTCTCCTTCCTCGCCGGGATCACCGAGAACGTACGGCTGATGAGCCACGTCGCCGTCGTCGGGCTCCGGCATCCACTCGTCACCGCCAAGCAGTACGCCACCCTCGACCGGCTCAGCGGCGGGCGGCTGATCCTGGGGGTCGGAGCAGGTCATGTGCAGGAGGAGTTCGACGCGGTGGGCGCCGACTTCGAGCGGCGCGGGCCCGTGCTCGACGAGACCATCGACGCGCTGAAGGCCTCGCTCGGCCCCGAGGAGTACCCCGAACACCACGGTGAGACCTACGACTTCAGCGGGCTCGGCCAGCAGCCGCGGCCCGTGCAGCCCCGCGTGCCCATCTGGGTCGGCGGCTCGTCGCCCGCCGCCGTCCGCAGGGCCGCCGTACGCGGTGACGGGTGGCTGCCGCAGGGCGACCCGCGCGACAAACTGCCCGCGCAGATCGCCCGGCTCAAGCGGCTGAGGGAGGAGGCGGGGATCGCGGAGCCGGTCGTCGTGGGCGCCATCGCCGAGCCGCTGTACGTGGGGGAGCCCTCCTGGTCCGTCGGGCGGCGCACGCTCAGCGGGAAGCCGGACGCTCTCGCCGAGTCGCTGCGGGCGTACGGCGCGATGGGCGTCCAGCAGATCCAGGTGCGGTTCCGCTCGCGCGGGCGCACCGAACTCACCGACCAGATGGCGGCGTTCGCCGCCGAAGTCGCTCCGCACCTCAACTGACAGCTCCACCGGGCTCATTCAAGGAGACAGGCATGGGCAAGCTGGACGGACGCGTCGTCATCGTCACCGGTGCGGCGCGCGGGCAGGGCGAGCAGGAGGCGCGGCTCTTCGCCGCCGAGGGTGCCAAGGTCGTCATCGGCGACGTCCTCGACGACCAGGGCGAGGCCCTCGCCAAGGAACTCGGCGGCGACGTGGCCAAGTACGTGCACCTCGACGTCGGTCAGGAGGCCGACTGGGCCACGGCGGTCGGTGCCGCCAAGGACGCCTTCGGGAAGATCGACGGGCTCGTCAACAACGCCGGGATCCTGCGCTTCAACGAGCTCGTCAGCACCCCGCTCGAAGAGTTCGAGCAGATCATCCGGGTCAACCAGATCGGCTGCTTCCTCGGCATCCGCAACGTCGCGCCCGAGATCGGGGCGGCCGGCGGCGGGACCATCGTGAACACCGCCTCGTACACGGCGATGACGGGCATGGCGTACGTCGGCGCGTACGCCGCGACCAAGCACGCCATCCTCGGGCTCACCCGTGTCGCCGCGCTGGAGCTCGCCGCGCAGAACATCCGCGTCAACGCCGTCTGTCCCGGAGCCGTCGACACCCCGATGACCAACCCGGCGCAGCTCGACCCGACCGCCGACCCCACCGAGGCGCGCGAAGCCGTCGCCGAGCTCTACAAGAAGCTCGTGCCGCTCGGGCGGATCGGCAGGCCCGACGAGGTGGCCGCGCTGGCGCTCTTCCTGACCGGGGGCGACTCGGCGTACATCACCGGGCAGCCGTTCGTCATCGACGGCGGGTGGCTCGCGGGGGTCAGCATCGTCTGAACGCAGGCCATGTCTGACGCCACGTCAGTCAGGCCGCCCGCGGGTATTGACGGTCATCGCGGCCGGTGGAACAGTCGACGCATCACAATCTGACGGTTCGTCAGAAACTCGCAGATACGCACGAGGATGGTGAACCTCCTTGGAATTCGGTCTCTTTGTACAGGGATACGTGCCCGCCGAGCGGGCCAAGGTCGACCCCGAAGCGGAGCACAAGGCGCTCATCGAGGAGACCGAGTACGTCATCCAGGCGGACAAGTCCGGCTTCAAGTACGCCTGGGCGTCCGAGCACCACTTCCTGGAGGAGTACTCACACCTCTCCGCCAACGACGTCTTCCTCGGCTATCTCGCCCACGCCACCGACCGCATCCACCTGGGTTCCGGGATCTTCAACCCGCTCGCCCCGGTGAACCACCCGGTCAAGGTCGCCGAGAAGGTCGCCATGCTCGACCATCTCTCGGAGGGCCGCTTCGAGTTCGGGTCGGGGCGCGGCGCCGGGTCGCACGAGATATTGGGCTTCATGCCGGGCATCACCGACATGAACCACACCAAGGAACTCTGGGAAGAGACCATCGCCGAGTTCCCCAAGATGTGGCTCCAGGACGAGTACGTCGGCTTCCAGGGCAAACACTGGTCGCTGCCGCCCCGCAAGGTCCTGCCCAAGCCGTACGGGAAGTCGCACCCGGCGATGTGGTACGCCGCCGGGTCCCCGCCCTCGTACGCGATGGCAGGGAAGAAGGGGCTCGGGGTGCTTGGCTTCAGCGTGCAGAAGGTCTCCGACATGGAATGGGTCCTGGAGTCGTACAAGACGGCCGTGAAGGACGCCCAGCCGGTCGGTGACTTCGTCAACGACAACGTCATGGTGACCTCGACGGCGATCTGCGCCGAGACGCACAAGAAGGCCGTCGAGACCGCCGTCAGCGGCGGGCTCAACTACCTGCAGTCGCTGTTGTTCCGGTACCACGACACCTTCCCCCGCCCCGAGGGCATTCCCGAGTGGCCCGAGCTGCTCCCCGAGTACACCGAGGAGATCATCGAGCTGCTCATCGCCGAGGAGCTGATGATCTGCGGCGACCCGGACGAGGTGCTCACGCAGTGCAAGCGGTGGGAGCAGGCGGGGGCGGATCAGCTCAGCTTCGGGCTGCCGATCGGGATCTCGCCCGAGGACACGAAGAACACGATCAAGTTGATCGGTGAGCATGTGATTCCGAAGATCGATACGGATCCTGTGCATCGGACGTCGCGCTTCCGTCAGGCGGGGGCTTCCTGAACCCCCCCTCAGCTGCCCCGGCCTTCCCTTCCCGGACGGAGGCCGGGGCACCCTCTGCGCCCTTCGGGCGTGTCCTCAAGCGCCGGACGGGCTTCTCCCGCCCACCCACCCGTTCTGGACGGGTCGAATCCGCACCGAAAACCGCCGATCAAGGGGGCTGTCCACCGTCATGCTCGACCACCTCATCAAAGGCGCCACCGTCGTCGACGGGACCGGCGCCCCCGCGTACACGGCCGACGTCGGCATTCGGGACGGGCGCATCGCCGTCATAGCCGAGCCGGGGACCACGGCCGAAGAGGCCCGGTCCAGCGAGGACGCCCAAGGGCGCATCCTCGCCCCCGGCTTCGTCGACCCGCACACGCACTACGACGCCCAGCTCTTCTGGGACCCCTACGCCACCCCGTCCCTGAACCACGGCGTCACCACCGTCGCGGGCGGCAACTGCGGTTTCACGCTGGCGCCGTTGAACCCCGCGCGCCCCGAGGACGCCGACTACACGCGGCGGATGATGTCCAAGGTCGAGGGCATGTCGCTGGTGGCCCTCGAAGAGGGTGCGCCCTGGTCGTGGAGTTCGTTCGGCGAGTATCTGGACGCCCTTGACGGGCGCGTCGCCGTCAACGCGGGCTTCATGGTGGGGCATTGCGCACTGCGGCGGTACGTCATGGGCGCGGACGCCGTGGGCGGCCAGCCGTCGCCCGAGCAGATGGAGGAGATGCTGCGGCTCTTCCACGACGCCATGGACGCCGGCGCCTGGGGTCTTTCCACCACGCAGTCGTCCACGCACTCGGACGGCGACGGGCAGCCGGTGGCATCCCGCCACGCGAAGCCCGACGAGCTGCTCGCGCTCAGCCGGGCCGTCGCCGAGCACGAGGGCACCCAGCTCGAAGCCATCGTCGCGGGCTGTCTGGATCAGTTCAGCGACGACGAGATCGACCTGTTCGTCGAGATGAGCGCCGCCGCCGGGCGGCCCCTGAACTGGAACGTCCTCACCATCGACGCCGCCGTGCCCGAGCGCGTCCCGCGCCAGCTGGTCGCCAGCGAGCGCGCCCGTAAGTCCGGCGGCCGGATCGTGGCACTGACGATGCCGATCCTCACCCCCATGAACATGTCGCTCGGCACCTTCTGCGCCCTGAACCTGATCCCGGGGTGGGGAGACGTGCTCGGTCTGCCCGTCCCTGAGCGGATCGCGAAACTGCGCGACCCGGAGGTCCGCGGCGAGATGCTGCGGCGCGCCGAGAGCAAGGAGGCCGGGGTCTTCCGACGGCTCACGCACTTCGACCGGTACGTCATCGGGGACACGTACTCCAGGGAGAACGAAGGCCTCACCGGCCGTGTCGTCGGCGACATCGCCGCCGAGCGCGGGCAAGAGGCCTTCCAGTGCCTCGTCGAGATCTGCGCCAACGACGACCTGCGTACGGTCCTGTGGCCGATGCCCTCCGACAACGACCCCGGCTCATGGGCCCTGCGCCAGGAGACCTGGCAGCACGAGGACGTCATGCTGGGCGGCTCCGACGCGGGCGCGCACCTGGACCGGATGTGCGGCGCCCCGTACACGACCCGGTTCATCGGGGACTGCCTGCGGGGCCGCAAGCTGGTCGGCCTGGAGCAGGCGGTGAAGATGCTCACCGACGATCCCGCGCAGCTGTTCGGGCTGCGGGAGCGGGGCCGTATCGAGGAGGGCTTCCACGCCGACCTCGTCCTCTTCGACCCCGAGCGCATCGACGCGGGCAAGGCCACGCTGGTGCACGACCTGCCCGGCGACAGCCCGCGCCTCGACTCCAAGGCCATCGGCGTCAACGCCGTGTGGGTCAACGGGGTCGAGGCCATCCGCGAGGACCGCGTGACGGGCGCGACTCCCGGCACGGTGCTTCGTTCGGGGCGGGACACCAGGACGGTGAGCACCAAGTGAGCGGCCAACTCGCGGGCGAGCAACGGCTGTTCATCGGCGGGGAGTGGGTCGAGCCGGCCGGCGGGCACTACGAGGTGATCAACCCCGCGACGGAGGACGTGGTCGGCCTCGCCCCCGAGGCGAGCCGCGAGCAGGTGCACGCGGCGGCCGGCGCCGCCCGCGAGGCCTTCGCCACCTGGTCGCGCACGACCCCCGAGGAACGGGCCACGGTCCTTGACCGCGCCGCGTCGATCATGCAGCGCGACTTCGTCCCGTACGCGGAACTCGCCCAGGCCGAGAGCGGCGCGACGACGGGTACGGCGCGGGGCATGCAGGTCGCGGTGTCGGTGGCGCGCTTCAAGCGGTACGCGAAGGGCGCCCTGGAACCGGTGGAGGCAGGCCTGCCGCCGCAGATCAACGAGGCGGGGCCGATGGGGAGGGCGGGCGTCGTGGGGGCGCTCACCGTCCGCCAGCCGGTGGGGGTCGTCACCTGCATCACCTCGTACAACAACCCGTGGGCCAATCCCGCGGGCAAGGTCGCGCCCGCCCTGGCCATGGGCAACACGGTCCTCGTCAAGCCCGCCCCGCAGGATCCGCTGTCGGTGTACCGGATGGCCGCGGCGCTGGAGGAGGCCGGGGCGCCGCCTGGTGTGGTGAACGTGGTGAGCGGCGCGCGCCCCGAAGCGGGCGAGGCGGCCGTGGACTCTCCGGACGTCGACATGGTGAGCTTCACCGGCTCCACGTCGGTGGGGCAGCGCATCGCCGAGGTGTGCGGCCGTGACATGAAACGCCAGCTGATGGAGCTCGGCGGCAAGGGCGCGGCGCTCGTCTTCGATGACGCGGACCTGGACTCGGCGGTGGCGGGCATCGGGACCACGTTCTCCTTCTACAGCGGCCAGATCTGCACGGCTCCGACGCGGGTGATCGCGCACCGTGCCGTCTACGACGCCCTGATCGAGAAGCTGACGGACTACATCGGCTTCATGAAGGTCGGGGACCCGCGGGAGAAGGGGACGATCGTCGGCCCGGTGATCTCGGCCGCGCACCGGGACCGCATCGAGTCGTACGTGGAACTGGGGCGGAAGGAGGGTGCGCGGGTCGTCGCGGGCGGCGAGCGCCCTGCCTCGTTCGAGAAGGGCTTCTACGTCGCCCCGACGCTGCTCGCGGACTGCACGAACGACATGCGGGTGGTCCGGGAGGAGATCTTCGGCCCGGTCGTGGTGGTGGTCCCCTTCGAGGACGAGGAGGAGGGCATCGCGCTCGCCAACGACAGCGACTACGGCCTCCTCGACTACGTCTGGTCGGGCGACGTGGCCCGCGCCTTCCGGGTCGCGCGGCGGCTGCGCGCGGGCGGGGTCGGCGTGAACACCATCGGCCGGAACATGGAGGCGCCGTTCGGCGGGTTCAAGCGGAGCGGGGTGGGCCGGGACGTGGGGTCGTACGCGCTGCACGCGTACAGCGAGCTGCAGTCGATCGTGTGGCCGGGGTGATGCGGCGCCCGGGGTGATGTGACCCGGTTGATGTCCGTTATGTGGAACGCGGGAAGACGCTCGGGAAAATTTTGAAACGGGCAAAACGGACAGTGCTGCGGTTCTCGCATACCGGACGGTCTGGCTTTTGCCTGGCAAAGAGCAACCGTTCCGGTTGAGCGATCAAGCAATCAATGGCAGGTGTCCCGATTCGCCCATCGATTACAAGACGCGAGATGCGGATCTAGACCCTCCGTATGTGGAAACCGCAGCCCTTAACGTCCTGTTCATGACCCAGTTGGACGTACGGCCCCAGGCCGGAGACACGGTAAACGGCGCCCCCGACGGGGGCGTACGCGCCAAAGGGCTCGGCGGTAACTCCGTCGGCCTCATGGGCAGCGCCGTCATCGGCATCTCGACCGTCGCCCCCGTCTACTGCCTGACGTCGACCCTCGGCTCCACCGCCGGCGAGGTCGGCCTCGCCATGCCCGCGGTCTTCCTCGCGGGCTTCCTGCCGATGCTCTTGGTGGCCTTCGCCTACCGCGAGCTCAACAAGGCCATGCCGGACTGCGGCACGTCCTTCACCTGGACGGTCAAGGCCTTCGGCCCGCGGATCGGCTGGATGTGCGGCTGGGGCCTTGTCATCGCCACGATCATCGTCCTGTCGAACCTCGCAGGCGTGGCGACCTCGTACTTCTGGCTCCTGGCGGGCGAGATCACGAGCAGTGACTCGGTGGCCGCCCTCGACGACAACAAGGCCGTCCACATCCTCACGTGCCTGGCCCTGATCGCTGCGGCGACCGCGATCAGCTATCGCGGGATGACGGCCACGAAGGGGGTGCAGTACGCGCTGGTGGGCCTGCAGCTCGTGGTGCTCGCGCTCTTCGTCGTGATGGCTCTCGGCAAGGCCCGCAGCGGTGACATCGCCGGGTCCATGGACTTCTCCTGGTCCTGGCTGAACCCGTTCTCCGTCCAGTCCTTCGGCGCCTTCACGGCCGGTCTCTCCCTGTCGATCTTCATGTTCTGGGGATGGGACGCGTGCCTGACCGCCAATGAGGAGACCACCGGCAGCGAGAAGACCCCGGGCCGCGCGGCGCTCATCTCGATGGTCGTCCTGATCGGCTCCTACCTCGCCACCGGCATCGCGGCCCAGATGGCCGTCGGTTCCGGCGACAAGGGCCTGGGCCTCGCCAACCCGGACACCTCCGACAACGTCTTCGCCGCGCTCGCCGGGCCCATCATGGGCAACGGCCTCGGCATCCTGCTCTTCGTCGCGGTCCTCGCGTCGGCCGCCGCGAGCCTGCAGACCACGTTCATCCCGGTGGCCCGCACGGTCCTCGCCATGTCGACGTACGAGGCGCTTCCCGCCTCCTACGCGCGCGTGCACCCCCGGTTCAAGACCCCCGGCCGCGCGACGGTCGTCGCGGGCGTCGCGACCGGCGTCTTCTACACGGTCATGACGCTGGTCTCCGAGCACGTCCTGGTCGACACGATCTACGCGCTCGGCCTCATGATCTGCTTCTACTACGCGCTGACGGCCTTCGCCTGCGCGTGGTACTTCCGCCGCACACTGTTCTCGTCCCCGCGCGACTTCGCCTTCAAGGGCTTCTTCCCGGTGTTCGGCGGCCTCCTGCTGACCGCGGTCTTCGTCAAGACGCTCGTGGACATGTGGAACCCCGCCTACGGCAGCGGCTCCTCCGTCTTCGGTGTCGGCTCGGTCTTCGTGATCGGCGTGGGCCTGCTGCTGGTCGGCGTGGTGATCATGCTGGTGATGGGCCGCAAGAGCCCCGCGTTCTTCCGGGGCGAGGTCCTGAAGCGGGACACTCCGGCGCTGGTGGTCGCGGACTGACGCTCAGCGCCCGAGGAGCTTGTGCAGCGACGCCTTCAGGTCGGTGAAGAAGGCGTCGCGGTGTTCCTGGGGGATGAGGTCCAGGGACAGGTACGGGTTGAGGTCCTCCAGTTCGACCAGGAGCAGGTCTCCTGAGCGCGTGCGGCAGGCGTCCACGCGCTGGATGCCGTGGTCGATGGTGTTCCAGTCGATGAACCGCTGGGCGAAGGCCAGGTCGGCGGGGGTCGGGGTGTAGGGCTCCAGGGCCCAGCGCCTGTCCGGGTGCGGTGCGTGGAGTGCGTACTGGAACGTGTCGTCGACGAAGTAGAACGACACCTCGTACGTGAAGTCGATGCGGGGCTGGACGAGGAGCGTGCCGTCGGGCTTGGTGGCTGCGTGGGTCTCCAGCTCGGCCCGGGTCAGGAACTCCAGGCCTATCGAGTCCGCGCCCTGCTTGGGCTTGATGACGTACTCGGACGTGTCCGGGAGCCTTTCGATGTCCGCCGGGCGGTCGACCGTCGGGATCACCGGGTGGCCCTGCGCCGTCAGGTCGACGAGGTACTGCTTGCCCGCCATGTCCGCGCTGCCGGTCAGCTGGTTGTACACGCGGGTGCCCGAGGCGAGCGCCTGGGCGCGGAAGGCGTCGAAGGCCGCCTGGTAGTTCAGGACCGGGCCGCTGTTGCGGATCAGCACCGCGTCGAAGGAGTCCATCAGCGCCGCCGCGTCCAGCGGGTGGCACAGCGCCGTGTCGAAGTCCTCGCGGAGGCGGGAGGCGAGCGCGATGTCCTCGTCGCAGTACCGGCGGCCCCGCGCCTCGTAGGTGAGGTCGGTGACGAGCAGGACGCGGGGCTTGGCGGACGGCATGGGGCGGCTCTCCTGGGGCAGCGGGGGCGGCGGCTTCGGATCTTCGACCCTATGGAGGTCGCCCTGGCCCCGCCCCGCCGCCCCCGGAGTGACTAGTGCCGGCCCAGGAACACCGGGTTCGTGAACGCCCGCAGCGGGCCCGGGAGCCCCGTCGTCACCGGGGCGTGGCGGACCTCGGCCCGTACGTAGGCGGCGTACGACGGCGTGGTGCGCCACTCCGCCGTGCCGGTCCCGGAGGCGGGCAGCGCGGGGCCGGTGAAGAGCACGCCCTGGTCCGTGACGAAGCGGATCGTGCAGCCGGGGGCTCCGGTGACGTCCAGGCGGACCGTCACCGGGGCATCCTGCTCGACGTGCAGGCGTTCGCCGATGCCCGCTTGCTTGCCCCTGCCGCCGGTGGCGGTGAACTTGAGCGTGACGTCCTTGGTCTCCGCGACGTAGCTGTGGCCCGCCCGGATGCCCGCCTGGATCGCCTCGCGGGTCAGGTCGTCCGCGAGGACCACCGTCTGCGGAGTGCCGATGGGGTCGGGGTCGCGGTGCGCGTCGCTGTTGCCCATGGCCGGGATCCAGCGCCCCCGGCCCCGGACCGAGGCGACCAGGGTGCTGTCCCAGTCGGCGAGGGCGATCTCGTCGTCCGGGGTGTAGGGGCCGTTCCACGCCTCGATCACGTCCGCTTCCCCGAAGCCGAACTTCCAGTTGCAGCCGATGCAGGTGGTGTGCGGGTGGGCGGGGACGACGAGGCCGCCCGCGTCGCGGATCTCGCGGGCGTACTTGCCGAAGCGGTTGTCGCGTGCGCGGTAGCGCCAGTCGATGAACGTGCCGGGATCGGTGCCGAGGGCGACCACGTGGCCGTTGCGCGTGGTGACCTCCTCGCCCAGCATCACGAGGAGGTCGTCGCCCGCGGCTTCGGCCCAATGGGCGTGCGCGGAGTGCGTGTTGTGCTCGGAGGAGTTGATGAAGTCGAGGCCGGCGGCGCGCGCGAGGGCCGCGATCTCCGCCGGGGTGCGCCTGCCGTCCGAGTGCCAGGAGTGCAGATGGCAGTCGCCGCGGTACCAGGCCCGGCCCCGGCCCTTCGCCCGCTCCGGCGGGTAGGCGGGCCTCGGCGTCCTGCCGGGCGCCCCGTACTTGAGGGTGATCGTGACCTCGTAGGGCAGGCCCTGCGGTGCGACGGTGTAGGGGCCGAGCGCGATGTTCCAGGTGCCTGCCTTGACCGGGCCGGGGACGTAGCCGGGCGTGGCCTCGGCGGCGCGGATGAAGAACTCCGTGCGCGCGCCGCCCGACCAGCCGCGGAAGCCCTTGCCGCCGAGGGCGGTGCCGCGCTGGTCGAAGATGCCGATGTCCAGGGCGTTGCCCTGGGTGCCCGCCGGGACGGTGACCTTCTCGTAGGTGTACGAGACGTGGATCTCCCGTACGCCGTCGGGGACTTCGACCGGCAGGTACACGAAGTCGGGCGATCCGGTGGGCAGCGTGCCGCGCGCCACCTTGGTCTCGTCACCGCTTCCGGGTGCACGCCCTGCGGCGCTCGCGAAGCTCACGGTGTTCAACGTAAGCGCGGCGGCTGCTCCCGTCACGAGCAGACCGCGTCGGTTCAGGGGTGTGTTGGCGGATCTGGTCCCGTGGTGTTCGTCCTCGCACATGTGTCGGCTCCCCAGGGTGTCGGAAGGGACTGCAGGGCAACCCTGGTATTCAGCCGTGAACTCTGCGGCAAGGGAAGGCAATTGACAGACTTCTGCGGGGTGTCGGGCGCGGACGCCGGTCCGCCGCTCTCAGTCGCCGCGGCGGGCCCTGCGGGTGCGGCGCAGGACGAGCAGGATGACGAGGAGGGGGACGAGTACGAGGACGGCGATGATCACGCCCTCGACCAGCCCGAGCGACCCGCCCTTCCCCTTCCCCTTCTTCTTTTTCCGGGGCTTGGGCTTCGACTCGTCCGCGCCGGGAGCGGCCGGCGCCGCCGCCGGCGCGGAAGCCGCAGCTGACGTGGAAACCGCTGCTGACGTGGAGGCCGCTGCGGCCCGTGGCGGGGCCGCGTGCGCGGCGGCGGAGACGGTCCCGCCAAGGAGCGCACCGAGCAGCAGCAGTACGGTCGCGAAGCGAAGTCGCATGACAAAACCCTAGGGGAAGCGTGGCCCCGCGCCTAGGCGCTCGCGCCCGCCGCTCGAAGCGCCGCGGCCGTCTCCTGGTGTGAGCCGTGGGTCGCCCAGTACAGCGGGGTGTTGCCCGTGCCGTGGTCCTCGCGGCGGTTCGGATCCGCACCGTGCGCGAGGAGGGCGCGGACCGTGTCGGTGTGGCCCCAGCACGCGGCCCCGCACAGGGGCGTGCCCTCGTCGCCGTGGCCGCTCTCGGAGTCGGGGTCCGCGCCTGCCGCCAGAAGCACCCGGACGACGGGCGCCGTGCCGTGGACGGAAGCGCCGTACAGCGGTGTCGTGCCGTCGGCGTCGGCGGCCTTCGGGTCCGCGCCCGCGCGCAGCAGCGCCTTCACTTCGGTGGTGCGGCCCGACCGGGCCGCCAGGACCAGCTTGGCCGACATCTTCTTGCGGCGCCTTCTGCTCATGGGGGCAGGGTAATGCGGCGGGCGCGTGAGGCGGTCGGATTTTTCCCTCCGCCGGGCGGCGGAGGCGCAGGGGCCCCGATCCGCCCGTACGGCGATGTGGCGGCCCGCTGCCCGCGGCCAGCATGGCTGTCATGCCACTGAAGCTGACCGCACTGCCCGATGTCCCCCGGTGGGCCGCGCTCGCCGCCCACGCCGTGCCCCTGGCCACCCTGCCCTCCGGGCTGTGGCGGATCGCGCTCGTCGCCGGGCTTCCGGTGGCGGACGTGCCCGTCGAAGGCTGGGGCGAGATGCTCTACGTCCTGGGCCTCAGCGTCGTCTCCGAATGCCTCGCCCTGCTTACGCTCGGCCTGGTGCGGGGGTGGGGCGAGGTCGTACCGGGTTGGATACCGCTGATCGGCGGCCGCCGCGTACGACCGCTGGCCGCGGTGGTCCCGGCGCTGCTCGGAGCCGCCGGCCTCATCCTGATCACGGGCTGGTTCGTCTACGCCGCCTATGCGGACCTGGGCCCCGGAGTAACGGACAGCACCACCCGCCAGACGATCCTCGTAGCCTGCTACGCACCACTGCTCCTGTGGGCGCCACTGCTGATCGCGGTGACGGTCGCGTACTACAGGCGGCGGACGCGAGGAGCGGGCACGGCATGGACTCCTGTGCCGGTGGCGGCTAGTAAGTGAGGCCCGTCGTTCTCGGAACCGGAGGCCGCCACATGCGAGTTGCCGCCACCCTTTACCTCACCGACCGGACCATCACCCCGGTCCGCCTGGCGCAGGAGCTGGAGCTGCGGGGGTTCGCGGGGGTCTATCTGCCCGAGCACTCCCATATTCCCGTGTCCCGCGAGACCCCGTACCCCGGCGGTGAACTTCCGCCCGAGTGTGCCCGCATGCTCAACCCCTTCGTCGCTCTCGCGCAGGTCGCCGCCGTCACGGAGCGGCTCGGGCTCGGCACGAACATCACGCTCGTCGGGCAGCACGACCCGATCGACCTGGCCAAGCAGATCGCGACCCTCGACCACCTCTCCGGCGGCCGTTTCACCCTCGGCATCGGCTACGGCTGGAACAAGGAGGAGGCCGCCGACCACGGCGTCGAGTGGCGCACCCGGCGCGCGCTCGTGCGGGACCGGATGGCTGTCATGCGGGCCCTGTGGGCCGAGGAGCCCACCTCGTACGAAGGGGAGTTCGCGAGCGTGCGGGCCAGTGAGGTTCATCCGAAGCCGGTGCGTGCGCCGCGCCCGCGGCCTGGAGGGCCCTTGCACGGCCCACGCACCCTCATCGGCGGAGCCGCAGGCCCCAAGCTCTTCGCGCAGATCGCGGAGTACGCCGACGGCTGGCTGCCCATCGGCGGCGGCGGGCTGCGCGAGACCCTCCCCGCCCTGCGCACCGCCTGGGCGGATGCGGGCCGGGACCCCGCGGAGCTGTACGTGGCGCTCTCCGCCGTGCAGCCGACCGAGGGAAAACTCGCCCACTACGCGGAACTCGGCGTGGACGAGGTCATCGTGCAGCTCCCGGCGGCCGGAGAGGCCGAGGTGCTGCGCGCGCTGGATGAATTCCAGCCACACGTGCAGGCGATACGTGCACCCCGCACCCGCCTCCGGTGACCGGCACTGACCTGTAGCTGTTTCTCCGCGCGGTCGCTCGTATGCTCGGACGCATGACCAACAGCGCGCCGCAGGACAAAGCACCCCAGGGGCCGGCGCCGGCGCCGGCACGGCCCACCGCGAACGCCATGCGCCGCGCGCTCAAACGCGCAAGGGACGGCGTCGCGCTCGACACCGCCGAGGCCGCCGTGCTGCTCCAGGCACGCGGCGACGACCTGAAGGACCTCGCCGCCTCCGCCGCGCGCGTGCGCGACGCGGGCCTCGCGGCGGCGGGGCGGCCCGGCGTCATCACGTACTCGAAGAGCGTCTTCATCCCGCTGACCCGGCTGTGCCGGGACAAGTGCCACTACTGCACGTTCGCGACCGTCCCCGGCAAGCTGCGGCGCGAGGGCCACGGGATGTTCATGTCCCCGGACGAGGTCCTCGACATCGCGCGACGCGGGGCCGAGATGGGCTGCAAGGAAGCCCTGATCACCCTCGGCGACAAGCCCGAGGACCGCTGGCCGGAAGCGCGGGAGTGGCTGGAGGCGGCGGGATACGACGACACGATCGCGTACGTACGCGCCATCTCGATCCGCATCCTGGAGGAGACGGGTCTGCTGCCGCACCTCAACCCCGGCGTCATGACCTGGACGGACTTCCAGCGCCTCAAGCCGGTCGCGCCCAGCATGGGGATGATGCTGGAGACCACGGCCGAGCGGCTGTGGTCCGAGCCGGGGCAGCCGCACTACGGCT
This sequence comes from Streptomyces sp. NPDC051218, assembly GCF_044455475.1. Classification (NCBI taxonomy): domain Bacteria; kingdom Bacillati; phylum Actinomycetota; class Actinomycetes; order Kitasatosporales; family Streptomycetaceae; genus Streptomyces; species Streptomyces sp. NPDC051218. Next base: position 279,647 of record NZ_JBITEU010000004.1, on the reverse strand, counting down.
CGCCCGACAAGGAACCGGCCGTCCGGCTACGGGTGTTGGAGGACGCGGGGCGTTCGTCCGTGCCCTTCACGAGCGGCCTGCTCATCGGGATCGGGGAGACGTACGAGGAGCGCGCGGACTCGCTGTTCGCGCTGCGCCGCGTGTCGCGCTCGTACCACGGCATCCAGGAACTGATCATCCAGAACTTCCGCGCCAAGCCGGACACGGCGATGCGCGGCATGCCGGACGCCGAGCTCGACGACCTGGTCGCGACGGTCGCCGTGGCCCGGCACATCATGGGCCCGTCGGGCTGCCTCCAGGCGCCGCCCAATCTCGTCGACGGCGAGTACGACCGCCTCATCGGCGCGGGCATCGACGACTGGGGCGGCGTCTCACCGGTCACGATCGACCATGTGAACCCCGAGAAGCCCTGGCCGCAGCTCGACGAGCTGGCCGAGCAGTCGGCCGCAGCGGGCTTCCGCCTGGAGGAACGGCTGTGTGTCTACCCGGAGTTCGTGCAGCGCGGTGAGCCATGGCTCGACCCGCGGCTCCTGCCGCACGTGCGGGCGCTCGCCGACCCGGAGACGGGCCTCGCGCGCCCCGACGCGGTCGTGGAGGGCCACCCGTGGCAGGAGCCCGACGAGGGCTACGTCGCCGCCTCCGGCCGGACCGACCTGCACCGCACCATCGACACGACGGGCCGCACGTCCGACCGGCGCGACGACTTCGACGAGGTCTACGGCGACTGGGAGGCCCTGCGCGAGCAGGCCGCGCCCGGCATGGTCCCCTCGCGCATCGACGGCGACGTACGGGCCGCCTTGAAGACGGCCGCCGACGACCCGACGCGCCTTACGGACGAGCAGGCCCTCGCGCTGCTGCACGCGGACGGGCCCGCGCTCGACGCGCTGTGCTCCGTCGCGGACGATCTGCGCACGTCGGTGGTCGGCGACGACGTCACGTACATCGTCACGCGCAACATCAACTTCACGAACGTCTGTTACACCGGCTGCCGCTTCTGCGCGTTCGCCCAGCGCCGCACGGACGCGGACGCGTACACGCTCTCCCTCGACCAGGTCGCGGACCGGGCCCAGCAGGCGTGGGAGGTCGGCGCCACCGAGGTGTGCATGCAGGGCGGCATCCACCCGGACCTGCCCGGCAGCGCGTACTTCGACATCGCGCGGGCCGTGAAGGAGCGCGTGCCGGGCATGCACGTGCACGCCTTCTCACCGATGGAGGTCGTGAACGGCGCGACCAGGACCGGACTTTCGATACGGGACTGGCTGAGCGCCGCGAAGGAAGCGGGCCTGGACTCGATCCCCGGTACCGCCGCGGAGATCCTCGACGACGAGGTGCGCTGGGTCCTGACGAAGGGCAAGCTGCCGACGGCGACATGGATCGAGGTCGTGAGCACGGCCCACGAGCTGGGCATCCGTTCCTCGTCCACGATGATGTACGGGCATGTGGACCAGCCGCGCCACTGGCTCGGGCACTTCCGCACGCTGGCCGGGATGCAGGAGAAGGCGCTGGCCAAGGGAGTTGAGGGCTTCACGGAGTTCGTGACGCTGCCCTTCATCCACACGAACGCGCCGGTCTATCTGGCGGGCATCGCGCGCCCCGGCCCGACCACCCGCGACAACCGCGCGGTGGTGGCGATGGCACGGCTGCTGCTGCACCCGCACATCCCCAACATCCAGACCAGCTGGGTGAAGCTCGGCACGGAGGGCGCGGCGGAGATGCTGCGCTCGGGGGCGAACGACCTGGGCGGCACGCTGATGGAGGAGACCATCTCCCGGATGGCGGGCTCCAGTTACGGCTCGTACCGCTCGGTGAAGGACCTCGTCGCGATCGCGGAGGAGGCGGGACGCCCGGCGAAGCCGCGGACGACGCTGTACGGCGAGGTGCCGGTGGAGCGCCAGGAGGCGGCCGCCGCGTCGGACGGCCACCTCCCGGAGCTGCTGCCGGTACTGGAGTAATCCCTACCGGGGGAGGGGTCAGCCGGTGAGATCGGCGCCGAAGAAGGCCCCTGCCTCCGGGGTGCCGAGCGAGGACGGGCTGAACGACGTGATGCCGGTCGTCGTCAGGCCGGTCTTCGCGCCGCGGAACAGCCAGGCGGCGCCGGAGTCCTTGGTCGTGCCGTCTTCCTGGGGCACGCCCACGGTCAGGTCGGCGAGGCCGTCCTTGTTCACGTCGGTGAGCCGGACTTCCTCGCCGAAGTTGTCGCCCTTCTCCGAGACGCCGGGTACGTTCGCCGTGTCCTGGTTGAAGGCCTGGGCGCCGGTGCCGGTCAGGCCGTTCGCGCCGCCCTTGAGCAGGACGACCGCACCGGTGTCCGCGACGTTGCCGAGGTTCTCGCCGGGCACGCCGACAACGATGTCTGCGTAGCCGTCGCCGGTGACGTCACCCGCGGACAGGGAGTAGCCGAACTGGTCGCCCCTTTCGGGCCCGTTGATCTCCGCCGCCTCGCCGACGCCGGGTACGCCCGCCGTGTCCTGGTCGATCTTCGCGGTGCGGGTGGAGAAGCCGGACTTGGAGCCGTAGACGACCCGGATCGCACCCGCGTCGTACACCTGGGTCTCGGAGACCTCGTCCACCTCGTGCGCCACGAGGTCGCCGTACCCGTCCTTGTCCACGTCGGCGATGACGCCGTTCGTCGTGAACTTCTTGGTCTGCGTCGACGTCTTGGCGAGGCCGTCCTTGCTGCCCTTCCACAGGCGCGAGGAGTGCTGCATCTCCTCGAAGCCGTGGCTGGTGACGAGGTCGTCGGCGCCGTCACCGGTCACGTCGCCGACCATGAGGTCCTGGGGGCCGTCGTCCTCGTTGGCGACGGACGTGGTGAACGCGGGCTTCCCGTCGCGGGTGAAGGGGCCGTAGCGCACCTCCAGGGTGGACGAAGAGTTGGCGACGAGGTCGGCCTTGCCGTCGCCGTTGAAGTCGCCGGCCTTCAGGTCGTTCACGTACTCGCCCGGCAGTTCGCCGCCCTGGGTCAGGCCGTTCGCGGAGCCCCAGAGCACCGCGTCGCCCTTGCCGTTGTTCACGGTGAGGTCGGTGTACCCGTCGCCGTCGAGGTCGCCGGCCTCGGTGTTCGCACCGAAGCCGCCGTTCTCCTCGGGGTCGCCGGGCACGCCCGCGGTGGTGCGGTCGACCTGCTTGGCGTGCGCGGTGTCGGCGCCGGACGCCGAGCCGTACACGATCGATACGTAGCCGGCGCCGGCCGTGCCGTTCACGGCGCCGCGGGGCGCGGAGACGGCGAGGTCGGCGTACCCGTCGTGGTTGAAGTCGGTCACGGGCTTGCCCGCCGCGGTGGGCGCGGCGGCGGCGGAACCGGCCGTGGCCACGACCGCGAACGGGGTCGCGAGCGCGGTGACCGCGACGGCGGCTATGAGTGAGCGACGCACTTGTCCTCCTGTGGGGAAACTGCTGTGACACCAGAGGAGACCGGCGTACGGGGGAGGTGGTTGTACCCCGCAGGTTTCTTGTTACGTCGCCCGGACATTCCTGTTACGTTGCCCGCCGTTTCCCGCCATCGGGTTCCGGCCCGCCCTTCCGGGAAGCGGTGGAACACTGGGTGCGAGGTCTTTCGGGTGCGCGGGGAAGGTGGGGCCTGTGGTGGCGTCGGCGGGGGCTCAGCAGCCGTCCATGCAGGAGTTGATCCGTCGCCGGAGGCGGGCGGGCTTCGTCGGGCGCACAGGTGAACTCGACGCCTTCCGCGCCAACTTCGACGTGCCGCCGACCGACGACCGGCACCGTTTCCTGTTCCACGTCCACGGGATCGGCGGCGTCGGCAAGACGTCGCTGGTGCGCGAGTGGGAGCAACTGGCCCGCGAGCGAGGCGCCTTGACCGCGTACGTCGACGAAGCCGTGGGCAGTGTGCCCGAGGTGATGGCGGCGATCAGCTCGCAGTTCGCCCTGCAGGGCCGCCGCTGCAAGGAACTCACCCGGCTCCTGGCGACCCACCGCGAGCGCCGTCACGAAGCCGAGTCGGCCTCGGCCGCGGCCATCTCCGACCTGGGCCCCGAGCCTGGGCCCTTGGCGGTGCCCGCGCCATCGGCGGGCAGCATGACCGCGGCCCGCGCGAGCCTGGTGGGCCTCGGTCTGATCCCGGGCGTGGGCGCCTTCGCGGGCGCGGTCGATCCCGGCCAACTCGCCATGGGGGCAGACAGGTTGCGCGCGGGCCTGAGCGCACGCCTCGGCAACCAGGACGACGTCCAGCTGGTCCTCTCCCCGGAGCGGGTTCTCACGCCGGTCCTCCTGAACGAACTCGCCGAGGCGGGAAAGGGGACGCCGTGGATCGTCCTCTTCTTCGACACGTACGAGAGGACGGCGCCGTTCCTGGACGGCTGGCTGCACGACGTGATGCTCACCGACCGGCACGGCGCGCTGCCCGCCAACGTGGTCGTGGTGACATCCGGGCAGCTGCCCTTCGACACCGCCCGGTGGGGTGGCTACGGGGACTTCGTCATGGACGTGCCGCTCGGCCCCTTCACGGAGCTGGAGACACGGGGGCTGCTCGCCGGAAAGGGCGTGGTGGCGGAGCCCGTGGTGGAGGAGGTCCTGCGGCTCTCCGGAGGCCTGCCGGTCCTCGTCTCGACCCTCGCCGAGGGCAGGCCCGCCGCCCCGGACGACGTCGGCGACCCCAGCGCGACCGCCGTCGAGCGTTTCCTGAAGTGGGAGCGGGACACCGTGCGCAGGGCGGTGGCGCTGGCCTGCGCGCTGCCCAGGCGCCTTGACGCGGACGTGTTCCGTGCGGCCGTCGAGGGGATCTGCGCGGAGTCCGATGTGCCGGGCCTCTTCGGGTGGCTGCGCGGGCTGCCGTTCGTGAGCGACAAGGGCGACCGTGTGCAGTACCACGACGTGGTGCGGGCACCGATGCTGCGCTCCCAGCGCAACCGTTCGCCGCGTGGGTGGGCGGAGGCGCACAGCCGCCTGGCGTCGACGTTCGCCGGTTGGCGGGCGGAGGCGGGGGCCGGGCGCGACGCCGCCGAGTTGTGGGAGGACGAACCGTGGCGGGAGCTGCGGCTCGCGGAGTCGTATCACCTGCTGTGCGCGGGGGAGCGCGAGGCGTTGCCCGTCGTACTGCGCGATGTCGTCGACGCGTGTGACGTGGGCGAGGTGGTGGCCCGGCGCTGGGCCCGGGTCCTTGTGGACGCCGGGCAGGACGCGGACGCCGCGGTGGCCGGGCGGTGGGGGCGGGACCTGACGGCAGCGCTGAGCACGGACGCGTGCGTGGACGCCCTGGGGCTCCTTGCCGACCGTGCCGGGTTCGATGCCGGCGGGCAGGCGTTCGCGCGGATGCTGCGGGGGCGCGACCTTCGCAACAGCGGGGCGTACGAGGAGGCGCTGGCCGAGTACGACCGTGCCCTTGGCCTCGACCCGCAGCTGGCGCGTGCCTACTACGGCCGGGGGGTGACCCGGGCCCTGCAAGGTGATTTCACCGCCGCGGTCGGGGAGTTCGACCTGGCGCTGGCCATCACGCCGGACGATGTGCAGGCTCTCAACGACCGGGGTGAGGCCCACCGCATCCTCGGCCACTGGCAGGAGGCGGTCGGTGACCTGGACCGTGCGATCGGGATCGACCCGTCGGACGCGTTCGCCTGGGCGTCCCGAGGCGCCGCACGCTCCGCCCTGGGACAGGACGACGCGGCGCTCGCCGACCTGGACCGGGCGGTGGAACTCGACCCGGAGTACGCGTGGGCACTGGCGCGCCGTGCGCGGCTGCGACGTTTCCGCGGGGAGCACGCGCTGCAGATGGCGGACCTGGACCGCGCGGCCCGCGTGTCCCCGCAGTCGGCGTTCGTGGCCTGCGAACGGGGTGACGCCCTGCGCACCGCGGAGCGGCCCGAGGAGGCGCTGGCCGAGTACGACCGGGCGATCGGCCTCAGCGATTCCTACGCGTCGGCGTACGCGAGCCGCGGAGCCGCACTGGACGACCTCGGGCGGCGGGAGGAGGCGCTGGCCGACCTCGACCGGGCCCTTGAACTCGAACCGTCCAACGCCTGGGCGCTGGCCCGCAGGTCCAACGTGCACCAGGGCCTTTCCGACCACGAGCGCGCGTTCGCCGACGCCGACCGGGCCAGTGTGCTGTGGCCCGACAGCGAATGGGTCCTGTACCAGCGCGCGGCGGCGCTGAACGACCTGAAGCGGTACGAGGAGGCCCGCTCCGGTCTCGACCGGGTCCTCGAAATGGACCCCGGGAACCAGTTGGCGCGCGTCATGCGAGGCTCCGTGCTGCGCAGGCTCGGCCGCTACGAGGAGGCGTCGGCCGACCTCGACCGTGCCATCGAGGCGGAGCCGGGCAACGGCTGGGCGGTCATCACCCGTGCGCTGACCCGGCTCGCCACCGGGCACTGGGAGCAGGCCATGGCCGACGTCGCGTGCTACGCGGAGATCGGCTACGACCCGGACTGGGTGCGCCGCAAGTCCGCCGAGGTCTACATGTGGACCGGCCGCCCCGAGCGGGCGCTCGACGTCCTGAAGGCCGACGCCCCCGGCGGGAACCCGGACGACGCCGAGGAGTTGGCCAAGGCGTACCGCATGACCGGCCAGTGGAGCCGCGCTCGGGAGGCGGCGCTGGCGCTGCGCGCGCAGGACGCGGCGTACGCGGCGCTCGCGACGGCTCTGGCGGCGAGCGGCGCGGACGGGGTGCGTGCCGCCGCCCCGCTGTGGCAGGAGGCCACCCGTCTCTGGCAGGCCGAGGACCCGAGGCCCGGCGCGCGCGACTGCCTGTACGTGGTGTCCAGCGCGGCCCTGGCCGACTGGCCGGCGCTCGACGCGAGCCTGGGGCGCGTACTGGCAGCGGCGCCGCCCGAAGTGGAGTGGGACGACCTGGCCGAACTCGCCGACCTGCTCACGGAGATCGTGCGCGCCCCGGGCGCCGACCGCACCCGCCTGGCGCCGCGCCTGGCCAGGGTGACCGCGGCCAGGGACGCTTTCCGGCAGCGGTGAGCGTCTGCGGAGATCCATGAAAGCCCTGGTGAAGGCCGGTCAAAAGTGATCTGAAGGGCGTCTCCTTAGATATCGCATCGACCCCGAACCGACTGTTCCCGGTCGATTACAGTGCTGCGCAGAAGACGCACGGAAGTGCAGGGGGCGAGCCACGAGAGGAGGTGCCGTGAGCACCGCAGCAGCCACCGGAGTCTGGGGCCGCGCCGAGCAGCAGGACTTCCGCAGCCGGGTCCGCGGCACGCTGCTCGGAGCCGCCGTCGGGGACGCGCTGGGCGCGCCCGTCGACTCACTGAGCCTCGACGGGATACGGGAGGCCCACGGCGCCGAGGGGCTCACCGAACCCGCCCCCGCGCACGGCAGGCGCGGCGCGGTCACCGCGGCCACGCAACTGGCCCTCTTCACGGTCGACGGACTCATACGCGCCCAGGTGCGGCGCGACACCGGCGCCTGGCATCCGCCCACCGATCTGCACCGCGCCTACCGCCGCTGGGCGGCCACCCAGAGCGACTGGGGCCCCGACGAGCGGCGCAAGGAGGACGGGTGGCTGGCCCGCGAGGAGTGGCTCTACTCGCGCCGCTCGCCCGCCCGCGCCTGTCTGGTCGGGCTCGGGGACGAGCACATGGGGACGCTCGAAGCCCCCAAGAACCCGGAGGAACAGGGAGCCGAGGCCGTCACCCGGTCCGCCCCCTTCGGGCTCCTGGTCGGCTGGGAGCCGCAGCTGGTGCTCCAGCTCGCCGTGGAGTGCGCCGTACAGACGCACGGGCACCCCACCGCGTACCTGGCGGCGGGCGCGCACACCGTCCTCGTGCACGGTCTGGCCCGCGGTGAGTCCCTGGACGGAGCCATCCAGCGGGCGCTCGCCCTGCTGGCCGCCCGGCCCGGTCACCAGCCCGTGACCGACGCGCTGAAGCACGCCCTGGGAGCCGTGCGGCAGGGGATGCCCACTCCCGCCCGGGTGGAGGAACTGATGGGCGACGGGGGAGCGGAGGGCGCGCTCGCGGCCGCCGTCTACTGCGCCCTAGTGGGCGAGGACATCCGGCACGGGCTGCGGCTCGCCGTCAATCACGGGGGCGCGTCGGCCGCCGCGGGCACCCTGTGCGGGGCGCTGCTCGGCGCGCTGCACGGCGAGACCGCGCTGCCTCCGGGCTGGCTCACGGAGCTGGAGGGCCGGGCCACGATCCTTGAGCTGGCGGACGACTTCGCGATGGAGATGACGCAGGGGCCCGCGCTGCACGGGCCGGCGGTCTCGTCGCCGGGGTGGCTTGCGCGGTATCCGCGGGCTTGAGGGCCGAGCTCGACGCGAACGCCGGACAGGCTGCGTGAAAGCAGCCCGTCCGGCGCTTGAGGACGAACTCGGCGAAGCCGGTGATCTACGGCAACGGACCGCGCGGGGCCACCACTTCGTCCGCCGCCTCGGCCGGGGGCGGAACAACTGCTGAACCGGCGGAGCCATCCCCATCCGTATTGATCTTCTCGATGATCGCGTCCCGCTCCGGAGTGTCCTCGGGCCTCAGATACCCGACCAGGATGTAGAGGATCAGCGAGACCGCAAGCGGGATCGAGACCTGGTACTCCAGCGGCACCCCGCCCTCGACGCTCCAGTTGATCGGGTAGTTGACCAGCCAGAAGGCGAGCAGACCCATCGACCAGCTGGTCAGCGCCGCGGTCGGTCCGGACTTGCGGAACGTACGCAGCAGACCCAGCATCATCGGGATCGCGATCGGGCCCATCAGGCCCGCCACCCACTTGATGACGACCGTGATGATGTCCTTGAACGCGGGGGAGTTGACCTGCGTGGCCACCGCCATGGACAGGCCGAGGAAGACGACGGTCGTCAGGCGTGCGGCGAGCAGACCCGAGCGTTCGTTCCAGCGCCTGGCCTGCCGGGAGATCACCGGAGCCACGTCCCGCGTGAACACCGCCGCGATCGCGTTGGCGTCCGAGGAGCACATGGCCATCGTGTGCGAGAAGAAGCCGACGATGACGAGCCCCAACAGGCCGTGCGGAAGCAGCTGTTCGGTCATCAGCGCGTACGAGTCGGAGCCGTCGGGCTTCTTCGCGTCCACCAGGAGCGGGGACATCCACATCGGGAAGAAGAGGACGACCGGCCACACCAGCCACAGGATCGCCGAGAGCCGTGCCGAGCGCGCGGCCTCGCGGGGGCTCGACGTGGCCATGTAGCGCTGGGCCTGGTTGAGCATGCCGCCGTTGTACTCGAAGAGCTTGATGAAGAGGAACGCGAGCAGGAAGATCGTTCCGTACGGCCCGACCAACGGCTCCGCGTGACCCTTGAGTTCGGGCTCGTCCCAGACCCCGAAGAATCCGCCGTGCGGCCCGAGCTTCGAGACCACGGCTACGAACATCGCGATGCCGGCCAGGAGTTGGATGATGAACTGGCCGAGCTCGGTGAGCGCGTCGGCCCACAGGCCGCCGATCGTGCAGTAGATGGCCGTGATCACGCCGGTGATCAGGATGCCCTGGTTGATCGAGATACCGGTGAAGACGGAGAGCAGGGTGGCGATGGCCGCCCACTTGGCCGCCACGTCCACGATCTTCAGGAGCATCCCGGACCAGGCGAGGGCCTGCTGCGTCTTCAGGTTGTAGCGGTTCTTGAGGTATTCGAGCGGCGATGCCACGTGCAGCCGTGAGCGCAGCCGGTTGATGCGGGGCGCGAAGAGCTTCGAGCCGATGGCGATGCCGAGCGCGATCGGGAAGGACCAGGTGATGAAGGACGTGACGCCGTAGGTGTACGCGATGCCCGCGTACCCGGTGAACATCACCGCGCTGTAGCCGGACATGTGGTGCGAGATGCCGGACAGCCACCAGGGCATCTTGCCGCCCGCGGTGAAGAAGTCGCTGACGTTGTCCACGCGCTTGTGGGACCAGACGCCGATCGCGACCATGATGCCGAAGTAGCCGATGAGCACGGCCCAGTCGAGACTGTTCATGTGCCCCCTCCAGGGGTCCGCCTTGTGAACTGCGCAGAAATGCCGTGCACTTCGCCAGTTTCGTGACATACGGACGTGGGCGGCCTTGAAGTGCCCGCTCATCGTGGGTTCGGGCGTGCGCTGCCGACAACCGCCCGTGAGGTCAAGAGCAAGTAAAATCGTTCTGTTTACTGACCTCCGTTCAGATACATGACCAGAGCGGCCGGGGTGTTCGGGGCTCCGGACACGCAAAAAACGGCTGTACGGGACCGAAGTCCCGTACAGCCGTCGACCGTTGACCCGAGTCGAGTCGAGTCGAGCCGCGCCTACCGCATCAGCTCTCCCGCGTTCACCAGGAGCGACTGTCCCGTGATCGCCCGCGCCATGTCCGACGCCAGGAACACCGCCGCGTCCGCCACATCCCCGTCCGTCGCCAGGTCCGGCAGTGCCATCCGTGCCGCGAGGCGACCCCGTACCTCCTCCTCCGGCACGCCCTCGGTGTGCGCGGTGAACTGGACGTACGCCTCGACCGGCGGGCCCCACATCCAGCCGGGCAGCACGGTGTTCACCCGGATCCGGTCAGGACCCACCTCGTGCGCCAGGGAGTACATCGCCGACGTCAGCGCCCCCTTCGACGCCGCGTACGCCGCCTGGCGCACCTGCGACGGAGCCGCCACGGCCGACTGCGTGCCGATGAACACCACCGAGCCGCCCCGCTCCTTGAGCGCGGGCAGGCACGCCCGCGTCATCCGCAGCGTGCCGAGCAGATTGACGTCGATGACCTGCTGCCAGGTGGCGAAGTCCGCGTCCTGCACCCCGCCGAAGTAGCTGTCCCAGGCGGCCACATGGACCACCGCGTCGATCTGCCCGAAGCGCTCGCGCGCCAGGCCCGCGAGGGCGTCGCACTGGGCCTCGTCGGTGATGTCGGTCGGGCGGTACGCCGTGCGGGTGCCCTCGGGGTCGATCTCGCCGGCCGACTTCGCGAGGTTCGCCTCCGTGCGCGCCCCGAGCACGGCGTTGCCCCCGTCCCGTACGACGGCGGCCGCGACCTGGTGGCCGAGTCCGGCGCCCACCCCCGATACGACGACGGTCTTTCCTTCGAGGAGCGAGCGCATGCGGCGCCTCCCGGCTCTGGCAGTTTTGCTGACGGGGCGTCAGAGTATGGGCGTCCACCGGAGGAGGGAAGACTCATGAGCGAGGACACCCGCAGTGAGGCGTACGGGGAACTGGCCGGCGTCGGGCCGTACGGCGTGCACCCGGGCCACGCCCTGATCACCATGGTCGAGCCGCACCCGGGCCACGAGTACGCGTACAACCGCTGGTACGAGGACGATCACTACTACGCCGGCGCGATGGCGATGCCCTGGATGTACGCGGGCCGCCGCTGGGTGGCCACCCGGGATCTCCAACTCCTGCGGCTGCCGGAGAAGTCGGCGGTCGCCCAGCCGGTGACCGCGGGCTGCTACCTCTCCACGTACTGGCTCACCGACGGCCGCTACGACGAGCACATGAAGTGGACCGTCGGCATCAACAAACGCCTCAACCGCGACGGCCGCGTCTACCAGGACCGCACGCACGTCTTCACGGCCTTCCAGGACCACGAGGCCACCGTCTACCGCGACGGAGCCGCCGGGCCCCGCGACTTCCACGCACTCGACCACCCCTACCAGGGCCTCGTGCTCGAAGTCATCGACGCCGAATCGGGCGGCCGGCGCGCCGAGTTGCTGGAATGGCTGCGGGCGAGGCAGCTGCCGCGTGCCCTCGCGGGGTCTCCCGCCGCGATGGTGACCATCTTCCGGCCGACTCCGCTGCCGGGTGACCGGATGACGTACGTGAAGCAGGTCGAGGGAGTCGACACCAGGCTGACGCTGCTCTGGTTCCTCCAGGCCGATCCGAGGGAGTGCTGGCAGGAGCACTTCGCCGGGCGGGTGGACGCGGTGGCGGAGTCGGGGATGGGGAGGGTGGAGCTGGTGGCGCCGTTCATTCCCACGGTGCCGGGAACGGACGCGTATGTCGATCAACTCCGGTAGTCGACGCCGAGCGTGCCCTCGGTCGCTCCGGTGAAAGGCCGAGCCCCCTCGGCCGGGACGGCGGGCCAGTCGAGAGGGCTCAATCGGTTCTGCTTATGCAATTGTCGATCTCTCGTTACTTCTCCCGGCCGACTTCTGAGACGAACGCGCGCCATGAGTCGGAGGGGAATGCGAGGACGGGGCCCTCGGTGACCTTCGAGTCGCGGACCGAAATCGCCGACGAGAGCGGTGACTTGACCTCGACGCACGCGCCGTTTCCCGTGGAATACGAGGACTTGACCCACGTATTCGTAGCGCCCTGATGAATTGCCATGGTTACTCCGGTTCGCCCAGTTGTTGAGTTGCGGTCACCGCCAAGAGCGGCTGTGCCAACGGGTGTTGCTCGATGGCGTGAATGACGCTACTCGCCAACATCGCCGAGTGAAGGGAGCGTTCACTCGACCGGATGGCATATTCCAGTGGGGTCTTCCGCCTCGCCGAGGGGGAGGTGTACCGTGCGGCGCTCATCCGCCCCGGACGTCACATACGAGGCGTACGCCTCAGCGCGCGTACTCTTTCGCGATGTCTGCGATGAGTTGGCGTGATTGATCCACATTCAGGGCCTGTGCCCGCAGATGCTCGTACATCACGCTGTACTGCTGGACGTCGTTCGCCTTCTCCAGATAGAGATCGCTCGTGACGCCCTCGATGTAGACCACGCTGGAATCCGCGGCGTCCGGGAACTCGAGAATCGCGTACTGGCCGTTGAGGCCCGGGTGCGCGCCCATCTCGAAAGGAATGACCTGGACGGTCACATGCGGCAGTTGGGACTGTTCCACGAGGTGTTCCAACTGGTCGCGCATCAGATGCCGGGAGCCGACGACGCGGCGCAGCGCGGACTCGTCGAGGACGGTCCACAGGCGCAGCGGATTCTCCGGCGCGCTGATGCGCTCCTGGCGGCGGACGCGGACCTGGACCCGCTTCTCGATGTCCGTCGGCGTGGTCTCCGGCAGTGCGCCGGTGATCAGTGCCTCCGCGTACGCCCGGGTCTGGAGCAGGCCGGGGACGACCTGCGGGTCGTACACACGCAAGGATGCGGCGTCCGTCTCCAGACCGATGTAGACGCTGTACGGGATGTCGCCGAAGGAGTGCCACCAGCCCTGCTGGCGTGAGTCCTTGGCCATTTGCATGAGCGAGTCGACGATGCGGTGGTCCTCGACCTCGTAGACCCCGCAGAGATCGCGTACATCGCGCTGGCTGATCGAGCGGCGGCCGTTCTCGAGGCGGCTGATCTTCGACTGCGAGACCAGCAGGCGCTCGGCGACCTCCTCGGCCGTCATGCCCTTGAGCTCGCGAAGCCTGCGGAGCTCCTGGCCCAACCGGCGTCGCCTGACGGTGGGATTGACACTGGACGCCACGGACGTGCACCTCCGACTACATGCCTCTACTTTGCGTATCTGCTGTTCAGCAGAGTGCCACCAACGTGTCGCGCACCGCTGGGAAACAGCGGATGTGAACTGCGACACGAAGACGACGTGAGGACTGGTGTGAGGGGTGCGGCCCGGATGCGCGGCGCCACGACGTGCGGCCGCGCGGGGCGGAGGTACCGGTGTCGTCGTCCGGACGTTCCGGTGCCAGTGCCCCGCGCGGCCCAGCGGCTCCCGAACCGGGTCTGGGGGACTGCGGTGCGGCGTTGCTGTTGCCGGTGTTGCGGTACTACTGCGGTGCTGCGGTGTTGTCGTGGCTCAGTGGGCCACGGCACGTGCCATGGATCCGCGGCGCGGCTGCATCGGAACCCCGCCGGGTTCCGGCGCGGTCCTGGCCGGCTGTCGGCCACCGCCTGGTCCACCTGGTCCGCCCGGCCCACCCGGGCCCGCTGGGGCCGGGCTGCGGCGCGGCTGAGCGGCCACGCCGTTCTGGACGTCCATCACGGCGTGCGCCACGAGGCCGCCCATCGGGTCGTGCCTGATCAGGTCCCGGAGACGGGAGCGCGATGAACGCCCTTCGTTGCCGGGGTAGAGGTGCTTGCCGAGTCCCACTGCGTGAGCGAGCGCGGCGAGCGCCGCGGTCCGCGGGTCCGGTGGTACGCCGGTGCGGATCGCGCTGTCCAGCCGGGACCTGATGTCCCGGCTGATTGCCGTGTCCGTCGCTTGGTAGCGAGTCGTCGGCAGTACTCCGCACATCTGGCCCGATACGGCATGCACCATGCCGCACCGCTCCAGGTGCGCGAGGTAGATCTGGCGCAGCCCCAGTCGGGGCCCGCCAATCCAGTGGACCGCCCGAACCGGGCTGCCGCGCCTGCGCAGCAGTTCCAGTGCGGAGTCCAGAGTCGGATCTCCGGTCGGCCGTGGCATCACCACGGCGATACGATCCCCGTCTGGGGCTATCCGTCCGGCCAGCGCCAGCTCCACTAGCTGTGCTCCGGCCAGACCGAGGTCGAGCGACTGCGGCTGCGCTGTGGTACCCGTGGCCGGGTCCAAAGCGAGCAGCAGAAGCTCCTCCGGAATCGTTCTGCGGCTCTTGCCCATCCATGCCTCCCCGCGTGGATGAATGACAGGGTGACCCCTCTCACATTGGTCTGTCGAGAGTGCGTGACCGGTAAGTACGGGAACCAGTAGGTATGTCGTTCTCGTCTACCACGGGGGTTAAGCCCCCACACAGGACACTGGTACATGGTTCGGACAGCGGGTCCGGCCGTGTTTTGGCGCAACGGCAACGCGAGCGGCGTGGCGTACGAGGAGGCATCGGTGGCGGGCGAGACCCCCGACAGGTCGAAGCAGCGGAAGTCGTCGGGGAACCCGACTGGGGCAAAGCCGTCCGTGCCGGCACCGGCGCCGGATGAACGCGACCCGCGCCTCGCGGTGGCCCGAGAGGTCCCCGCGGCGCGGGAGGAGACGCGGGAGGATCAGGCGACGGCGGTCTTCTCGACGAAGGCCGTGGCCGAGGCGGCGGCCTCCCAGGGCTCGGAGGGCGAGCCCAAGGCCGAGGAGAGCGGCGACGCACGGCTGCGGGCCGCTGTGGCGGCGTGGGTGGCCTCGGCGGACGAGGAGACCCCCGGGGCCGCGGAGACGGACGCAGCGGGCGCGGAGGGGGAAACCTCGGACGCCGGGAAGCCTGATTCCCCGTCCACGGAGGAGGCCACCGGAAAGGGCGGCGCTTCGGCTGCCGCCGAGCCTGCCGGCCGGAGCGGGGCTTCGGACGTGGCGAGTTCCGCTGGCGCTGAGGGCGACGCGGAGGGTTCGGACGACTCCGACGAGGCCGCTGGTTCTGGCGGGTCCGAGGTGGCCGAGCAGCCTGCGGAGGCGAACGTTTCCGCAGGTGGCGCGGCTGACGTGGACGACGCCGGTGACACCGCCGAGGCGGCGGATGCACCAGGGGACGCGGCCAGCGCCTCCGAGCCTGCGGGCGCGGCTGGCTCTGACGCCGCCGATGAGCCCGAGCAGGCCGACGGAGCTGGGGCCGAGGACGCCCCCTCCGGCAACGCGGGCAACTCCCACGCCGCTGCAGCGGCCGCCGAGCCCATGGCGTCCGCAAAGCCTGCCGGCCCTAAGGCGGAAGCAAAGCCCTCCGAGCCCACGGCTGACGCCAAGCCCGCTTCCCCCATGGCGGTTGCAAAGTCCGCCGTCCCCATGGCGGATGCAAAGCGCGCCGAGCCGAAGGCTGACGCCAAGCTTGCCGAGCCCAAGGCGGGCGTTAAGCCCGCCGAGTCCACGGCTGACGCTGAGCCGGACGGCCTTAAGTCGGACGCTGGGTCCGTCGAGCCCACGGCTGACGCAAAGCTTGCCGACTCCAAGGCGAACGCAAAGCGCGCCGAGCCCATGGCGGACGCAAAGTCCGCTGAGCCCACGGCTGACGCCAAGCCTGCCGACCTGGTGGCGGACGCCAAGCCTGCCGACCCCAAGGCTGACGCAAAGCCCGCGTCCCCCAAGGCTGACGCAGAGCCTGCCGACCCCAGGGCGGACGCAAAGTCCACCGAGTCCACGGCTGACGCAAATCCCGCATCCCCCAAGGCGGACACAGAGCCTGCCGACCCCATGGCGGACGTAAAGCGCGCCGAGCCCCAAGCCGACGCCAAGCGCGCCGAGCCCAAGGCTGACGCCAAGCCCACCGAGCCCAAGCCGGACGCCAAGCCCAAGGCCGACACCGCCCCCTCGGCCGCCGCAGCCGCAGCCGCCGCAGCCCCCAGTGCCGCCGAAGACGACAAGCCCTCCGGTGGCAAGAGCAGTAGCGAGACCACCGGCACCCCCACCCCCACCGGCCGCGCCCCCGAGGCCTCGGCCGACGCCCCTGCCGAATCCGGCACCGGCGACCGGCCCACCGGCGGCAAGGCCCCGGCCGACACGGATGCCGAATCCGGCCCCGGCGACAAGCCCTCCGGCGGCAAGGCCTCGGCCGACGCCCCTGCCGAATCCGGCCCCGGCGACAAGCCCTCCGGCGGCAAGGCCTCGGCCGACGCCCCTGCCGAATCCGGCCCCGGCGACAAGCCCACCGGCGACAAGCCCACCGGCAGCAGGCCCTCAGCCGACGCCCCTGCCGACCGCACCGGCGACAAGCCCTCCGGCGACGACGCCCCCACCGGCGGTGTCGACCAAGCCACCGCCGTCTTCAAGGCGTTGTCGCCGAAGGGCGTCGACCAGCCGACCACCATGCTCAAGCTGGGCGACCACAAGCCCGGGGCCAAGAAGGCGGATGCAAAGCCGGACGCAAAGCCGGAAGCAAAGCCTGACGCGAAGCCCGAGGGTGATGCTGAGCGCACCAGTAAGTTTGTCGCGCTCAAGCCCCTTGACGGTGCCCCCAAGCCCCCGGCAGCGACACCCCCCGGAGTCAAGGCGCCCGCGCCAGAGCACGCGTCCGCGCCCGAGAAGGGCAACGTAGGACCCGAGCGCACCACCCAGCAGCCGCTTCCCCCGCGGCCGCCGCTCGATCTCCTCGCCGAGTTGACCAACACTCCGCCGCCTCCGGAGACCCCCGTCCGCACCGCCGTGCGGAGGGTCAAGATCTGGACGCCGCTGGTGCTGCTCCTGGTGGTCGTCTTTGCAGTCGTACAGGCCGTGAGGCCACTGCCGACGCCCACCCTGACGCTCACCGCGAAGGAGACCGTCTCCTTCGAGGGGGGCAAGCCGTCCATGCCGTGGCCGAGCCAGGGCCAGGCGGCGATGGACGTCAACGGCATCGGGACGTTCGGTACGTCCGGCGACCAGAAGCCCGTGCCGATCGCGAGCATCGCCAAGGTCATGACCGTCTATCTCGTCCTGCGCGACCACCCCCTGAAGAAGGGTGGCGACCCCGGCCCGGACATCCCGGTCGACGCCGCCGCGGCCAAGCACTACAAGACGGGCAAGGCGGGCAACGAGTCCGTCGTCAAGGTGACCGAGGGTCAGGAGATCACCGAGTACGAGGCGCTGCAGGCGGTCATGCTGCCGTCCGCGAACAACATCGCCAAGCTGCTCGCCCGCTGGGACACCAAGAGCGATTCCGAGGACGAGTTCGTCGCGAAGATGAACAAGACCGCCAAGGAACTCGGCATGAAGAACACCCACTACACGGACCCCAGCGGCCTGGACAAGACGACCGTCTCCACCGCCGAGGACCTCGTGAAGCTGGGCAGGGCCGCGATGGAGGACCCGGTCTTCAACGAGATCTCCCGCCAGCCCAGCTACAAGGACCTCAACGGCGACAAGCAGAACAACTTCTTCGGGCTCGTCCCGACGGTCGCCATCGGCATCAAGACCGGCACCACCACCGCGGCGGGCGGCAACATCCTCTTCGCCGCGGAGAAGAAGATCGGCGGCCAGACCCGCACGATCATCGGTGCCGCCCTCGGCCAGTACGGCGACAACGGCGTGGCCAACATCGACGAGGTCACCGGGGTCACCCGCAAGCTCATCGAGGCGGGCCAGGGCGCGCTCAAGGCGAAGACGATCGTGAAGAAGGGCGACGTCGTCGGCGAGGTCGACGACGGTCTGGGCGGCACGACCCCGGTCGTCGCCACCAAGGACGTCAAGGCCGCGGGCTGGTCGGGTCTGACCGTGAAGCTGAAGCTCGGCGACAAGGCCGGGAGCACGGTCCCGCACTCCGCGAAGGCCGGCACTCACGTAGGTGTCCTGAGCGTCGGTGACGGCAAGGACGGCGCCGTCGAGGTGCCCGTCGCGCTCCAGAAGGACCTCGCGGAGCCGGGCCTCGGCGCCAAGCTCACGCGCGTCGGCTGAGGCACTGAGCTGAGGCACTGACAGGAGAACGCGGAGCACGTACGTGGGCATGGGCACAGGCGCAAGCCGCCGCCCATGCCCACGCTTTGGCCGAACCCGGCCGAACCCGCGCGCAGGGAGCCCCCGCCCCGGGCTCCCTGCGCGTCGTGCGTGCTAGCGTCACAAGTTCGGGGAGCAGTACGCCGGGGCTGCGTGACGGGGTGTTCCGGCACGGACCCCCCGGGCGCGCCCCCTGGACGGACAGAACAACACGGGGAGTGCCGCAAGTGGCCACAGCGGAGCCGACGCGAGCCGACGACGCCGATCCTGAGCCCGGCACCGGTGGCGGCACCCGCACCGGCGCGCGAATACAGCTGCCCGCCCAGCGACGGGGCGAGCCATCGGCTCCCGCACGGCCCACGCGGTGGACGCGGTTCCTGCGCCACCCCGTGACCATCACGACCCTCACCGCGGCCGTCCTGCACGTCGTGTGGTTCTTCACCTTCGCCAACAGCGGCGGTGACCTCGCCGCTCAGGACGCCTGGGCCGAGTTCGTCGGCCGGCACCCCGACTCCGCGTACAACCTCGCCTGGTACGGCGGCATGCACCCGGTGTCGTACAGCGTCGTCTCGCCGTATCTGATGTCGGTGCTCGGCGTCCGGACCACGATGATGGTCGCCGGTACGGTCTCCGCCGCGCTGCTCACGATGATCCTGGTCCGCAGCCGCGCGGTGAAGCAGCCGCTGTGGCCCGCGTTCGCGGGTGTCTTCGCGCTGTTCTGCAACGCGGTGTCGGGCCGCGTGACGTACGGCCTCGGCCAGATGTTCGCGCTGATGGCCGTCGCGGCCGTCTTCTGCTGGCCCTACCGCTGGCGCTACAAGCGGTGGGCGAAGGCGCTGGTCGCCGCGCCGTTCGCCGCGCTCGCGACGATGGGCAGCCCGGTGGCGGGCCTCTTCGTGGGCCTGGTCGCCGTCGCGCTGTTCCTCAGCAAGCGCTACCCCGGCGCGTACGCCCTCGGGGTGGCGCCCGCCATCGTCGTGGGCCTGTCCGCGTGGCTCTTCCCGTTCTCCGGCACGCAGCCGATGTCCTTCGGGTCGGCTTCGCTGCCCCTGATCTGCTCCGGCCTCGTCTACTTCCTCGTACCGAAGGAATGGAAGACGGTACGGATCACCACCGCGGTCTACGCGGCCTTCGTGCTCGGCGTCTGGCTGATCAGCTCGCAGATCGGCTCCAACATCTCCCGCCTCGCGATGTCCTTCGGGGGCGTCGCGTTCCTTGCCGCGCTGCCGTTCACGGTGAAGAAGTCCCGCAAGTGGTACACGCTCGTCATGGCGCTCGTCGCGTTCACCGGCTGGATCGGGTTCAAGGCGGTCGACGACATAGTGCACACGACGCCCCAGGCCTCCTGGACGCGTGAGCTCGCGCCGCTCGTCAACGAACTCCAGGAGGTCGGCGCCGAGAAGGGCCGCGTCGAGGTCGTCCCCGCGCGCAGCCACCGCGAGGCGTCCGCGCTCGCGCCGTACGTGAACCTCGCCCGCGGCTGGAACCGCCAGGCGGACATGGAGCGCAACCCCCTCTTCTACGACGACACCCTCAACTCCGCGAACTACCACGAGTGGCTCCAGCGCTGGTCCGTGCATTACGTCGTGGTGCCCAAGGGCGAGCCCGACGGTGACGGCGGCAAGCGCGAGGCCGCGCTGGTCGAGCGGGGCCTGCCGTATCTGAAGCAGGTGTGGGTGGACTCCAACTGGCAGCTGTACGAGGTCACCGACCCGACCCCGCTCGCCGACCCGCCCGCGGTCGTCGACCGTGCCGAGGCGGGCGGGATGACGATCGAGGTGAAGGAGGCGGGCCGCGTCCTGATCCGCGTCCCGTACTCGCCGTGGCTCAGCCTCGTCGACGCCGACGGAAAGGGCGTCGAGGGCCCGAAGGAGACCGAGGAGTCCAAGCGGCAGCGCGAGACCGACGAGGACCGCCCCAAGCAGTTCGAGAACGTCAACGGCTGTCTGATGGAGGCCGAGGAGGACGCCGAGGGCGACAAGTGGACCGAGCTCCTCGCCCCCGGTCCCGGTGTCTACCGCCTCGGCGCCCCCTACCAGCTGCCGCGCGGCACGGCCTGCCCCGAGGAGCTGCGCGAGAGCGTTCGCTAGACGGACGCCCGGGTGGTCGCCGGCCCGCGGCGGACGTAGCGCAGGGTGGCCGGTACGAGCGTGACCGCGCCCAGGAAGAAGTACGCGTTGATCAGCATGCTCTTCCAGAACTCCCACGTGCCGGTGTCGGCCGCCTCGTCGTCCAGGCCGAGCAGTCCGTGCGGGGTGAGTCCGGTCGCCACGGTGATGTTCTCGACGAGACCGGGAAGACCGCGGACCGTCAGGAGCACACAGCCGAAGAGCAGCGGCCCCCGCACCAGCCACCGCGGCACGCGCGCACCCCAGGGCCTGACCGTGGCGAGGACACAGCCCACCCCGGCCGCCGACATGAGGGTGATGAGCCCGTCGTAGGCGAGGAACACCGCGATCTCGGTGCCGCTGTGCTCACCGGGGCCGATGGCGTCCTCGTACATCACCCCCATCTGGAGATGCCATACGAAGCTGACGGCAAGCCAGATCGCGGCGGCGTGGGCCCAGCCGGGGCGGGGGACGGTTGGCGGGAGATCCGTGGGTCGGCGTCGCATACGTCGAAGCTATGAACATCGCAGACCCACCGCGTCGGTCCGGAGCAGGGTCCGCCTCCGCCGGGCGGCGGAGACGGATGCCCTCCTCGTGGTGCTGAGGTCACCCGCCGCCGTTGCGGTCCGTGCCGCGGTGGCCGTAGTACGCCTGCGCCTCCAGCCACCGGCGGTGCCGTCCGCGCCGTACCCCGACGATGATCGCGATGCCGGAGGCCGCGAGGAGGCCGAGGAGCGGCACGACGACCGTCACGACGATGCCGCCGACGAAGGACGCGAGGTCGGCGTCGTCACCGGGGGCGAAGGTGAGGGCGCCGCGCGGGTCGTCGCACCTCACGCGGTAGTCCCCGGCCGTCTTCGACTTCAGCACGAACACCCGCTCCCACTCGCCGCCGTCCTTGGTGACGGTGAAGGTGCTGTCGGGGGTGGTCACCCGCGGCTCGGAACCGGCGGGGCCGGAGACGATCGCGCAGTGCGCGCGGGCGGCGAAGGGGCTGCGTACGTAGATGGCGGCGTCGTCACCGGGCCCGAACCGCAGCGTGACGGACTGCCCGCTCGCGAACGCCTCGCCGTCGTCGACGGAGTCCACCGTCGAGGTCAGGGTCAGCACGAAGCTCGCGATGCCGATGCCCACGCAGAGCGCCGCGATCACCGCGGCGACGACGAACCACCGCCGCCGGGGCCGTAGTTGCCGCGCGTCTATGCGGGGCGGCGGGCCGGGCGGTGGCCCATAGGGATACATATCGGAACGATGACAGGCGGGTGGGGGTTGGGGAAGAGCGCCCCGAAGCCTTGGGTGCAGGGGCCCTGAGGCCCCGAGGCCCCGGGTGGCTACTTCACGTAGTCCTGCCAGATCCGTGCCGGAAAGACGTTCCCGTGCTGCGACTTCGCCCCGCCCACCCCCGACAGGGGAAGCAGCTGCGGCTCGTCCGGGCTGGTTCGGAACATCGTCACGGAGGTCGACAACTCCTCGGTGGAGGCGGTGAACCAGGCCGACCTGAGGCGGTCCTGGTCGCCGGTGCGCCCGGCGACGACCGGACGGTCGACGGCTGACATGCCGACACCCCGCATCGCGTCGGCGGTCTCATCGGCCACATCCGGATCGAGCGCGCGCCGCGCGCCGGGCCGCGCGAGCCCGTCGACGGGCTCGTCACCCTTGACGACCTTGGTCACCGAGTACGGGTCGTGCCGCAGGCCGCGGCTGACGAACGTGCCGTAGGCGCCGGCCATGCGGATCGCGCTGGGGGTCGACGTACCGACGGGGAAGGTCCGCTCCAGGCGCGCCATGCTGCTCTCCAGGAGCCCGGACGCGACGGCGGTGCGGCGCACCCGCTCCCACCCGACGTCCTTGCCGAGGCGTACGTAGGTGGCGTTGCCGCCTTTCGCCAGGGCTTGGCGGAGGGTGGGGTGAGCGGCGGCGGGGCTGCTCGTGGGGGTGGCGGACTCCTGGAGGAGGCCGTCATTGTCGTAGAAGCTCCCGGCGGAAGCGGACTGCCACCGGGTGGCGCGGGTGCCACGCCCAGCCGGGGCGCGCAGGCCGTTCTCCAGGGCCGACGCCAGGACGAACGGCTTGAAGGCGGACCCGACGGGGACGCCGGTCGTGTCGGCGTTGTTGGTGAAGTGCTCGGTGGCGTCGGCCCCTCCGTACAGGGCGACGATGGCGCCGTCGGCCGGCCGCACGGAGGCGGCTCCCACCTGCACGCCCTTGTCGGCGGCGCGCTTCTTCGGGTCGATGTCGCGGTCGAGTACGCCCTCGACGGCGCGCTGCAGGCGCCGCACCTTGTCTTTCTCGAAGGTGGTGTGGATCTTGTAGCCGCCGCGCGCGAGGTCCTTTTCGGTGAGGGAGGTGTGCTGCTTGATGTACTTGTTCGCGACGTCGACGAGATAGCCGGTCTGGCCGCCGAGGCTGGTGGTGCGGGACTCCTTGTGGGGCTCCGGATAGGTGGTGAACTTCCCGCGCACCTCGGGCTTCATGAGCCCGGCCGCGACCTGCCGGTCGAGGATCCACTTCCAACGGGCCTCGGAGCGATGGTGGTTGACGGCGCTGACGGAGGGATCGTACTGCTCCGCACCCTTCAACAGTGCGGCGAGCGCGGCCCCTTGGCTCGGATCCAACTGCCGCGCGGGGATGCCGTAATAGGCGTGGGCGGCGGCCTCGATCCCATAGGCGCCGCGCCCGAACCAACTGGTGTTGAGATACCCCTGCAGAATCTCGCGCTTGCTCTTCTTCCGGTCCACCTTCAACGCGATGACGAACTCCTTGACCTTCCGCGTCACCGTCTGGTCCTGGGAGAGGTAAGTGTTCTTCACGTACTGCTGGGTGATGGTGGAGCCGCCCTGCGCCTCCTGGCCGCGGACCATGTTGACGGCGGCGCGGGCCAGACCCTTGGGCGAGACGCCGGAGTCGCTGTAGAAGGTGTCGTTCTCGGCGGCGATGACGGCGTTCTCGACGGTGTCGGGAATCTCCGAGAGCCGCACGTTCTGCCGGTTCACGTCACCGGTGCTCACCATCTGGGTGCCGTCGGCCCAGTAGTAGACATTGGCTTCGCGCCGGGCGGCCGCGTTCTCATCGGGGATGTCGACGGAGGCGTACACAAGGCCGAAGAGGCAGACCAGGGCGGAGAGGCTGAAGCCGAGGACCCCGGCCGACTGCCGCCAGGAGGGGAGCCACCGCCGGAGCCCGCGTCTGCCGGTGCGTGGATAGTCGACGAGACGGCGAGGCCGGCGGCTCGGCTTGCGGGCGCGCGGATTCCCGGGCTTGCGCGCCGGCTTCCCCTGCGTGTGTGTCCCCATGGTGGGGGAGAGGGCGGGGGTGGGGGCGGTGGTTGGCCGGGGGCGTATTAGGGGGACGTAACAGAGCAGGGCACAGCGTCCGGCACAGAGCAGGGCCCGGCCGTGGCGGCTCCCCTTGGCCACGGCCGGCCCGCCTCAACCGTGGAGGACGGCGACGCGGGAGTGCGCCGGCCGCCACGGGAGTATGCGAACCCTGACTGTGCCCGGGGGACCGGCGGAACGCGCGCCATGGGTTCACTACACGCGTTCCCAGGCGGAGCCACTCGACACGGAGCCACTCGCCGCGGAGCCACTCGGCACAGGTCGAAACGGCGAGGGCCGCGGCGGCCACGCGGTCCGTACGGACCGTACGGACCGTGCCGCGGACGCGGCGGGCGAAGTAGGTATTGCGGGCGCAACCGGCAGCCTCACCTGCGAGGCTGTGTCGCGTGACGTACGCAGTGAGTGTGGACACCCGGATCGCCGACGGCTCCTCCGAGCTGGATGAGTTGCAGCGGGTCGGCGCCGGCGCTCTTCTTGAGGACGGCTTCGAGTCCGTCGTGGAGATCGAGGGGCCCGACGGGACGGAGGTGAAACTCCTCGACACCTTCGTGGGCGTGTATCCCGGCGGGGCGCTGCTCAAGGTCTTCGTGGACGCCCCGGCGCTCGAGCTCGCCGAGGAAGCCGTACGAGAACTGGTGGAGGAGCTGCTGGAGCGTACGGAGCTGCTCGCGGAGTGGACCGTCGAGCGGTGCCAGGTGGAGCTGCATCCGGACCTGGCGAAGGAGAGCCTGGCCGCGGCCGAAGGACCGGACGCCCCGCCCGACGACCTGGAGTCCCGCCGCGCACGACTGATGGGCCTGGCCGGTGGAGGAACAGCGCCGGCCGACCGGACCGCGACGACGGTCGAGACGGAGGCGATCCGTTCCAAGATCCGCACCCTGGCGCCACGGCTGGCGGCGATCGGCGCGGGGATGTTCGGAATCCCGGAGAAGGACGAACAAGCGCCGAGGCAAGCGGCCGCCTCCGACGCCTCCGACGCCTCCGGGATCTCGACCGAGGACGCAGAGCTGGCGGCCGGGGCGCTGATCTGGGGAACGGACGTGCTCCTGGACGAGCTGTTCCAGGACGCGCACGCGCTGGACCGTGAGGGAACGAACGTCGCCGAATGCGACCGCCCCCTGTGGCTCCTGGACGAACTGCCCCCGCGCCACGCACTCCAATACGACGCGCGCTTCGCCCGCCGTTTCCTGGTGACGGCGATCTCGCTGACCACGCGGCTGACGGAGGGAAGCTTCGAGAAGCTGAGCTGCGTGGCCGAGGAACTGACGCTCAGACTGCTGCTGCGCGAGGCCGAGGTCACGCTGGAAACCTTCGGCCTCCTCGACGAGGGAGTCGCCGAGGCCCTGAAGCACTTCGCGGACCGCGTCCACGAGGACATGGACCACGCATCGCTCTACGAAGACGGAATGCCCGACATAGAGCAAGCCGACCCACCCACCCCCCTCGCCCCGACGGACCTCTCCACGTGGTTCACCCCCTTCACCAAGGGCGACTACGTCCACCCATACGCGGCGGACGAACCGGAGACCTACACCGGCCCTGACGATCAGTCGCCCGAGTACCCCCAGAAATAGCTCGGTTGAGGGCTGCCCACCCCCACCCAGCCGTCACCCCCCTCCAGCATGCTGGGAAGCCTTGTAGAGGCGGTGAAGCAGCCAGAAGCGTTCGACGAGTTCGCCCTCGCCGGTCATCGCTGCGGTCAGCGTGTACTCCGGGTCGTGGTGGCCCATGTCCTGGGACAGCTCGGGAGCGAGATATTCCGCCAGGGCGTGGAGGACGATCGCACGGCGGGCGACGAGGTGCGAAGGCAGTTGCCACTCAGGGCGGTTGTCGTCGGGATCCGTGACGCTGAGCCGTCGTCCCTCTTGTACGCCATCGTGGTAAGCGGTGAAGAGTTCACCCCGCAGGCGTTCCCGTCCGGCGTCGGGAGTCTCCTTCGTATCCAGGGCCGCAACGACCAGGGCGTCATCGGAGATGCCAGCGTGGAAGACGGCCAGCTCGAGGGCGTATCGCTGCATTCGGGGCAACAAGTGAGGGCCGAGGTCGCCCACGTAGCCAGCGAATGGCTCCTGCCGCAGCAAAGCGGACGCGACCAGATCCTGAGGAACCAGGACCCGCCGTACCGGAATGATGTCCACAGCGAGGTGAGGGCCTGCTGCCCACGCGGCGTCCAGGCGTGCGCCGGAGGCGCGTTGGAGGGCTGTGAGCCCGGCACTCCAGTCGGACGCGGATGCGGATGCGGATGCGGATGTGCCGAAGGTGAGCCCCCGCAGCAGGGGCTGCCACGCGTCGGGGCGGGTGCCGTGGCATTCGTTGGGACACAACATGTCGAACGAGGAAAGGACGAGCCCATCCTCGGCGAGGCTCAGCTGGGAATGGGCATTGACGTTCCAGAAGGCGCTGGCGGCACGGCCCAGTTGGGACAACGGCCGCAGCACCTCCTCGCGGGAGCCCTGGTAACCGTTCGACTCCACGACGACCACCGCCGATCCCGACCGGGAGACGGCGATGCGCTCGACGTCGTGGTCCACGGGGAACGTAGCCAGCGTGAGCCGTCGAGCGAGTTCAGGCCGGCCGCCGAAGACCCGGATCACGTCGGCTTCCTCCGCGCCGCGTACGACGGTGAAGGTGGCGGCCGACATCTGCCCGAGCTCGGCGAGCGGAGGGTCACTGAAGCGGGGAGCGGTCATCCGCCGATTGTGGCCCTCAGCACACGCAAAGTGAACGGCCGGCTTTCACTGCGGGCCGACCACCCCAGGTCCTCGTGGCTCCCCGCTCGTTCCGGCACGTTTGTGGCACGGAGCCTAGTCAGGTCTGGCCCACAACTGTGACGCCTGCGGCAAGCATCCTCGCGATCACTCGGTCTGCCAGGTCGTCATCACAGATAACTTCGGCCATGGGTGGATCACCTTTCAAGATCGGTAGGTAACCCTTGCCCGTGGGCCAGAGCTCCCAGCGATCACGCTCAGTGGTCCACATCGGCTCGAATTCGATCAGAGCTTGGTCGTTCATGAACACCCCCTGGCTGCACGGTAGCGCGCGCTCGGTGCAGCGTTTGGGCGGGAGCTGCCATGGCCGCCCAAAGACGCGGAACCGACCGCCTCAGCCACGGGGCAACGGCCCAGGTAGCTATCTGTGGACTGCTGTACGGCAATGATCCGCAAGGGCCGGGGGAGCAGCACCCAGCGTGACGACCCTCCGGTCATGGCACGTAAATGGCACGGAAAGGATCATGCCGAAGGGCCAGCCTCGCGGAAACCTCCCGTGAGCTGGTCCTTTCGCGCTGTGCCCCTGGCAGGATTCGAACCTGCGACACCCGCTTGAGGAGTTCGATTGTGAGGGCAACCCCACGAGCCGATGCAGCTGAGCTACGGCCGGCAAGGCCCGCATTGGGGCTGCCCCTGTTCGTAGCCGTTGATGTCATCGATGGATGTCAGCGGGCGCCGACCCATACGCCTATTGCTCCCCCTCCAGCCATGGTCCGATGGCGATCAAGCGGAGCAAGTGGGCTCCGGGTGTGGGTCAAGGCAACGTTGGAGGTCACGCCCCTAGGGCAGTCTTTAACGGTTGGTTGAGCGACCAATCCCAGGGGGGGCGCATGCAGTGGTCGACGATTGCCGCGACGGCTGTGGGAACGGTGCTGGGTGTGGTCAGCACGCTCGTTGCTGATCACAGCCGGTGGCGCCGAGACCGGGCGGAGAGAGATCGTGACGCGCTGCGCACCGCGTTCACGGAATACCTGACGGCTCTTGCTCAGGCCAGGGACGCATTCTCCCGGGCCGAACCTTCTCCGGGACGCGTCGGTAAGGCGCACCTCGCGATCGGCGAGCACGGCGTGTACGCGGCACAGCAACGACTGGAATTGGTGGCCGAGCAGCCCATCGTCGACAGGGCCGGCCAGGCCACCCTCAGCATGCTCGACTTCCATGGCGTCGTGGTTGCCGGTCACGCCTCGGACTCTGGTGAGTATGCCCATGCCTGGCGGGCCGCTCGGCAGACCCGCAGCGTGTTGATCGAGGAGATGAGGGCGGCTCTTCGCAACTGAGGGGTGGGGGGCGGGCCCCAGCCCCTCGACCGCTGCGTCCCGACGCAACTTGGGGGAGGGGCTGAGCGGGGCCAACTACAGCGCTGACCTGTTGAGGTGGCACCCAGTTAAATACTCGCGACTGCCCCTGCTCCCAGCAGCCAGTGTGTAGCCCGGCACGCCGATTAGGCTGCACTACCAGACGATTCAATCGAGAAGCGAAATAGATGCTTCCGCCCTGGCACCTTGACAGCTGGTACGCCGTGACTCCCGTACGCCTTGACGATTGATCGCTGTTGCCCGGTACAGGTATTATTCCAGGCCGTCGCGAATAGGAAAAGTACTTGAATCACGGACTGCATGCTTCGAATTGGTGCTCGACTCCCTCTTTCGATCGCATCTCCGCCGAGAAAGTAATTGCGGAGTACTAGCCCTGGGTCGCGCCGTTGAAAATTTTCCCCACTCCCCAGTTGTGCATACCACTGGTCCGGCACTTCAGGAGATCCACACGCCTGGGTGGCCAAGTAGTGGATAAGGGTGGTAGCACGGGCCGATGCCTTGGGTACTGGTTTGCCTCGCCTTACGGAATTTCGAATCCCAGGGTGGCGTTCCAGCACAGTTCTAAGCTGATCGTCCGAAACGGGATGCCGATTCTTCCATTTCTCGAGCGGGACGTTCTCCCACATCCACAGAAGGCGCAACGCGGCGGACAGGTTGAATGCGTCCTTCTCGCCCTCAGCCGCGAAGGTGTAGGAGCTGCTGCGCATTTTGCCACGATCAACTACTGTGAAAGTGTCGCCTTGGATTCCTCGCGCAACGCTATATCGTAGAGTAATTCCCACGATGATCTGCGCGGCAATTCGATGCTGCCCGTCGTAAAGCATCCCCAACTGGTCCATGGCCAGCCCCTGGTGGGTTGTACGCCACTCTCCCCGGGTCATGGCCCCCGCCCACTCCTCGATCTTACGGTCATCCATATTCCGTTGGTACCAAGGGATTCGGAGTAGAAGTTCGCATGCTTCAACTGGAGAAACGTCTTCGAATGAGAGTGAAGGTTCACCGGACCATGGGCGCGCGGCAGGGCTCCAGTTCATTTGATAGAGCCTGCGCGTAAACTCTACATACTCTTCGCCGGATACGGACTCCGGTACGAGAATTGTCTTAGAGTGGTCGTCGCTTTTGATTTCCCACCCGTGGCCGTGGCGGCGCATTGAGAAACCCGGTGATGCGCATACGATTTCCACGGATTTTGCCATGTTGTACACGGGGTGCTTTAGCTCGGCGAAGCTGTATTGAACTGCCACTATGTCGCTCTCTGCTGGGCGGAGTGTCGTAGTTCTGAGCTTCGCTTTCTATGGGCAATAGGTCAACGGATGTAATTCGTGCGGGTTGCGCATTTTTCGGCTGTAGTCGATTTGATGCGAAATCTCTAGCTATATTCGATTGTCTGTATGGTTTGAGGGTGGACACTTATTTCCATGACAGGGCGGCTGAGCGGCTCTTGGCTGGAGTTACTTTGGGGCGAGCGATCGTGCCTCGTAAGATTTCGCTGCGTCAGGCGATCTGTGTATCCGCCCTGCCCTGTGGAGGATGCCTGACCTGCGGAACGCGGAGATCATGTAGGGGTTATTTAGGGGCCGGGTACCAGTAGTCAAGGTGTAGCGAGACTGTCTGAAGGTGTAGTCAGAGTGCACAAGACAAAGGCCCAGGACCGGAGACTTGCTCTCCGACCTGGGCCTTTGCCCTTCTGACCTTGTGCCCCCGGCAGGATTCGAACCTGCGACACCCGCTTTAGGAGAGCGGTGCTCTATCCCCTGAGCTACGAAGGCGGGGCGTACTGGTGCCGCCACGGATGGCGGTTTCAGACAGGGTAGCGGATGGGGGTGGGGCGGTGGTGCTTGGTGCAGCTCAGGGCGGTGGGGGCGGCGCCCCACCGGTGCGCCGGAACCGTCGTTGGCGGCGGAGGGCCTACGGCGGCCCCATTGACCCCGTGTACGCATGCAGCCGCAAGGCCAGTTGGATTTCCAGGGCGCGTTCTGGGGACTGCCAGTCGGGGCCGAGCAAGTGGCCGATCCTGTCCAGGCGTTGGACCACGGTGTTCACGTGGACGTGCAGGGCGTCCTTCGCCTTGGACTGGCTCATCCCGCAGGCGAAATAGGCCCGCAGCGTGTGGATGAGTTCCGTGCCTCGCCTGGCGTCGTAGTCCAGGGCGGGGCCCAGCGTGCGGCGTACGTAGGAGTCGAGGTTCGTGTCCTCCCCGAGGAGTACGCCTAGGAAGCCGAGGTCGGGCAGGTCCGCGCCCTGGCCGGTGTGGCCGAGCGCGCGCAGGGCGGAAAGGCAGCGCAGGGCCTCCGCGTGGGCCCGGGCGAGGGCTTCGGGGCCCGTGGCGGGGCCCGCGGCGCCGACCGTGACCGGGGCTCCGGCGGCGTGGGTGAGCTCGGTCGCGAGTGCGCGGGCCCGGGAGCCGGTGTCGTCGGCCGGGATGACGAGGACCACGTGGTCGTGGTGCAGGCCGGACAGGCCGTGGCGGGCGGCTCGGGCGGCGGAGGAGAGCAGGAGCCGGCGGGACGCCGCGTCGCTGTGCGCCACGAACACCGAGTGGGGGAGCGCCAGGTCTACGTCCAGGCGGCGGGCGCGGGCCGTGAGGCGGCCCGGGGTGCCGGAGAGGGAGAGCAGGTCGCCGAGGAGTTCACCGCGTACGCGGTCCTCCGCCTCGGCGGCCGAGCGGCGCAGGAGGAGGAGCAGTGCCGTGACGACCCCCGCCCGTTCGAAGAGGCGTCGGTCGGCCTCGCCCAGGTCGGGGCGGTCGGTGAGGGCGATGCTGCCGAGCAGCTCAGGACCCGCGAGGACAGCGCACACCCAGGTGCCGTCGAGGGGGACGGCCCGTCCGCTGGCCCGCGACGCGGCGACGGCCCTGGCTGGGGGCGTACGGGGCTCGGCGTCGACGCGGGCGAGTTCCGTGCCGTCCGCGTCGTGGATGAGGGTGCCGCCGTGCAGGAGCGCGCCGATGGCCGTGGCGACCTCCGTGAAGTCGCCGCCGCGCAGCACGAGATCCGTCAGGCGGTCGTGCGCGTCCTCCGCCCGGCGCAGCGCCTCGCTGTGTGCGCGGATCGTCTGCGACGCCTCGTTCAGGTCGACGAGCGCGGTCCTCGTCTCCTCCATCCTGCGTGCGCTGTCGATGGCTATCGCCGCGTGGTCGGCGAGCGAGGACAGCAGCGCGCCCTCGTCCGGGGCGAAGGCACGTGCGGTGCGGTCGGCGGCGTACAGGACACCGATGACGTGTGTGCCCTGGCGCAGCGGTACGCCGAGGATGGCGTGCAGGCCCTCCTCCAGTACGGCGCTGTCGATGGGGCCGGTGTGCTTGAAGCGGGTGTCGATCTCGTAGTCGACGGTGGCGTACGGGCGGGCGGTCTGCGCGACCAGGCCGCCGAGCCCCTCGCCCATGCCCAGGCGCACGTTCTGGAACGCGGCGGAGACCGAGCCGTCCGTCACGCGCATGTAGGTGTCGCCCGCCACCGGGTCGTTGAGGGAGAGGTACGCGACGTCCGTGCGCAGCAGCAGCTTGGCCCGGTGCACGATGGCACGCAGCACCGCGTCCAGGTCACGCAGGGCCGCCAGGTCGCCCGCCGTGTCGAACAGGGCGGTCAGCTCGGCCTCCCTGCGCTGGTGCTGGTTCAGGGTGCGGCGCACGCGCAGCGCGGTCTGCGTGGCCTCGTCGATCGCCGTGAGCTCCGCGCCGCTCGCCCCGGCCGCGCGCGCCGCCGCGGCCGGCCGGGCGAACTGCTCGGCCGGCGCGTCCTGGGCCAAGAGGTCGAGCAACTCGCGCAGGGCGACGCACGCCTGCTCCCCGTGGGCGACGCGGTCGGCGACGCTGCCGTCGGGGCGGCCGTCGGCGCTGCCGTCGGCGCCGTGCGCGGCCCGGCCGGCGGTCTCTGGGGAGCTGGACATACGACGTGTCGCCTCCGGGAGCGGGCTGCGCGGGCCGCTGGTGCGCGCGCACGGGGTGCGGTTCAGCGTCCGATTGTCGCCGAGGCCGCGCTGTTCGCACCCTCGGAAGCCGGTCCCGTCACGGCGGGGGAGGCGAGCGAACGGCCACGCGTCTCCTTCGCCACGAGCACGGTCAGCGTCGTGATCACCACCGTCACGCAGACGTACAGCGCCACCGGCGTCGCAGAGCCGAAGTCCTTGAGCAGCTCCACCGCGATGATCGGGGCGAGGGCCCCGCCGATGATGGACGCGAGCTGCGAGCCCATCGAGGCCCCGGAATAGCGCACCTTCGTGTCGAACATCTCGGAGATGAAGGCGGCCTGCGGCCCGTACATCGCGCCGTGGAAGAGCAGGCCGACCGTGACCGCGAGGGTGATCACGGCGAAGGACTCGCTGTCGACGAGCGCGAAGAACGCGAACGCCCACACCGCCATGCCGACCGAACCGATCAGGGTGACGGGCCTGCGGCCGATGCGGTCGGAGAGCGCGCCCCACAGCGGGATCGTCACGAAGTGCACGGCGGAGCCGATGAGGACGGCGTTCAGGGCGGTGCTCTTGGGCAGTTCCAGGTGCACGGTGACGTAGACGAGGACGAAGGCCGTGAGGATGTAGTACGAGACGTTCTCGCCGAGCCGGGTGCCGATGGCCGTGAGGACGCCGCGCCAGTTGTGCCGGAAGACCTCGACGACCGGCGCGTCCTGCTTGGCGACCGCGGCCGCACCCGCCTTGGCTGCCTCCGCCTCCGCGCGCGCCTGGGCCTCCAGGAACAGCGGGGACTCCGAGACCGACACCCGTATCCACAGACCGATGATCACGAGCACGCCGGAGAGCAGGAACGGGATGCGCCAGCCCCAGGCCAGGAACGCCTCGTCGGACTGGACGGCGGCGAGGAGCGCGAGGACGCCGGTGGCCAGGAGGTTGCCGCCGGGGGCGCCCGCCTGCGGCCAGGAGGCCCAGAAGCCGCGGTTCTTGTCGTCGCCGTGCTCGGAGACGATCAGGACGGCGCCGCCCCACTCGCCGCCGAGCGCGAAGCCCTGGATCAGGCGCAACACCGTGAGCAGGATCGGGGCGCCGACACCGAGCGTGGCGTGGGTGGGCAGCAGACCCATCGCGAAGGTGGCGCCGCCCATCATCATCAGGCTGAGCACGAGCAGCTTCTTGCGGCCGATCTTGTCGCCGTAGTGGCCGAAGACGACGCCGCCGAGCGGCCGGGCCGCGAAGCCGACGGCGTAGGTGAGGAAGGAGAGGAGGGTGCCGACCAAGGGGTCGCTGTTGGGGAAGAAGAGGGTGTTGAAGACCAGGGCGGCGGCGGAGCCGTAGAGGAAGAAGTCGTACCACTCGATGGTGGTCCCGATGAGGCTGGCGCTGATGATGCGGGCGATACCCGGCTTGCCCGGGGCCTTGCCCGGGGCCTTGCCCGGGGCCTTGCCCGGGGCCTTGCCCGGGGCCTTGCCCGGGGCCTTGCCCGGGGCCTTCCCCGGGGTATTGCCCTGGGGACGTGGCGTTGCGGCTGCCATGGCGTGATCCGTTTCTCGATGGGGACGTCTCGCGTCCCGATGGGGGCGGGCCGCGACAGGGATAAGAGACAGGGATGTGAGACAGGGATGTGAAATGCCGTGCGGGGAGCGGGAGTTCAGGCGGCGGTCCAGCCGCCGTCCAGGGGCAGCGACGCGCCCGTCATGAAGCCGCTGTGCGGGCCGCAGAGCCAGAGCGCGGCGGCGGCGATCTCCTCGGGCTCGATCAGCCGCTTCACCGCGGAACGCCGCAGCAGTACGTCGGTGAGGACCTGCTCCGGGGCGATCTCGTGGGCGGCGGCCTGCGCGCTGATCTGGTCCTCGACCAGTGGCGTGCGGGTGTAGCCGGGGCAGAGGCAGTTGCTGGTGACGCCGTGCGGCGCGCCCTCCAGGGCGGTGACCTTGCTCAGGCCCTCCAGGGCGTGCTTGGCGGCGACGTAGGCGGACTTGAAGGGGCTGGCGCGCAGGCCGTGCACGCTGGAGATGTTCACGACGCGGCCCCAGCCGTGGGCGTACATATGGGGCAGCGTCCGGCGCAGCAGGAGGAACGGCGCGGTGACCATGACCCGCTGGATCAGGTCGAACCGCTCCGGGGGGAACTCCTCGACTGCGGCGACGTGTTGGAGCCCTGCGCTGTTGACGAGGACGTCGACGCGGGTGGGCAGGGTGTCCACCGCGGCGGGGTCGGCGAGGTCCACGGCGTGCGCCTCGCCGTCGATCGCGTCGGCCACGTCCTTGGCCGCGTCGGCGTGCTGGTCCACCACATGGACGAAGGCGCCGGCGGCGGCCAGGGCCACGGCGCAGGCCCGGCCGATGCCGCTCGCGCCGCCGGTGACCAGGGCGGTGCGTCCGGTGAGGTCGGTTCCGGCAGGTCCGGCAGGTCCGGCAGGTCCTGCGGGGGCGGCACCGCGGGGAATGGGGCTCGTCATGGCCGGAAACGTAAGGGTGCGCCGCGTGGGGTTCCCATGTGTGGGGCCCACATAACGTGGGGGCGCGGCATGTGGGTCCCGTGCCGGTCGAGGCGCCCTCCTGGTGACTGACGTCACGTCCGTCGGTCCCCAAGCTGTGCTACCTTGCAAACAGCACGTGTGTACGCCGCCTTCTGCGGCGCCGGTGCCGATCTTCTTTCTTCCGCCTCACCGAGGCCCCCCGCAGCTCCGAAGCTTCCGTATTTCTCCGAAGCCCTTTGCTGCAGTTCTTCTCTCCGCCCGACGTACGGGACGTGAACACACCGTCCTGCCGGGCCCCTCATTCGCATGTCCGCGAAAGGACCCCATCATGAGTACCGCAACGATCCCCCGAAACAGGACCACCACGACCACCGCGACCCCCACGACCACCACGACCCCCAGTACGTCTGCCGCGGCTCCCGTCGTCGCCGCCGCCGGCATCCTCGACGTGAGTCACAACGCCAACGGCCATCTCCGTACCGGCGATTGCCTCCCCAACCCCAACGACGTGACCGTCCCCTCCGCGCTCATCCGCCGACTCGGCCTGCGCGCGGGCGACATGGTGCAGGGCACCTGCGGCAAGGCCCGCACCCTCACCGACGTCGAGCGCGTCAACGGTCACTCGGCCGAAGCCCTGCGCAGGCGCGCACGGTTCGGCGACCTCACGCCGCTGCACCCCCGCGAACGGCTCCGCCTGGAAACGCAGGGTGCCGGCGGCGGCAGCGTCGCGACCCGGCTCATCGACCTCGTCGCCCCCGTCGGCAAGGGTCAGCGCGGCCTGATCGTCGCGCCGCCCCGCACCGGCAAGACCGTTCTGCTCCAGCAGATCGCCGCCGCCGTCAGCGCGAACCACCCCGAGGCGCACCTCATGGTGGTGCTGCTCGACGAACGGCCCGAAGAAGTCACGGACATGAAGCGTTCCGTACGCGGCGAAGTGCTCGCCTCGACCTTCGACCGGCCCGCCAAGCAGCACATCGCCCTGGCCGAACTCGCCGTGGAGCGCGCCAAGCGGCTCACCGAGGAGGGCAAGGACGTCGTCATGCTCTTCGACTCCCTCACCCGGCTGTGCCGCGCGTACAACAACGCGGCGTCCAGCGGCGGCCGTACTCTCTCGGGCGGTGTCGACGCCGCCGCCATCCAGGGCCCCAAGCGCCTCTTCGGTGCCGCGCGGCTCGCGGAGGAGGGCGGGTCCCTGACCATGCTCGCCACCGTGCTCGTGGAGACCGGATCGCGCGCCGACGACTACTACTTCGAGGAGCTCAAGGGCACCGGCAACATGGAGCTGCGCCTCGACCGAGGCATGGCCGAGCGCCGGGTGTTCCCCGCCGTCGACGTCACCCCTTCCGGCACCCGCCGGGATGAACTCCTGGTGCCCGCCGACGAGTTGACCGCCGTACGCGGCCTGCGGCGCGCCCTGCACGGCAGGGACGCACAGAGCAATCTGGAGACGCTGATCGAGCGCCTGCGCAAGACCCCGGACAACGCCGCCTTCCTGCGCCAGGTGCAGCAGACCGTGCCCGGCGCCGGCTCCTCGAAGGTCAACGGCGCCTGAGGCCCCGCGCATTCACGGCCGCGTGACGTGCACCCGGTAGCGCCCTTCCTCGTCGATGTCCGTCACCGTGATGCGCACGCCCGTCTTCTCGTCCGTGAACGTCTGGCCGGGCTCGTAGGTCGCGTCGGAGAGTTCCGCGTGGACGTTCGGCCGGCGCGTGCAGCCGCCGCTGTCCTTCGTGGAGTCGGAGACGGTGACCGGGCCCTGGCCCGTGTCGACCTCGGCGTCCACCCGGTAGATGAGCACTCCGGGCTTGCAGACCGCCTCGTCGTTGCCGCCACGGGTGCGCACCTCGACGGCGTACCCGGTCCGTGTGCTCAGCGGCACGAAGGCGAGCTTGGTGCCGCCCTCGGCCGGCAGCGGGCTCAGCGTGTGCTCGGTGGTGCCCGCGTTCGACGCGCAGCTGATCTGGTCGTCGCCGAGCCAGCCGAGCTTCCACTTGTGCCAGGCCAGCAGGTCGTTGTTGGCGCCCCAGTCCTCGCTCATGATGTCCCAGTGGCCGACCGCGCCGCCGCCGTCCTGCGTGTACAGGTCGGGCAGGCCGAAGACGTGGCCGTTCTCGTGGGGGAGTACGCGGTAGCCGGTCTCGCGGTAGCTGCCCGAGCCGTCGTCCTGGCGGCTGTAGACGAACGACGCGTTGGAGACCGGGACGCCGTCCGCGACGGGCGCCTCGGTGTTGCCCGCGAAGGTCACCGAAAGGACCGTGTCGAGCGCGGAAGGACCGGCGTTCGGCGTCATGAGGATGTTCACCAGGTCGTACTCCCGGAAGTCCACGTCCGGGTCGGCCTCCGCCACGATGTCCTGGACCAGCTCGCGGTAGCCGGGATCGAAGGGGGCGCCGCGTTCTATCCCGTACTCCTTGAAGCTCTTGGGCATCCGCAGCCAGTCCGGGATCGGGGACTCGGGGCGGTAGTCGAGCCGCCCGTAGGAGCTGGTGCGAAACCAGTCCGATGTCTGCGGGAAGAATTCCTTGAGGCGGTCGAGGGCGGTGCCGTCGCCGCGGGCGTCGGAGAAGTCGACCATGAGGTTCAGGGCCCGGACGGTGCCCGTGGAGCGGGAGTAGCCGGCGGAGGTGGGTACGCCCTCCGACATCTGGACGCCCATCGTGCCGTTGATCATGCACGGGCTGAGGGTCGTCGCGCGGGCCAGCGATGCGGGGCCGGCCGCCGTGGGGGACTCCTCCATCAGGCGGCCGGTGCTCGCCGATGTGGTGACCGTGAGGGCAAGGACGGCGCACGCGGCTATCGCCGTGCCACGTCGCGCTCCGCGTATCTGCTGCCTCCAGGTCGGCTGCTGCATGCGTGGGCCTTCCCCTTGCGGCAGCCGCCGGTCCTGGCTGCACCCTTCCGATCACCCTGTGCCGGTGGGTGCGCGGGCGCTCGCTGGGAGCGACCGATCGTGGGTTTCTTGTTCAGGTAGGTGTGAGCCAGGTCACATGAAGAAAGTCGTAGTGGAGGAAATATCCGGGGACTCGCTCCCCGTTTAGACCTGTGTCCGAGCGAAACGGGGAGTGATTCCCCGCATCGCGCAGCAGAGGCTCCGGCACCGTCCGGAGGCCCGACCCCAAACCTGAGGAGAGCCGTCGTGGACACCGCCACCGCCGCGCAGCGCCGTACGCCCCGCCCGCGGGCCGACGCCCTGCGCAACCGGGAGCGGATCGTCGCCGCCGCACGCGAGATGTTCGTCGAGTTCGGCCCCGACGTGCCGCTCGACGAGGTCGCGCGCCGGGCCGGCGTCGGCAACGCCACGGTCTACCGGCACTTCTCCGACCGTTCCGAACTGGTCCATCAGGTCGTCCTGCTGGTCACCGACCGCGTCTCGGCCCACGCCGAAGAGGCGATCGCGGCGGCCGACGCCGATCCGAGCGTCGCGTTCGACGTCCTGCGCCGGTTCGTCCATGCCTCCGCCGACGAGCGGATCGGCGCCCTGTGCCCGATCCTCCAGGCGGCCTTCGACCCTGATCACCCGGATCTGGTCGACGCCCGTGAGCGGCTCGAAGCCGTGATCGACGGGCTCATGCAACGGGCGCGCGCGGCCGGGCAGCTGCGCACCGACATCGCCGTCGGGGACCTGATGGTCGCCCTCTCCCAGCTCACGAGGCCGCTGCCCGGTACGGCGTGCCCGAACATGGACCGTTTCGTCCACCGCCATCTCCAGCTGTTCCTCGACGGCCTGATGGCGCCGGCCCGCTCCGAGCTGCCCGGTGAGGCGGCGACCTTGGAGGACCTCCGCCAGTCCTGAGCCCCGCCCTACCTGAGTCGCGCCCTACCTGAGTCCCGCTCATCCCGGGCCGCTCGAACGCATCGGCTTTCCGTCACTTTTCACCACACGTACCGCTAGGTGGCAACTCCCATGTCAGAAACAGATCCCAGGCGCTGGAAAGCGCTGATATTCATCGCGCTCGCGCAGCTGATGGTCGTGCTCGACGCGACCATCGTGAACATCGCGCTGCCCTCCGCCCAGCAGGACCTGGGCATCTCGGACGGCAACCGCCAGTGGGTCATCACGGCCTACGCCCTGGCCTTCGGTGGCCTGCTGCTCTTCGGTGGCCGCATCGCCGACCTCTGGGGCCGCAAGCGCACCTTCGTGACCGGCCTGATCGGCTTCGCCGCGGCCTCCGCGCTCGGCGGCGCCGCCACCGGCGAGGCCATGATGCTGGGCGCCCGCGCCCTTCAGGGTGTGTTCGGCGCGCTGCTCGCGCCCGCCGCCCTCTCGCTGCTCGCCGTGATGTTCACCGATGCCAAGGAGCGCGCCAAGGCGTTCGGCATCTACGGTGCGATCGCCGGTGGTGGTGGCGCCGTGGGCCTGATCCTCGGCGGCTTCCTCACCGAGTACCTGAACTGGCGCTGGACGTTCTTCGTCAACATCCCGTTCGCCGTCGTCGCCGCACTCGGCGCGTACTTCGTCATCCGTGAGCCGGCCGGCGGACGCAACCGCTCGCCGCTCGACATCCCCGGCGTGGTCCTGTCCACCCTCGGTCTGGTCTCGCTCGTCTACGGCTTCACGCGCGCCGAGTCGGCCGGCTGGTCGGACTCGCTGACCATCGGCATGTTCGTCGCCTCCGCCGTCCTGCTCGCCGCGTTCGTCCTCACCGAGGCGAAGGTCAAGTCGCCGCTGCTTCCGCTGCGCGTCCTGACCGAGCGCAACCGCGGTGGCGTCTACCTGTCGCTCGGTCTCGCGATCATCGCGATGTTCGGCCTGTTCCTGTTCCTCACGTACTACCTCCAGATCGTCCAGGGCTACTCGCCGGTGAAGACCGGCTTCGCGTTCCTGCCGATGATCGTCGGCATGATCACGGGCTCCACGCAGATCGGCGCCCGCCTGATGACCCGCGTCCCGCCGCGGCTGCTCATGGGCCCCGGCTTCCTGGTCGCCGCCGTGGGCATGCTGTTCCTGACGCAGCTCGACGTCGGTACTTCGTACGCCGGTGTGATCCTGCCCGGCCAGCTGCTGCTCGGCCTCGGCATGGGTACGGCGTTCATGCCCGCCATGTCGCTCGCCACGCACGGTGTCGAGCCGCGTGACTCCGGTGTCGCCTCCGCGATGGTCAACACCTCGCAGCAGGTCGGCGGCGCCATCGGCACGGCCCTGTTGAACACCATCGCCGCGTCGGCGACCACCGCGTACCTCACGGACCACGCGTCCCTGGGCGCCACCAACCCCAGGCTCCTCCAGGCGCAGGCCATGGTCGAGGGCTACACCAGCGCCATCTGGTGGGCGGTCGGCATCCTCGCGGTCTCCGCGCTGATCGCCGCGACGTTCATCACCACCGGCGCCCAGGGCGGCAACGCCTCGGCCTCGTCGGAGGACGGCGCCGAGGACGAGGTGAAGGTGCCGGTGCTGGTGCACTGATGCCTCAAGAGGGCGCCCCTGGGGGCGTCCTCTTGAGGGGCGCGGGGAACTGCGCGACCAGCCCGATCCGGCCCGCAG
Source organism: Streptomyces sp. NPDC051218 (assembly GCF_044455475.1). Lineage (NCBI taxonomy): Bacteria > Bacillati > Actinomycetota > Actinomycetes > Kitasatosporales > Streptomycetaceae > Streptomyces > Streptomyces sp. NPDC051218. The sequence continues at coordinate 240,142 of NZ_JBITEU010000004.1, read as the reverse complement.
CTTTCTGACCGCCCCTCCACAGCGGAGCGTCTAGCGGAGCCAAGGCAGGTCCGCTCCCGCCTCCTTGGGCTGAAGTCCCTCGGCGACGATCGTCATGATCTCGCCGAGGGACTTCTGCTGTTCCGGGGTAAGCCGGTCGAAGAGGGCCTGGCGCACGGCGGTGACATGGCCGGGCGCCGTCCTGCGCAGCACCTCGTAACCGTCGTCGGTGAGGATCGCGAACTGGCCGCGCTTGTCGGAGGGGCAGTCCTCGCGGCGCACCCAGCCGTTCTTCTCCAGGCGCGCGATGGCGTGCGAGAGGCGGGATCGGGTGATCTTGGTGTTCCTCGCCAGCTCGGTCATGCGCATCCGCCGCCGCGGGGCGACGGAGAGCTGGACCAGGAGGCCGTAGTAGATGTGCGGCATGCCGGCGTCGCGCTGCAACTGGCGGTCCAAGTGATCCTCCAGGAGCGTGCTGGCCTGCAGATACGCGAGCCAGGTGCGCTGTTCGTCGTCGTCGAGCCAGCGCGGTTCCCCGTCGGGAAGGTCGGGGGGAGAAGTGGGTGCCGTGTCCATGTACTCCACTGTACGCAGCCCTTCCTTGAAACTTAAACAATGTAGAGGTAGGGTCACTCCCGAGTGAAAGCTTGAGAGTTAAAGTAAGTCGTTCCTCGTACGTTCTCGGAGGCGCCGCCATGACCGCAACCCAGGAGCGCATGCCCGCCCTCTACCTCAGCCACGGCGCACCGCCGCTGGCCGACGACGCGCTCTGGCCGGACCAGCTCCGCGCCTGGTCGGCGGAGTTGCCGCGCCCCAAGGCCATCCTCATGGTCTCCGCCCACTGGGAAGAGGCCCCCCTGGCCATCGGCGCGACGCGGACGCTGCCGCTGGTGTACGACTTCTGGGGCTTCCCCGAGCACTACTACCAGGTCACGTACGCCGCCCCGGGCGCGCCTCAACTGGCCGATTCCGTACGCACATTGCTGCGCGGGGCGGGCACGCCGGTGCAGGACATCGAGGATCGCGGACTCGACCACGGAGCGTATGTCCCCCTCGTCGAGATGTACCCCGACGCCGACATCCCCGTGCTCCAGATCTCCCTGCCGACCCTCGACCCGCGCCGCCTGATGGACGTCGGCCGCAAGCTGGCGCCGCTGCGGGACGAGGGCGTACTCATCGTCGGTAGCGGCTTCTTCACACACAATCTGGCGGCGCTGCGCCACCTGGACAGCGGTGTGCCGTCGTGGTCGGCGGAGTTCGACGCGTGGGGGCACGAGGCGCTCGACACCGGCGACGTGGACGGTCTGCTCGACTTCCGGCACAAGTCCCCGGCGGGCGAGCTCGCCCATCCGCGCACCGAGCACTTCGCGCCCCTGTTCGTGACGCTGGGGGCCGCCGAGGCCTCGGGGGACCTCGGCGGGCAGCGGAGTGTGATCGACGGTTTCTGGATGGGGCTCGCGAAGAGGTCGGTGCAGTTCGGCTGAGGCGGCTTCTATGACAGGGGCTCGCTGATCTCGATCGCGCGCAGGGCCGACGTCAGGGCCCGCTCGTCGCCCACGTCCAGTGCCGTGTCGGTGAACTTGATGACGTGCTCGTCCCCGTGCGCCAGGGCCCGCTCGAAGACCTCCTCGGGGGTGAAGGTGCCGGGCGTGGTATACGCGACCGGGGCCTTCGGGGCGTACATCGAGGTCACCGCCGCCGATGCCGTCCAGGCAGCGTGCAGGCTCGGCGCCCACAGGGTGCGGGGCAGGGCGCGCAGCACGGCGTTGGGCGCGGTCGCCGCGTGCACCAGCATCGTCTCCTCGCCGTGGCCGTGCGTGGCGTACCGGTGGGTGGCCGCCCGCACCAACTCGGTGAGCCGGCGGTGCGCCTCGTCGGGGTCGCGCACGTCCGCCGCCCACGCGGGCAGGCCCGCGACCCGGCCGAGCCTCGCGGGGAAGCCGCCGCTCTCCCTGTCCGGGATCGGCTCGACGGCGTCCAGGGCCGCGGCCGCGGTGCCTGCGCTCCAGGGCAGGAGCTCGATGCCGGTGACGCGGTGGTGGCGGGCGGCCCAGTAGCCGAGGCCGTGGGCGAGTTCGGCGACGCGGGGTTCGGTCGCCTCGCCGGTCAGGAGCGTGCGGACCGCGTGGCCCACCCGGATCACCGGGTGCGTGGAGCCGCCGTACATGCCCGGAAGGAGGCGCGGCCACCACGCGGCGAGCACCTCGCGCCACGGGCGTTCGCCGGTCTCCCTGCCGAAGTACGCGATCCAGTCCGCGGCGCGGCGCGGATCGCCGAGGGCCGCGCGCCAGTTGTCGCCGGTGATTGGCTCGACCGCGCTCGGGTACTCCTCCAACTTCGGCGCGTACAGCCCGAGCCAGCGGTGGACCGCACCGGAGTGGCCGTGCGCGGCGAGCGCCTCGACGGCCATCGGCGCGTGGTTGGTGAGCCGTCCGAGCCGCTCGGGGCCCGAGGCGTGCAGGCGCTGGAGGGCTTCGTCGAGGGTGCCGGTGGTGTCGGCCGTGGCATTCATGAGGGCACGCTAGGCGGGGTCCGGGCGGGGCGTAACGGCCTGGCGTCCTAGGTCGGGACCTAGGACGGAGCCGACGGGACCTAGGTCCCGCTTCCGCTCGCCGGGCCGAGGGGACGCTCGTACCAGGCGACGTCCCAGTAGCGGCCGAACTTGCGGCCCACCTCGCGGTACGTGCCGACGTGCCGGAAGCCGAAACGTTCGTGGAGGCGGCCGGAGGCGTCGTTCGGCTGGGCGATCCCGGCGTAGGCGCGGTGCAGGTCCTCGCCTTCGAGGGCCTCGAAGAGCGCCTTGTAGAGCAGGGTGCCGATACCGCGGCCCGCGGCGTCCGGCGCGCAGTAGACGCTGACTTCCACCGAGGTGGCGTACGAGGGCTTGGCCCGGAAAGGAGAACTCGTGACGTACCCGAGGATCAGCCCGGAATCCCGCTCCTGGGCAACCAAGAGGCGGTGGGGGCCGTCTTCAGGATGGGAGAGCAGCCAGGGGCGGCGCTCCTCCGGCAGGAAGACGGCCGTGTCGAATGTGATCGCCGTCTCACGTACGTAGTGGTTGTAGAGAGCGGTCAGGGCCTCCAGATCGGCCTCCGTGCCCGGCCTGACCTGCACCTCTGTACGTTCCGACGGCATCCGGCCTCCCTTTGTGGCGGCACAGGGTACTGCAACGTCAGGAAAATAGATGCGCGGCTTGGGAATTCTGTCCGGATTCCAGTCGTTGTTTCCATCGGAAGCAGGGCACCCGCAAGGGTGTGGTTTCCACCACGTCTCCACCACAGAGGCCCGTGAAAAGGGCCGACCAGGACCTCCACACGCAAGGGAGCACGCATGGCAACCCGTGCCGTCGCCCGTCGTAAGTCCGCCTCCACCGGCGAGACCGACGCGGCACGCAGTGTTCGCGCCGTAGGCGGGGAGATCGCCGACCGCGACCTGGTCGGCATGTACCTCGACGAGATCGCGCGTACGCCGCTGCTCGACGCCGCCAAGGAAGTCGAGCTGTCCCAGATCATCGAGGCCGGTGTGTACGCCCGGAAGATAATCGACGGCGACGTCGAGGACTCCGTCCCCGGTGCCTCCGCGTCCCGCGAGGAGCTGGAGGCGCTCGTCGCCGACGGCGAGCGGGCCAAGGACGTCTTCATCCGGTCGAACCTCCGTCTGGTCGTCGCCGTGGCCCGCCGCTATCCGCGCAGTGGCCTGCCGCTCCTCGACCTCATCCAGGAGGGGAACGCGGGCCTGGTCCGCGCGGTCGAGAAGTTCGACTACGCCAAGGGCTTCAAGTTCTCCACGTACGCCACGTGGTGGATCCGTCAGGCCATCACGCGCTCCATCGCCGACCAGTCCCGCACCATCCGCCTCCCCGTGCACCTGGTGGAGGAGCTGGGCCGGATCCGCCGTGTCATGCGCGAGTTCAACCGGAAGAACGGGCGCGACCCGGAGCCGGAGGAGGTCGCTGCCGAGCTCGACACCACGCCGTCGCGTGTGACGGACGTCCTGGACTGGGCGCGCGACCCGGTCTCGCTGAACATGGGCGTGGATGACAACGGCGACACGCAGTTCGGTGACCTCCTTGAGGACACCTCGGCGGTCTCGCCCGAGCAGTCCGTCCTGACGCTGCTGCGCAGCGAGGAGCTCGACGACCTGATCGGCCGCCTCGACCAGCGCACGGCCTCCATCATCAAGATGCGGTACGGCATCGAGGACGGCCGCGAGCGGACGCTCACGGAGGTCGGCAAGCAGCATGGTCTGACGCGGGAGCGGATCCGCCAGATAGAGAAGCATGCGCTTCTCGAGCTGAAGAAGCTGGCGCGGGATACGGGCTTCGACGCGGCGGCCTAGGCCTTGGCGGCCCGCAAAGCCGCCCTATAGCTGAGCCCCGGTGCCATCCCCCCCGGCACCGGGGCTCATTTCTGCTTTGCGCCTGTGGGTGGGGCTTCTTTCCCGCTTCGCGCGGAGGTTTCTCGCCCGCCCGCCCGTTACCCGGGAGTTGCTTCGGGGTGATCGGGTGGGTGGGTGGGAGACATCCGCGCGAAGCGCGGGATAGGGGAGCCCCCGGCCCGCGGGGGAAGTTACGTCGGCGCCCCCGACGCCCGCGTCATGCGGGAACCCAGCTCCCGGAGGGAAGCGACCAGCTCTGGTGGGCCGTGGGCCACGAAGGCGTGGCCTGTCATGGTGAGGCGAATCGCCAGCCAGTCCACCGCGTCCGTCACCTCCGAACGGAGCCGGCACCTCGTGGCCGAGAGGGGCTCAGGCGTACCCAGCGCCGAGGGGAACGCCCCGGCGACGGCCTCCGCGGACGCCTCGAACGTCACGTCGATCGCGTACGAAGGCTGGGCCCGCCACATCGACCGGCGGATGTACTCCGCGGCGTCCCCGGTGGGCAGCTCCCGGGGGACGAAGCGCGCGCCGGTAGCGAAGGGCGACGACACCCGGTCCACCCGGAACGTGCGCCAGTCGTCGCGGTCGATGTCGTACGCCACCAGATACCAGCGCCGCCCCGTCGACACGAGACGATGCGGCTCCGTCAGACGCCGGGACTCCGTGCCGTCCCCGGAGCGGTACGCGAAGCGGAGCCGCTCCTGGCCCGCCGCCGCGGACGCCATCACCGTAAGCGTCTCCGGCGCGATGCTCGCCCCGTCCCCGCTGGTCAGAGGCGTCGTCGCGATCTGGAGGGTCTGCACCCGGTGGCGCAGGCGCGAGGGGAGGACCTGTTCGAGTTTTGCCAGGGCCCTCACCGAAGCTTCCTCCACCCCCTCCACCGCATGGCCCGCCCCCGCCCGTAGACCCACCGCGATCGCCACCGCCTCCTCGTCGTCCAGGACGAGCGGCGGCATGGCCTTGCCCGCGACCAGGCGGTAGCCGCCGGTCGCGCCCTGGCTCGCCTGCACCGGGTAGCCGAGGTCCCGTAGCCGGTCGATGTCGCGCCGCACCGTCCGGCGGCTGACGCCGAGCCGGTCCGACAGTTCCCCGCCCGGCCACTCGCGCGGGGTCTGGAGGAGGGAGAGGAGTTGCAGCAGCCGAGCCGGCGTGTCCGTACCGCCGCCGGTCCGTTCCGAGGTCGTACCGGAAGTCGAAGTCATGTCACTCAGGATGCCGCGCATCTAGGACATGGACTGGCCTATATGGCTTCTAGTCTCCTCTCATGACTTTCAGCAACCCCGCCCCAGCACCCACCGGATCGGCCGCCGCCGCCGACCGGCGCCGCTGGCTCGCCCTCGCCATCGTGATGACCGCGGCCTTCATGGACCTCGTCGACGTCACCATCGTGAACATCGCGATCCCGTCCATCCAGGAGGACGCGGGCGCCACGAACAGCCAGATCCAGTGGATCACCGCGGGCTACGCGCTCGCTTTCGCGGCAGGCCTCATCACCGGCGGACGGCTCGGTGACATCCACGGGCGCAAGCGGATGTTCCTGATAGGGATCGGCGGCTTCACGATCGCCTCCGCGCTCTGCGGGTTCGCCGCCAACCCGGAGATGCTGGTCGCATCGCGGATCCTGCAGGGCGGCATGGCCGCGATGATGGTGCCGCAGGTCCTGTCGATCGTGCACGCCACCTTCCCGGCGCACGAACGCGGCAAGGTCTTCGGGCTCTTCGGGATGATCGTGGGCCTCGGCGCGGTCTCGGGTCCGCTGCTCGGCGCGCTCCTCACCCAGTGGAATCTGTTCGGGCTCGAATGGCGCCCGATCTTCCTCATCAACCTGCCCGTGGGCATCGCGGGACTGATCCTGGGCAGCAAGTTCATCACCGAGTCCAAGGCCCCGAAGGCCCTCAAGCTCGACCTCGTCGGCGTCGTCCTCGTCACGCTCGGCCTGCTGATGGTCCTCTACCCGCTCACCCGTGGGCGGGAGTTGGACTGGCCGCTGTGGGGTTACGTGATGATGGTGGGCGGACTCGTCGTCTTCGGCGCGCTCATCGCGTACGAGAAGGCGAAGGCGGCCAAGGACGGTTCGCCCCTCGTGGAACTCTCCCTGTTCAAGGTGAAGAGCTTCGCCGCGGGCATCGCGGTGCAGACCGTGTTCGGTGTCACGATGGGCATCTTCTTCCTGGTCTGGACGCTCTACATGCAGACGGGGCTCGGCTGGACCGCGCTGCGGGCCGGCACGACCGGCATTCCGTTCTCGATCGCCGTCTCGGTGGCGGCCGGTATGTCCGTGCAGAAGCTCGTGCCCCGGTTCGGGCGCAAGGTGCTCCAGGGCGGCGCGCTCCTCATGGCCGCCGGGGTGCTGCTCTACATCTGGGAGGCGGACCGGTACGGCGCGGGCATCGCGTCCTGGCAGATGGCGCTGCCGCTGGTCGTGATGGGCGCCGGTATGGGGTTCATCGTCGCGCCCCTCACCGACGCCATCCTGTCGGACGTGCCGCGTGAGCACTCGGGGTCCGCGTCCGGGCTGCTCAACACCGTGCAGCAGATGGGTACGGCGCTCGGACTCGGCCTGGTCTCCGTGGTGTTCTTCGGCGTGATCGACGAGAGGGCGGCGCGGAGCGAGGTGCCGATGGAGATCGTGGGCGCGTTCCAGAACTCGCTGTGGTGGGTGGTGGGCGTGCTCGTCGTCATCTTCCTGCTGATGTTCGCCCTGCCGAGCAAGCCGCGCCAGCATGTCGAGGGGGGCGGGGACGACTCGGACGTCGAGGCCGAGGTCGGCTCCGGGGTTGCCGGAGCTGAACTCTCCGACCGGGAGGCCGCGTTGACCCCCTGAGCGGGTAACGGCCGGTGACGGCGGATTGGGCGGTGCGCGGCCCGGGTGGAGCCTAGAGCTCCGCTCGGGCCGCCGTCGCGTCCAGGGATGCGAGTACGGCACCGGGGTCGCCACCCTTGGTGACCGCGCCGCCCGGCTGTGGCGAGTGCGGCGGTGCGGGTGGCGGTGGAGACCTGGGCCTCCGCCGACACCCCGGCCACCGGCGCAACGGGCCCAGCAGCCTTGGCCACCCACTGCATCGAAGCTTTGGAGGGCTTTCGCTGGGAGTAGGGCGGGGCGGCTCCGGTCCGTGTGTGGGTGCGGGGCCGCGCCGGTATGTCCGTCCTCGCTATCGTCCGGTGGGCGCGGGGTTGCTTCGGCTCCGGAGTGCCGCGAACCGTGCTCCGGGCAGACATACCGGCACGTCCCCTCCCGAGCGCTGCCGACTGCGGCGTCATCGGTGGCTGATCGCTGCGGGGCAATCGGGCGGGTGGGGAAGGCTTGTTCGGTTAGGGGTGGATGCGGGGGGATCGGGTGGGTGGGTGGGAGAGGCCTGGTCGGGCAGAGGCGGATGCCGGGGAGGGGCAGGGCCTAGGGCCCGGCAAGGCAGAGGCGGAAGTCCGTTTGTGTCCGGAGTGGGTCCGGAGTTGTTTACTTTGGGGTCAGAGGCGCCGTACTCTGCCAGAGGAACCACAGGATCGGGCATCAGGCGGAGGCAAGCGGACATGTACGCACCGGAGCGGCAGCAGGCAATCCTGCGGCTCGCACGCGACGGCGGCCGAGTCGACGTACTGTCGCTGGCCGAGGAGTTCAAGGTCACCGCTGAGACCATCCGGCGCGACCTGAAGGCCCTCGACAGGGCAGGCCTGGTGCGACGCGTACACGGCGGTGCCATCCCCGCAGGACGCCTCGACTTCGAGCCCGACCTCGCGGAGCGGGAGGGAACGTCCGCCGACGAGAAGGACCGCATCACACGCGCCGCCCTCGCCGAACTCCCGGCGGAAGGAAGCGTCATCCTCGACGCAGGCTCGACCGTGGCCCGCCTCGCCGCCTCCCTCCCGCTGGAAGCGACGTTCACCGTCGTCACGCACGGCCTCCCCACCGCAGCCCGCCTCGCCGACCACCCCGGCATCCAGCTCCACCTCATCGGGGGCCGCGTCCGCAGCCGTACGCGCGCCGCCGTCGACGCGTGGGCGCTGCGGGCGTACGGAGAGATCCGCGCCGACGTCCTCTTCGTCGCCGCGAACGGCTTCTCCGCGGATGCCGGGCTCACCACCCCCGACCTCGCGGAAGCCGCCGTCAAGCGCGCGGCCATCGGCGCGGCCCGCCGCGTCGTCCTCCTCGCCGACTCCACCAAGCACGGTCAGGAGCACTTCGCGCGCTTCGGCGGTCTCGATGACGTGGATCTGCTGATCACCGATACCGGGCTCGCCCCCGAGGACGCCGCGGCGATCGAGGCCGGCGGCACGGAGGTGATCCGGGCATGAGCGAGAGCGGCACGGACACACACGCGAACAGCGGCAGCACACGGCACGGCAACGAAACGGTACGTACGCGCATGATCCTCACCGTCACCCCCAACCCCTCCCTCGACCGCACCTACGAGGTCCCCTCGCTGGACCGCGGCGAAGTCATCCGGGCCACCGGGGACCGGATGGACCCGGGCGGCAAGGGCGTCAACGTATCGAGGGCGGTCGCGGCGGCGGGCGCGGCGACGCTCGCCGTCCTGCCGCTCGGCGGCGCACCCGGCGCGCTCGTCGCCCAGCTCCTCGACGAGCAGGGCATCGAGGTCGCACCGGTCCCGGTCGCGGGCCAGACCCGCTCCAACATCGCCGTCGCCGAACCGGACGGCACCCTCACGAAGATCAATGCCGCCGGGCCGGAACTGACGCGGGCGGAAGCCGAGTTGCTGCTCTCCGCCGTGCGCGAGCGGTCCACGGGTGCCGACTGGATCGCCTGCTGCGGCAGCCTGCCCCGCGGGCTCGCCCCCTCCTGGTACGCCGACCTGGTGGCCCGCGCGCACGCCGCAGGTGCCCGGATCGCCCTCGACACCTCGGGCCCGGCCCTGCTCGCCGCCCTCGCCGAACGCCCCGACGTCGTCAAGCCGAACGCGGAGGAGCTCGCCGAAGCGGTGGGCCGGCCCCTGGCCACGGTCGGCGACGCCGTCAAGGCCGCCGAAGAACTGCGGCAGTTGGGCGCGCGCGCCGTCCTGGCGAGCCTCGGCGCGGACGGCCAGCTCCTGGTGGACGACTCGGGCACGTACTTCGGCAGCGCCCCGGTCGAAGCCGTACGCAGCAACGTCGGCGCCGGTGACTCCTCCCTGGCCGGTTTCCTCATCGCGGGCGGCACCGGCGCCCCCGCCCTCGCCTCGGCCGTGGCGCACGGCGCGGCGGCGGTCCAGCTCCCCGGCAGCGCGATGCCGACACCCTCGGACCTCGCACCCGCCGCGGTCACGGTCACGGCGGAGATCCCCCTGGACCGCGTACTGACGGAGCCCGCGCCATGAGCCCCCACCCCCGAACCCACCCTCACACCCACACCCACACCCCCGTCCCCACCCCCGCCCTCCGGGCGATACGCGTGCGAAGGAGCCCGCGATGAGCGAGATGATCACCGCGGAACTGGTCGACCTCGAAATCGACCGGTCCGCCGGAACCAAGGAAGCGGCGGCCCGTGCCCTCGCCGAGCGCATGGTGGCCCTGGGCCGGGTGACCGACCTGGACGGGTTCCTCGCCGACGTGGCGGCCCGCGAGGCGCAGATGCCGACCGGTCTCGACGGCGGCATCGGCATCCCGCACTGCCGCAGCGCCCACGTCACCGAGCCGACCCTGGCCTTCGGCCGCTCGGCCGACGGCATCGACTTCGGGGCGCCGGACGGGCCGGCCGACCTGATCTTCCTGATCGCCGCTCCGGCCGGTGCGGACGACGCCCACCTGACCATCCTCTCCTCGCTGGCACGGCAGTTGATGGACGAGGAGTTCACGACCGCGCTGCGGAGCGCCGCTGACGCGCAGACGGCGACGGACTTGATCCGGGGCAATCGGCGGGTGGGCGGGGAACAAGCCGCGCGCAGCGCGGCAGAAGCCCCCACGGACCCGCAGTCGGACGACCCCGAACCCCCGGCGGAGCCGTTCCGCATCGTCGCCGTCACGTCCTGCCCCACGGGCATCGCCCACACCTACATGGCCGCCGAGTCCCTCGAAAACGCGGCCCGCGAGGCAGGCGTAGAGCTGACGGTCGAGACCCAGGGGTCAGCGGGATTCACCCGCCTCGACCCGGCGGTCATCGCCTCCGCGGACGCGGTGATCTTCGCCCACGACGTCCCCGTACGGGACAAGAACCGCTTCGCCGGGAAGCCCACGGTCGACGTGGGCGTCAAGGCGGGCATCAACCGCCCCGCGGAACTCATCGCCGAGGCCCGGGAGAAGGCGGCCCGCGGCGATGTCACCTCGGGGGCCACCGGGCCGAGCCCCGTGGACGACGCGGGCGAGAGCGGTGACGGCTACGGCACCAAGCTGCGCAAGTGGCTGATGTCCGGCGTCAGTTACATGGTCCCGTTCGTCGCCGCAGGCGGCCTCCTCATCGCCCTCGGCTTCGCCATCGGCGGCTGGAAGATCGACAAGGCGCCGTCCGTCGCCGAGCACTTCGTGTGGACGGACACCACGAGCTGGGCAGCGCTCCTCTTCCAGATCGGCGGACTCGCCTTCGCCTTCCTGGTACCGGTCCTCGCGGGCTACATCGCGTACGGAATGGCCGACCGGCCCGGACTCGTCCCAGGATTCGTCGGCGGCTCCGTCGCCGTCACGATCAACGCGGGCTTCCTGGGCGGCCTCGCGGCTGGCCTGATCGCGGGCGCGGTCGTCATGGGCATCCAGCGCGTGAAGATCCCGGCCGTGCTCAGGGGGATCATGCCGGTGGTCGTGATCCCGCTGATCTCGTCCGCGATCGTCGGCTTCCTGATGTTCCTCGTCATCGGAAAGCCCATCGCCTCGTTGCAGAGCGCGCTCACGGACTGGCTGGAGGGCCTGTCCGGCGCCAACGCCATCATCCTCGGCGTCATCCTCGGCCTGATGATGTGCTTCGACCTGGGCGGTCCGCTGAACAAGGTCGCGTACGCCTTCGCCGTCGGCGGCCTCGCCAACCCGACCGAGGGCAGCCTCAAGGTCATGGCCGCGGTGATGGCGGCCGGCATGGTCCCGCCGCTGGCCATGGCCCTCGCCACCACGATCCGCGGCCGTCTCTTCACCAAGACGGAGCGTGAGAACGGCAAGGCGGCCTGGTTCCTGGGCGCCTCCTTCATCACGGAGGGCGCGATCCCGTTCGCCGCGGCCGACCCGCTGCGAGTGATCCCCGCGTCGATGGCGGGCGGCGCGGTCACCGGCGCCCTGTCGATGGCCTTCGGCTGCACGCTGCGGGCGCCGCACGGCGGCATCTTCGTGGTGCCGCTCATCGGGCAGCCGCTGCTCTACCTGGTGGCGATCGTCGCCGGTGTCGGTGTGTCCACCCTGGCGGTCATTCTGCTCAAGGGCGCCCGGCGGACGGCACCTTCGGAGAGCGGCGGCACGGCCGAGGAAGCCGTTGCGGAGAAGCGGGTGCCCGCGGCCGTCTGAACCCGGTCGACCGGACCCCGGAGGGTTCGGCCCCTATGAGGGGGGTTGTGCGACATGCGTCACTTAAGGACGTAAGTCCCACAACCCCCCTGTCGTAAGCCCCGGGTCGTGATGTCTACTGTGCGGCATGTTCCAGAATGTCTCGATCCTCCAGCAGGCAGGCGTGGCCGTCCTGGCCGCGGCGACCGTCGTCTGGGCCGTGGGCCTGGTGCGGGTGATGCGGCGCGACCAGGTCGACGTGGAGGTCTGGCGCCGGTCCCAGGCGCTGCGCGCGCTGCCGGCGCAGTCGGGCCCGCCGCGCGCGGAGACGGTCGACCTGACGGCGGAGGAGCGGGCCGCCTTCGCAGGCCTGGTACGGCAGTTCGGCGACAGCCGCCCCTGAAGCCGTACGGCGTCTCTGAAGCAGTACTGCGCGCCCCTGAAGCCGTACGGCAGCCCTGAAGTCGTACGGCGCTCCCGAAGCCGTAAAGGGTGCCGCCCCTACTTCGTACGCTGCTGCGGCATGCTCCTCGCGCGCTGCTCCATCGCCGCGCGGGCCGCTTCCTCGGTGACGTACACCTCGCAGCGGTGCCGCTTGTCGGGGGTGACCGTGTGCTCGACCTCCCAGAGGCTGAGCTCGCTGCCGTCGAAGAGCAGGAACGCGTGCTCGTAGAGCGAGAAGGAGAGGCGTGCTTCGCCCGCGAGGCAGGGGCGGCCGAAGGCCTGGGTGATCTGATGCGCGAACGCCGAGCGCAATAACCGCTCCAGCTCCTCGCCGGGACGCCCCTCGCCCTCGCCCACCTCGTTCTCCGCGCGGCGCAGCAGCCGGCGGCCGTGGTCCGCGGAGTCGTCCGGGACGTACGTGTGACGGGGCTCGTCGGCCACCGGGAGCTGCAGCACGACCGGCTGCTCGCAACCGGCGGCGGGGGTGTCGGGCGGGAGCGGCAGACGCGAGGTGGCGACGCCGGCCTCTTCCTCGTCCGCGTACAGCTCGAACTGGTGGTGGCTGCCGGGGCCGGTGTTGTGCACCAGCTCCCAGAGGGTGAGCGCACCGGCATCGGCGAGCAGCCACGTGTGGCGGTAGGTCTCGCGGTGCAGGCCCGCGCTGTGGTGCGCGGAGTGCAGCGAACTGTCGTACGCCAGAGCCGAGTCGAGGCGTCCTATCGTGTCGTCCGGCAGGTCGAAGGAGTTCATGGCGCGGCGAAGAAGCCGCTCCAGATGTTCCTGTGGGGAGTGCGCGGACTTCTGCTCGGCAGCCTGTGGCTCGCACGCCGTCTCGTGCTCGTACGGAACGCTCAAGGTCTCTCCCGGCGTTGCTGCATGTCACCTTGTGAGTGCATACCGTAGCCCCTGGGTCGGACATCATGCCCGGGAACCGGAAAACGTACGAGCCGCACGGCAAGTTCCCGTGCGGCTCGCGGTGTTGGGCCTGGTGAGAGGGTCGGAGAGGGCGACTGAAATCAGCCCGCGGCGCCCGCGGATCAGCCCTCGCTGCCCGCCGTCCACTCGCTCCAGGACATGTTCCAGCCGTTGAGGCCGTTGTCCGGGGCGATGGTCTCGTCCGGGGAGCCCTTGACCGTCACGACGTCCCCGATGAGGGAGTTGTCGTAGAACCACGCGCCCGGCGTGCTGGAGTCGCCCGCGCCCTGCGCGTCCTGCAGGCCGACGCAGCCGTGGCTGGTGTTGGCGCTGCCGAAGATCGAGGGCGAGCCCCAGTAGTTGCCGTGGATGAAGGTGCCGGAGGACGACAGGCGCATCGCGTGCGGGACGTCCTTGATGTCGTACTCACCGCCGAAGCCGACCGTGTCGCCGTTCATACGGGTCTGGGTGAACTTCTCGGAGATCACCATCTTGCCGTTGTACGTGGGGTTCGACGGGCTGCCCGCGGAGATCGGGATGGTCTTGATGACCTTGCCGTCGCGCTCGACCGTCATCTTCTTGGCCTTCACGTCGACCGTGGAGACCTGCGCGCGGCCGATGGTGAAGGTGACGGTCTTGTTCTGTACGCCGGTGGCGCCGTCCGCGCCCTTCACGCCCTCCAGGTCGATCTTCATGGTGACCTTGGAGCCGGCCTTCCAGTACTCCTCGGGCCTGAAGTCGAGGCGCTGGTTCCCGAACCAGTGGCCCACGATCTCCTGGCCGCTGTCGGAGGTGACCTTGATGTGCGACTGGACGGACTGCTTCTCGGTGATCGCCTTGTCGAAGTTGAAGGAGACCGGCATGCCGACGCCGACCTTCGTGCCGCCGTCGGGGGTGTAACTGCCGATGAAGCTGTTGGCCTTCGAGACGGTGGTGAAGATCGAGTTCTCGGTGGCTTCCTTGCCCTTGCCGTCCTTGGCGTTGGCCTCGATCTTGTACTTCATGCCGCGCTCGAGCTGCGCCTTGGGCTTCCATGTGGTGCCGTCGGAGGAGAGCGTGCCGTCGACCGCGGCTCCGGTGGAGACCAGGGTCATCTTCACCTCGGTCAGCTTGCCGCCCTCGACCTTGACGCCGGTGGCGTTGATGGAGGCGCCGGTGGAGCCGTCCTTCGCCGAGATGGTGATGTCGGCGCCCTGCGTCTTGGCCTTGCCGTCCTTGCCGTCGCTGTCGCCATTGGCGTCCGCGTCACCGCCACAGGCCGTGAGGGCGAGCGCACCCACGGCGGCGAGCGCGGTGGCCGCCAGAAGGGTGCGCCGCCGGGGCTTGGCTATGTGCGACGTTGTCACGGGCTGCTCCATCTTTGTGCGAAGTGCGCGTTCTGAACCAGTAAGAGTTATACGAGTTAAGAGCGGCCTGCGGGCGGAAAGGTTCCGTCCGCTTGATGTGAGGGCGGGCACATGGACATGACCCGCCGACCGTCCCAACGCGCCGCGCTCCGCGGCTATTTGTAGCTGTTCTTTCTGGGAATTCCCTTAGGGATTTCTTTGGAAGCTATGTGCTCATTGCTGCCGGATACTTGCTACTCGCTACTTGCTACCCGCTACTTGCCGTAAAGGTCGCGGTACGAGGGGAACTTGCCGCCCGGTGTCTCGACGGACTCCGCGGCCAGGAGCGCCCGGACGATCGCCGCCGTCACCATGTCCGCGCCCGCCGCGAGGATCTCGTTCAGGGCGAGGGGGGCGTCGGCGGGCAGGGGGTGCTCACCGGTCGCGAGGGCGAAGACGGTGTCCCCGTCGTTGAGGAGATGGACGGGGCGCACGGCGCGCGCCATGCCGTCGTGCGACGTGCCGGCGAGCTTCTGCGCCTGGGCCTTGCCAAGTTCGGCGTCCGTGGCGACCACGGCGAGGGTGGTGTTCAACGGCGGAGGCCCGCTCCCGGCGGCGGAGGCGGCTTCGGCGAGGCGCCGCGTGGCCTCCTCATGGACCTCGGGATCGGGGTAGGCAACCGGCCGCCCCTCGAAGTACCGCCCATACAGCGCGCCCGTCCCCGCGTCGACCCCCGAGCCCGCCGCGTTCGCCACGACCAGAGCGGCCACGGTGACACCCGAGTCCAGCCGGACGCTCGCGCTGCCGATACCGCCCTTGACCTTGCCGACCACGGCTCCGGTGCCCGCGCCCACGTTCCCCTCCTCGACGGGGGTGAACGGCTCGCTGCCCGCGGCGGCCTCCACCGCGGCCCGGCCCGACATGGCGTCGGGGCGTGCCGTGAAGTCACCGCCGCGGCCGAGGTCGAAGACGCAGGCGGCGGGAACCACGGGGACGACGTGGGAGGGTCCGGGGCCGACTCGGATGCCGCGGCCCTGCTCCTCCAGCCACGCCATGACGCCGGCCGCGGAGTCCAGGCCGTACGCGCTGCCGCCGGTCAGCACGACGGCCTCGACGCGCTGCACCAGATTGCGGGGGTCGAGGGCGTCGGTCTCACGGGTGCCGGGGCCGCCGCCGCGCACGTCCACGGCCGCGACGGCGCCGCCCGCCGGGGCGAGGACGACGGTGGTGCCGGTGAGGTGGCCTTCGCCGGTGAGCGACGCGTGGCCGACGCGGAGGCCGGGTACGTCGGTGAGGGAGTGGGAGGTCATACCGACGTGCGTATCACGAGGGGGAGTTGCGCGCCGTGAGCCGGGCCATCCGGCTGGTGAGCGTCACGCCGGTCGCGACGGTGGCCGTCGCCACGAGCCCCGCCACCAGGACGGCCCAGCGCCCGGCGAACGTACTCGCCAGAGTCGCCAACGCACTGACCGGCAGCACGAGTTGCTGAGCGATCCCCACCTTGTAGTAGCGGGAGTGCAGCAGCCAGACGGTCAGGAGATACAACGCCATCGGTACGGTCACGGCCGCGGACGCGGCGAGCGTCGAGATGTGCGCCTTGCCGACGGCCTCCTCGACGGCGACCTCGAGCCCGGCACCGATCGCTGCGGCGGCACCCAGAATGACGTAGTGCCCGTATCCCCACAGGAAGGCCTGCCGGTTGCCGCGCAGGCGGCCGTGGATGGGCACGACGAAGTAGATCCACCACGCGGCGAAGACCATCAGGAGTCCGCCCGCCGCGATGGGCAGGAGTTCGCCGAGCGCGTCGTTCTCCTCGATGCCGGACTTCACGGCCACGGTCGCCGCCGCGATCGTCTCGCCGAGCACGATGATCGTGAACAGGCCGTACCGCTCGGAGATGTGGTGCGGATGCCAGGCCGTGGTGTAGCCGCGCTCCGCGAACACCGGCACGCACATCTCCGCGACCGCCATCACGAGGAACAGCCACAGGCGTGCGTCCTCGGGCAGGAACAGCAGCCCCGACCAGCCGATCTGACAGAGCAGCACACCGCCCGCGTACCGCAGCGCGGTGCTGCGCTCGGCGCCCGTGGCCGACTTGGCGACCCGCAGCCACTGAGTGGTGAGCGCGACCCGCATGATCAGGTACCCGAGCCAGATCAGCAGGAAGTCGTGCTCCTGGAACCCCTTGGACACCCCGGCGGCGAACACCAGCACCCCGGCGATCTGCACGAGCGTGACGACCCGGTAGAGCACGTCGTCGTTGTCGTATGCCGACGCGAACCACGAGAAGTTGACCCACGCCCAGAACAGCGCGAAGAACACCATCGCGTAATTGAGCACACCCTCGCCCGCGTGCCCCTCGGCCACGGCGTGCACCAGCTCGACCCTGCCCTGCGCGACCGCCACCACGAAGCAGAGGTCGAAGAAGAGCTCCAGCGGGGTCGCGGCCCGATGCGCCTCCTCGCGCCCGCGTGCGCGCAGGGGCCGCAGGGTGGCGGATTCGGGTGTGGGAGGCGGTTCGTGGGCCGGTTCCTGGTGTGGCCCGGAGGCCGGTGTGGACGTCATGCGGCCAGCACAGCAGACGGCTTCCGCCGAACGGGACCGAAGGCCCCCTGACCTTCGTGTCTTTGGGCTGGACGGCTGATGCCCTACGCCTCTGCTCGCGGGGAGCCGCGCGCGGGATCTTGGAAACGTCAGGCCCCGGAGCAAGGTCGGGACCCGTAGCGAACTGGGATCCAACATGAGAACGCCTGCCACTCAAGAGAACCCGCAAGAGGCACAACTCGCCCCCGCGGGCACGACGTACGACCCCACTCAGTACCGTCCCGGCAAGACCATCACCGACTGGGAGCCGGAGAACGAGCTCTTCTGGAAGTCCATCGGCAAGAAGGTCGCCTCCCGCAACCTGTGGATCGCCGTCCCCGCGCTCCTGGTCGCGTTCGTCGTCTGGCAGGTGTGGTCGGTCACGGCGACCAACCTCAAGGACGTCGGCTTCGGCTTCTCCACCTCTCAGCTGTTCTGGCTGACGGCCGTCCCCGGCATCACCGGCGGCACGGCGCGCGTCTTCTACACCTTCCTCGGCCCGATGATCGGCCAGCGCCGCTTCACCGCGCTCTCCACGGTCGTCCTGGTCGTCCCGCTGATCTGGCTCGGCATCGCGGTGCAGGACCCGAACACCTCGTACGGCGTGATGATCGCCATCGCGGCCCTCTGCGGTGTCGGCGGCGCCAACTTCGCCTCGTCCCTCGCCAACATCGGGTTCTTCTTCCCCAAGCGTGACAAGGGCAATGCCACCGGCATCAACGGCGGCCTCGGCAACCTCGGTGTCTCCGTCGTCCAGCTGGTCACCCCGATCGTCATCACCAGCTCGGTCCTCGCGGTCGGCTCGGCCCAGCACAAGGCGGACGGCACGTCCGTGTGGCTGCAGAACGCCGCGTTCCTGTGGGTGCCCGTCCTGGTGATCCTGGCCGTGGTCGCGTGGTTCGGCCAGAACGACCTGAAGGTCGCATCGACCCCCTTCAGCCAGCAGAAGATCATCTTCAAGCGCAAGCACAACTGGCTGATGACCTGGCTGTACGTCGGCACGTTCGGTTCCTTCATCGGCTTCGCCGCGGCTCTGCCGATGCTCATCAAGACCACGTTCACGCCGATCGACGCGGCCTACTCCGCGGCCACCTACGCCTGGATGGGCCCGGCCGTGGGCGCGCTCGCCCGCTGGGCCGGCGGCTGGATCGCCGACAAGATCGGCGGTGCGCGGGTCACCATCATCTCGTTCGTCGGCATGGCGGTCTCGATCATCGGCGTGATCAACTTCCTGCCCTCGGGCGGCGACAACGGCAACTTCTACGGCTTCTTCGTCTGCTTCCTGTGCGCGTTCTTCTTCTCGGGCATAGGCAACGGCTCGACGTTCCGCCAGATCCCGGTGATCTTCCGCAGCCAGCACCTGAAGGGCCTGACGGAGGGCACCCCCGCCTACACGAAGGCGCTGAAGCAGTCCGAGATGGAAGCGGGCGCCGTCACCGGCTTCACCTCCGCCATCGCGGCCTACGGCTTCTTCTTCATCCCGGCGATGTTCGCCAACTTCGCGGTGACCAGCGCGATGTGGGGCTTCGTGGCCTTCTACGTCAGCTGTATCGCGGTCTGCTGGTGGTTCTACGCCCGCAAGGGCGCCGAGTCCCCGAGCTGACGCCCAGGGCGGCGTCGGCACCGTGGGCCGGGTGTGGGAGCACCCGGCCCATTGGTGTGTCCGGATATTCTTGTGAAAGCTTTCACAAGCGAACTTAGGTCCAAAGTCCCGAGAGGAACACCAGGTCAGAGTGGGTGCAACGGCTTTCGAGGGCGGCAAGAGAGGACCTCGGGCCCTGAAGTGAGGACCATTGCGGAGCCCCCGGCCGACCAGACCGCAGTGCAATGGAGGCATAGCGAAAAGGCGATTCGGAAGGTGCCGGTGATGACTGCCACTCCCGCGGAAACGACAGTGCACGGCGAAGCATGGGACGGCTTCAAGGGCGGCCTGTGGCGGGACGCCATCGACGTCCGCGACTTCGTCCAGCAGAACTACACTCCGTACGAGGGCGACGACTCCTTCCTGGCCGGCGCGACCGAACGCACCACCCAGGTCTGGCAGACGCTCCTCGAGAAGTTCCCCGCGGAGATCGAGCGCGGCATCCACGACGTCGACGTGAAGACCCCCTCCCGCATCGACGCCTTCAAGCCCGGCTACGTCGCCGGCACCGCCGCCGACCACGCGGACCTCATCGTCGGCCTTCAGACCGACGCCCCGCTCAAGCGCGCCATCATGCCCAACGGCGGCTGGCGGATGGTCGAGAGCGCGCTCAACGCCTACGGCTACGAGGCCGACCCCGAGGTCAAGGACGTCTACACGCACCTCCGCAAGACCCACAACGAAGGTGTCTTCGACGCCTACACGCCCGAGATCCGCGCCTGCCGCTCCTCCGGCATCATCACCGGCCTGCCCGACGCCTACGGCCGAGGCCGCATCATCGGCGACTACCGCCGCGTCGCCCTCTACGGAGTCGACCGCCTCATCGCCGCGAAGGAGGCCGACAAGGCCACGCTGGGCGAGGAGTGGGCCACCGAGGACGTCATCCGGGCCCGCGAGGAGACCTCCGAGCAGATCAAGGCGCTCGGCGAGCTGAAGGCCATGGCGATGTCGTACGGCTACGACATCTCGGGCCCCGCCACCACCGGCCGCGAGGCCGTCCAGTGGCTGTACTTCGCCTACCTGGCCGCCGTGAAGGAGCAGAACGGCGCGGCCATGTCGATCGGCCGCATCGACAACTTCCTCGACATCTACCTCCAGCGCGACATCGAGTCCGGCCGCATCACCGAGACCGAGGCCCAGGAGTTCATCGACGACTTCGTCATCAAGCTCCGCATCGTCCGCTTCCTGCGCACCCCCGAGTACAACGAAGGCTTCTCCGGCGACCCGACCTGGGTCACCTGGTCGATGGCCGGCATCGGCGAGGACGGTCGCCCGCTCGTCTCCCGCACCACGTTCCGCGCCCTGCAGACCCTCTACAACCTGGGCCCCGCCCCCGAGCCGAACCTGACGGTCTTCTGGGCACGCGAACTGCCCAAGGGCTTCAAGGACTTCGCCGCCAAGGTCGCCATCGACACCTCGGCCATCCAGTTCGAGTCCGACGACCTGATGCGGCCCAAGTACGGCGACGACACCGCGATCGCGTGCTGCGTGTCGGCGATGGCCGTCGGCAAGCAGATGCAGTTCTTCGGGGCCCGCGTCAACGTCGCCAAGGCCCTGCTCTACGCGATCAACGGCGGCCGCGACGAGAAGACCGGAAAGCGCGTCGTCGAGGGCTTCGCACCCATCGAGGGCGACTACCTGGACTACGACACTGTCGCCGAGCGCTACGACGCGATGCTCGGCTGGCTCGGCAAGACGTACGTCCACGCGCTGAACGTCATCCACTACATGCACGACAAGTACGCCTACGAGCGCATCGAGATGGCGCTGCACGACCAGGAGATCCTGCGCACGATGGCGTGCGGCATCGCGGGCCTGTCCGTCGCCGCCGACTCGCTCTCCGCCATCAAGCACGCCAAGGTCAAGGTCATCCGCGACGAGACGGGCCTCGCCGTCGACTACGAGATCGAGGGCGACTACCCCGCCTACGGCAACAACGACGAGCGGGCCGACCACATCGCCCGGCAGATCGTCTCGGACTTCATGGGCAAGATCCGACAGCACCCGACCTACCGGAACGCGGTGCACACCCAGTCCGTCCTGACGATCACCTCGAACGTCGTCTACGGCAAGAAGACCGGAAACACCCCCGACGGCCGCCGCGCGGGCGAGCCGTTCGCCCCCGGGGCCAACCCGATGAACGGCCGTGACGAGCACGGTTACATCGCCTCCGCGCTGTCGGTCGCCAAGCTCAACTACGACGACGCCGAGGACGGCATCTCGCTCACCAACACGATCACCCCGGACGCCCTGGGCCGCACCGCCGGCGAGCGGATCCAGAACCTGTCCGGAGTCCTCGACGGCTACATGGCAAGCGACGGCTTCCACATGAACGTCAACGTGCTGAACAAGGCGACCCTTCAGGACGCCATGGAGCACCCGGAGAACTACCCCCAGCTGACCATCCGGGTCTCCGGCTACGCGGTCAACTTCATCCGGCTCACCCGCGACCAGCAGCTCGACGTCATCAACCGCACCTTCCACGGCTCCCTCTGAGCCCACCAGCAGCACGGGAGTTCTGCCATGGCTGTCCTGCTCGACACGGCGACCCCGGCGGCCGCGGTCACCCGGCGACCGGTCACCGGATCCCTCCACTCCTGGGACCTGTCCACCGGCGTCGACGGACCGGGCACCCGCTTCGTCACGTTCCTCTCCGGGTGCCCGCTGACCTGCCTGTACTGCCACAACCCCGACACGTGGCGGATGCGGGACGGCAAGCGGACCACCGCCGACGACGTGATCGCGGAGGCAGCCAAGTACACCCGGTTCATCTCGGCTGCGGGAGGGGGAGCCACGGTCAGCGGCGGCGAACCCCTCCTGCAGCCCGTCTTCACCGGCGAACTGCTGCACCGCCTCAAGCACGAACTGGGCCTGCACACCGCCCTCGACACCTCGGGCTTCCTCGGCGTGCGCGCCACCGACGCCCTGCTCCGTGACGTCGACCTCGTGCTCCTCGACATCAAGTCCTGGGACCGCGAGACGTACAAGAAGGTCACCGGGCGTCCGCTGCGGCCCACCCTCGACTTCGCCCGCCGCCTCGCGGACCTGGGCAAGGACGTCTGGGTGCGCTTCGTCCTTGTCCCCGGCCTCACGGACGACCCGGAGAACATCGAGGGCGTCGCCCGCTTCGCCGCCTCGCTCGGCAACGTCTCGCGCGTCGACGTGCTGCCCTTCCACAAGCTGGGCGAGGCGAAGTGGGCCGCCCTCGGCAAGGACTTCACCCTGCGCGACACCCCCTCGCCCACTCCAGGGCAGGTGGCCGCGACCACGGAGATCTTCGCAGCTCAGGGGCTCACGGCTGTCTGACGGCCGTGGTGGCGCCCCACGGACGTACCCTGGATGTATGAGCACCGCCCCCGCCCCCGAACCGCGCGATCCGAAGGAATCGGAGACCCCGCGGGGCTCCGAGGCGCCGAAGAAGCCGAAGAGCGCCCTGGTCTTCGACGACCCCCTGTCGCAGCAGTCTTCGGACGACACGGACCGCGGGTGGGGCGAGCGGCCTCCGGTCGGCGGCGACAGCGCCGCCGACCTGGCGCGCTTCCTCGACGAAAAGCCGCCCCACCACTTCTGAGCCCGCGCTACCGCTCGTCGTGCCCAGAGCCGCGCTGCGCCACCAAGACGTCGCGGATCTCCTTGAGGACCTCCAGCTCCGAGAGCTCCAGCACCTCCTGCGTGCCCGCCTTCTCGGCCTTCCGCGCGGCCTGCCGCGCCAGATACTTGGCCATGGGCAGCACCATCAGGAAGTAGACGACGGCCGCGGTGATCAGAAAGCTGAGGGTCGCGCTGAGCACGGAACCCCACATGATCGGGATGCCGGTCTCCACCGTGCCGTCGGCCTTCATGCTGCACGGGTCCTTGAGACACGAGCTGTAGTGATCGAGATCCTTCGTACCGAAGGCGCCGACCAACGGGTTGATGACACCTTGCACCACGGAGTTCACGATGTTCGTGAACGCGGCTCCGATGACCACCGCGACCGCCAGGTCGACGACATTGCCGCGCATCAGGAAGGCCTTGAAGCCGTCCCAGAGACCCGGTTCGTTCTTCTCGCTCACCACGAGGCCTTTCGTTGCAAATGCAGTTCGTGAAACAGACAGCTTCGCAAACTACGTCAGGGCCTGGCAGGACTGTCCAATTGGGTAGCTCGAATGAGCTACTTGACAAGAAGTCAGTGCACTCGCACACATCCTGAGTCAGCACAGCGTCACCGCCAGACGCATGCTCGCACCGGCTCCGACGAGCCGCGCCGCAGTCGCTCTCGGTACGGAGAGCACCACCAGCGCGCCCACCTCGGCGGCGCCTTCGGCCGCGCCCTCCTGCGGCTCGGGTACCTCGGTCACCCTGGCCCCTGCCGCCACCACCCGTGACGCGGAGCCGTCGGACGCGACGACGTCGACGCGATCGCCCCGGCGCAGCAGGCGCACCGTCTCCGCGTCGGCGATCCGCACCGGCGCCGTCACCGGAGCGGCGGCCCGATCCCCCCGCTCCGACCCCCGCGCCGGCACGGCAGCGGCAGCCGGATTCCCCTGCGGCCGCGCCCGTTCCGTGTCCCGCGGCCCGGCGGCCACGAGCGCCGCCGCGGTCACCGCGAGTCCCGCGGCCATGGCCCGCCGTCTGTGCCGCAGCAGACTTCGCAGGCGCCGCCGCCCGCCGCGCACCCGGACGGGAGAGAAGTGCGGCACGGGGCACGGCGGAGGAGGGGAAGGGGAGGAAATGTCTGGGGGAACGTGTGCCACGGCGGCCACCACCTGCGGAGTCGGGAGAGTCAGTGGAATCGAGCGAGCCTGCTGAGTCGTGAGAGCTGCGGATCTTGCCTTCCGCTCTCACGATGCGGGCCCGCGCCGAATCCCGCTGAGCCCCGTGCACTACTCCCGAGTTGTGGACAACTCCCTCACCCGAAGGGGAAGTTCCGCCGCCCCCGTTTCACCTCACGGCAGCCGGATCCCCGGATCCATCCCGCCCAGGGCCCCCGCACACAGGCAGTCCCGCTCGCCCTCCGCCGGCAGTCCCGCCACCGCGTCGAACAGCACCGTCCGCAGCCGGTCCACATTCGCCGCGAACACCTGGAGCACCTCTTCGTGCGAGACGCCCTCGCCGCTCTCCGCACCGGCGTCCAGGTCCGTCACCAGCGTCAATGAGGTGTAGCAGAGCTCCAGTTCACGGGCGAGCACGGCCTCCGGGTGTCCGGTCATGCCCACCACCGACCAGCCCTGCGCCGCATGCCAGAGCGATTCGGCGCGGGTCGAGAACCGTGGCCCCTCGATCACCACGAGTGTCCCGCCGTCCACCGGCTCCCATTCCCGCCCGCGGGCCGCCTTCAGCGCGGCGCCGCGCCCGACGGGGCAGTACGGGTCCGCGAGCGACACGTGCACGACGTTCGGGATGCTTCCGTCGGGCAGCGGAACCCCGTCGAAGTACGTCTGCGTACGCGACTTCGTGCGGTCCACGAGCTGATCGGGCACCAGCAGCGTCCCGGGCCCGAACTCGGGCCGCAGCCCGCCCACCGCACACGGACCGAGCACCTGCCGTACGCCCACGGAGCGCAACGCCCACAGGTTGGCCCGGTAGTTGATGCGATGCGGCGGCAGATGGTGGCCGCGGCCGTGCCGGGGCAGGAACGCGACCCGCCGCCCGGCGAGGTCACCGATGAAGAGCGAGTCGCTCGGCGCTCCGTAGGGGGTGTCGACCTGGAGTTCGGTCACGTTGTCGAGGAAGGAGTAGAAGCCGGAGCCGCCGATGACACCGATCTCGGCCCGCGTCGCGTTCGCCGTATTCACCATGCCAAGCACAGTAGCCGGGCCCGGTGACGCCCAGGATCCTGCTGTGGGCGGGCCCGGGGAACGCCGAGATCCCCGCCGTCGTACGACAGCGGGGACCCGGAAGTAGATGAGATCAGGCGGCCGACGAGCTGGAGGAGCTGGAAGACCCGGCCGACGAACCCGAGGACTTCGAGTCCGAGCCCGAGGAACTCGACGACGAGGACGAGGCGCTCGCGGCGGACTTGGAGTCCGACGACTTCGAGTCCTTGGAGTCCGAGGACTTCGACGCGTTCGCCGTCGACGGCGTGCTGCTCGACGACGAGCCGCGGCTGTCGTTGCGGTAGAAGCCGGAGCCCTTGAAGACGATGCCGACGGCCGAGAACACCTTCTTGAGGCGTCCGTCGCAGCTGGGGCACACGGTCAAAGCGTCATCCGTGAACTTCTGCACCGCCTCGAGGCCCTCGCCGCATTCGGTGCACTGGTACTGGTACGTCGGCACTTGCTTCCTCCTGGCACTCTCACTCGATGAGTGCTAACGACGGTCCATAGTGACGTATTCCGCGAGATCAGTCCACCGTGACCGGCTCGCGGTGACCCACGCCACGTGCCACGGTGCGTCCGACGGACCGCGGCACGAGCCGCGAGCGCAGGCTCACGAGCACCGCGAGGGCCAGTGCCGTACCGCCCAGCGGCACCAGGAATCCGGCGCCGTCCCAGAAGTGGTCCTCCAGCTGTCCCGCGACCGTGACGGCGGCGGCCTGGCCGAGCGCGACGGCCCCGGTGAGCCAGGTGAACGCCTCCGTACGCCCGGACGGGGCCACGAGACGGTCGACCAGGGTGTAGCCGGTGATCAGCGCGGGCGCGATGCAGACGCCGACCAGAAGCCCCAGACCGGCGAGCAGCACCACGGAGTGCGCGGCCCACAGCCCGGAGGCCATCAGGGTCAGCGCCGCGTACCCGACGAGGAGGCGCCGCTGCGGGGCGATCTTCCAGACGATGGCGCCGCAGACCAGCCCGGAGAGCATGTTGCCCGCCGCGAACGTGCCGTACAGGACGCCGTTCAGGCCGGGTTCGCCGATGGACTCGGTGAAGGCGGCCAGCGAGACCTGCATGCCGCCGAAGACGGCGCCGATGCCGAGGAAAGTGACGATCAGGACGCGCACACCGGGGATCCGCAGCGCGGAGACGTGCTCCACGCGCGCGTGCTCCTCGCGGGAGGCGGGCTTGGGCTGGGTGCTCTTCTGGGCGGCGAACAGCAGGCCGCCGACCAGCGTGAGTCCGGCCTCCGTGAAGAGTCCGGCGGCCGGGTCGATGGTCGTGCACAGCGCGGTCGCGAAGAGCGGGCCGAGGACGAACGTCAGCTCGTCGGTGACGGACTCGAAGGCGGCCGCCGTGCCCGCGAGCGGGGTGTCCTGGAGCTTGACGCCCCAGCGGGCCCGCACCATGGGGCTGATCTGCGGCTGCGAGGCACCGGTGGGCACCGCGGCGAGGAAAAGCGCCCACAAGGGGGCGTCCGAGAGCGCGAGCACCGTCAGGGAGAGCACCGAGAGCGTGTGGATGAGCACGCCGGGCACCAGGACGGCCCGCTGGCCGAACCGGTCGGCGAGCTTGCCGCCGAAGGGGGCGAACACCGCCATGGAGACGCCGGTGACGGCCGACACGGCGCCGGCGACGCCGTACGAGCCGGTGGTGTGCTGCACGAGCAGCACGATGGAGATGGTCAGCATCGCGAAGGGCTGGCGCGCCGCGAAGCCGGGCAGGAGAAACGTCCAGGCGCCGCGGGTGCGCAGCAGCTGTCCGTATCCGGGGCGGGAGGTGACCGTGGATGCCACGGCCCGTGCCTTTCTGCCGCCTGGTAGCGCGGCCCCCATTTCAGGGCGACGGCACCGAGAGCTGTCCTCTTGCGCGGGACTGCGGTAGATGCCGGTTGTCCACTGCGGGGACACGCGGCCGCCATACGGTCGGCGCCAGCTCTGCTTCAGACAGAGGTGGTTCGATCAGGTGGTACAGAAGAAGTGTGTCTTCATCGTACAGGGAATGACGCCATCAGACCTGTGAATACGGAGATTGAGGCGCCCGTCACCTGTGATTTCCCCGCTCTTCAGCGTCCTGACCAGCGGTTCCCAGCCATCCGGCCAGTTTTCCGCCTTGTCCGACGGCGCGCAGACGCTTCTCCGCCGCGTCCCGCACCGGGTCGGTCGCGACCACCAGGAGCTCGTCCCCGCGTTGCAGGACGGTCGTGGGCTGCGGCACGAAGGATTCGCCGTTGCGTACGACGAGCGTGACGGCCGCCCCCGCGGGCATCCGCAGTTCGCCCACCTCGACGCCGTGCATCCGCGATCCCTTCGGGATCGCCACCGAGAGCAGGTGCCCGCGAAGACGCTCCAGGGGCGCCGATTCGATGCCCAGGTCGGCGGCGCCCGAAGAGTCGCCAAGGCGCAGCACTTTGGCCAGCCACGGCAGCGTGGGGCCCTGGATGAGGGTGTAGACGACGACCAGGACGAAGACGATGTTGAAGATCCGCTCGCTGTCGTCGACGCCGTTCACCATCGGGATCGTGGCCAGGATGATGGGCACGGCTCCGCGCAGTCCTGCCCAGGACATCAGGGCCTTCTCCTGCCAGGGCATGCGGAACGGCAGCAGGCTCGCGACGACCCCCAGGGGGCGTGCCACGACGGTCAGGATCAGGCCGATGATGATCGCGGGCCACATGTCGTCGAGCAGGTCGTGCGGGGTGACCAGGAGCCCGAGCAGGACGAACATGCCGATCTGCGCGATCCAGCCGACGCCTTCGGCGAAGCCCCGGGTGGCGGGCCAGTGCGGCAGTTTCGCGTTGCCGAGGACCATCGAGGCGAGGTAGACGGCGAGGAATCCACTGCCGTGCGCCATGGCTCCCGCCGCGTAGGCGGCGACCGCGATGGCCATCACGGCGATGGGGTAGAGGCCCGAAGCGGGCAGCGCCACATGCCGCAGGCCGTACGCGCCGAGCCAGCCCACCGCGATGCCGATCGCGGCGCCGATCGCGAGTTCCAGGGCGATCTCGCCGATGAGGACGTACCAGTGCTCCACGGGGCCCGCTGTGGAGAAGGCCACGACCAGGATCACCACGGGGGCGTCGTTGAACCCCGACTCCGCTTCCAGGATGCCCGTCACGCGTGAGGGCAGCGGCACCTTGCGCAGCACGGAGAAGACCGCCGCCGCGTCCGTCGACGAGACCACCGCGCCGATGATGAGCGCCTGCCGCCACTCCAGGCCGACGAGGTAGTGGGCGCCGGCGGCCGTCACGCCGACGCTGACCGCGATGCCGGCGAGCGACAGGACGGCGGCGGCGGGCAGGGCGGGTTTGATCTCTTTCCACTTCGTGCCGAGACCGCCCTCGGCCAGGATCACGACGAGCGCCGCGTAGCCGATGACCTGCGTCAACTCGGCATTGTTGAAGGTGACGTTGCCGATGCCGTCCTGGCCGATGGCAATGCCGATGCCGAGGTAGAGGAGCAGGCTGGGGAGCCCACTGCGCGACGAGATGCGGACCGCCGCGACCGCGACGAGCAGGACGAGCGAGCAGATGAGCAGAAGCTGGTTGAGGTCGTGGACAGTCAGGGGCCGTTCCTTCCTCCGCGCGAGCCAAGTACTTCGTTACCTTACCTAATTGTTAACGCTTCCTTGACGCCCTCGAACACTCACACGATGCGTCGCGATGTAGGTTCCTGACTCCGCGTCCGAGGTCGCGGTGCCCTGCGCCTACAGTTGCTCCAGCGCTCCCACCACCGCCCAGCCAGCCCTGCCGCTCGCGTAAGGACAGCAAGGACAGCGATGCCCTCGAATACCACCGCCTCTTCCGGTCATAAGTCCGGCAAGAAGAAGGGGCGCCGAGCCCGCCTCCTCGTGATCGTCCTGGTCCTGGCCATCGTGGCGGGCATCGGCTACGGGGCGTACTGGAGCGTCAGTACGGTGCGTGCCTCCTTCCCGCAGACCAAGGGGACGATCAAGCTCGACGGCCTCGCCGGTCCCGTCGACGTGAAGCGCGACGGCAACGGCATCCCGCAGATCTACGCCGAGTCCGACGCCGACCTCTTCATGGCCCAGGGTTTCGTCCAGGCGCAGGACCGCTTCTGGGAGATGGACGTCCGCCGCCATATGACCTCCGGTCGCCTCTCCGAGATGTTCGGCAAGGGCCAAGTAAAGACCGATGAGTTCCTGCGGACGCTCGGTTGGCACCGCGTGGCGCAGAAGGAGTACGACTCCAAGCTCTCGCCCGCGACCAAGAAGTACCTCCAGGCGTACTCCAAGGGAGTCAACGCCTACCTGAAGGACAAGAGCGGCAAGGACATCTCCCTGGAGTACGCCGCCCTTGGCTTCACCAACGACTACGAGCCCCAGGAGTGGACCCCTGTCGACTCCGTGGCGTGGCTCAAGGCCATGGCCTGGGACCTGCGCGGCAACATGCAGGACGAGATCGACCGCTCCCTGATGACGAGCCGCCTGGGCCCGTCCCAGATCAAGGACCTGTACCCGGAGTACCCGTACGCCCGGAACAAGCCCATCGTCCAGGAGGGCACGTACAACAGCGCCACCAAGGAGTACGACGGCAAGGGCAGCAGCACGGGCAGCCAGTCGCAGACGGGCGGCGCAGCGGGCACGGGTCTCGCCGGTAACGCCCAGGCTCCCGACGGCCTCCAATCCCAGCTGTCGGGCCTCTCCGACATCCTGGACAAGGTCCCGGACGCGGGTCTCGGCCCGAACGGCAACGGCATCGGCTCCAACTCCTGGGTGGTCTCCGGCGACCACACGATCACCGGGAAGCCACTGCTCGCGAATGACCCGCACCTGTCACCCCAGCTGCCGTCCGTCTGGTACCAGATGGGCCTGCACTGCCGGTCGGTCTCCAAGGACTGCCAGTACGACGTCTCCGGCTACACCTTCGCGGGCATGCCGGGCGTGGTGATCGGGCACAACGAGCAGATCGCCTGGGGCATGACGAACCTCGGCGCCGACGTCACCGACCTCTACCTCGAGAAGTTCGAGGGCGACGGCTACTCGTACGACGACAAGGTGCTGCCCTTCAAGACCCGCGTGGAGACCATCAAGGTCGCCGGCGGCAAGTCCAAGAAGATCACTGTGCGGGAGACCGGCAACGGCCCCCTGCTGTCCGACCGGGACGACGAGCTGGTGAAGGTCGGCAAGAAGGCCACCGTCGACAGCGCGGCCCCCGACCGGGGCGACGGCTACGGTGTCTCGCTGCGCTGGACCGCGCTGCAGCCGGGCAGGTCGATGGACGCGGTCTTCGAGCTCAACAAGGCGAAGGACTTCTCCGACTTCCGCAAGGCGGCGTCTTCTTTTGAAGTGCCCTCGCAGAACCTGATCTACGCGGACAAGGACGGCCACATCGGCTACCAGGCACCGGGCAAGATCCCGGTCCGCGGCAAGGGCGACGGCGCGCTCCCTGCGCCCGGCTGGGACTCCGACTACCGCTGGACCGGCTACATCCCGCAGTCCGCGCTGCCCTACGAGTACGACCCCGAGCGCGGCTACATCGTGACCGCCAACCAGGCCGTCATCGACAGCGAGAAGTCGGACTATCCGTACAAGCTCACGGCCGACTGGGGCTACGGGGCGCGCAGCCAGCGCATCACCGACCTGATCCAGTCGAAGATCAAGAACGGTGGGAAGGTCTCCACCGAGGACATGCGCACGATGCAGATGGACAACAGCAGCGAGATCGCCAAGCTGCTGGTGCCCAAGCTGCTCAAGATCGACGTCAAGGACAGCTACGTCCGTGAGGCGCAGAAGCTCCTCGAGGGCTGGGACTACACCCAGGACGCCGACTCGGCGGCAGCCGCGTACTTCAACTCGGTCTGGCGCAACATCCTCAAGCTCTCCATCGGCAACAAGCTGCCCAAGGAGCTGCGGGTCAAGGGCCAGTGCCTGAACGTCGAGCCGGCCGGGAACACCGGTCCCGCCGACGAGGCCGAGCCGGTGCGCGAGTGCGGCCAGCGCGACGCGGAATCCGCGCAGCCCGACGGCGGCGACCGCTACTACGAAGTGATCCGGTCGATCCTCGACGACGAGGACAACGACTGGTGGAAGTCGCCCAAGACCCGCACGGACGCCGAGACCAAGACCCGCGACCAGCTGTTCGGCCGGGCCATGGAGGACGCGCGCTGGGACCTGACGGCCAAGCTCGGCAAGGACGTCGACACCTGGAGCTGGGGCCGCCTGCACCGGCTGACCCTGAAGAACCAGACCCTGGGCGTCGAAGGCCCCGGCTGGCTCCAGTTCATGCTCAACCGCGGCCCGTTCAAGCTGGGCGGCGGCGAGGCGGCGGTCAACGCCACCGGCTGGAACGCGGCGGGCGGCTACGGCGTGCAGTGGGTGCCGTCGATGCGCATGGTGGTGAACCTCGACGACCTCGACAAGTCGAAGTGGATCAACCTCACCGGCGCTTCCGGGCACGCCTACAGCGCGCACTACACCGACCAGACCAGCAAGTGGGTCAAGGGCGAGCTGCTGCCGTGGTCCTTCTCGAAGGACGCCGTGAAGAAGAGCACGAACGACACGCTGGTGCTGCGCCCCTGAGCAGCCGCACACAGCAGTGAAAGGGCCCTCCACGCGCGCGTGGAGGGCCCTTTCACCTCGCTGGAGGGGTCAGCGGAAGCGGCGTACTCCCGACGGCGTGACGACGGCGTGAACCGGCTTGTCGTGCGGCTCCCTGGGGACGTGCGCGACGACCTCCGTGTCGTACAGGAGCACCACCAGGGCCGGATCCGCCCCGGCCCGCCCCAGCCGGGCGAGCACCCTGTCGTACGACCCGCCGCCGCGCCCAAGGCGCATCCCGTGCGTGTCCACGGCCAGGCCCGGCAGCAGCACGGCGTCCGCCGCCAGGACGGCGTCGGGCCCGAGCCGCGCCCCCGAGGGCTCCAAGAGCGCGATCTTGCCCGGGTGTTGCACGCGAGCGAGCGACCCATCGCCTTCGTAGGCAGCCCAGTCCAGGTCGTTGTCCGCGAGGAGCACAGGAAGCAGGACCCGCGTCCCGCGCGCGTGGAGCGCGTCGAGCAGGGCGCGCGTCCCCGGTTCGCTCCCCACGGAGACGTACGCCGCGACCGTGCGCGCTCCCGAGAGCTCCGGCAGCTCCAATGCGCGGTCGGCGAGAACCGCGGCGGCCTTCTGCGCGTCATCCCTAGTCAACCGGCTTCTCACCGCGAGGAATTCTCCGCGCAAGGTGCGCTTGGTTGGCTGGCCGGGCGGCTGGTTCGGGCCGTTTTCTTTCATGGTGCGCTCACAAACCCTTCCAGGTGCGCTCATATGAGAACAAAATGTCCTGACCCACAGATTCCGCACATACTCACCGGTTATGGTTACGGACATGACTGAGTCTCACCCCCCGCGGATCAGCAAGGCTGTCATCCCCGCAGCAGGTCTCGGCACCCGGTTCCTGCCGGCCACCAAGGCCACTCCCAAGGAGATGCTGCCGGTCGTCGACAAGCCGGCGATCCAGTACGTGGTCGAGGAGGCCGCCTCCGCCGGCCTCGACGACGTCCTCATGATCACGGGCCGCAACAAGCGCCCCCTCGAGGACCACTTCGACCGCAACTACGAACTGGAGTCGGCCCTCCTGAAGAAGGGCGACGAGGCGAGGCTCGCGAAGGTCCAGGAGTCCAGCGACCTCGCGACCATGCACTACGTACGCCAGGGCGACCCCAAGGGACTCGGTCACGCCGTCCTGTGCGCCGCCCCGCACGTCGGCAACGAACCGTTCGCCGTGCTCCTCGGCGACGACCTGATCGACCCGCGTGACCCGCTGCTCGCCCGCATGGTCGAGGTCCAGGAGCGGCACGGCGGCAGCGTCATCGCCCTCATGGAGGTGGCCCCGGAGCAGATCCACCTCTACGGCTGCGCCGCCGTGGACGCCACGGACGAGGGCGACGTCGTCAAGGTCACCGGCCTGGTCGAGAAGCCCGACGCGGCGGACGCCCCCAGCAACTACGCCATCATCGGCCGCTATGTCCTCGACCCCCACGTCTTCGACATACTGCGCAAGACCGAGCCGGGCCGCGGCGGCGAGATCCAGCTCACCGACGCACTCCAGCAGCTCGCGGTGCAGTATCAATCAGCGGCTGACGCCGCGGGGAAGGTCGGCGGTCCCGTGCACGGCGTCGTCTTCAAGGGCCGGCGCTATGACACCGGTGACCGGGGCGACTATCTGCGTGCCATTGTCAGACTCGCGTGCGAACGTGAAGACCTGGGCCCGGACTTCCAGGCCTGGCTTCGCAGTTACGTGTCCGAGGAGATGTAGCACTTTGAGCAGCAGCGCGACGACCGAAGTCACCGGCCAGGAACACGTCTGGTCGGTGAGCGAGCACCTGGACGACATCCTCGGATCCGTCCGCCCCTTGGAGCCCATCGAGCTCCAACTCCTCGACGCCCAGGGCTGCGTCCTCGTCGAGGACGTCACGGTGCCCGTCTCGCTGCCGCCCTTCGACAACAGCTCCATGGACGGATACGCGGTCCGGGTCGCCGACATCGCGGGCGCGAGCGAGGAGTTCCCCGCCGTCCTGACGGTCATCGGCGACGTGGCCGCGGGCCAGAGCGAGCAGCCCACCGTCGGCGCGGGCCAGGCCGCCCGCATCATGACCGGCGCCCCGCTGCCGCCCGGCGCCGAGGCCGTCGTCCCCGTGGAGTGGACCGACGGAGGCCTCGGCGAAGGCCCCGTCTCCGGGATGCGCGCTCACAGCGCCGCCCCCGACGGAGCCTCCGGTGAGGTCCGCGTCCACCGCCCCGCCGAAGCACGCGCGCACGTGCGGGCGCGTGGCAGCGACGTACAGGCCGGTGACCGCGCGCTGACCGCGGGCACGGTCCTCGGCGCCCCGCAGATCGCCCTGCTCGCCGCGATCGGCCGCGGCACGGTGAAGGTGCGCCCCCGCCCCCGCGTGGTCGTCATGTCCACCGGCAGCGAACTGATCCAGCCCGGCGAGGAGTTGGCCAAGGGCCAGATCTACGACTCCAACAGCTTCGCGCTGACCGCAGCGGCCCGGGACGCCGGAGCGATCGCCTACCGCGTGGGTGCGGTCGCCGACGACGCCGAGACGCTGCGCTCCACCATCGAGGACCAGCTGATCCGGGCCGACCTCATCGTCACCACGGGCGGCGTCAGCGTCGGGGCGTACGACGTCGTGAAGGAAGCCCTCTCCTCCGTGGGAGCGGACGAGGACGGCGTCGGGACGGGCAGCGGCGTCGAGTTCCGCAAGCTCGCCATGCAGCCGGGCAAGCCGCAGGGCTTCGGCTCCATCGGCCCCGACCACACCCCGCTGCTCGCCCTGCCGGGCAACCCCGTGTCGTCGTACGTGTCCTTCGAGATCTTCGTACGTCCCGCCGTGCGGGCCCTGATGGGTCTCCCCGACGTCCACCGGCCCACGGCGCGCGCGGAGCTCACCGCCGACAAGGCGCTGAGCTCTCCCGCGGGGAAGCGGCAGTTCCTGCGCGGACAGTACGACGCCGACGCGGGCAGCGTGCGGCCCGTGGGCGGCGCGGGCTCCCATCTCGTCGCGGCGCTGGCGCACGCGAACGCGCTGATCGTCGTCCCGGAGGACACCACGTCGGTGGAGCCGGGCGCCGATGTCGAAGTGGTCCTGCTCGGCTGAAAGGCACGTGCGCGCGGTACGGTGTCGCGCACATAGGCCCCCTTGCGCCGCACCGCCGGAGGGCCCGGACCGGGAGCGCCACAGCACATGAGTACCGAGCAGCGACTGACGCACATCGACGAAGCGGGCGCCGCCCGCATGGTCGACGTATCCGCGAAGGACGTGACGGCGCGCACCGCCCGCGCCAGTGGGCGCGTCCTGGTCTCGCCCCGCGTGATCGAGCTGCTGCGGGGCGAGGGCGTGCCCAAGGGTGACGCCCTGGCCACCGCGCGGATCGCGGGCATCATGGGCGCCAAGCGCACGCCCGACCTGATCCCGCTCTGCCACCCGCTGGCCGTCTCCGGAGTGAAACTCGACCTCTCCGTGGCGGACGACGCCGTCGAGATCCTCGCCACGGTGAAGACGACGGACCGCACCGGCGTCGAGATGGAGGCCCTCACCGCGGTGAGTGTCGCCGCCCTCACGGTGATCGACATGGTCAAGGCCGTCGACAAGGGCGCGGTCATCACGGACGTACGCGTCGAGGAGAAGACCGGCGGCAAGTCCGGGGACTGGAGCCGCGAAGGAGCCGGCGCATGACCGCCTACCGCGCACTCGTCGTCACGGCATCCAACCGCGCGGCCGCCGGGGTCTACGCCGACCGGGGCGGGCCGATCATCGCCGAGGCGCTTGCCGCGCTCGGCTTCGAGGTCGAAGGCCCCCAGGTCGTCCCGGACGGAGACCCCGTCGAGCAGGCCCTGCGCGCCGGAGCCGAAGCCGGTTTCGACGTGATCCTCACCACAGGCGGCACCGGCATCTCGCCCACCGACCGCACCCCCGAGGCCACCCGCGCCGTCATCGACCACGAGGTGCCCGGCATCCCGGAGGCGATCCGCGCGTACGGCAGGGAGAAGATCCCCACGGCCGCGCTGTCCCGCGGTCTCGCCGGAGTCGCGGGGCGCACCCTCATCGTGAACCTGCCGGGCTCCACCGGCGGCGTGCGGGACGGCATCGCCGTCCTCGAACCCCTCCTCGTGCACGCCGTCGAGCAGCTCCGGGGCGGCGACCACCCAAGACCTGCGGGTGGTGCGAGCTGAACAGCCCTTCCTGGCCCGTCGAGCTGACGGACGGCGACGTCGCCCTCCGTCCGATAAAGATGCGCGACCAGCGGCCCTGGCGTGAGGTCAACCGGCGCAACCGGGACTGGCTGCGCCCCTGGGAGGCGACCATCCCGCCGCCCACGCCCAGCGGCCCGATCGTGCACCGCCCGACGTACCGTCAGATGGTCCGGCATCTGCGCGCCGAGGCGCACGCCGGGCGCATGCTGCCCTTCGTGATCGAGTACCAGGGGCGGCTCGTGGGGCAGTTGACGGTCGCCGGGATCACCTGGGGATCGATGTGCTCGGGCCATGTCGGCTACTGGGTCGACCAGTCGGTCGCGGGACGCGGCGTGATGCCGACCGCCGTCGCTCTCGCGGTGGACCACTGCTTCCGGTCCGTCGGGCTGCACCGTATCGAGGTCTGTATTCGCCCCGAGAACGGGCCGAGTCGTCGCGTCGTGGAGAAACTCGGATTCCGCGAGGAGGGACTTCGTCCACGCTATCTCCACATCGACGGCGCCTGGCGCGATCATCTTGTCTTCGCGCTCACCGCGGAAGAGGTACCGGAAGGGTTGCTCCGGCGCTGGCACCAGGCACGACCTCGGAACACCGCGTAAATAGAATAAGTGTTTGAAATTGATCGGTGATCGACCGTCTGGGGCCCCACTTGGTCCCTCTGAGGCATTAATTTCACGGTCCCGGTGGCCTGTTGATCGCACCAGTCACAAAAAAAGTTCGAGATATCAGCCAGATCGTGCGACACACCGGCTCAATTGGCAGATGGCCTCAAGCAAACCCCTCTACCGTGTGAGGCGTGAGCAGCAGCGGCCTCATCTACGCAGTCATCGTCGGGGCCTGGGCCGCCTACTTGGTGCCGATGTGGCTCCGTAGGCAGGACGAGCTCAATGAAGCCCGTCCGACGGAACGCTTCAGCACCGCCATCCGGCTCCTGTCCGGACGTGCGGGGATGGAGCGCCGGTACGCCAAGGACCTGCAAGCGCGCTCGCCTGAAGAGGAGGAGTCGCGCGACCCGGACAACGCCACCGGCGCGGTGGACGTCCGGGCCTTCGTCGCGCCCCCGCATCGACAGGGCGGCCAGGAAGAGCGGCCGGAGCCGCAGGACAAGGCGCCGGTCAAACCCCAGGCACAGCAGCCTCCGGCACGTCACGAGGCGCACCCTCACCAGGCGCACCCTCAGGCGCACCCCGCGGCGAAGCCCTCGGCGCCGGTCCCGACCCCGACCCCGGCCCCGGCCCCGTCCTCGGCCACGTCAGGAGCGCGGCCCCAGCAGTCGCCCGCCCAGCGGGCCGCGTCGGCGGAAGCCGCCGCGCGCGCCCGGCGCACGAAGGTGCTCGCGCGCCGACGGCGCACGACGGTGATGCTCTTCATCGCCTTCACGATCGGTACGGTCGTCGCCGCCGTCGGAGGGCTCGCGTTCCTCTGGGCACCCGCGGGTCCTGCCGCGCTCCTGAGCGCGTACATCGTGTATCTGCGGGGCCAGGAGCGGCGCCGCTTCACCTACACCATGGACCGGCGCAGGGCCGAGGTCGCCGCGCAGCGGCTGCGGGAACGTCAGCCGCGCAGGCGCGCGTCGGGCGGCGCGGACGCGGTGGTCGACGACCCGGAGGAAGGACCGGCCACCGAGACGGAGACCGGCCTGTCCGCACTCGCCGCCGACCGCCGCGCCCTGGTCGAGCAGACCGACCACGCGGAGTGGGTGGACCAGCAGCGTGAGCGGCAGCGCCGCCCGGGGCACGGCGACAGCTGGGACCCGGTGCCGGTACCCCTGCCGACGTACGTGACCGCCCCGGTCGCCCCGCGGGCCACCGGTGACGTCGACTTGGGCGCACCCGACGCCTGGAGTTCGGCGCGGTCGAGCTCCGTCGAGCCCACCGCCGACGAGGCGCGGCGCGAGACGGACGAGAGCGAATACGCCGACTACGCCGCGGACGCGCAAGGCGCCGAGGGTGCCCAGGGCGCGGACGGGGGCGGTGGCCGCAGCGACGCACGCCGCGCGGCTTCCGCACGCAGGGCCCGCGAGCGCGGCCGTACGCCCCTCTTCGATCAGTACGACGACGGGGAGCGGCCGCGGGCCGCCAACGAGTGAGGCCTGACCAGCCAGGAACGGATTTCCGAGCACCCGGATCGGGATGCTAGAGTTTCACTCGTTGCAAGGGCCTGTGGCGCAGTCTGGTAGCGCACCTCGTTCGCATCGAGGGGGTCTGGGGTTCAAATCCCCACAGGTCCACTGCACATGAGATCCCGTCCGGTTCTTCGAACCGGGCGGGATCTTTGCTGTGCCCCGGGACTGAGACACCGGCGAACGCCGACTGCTCGGCACCGGCGAACTACAGGGCCTTCACGTAGCAGCGGCTCAGGTCCTCGAAGCGGTAGTGGCCGAACTTGGCGGGGGCCGGGGTGTAGCCGGCCGAGGTGTAGAGGGCTATCGCCTCCGGCTGCTTCATGCCCGTCTCCAGGACCATCCGCGTACGGCCCGCCGCCCTCGCGTGGTCCTCCAGGGCCGCCAGGATGTGCCGGGCGAGACCGAGACCGCGGGCCTCCGGGGTGACGTACATGCGCTTGATCTCTGCGTCGCCGAGCGCGTAACCCTCGTCGTTCTCCTCATGGCCGCGCCAGCCGCCGGTGGCCACGGGGGTGCCGATCTCGTCGTACGCGAGGAGGTAGAAACCGCGCGGGGCCGCGAACATGGCCGGGTCGAGGGGTGTGACGTCGCCCTCATCCCCGTACCGCTGCGCGTACTCGAGTTGGACGCGGTCATTGAGCTTGACCGCGTCGGGGTGGTCGAAGGAGGTGGGGCGCAGCTCTACGGCGGGGTGCTGCGGCGCGGGCTGAATACTCATGCGGGTTATCGTACTTCTATGCGGCGGTGTGCGGGTATCCGTTTCAGTGTGCAGGGTGCCGGTATCGTTCCGGGATGCTCCAAGTGACCTCTGTGAATGTGAACGGGCTGCGCGCCGCCGCCAAGAAGGGCTTCGTCGAGTGGCTCGCCGAGACCTCGTCCGATGTGCTCTGCCTCCAGGAAGTGCGGGCCGAGCCGCAGCAGCTGCCGGATGAGGTGCGGGCGCCCGAGGGCTGGCACGTCGTGCACGCGCCGGCCGCCGCCAAGGGGCGCGCGGGCGTCTCCCTCTATACGCGGCGTGAGCCGGATCGCGTGCAGGTGGGATTCGGGTCGGAGGAGTTCGACGCCAGTGGGCGTTACGTCGAGGCTGATCTGCCCGGCGTCACGGTCGCCAGCCTGTATCTGCCCTCCGGCGAGGTCGGCACGGACCGGCAGGACGAGAAGGTCCGTTTCATGGGGGAGTTCCTCACCTACCTGAAGGGGCTCAAGCAGCGGGCCGCAGCCGAGGGGCGCCAGGTCGTGGTCTGCGGCGACTGGAACATCGCGCACCAGGAGGCCGACCTCAAGAACTGGAAGGGCAACAAGAAGAACTCGGGCTTCCTGCCCGAGGAGCGCGCCTGGCTCAGCGAGGTCTTCGAGAGCGAGAGCGGCGGCTACGTCGACGTAGTGCGGGCGCTGCATCCCGACGTCGAGGGTCCCTACTCCTGGTGGTCGTACCGGGGGCGCGCCTTTGACAACGACACGGGCTGGAGGATCGACTACCACGTGGCGACGCCGGGGCTCGCGGAGCGGGCGGTCAAGGGGTTCGTGGAGCGGGCGGCCACGCATGAGCAGCGGTGGTCGGACCATGCGCCCGTCACGGTGGTCTACGACATGTGATGCCGCGCGGCGCCATGGCATGTTGCGAGCGCGTACCTGACAATGTCTCAACTGTCAGCCGTGTGGGGGAGACTTCATGTCCGGTATGTCGAGACCGTCACGTCGGGGTGTGCTGCGCGGGGCTCTGGGTGCGGGGCTCGGGGCGGGGATCGGGATCGGTTCGGGTCTTCCGGCTGTCGCCGCGTCCCCCGCGCGTGCCACCGGGGGAGTGCCCCGGGGTACACCGCCGGTACTGCTCACCGAGCAGGCGACCCAGCAGATCCTCGTGCTCGATCCGCGGCGCAGGGTCTGGGACCCGGAGCATGAACCGTCCGTCGTGCGGTGGGCGTTCTCGCCGACGCGGTACGAGGGGTACGAGGATCTCCGGCCGGAGTACAGCTGGGTGTATCCGAGCGAGTCGAAGGTGCGCAGGCACAAGGGGCGTACGTATGTCCTGACCACGGCGTCCTTCGGATTCGTGGCCGTCGTCGACTATCCCTCGGGCAGGCGCTACTGGGGTACGGCGATAGGTGCGGGTGACGACCTCTTCAACCCGCACAGCGCGGAGATCCTGCCGGACGGCAATGTCGCGGTGGCGTGCAGTACGGGTGCGCTGGTCAGGCTGTACGCGGCGTCGCAGGGGCCGGATGCGTCGCGGTGTGCCGAGGCGGAGCTGAAGGGGGCGCACGGGCTGCACTGGGACGGTGCGCGCGAGGTGCTGTGGGCCATCGGTGACGACGAGTTGGTCACGTACAAGGTGGGTGGGACGCGGGCACGGCCGACGTTGCGGCGCCGGTCCTCGGTGGGGCTGCCGGTCGGGACGCCCGGCAAGACTCCCGGTGGGCATGATCTCTTCCCCGTGGCCGGGCGGCGGGGGCGGCTCTGGGTGACGACGAACGCGTCCGTCTTCCAGTACGACATCGCCGGCCGGGCCTTTGTGCAGGACTTCGCGGGGGCGGATGAGATCTCCCGGAAGTCGGTGAAGGGCGTCGGTGACGATCCGCGGACGGGGCAGGTCATCTCCACGGTGCCGGAGGGCGGTCTTGAGGAGACCTGGTGGACGACGAGGGTGAGTGTCCATCGGCCGCGGGGGGAGTACGAGTTGGTCGGGGGCGGGATCTACAAGGCGCGGTGGTTCTTGCCGCGGTGAGGGCGGCCCTGCGGGGCTTTCCCCGCTGCACCCGTTAGCGCGCTCCGCGCGCGGGCGCCCCTTCCCGAAACCATGGGGCTCCGCCCCCTGGACCCCCGACAAGATGTCCTCGAACGCCGGACGGGCTAGACATCTTCCGGCTTCTCCGACGCCAAACGGCGGTCCAGGGCCATCGACAGTTCCGCCTCCACCACACTCTTCGCCAGCGGGCGCAGACGGTCGATGCTGACGTTGCCCGCCTCGGGGGGCGTGTGCGTGCGGATGATGGTGATGAACAACTCGGCCAGTGCGTCTGCGTGTTCGCGCACGCGCTGGCCCGCCTCCAGGACCGCCGCCAGCGGAATGCCCTCGCGGACCAGGGCCGATGAGACGTCCAGGAGGCGGCGGCTGACGTGGACGATCTCGTCGCCGTCCGTGCCGAGGTAGCCGAGGTCCATGGCCGCCGCGAGGTTCTCGGGGGTGACCTCGCCCGCGAAGTGGTCGGCGAGTTCCTCGGGGGTGAGGCGGACCGGGGTCTCCTCGGTGGATTCGCCGATGCCGAGGAGTTCGCCGACGTCGCGGCCGTTCTCGAAGGCCTCCGCGAGTTCCGCGATGCCGCTCAGGGTGTGGCCGCGCTCCAGGAGCGCGGCGATCGTGCGCAGCCTGGCCAGGTGATGGTCGTCGTACCAGGCGATGCGGCCCTCGCGGCGGGGCGGCGGGATCAGGCCGCGCTCGCGGTAGAAGCGCACGGTGCGCACCGTGATGCCGGCGACCTCGGCCAGCTCCTCCATGCGGTACTCGCGTGTTTCTGCCACGGAAGCAGCCTATGTGCTGCCGGATCGTGCGTGCGTTCGGTCGAGATCTACCGGCGGTAACTCGGTACGCCAGACCCCTACCCATCAGTAGGCAGGTGTTCTAGTCTCCCAATTGCGCCAGTGGTCACTGGCAGAGTCGTGAAGCAGTTCGGGAGGCGGCGGCATGACCGAGGACGAGCGCCAGCGGGAGCGCGAGCAGGACGGCGGACAAGGGCGCGGACAGGAGGACGGGCGCGAGCATGTGCGGGTGGCGGTGATCGGGTCCGGGTTCGGCGGGATCGGCGCCGCGGTCCGGCTGCGCCGCGAAGGCGTCACCGACTTCGTCGTCCTGGAGCGGGCCGCCGCCGTGGGCGGCACCTGGCGCGACAACAGCTATCCGGGCTGCGCGTGCGACGTGCCCTCGCACCTGTACTCGTTCTCCTTCGCGCCCAACCCCGACTGGCCCCGCACCTTCTCGGGCCAGGAGAAGATCCAGGAGTACCTGGAGCAGGTCGCGGACACCTTCCGCCTGCGCTCGCACATCCGCCTCAACACCGAGGTCGAGCTGCTGCGTTGGGACGCGGACCGGCTGTGGTGGGAGATCGAGACCAGCAACGGCACCCTCACCGCCGACGTCGTCGTCTCCGCCACCGGGCCGCTCTCCGACCCCAAGCTCCCGGACATCCCGGGCCTGGACACCTTCGAGGGCAAGGTCTTCCACTCCGCCCGCTGGGACCACGACTACGACCTGCGCGGCAAGCGCGTCGCGATGATCGGCACCGGCGCCTCCGCCATCCAGATCGTGCCGGCGATCCAGCGTGAGGTCGGCAGGCTGACCCTCTTCCAGCGCACCCCGCCCTGGGTGATGCCGCGCATGGACCGTGCCATCACCAAGGCCGAGCGCTGGCTGCACCGCCAGTTGCCGTTCACCACGCAGGCCCGGCGCGGAATCCTGTGGGGCATACGGGAGTTGCAGGTCCAGGCGTTCACCAAGCGGCCGAACGAGCTCGGCGCGGTGGAGCAGCTGGCCAAGCGGAACATCGCACGTGCCATCAAGGACCCGGCGCTGCGGGCCAAGCTGACACCCTCGTACCGCATCGGCTGCAAGCGGATCCTGCTCTCCAACACCTATTACCCGGCGCTCGCGCAGCCCAATGTCGACGTCGTCGCCAGCGGGCTCAGCGAGGTGCGCGGCAACACCGTGGTCGCGGCGGACGGCACCGAGACCGAGGTCGACGCGATCATCTTCGGTACGGGGTTCCATGTGACGGACATGCCGATCGCCAACCGTGTGGTGGGCGCCGACGGCGGGACGATGATGGAGTCCTGGAAGGACGGGATGAAGTCCCTGCGCGGCGCGACCGCCGCGGGCTTCCCGAACTTCATGACGGTCATCGGCCCGAACACGGGTCTTGGCAACTCCTCGATGATCCTGATGATCGAGTCCCAGCTGAACTACCTCGCCGACTACATGCGGCAGTTGGACGTGCTGGGCGGCCGGGCCGCGCTCGCCGTGCGTGCCGGCGCCGTGAACGCCTGGAACGACAAGGTGCAGGAGCGCATGAAGCGCACCGTGTGGAACACCGGCGGCTGCAACAGCTGGTACCTCGACGAGAACGGCGTGAACACGACGATCTGGCCGGGCACGACGAGCGAGTTCCGCGCCGCCACCCGGCGGGTCGATCTCGCCGAGTACGAGGTGGTACGGCCGCCCAGGGTGAGTGTGGACGCGGCGTCGCCGAAGTCCCGTAAGGCGAAGAAGGTCGAGGCGGGGGCATGAGCAGGCTGACGCATGTGACGACGAGCGGGCCCTTCGCGCCGCCCTCCGCCGCGCGGGAGCTGACCGTGGTGTCGGCGGACGGTGCGCCGCTGCACGTCGAGGTGCACGGTCCGCAGGGCGCGCCCGCGGTGGTGCTCGCGCACGGGTGGACCTGCTCGACCGCCTTCTGGGCGGCGCAGATACGTGACCTGGCCGTCGATCACCGGGTGATCGCCTACGACCAGCGGGGACACGGACGCAGTGCCGCGCCGGCCGGGGTGGAGGGTTACAGCACGACCGCGCTCGCCGACGACCTGGAGGCGGTGCTCGCGGCGACGCTCGAACCCGGGGAGCAGGCCGTGCTGGCCGGGCACTCCATGGGCGGCATGACGATCATGGCCGCGAGTACGCGGCCGGGATTCCGGGAGCACGCGGCGGCGGTTCTGCTGTGCAGCACGGGGAGTTCGCGGCTCGTCGCCGAGTCGCTCGTGGTGCCGATGCGGGCCGGGCGGATACGGACGCGGCTCACGCGGTCGGTGCTCGGGGCGAAGGCGCCGCTGGGTCCCGTGACGCCCATGGCCCGCAAGATTCTCAAGTACGCGACGATGGGCGCCGGTTCGCCCCCGGAGCGGGTCGAGGTGTGCGCACGGATCGTGCACGGGTGCCCGAGGGTGGTGCGCTACCGCTGGTCGCACGTGCTCGACGAGCTCGAACTCGACGCGGGGTTGCTTGAGTTGACGGTGCCCACCGCGGTCATCGCAGGGACCGCCGACCGGATGACGCCGGTCGCGGGCGCGCGGCGGATCGCGGCGATGCTGCCGAACTCGCTCGGTCTCACCGAGCTGCCGGGGCTCGGTCACATGACGCCGGTCGAGGCGCCGGAAGCGATATCGGACGGGATCAGGGATCTCGTGAAGAGGTACGTACGGGTCGGCGATCAGCAGGTTCAGGGGCTCGAAGGGAGCAGCGCATGAGCAAGGTCAGCCTTGAGGGTCAGGTCGCGGTCGTCACCGGGGCGGCGCGGGGCGTGGGGGAGTTGCTCGCGCGCAAGCTGTCGGCGCGGGGTGCGAAGGTCGCACTCGTCGGCCTGGAGCCGGACGAGTTGAAGCAGGTGGCCGGGCGGCTGCACACCGAGGCCGAGGCCTGGCACGCGGACGTCACGGATCATGAGGCGATGGCCCGGGTCGCGCAGGAGGTCAAGGAGCGGTTCGGGAAGGTCGACATCGTCGTCGCCAACGCGGGCGTCGCCAACGGGGGGCCTTTCATCGAGTCCGACCCCGACGCGTGGCGCCGGGTGATCGAGGTCAAC
Source organism: Streptomyces sp. NPDC051218 (assembly GCF_044455475.1). NCBI lineage: Bacteria > Bacillati > Actinomycetota > Actinomycetes > Kitasatosporales > Streptomycetaceae > Streptomyces > Streptomyces sp. NPDC051218. Next base: position 196,300 of record NZ_JBITEU010000004.1, on the reverse strand, counting down.
CTCATCGGTAGCGCGGTCACGGGGCGGGCGTTCCTGCCGGTCCTGATGGAGAGCCGGGGGTATCTGCTGCAGATCGCCTCGCTCGCGGCGATCACGCCGGCGCCGATGATGACGGCGTACTGCGCCTCGAAGTCGGGCGTCGAGGCGTACGCGCACTGTCTGCGGGCCGAGGTCGGCTACAAGGGTGTGAAGGTGGGCGTCGGTTACCTGTCCTGGACGGATACGGACATGGTGCGGGGCGCGGACGAGAACGACGTCATGCGGGAGCTTCGGCAGCGGCTGCCGTGGCCGTCCAACAAGACGTACCCGCTGGGTCCCGCCGTCGACCGGATCGTCGCCGGGATCGAGCGCCGGTCCAGCCACGTGTACGCGCAGTGGTGGCTGCGGGGGATGCAGGGCATCCGGGGTTACCTGCCGGGGGTCATCGGCTCGGTCGGGCAGCGTGAGATGCGGAGGTTCGAGCCGCGGCTGGGGTCGGTCTCCACGGGGCTCGTGGGAGCGGGGGGCTCCGCCGACGAACAGGCCCGTACCGGGGGGTAGTTCCCACCTGGCGGTGGGCGGGGCGCTCCCCGCCAGGGGGTCGTCCCTGCGGGGGCTCGGGGGTTCGGGGGCTTCTGTCCCGGCGGGGGCCCGGGGGCCCGGGGGCACCTGCCCTGCCGTGGGTGCGGGGGCTCCTGGCCTGCCGTGGGGGCGTCCCTGTCCCGCCGCTCCGCGGCGGATCTTTCCCGCCCACCCACCCGTTACCCCGCGGGGTGATCGGGTGGGCGGGTGGGGGTAATCCGCCGCGAAGCGGCGGGACGGGATCCGCCCCCACTGAGCAGCAGACGAAAACGTCCGCTCCCATGCCCCCCCCCCACAGCAGTGGGACCCCCGGCGTCCCAGGGGTCCCACGGTTCAAGCTCAGCGCAGCGTTACGCGTCGTAGTCCTGGTTGAACTTGTCCTGCTGCTCCTGCGCGGCCCGCTGTGCCTCGTCCGGGGACTTCGCGGAGCGCTCCCGCGTCTCCTCCTGGGCCTGCTGGCCGCGCTCCCGCGCGTCGTCACGGGCCTGCGAAGCGCGCTCGCTCGCCTCGTCCTTCTCGCTGCCCATGGCACCCTTCGCCTTGCCGGCGAGGTCGTTGGCCTTGTCCTGGAACTGGTCCTTGATGCCCATGCGGGTTCACTCCTAGAGGGTGAGGTTGGAAGGGCCTCGACCAGACTTACATGAGGGCGCGAACCTCGCATTTCGATCAATTACGGGCGGACGCCGACCTCGGTCACGCCCGCCGAAGCCCCCTACCCCCGCGGCGGCAGCACCGGCCGGTGGCGGTCCGGGACGTCGTCGAGGCTCGGTGGTTCCGCCGCCGGCTGCTGCGCCAGGAGGTCCAGCGCCACCCGCACCGCGTCGTCGAGCTGGGCGTGGCGCCCCTCCGCCCAGTCCAGGGGCGTGCGGAGGACCTCCAGGTCAGGGGAGACACCGTGGTTCTCCACGGACCAGCCGTACTCGTCGAACCACCCCGCGTTCATCGGCACCGTGATGATCGTCCCGTCACCGAGCACGTGCCGCCCGGTCATCCCCACCACGCCACCCCACGTGCGCTGGCCCACGACGGGCCCGAGGCCGAGCAGCTTGAAGGCCGCCGTGATCATGTCGCCGTCCGAGGACGTCGCCTCGTCGGCGAGGGCCACCACCGGGCCCCGGGGCGCGTTCGAGGCGTACGACACCGGCTGGGCGTTACGCGTCAGGTCCCAGCCCAGGATCTTCCGCGTCAGCTTCTCGACCACCAGCTCGCTGATGTGCCCGCCCGCGTTACCGCGTACGTCCACGAGCAGGGCCGGGAGCGAGACCTCCAGGCGTAGGTCGCGGTTGAACTGCGCCCAACCGGAGCCGCCCATGTCGGGGATGTGCAGGTATCCGCACTTGCCCCCGCTCAACTCCCGTACGACTTCACGCCGTTTGGCCACCCAGTCCTGGTAGCGCAGGGGGCGTTCATTGATGAGGGGGACGATCGCCACCCTCCTCGATCTGCCCTCTCCCTCCGCCGGCTGGAACGTCAGCTCCACCGTCGTGCCGCCCGCGGCGGCGAGCAGCGGGAAGGGGCCCGTCACCGGATCCACCGGGCGGCCGTCGATGTGCGTGAGGACCGCGCCCTCACGGATGCCCGCGCCCGCCAGCGGTGAGCGCGCCTTGGAGTCGGACGAGTCGCCGGGCAGGATGCGCTTGACCATCCAACTGCCGTCCCGGCAGACGAGGTTGGCGCCGAGCAGGCCCATCGCGCGCTGGTAGTGCGGCGGGCCTTCGTTACGGCGCGCCGGGGAGACGTACGCGTGCGAGGTGCCCAGTTCGCCCAGGACCTCGCGGAGCAGGTCCGCGAACTCGTCGGGGGACGCCACCCGTTCCACCAGCGGCCGGTACTGCTCAAGGATCGCGGGCCAGTCGATGCCGCACATGTGCGGCTCCCAGAAGTAGGCCCGGATGAGGCGGCCCGCCTCGTCGAACGACTGGCGCCACTCGGCCGCCGGGTCGACCTCGTGCAGGATGCGGCGCAGGTCGATCCAGGTGGTCGTATCGCTGTCGCCGGACTCCGTCGACGGCACGGCGCGCAGGTCGCCATCGTCGACCACCACGAGCCGCGAGCCGTCGCCGCTGAGTGCGAACTGGTCGAGGTGGTCGACGAGTTCGGACTTCTTGCCCTTGGTGATGTTGAAGTACTCCAGGGTGGGGCGCCCGGAGGTGTCCGACGGGTTGGCGAACGTCTCGCCGAGCGCGCCCGAGATGGGCCAGCGCATCCATACGAGGCCGCCGCCGCTGACGGGGTGGAGGGCCGAGTACTTGGAAGCCGAGACGGGGAACGGCGTCACCCTGCTCTCCAGGCCCTCCACCTCGACGATGGCGGACCCGGCGGGCGAGAGGCCGTCGGCCGGGTCGAGGCCGCCGGCGGCCGGGCGGCCGTCGGGGGAGAGCGCGAAGGGCGACGGGGTCGCCGACGACAGGGGGACGAGGTAGGGGCGGCAGCCGAGCGGGAAGGACAGGTCGCCGGTGTGCACGTCGTAGACCGGGTCGAAGCCGCGCCAGGAGAGGAAGGCGAGATAGCGGCCGTCGCTGGTGAAGACCGGGTTCTCGTCCTCGAAGCGGCCGTTGGTGACGTCGACGATGATGCGGTGCCCAGGACCCTCGATGCGGGCCATCTTGATGTGCCGCAGGGATCGCCCGATGCCGGGGTGGGACCACGTCAGCCATGAGCCGTCCGGCGAGAACGCCAGGTCACGCACGGGACCGTTGACGGACCGGATCAGCTCCGTCACCTCGCCCTCGCCCTCCTCGGTGGCGTCGACGAGGAGGAGCCGCCCGTCGTTCGAGGCGATCGCGAGCCGCTCGCCCTCGGGATCGGAGAGCAGTTCGAGGACCCGGCCGAGCTGCCCCTGCGCCAGCCTGCGCGGCGCGCGGTCGCCGCTGGCGCGCGGCAGGTAGGCGATCTCGACGGCGTCCTCGCCCTCCGCGTCGGTCACGTAGGCGACCTGCCCGCCCTTGCCGAGCATCTCCGGCAGCCGCACGCGCACGCCCGGGGTGTCCGTGATGGTGCGGGCGGGCCCGTCGCGGTGCGTGAGCCAGTACAGGCTGCCGCGTACGACGACGGCGCTGGCCCGGCCCGTCGCGTCCACGGAGAGCGAGTCGATGTGCTGTGCGGCCGGCACCTGGTAGATCCGCCGTCCGGCGCGCGGCCCGCCCAGGCGCACGTCGAGGCGGCGCGGCACGGAGTCCGCGGACAGGTCGTCCACCAGCCAGAGGTCGCCCGCGCACTGGTACACGACGCGCGCGCCGTCACTGGAGGCGTGCCGGGCGTAGAACGCGTCGTGGTCGGTGTGCCGGCGCAGGTCGGAGCCGTCCGGCAGACAGGAGTAGAGGTTGCCGACGCCCTCGTGGTCGGAGAGGAAGGCGATCCTGCCGTCCACGAACATCGGGGCGTCCAGATGCCCGTCGAGGTCGGGCAGGATCTGCTCCCCGTGCACCCACAGGCGGCCCGTGGCCCCGCCGCGGTAGCGCTTCCAGGCGGCGGGCTCGTGCGGCGGCTTTCCGGTCAGCAGGAGCGTCTTGCGTTCGCCGTCGATGTCGTTGACCGCGATGTCGTACACGGGCCCCCAGGGCAGCTTGCCGCCGGGTGATCCGTCGGTCGGCACGCTGTAGGCCCAGCAGAAGTACGAGAAGGGCTGATTGTGCGAGGAGACGGCGAGGATGTCGCCGTCGGGCGACCAGCCGCAGACCCGGGTGTCCGTGCTGCCCCAGTAGGTGAGGCGCCGGGCCGGGCCGCCGTCGACCGGGGCGAGATGGATCTCCGGGTCGAGGCTGCGCCATGTCGTGTACGCGATGTGGCTGCCGTCCGGCGAGAAGCGCGGATGGCTCACCTTGGTCCGGTCGACGGTCAGCCGCCAGGCCCGGCCCGCGGGGGCTCCGTCCGGGCTCAGCGGTGCCACCCAGAGATCGTCCTCGGCCGCGAAACAGAGACGGTCGCCGCTGAGGTGCGGAAATCGCAGGTAGGCGTGGTCAGCATGGGCTTCATCGCGCGCGTCGGTCACTTCACCATGCTTTTCCGGGGCGGGGGGCGCGGCAACTCGTACAGGGGGTGGGAAGGCATGGGAGCGCGTGACGCAACACACGTACGAAACGGTTTCGTTTCGTTAAGCCCGCGGGTACAGTCATGGCGTACGCAACAGTTTCGACAAGGACGCGACCGACAGGCGGAGGGATCATGGCTGAGGCGGCAACGGCGCGGCGCAGCCGGATCACACCCGAGCGCGAGGCCGAGCTCTACGCCGCCGTGCTCGACCTGCTCCGCGAGGTCGGGTACGAAGCGCTCACGATGGACGCCATCGCGGCCCGCACGAAATCCAGCAAGGCCACCCTCTACCGCCAGTGGGGGAGCAAGCCCGAGCTGATCGCCAGGGCGCTGCGGCACAACAAGCCGGTGTCCATCGCGGATATCGACACCGGGTCCCTGCGTGGCGATCTGCTGGAGATGGCGAACCGTTCGGACGACTGTCAGATGGAGCGGGACGCCGCGCTGATGCGGAGCCTGTTCCACGTCATCCACGGAAATCCCGAACTCCACCAGGCACTGCGGCAGTTGCTCATCGAGCCGGAGATCACCGGCCTGAACGCACTGCTGCGCCGGGCCGTGGACCGGGGCGAAGTGGCCCCGGACAACCCCGCGTTGGGATTCGTCATCCACATGATGGTCGGCGGCTTCGTCGCCCGTGACCTGATCGAGGACCGCACGGTCGACCGTGAGTTCCTCCGTTCCTACGTCGACGCCGTGATCCTCCCCGCTCTCGGCGTCTGACCCGCACCCCTCACAAGTTCACCTCCTCCACCTGACGCGACCGCTCACGTCGTCGGGCTGATCCCCCCTGCCCTGTAGACCCCACGACCTGACCGGGAGTACGCCCTCGTGGCCACTTTCCTCTACAAACTCGGCCGACTCGCCTTCAGGCGACGGCACTTCGTCGCCCTGATATGGGTGGCGCTCCTGACGCTCGCCGGAGTCGGCGCCGCGTCCGCGCCCACCGCGGCGTCCAGCTCCTTCTCCATTCCGGGCACGGAGGCCCAGAAGGCCTTCGACCTCCTCGAAGAGCGCGCACCCGAGGCCAGCGCGGACGGTGCGAGCGCCAAGGTCGTCTTCAAGGCGCCGGACGGCGAGAAGATCACCGACCCGGCCAACGAGGCCGAGATCGAGAAGACCGTCGCCGCGCTCAAGTCCGGTTCGGACGAGGTCGCGCGGGCGGACAGCCCCTTCAAGACCAAGACGGTCAGCAAGGACGGCTCCACGGCGTACGCGTCGGTGTCGTACAAGGTCACGTCGATGGAGCTGACCGACGAGAGCCGGGACGCGCTGGAGAAGACGACCGACGAGGCGCGCGAGTCCGGGCTGACGGTCGAGGTCGGCGGTGACGCGCTGCAGGCGATGCCCGAGACCGGGGCCACCGAGATCATCGGCATCGCGGTCGCCGCCGTCGTCCTCGTCATCACCTTCGGTTCGCTGATCGCGGCGGGTCTGCCGCTGCTCACCGCGCTGATCGGCGTGGGCATCGGTGTCTCCACGATCACCGCGCTGGCCAGCGCGCTCGACCTGGGGACGACGACCTCCACGCTCGCCATGATGATCGGCCTCGCGGTCGGCATCGACTACGCGCTCTTCATCGTCTCCCGCTACCGGGGCGAACTCGCCGACGGACGGGACCGCGAGGAGGCGGCGGGGCGTGCCGTCGGCACCGCCGGTTCGGCCGTGGTCTTCGCCGGGCTCACCGTGGTCATCGCGCTGGTCGGCCTCGCCGTGGTGAACATCCCGATGCTCACCAAGATGGGCTTCGCGGCGGCCGGCACGGTGGTCATCGCCGTGCTCATCGCGCTCACCCTGATCCCGGCGCTGCTCGGTTACGCGGGCAAGAAGGTCAAGCCGACGGGCGAGAAGAGCAAGGTCCTTGGCGGCGGCCGTAAGAAGGCCGAAGCCGCGGCGGATGCCGTGCCGAAGGACAACCTCGGCACCCGGTGGGCCCGCTTCGTCGTGCGCCGCCCGCTGACCGTGCTGCTGGTCGGTGTGATCGGCCTGGGCGCCGCGGCGCTGCCCGTCTCCTCCCTCGAACTGGGCCTCCCGGACGACGGTTCACAGCCGACGTCCACGACCCAGCGCAAGGCATACGACCTGGTCTCCGACGGATTCGGCCCCGGCTTCAACGGCCCGCTGATGACGGTCGCCGACCTCAAGGGCTCGGACGATCCGAAGGCCGCCGCGGGCGAGATCACCAAGACGATCTCCGGACTCGACGACGTCCTCTCGGTCGCCCCGCCGATGATCAACAAGGCGGGCGACACGGCGATCATCAGCGTCGTCCCGTCCTCCAAGCCCAGCGGCATCGAGACCGAGAACCTCGTGCACGCGATCCGCGACGCGGGCGGCGAGATCAAGTCCGACACGGGCGCGAGCGTCATGGTGACCGGCACGACGGCCATGAACATCGACGTCTCCGAGAAGCTGAACGATGCCCTGCTGCCCTACCTCGCCCTGGTCGTCGGCCTCGCCTTCCTCCTCCTGATCGTCGTCTTCCGCTCCATTCTGGTCCCGCTCAAGGCGGCACTCGGCTTCCTGCTCTCGGTCCTTGCGGCTTTGGGCGCGGTCGTCGCGGTCTTCCAGTGGGGCTGGCTCGGCTCGCTCTTCGGCGTGGAGCAGACGGGCCCGATCATGTCGATGATGCCGATCTTCATGGTGGGCGTCGTGTTCGGCCTCGCGATGGACTACGAGGTGTTCCTCGTGACGCGTATGCGAGAGGCGTACGTCCACGGGGAGCGCCCGGGCCAGGCGATCGTGACCGGCTTCCGGCACGGTGCACGGGTGGTCTCGGCAGCCGCGGTGATCATGATGGCGGTCTTCGCAGGCTTCATAGGCTCCAGCGAGCAGATGGTGAAGATGATCGGCTTCGGGCTCGCGATCGCGGTGTTCTTCGACGCGTTCATCGTGCGCATGGCGCTGGTCCCTGCGGTGCTCGCGCTGCTGGGCAGGAAGGCGTGGTGGCTGCCGCGGTGGCTGGACCGGGCCCTGCCGAATGTTGATGTGGAGGGCGAGGGTCTGCGTGACCTCGATGCCTCGGGTCGCCCGGGGGCGGGCGAGGAGCGGGAGCTTTCTCGCGTCTGAGTCGAGGGTCAGTGGGCCACGGGGGTGGCCGCGTACGTGCGGCGCAGGAAGCGGATCAGTGCCGAGGCGTCGAACTGTACGACCGCCACCCCCTGCGCCGAGTGGAACTCCATGACCGTCTGGACCCGGCCGCAGGGCCAGATGTGTACGTCACCACTGGTGGTCGGGGCTCGCAGGCCCTGTTCGAGCAGTTGCCTCGCGAAGGTCCACTCCAGGGAACCCTCTGTGGCACCGGGGAGGCCGATCCGCACCGCCTGCGGGTCGGCCTCCGGGTCGTACCGGAGGACGGCGGGGACGGTGAGCTGGTCCTCGGGGGAGTCCGTGACGACGTGGGCACGTGCGTACTGCTCTACTGCGGACATCGCCGAACTCCTCACCATCACGTGCCTTCTGCCCTCTAATGTCCCATATATTCCGATTCCTGCTCCAGGAGTGACCGGGATAACTGGGCAGGCGTTGGGTAGGAACCGCTCTTGCAAGCCGTTCGCAATAAAGCACTATCATTGAACGGTTCACGAGCGATCCGCTCTGCCTTCCTCTTCGTGTCCTGCCCAGGAGCACCCGCATGCATGTCCCCGACGGATTCATCAACGCACCCGTCTCCGCCGTCACCGGGGTCATCGCCGCCGGAGCGGTCGCCGTCAGCCTCCGAGGCGCACGGCGCGAGCTCGACGAGCGGACCGCGCCGCTGGCCGGCCTGGTCGCCGCCTTCATCTTCGCGGTGCAGATGCTGAACTTCCCGGTCGCCGCCGGGACCAGCGGACATCTGCTCGGCGGAGCCCTCGCCGCGATACTCGTCGGCCCCTATACGGGTGTCCTGTGCGTGTCCGTCGTACTCCTCATGCAGGGCGTCCTCTTCGCCGACGGCGGCCTCACCGCGCTCGGCGTGAACATCACGGACATGGCCGTCGTCACGACCGTCGTGGCCTATCTCACCTTCCGCGGCCTGGTGAAGGTGCTGCCGCGCAGCCGCCGTTCCATCACCGCCTCCTCCTTCGTCGCCGCGCTGATCTCCGTGCCCGCCGCGGCCGTCGCCTTCACGTTCCTCTACGCGCTCGGCGGCACCACCGACGTCTCCATCGGCAAGGTCGCCACCGCCATGGTCGGCGTCCACGTCCTCATCGGCATCGGCGAGGCGGCCATCACCGCGCTCACCGTCGGCGCCGTCATCGCGGTCCGCCCCGACCTGGTGTACGGCGCCCGCGGCTTGACGCAGAAGCTCAAGCTGCGGGTGGGCGGTGAGCTGGTCGATGCCCCCGACGCGGCCCCCGAGCCCGCCCCCGTCGCCGCCCGCTCGCACCGCAAGGTGTGGATCGCGGGCCTGGTCACCTCCCTCGTCCTCGCCGGCTTCGTCAGCTTCTACGCCTCCGCGAACCCCGACGGCCTGGAGAAGGTCGCCGCCGACAAGGGCATCGACAAGAAGGCCGAGGAGCACGCCACCTCGGACTCCCCGCTCGCCGACTACGGCGTCAAGGACATCACCGACGCCCGCCTCTCCGGCGGCCTCGCGGGCGTGATCGGCGTCGGTGTCACCGTCGTAGCGGGCTCGGCGGTCTTCTGGGCGCTGCGGCGCCGCCGTACGACGGACACGGGCCCGGCCTCGACGGACGTGGGTCCGGCGTCGACGGGCACCGTCTCCGAGAACTCCTGACATGGGCGCGGGCCACGCCCACCGGCTCTACCGCCCCGGCCACTCACCGGTCCACACGCTGCCTCCGCACACCAAACTGGCCGCGGTCTTCTGCTTCGTGCTCGTGGTGGTCTCCACACCGCGTGAATCGATGTGGGCGTTCGGCCTGTACGCGGCGCTGCTGGGCGTGGTGGCGTACGCGTCCCGCGTTCCGCTCCCCTTCCTCCTCAAGCGGCTGCTCATCGAGGTGCCGTTCGTGGCGTTCGCGGTGCTCATGCCGTTCGTGGCGGAGGGCGAGCGGGTCGACGTACTCGGCATGTCCCTCAGCGTGAACGGCCTGTGGGGCGCCTGGAACGTCCTGGCCAAGGGCACGCTCGGCGTCGCGGCATCGGTCCTCCTCGCGTCCACCACCGAACTGCGCTCGCTGCTCCTCGGGTTGCAACGCCTGAAACTGCCGCCGCTGCTCGTCCAGATCGCCTCGTTCATGATCCGCTACGGCGACGTGATCACGGACGAGATGCGCCGCATGAAGATCGCCCGCGAGTCCCGCGGCTTCGAGGCGCGGGGTGTGCGGCAGTGGGGCGTCCTCGCGAAGTCCGCGGGCGCGCTCTTCATCCGCTCGTACGAGAGGGGCGAGCGGGTACACCTGGCGATGGTCAGCCGGGGTTACGCGGGCTCGATGCCGGTGATCGACGAGGTCACGGCCTCGCGCGCACAGTGGACGTACGCACTGGCCCTCCCGTCCGCCGCTCTCATCGTCTGCGTGTTGGGATGGACCCTGTGACTGCTACCGCCGCTTCCCTCCAGGTCTCGGGCCTCGCCTTCGCCTACCCCGACGGGCACCAGGCGCTCTTCGGCGTCGACATGACGATCGGCCGCGGCGAGCGGGTGGCGCTGCTCGGCCCGAACGGCGCGGGCAAGACGACGCTCGTCCTGCACCTGAACGGCATCCTGACCGGCGGCGCGGGCACGGTCACCGTGGCCGGACTCCCTGTGGGCAAGAAGCACATGGCGGAGATCAGGCGCCGGGTCGGCATCGTCTTCCAGGACCCGGACGACCAGCTCTTCATGCCGACGGTGCGCGAGGACGTGGCGTTCGGCCCGGCGGCGGCCGGGCTGCGCGGCCCCGAGCTGGAGGCCAGGGTCCACAAGGCCCTCGTCCAGGTGGGAATGGCGGAGTTCGCGGACCGGCCGCCGCACCACCTCTCCTTCGGTCAGCGCAGGCGGGTCGCGGTGGCGACGGTCCTCGCGATGGAGCCGGAGATCCTGGTCCTCGACGAACCGTCCTCGAACCTGGACCCGGCCTCACGCCGCGAACTGGCCGACATCCTGCGCTCGTTGGACGTAACGGTCCTCATGGTCACGCACGACCTGCCCTACGCACTCGAACTCTGCCCCCGGGCCCTGGTCCTGAGCGAGGGCGTCATCGCGGCGGACGGCCCGACGGGAGAGCTGCTCGGCGACGAGGCCTTGATGGGAGCGCACCGGCTCGAACTCCCCTTTGGCTTCGATCCGAAGACGGTGAAGGTGAACGGCTAGGGAATCCACGGCCATGGGCTGCTGTTGGCCCTGTCATGGACGTTGATGTGCACGGGACAGTGGCCGCGGGGTTCGAACCGGTCCGGGAAGCCTTCCTTCGCAACTTCCGCGAGCTCGGTGAGCAAGGAGCGGCGGTCACCGTGTACCGCGACGGCCGCAAGGCCGTGGACCTGTGGGGCGGCACGAAGGATGTCGACGGCGGGGACGGGGGCGCCGCCTGGGAGGCCGGCACCGCGCAGATCGTCCGCTCGGCCACCAAGGGCGTGGCCGCCACCGTCCTGCTCCTCCTCCACCAGCGCGGAGAGCTGGACCTGGACGCGCCCGTCGGCTCCTACTGGCCGGAGTTCAAGGCGCAGGGCAAGGAGGCGGCGCTGGTCCGGGACCTGCTCGCGCACCGGGCGGGAGTGCCCGCCCTCGACCGCCCGCTGACGCCCGCCGAGGCGGCCGACCCCGACTTCGCCGCCGCCGCGGTCGCCGCGCAGGCTCCCGCGTGGGAGCCCGGGACGGACCACGGCTACCACGCGCAGACGTACAGCTGGCTGACCGGAGAGCTGGTGCGGCGGGTGACGGGGAAGTCCATCGGGGAGTGGGTGGCCTCGGAGATCGCCGGGCCGCTCGGCCTCGACCTGTGGATCGGGCTTCCCGAGCGGGAGGCGGGGCGGGTCGGGCGGATCGGGCGCATTTCGGCACCGGTGGCTCCGGGCGGCCTCAGGACCCGTCCCCGGCGGAACGTGGCCGAGGCCTACGCGAACCCCGACTCCCTCACCCAGCGGGCCTTCGGCGCGATCACCCAGGCACCGGACGAGAACGACCCGGCGTACCGGGCGGCGTCCCTTCCCGCGTCGAACGGCATCGCGACGGCTTCGTCACTGGCACGGTTCTACGCCTCGCTGATCGGTGAAGTCGAGGGCGGGACGCGGTTGTTCGCTCCGGAGACGGTGGCGCTGGCGCGAGGCGAGGCGTCCGCAGGGGCGGACCGGGTCCTGATCGTGAACACCCGCTTCGGGCTCGGCTACATGCTGCACGGGGGCGCGTCGCCCCTCCTTGGCCCCGGCTCGTTCGGTCACCCCGGGCGCGGGGGAGCGCTCGGCTTCGCCGATCCGGAGTCGGGGGTGGGCTTCGGGTATGTGACGAACGGGATGGAGAAGGGGGTTACGGCGGACCCGCGGGCGCAGGGGCTTTTGCGGGCGGTCAACGAGGCTTTGCGCGAAGTGCCGGGCTCACGTGGGTTCGTCGCCGATGCGGGGAGGGCCTGGAACCTCAGGTGATGTCGCCACCCGAGGGCAGCTACACGCAACGGGAACCGGCGCTCCGGGGGGCTTACCCCTCCCCCACACCAGGGGGTGTGCACCAGTGCCTCCAGTGCCCTTCCCGTTGGAGGCTGAACCCGCTTCAGATCGCCATGACCTGATGAGGGAGAACACTCCATGCCTGTCGCCCGAACCGCGCGCCGCCACCTGCGAGTCACCACAGCCGCGACCGTCGTCGCCACGATCCTCGCCGGGGCGGGCGTCGCCGCCGCCGAATCACGGACAGCTACCGCTCCCTCTTCCACGGCTGCCCCTCAGCGCGGCACGCTGCTCTCCGCCGAGTTGCTCTACACCCTCACGTCACGCAAGGACTCCGCAGCCGAGCTCACCTCCTCCGGGTACGACCCCGGCGCCGCCCGCCACGGCGTGGACGCCTACCGCCTCGTTTACCGCACCATCGACGCCAAGGGCCGACCCACCACTGCGAGCGGTCTTTTCACCCTCCCCCGCGGGGTCCAAGGACGTCTTCCCACCGTCTCGTTCGCCCACGGCACCGGCGTCCACCGTATCGACGCGCCCTCGATGCAGCGGAAGGTGTTTCTGACCGGTCCCTCCATCACGTACGCCTCCGCAGGCTTCGCCACCGTCGCACCCGATTACCTCGGCATGGGCACAGGCCCCGGCAAGCATCCCTGGATGGACGTGCCGTCCGAGACCACGGCCTCCCTGGATCTGCTCCGCGCCGCCCGCCAGTTCACACCGCGTACCGGACGCACCCTGGACCGCGACGTCTTGGTCACCGGCTTCTCACAGGGTGCGTCGGCCTCGCTCGGGCTCGGCAGGGCCCTCCAGGCGGGCGAGGACCGGCACTTCAGACTCGGTGCCCTCGCCCCCATCAGCGGGGCCTACGACTTCGCAGGTGCGGAGATCCCGGCGCTGCTCGCGGACGACGGCGAGTTGGAGCCGAGGTCGAGCATGGCGTACGCCGCGTACACCTTGGTCGCCTTCGACCGCGTCCACGATGTGTACGAGAACCCGGGCGAGGTGTTCCGCGACCCCGCCGTGGAAGAACTCTTCGACGGTATGCACACCGGCCCGCAGATGATCAGCGCACTGCCCCGCACGCTGGACGAACTGCTGACGCCGTACGGACGCGATCTGCTGGCCAGCCCGAAGGGCGGCCTCGCGGCCGGACTGCGGGCGACCGACAGCGTGTGCAAGGACTGGAAGCCCGAGGCCCCGACCCGGCTCTACATGGCGCAGGGCGACGAGCAGGCGACCGTCCGGAACACGGCCAACTGCGCCGCGGACTTCCGGAAGAGGGGAATCGGGGTGCCGGTCGTCGACCTCGGCGCCGTCGACCACCAGAAGTCACGGCACCTCGGCTCGAACGTGCGGGGAACAGCGGAGGTGGTGCGCTGGTTCAGCACGCTCCGATAAGGGCCGGCGATGTCCAGGCGCGGTCAACGAGGACGCAGGTCCAGTTCGGCGCGGACCGTCTTGCCGATGGGCAGGCGGTCCAGGACGGTCCACCGGTCGGCCAGTGCCTCTACGAGCAACAGTCCGCGCCCGCCCTCCGCCCACGCCGACGGGGCCTCGGCGGCTCCCGCCCCGTCGGGGCGACGCTCACCGCGTGGGTCCGACACGTCGATGCGGAGGGCGTACGCGTCGAGGCTGAGCCGCATCTCGAAGTCACGGCCGGGAACGCGGCCGTGGGTGACGGCGTTGGCTGCCAGCTCGGCCACCAGCAGGGCGGCGGTGTCCGAGGCGTCGGAGTCGTACGGGATGCCCCATGCGTCGAGCCGGTGCAGGGTGAGGTGCCGGGCTAGGCGGGCCCCCCGTGGAGTGGAGCTGAATCGCTGGGCGAACACACGCTCGGTGACGGGCACTTGGGGAGTCTGGCTGGGCGTCATGGCCCCAAAATGGCCGCCGGTGGACTCCGCGTACCAGGTCAGCGACTAGCACTCTGCGTCAGAGTACTAGTACGGACAGTAGACAGTGCTGGCAACTGACCGTAACCATAGGCGAGTTCGGAGTGGGTCGCGGGGCAGGCGTACGGGAGGTGTCCTCGTATGACGGACGGTGCGGGCGGGTCGCCGGGCTGCGGTGAGCCGGAGGTGTCGGACAGTCTGCGGACGTTCGGCGAGGTCTTCAAGGCCTTCCGGAAACGGGCGGGCCTGACGCAGGAGGAGTTCGCCGAGTCGGTCGGGTACTCGGTCCAGACGGTCGCCAAGATCGAGCAGGGCCGCCGCTTTCCGCAGCCGGACTTCGTGGAACGGGCGGAGGAGACTCTGGACGCGTTCGGCGCGCTGCGGGGTGCGGCGCGGCATCTGTCCCGGCAGCCGGGGTTGGCGAGTTGGTTCCGGCAGTGGGCGAAGTTCGAGGCGGAGGCGGTGAGCCTGTACACGTACGAATGCCGTGTGGTGCCGGGCTTGTTGCAGACCGGGTCCTACGCGCGGGCGGTGTCGTTCAGCGTGCCGCCGCTGCCGGACGAGCAGCAGCTGAACGAGCGCATCACGGCGCGGCTGGCCCGCCAGGACCTCCTTGCCACAAGCCGGAAGCCGCCGACGGCGTTCAGCTTCATCGTGGAACAGGCGGTGCTTGAGCGGCATACGGGCGGGGCGGAAGTGACGCGGGAGCTGTATGACCACCTGCTGGGCGTCGTCGAACGCCACTGGAACGTGGAGTTCCAGCTGATGCCGTTGCGGCAGCCGGTGCATGCGGGGCTGGATGGGCCATTGCAGTTGGCGGAGACGCCTGAGAATCGGTGGTTCGCCTATTCGGAGGGGCAGAAGAACGGGCGGTTGATCACCGACCCCAAAGAGATCAGCGTGTTGCAACAGCGCTATGCGAAGATGCGTTCACAGGCCCTGACACCCGAGGACTCGCTGGGCCTGTTGAAACGATTGCGAGGAGCGCTATGAACATGTCCAATCTGGCCTGGTTCAAGAGCAGTTACAGCGGCTCCGACGGCGATGACTGCGTCGAGGTAGCCCTCTCCTGGCACAAGTCCAGCTACAGCAGCGGCAGCGAGGGCGACTGCGTCGAGGTCGCCACCTGCCCCGAGGCCGTGCACGTGCGGGACTCCAAGGTGCAGCACGGCCCGCAACTCGCCGTCACTGCCGGGACGTGGCGGAGTTTCCTGCCGTACGCGACGGCAGCGCTATGAGTACGTCCGAACTGGCCTGGTTCAAGAGCAGTTACAGCGGCTCGCAGGGCGACGACTGCGTCGAGGTAGCCCTTTCCTGGCGCAAGTCCAGCTACAGCAGCGGCAGCGACGGCGACTGCGTCGAGGTCGCCACCTGCCCCGAGACCGTGCACGTGCGGGACTCCAAGGTGCAGCACAGCCCTCAACTCGCCGTCCGCGCCGGGACTTGGCAGAGCTTCGTCTCGTACGCCGCGCACGCGACGATGGGCTGACCCAGCCCCCTCAACCTGCGTGCAGCATCAGCCCGATGCCCACCACCATCAGACCCGCTGCCGCCAGCCTCGGCGCTCCGAACTTCTCCTTGAAGAAGATCGCGCCTATCGCCGCGCCCACGATGATCGACGACTCGCGGAGTGCCGAGATGGGCGCCAGGTCCGCCTTGGTCTGGGCCCACAGGACCAGGCCGTACGCCGCCACGGAGAGGGCCGCGCCAAGGAAGCCCACCGCCGCGAACGGGCGTAGGCGGGGGACCAGTTCGCCCCGCCAGCGGTACGCCGCGTACACCGGGATCGCCAACCCCTCCAGGATCATCAGCCACGCGATGTAGCCCATGGAGGAGCCGGAGGCCCGTACGCCGAGTCCGTCCACCACCGTGTACGCCGCGATCGAGACACCCGTCGCGAGCGCCGCGCCGATCGCCGCCCAGTCGGGGCGGCGGCCCGAGCCGCGTATGCCCCAGAGCGCCAACCCCGTCAGGCCCGCGCAGGAGACCGCGACGCCCGCCGCCTGCCAGCCGTCCGGGATCTCGCCCGCGAAGACAGCCGCGAGGACCGTGACCACCAGGGGCGCAGTGCCGCGGGCGATCGGGTACGCCTGGCCGAAGTCGCCCAGCTTGAACGACTTCATGAGCAGGGCGTAGTAGCCGACGTGGATGAGTGCGGAGAGCACCAGGTACGGCCATGCGGCCGCCGCCGGTATCGCCGCGAACGGGGCTATGAGCAGGCCGATCAGCAGGCCGCCGCCCGAGATCAGCGTGAAGCCGACCAGTTTGTCGGTGATGTGGTGGGCTATCGCGTTCCAGCTCGCGTGCGTGACGGCGGCAAGCAGGACCGCCGCCGTGACCAGCGGCGTCACTTGGCGAGCTCGCGCACGTCCACCAGGGTGCCGTTCGCGTGGGAGATCAGGGTTTTGGGCGCCATGGGGAAGACCGCGTACGGAGTGCCCGCCGCCGCCCACACCACGTCATGGTCGAGGAGGGAACGGTCCGCCAGGACCCGCGTCTTCGTCGCGTGGCCGAAGGGCGGTACTCCGCCGATCGCGTAACCGGTGGTCTCCCGGACGACGTCCGCCTTCGCGCGCGTCACCTTCGCCGCGCACAGCTCCCACCGTACGAGCTCCAGGTCGACCCGCGAGGCGCCGTCCATCAGGACCAGGACCGGGACGCCGTCCGCCGCGAAGATCAGGGACTTGCAGATCTGGCTCAGCTCGCAGCCGATGGCCGCGGCGGCCTCCTGGGCGGTGCGCGTCGCCTCCGGGAAGCGGCGGACCTCGCTGACCAGGTCAGCGAGGCCCAGCTCGGTCAGGGCCGCGGCGAAACGGGGGTGGGCGGGGGACTCTGTAGCGCTCATGCCCGGCACGCTAGCGGTCCGTGTACCGGGCACGCGACCATGTATCCGTATAGCGGACGGGCCGGCCCCCCGGGACATGATCGACTACTTGTCCGCCAGGAACATCGCCCGCGCCAGCGGACCCGCCGAGTCCCCACCGTGGCCGCCCTCCTGCACCACCGCTCCCGCCGCAAGGTCACCGCGGTACGCCGTGAACCAGCCGTTGGGCTTCTTCTGGCCGTCGACCTCCGCGGACCCCGTCTTCGCGCCCATGTCGGAGCCGAGGCCCGACATCGGCTCCACGGCCGTGCCGGCCACCGCCGTGTAGTGCATCAGGTCGCGCAGGGCCGAAGCCGTCGCGCCCGACATCTTGCGGGGCGCCGTCGCGAGCGTGCGCTTGTCGAGGTCGGGCGAGACCAGGTACGGCTGCTTGAACGTGCCCGACTTCACCGTGGCCGCCACCGACGCCATGTTCAGCGGGCTCATCCGCACCCCGCCCTGGCCGATCAGCGAGGCGCCCATCTGCGCGTCGCTCTGGACGGGGATCGCGCCGTCGAAGGACGGGACACCGATCGACCAGTTGTCGCGGCCGAGGCCGAAGACCTCCTGCGCCTGCTTGGTCAGGGAGTCGTCCTGCAGCTTCTTGGCCTGGCTGATGAAGGCCGTGTTGCAGGAACGGGCGAAGCTCGCCCGGAACGTGCCGTCCTTGATCTCGAACTTGTCGTCGTTCTGGAACTTCCAGCCGCCGTACGTCACGTACTTCGGGCAGGGGTGCTTCTTGTCCACTCCCGCGAGCTTTTTCTCCAGGAGAAGCGATGATGTGACGACCTTCATCGTCGAACCCGGGGCCAACGAGCCCTGGAACGCGATGTTGAAGCCGGTCGGATTCGAGTTGGCCGCCGCCAGGATCTCGCCCGTGCTCGGCTTCACCAGGACGACCGAGGCCTGCTTGCGCTTGCCGGTCTCCTTCTCCGCCGCCGCCTGGAGCGAGGCGTCGAAGGTGGTCTTCAGGGTGCCGGGAGTGCCGGGGGAGAGCGTGAGCAGCGTCTTGTCGGGCGTCGCCTTCGCGTCGTCCTTCGTCGTCGCCGACTTCTCGGCGTCCTTGGCGCTGTCCTTGCGCACGACGCGCAGCTCCACGCCCGCCTTGCCGCCGGCCTTGTCGCCGTACTTCTCGCGCAGGCTGTCGAGGACCGTGCCGAGCGAGGGGTACTTGGCCGCCGTCAGCTCGCCGCCGTCGCGGTCCACCGCCTTGATCGGCGGGTCCCCGGCCTCGCCCGTCACCAGGCGGTCGCCGTCCTTCAGGTCCGGGTGGACGACGGAGGGCTGCCAGCCGACCAGCGTCTTTCCGTCGTGCTTCCGTCGGACGACGGTCAGCTCGGACTCGTACGCGAACGGCTTGTTCGTTCCCTCGTACGAGACCGTCGACGTGACGGAGAACGGCATCTTCGCGCCCGCCCGCTTGCCCGGCGCCAGCTTCACCTTGGTGAGGTGGGAGTCCTTGGCGTACGCGGTCAGGGCGGTCTTCGCCGCCGTCCGGTCGTCCGTGAGCGCCGCGGCCTTCGCCACGTCGCCCTTCTCCCACGCGGCGAGGAAGTCCTGCGTGGTGGCCCGGACCTCGGCGGCCGTCGGCGGACCCGCGGCCACCGGCTTCTCGTCGACCGTCGGTCCACCGTCGCCACCGGACCCGCCCATCAGGCTGTACGCGGCGACGCCCACGCCGCACACGACCACGGCGGCGGCACCCCCGAGCACACCTGGGTGCACCTTGGCGCTCTTCTTGCCGGGACCACCCGGACCGCCTGCTGCCCCCGCAGCGCCCGAAGCGCCCGGCATACCGGGCGCACCCGAAGTGCCCGGTCTGCCCGTGAAGTTCCTGATGCCCTTGCGCTCGCTGGCGCGCCCTCGCTTGCCCACTGACCCTCCGCAGATCCCAGACCACAGAGCCCCCAAGCCCTGCACCGGAAGGCCCAACACTAGGGGGCTTTCATGAAGCCCCCGACCAATCACCTCAACTGCCTGCGGCAAGCACCGCCGCCACGATAGGGCCGGCCGTGTCCCCTCCGTGGCCGCCCTCCTGGGCCACCGCCGCGGCCGCCACGTCACCGCGGTATCCGGTGAACCAGCTGTTGGGCTTCTCCTGACCGTAGACCTCCGCCGATCCGGTCTTCGCGCCGATGCTGCCGCTGAGCCCGGACATGGCGCGGGCGCCGGTGCCGCTGACCGCCGTGCGGTTCATCATCTGGCGCAGTTGCTGCACCGTGGACGCGGGCAGGCCGCGCGCCTGGGCCAGCCGGCGGTCGTCGAGGCCCGGGTCCACGATGACCGGCTGCCGGAAGGCTCCCGTCATCGCGGTGGCCGTGACCGACGCCATGTTGAGCGGGTTCATCTGCACCTTGCCCTGGCCGATGATGGCCTCGGCGCGCTCACCGCCCGCGGTGGCGGGGACGGTGCCGTCCTGCGTGGGGATGCCGACCTTCCAGTCGAGGCCCAGACCGAAGCCGTTCTGGGCCTCCTCGGTGAGGGACTCGTCCGTGATGCCGTCCTCGTCGACCAGCTTCACGAACGCGGTGTTGCAGGACCGCGCGAAGCTGTCCGCCAGGGTCGCGTTCTCGTTCGGGGCCAGGCCCGGGAGATTGTCTATGCGCCGGCCCTGCCAGACCGCGGAGTCCGGGCAGGGCGCCGGGCCGCTCGCCTTCGTCACGCCCTTGTCGATGAGCATCGCCGCCGAGATGACCTTCATCGTCGAGCCGGGGGCCAGCTTGCCCTGGAACGCCGCGTTGAACTCGTCCTGCCGGTGGTTGGCGACCGCGAGGACCTCGCCGGAGCTCGGCTGCACGGCGACCACCGAGGAGTTCGCGTGCTGCGCCACCGCCTTCTCCGCGGCGCGCTGCGCGGGCGCGCTCAGCGTCGTACTCAGCTGCCCCGCCTTGCCCTTGGCGAGCGTGAGGAGCGTCTCGGAGGCCGCGGCCTCGTCCGCGTGCTGGACGTAGAGCTCGACGCCGGGGGTGCCGCCCGCCTTGTCGCCGTACTTCGCGCGCAGTTGGTCCAGGACCGGGCCCAGCGAGGGGTAGTCCTTCTTGTCCAGGACCTGGCCGTGCCGGTCGACGGCCTCGATGGGGGGCGTGGCTGCCTCACCGGTGGCCAGGGTGTCGTCCCGCTTCAGGTCGGGGTGGACGACCGAGGGGTACCAGTCGACGAGCGCGCTGCCCGAGGTCTTGCCGCGGACGACGGTCAGTTCGGAGTCGTACGCGAACGGCTTGGTCTTCCCCTTGTACGAGACCGTGGCCTCGACCGAGAACGGCACGGTCGTGCCCGCGGCCTTGCCCGGCGTGATCTTCACCTTCGTCAGGTGGGCGTCCTCGCGGTAGCCGGTCAGGACCCGCGAGGCCACTTCCGCGTTGTTCGTGTAGTGCGAGGCCTCCTCGGCGTCGCCCTTGGCCCACGCGCCGAAGAACTTCTCCGTCGTGTCGGCGATCTCGCCGCTCGTCGGTGGCCCCGTCTTCACCGTCTCGGGCCCCGACACCGACGAACCGCCGCCCCCCGTCACGCCGTTCACCAGGTTGTACGCGCCGTACCCCGCGCCCCCGACCATGACGGCGAACACTCCACCGACCAGAGTGATCTTTACCCCTTTGTGCATGCCGCGTCCCCTCCCCAGGAGCCTTCCCGAATGAATTCGGGAAGGTTGCTCGCCGGCAACGATAAGTGGCGTGGGGGATGTACGAGGCTGCCGTTATCCGAAGGTGTCCAAGGTGTGCACTACACGCACCTGGCTATACCCACGTATCCAGGAGCATTCGGGCCCGCCAGGAATCGATCGGAATGGCCTGGCCGGTGTAAATGGGCCAGAACCAGATGAAGTTCCACAGGATCAGCAGGACCAGGACGCCCGAGGCCGCCGCCCCCACGACCCGACGCCGCTCACTTGACCCCGGCGGACCGAGAATCGCGCCGATCATCATCGCCACGGCCAGGCACAGGAACGGCACGAAGACGACCGCGTAGAAGAAGAAGATCGTCCGCTCCTGGTACATGAACCACGGCAGATAACCCGCCGCGATCCCGCACACGATCGCGCCCGCACGCCAGTCCCTGCCGAACACCCAGCGCCACAGCACGTACAGGAGCGCGAAGGCGCCCGCCCACCACAGCATCGGAGTGCCGAGCGCGAGGACCTCGCGGGCGCACTTCTCCGCGGTGCCGGAGGGGCAGCCGTCCTTGCCGGGCAGCGGCGACTCGTAGAAGTACGAGACGGGGCGGCCGTCGACGATCCAGCTCCACGGGTTCGACTGGTAGGTGTGCGGCGAGGAGAGCCCCACGTGGAAGTCGTAGACCGCGTGTTCGTAGTGCCACAGGCTGCGCAGCCAGTCGGGCAGCAACGTCCAGGAGCCGCCCTTGCCGTCCGTGGCCGCCCAGTTGCGGTAGTAGCCGCCCGTGCCGTCGGTCGGGGAGAGGATCCAGCCGAGCCAGGACAGGACGTACACGCCGATCGCGACCGGCACCGTCGAGACGAACGCCGGGAACACGTCCCGCTTCAGGACCGTGCGGTAGGGGCGCTCGGCGCCCGCGACGCGGCGGGCGCCCACGTCCCACAGCACGGTCATCAAGCAGAAGAAGACCATGATGTACAGGCCGTTCCACTTGGTCCCGAAGGCGAGACCCAGGCACAGACCGGCCGCCCAGCGCCAGGGACGCCACCCCAGGCGCAGCGTCTCGGCGACGTACGTGTCGGGGCGGACCCGGCCGTCCTCGTCGGCCGGAAGCCCGGCCGCGAGCCGCTCCCGCGCCTTGTCCCGGTCGATCAGGAAGCAGCCGAACGCGGCGAGCACGAAGAACATCAGGACCTGGTCGAGCAGCGCCGTGCGGCTCATCACGAAGTGCAGCCCGTCCACCGCGAGCAGCGCGCCCGCCAGACAGCCCAGGAACGTCGAGCGGAACAGCCGCCGGCCGATCCGGCACAGCATCAGGACCGACAGGGTGCCGAGCACCGCCGTCATGAAGCGCCAGCCGAAGGGATCGAAGCCGAAGAGCCACTCGCCGACGCCGATGACGTACTTACCGACCGGCGGATGCACCACATACGCGGCGTCCGTGGGGATCGTGATGCCCGAACCCTGCTGCAGGACCGTGTCGTTGACCTTGTCCGGCCAATTGACCTCGAAGCCCCGGTGGATCAGCGCCCAGGCGTCCTTGGCGTAGTACGTCTCGTCGAATATCACGGCCTTCGGGCTGCCGAGATTCCAGAACCGCGTGAGCCCCGCGACGAGCGTGATCAGCAGCGGGCCGATCCAGCCCGACCACCGGACCAGTTGGCCGGCGTAACTCTTCGGCAGGCCGAGCGACGCCCACAGGCGTGGGCCCGGCTCGGTGTACGCGGGCACGAGCCGGGCCCGGACATCGGCCGTGGGCTCGGTGGGCCGCGCCACATAGCCGAAGCGGCGCAGCCTGTGCTGCCACGACGGCTGCTGCTCCTCGGCTGCCTGGCCCTGGCGGGTGTCCGGGGAAGACGCGGTACTGGTCACCGCGCCATCGTAGGGAACCCGACTGTGTGAGTCCCGCGCCCCGGCCCCTGCGAGGATGGAACCGTGACAGGAAGCGCAGATTCTCCCGACAGCCGGCCCCCCGGAAACCCGGCCCCCGGAAACCCGTCCGCCGGGACCCTCGTCCTCGCGGGCACGCCCATCGGCGACGTCGCGGACGCGCCGCCGCGGCTCGCCGCCGAGCTGGAGTCGGCCGATGTGGTGGCCGCCGAGGACACCCGGCGGCTGCGCAGGCTCACCCAGGCGCTCGGCGTGCAGGTGGGCGGACGGGTCGTCTCGTACTTCGAGGGCAACGAGAGCGCGCGCACGCCAGATCTGGTCGAGGCCCTGGCCGGCGGAGCGCGGGTGCTGCTCGTGACGGACGCCGGGATGCCTTCGGTGTCCGACCCCGGGTACCGCCTCGTCGCCGCGGCCGTGGAGCAGGACATCCGGGTCACGGCCGTGCCGGGCCCGTCCGCGGTGCTCACCGCGCTCGCGCTCTCGGGGCTCCCGGTGGACCGCTTCTGCTTCGAGGGCTTCCTGCCGCGCAAGGCGGGCGAGCGGCTCTCGCGGCTGCGCGAGGTGGCCGACGACCGTCGCACGCTCGTCTACTTCGAGGCACCGCACCGTATCGACGACACCCTCGTCGCGATGGCCGAGGCGTTCGGCGACGAGCGCAGGGCCGCGGTCTGCCGCGAGCTGACCAAGACGTACGAAGAGGTCAAGCGGGGTTCGCTGAAGGAACTCGCCGAGTGGGCGGCCGACGGCGTACGCGGTGAGATCACCGTCGTCGTCGAGGGCGCACCGGAGAAAAGCCCCGGTGACCTGGGCCCGGACGAGCTGGTGCGCAGGGTGCGGGTGCGCGAGGAGGCGGGGGAGCGACGCAAGGAGGCGATCGCCGCCGTCGCGGCCGAAGCGGGGCTACCCAAGCGCGACGTCTTCGATGCGGTCGTGGCGGCAAAGAATGCGGCTCGGGCCGCCCCATCGGAGGGCAAAGGACTATCGTGAAAGGCAAAGTGCGGGCCGCGCACCAGGCCTGAAGGCTAAGGAAAGGCCAAATCGGCTTCAACTGTCGACAGGTCTGATGCGCTCGCTCCGGGAAAGGCGTCCACTGGTCGAAGGGACGCACCCGTCCCCACGCTTCCGGCCGGGGGAAGCCCGGTCCGGCAGCGCTTGTCCAGCGGACAAGAGGAGCTGGCATGAGTGAGATCGCCGACACGGGTCACCACACCACGGCGTCCACCGCGATAGACACCGTCCACGAGTCGTACGCCTTCGCCTGCATGAGGTGCGGGCACGGCTGGGAGCAGTCGTACGACATCGAGCATCACGTGGACGGCAAGGGCAAGGAATTCGTGATGTACGTGGCGGACGGCCTGCATGTGCCGTCGCCCCTGACCCGGCCGACGTGCGTGAACTGCGGTGGGCATGTCGTACGGATCATGCGGGCCGGGCAGGTGTCGTCGGTGCTCGATCTGCTGCAGCGGCATCATGCGCCTGCGGCGAAGGCAGCGGAGAAGAAAGCGGCGAAGAAGGCGGCGGGGGACGAGTCCGGGGCGGCCGCCACGGTGGAGCCCCGTGAGCCCAAGCAGCACCACTGGCATCTGTCGGCGCTGCTGCATCCCTTCCACCACCGCAAGGCGGGCTGACGCCCGCTTCGTAGGATCGGGGGTATGCCTTCCACCTCCAAAGACGCCGACGGCAAGCGTGCCGACGGCAAGAACGCCGACACCAAGAACGCCGCGCCGCCGCCGCCCGAAGCCCTTCGGGTGGCGGTCGCCGACTCCCACACCCACCTCGACATGCAGTCGGGGACGGTGGAGGAGGGGCTCGCCAAGGCCGCCGCGGTCGGCGTGACGACGGTCGTGCAGGTGGGCTGTGACGTGGCGGGCTCGCGCTGGGCCGCGGAGACGGCCGCCGCGCACGGGAGCGTGCACGCCACCGTCGCCCTGCATCCCAACGAGGCACCGCGCATCGTGCACGGCGATCCCGACGGCTGGTCCCGGCAGGGGGCTCGCGAGGCGGGCGGCGACGGCGCGCTGGACGCCGCGCTCGCCGAGATCGACGCGCTGGCCGCGCTGCCGCAGGTCAAGGGCGTGGGCGAGACGGGGCTCGACTACTTCCGCACGGGGCCCGAGGGCAAGGCCGCCCAGGAGAGGTCCTTCCGCGCCCACATCGAGATCGCCAAGCGGCACGGCAAGGCCCTGGTCATCCACGATCGCGAGGCCCACGAAGATGTGCTGCGGATCCTGAAGGAGGAGGGGGCTCCGGAGCGCACCGTCTTCCACTGTTACTCGGGCGACGCGGTGATGGCCCAAGTCTGCGCGGAACACGGGTACTTCATGTCCTTCGCGGGCAACGTCACGTTCAAGAACGCGCAGGGGCTGCGGGACGCGCTGGCCGTGGCGCCCCTCGAACTGGTCCTCGTGGAGACGGACGCGCCCTTCCTGACGCCCGCTCCCTACCGCGGACGGCCTAACGCGCCGTATCTCATTCCGGTCACATTGCGGGCCATGGCCGAGGTGCGGGGGATCGGCGAGGACGCCATGGCCGAGGCGATCTCGGTCAATACGGCGCGCGCATTTGATTACTGACCGATAACGCCCGTGGCCTGGTGATTCAGGCACGCACCGCGACACTGCGTAGTCGTCCTGCTTTGGAGAGTGACGGTCGCTCCGCTAGGTTCTGGTCCGCCTCGCCCGATCCGGACCAGAACGAGAACGCTGGAGCGTCGTCGTGAGTCATGCGCCGCAGTCGCCGTCGCCGTCGCCGCAGTACGCGACGTCTTACGGGACGTCCTACGAGACGTCTTATGGGGGCGGCACGACCTATGAGCCGGAGCGGGATCCGGAGCGGGATCCGGAGCCGGAGCTGGGGGCGGAGCCGGAGTTCTTTCCCCTGCAGGCCACCGTGGTTCTCCCCGGCGGGGGGCGGGCCGAGGCGCGGCGGGCGGCCCGGCGGAAGAAGGCGAAGCCGCGGTCAGGACCGCGGTCGCAGGCCCCCTCCGAGCGGCTGGAGCGGCCCGAGCGGCCCGAGCGGCCCGATACGTTGCGGAAGCTGTTGCCGCAGGCGCTGGTCGTCGCCTTCCTCGCGGGCGGCACCTCGGCCTTCGTCGCCAACGACAAGGCCGTGCGGCTGAGCGTCGACGGCGAGTCGCGGACTCTGCACACCTTCGCGGACGACGTGGGGGAGTTGCTGGAGGACGAGGGCGTGGACTTCGGCGCGCACGACATCGTGGCGCCCGCCGCGGGCGCGGCGCTCGCCAGCGGCGACGAGATCGCCGTCCGCTACGGCCGGCCGGTCAAGCTCACCCTCGACGGGCAGCGGCGCGAGGTCTGGACGACGGCCCGCACGGTGGACGGGGCGCTGCGGCAGCTCGGGGTGCGGGCCGAGGGCGCCTATCTGTCGACGTCGCGCAGCAAGCGGATCGAGCGAGGCGGCCTCGATCTCGACGTACGGACCGAGCGCACGGTGACGATCATGGCGGACGGCCGTGAGCGAACCATCCGTACGAA
Organism: Streptomyces sp. NPDC051218; assembly: GCF_044455475.1. Classification (NCBI taxonomy): domain Bacteria; kingdom Bacillati; phylum Actinomycetota; class Actinomycetes; order Kitasatosporales; family Streptomycetaceae; genus Streptomyces; species Streptomyces sp. NPDC051218. The sequence goes on along the minus strand of NZ_JBITEU010000004.1, from coordinate 170,430 downwards.
TGCGGCGACGGTGCGGGAAGCGGTCGAGGAGTCCGGGATCAGCCTGCACGGCCAGGACACCACCTCCGTCCCGCCCGGCAGCTTTCCGCGCGACGGCCAGACGGTCACCGTCATGCGGATCTCCGGGCGCAAGGAGGTGCGGGAGGAGCCGATCCCGTTCGACGTACGGCGGACGGACGATCCGTCGCTGTTCGCGGGCACGGAGGTCGTGGAGCGGCAGGGGCACCAGGGGACGCGGCGGGTCACGTACGCGCTGCGGACGGTCAACGGCGTCAAGCAGAAGCCGCGGCGGCTGCGGTCGGAGATCGTGCGTGAGCCGCAGACGCGGATCGTGAAGGTCGGCACGAAGCAGCGTCCGAACTCGGTTGCGGGGGCGGAGGGTCTGAACTGGGGCTCGCTGGCGCACTGCGAGTCGGGCGGCCGCCCGAACGCGGTGGACCCGTCGGGGACGTACGGGGGCCTGTACCAGTTCGACACCCGCACCTGGCAGGGGCTCGGCGGCTCGGGCCGGCCGCAGGACGCGTCATCGGAGGAACAGACGTACCGCGCGAAGAAGCTGTATGTACAGCGGGGGGCCAGCCCTTGGCCGCATTGTGGGGGGCGGTTGTAGGGGGGCGCGCTTCCGGCTGCGGGTGCGTGCGGGGAGCGGCGCTGCTTCGTGGTGGGTGCGGGGCCGCGCCGGTATGTCCGTCCTCGCTATCGTCCGGTGGCCGCCTTGATACTTCGGCGCGGGAGCGCCGCGAGCCGTGCTCCGGGCAGACATACCGGCACGTCCCCTCCCGTGCGTCGCCGACCGCGGGTGCATGCGTGCTGAGGCCCGCAAACCCCCACCCGAGATGACCCCACCCCCTGTGGATCTTTGCCACCCTCACCCCGCCCACCCCCTGTCACCGCGGGGCAATCGGGCGGGTGGGCGGGAAAGGCTTGTTCGGGGATCGCATGCTGCGGGGGGACACAGTGGCGGGCCCAGGGGCCCGGGTCGGCAGTGGCGGGGCCCAAGGGGCGGGACCCGTAACCTGTGGGGGTGAGTAACAGTGAGACCGGGGTTCTGCTCGGCGCAGCCGATATCCGCGAGCTGGCAGCCGCCCTCGGCGTACGCCCGACCAAGCAACGCGGCCAGAACTTCGTCATCGACGCCAACACCGTCCGCCGCATCGTCCGCACCGCGGACGTCGGCCCCGAGGACGTGGTCGTCGAGGTCGGCCCCGGCCTCGGCTCGCTGACGCTGGCCCTGCTGGACACCGCGGACCGCGTCGTCGCGGTCGAGATCGACGACGTCCTCGCGGGCGCGCTGCCGGCGACCATCGGAGCCCGCCTCCCCGCGAAGGCGGACTCCTTCGCGCTGGTGCACAGCGACGCCATGCTCGTACGCGAGCTGCCGGGCCCCGCCCCGACCGCGCTGGTCGCCAACCTGCCGTACAACGTCGCCGTGCCGGTCCTGCTGCACATGCTCGACACCTTCCCCAGCATCGAGCGCACGCTCGTGATGGTGCAGGCCGAGGTCGCCGACCGCCTCGCCGCCGCTCCCGGCTCGAAGGTGTACGGCGTGCCGTCCGTGAAGGCGAACTGGTACGCCGACGTGAAGCGCGCCGGTTCCATCGGCCGCAACGTCTTCTGGCCCGCGCCGAACGTCGACTCTGGTCTGGTGTCCCTGGTGCGGCGCGCCGAGCCGGTCAAGACGACCGCTTCGAAGAAGGAAGTCTTCGCCGTCGTCGACGCCGCCTTCGCCCAGCGTCGCAAGACCCTGCGCGCCGCCCTCGCCGGGTGGGCGGGTTCGGCGGCAGCCGCCGAGGCGGCACTCGTCGCCGCCGGAGTCTCGCCGCAGGCACGCGGCGAGGCGCTGACGGTGGAGGAGTTCGCGCGGATCGCCGAGCACAAGGGAGCCGCTTCGTGAGTGACAGCGTGACCGTCCGCGTTCCCGCGAAGGTCAATGTCCAGTTGGCGGTGGGTGCCGCGCGCGCGGACGGGTTTCACGACCTCGCCAATGTCTTTCTCGCGGTCGGGCTGTACGACGAGGTCACCGTGACGCCCGCCGAGCAGCTGCGCGTGACGTGTTCCGGGCCCGGATCCGACCAAGTGCCCCTGGACCGTACGAACTTGGCGGCGCGGGCCGCCGAGCTCCTTGCCGCGCGCCATGGCCGTACGGCCGATGTGCACATCCACATCGCCAAGGACATCCCCGTCGCGGGCGGCATGGCCGGCGGCAGCGCGGACGGTGCGGGCGCGCTCCTGGCGTGCGACGCGCTGTGGGGGACCGAGGCCTCGCGCGACGAACTCCTCGACATCTGCGCCGAGTTGGGAAGCGACGTGCCGTTCAGCCTGGTGGGCGGGGCGGCGCTCGGCACGGGGCGCGGCGAGAAGCTGGAGATTCTGGAGGTCGGCGGGGACTTCCACTGGGTGTTCGCGGTGGCCGACGGCGGGCTCTCCACCCCCGCGGTCTACCGCGAGTTCGACCGGCTGACCCCACAAGCGCCCGCTCCGGAGGCGTCGGCGGGGTTGCTCGACGCTCTGCGCAGAGGGGATACCGAGGCCCTCGCCGGCGCCGTATCCAATGATCTTCAGCCCGCCGCCCTGTCCCTCTTCCCCTCGCTCGCCGACACCCTCGCCGCGGGCACGGACGCGGGAGCCCTGGCCGCGCTCGTCTCCGGATCCGGGCCCACGACGGCGTTCCTGGCCGCCGACGCCGAGTCCGCGCGACGGGTCGCCGAAGCGCTCTCGGCCTCCGGTACCTGCCGCACCGCGCGGGTCGCGGACTCACCGGCGCCGGGTGCCACGTTGCTCTAGGCGCGCGGGTACTCAGGCGCGGATCTGAGTACGTTCGCGCTGACGCCGGGCCCGCGGCGCGCGCGACCGTACGTACATGGGATCAAGCGTTCGCGAACTGGCCGAGCAGACGCCCACCGGGCGCGACCGGTACATCGACCTGCTGCGGGTCGCCTCGCTCGGCACGGTCGTCGTCGGCCACTGGCTGATGGCGGCGGTGACCGTCGGGGACGACGGCCGCACCGAGGTCGGCAACCTCCTCGCCGTCGTGCCCGATCTGCAACTGCTCACCTGGGCGCTGCAGATCATGCCGGTGTTCTTCTTCGTCGGCGGCTTCTCGCACGCGCTGTCGTACCGCTCCCTGAGCCGGAAGACTCCTGGCCTTTCCGTCTACTCGGCGTTCCTGCGGGCACGGCTGCAGCGGCTGCTGCGGCCGACGATGGTGTTCATAGGCGTGTGGGGAGCTGCCGCGCTCCTTGTCCAACTCCTGGGCGAGCAAGGCGCGTTGCTGGACGTGACGCTGCGGCTCGTGGCCCAGCCGCTGTGGTTCGTCGGCATCTACCTCGCGATGGTGGCCTTCACTCCACCGCTGCTGAGGCTGCACGAGCGGTACGGCTGGGGCGCGTTCGGGGGGCTCGTGCTCGCCGCGGGTGCGGTGGACGTGGCGCGCTTCGCCTTCGGCGTCCCGTACGTGGAGTTCCTGAACTTCGCCTTCGTGTGGCTCGCCGTGCATCAGCTCGGTTTCCTGCGGGCGGACGGCAGGCTGCGGGTGCGGGTGCCCGCGGCCATGGCGGTGACCGGCCTCGCGGGAGCCGCGGCGCTGGTCGCCTTCGGCCCGTATCCCCTCTCCATGGTGGGCATGCCCGGCGAACGCGTCTCGAACATGGCACCGCCGACCTTCGCCCTGCTCTGCCACGGGATCTGGCTGGTGGGAGCGGTGGAGCTGCTGCGCGGACCGGCTACGCGGTGGCTGGCGCGGCCCCGGGTGTGGCGGGGCGTGGTGGCGGCGAACGGGGTCTCGATGACGGCGTTCCTATGGCACCTGACGGCGATGCTCGGGGTGTACGGGGTGATGATCGCGGCGGACGTGCCGTTGCCGGAGCCTGCGACGAGGGAGTGGTGGACGCAGGTTCCGCTGCGGATGGCGGCCGCGATGATGCTCACCGCTCTGCTGGTCGCCGCCTTCCGCCGCTTCGAGAAGCCGGTTGCGGCACGGGAGTTGACGCAGGCGCCAGGCGCGGGCCCGACAGCCGCCGTGGGCGTCACGCTCTGCCTCTTCGGGGTGCTCGGCCTCTCGATGGTCGGCTTCGGTGGCCTGCTCGAAGGGCGTACGGCGATGCTGATCGCGGTGCGGGTGACGGCGCCGGTGGCGGTGGGGATGGCGCTGGTCGGGTGGCTCCTTGTGGAGCGGGCGCCTACAGCTCGTCGATGGCGGTGAGGTCGATGTCGATGTCGAACGGGACGCTGAGCTTGAGGTGGTCGTGGTGGATTCCGGTCAGGGCGTACGTGCCGGAGGCCTGCCCCAATTCATAGACCTGGATGACCGGGTAGTCATCCGGGCCCGCCGCCTCGACCAGCCAGTAGTGGCGAATGCCCGCGGAGGCGTATTTCTGGAACTTGGTCGTGCGATCACGCGACTCGGACTCGGGGGACACCACTTCGATGGCCAGTACGACGTCTGGGCCCTGGAAGTGCGTCTGCATCCGTCCAGTCTTGGCACTGGCTCTGATGACAGAGACGTCCGGTTCAGGGCCGTTGCGCTTGTCCAATACCACCGTCATCTCGCGCACGACTCCCAGTTCCGGCGGCGCGGTGCGGCGCAGTCCCGCCACCAGCAGGTCGATCGCGGCGAAGTGGAAGTAGCGCTGGGGACTCACGAGGATCAGGCTCCCGTCGATCAACTCCGTGTGCGGCGGGAGATCGGGCAGCGTGAGCAGGTCGTCCACGGTGTAACCGTCACGCGGGGGCAACGCCCAGCGATGCTGCTCAACGGACTCGGCGGTCATGGTTCCTCCCATGGACGGGATTCTTCGGCCAGCGACTCCACGGTAGCCGCCGGTTCACGGCATCGTCATCACGAAGAGTGATCGGTCCCGCACTCCGGAGCCCGAGAAGGACGCCCCGGCCGGGCGACTACGCTGGAGGTCGATCGATCCCCTTCCCTGGAGCGTTAATGGCCGTCAACCTGGTCAATGTCGAGGCAGTCAGCAAGGTGTACGGCACCCGTGCCCTGCTCGACGGTGTCTCCCTCGGCGTGTCCGAGGGGGACCGGATCGGCGTCGTGGGGCGCAACGGAGACGGGAAGACGACCCTCATCCGGATGCTCGCCAAGCTGGAGGAGGCGGACACCGGGCGGGTCACGCACAACGGCGGTCTTGAGCTCGGCGTGCTCACCCAGCACGACTCGCTCGACCCCGAGGCCACCGTGCGGCATGAGGTCATCGGTGACCTCGCCGATCACGAGTGGGCGGGCAGCGCCAAGATCCGGGATGTGCTCACCGGTCTCTTCGGCGGGCTCGACATGCCTGGCTTCCCGCAGGGGCTCGACACCGTCATCGGGCCGCTCTCCGGTGGCGAGCGGCGCCGTATCGCGCTCGCGAAGCTGCTCATCGGCGAGCCGGACCTGATCGTGCTCGACGAGCCGACCAACCACCTGGACGTCGAGGGCATCGCCTGGCTCGCCGAGCACCTGCGCACGCGGCGCTCGGCGCTCGTCTGTGTCACGCACGACCGCTGGTTCCTCGACCAGGTGTGCACGCGCATGTGGGACGTACAGAGCGGGTCTGTCTACGAGTACGAGGGCGGGTACTCCGACTACGTCTTCGCGCGCGCCGAGCGTGAGCGCATCGCGGCCACCGAGGAGACCAAGCGCAAGAACCTGATGCGCAAGGAGCTGGCCTGGCTGCGGCGCGGCGCGCCCGCCCGTACCAGCAAGCCGCGGTACCGCATCGAGGCCGCCAACGAACTCATCGCCGACGTGCCGCCGCCCCGGGACAGCAGTGAGCTGATGAAGTTCGCCACGACCCGGCTCGGCAAGACCGTTTTCGATCTTGAGGACGTGACCGTCCAGGCCGGGCCCAAGGTGCTGCTCAAGCACCTGACCTGGCAGCTCGGCCCCGGCGACCGCATCGGCCTGGTGGGTGTCAACGGCGCGGGCAAGACCTCGCTGCTGCGGGCGATGGCCGAGGCGCAGCGCTCCGACGGCGACGTACAGCCCGAGGCGGGGCGTGTGGTCGTCGGCAAGACCGTGAAGCTGGCTTATCTTTCGCAGGAAGTGGCCGAACTCTCCCCGACGCTGCGGGTGTTGCAGGCCGTGCAGCAGGTGCGCGAGCGGGTCGACCTCGGGAAGGGCCGGGAGATGACCGCGGGGCAGCTCTGCGAGACGTTCGGCTTCAACAAGGAGAAGCAGTGGACGCCCGTCGGTGACCTGTCCGGTGGTGAGCGGCGGCGGCTCCAGCTGCTTCGCCTCCTGATGGACGAGCCGAACGTCCTCTTCCTCGACGAGCCGACGAACGACCTCGACATCGAGACGCTGACCCAGCTCGAAGACGTCCTTGACGGGTGGCCCGGGTCGATGGTCGTCATCTCCCACGACCGGTTCTTCCTGGAGCGCACCACCGACAAGGTCTTCGCGCTGCTCGGCGACGCCACGATGCGGATGCTGCCGCGCGGCATCGACGAGTACCTGGAGCGGCGCAAGCGGATGGCGGCCGCGGGCGCGCCCGCGGCTCCGCTGGCCTCGTCCTCCGGGTCCTCCGGGTCCTCCGCACCGGCCGCCCCGCAGAAGAACGTCTCCTCCGCCGACGCCCGCGCCGCGAAGAAGGAACTGCAGAAGATCGAGCGGCAGCTGGACAAGATGTCCACGAAGGAGACCTGGCTGCACGCCCAAATCGCCGATAACGCCACCGACTTCGGAAAGGTGGCGAAACTGGACGCCGAGTTGCGCGAACTCGTGAGCGAGCGCGACGAGTTGGAGATGCGCTGGCTGGAGCTCGCGGAGAGCGCGTAGAGGTCTCGTAACGGACGCATCACGGGCCGGTCCTCCCTTGGGAACAGGGGGCGGACCGGTCAGTTGTGCCCGGCGCTCAGGGTGATAGAAAGGTCGGCCTGAGCACCACTTGGCGTGCCGAAAAATCAGTGAAGGGGGAAGCGCTGATGACTCAGCCGCCCAACCAGCCGCCGTCCGGCGGTTTCGGAGCTCCGCAGGATCCACGGCAAGGAGCCGCTCCGCAGCCACCGGGCCAGCCACCGCAGATGCCCGGCTCGCCGCCGGCCCCGCCGTCGGGAGCCCCGCAGACCCCGCCCGCGCCCCAGCCCGGTTACGGCTACCCGCAGACTCCGCCCGCACCCCAGCCGGGGTACGGCTACCCGCAGCAGCCGGGACAGCCGGGACCGTACAACCAGCCCGGACCTTACGGCCAGCCCACGCAGCCCGGTCAGCCGGGTCAGCCCGGTCAGCCGGCCCAGCCGGGTCCCTACGGCCAGCCCACGCAGCCGGGCCCCTACGCCCAGCAGCCCCAGTACGGCTACCCGCAGCAGCAGTTCCCGCCCCCCGGCGTGCCGGGCACCCATCCGCCCGGCGTCGGCGGTGGCGGCGGCAAGAACCCCTTCAAGGGCAAGCCCGGTCTGATCGTGGCCGCCGTGGCCGCGGCCGCGCTCGTCATCGGCGGCGTCACCTGGGCGGTCGTCGGAGGTGACGACGGCGGCGGCAAGAAGAAGCCCACCGCGGGCAAGAGCGACGACCCCAAGGCGAGCGCGTCGGCGCCGGCCAACCCGGGCGACGGCGAGGGCGACGGGCAGGGCGAGAAGGAGGACCTCAACGCGGGCCGCCAGCCCGGTGAGTCGAAGGTGCTCTTCTACAAGGAAGCGCCCAAGGTGCCCGGTTCGGGCGCCGACGCCAACGGCATGTGGGTCCACGGTGACATCGCCGTCAAGGCGGCGTACAAGGAGCTCACCGCCTACAACGTCAAGACGGGCGAACAGGCCTGGCCGACGGTCACGTTGCCGCAGAAGATCTGTGGCACGACCCCGCAGGTCACGGACGACAACAAGATCGCCGTCGCGTACAAGGACGGGCAGAAGGACGACTCCAAGTGCAGCCAGGTCCGGATCATCGATCTGAAGACCGGTGGCAAGGGCTGGACGAAGACGGTCGAGGAGGAGGGTCTTTTCGACATGTCCCTCAACGTCGACCTCTCCATCACCGGCGAGACGCTGATGGTCGGCCGCTCCCAGTCCGGCACGGCGCTGCGGATCAGTGACGGCAAGGAGCTCTTCGTCTCCGAGAAGAAGGACGAGGGCACCTGCTTCCCCAGCGGCTTCACCGGCGGGAAGAAGATCCTCCGCGCCCTGTCGTGCGGCGCGGGCTCCTCCACGGAGCACGACGAGCTGGAGCAGATCGACCCCAAGACCGGCAAGGTCGTGTGGACGAAGAAGTTCCCCAAGGGCTGGCAGATCGGCCGGATCTACTCCGAGAGCCCGACGATCGTCTACCTCACCAACGAGGACAAGAAGCAGTGGAACATCACCACGCTGAAGCCCAACAGCAGCGCCACCCGTTCTGAGGTCGGCGTCGACGAGAAGTTCGCGCCGGAGTGCGGCAGTTCGTCGTTCCTCGGCGGCAGTCTCCAGGGCTGCCTGGGCGCGACGACCGATGACAAGAACCTCTACCTGCCGACCGAGGCGACCTCCGGGGCCAACGAGGTCGTGGCGATCAGCCTCGCCACCGGCAAGGAGGCATGGCGCGTGAAGTCGCCGCTGGAGGAATCGATGCTGCCGATGAAGATGGACGGCGATTCGCTCATCGCCTACGTCAACCCGTCGTACGACGCCGGCGGTCAGGTCGTCTCGATCCCGCTGTCGGGTTCGCACAAGCCGAAGACGCTCCTGAAGAACCCCGAGGGGACCGCTGAGATCGAGAGCGGCTTCTACTCGAAGGACGTCGACTACGTGGACGGCCGCTTCTACATCTCCACGACGCGGCTCTCGGGCAGCGCAAAGGGCCAGGAGAAGCTGATGCTGGCCTACGGCAAGTGATCTTCTCCGCAGGGCAGGCGCCCGCCCCCTTCTCCGGGCAGGCGCCCGCGCCCTCCACCGGGCCGGCGCCCGCGCCCTCCTCGTCGCTCAGTTCATCTCTCGTCCCCAAGGAATCGACCTCATGACCCAGCCGCCCCAGCCGCCCAACGAGCCCCCGCAGGGCGGGTTCGGCGCACCGCAGGACCCGCCGCCCGGCGGTTTCGGCAAGGCCCCCGAGCCGAACAACCCCTCGTACGGCTACCCGCAGACCCCGCCGCCCGCGCAGCCGCCCGGCCAGCCCCCGACGCCGCCCGCGCAGCCGCCGACGCCGCCGCAGGGCCAGCCCAACTACGGCTACCCGCAGGCGCCGCAGGCCCCCGGCACCCCGCCCCCCGGCCAGCCCCAGGGCTACGGCTACCCGGGCCAGCCGACGCAGCCGTACAACCAGCCGACGCAGCCGTACGGCCAGCAGGCCCCGTACGGCGCCTACCAGCAGCCCGGCACGATGCCGATGGCTCCGCAGGCGGGCGTCCCCGGCGGCTCGGGCGGTTCGAAGCTCAGCGGCCAGATGAAGATCATCATCGGTGCGGTCGTCGCGATCGCCCTGATCGTCGGCGGCGGTGTCTTCTACGCCTCGACGCAGAAGGACGACACCGAGGCGAGCTCCGGAGGCTCGACCGGTGGCGGCAAGGGAGGCGACGAGGAGGGCAAGGGCGGCGACGAGCAGGGCCCGAGCGGCCCCGGCAAGGAGAAGGTGCCGGCCAACACCAGCGCCACCGTCTCCATGCAGCTCCCGCAGCCCGAGGTTCCCAAGGACGACGTCTGGAGCATCAAGGGCTCCTGGCTCACCGAGGACGTCTACGCCAAGGCGGGCGTCAACGAGATCGTCGGGTACGACCCGTCCGACGGCAAGGAACTGTGGACGCTGCCGCTGAAGGGGCAGACCTGCGCGGGCTCGCGCGAGGTCACCAAGGACGGCATCGTCGCGGTCGCCTACGAGGACGGCAAGCGGACCAAGAAGGGTGACCACAAGACCTGTTCGCAGATCTCCGCGGTCGACCTGAAGGACGGCAGGAAGCTCTGGACGGAGACCATCGAGGAGGGCAGCATGGATGCCCGAGTCGAAGAGGTCACCATCAGCGGCAGCACCGTCGCGGCCGGTTCCAGCGCAGGCGGCGCGGCCTTCGACCTCACGTCGGGCGACCACCTCTGGGAGCCCGACGCCAGCGAGGAGTGCCAGGACGAGGGCTACGCGGGCGGCGAGCAGCTCGTCGCCGTCCAGAAGTGCGGTGACTACGGCGACGAGAAGCTGAAGGTCCAGCTCCTCGACGCCAAGACCGGCGACTCGAAGTGGACGTACCCGGTGACGCCGGGCGTCGACAACGCCAAGATCATCTCGACGCGCCCCGTCGTCTTCGGCCAGGACACCCAGGAGATCACCGCGAGCGGCGTCACGGACGTCTTCTCGCTCGACGACAAGGGCGACCTCCGCGCCAAGATCTCGCTGCCCGACGGCAAGTACGACCACGACTGCGAGGTCAACGTCATCTACGCCTGCACCTCGCTGGCCGTGGGCAACGACAAGCTCTACATCCCCACCCGCCAGCACGACGGCGGCGGCAGCGAGTACAGCCAGACGAACGAGATCATCGCGTTCTCGCTGGCCACCGGCAAGACCACGGGTGACCGCGCCGACGCGGGCGAGAACGGCGAGATGTTCCCGATCCGCATGGACGGCGGCAACGTCCTCGCGTACAAGGACGCCGGCTACGACAAGGGCGCCCAGGTCGTCTCCCTCAACGGCAAGACGATGAAGGAGACCAAGCTCCTGGAGACCCCGGCGGCCGAGTCCGTCGGCAGCGCCATCAGCGGCATGGTGCCGAAATCGAACGAACTCCTTTACACCGACGGCATGCTGTACCTCGGCAAGGAGCTGATCAGCAAGCCGTACTCGAAGGACGAGAAGGAGTACACGGCCTTGGGCTTCGTCGCCAAGTAGCCCTCCTGACCTCCGCGTACGCACCGGACGGCCCCGTTCCCGACGAGGAACGGGGCCGTCCGGCTCTCCGCGTGTGCCGTTCCGTACACACGTACTCCCTCTCACTCGTATTCGGCCGGGATTTCCGCATTCCGGGCCGCTTATCGCCGGTAGGGGGCGCGCAGCGTCGAACAAGCGTGTAGCTTCCGGGGGATGAGTGGGCGTGGGGCCGGGGGGCCCTCGATCCGTGGGGGATCCGTGGGGGAAAGTGGGGGGTTGCTCGATGGGTGTGCGACTCATGGTGGTCGACGACCACCGACTGCTCGCCGAGGCACTCGCCTCGGCCTTGAAGCTGCGCGGACACCGGGTGCTCGCCGCGGCCGCGCCCGCGGCCGGGGCGGCGGAGCTGGTCATCAGCCGGGCCCCCGAGGTCTGCCTGCTCGGCACGGCGACGCCGGCGGAGGCCGGCATGTTCGATCCGGTAGTGAAGATCAAGCGGGAGCGCCCGCAGGTCGCCGTGGTGGTGCTCGGCCCGGTACCGAGCCCGCGCGGCATCGCAGCGGCGTTCGCCGCGGGCGCTTCGGGATACGTACGCCATGACGAGCGCATCGAGGGTGTCGAGCGCGCCATCATGAAGGCGAGAGCCGGTGAGGCGGCCGTCGCGCCGCAGCTGCTGCAGGGCGCGTTCAGCGAGCTGCTCAATCCGGCCGCGCAGCCCGACGACGAGGGGCAGCGGCTGCTTCAGATGCTGACGCCGCGCGAGGTCGAGGTCCTGGTGCGGGTCGCGGACGGCGAGGACACCCGCCTCATCGCCGCCGGAATGGGGATCGCGCCCAGCACGGCGCGTACGCATGTGCAGCGCGTCCTGATGAAACTGGGCGTCGGATCCCGTCTGGAGGCCGCGGCGCTCGCGGCGCGCACGGGCCTGCTCGACCGCGCGGAACGGCCCGCGCCGGCCTTCACGGACGACCCGGGGACGCCGACGGGGCCCGAGCCACCGGTGCAGTGAACTCGGGCCCCGTCGCGGGGTGTTACTTGTCTTCCTCCGGTGCCTCGGTGGGCGGCGGAGTGGGACGCAGCCACAGCCAGCCGAGGAAGAAGAGCCCGAGCGCCAGCATGGCAAGGCCCGACCAGAGGTTGATGTTGATGTCCTCGGCCTTCTTCATGTCGGCGTCGGACGGTGAGATCCCGGCGATCGTCACGATGACGCCGTAGACGACGAACAGGCCGCCGATGATGCGCCGGATGTCGAAGAGGCGGGCCGCCGTGGCGGACTTGCGCTCCAGATCGGAGACTTCCTTGTGCAGTTCAGACATGATCTTCCAGACCTCCGATCGGGATCAGAACGAGTACGGCAGGTAGCAGGCCGCGGCCAGCACGATCGCGCTCCAGCCGAGCAGCGCGGGCTTGCGGTACCAGGCGTCGTCACCCTCGGCGGGCGGTTCCTCGACGCCGGGCGCCGTCGTCCCGTAGACCAGCCCGGCCAGTTCGGCCTCCGGCTTGGGCGCGGTGAAGAGCGTGACCGCGATCATCACCACGGCGCCGGCGACGAAGCCGGTGATCGCCGAGACGAAGTTGGCTCCCTGGTCGGTCGGGATGTCGATGATGCCCTGCTTGTAGATCCAGAAGTAGTTGATCATCGCGGCGGACGTGCCCGCGACCAGACCCCACACACCGGACTTCATGGAGGCGCGCTTCCAGAACATGCCGATGATGAAGACCACGAACATCGGGACGTTGAAGAAGGTGAACAGCGTCTGCAGGTACCCCATGATGTTCGAGAACGACGCGGCGATGAAGGCCGTTCCGACGGAGGCGAGCACACCGATCGCGGTGATCAGACGGCCGAACTTCAGGTAGTAGCCGTCCTCGCGGTCCTTGACCACGTACTTCGCCCAGATGTCGTACGTGAACACGGTGTTGAAGGATGAGACGTTCGCCGCCATGCCCGCCATGAACGCCGCGAGCAGACCGGTCACCGCGATGCCGAGCACGCCATTGGGCAGCAACTCCTGCATCAGGTACGGGATCGCGTCGTTGTAGGTGAGGTCCGAGCCCGCGGTGCCGATCTTCGGGACGAGGACGGCCGCGACCAGGCCCGGGATCATCACCAGGAAGACGATGAAGATCTTCGGGAAGGCGGCGATCAGCGGCGTGCGCTGGGCGGCGGAGAGGTTCTTCGCGGACAGAGCGCGCTGCACCTCGGCGAAGTTGGTCGTCCAGTACCCGAAGGAGAGCACGAAGCCGAGGCCGAGGATGATCGTCAGCCAGTTCGCGCCAAGGGGGTTGGCGTCACCGATGCCGGTGCCGCCCCACGCGGTCATGAAGTTCTCGCCGTGCGACTTCTCGATCGAGCCGCTCAGACCGTCCCAGCCGCCGACCTTCTTCAGGCCGATGACGCAGATCGGGATGAGGGCGGCGAGGATCACGAAGAACTGGAGGACTTCGTTGTAGATCGCCGAGGAGAGCCCGCCGATCGTGATGTACGCGAGGACGAAGAACCCGGCGACCACGATGGCCACCCACTGCGGCCAGCCGAGGAGCGCCTCGACGACGATCGACAGGGCGTAGAGGTTCACGCCCGCGATGAGTATCGCCGCGAACGCGAAGAGCACCGAGCTGAGCAGGTGCGCCGACTTGTCGAAGCGCTGGAGCAGGAACTCGGGGACCGAGCGGACCTTGCTGCGGTAGTAGAACGGCATCATCACGAGGCCGAGGAAGACCATCGCGGGGATGGCGCCGATCCAGTACCAGTGGACGACCGCGACGCCGTACTGGGCGCCGGTTGCCGCCATGCCCAGGATCTCGGTCGCGCCGAGGTTCGCGGCCACGAACGCGAGGCCGGTGACCCAGGCGGGCAGGGAGCGCCCGGAGAGGAAGAAGTCGAGGCTCGTCTTCACGGAGCGCCGGGCGGCGAAGCCGATGCCGAGGACCACGGCGAAGTAGATCGCCAGGATCGCGTAGTCGAGGCCGTTGGTGGGCAGCCGAAGCCCCTCGGCCAGGGTCTGTGTGGGGGACTGCATGCGTGAACTCGCTTCGTTGCGCGAACTGATCAGACCGGAACCTACGCCCCTCCCTTCAATAACTGAAGACTTCTGTTGGTGTTCTTTGTTGGATTGTGATCGGGCGCATAGCTGACGCTCAGCTTGAGGACGGGAGTGTTCGGCTTGCGGGCGGCAGCTTGCAGGGATTGACGATGCTGTTGCCTTGTGATTTGTTATGTGCGGTTATGTTGGGTGGGTGTTGGTGAGGAGCCCCGGACGTGAAGAAGACCTCGACCCGTCTCGCAGACGGTCGTGAGCTCATCTACTACGACGCGCGAGACGACGCCGTGCGCGACGCCATCGACCGGAGGCCCCTGGATCCCATCTCCACGACCTCCGAGATCCGCCGGGACCCGCTCCTGGGCGACGCGGTCGCCATCGCCTCGCACCGCCAGGGCCGCACCTACCACCCGCCGGCCGACGAGTGCCCGCTGTGCCCCTCCGAGGGAGAGCGGCTGAGCGAGGTCCCCGACTCCTCGTACGACGTGGTGGTCTTCGAGAACCGCTTCCCCTCGCTGGCCGGGGACGCGGGGCGCTGCGAGGTCGTCTGCTTCACCTCGGACCACGACTCGTCCTTCGCCGACCTCACGGAGGACCAGGCCCGCCTCGTCCTGGACGCCTGGACCGACAGGACCGCGGAGCTCTCGCACCTTCCCTCCGTCGAGCAGGTGTTCTGCTTCGAGAACCGCGGCGCCGAGATCGGCGTGACCCTCGGCCACCCGCACGGGCAGATCTACGCCTATCCCTTCGTCACCCCGCGCACGTCCCTGATGCTGCGGTCGATCGCCGCGCACAAGGAGACGACGGGCCGCAACCTCTTCGACGACGTCGTGGCAGAGGAGTCGGCGGGCGAGCGCGTGGTCCTGGACGCCGAGCACTGGGTGGCGTTCGTCCCCTACGCCGCGCACTGGCCCTACGAGGTGCACCTCCACCCCAAGCGCCGGGTGCCCGACCTGCTCGGCCTCGACGAAGCGGCGCGCACAGAGTTTCCCCAGGTGTATCTGGAACTCTTGAGGCGCTTCGACCGGATCTTCGGCGCTGGTGAAGGTGACGGTGAAGGCGGGACCGGGGGCGAGCCGCTCACCCCGTACATCGCGGCGTGGCACCAGGCACCCTTCGGCACGCTGGAGGGACATGACGGTGTCAACCGGGACGACTTCGCCCTCCACCTCGAGCTTTTCACCATTCGCCGCACTTCGGGCAAGCTGAAGTTCCTCGCGGGTTCCGAATCCGGCATGAGCGTGTTCATCAACGACGTGCCGCCGGAAGCCGCGGCCCAGCGACTGCGAGAGGTAGCGAGTTCATGAGCGGTAAGTACCTGGTCACCGGCGGGGCGGGCTATGTGGGAAGCGTGGTGGCCCAGCATCTGATCGAGGCCGGGCACGAGGTGACCGTCCTCGACAACCTCTCGACCGGCTTCCGCGAGGGCGTCCCCGCCGACGCCACGTTCATCGAGGGTGACATCCGCGATGCCGCCAAGTGGCTGGACTCCTCCTTCGACGCCGTGTTGCACTTCGCCGCCTTCTCCCAGGTCGGCGAGTCCGTCGTGAAGCCCGAGAAGTACTGGGACAACAACGTCGGCGGCACGATGGCGCTGCTCGCCGCGATGCGCGAAGCGGGCGTGCGCAAGCTGGTCTTCTCCTCCACCGCGGCCACGTACGGCGAGCCGGTCAGCACCCCCATCACGGAGAGTGACCCCACCGCCCCGACATCCCCCTACGGCGCGTCGAAGCTCGCCGTCGACCACATGATCACCGGTGAGGCCACCGCCCACGGCCTGGGCGCGGTGTCGCTGCGCTACTTCAACGTGGCGGGCGCGTACGGCGCCTACGGCGAGCGGCACGACCCCGAGTCGCACCTGATCCCCCTCGTCCTCCAGGTCGCACAGGGCCGTCGCGAGGCGATCAACGTCTTCGGCGACGACTACCCGACCCCGGACGGCACCTGCGTGCGCGACTACATCCACGTCGCGGACCTGGCGCAGGCGCACCTCCTCGCCGTCGACGCGGCCACGCCCGGCGAGCACCTGATCTGCAACCTCGGCAACGGCAACGGCTTCTCCGTGCGCGAGGTCATCGAAACCGTCCGCCAGGTCACCGGACACCCGATCCCCGAGGTCATGGCCCCGCGCCGCGGCGGCGACCCGGCGGTCCTCGTCGCGTCCGCGGCCACCGCGCGGGAGCGGCTCGGCTGGAATCCGTCCCGCGCGGACCTCGCGGGCATCGTCGCGGACGCGTGGGCGTTCGCTCAGCGGTAACTGGGGCTAAGGGGCAACTGATGGACGTAGCGGGGCAGTTCGCGAAGCTGTACGGGTACGAGGCGGACGGGGTCTGGTCGGCACCCGGCCGGGTCAACCTCATCGGCGAGTACACGGACTTCAACGAGGGCTTCGTGATGCCGCTCGCGCTGCCGCACACCGCGGTGGCGGCGGTGGCGCGCCGCAGCGACGGCGTCCTGCGCCTGCACTCGGCGGACATCGACGCCCCGGTCGCCGAACTGCGGGTCGACGAGCTGACCCCCCTGTCGAAATACGGCCAGGGCGGGTGGGCCGCCTACCCGGCGGGCGTGGTCTGGGCGCTGCGGGACGCGGGCCACGCGGTCGCCGGGGGCGCGGACATCCACCTCGCGTCGACCGTGCCGACCGGGGCGGGCCTTTCCTCGTCAGCCGCCCTGGAGGTCGTCATGGCGCTCGCCCTGAACGACCTGTACGAACTCGGCCTGACCGGACCTGAGTTGGCGGTCCTGGCCCAGCGCGCGGAGAACGCCTTCGTGGGCGTGCCCTGCGGCGTGATGGACCAGATGGCCTCCGCGTGCGCCACCGAGGGCCACGCCCTGCATCTGGACTGCCGGGACCTGGCGATACGGCAGGTCCCCTTCGACCTCGCCGCGCACGGCCTGCGGCTGCTCGTCGTCGACACCCGGGTCAAGCACGAGCTGGGCGACGGGGCGTACGCGGAACGGCGGGCCGGCTGCGAGGAGGGTGCGCGGCAATTGGGCGTGAGTCACCTCAGGGACGTCCCGTACGCCGAACTCCTCGCCGCCCTGGCGAAACTGACGGACGAGAAGATCCGCCGCTACGTCCGCCACATCGTCTCGGACGACCACCGGGTGGAGCAGGTCATCGGCCTGCTCGACGCGGGGGAGGTGCGGGCGATCGGCCCCGTCCTGACCGAGGGCCACGCCTCACTGCGGGACGATCTGCGCATCTCCTGCGAGGAGTTGGACCTGGTGGTGTCCTGCGCCAACGCGGCCGGCGCGATCGGCGCGCGCATGACGGGCGGCGGCTTCGGCGGCTCGGCGATCGTCCTCGTGGAGGAGGCGGACGCGGAGCCGGTGACGAAGTCGATCCTGGAGGCCTTCACTTCGGCGGGCTTCACTGCCCCGCGGGTGTTCCCGGCGGTCCCTTCGGCGGGGGCGCGCCGGGAGAGGTGACTTCGCCTGCGCCGGGAGGGGGGACCTCCCCCCCCCGGTGCCGGTTGCCCGCCTAACCCCCCAGCCGCTTCGTCAGGGTGAACTCCTTGGCGCCCTCCGGGTAGTCGGGGATCACCGCCACCACCTCGTAACCCTGGCCGCGGTAGAACCCCGGAGCCTGGAAGTCCCACGTCTCCACACGGGAGTTGCGGCAGTCGCGCTCCTCGTGCGCGATGCGTTCGGCCTCGGCGAGCAGTTGGGCGCCGAGGCCGGCTCCCTGGTGCTTCTCGCTGACCCAGAGGTGGTTCACGTGGAGCCAGCGCCCCCACGTGTGCCCGGCGAGACCGCCGACGAGGCCCTCCGTGCGCTCCACGAGCCAGACGGCCAGCGGTATCTCACGATCCTCCACGGTGCCCCGCAGCGCTCGGATCACCGGCGAGGCCCTGGAGTTCGCGTCCTGGAGCCCGGCGAGGAGCAGAGCGAACCGTTCTTTGTCGACTCCTGTCTCAATACGAAACATACGGCTCACCATAAACGCGCTGGCCAGTCAGTTCTGCAAATTACCTTCCGCTCCTGCCGTGCGGCCCTACTCTGAGTGGCAGTGCCGGTGGGGGCCGGCACCGATCAGGGGGCGAGACAGTCGGGTACGACACCCGGCGTGGGGGTGGCAGTCACAGCTCGGCGGCGGCCGTGCGACTGCGGTGACCCCCGTTCCGGGTGTCGTACCCGCACCGTACGTCCTCCGACGTCATTTTTGACGGGGGTATCCCCTGCTCTCCGAGGAGAGCTTGGGGAAGGGGGTTTCAGTGGTTCGTATCCGAGTCCTGGTCGTCGACGACCATCGCATCTTCGCCGAGTCGCTCGCGGCGGCGCTGGCGGCGGAGCCCGACGTCGACGTGTCCGCGGCGGGCAGCGGCCCGGCCGCGCTGCGCTGCCTGGAGCGGGGGATGGCCGAGGGGCGCAGATACGACGTCCTGCTCGTCGACGCCGACCTGGGCGCTTCGGCGAGCGCCGTGCAGGGCGTGCGGCCCGCACCTTCGGTGCAGGAGGGCAACGCGGACGGCCTGGTGGACGGCATATCCCTGGTGGCCGGGGTCCGTTCGGGCCAGCCGATGGTCCGCACGGTCGTGCTCGCCGAGAAGGACGACCCGCGCAGGGCCGCCCTCGCGCTGCAGGCCGGCGCGTCGGGCTGGGTCGCCAAGGACTGCTCGCTCTCCCGGCTCCTTACGGTCATACGGGGCGTGTTGCGGGAGGAGACCCATCTGCCGCCCGCGCTGCTCACCGGCGTCCTGCGTGAGCTGACCGCCGCCCGCAAGCACCGCACGGAATCCGAGCGCCTGGTGGAGTCGCTGACCCCGCGCGAGCGCGAGGTGCTTCGCTGCATGGTGGCCGGCCTGGGCAGGAAGGCCGTGGCCGAGCGGCTCTTCCTCTCCCCGCACACGGTGCGTACGCACATGCAGAACGTGCTGGGGAAGCTGGGCGTCCACTCCACGCTCGCGGCCGTGGCGCTGGCGCGCAGGGCAGGGGTGGGTCCGGTCGACCTAGCCGGGGATGTTGTCGAACGGGGCGGTCAACTGGCGTAGCAGCCCGGCCAGTTCGCCGCGCTGCCCGCGGGAGAGCTCGGCGAGGATCGCCCGCTCCTGCTTGAGGAGTCCGGCGAGGGCCTGGTCCGCCCGGTCCTGCCCTTCCTCGGTCAGCCGCACGAGGACGCCGCGACGGTCGCTGGGATCGGGCAGCCGCTCGACGAGGCCCTTCTTCGCGAGCCGGTCGATGCGGTTGGTCATCGTGCCGGACGTCACCAGGGTCTGGGTCAGGAGCTGTCCGGGGGAGAGCTGATAGGGCGCGCCCGCGCGCCGCAGCGACGTCAGTACGTCGAACTCCCACGGCTCCAGATTGTGCTCGGAGAACGCGAGCCGCCGGGCCCTGTCGAGATGCCGCGCGAGCCTGCTGACACGGCTGAGCACCTCGAGTGGTTCCACGTCGAGGTCGGGGCGCTCCCGGCGCCATGCAGCGACCAGACGGTCGACCTCGTCCTCCATGACGATCAGTGTAGGGGGTCTGTCGACATGAAGTCTCTTGACGTCAAGATACTTTGGGTCGAGGATGGGGTTACGACGTGCGTATGGCGCCGGTACGAAGGCGATGTGACGCCCGTACGACGCGTGCGCGAAGGCAGTACGAAGCCCGTGCGCCCGTACGGTGCCTGCGCGACGGCAGTACGAAGCCCGTACGGTGCCTGCGCGATGGCAGTGCGGCGCCGAGGTCCTTGCCGCGATCCGAGGAGGCTCATTCATGTCCGCAGCCCGCAGCAGCAGCCCCGCCCCCACCTGGGACCCGGGCCAGTACCTGCGCCACTCCGGGCACCGGGCCCGCCCCTTCGTGGACCTGCTGGCCCGCGTCCCCGAACTCCCCGCCACCGGCGGCCGTCCGCCGCGCGTCGCGGACCTGGGCTGCGGGCCCGGCAACGTCACCCGGCTCCTCGCCGAACGCTGGCCGACGGCGCACATCACCGGCTACGACAACTCGCCCCAGATGCTGGAACAGGCGGAGCGCCTCGCGGGCCCCACGGCCGGTGGCGGGCGCCTCGACTTCGCCGCGGTGGACGCCGGTGACTGGGCGCCGCCCGAGGGGACGTACGACCTGATCTTCTCCAACGCGACCCTCCAGTGGGTGCCGGGCCACCCGGACTCCTTCCCCGCCTGGATCGCGGCGCTGACCCCCGGCGGCTCGTTCGCCTTCCAGGTCCCCGGCAACTTCGACGCCCCGAGCCACGTCCTGATGCGGGAGCTGAGCGAGTCCGAGCGGTGGCGGGAGTGGCTCGGCGGGCGGCTGCGCCACGCGGACGCGGTGCTCTCGCCGACGGCCTACCTGGAGCGGCTCGTCCCGCTGGGGTGCGAGGTCGACGCGTGGGAGACGACCTACCTCCACCTCCTGGAGGGGCAGGACCCGGTCCTTGACTGGGTGAAGGGGACGGGCCTGCGGCCGGTGCTCACGGTGCTGGCGGACGACGCGGAGGCGAGGTCGGCGTTCCTCTCCGAGTACGGGGAGCTGCTGCGCAAGGCGTACCCGGCGGGGCCGGGCGGCACGGTCTTCCCCTTCCGCAGGGTGTTCGCGGTGGCCCGGCGGGAGGGCGGGGCCTGATGCTGGTGGCCGTCGACCACGTCCAGCTGGCGGCCCCGCCCGGCAGCGAGCCCGCGCTGCGGGGCTTCTACGGGGACGTGCTCGGCATGGCGGAGATTCCCAAGCCGCCTGCGCTCGCTGGGCGGGGCGGCTGCTGGTTCCTGGCCGGGGCCGTGCAGTTGCACCTCGGCATCGAGGCCGACTTCCGCCCCGCGCGCAAGGCGCACCCAGGGCTGCGGGTACGGAACATCACCGCGTACGCCAACCGCCTCGCCGCCCGGGGCGTCCCCGTCACCTGGGACAACGCCCTGCCGGGCCACCGCCGCTTCTACGCCGACGACCCGGTGGGCAACCGGCTGGAGTTCCTTGAGCGGGGGGTGGGGGCGGGGGGCCCGCCCCAGGACACCTGAACCGCCGCTCCGCGGCGGATGTTTGCTTGTCGGCCGGCTCGCTAGAGCCTCGGCGATCGGGTGGGTGGGTGGGAGAGATCCGCCGCGGAGCGGCGGTCTTGGTGGGGGAGCGCACCGCAGGGCTCCGGGCGAAGCCCTCGCCGGGAGGGAGCCCGCGCCGGGAGGGAGCAGCTCAGCCCCGCCAAGCGCAGCGACCCCGCAGCGTTAACTCTTCCTGTGGCCTATCAGCCGCGGCTTCGGCTCGAGGCCGTCCAGGCCGTGCCAGGCCAGGTTCACCAGGTGCGCCGCCACCTCCGCCTTCTTCGGCTTGCGCACGTCCAGCCACCACTGGCCCGTCAGCGCGACCATGCCCACCAGCGCCTGGGCATAGAGGGGAGCCAGTTTCTGGTCGAAGCCCCGCGTCTTGAACTCCTGGCCCAGGATGTCCTCCACCTGCGTCGCGATGTCCGAGATGAGCGACGCGAACGTGCCGGTCGACTGCGCGACCGGCGAGTCACGGACCAGGATGCGGAAGCCGTCCGTGTACGTCTCGATGTAGTCCAGGAGGGCGAACGCCGCCTGCTCCAGGAGCTCGCGCGGATGCCCCGCCGTCAACGCCCCCGTCACCCCGTCAAGCAGCGCCCGCATCTCACGGTCCACCACCACCGCGTACAGCCCCTCCTTGCCGCCGAAGTGCTCGTACACGACAGGCTTGGAGACCCCGGCCTTCGCCGCGATCTCCTCCACCGACGTGCCCTCGAAGCCCTTGGCGGCGAAGAGCGTGCGGCCGATGTCCAGCAACTGCTCCCGGCGCTCGGCACCCGTCATCCGGGTCCGGCGCGCACGCCGGGGCTGCTTCTCTTTGCTGGAGGGGCTGGAATTGCTGGAGTCGGTCGCCACGTCGTCAATCATGCCGGGCCGACGGTGGTCTGCTTCCGGCGGGAGTCGATACGGGACTCCGAGGGCCAGCGCACATCCGTCGCCCACCCCAGCTGCTCGCACCAGCGGATGATCCGGGCCGACGAGTCGATCTGGCCCTTGAGCACACCGTGCCGCGCCGACGTCGGATCGGCATGGTGGAGGTTGTGCCAGGACTCACCGCAGGACAGGACCGCGAGCCACCACACGTTGCCCGAACGGTCACGCGACTTGAAGGGACGCTTGCCCACCGCGTGGCAGATCGAGTTGATCGACCACGTCACGTGGTGCAGCAGCGCGACCCGCACCAACGACCCCCAGAAGAACGCCGTGAAAGCGCCCCACCACGACATCGTCACCAGGCCACCGACCAGCGGCGGGATCGCAAGGGAAACGATCGTCCAGAGGAGGAACTGGCGGGAGATCCGGCGCAGCGCCGGGTCCTTGATCAGGTCCGGGGCGTACTTCTCCTGCGACGTCTGCTCCTCATCGAACATCCAGCCGATGTGCGCCCACCACAGGCCCTTCATCAGAGCCGGCAGCGTCTCGCCGAAGCGCCACGGGGAGTGCGGGTCGCCCTCCGCGTCGGAGAACTTGTGATGCTTGCGGTGGTCCGCCACCCAGCGCACCAGCGGACCCTCCACCGCCATCGACCCCGCCACGGCCAGCGCGATCCGCAGCGGACGCTTCGCCTTGAAGGAGCCATGCGTGAAGTAGCGGTGGAAGCCGATGGTGATGCCGTGGCAGCCCAGGTAGTACATGAACACCAGCAGGCCGAGATCCAGCCAGCTCACGCCCCAGCCCCAGGCCAGCGGCACCGCCGCGACCAGGGCGAGGAACGGGACGGTGATGAAGAGCAGCAGCGCGAGCTGCTCCACGGACCGCTTCTGCTCACCGCCCAGCGTCGCGGAGGGGGCGGAGGAGAGTGAAGCGTCTTCGATCACATCGGTGTCGGAATACGCATCGGAAGATGTGGTCATGGGCACGTCCCCTGTGGGGTCGAGGGTTGAGGGTCACGGCGCGCGTGCGGCGGGCACACGATCACGGGACCCGCGCTATCTACGGTCCCGTAACCTACGGCGACGTAAGTATGGCAGCGCGGAACCCGGCGGTAAGAGGCCGCGAGTCCGTGCCGCAATGTGACACCTATCCTTGGAAACGGTCGGACAGCGCGGTCCGCTCTCTCTAGTTCCCCCGGAACACGGATTCATATCCGACCGGGGCCCCTCCCAGACCTGACGTGCTTCAACACTGCAAGGAGCCGCACCTGTGAGCAGTGCCGACGACCAGACCACCACAGCCAGCACCGAGCTGCGCGCCGACATCCGCCGACTCGGCGATCTGCTGGGCGAGACCCTCGTACGTCAGGAGGGCTCAGAGCTCCTCGAACTGGTCGAGAAGGTCCGCCGCCTGACCCGTGAGGACGGCGAGGCCGCCGCGCGCCTGCTCGGTGGCACCGAACTGGAGACCGCGGCCAAGCTGGTCCGCGCCTTCTCCACGTACTTCCACCTGGCGAACGTGACCGAGCAGGTCCACCGCGGACGCGAGCTGCGCGCCCGCCGAGCCGCCGAGGGCGGACTCCTGTCCCGCACCGCGGACCGGCTCAAGGACGCCGACCCCGAGCACCTGCGCCAGACCGTGCAGCACCTGAACGTGCGCCCCGTCTTCACCGCGCACCCCACCGAGGCCGCCCGCCGCTCCGTACTCAACAAGCTGCGCCGCATCGCCGAGCTCCTGGAGACCCCGGTCATCGAGTCCGACCGGCGCCGCCACGACACCCGCCTGGCCGAGAGCATCGACCTGGTGTGGCAGACCGACGAACTGCGCGTCGTGCGTCCCGAACCCGCGGACGAGGCCCGTAACGCCATCTACTACCTGGACGAGCTGCACGCCGGCGCCGTCGGGGACGTACTGGAGGACCTCACCGCCGAGCTGGAGCGCGTCGGCGTCCAGCTGCCCGAGGGCACCCGGCCGCTCACCTTCGGCACCTGGATCGGCGGCGACCGCGACGGCAACCCGAACGTGACGCCCGCCGTCACCTGGGACGTCCTGATCCTCCAGCACGAGCACGGCATCAACGACGCCCTCGCCCTCGTCGACGAGCTGCGCGGCTTCCTCTCCAACTCCATCCGCTACACCGGAGCCACCGAAGAGCTGAAGTCGTCCCTCCAGCTCGACCTGGAGCGGCTGCCCGAGATCAGCCCCCGCTACAAGCGGCTGAACGCCGAGGAGCCCTACCGCCTCAAGGCCACCTGCATCCGGCAGAAGCTGGAGAACACCAAGGAGCGCCTGGCCCGCGGCACGGCCCACGTGGACGGCCGCGACTACCTCGGCACCGGTGAGCTGATCCACGACCTCACCCTGGTCCAGACGTCGCTGCGCGCGCACAAGGGCGCCCTGTTCGCCGACGGCCGGATGAACCGCACGATCCGTACGCTCGCCGCGTTCGGCCTCCAGCTCGCCACCATGGACGTACGGGAGCACGCCGACGCCCACCACCACGCGCTCGGCCAGCTCTTCGACCGCCTGGGCGAGGAGTCCTGGCGCTACGTGGACATGCCGCGCGAGTACCGGCAGAAGCTGCTCGCCAAGGAGCTGCGCTCCCGCAGGCCGCTCGGCCCGCAGCCGGCCCCGCTGGACGCCGCCGGTGAGAAGACCCTCGGCGTCTTCCTCACCGTCAAGAAGGCCCTGCAGGTCTTCGGACCCGAGGTCATCGAGTCCTACATCATCTCGATGTGCCAGGGCGCGGACGACGTGTTCGCCGCGGCCGTCCTCGCGCGCGAGGCCGGGCTCATCGACCTGCACGCCGGCTGGGCGAAGATCGGCATCGTGCCGCTCCTGGAGACGACGGACGAGCTGCGCGCCGCCGACGTCATCCTCGACGAGATGCTCGCCGACCCCTCCTACCGCAGGCTCGTCGCGCTGCGGGGCGACGTCCAGGAGGTCATGCTCGGCTACTCGGACTCCTCCAAGTTCGGCGGCATCACCACCTCGCAGTGGGAGATCCACCGGGCCCAGCGCAGGCTCCGTGACGTCGCGCACCGCTACGGCGTGCGCCTGCGGCTCTTCCACGGCCGCGGTGGCACCGTCGGCCGTGGCGGCGGCCCCTCGCACGACGCGATCCTCGCGCAGCCGTGGGGCACGCTGGAGGGCGAGATCAAGGTGACCGAGCAGGGCGAGGTCATCTCCGACAAGTACCTGGTGCCGTCCCTGGCCAGGGAGAACCTCGAACTGACGGTCGCCGCGACGCTGCAGGCCTCCGCCCTGCACACGGCTCCCCGCCAGTCGGACGAGGCGCTCGCCCGCTGGGACGCGGCGATGGACGTCGTCTCGGACGCGGCCCACACCGCCTACCGCAAGCTCGTCGAGGACCCGGACCTGCCGACGTACTTCCTCGCGTCGACGCCGGTGGACCAGCTCGCCGAGCTCCACTTGGGCTCGCGGCCCTCCCGCCGCCCCGGCTCGGGCGTCTCCCTCGACGGCCTGCGCGCCATCCCGTGGGTCTTCGGCTGGACGCAGTCGCGGCAGATCGTGCCGGGCTGGTTCGGGGTCGGATCGGGTCTCAAGGCGCTGCGGGAAGCCGGTCTGGACGCTGTCCTCGGCGAGATGCACGAGCACTGGCACTTCTTCCGCAACTTCCTCTCGAACGTCGAGATGACGCTCGCGAAGACGGACCTGCGGATCGCCCGCCACTATGTGGACACGCTCGTCCCCGACGAGCTGAAGCACGTCTTCGACGTGATCGAGGCCGAGCACGCGCTGACGGTCCAGGAAGTCCTGCGGATCACCGGCGGCGAGGAACTGCTCGGCTCCCAGCCGGAGCTCCAGCAGACCTTCGGCATCCGTGACGCGTACCTGGACCCGATCTCGTACCTCCAGGTCGCCCTCCTGAAGCGCCAGCGGGACGCGGCAGCCGCGGGCGAGGACCCGGACCCCTTGCTGGGCCGAGCCCTTCTCCTCACGGTCAACGGCGTGGCCGCGGGCCTGCGCAACACCGGCTGATTTCTCCTGGCGGGGGCGCCTTGCTCGACTCGCTGGGCGCCCCTGTCCCGCCGCTTCGCGGCGGACGTCTCCCGCCCACCCACCCGTTCACCCGGCATCGAGCCGGAACCGAACCCGGTGGCCCGCCGCTTCACGCGACGGATGCTCCGCACGCACCTGCCCGATTGCCCCGCGTCGGCTCAGAACGCCAGCGTGGCGAAGGACGCCGTCAAGAGGGCCGTGCCCGCCAACGCCAGGGACCATGCCGTGCGGGGCAGGCGCAGACCCCCCGCCACCACCACCGAGGCCAGCAGCAGCGCGCCGCCCAGCGGCAGCCACGCGTGGAGGAACCCGGGGCCACCCGTGCGGACGACCTCGTCGGTGCCGGGCTTCACGGCCACCGGGATTCGCGACCCCTTCTTCTCCGCGATCGAGCGGTCGATCACGACCTTCTCGCGTGAGGGGAAACCGGCGGTCGAGGAGACGTAGGACCCGAAGCAGTCGTCGGAGGAGCACCGCGTCACCCGCATCGTGCCCCGCTCACGGTCGTCGGTGAGCATCACGTGCTGCGCCGTGCCCCAGGACGCCCAGAAACCCGCGACGAGCAACAGCACCGCGAGCGCGCCCATCGCCGTCCGGCGGAGGAGAAGCAGCGCGTTCATGGCGGCGATCCTTGGCCATGGGCATGCGCTCAGTCAACCGTCCCGGGGCACCGCTCAGGAGTTGTACGAACTCTGCGCCCGCTCAAGGCCCTCGATCACCAGAGCCTCCGCGGCATCCGCGGCCCGGTCCACGAAGTAACCGAGCTCCTTGCGCTCCGCCGACCCGAAGTCCTTCAGGACGAAGTCCGCCACCTGCATCCGCCCCGGCGGACGCCCGATCCCGAACCGCACCCGGTGGTAGTCCGGGCCCATCGCCTTCGTCATCGACTTCAGACCGTTGTGGCCGTTGTCGCCGCCACCCAGCTTCAGCCGCAGCGTCCCGTAATCGATGTCCAGCTCGTCGTGGACCGCCACGATGTTCGCCGTCGGGACCTTGTAGAAATCACGCAGCGCCGTCACCGGACCACCCGACACGTTCATGTACGACATCGGCTTCGCCAGGACCACCCGGCGGCTCCCCGGACCCGCGGGACCGATCCGGCCCTCCAACACCTGCGCCTGCGCACGCCCGCTGCGCTTGAACGAGCCACCGATCCGCTCCGCGAGCAGATCGGCCACCATGAAGCCCACGTTGTGCCGGTTCATGGCGTACCCAGGGCCTGGATTGCCCAGACCCACGATCAGCCAGGGCGCGCCGGGGTCCGTCGTCATCTGCATGTCTCCTTCATAGCCCAACCGCCGCCCCGCGCAGGAGCGCGGAGCGGCGGTTGGCAGAGTCGAACTCGGTCGAACTCAGTCGAGCTCAAGCGAACGCTGTCGAGGCTCAGGCCTCGGCGGCTTCACCCTCACCCTCGGTCTCGGCAGCGGCCTCCTCGGCCTGCGCGGCCAGGACCTGCAGGACGACGGTGTCCTCGTCGACGGCCAGGGTCGTGCCCTTGGGCAGCGTGATGTCCTTGGCGAGGACGGTCGCACCGGCCTCGAGACCGGCGATGGAGACGGTGACCGACTCCGGGATGTGCGTGGCCTCGGCCTCGACGGGCAGCGCGTTCAGCACGTGCTCGAGCAGGTTGCCACCCGGGGCGAGCTCACCCTCGGTGTGGACGTAGATGTCGACGTTGACCTTCTCGCCCTTGCGGACAAGGAGGAGGTCGACGTGCTCGAGGATGCCGATGCGCACGGCGTCACGCTGCACGGCCTTCGGGATGACCAGCTGGCTCTTGCCGTCGATGTCCAGGTTGATCAGGACGTTCGGGGTCTTGAGCGCCATCAGCGTGCCGTGGTGCGGCAGCGTGATGTGCATCGGGTCGGCACCGTGGCCGTAGACAACGGCGGGCAGCTTGTCGGCGCGACGCAGACGGCGGGCGGCACCCTTGCCGAACTCGCTGCGGACCTCGGCGGAGATCTTCACCTCGGACATGTGCACTCCTCGTATAAAAAGCGGTGACGGAACAGAATCGGTCACCCGGCCACGACTTACTGGCCTGCTACGAAGAGCGCGTCGATAACGGACCGCCGTACTGCAATGAGTACGGCCTCCCTCGCCGAGCAACTCCGTGAGTCTACCCGGCGGGGAGGCCGCCCCAGAAATCGATCTTCAGTGAGCCCGCGGCGGTTACGCCTGCTCGTCGAAGAGGCTCGTCACCGAACCGTCCTCGAAGACCTCACGCACCGCGTTCGCGATGGTCGGCGCGATCGAGAGCACCGTGATCTTGTCGAGCTCCAGGTCGCCCGGGTCGGGCAGCGTGTCCGTGAACACGAACTCGCTCACCTTGGAGTTCTTCAGACGGTCCGCGGCCGGACCGGACAGCACACCGTGCGTCGCCGTCACGATGACGTCCTCCGCACCGTGCGCGAACAACGCGTCGGCGGCGGCACAGATCGTGCCACCCGTGTCGATCATGTCGTCGACCAGCACACAGACGCGGCCCTCCACGTCACCGACGACCTCGTGCACGGTGACCTGATTGGCGACGTCCTTGTCACGACGCTTGTGCACGATCGCGAGCGGCGCACCCAGACGGTCGCACCAGCGGTCGGCGACCCGCACGCGGCCGGCGTCGGGGGAGACCACGGTCAGCTTCGAACGGTCGACCTTCGCGCCCACGTAGTCCGCGAGGACCGGCAGCGCGAAGAGGTGGTCGACCGGGCCGTCGAAGAAGCCCTGGATCTGGTCCGTGTGCAGGTCGACCGTGAGGATACGGTCCGCGCCCGCCGTCTTCATCAGGTCCGCCACCATGCGGGCCGAGATCGGCTCACGGCCGCGATGCTTCTTGTCCTGACGCGCGTACCCGTAGAACGGCACGATCACGGTGATGGAGCGCGCCGACGCGCGCTTCAGCGCGTCGATCATGATCAACTGCTCCATGATCCACTTGTTGATCGGAGCCGTGTGGCTCTGGATCAAGAAGCAGTCCGCACCACGAGCCGACTCCTGATACCGCACATAGATCTCACCGTTGGCGAAATCGAAAGCCTTCGTCGGCACGATGCCGACACCCAGCTTGTGTGCGACCTCCTCGGCCAACTCGGGGTGGGCGCGGCCGGAGAAGAGCATCAACTTCTTCTCGCCGGTCGTCTTGATCCCGGTCACAGCACTAGTCTCCTCAGACGAGTTCTTCCCGCTGCCGTCCTCACACGCCTCGGAAAAAACACAGTCCGATGCGCTGAGCGGCCGAAATGGTGTGCATCTATCACGGTACGCCGTGTCCGACGCACCTGTTTCCGGTCAGCTTCCGCTTGCCGGAATCCCGGGCTCCCCGGACGACGCCTCCGCCGCCCTCGCAGCCGCACTGCCCGGACGCTTACGCGCCACCCAACCCTCGATATTCCGCTGCTGCCCACGGGCAACGGCCAGCGAACCCGCCGGAACATCCTTCGTGATGACCGAACCCGCCGCCGTATAAGCACCGTCCCCAACAGTGACAGGAGCCACAAACATGTTGTCCGAACCGGTCTTGCAGTGCGACCCCACCGTCGTGTGGTGCTTCGCCTCACCGTCGTAATTCACAAACACGCTCGCAGCACCGATGTTGGTGAAATCACCGATCGTCGCATCACCCACGTACGACAGATGCGGCACCTTCGTACCCTCACCGATGTTCGAGTTCTTCATCTCCACGAACGTGCCGGCCTTCGACTTCACACCGAGCCGGGTACCCGGCCGCAGATACGCGTACGGACCGACACTCGCCTGCTCCCCGACCTCCGAGTCGTACGCCACCGTGTTGTCCACCCGCGCACCCGCACCGACCCTGGTGTTCGTCAGACGGGTGTTGGGCCCCACCTCCGAACCCTCGCCCAGATGCGTGGCACCGTGCAGCTGCGTGCCGGGATGCACCAGCGCGTCCTGCTCGTACGTCACCGTCGCGTCGATCCACGTCGACGCCGGATCCACCACCGTCACACCCGCCAGCATCGCCTCGGTGAGCAGCCGGTCGTTCAAAGTACGGCGGGCCTGCGCCAGTTGCACACGGTTGTTGATCCCCGCGATCTCCTCGTGATCACCGGTGACGGCCGCACCCACACGATGCCCCGCCTCCCGCAGGATCCCCAGGACATCGGTCAGGTACTCCTCGCCCTGACTGTTGTCCGTACGCACCTTGCCCAGCGCCTTCGCGAGCAACTGCCCGTCGAACGCGAACACACCGGAGTTGATCTCACGGATCAGACGCTGCTTCTCGGTCGCGTCCTTGTGCTCCACGATCCCGGTCACCGCGCCGCTCTCGCCGTCCCGCACGATCCGCCCGTAACCGGTCGCGTCCGGGACCTCGGCGGTCAGCACGGTGACGGCGTTGCCGTCACCGGTGTGCGTCTCGGCCAGCTTCCGCAGAGTCGCACCGGTCAGCAGCGGAGTATCACCGCACACGACGATGACGGTCCCGTCCACGGAACCGCCGAGCTCGTCCAGGCCGATACGGACGGCGTGGCCGGTGCCCTTCTGCTCGCTCTGATAGGCGGTGCGTACGTCGGGGGCGACGGCGGAGAGATGACCGACGACCTGTTCGCGGGCGAACCCGACGACGGTGACGAGCCGCTCCGGGCTCAGCGCGTACGCGGCCTCGAGGACGTGCCCGATGAGGGAACGTCCGCAGATCTCGTGCAGAACCTTGGGGGTGGCCGACTTCATACGGGTGCCCTCACCCGCTGCGAGGACGACGACGGCTGCCGGGCAGTTGGCGCTCACGGGGATGCCCTTCGGCTTCGGATGTGCGGGGATTGGACATCCGCAGGATACCGGGGGGATGGGGGGCGGAAATGAGGGCGGGTCCTGACCGTGCGGTCAGGACCCGAAAGTTGGCTCCCCCGCCAGGGCTCGAACCTGGAATACGGCAGTCAAAGTGCCGGGTGTTGCCAATTACACCACAGGGGATGGCAGACGCAGCCTACGCGTTCAGACGCTCGGCCTCCACCACCATGCCAGACCACCAGCCCTCGATGCGACGGTACAAATCGGCTCCTTGCCTGACTCGTACGACCAGGCAACCCCGGTAGTTTTCGCCTACGTTCTTCCGGACAGTCCTCGGGTTGTGCTTCTTGATCGTCGTGCTCTGGAACGAAGAAGCGTCGACACCGACGAGGTCGGCCCAGTACTGCTCGGCGCCCTCTACGTCTGCCGTCATGTGGATCATGACCCGGTACTGCAGGCGCTCGGGCACGACATCGAGCAGTCTCAGCCAGGCCAGGTAGAGCTGGATGACGCCTGGGTCACTGTTGACGAAAGTGACGCTTTCGCGACGGTCGTAAGGCTTGTCCTTTGTGCCTTCCGCCCAGTACAGAGCGACTCCGGCCATCATGAGCTCGCGCTCCGACATGTTCGCCATCTGCTGGCGCGCGGCCTCCTTCACACGCTGCCGCTCCTCGTCCCGCACCGCCAACTCGTGCTCCCACCGCTTCCGTGCCGCCAGCTTCGCCTGCTCCGATGGGTCCCGCCGCTCGGGTTTGGGCAGATCCCGTACCCACAGTGAGATCGAACTCTTCGAGCAGCCCAGCTCGACCTGGATCTGGTCGTACGTGAGTCCCTGGACCCGCAGCTCCCGCGCCCGCGCCCTCAGGTCGTCCTTCGCGTTCGGGCGCTTCGTCCACTCCGGAGGGGGCTCGCCCTCCAGGAGGCGGTTCAGGAGGTCGTTGTTGTCGACGTGCAGTCGGTCGCGGATCTGGCGGCGGCTCAACCCCTCCCGCCGCAGCGCGACCGCCCGCTCCCGCAACCCCTCGAAGTCGGCGTACTTGCTCGTGATCTCTGTCATGCGGCAACACTCGTCCGGAATGCGAACGTCCGGTCGGAAAGGGGAAGCGATTCAACAGTTCGAGGGATTTCTGGCCGTTTCGTTTTGCATCGAACAGCGCGTGCGTTCGATCACGGAGCCGGAAACTCGCCGGAAAAGGAGGGGTTGTCGCCCGTAGGCTGGAAGGCATGACCACGACGGGGGAGAAGCACATCGCGGCCGTGAGCGGGCCGTGGTGGTGGGAGCGGCGGCGTAGTGCCGTGCTGGATGTGGGGCTTGCGTTGGCCTCGGCGGCGGAGTGCGGGGCCGAGGGGATCACGTTCGCGGGGGACACGGGGATTCCCACGGGGGTGGGGATCGCGTTCGGGGTGCTGGCGGGGGCTTCGCTGGTGTTGCGGCGGCGGTGGCCGATCGCGGTGGTGCTCATTTCGATCGCGATCACGCCCGCTCAGATGGGGATCTTCCTGACCGTGGTCGGGCTTTACACGCTGGCCGCTTCTGAGTTGCCGCGGCGGATCATCGGTTCCCTTGCCGGGATGTCGTTGCTCGGGACGCTCATCGTGACGCTGGTGCGGACCCGGCAGGACATGGAGAGCGGGGAGCTGGGGTTCGCGGAGGGGTTCATACCGTTCATCGCGATCACGACGTCGATCGGGCTGACCGCGCCGCCGATTCTGCTCGGGCTGTATGTCGGGGCTCGGCGGCGGCTGATGGAGAGTCTTCGGGAGCGTGCGGACAGTCTGAAGGGTGAGTTGCAGCTGCTGGCCGAGCGGGCGGAGGAGCGGGCGGAGTGGGCGCGTAACGAGGAGCGGACCCGGATCGCGCGGGAGATGCATGATGTCGTCGCGCATCGGGTGAGTTTGATGGTGGTGCATGCTGCCGCGTTGCAGGCTGTGGCGCGGAAGGATCCTGAGAAGGCTGTGAAGAATGCCGCGCTCGTGGGGGACATGGGGCGGCAGGCGCTGACGGAGTTGCGCGAGATGCTCGGTGTGCTGCGGACGGGGGAGCCGACGCCGGCGGCGGGGGGTCGGCACGGGTCGGTGTCGGATGCGGTGCCGTTGGCGGCGGTGGGGTTCGCCGCGGCTGCTGCGGCCTCGCGTGCGGTGGACGAGGACGGGCCGTGTCTGGCGGAGCTCGACGCGTTGGTGGGGCAGTCCCGTGCGGCGGGGATGGTGGTGGATCTGTCCGTGGAGGGTGAGTCCCGTGCGTACGCGGCGGACGTCGAGCAGACGGCGTACCGGGTGGTGCAGGAGGCGTTGACGAACGTGCACAAGCACGCGGCGGGCGCCAAGACGTTTGTGCGGCTCGCGCATCGGGGTGCGGAGATCGCGATGCAGGTGGAGAACGAGCCGCCGCCGGAGGTGGGTCCGGGGGATGCTCGGCTGCCGAGTGGGGGCAATGGCCTGGTGGGCATGAAGGAGCGGGTCACCGCGTTGGGCGGTGTTTTTGTGTCGGGTCCGACGGATGCGGGTGGTTTCCGGGTGTCGGCGGTGTTGCCGGCGGCGGCCGTCGCGGCCTAGTTCTCGTGGCGGCAGTCCGCGCTCAGCCTGCCTTGAGGCGTTCCGGCTGGGTGCCGGATGCCAGGGTGGCGAGGGCTTCGTCGATGTGGGAGCCGAGGTACCAGTCGCCGCTGTGGTCGAGGCTGTAGACGCGGCCTTCGGCGTCGATGGCGAGGAGTGCCTGGGTCTCGGTCTCCTCTCCTATGGGGCAGACCTGGGTGTCGAGGGCGCGGCCGAGGTCGCCGAGGGTGCGGGCGAGGTGGAGGCCGTAGAGGGGGTCGAGGTGCACGGTGGCGGGGGCTATGTGGCGGCCGGGGCCCTGGGGTGCGATGTGCAGTCCGCCGAATTCGGCCCAGGCCTCGACGGCGGCGGGGAAGACGGCGTGCTGGTGTCCTGCGGGTGAGGTGTGGCGGCGCAGGACGTCGGCCCAGATCTCGGCCTGTTTTATGTCCCAGCGTCCGGGGGTCCAGCCTGCCGCGCGCAGGGCGGCGTCGACGGGGACGGGGAAGCGGGGGGATGCGGCTGTGGGGGTGGTGGGGTGGTCGGTGTGCTGTTCGGTGTGCATGTGTGACATGTGCGGCTGCCCTCGTAGCGGTTCGCGGTGTGGGGTTCGCGGTTCGGTGGTGGGGATCAGGATTCCGGGGTCGCGGGTTCCACGATCCGTACGCCGAAGTGCGCGGTGAGGGCGGTGCAGGAGCGGCAGGGGCGGGCGAAGCCGCCGTGGAGGGGGTCGCCGTCCTCGCGGATGCGGCGGGTGGTGAGCTTGGCGTGCTTGAGGGCCTTGCGGGCCTCGCCGTTGGTCATCGGTTTTCGCGCCGCGCGTTTGGAGCGGCTGCCGTCGGCGGCCGTGAGGTGGCGTGAGATGAGGATGGCTTCGGCGCACCGGCCGGTGAAGCGTTCGCGCTGGCCGCTTGTGAGGGTGTCGAGGAAGTCCTGTACGAGTGGGTGCAGAGCGGGAGGTTCCTCGCCGCGGCCCGCGGTGCAGGTGAGGGTCGCGCCGCGGACGGAGAGTGCGGCGGCGACGGTGGGGAGTATGCCGTCGCGGCGCTGGCGCAGCATGGGTGCGTGCGCGGTGGCGCTGCTCCAGCCGACGCGTGGATCTCCCGTGTCGCCGGGGTTGTCGGTGGTCGCTGTGGGCGCCGTCGTGGCCGTCGTGTGGCCGCTCGTGCCGGTCTGTGCCGTGTGCATGGTGGTGCTTCCCTCCCCGCAACTCGCGGCTGTGACCGCGTGTGCCACGCCCCCGCGTTGCGGTGACAGCCTGCCAAATGGGGCGGGTGGTGCGGAAGCTGGGGCACCGCGACACGCCTGGCTTTCGGCTCACGGTGACGGTCCGGTGGCTGCTGGTCATGGAACCGGAGGCCCGGTGACCGGTGTCGTCCTTACGCATAGGCTGTCGACATCCGCAGAACCGTTAACAGTGCCGCAGGGGGCAACCGCCATGACGACAGGTCGGCTGGGGCAGCAGGCCGCACCGCCGAACGCGGCCTATGCCGGGCAGGTCGTGCACTTCCCGGATCCGGTCCGGGCCACGCGCCATCCCAGGGGTGTGCGTGTGGACGAGCACGGCTTTCCGGACTTCTCGGCCTACGCGCGTGCGGCCGCCGAGATCGCCGAGCCTCCGGAGGGTTTCGGCGTCGACGAGCTGCGCCTGACGGACTATGTCTCCGCGAACGCGGCGATGGCCGCGGTGGATCATGATCTGTGGGACACGATTCCGCCGGTGGCGACTCCGCACGGCTGGACCTGGCACCACGTGCCGGGCGGCAGGCGTCTTGAGCTGGTGCCGGTGGAGGTGAAGGCGCTTCTGCGGCATCACGGCGGGCTCGCGACGACGCCGGTGGACCAGAACAAGAGGGGTACGCGTCCGCTGCAGGAGACCCGTCCCGCGCATCTGGCGCTGCCGAAGTCGGCGGTGGCGGTGTCCGAGCAGGAGATCCTCGGTGCCGAGGAGGAGCTGGGTTACCGGCTGCCCGGCGCCTACCGTTCCTTCCTGAAGGCGGCGGGTGGCTGCGCGCCGGTGGGTACGGCGCTGGACGCGGAGCTCGGTCTCCTGATCGACCAGCCGTTCTTCACGGTGCGGGACGAGGCCGCGGTCAACGACCTGGTGTACGTGAACAAGTGCCTGCGCGACCATCTCACCAAGGATTACCTGGGAGTCGGCTTCGTGCAGGGCGGCATTCTCGCCGTGAAGGTCAAGGGTGACCGGATCGGGTCGGTGTGGTTCTGCGCGTACGACGACGCACGGGACGTGTCGGAGGCGGCCGGCTGGGCGCCGGCCGAGCGTGTGCAGCGGCTGCTGCTGCCGTGCGGTGACGACTTCGACGCGTTCTTGTCCCGGCTCGCGGGTAATCCGCCGGAGTTGGAGACCGTGGCGAACCTGATGGTGGACGGTGGCTTCGCGCGCGCCGTCCCGGTGGGGGAGTGACTTGTCGATGGTGACCTTCGCGCAGGCGCAGGAGCGCGCCGAGGAGTGGATCAACGGCGATGTGCCCGGATACCAGCACCGTGAGGTGCGGGTGCGGGAGTTCGAGCTCGGTTTCGTCGTGTGGGCGGAGGACCGTGAGAACGGTCCGGTGTCCGACGGCGGCCGTCAGCGTCTCGTCATCGCGCGGGACAGCGGCGACGCCACGCTCTGGCCGGGTCTGCCGGTCGGTGAGGTGATCCGCCGTTACGAGGAGGAGTACGGCGCCCCGGATGTGGCGCCGGAGGACGCGGTGCCGGCTGCGCCGGAGCGGGTGGACCTGAATCAGACGTCGTTCCTGTTGAGCCCGCCGGAGTGGCTCCAGGAGGCGGCGGACAAGCTGGGCATTCCGGATCGCAGGGCGGAGTCGGCGAGTTCGGCGAGTTCGGCGAGTCCGGCCAGTTCGGCAGGGACGCCGGCGTCGGCTGCGCAGGCCGCGCCTGCGGGACCTGTCGCACCTTCGGCTCCCGAGGCCCCCGTGGCCCCCGCCGCGTCGTCCGCCGCCCCCGAAGCGCCCGGTGGTGGTACGCCGTGGCCCGCGGCCGGGGCGTCGGCTGCGCCTGCCGGGGACACCCCGTGGGCCGGTACGGACACCAACGCGGAGTCCGGCGACGACCGTTCGGTGCCGGCGCCCGCGACGGTCTTCGCGCCGCCGCTGGTCGGCGGTGACGATGACGACGCTCCGCCGCCCGGTGTGGCGCCGGAGGCCAAGACCGCGCTGATGCACGGCGGCAGCGGTCTGCCGTCGACGACGGTCGCGCCCGCGCTCGACGGTCCGAACCTGCCGCTGCCTCCGGCCGCTCCGGGGCCGAATCTGCCGCCGCCGCCCGCGGGTGCCGCGGTGAACATGCCGCCGCCTCCGGGCGTGAGCGCGCCGGACCCCTCCGCGTACGGCTACCCGCAGGGTGCCGCTCCCGGCGCGGTGCCGCCCGGTGCCGGGGACATCGCCGACGCCGCGACCAGCAAGGCGCAGGCGCCGCCGCGTGGTGCGCGGGGCAGCGGCGCGAGTACGCCGCCGCCTCCCGGTGCCCCGGGGACTCCCGGTGTGCAGCCGGGCAGTACGCCGCCGCCGCCGTCCGGTCCCGGTGCTCCGGGCACCCCGGCGGGCGGTTACGTCCCGACGCAGCTCGTCTCCTCGCTCGGCCCCGACGGACCTCAGCCGCCCGCGGCTCCGGGTGCGCCGCAGCCGCCCGCCGCCCCGGGTACGCCTCCCGGTGGGGTGCACCACGCGGCGACGATGTTGGCGGACCCGAGCTTGGGCGGTCCTGGCGGGATCAAGCCGCCGGGTGCTCCTGGTGCTCCGGGTGCTCCGGGTGCGCCGCAGCCTCCTGGTCCGCCCGGTGCTCCGGGTGCGCCTCCGGGTGGGGTGCACCATGCGGCGACGATGCTGGCGGACCCGAGCTTGGGTGGTCCTGGCGGGATCAAGCCGCCGGGTGCTCCTGGTGCTCCGGGTGCGCCGCAGCCTCCTGGTCCGCCCGGTGCTCCGGGGGCTCCTGGTGCGCCGCAGCCCCCGCAGGGTCCTGGTGCTCCCGGTGCTCCCGGCGGTGGTGTCCACCACGCCGCGACCATGCTGGCCGGGCCCGCTGTCGGCGGTCCGGGTGCGCCCATGCCGCCGCAGGCTCCCGGCGTTCCAGGTCCTCCTCCTGGCGCTCCCGGCATGCCGCCGCCCGCGCCGGGGCAGCCCGTTCCCGGTCAGCCCGGTCAGCCGTACGGCTATCCGCAGCCGCCCACCGGTCAGCCGACCGTCGGGCCCGGCTACCAGGCCGTGCTCCGTTACCGCGCGCAGGACGGCTCCGAGCAGCAGCTCATCCGCCGCTCGGCGCCCGGTACCCCGCACCCGGAGTGGCAGATCCTGCACGAGCTGCGCGGTATGAACGTGCCGCCGCAGCAGGTGCTCGAACTCCACACGGAGCTGGAATCCTGCGAGCTGCCCGGCGCGTACTGCGCCCGCATGATCCGGGAGACGTGGCCGCAGGCGCGGATCACGAGCATCGCCCCGTACGGCAGGGACCACGGGTCCCGGCAGGGTGGCATGCAGCAGCTGATCGCGCACCAGGCCGAGTTGCACCAGGTCGCGGACGGCCCCGCGCGCCCCGCGCCGGTGCGCGCGCCGCTGCCGCAGGTGCAGCCCGCGCCGCCGATTCCGCCGGAGGGTGTGGCGCAGGAGCTGATGGGCGCGTTCGGGCCCGGCATCTTCCGCTTCGACCAGCGGGCGGTCTCCCGGCAGGGCGTGCCCGACCTCGTGGCGCACACGCTCGTCGTGGCGGGTCTGCCGGTCGACTTCGGGCCGTTCTTCTGGGCGCAGGCCCAGCCGGGCCGTCCGGTGCCGACGCTCGCGGAGACCGCGCAGGAGCGTGGGGTGCAGCCGGCGTCGGACGCCGGTTCGTACCTCGTCATGGGCAGTGACTTCGGCCGCGCGATCTGCGTCCAGTACGGCACGGCGAACATCGTCGCCGTGCCGGTGGAGGCCGGTCCCGGCGGGGCGCCGGTGCCGCCGCAGTTCGTGAACACGGGTCTGCCGGAGTTCGCGCGCTGCCTGGCGTTGCTCGGTCGCATGTGGCGGCTGCGGTACGGGTTGAACCAGGAGCAGGCGGGCCGCTGGACCGTGGACTTCCAGGGCCAGCTCGCGGCGCTGGACCCGGCGGCGCTGGCTTCGCCGGAGAGCTGGTGGTCGGTACTCCTTGAGCAGATGTGGGACGGGTTGTTGTAGCCCCCGCTGCGGTGAACGAGGCGCCCGACCCCTGTGCGGGGTCGGGCGCCTCGTTCGTTCCTGTGCCGCCGCGGTCCGTTCCTGTGCCGCCGCGGTCCGTTCCTGTGCCGCCGCGGTCCGTTCCTGTGCCGCCGCTTCGCGGCGGATCTCTCCCACCCACCCACCCGAGCACCCCGGGGTACTCGGGTGGGTGGGCGGGAAAGATCGCCGCGAAGCGGCGGGCTTGGTGCGGGTGTCAGCGCCGTGCCCGCCGCGCTGGGGAGAAGCAGCACCCCCCGATTCCGACTTCTGGCAAGAAATAACGCATCCTTGAGCGGATGAGATGTGCGGAGTGTCGCGTTATGAGCGCTTCCGCTTGATCCATCAAGATGTGCGCCAATCGCGTAATACGCGCGTGGTGCGTCGGAGGAGGGATTCAAGGATGAGCAGCGGTTCAACGGCGGAGGAGCACGGCTTCGTCGTCGTGCGGGGGCGTGGCTACCGTCCCGAGCAGGTGGACGCGTACGCCCTCGATCTGTCCCAGGACCGCGACGGCGCGTGGGAACGTGCCGCCCGGCTCACCGTCCTCGCCAAGGAGATGGAGGCGGAGGCGGAGCGGCTGCGGGACGTGGTCTCGCGGCTCGCCCCGCAGACGTACGAGACGTTGAGCGAGCGCGCGCGCAGCATCCTCGCCCAGAGCGAGGCGGAGGCAGCGGCCCTACGGGAGTCGGCGCAGGCCGACGTGCGCAGCGTGACGGAGGCGGCCGAGACGGAGGCGCGGGAGATCCGTGAGGCCGCTCGCGCGTACGCCGACGAGATCCTCGGCGAGGCCGACGAACGGGCCCGGCAGCGGCTGCTCGCCTGCCGCGCCGCCGCGGACGAGTCGCGGATCGCGGCCCGCCGTGATGTGAAGGAGTGGCGGGGGGAGGCCCTTGCCGCACTGCGGGAGACGCGGCAGCGCAGTGCCGCGCTCCTGGAGGAGCAGGAGAAGGAGCACGCCGAGCGCCGGGAGGCCGCGGAGCGGGAGATCGCCGAGCGGGAAGCGGAGGCGGAGGCCGAGGAGGCTGCGCTCGTGGTCGCCGCCGAGGCCCGCCTGTCCGAGGCCAAGCGGGCCTTCGCGGAGGCCGAGGAGTCCGCGAGGCACGGGCAGGAGGACGCGGAGGCGCGGGGCGCGGAGCTGGTCGCCGCCGCGGGTGTGCGGGAGGAGGGCATCGCGCGGGACACCGAGCGGATGCTGCGGGAGCACGGGGAGGAGTGGGACGAGGTGCGGGCGCACATGGAGCATGTGCGCAGCAGTCTCGCTGCGCTGACCGGGCGGGTGTCCTAGGCCGCCGCTTCGCGGCGGGTCTTTTCCCGCCCACCCACCCGATTGCCCCGCAGTATCTACCTCCTCGTCACCCCCGCCAGAATCCAGCCCTCCACCGCCTCG
Source organism: Streptomyces sp. NPDC051218 (assembly GCF_044455475.1). Taxonomy (NCBI): domain Bacteria; kingdom Bacillati; phylum Actinomycetota; class Actinomycetes; order Kitasatosporales; family Streptomycetaceae; genus Streptomyces; species Streptomyces sp. NPDC051218. Next base: position 130,909 of record NZ_JBITEU010000004.1, on the reverse strand, counting down.
TACCTCCCGCGCTGTTCCTCCGACTCCCTCGGCCCCGATGACACCGTGCCGAGCCAGCCCAGGAGGAAGCCGAGGGGGATGGAGGCGATGCCTGTGGTGGTGAAGGGGAACCAGTTGAAGTCGTGGTGCGGGAACGCCGAAGTGGGCGAGCCCGAGACGAGGTTGGTGCCCGTCATGAGGATGATCGAGCCGAGGGTGCCGCCGATGAGGGTCCACAGGAGGCCCCTGCGGGTGTAGCGGCGCCAGAAGAGGCTGTAGACGAGAGCCGGGGCGAGGGCGGACGCGCCCAGGCAGAAGGACAGTGTGACCAGGGGTTGCAGGTTGTGGTGCTGGACCATGACCGCCAGGACGATCGCGAGGCCCCCGATGGCGAGGGCCGAGACGCGGGCCAGGGTCATCTCGCGGCGCGGGGTGAGTTCCTTGCGCAGACGCAGGTGCGCGAAGACGTCGTGCGCCAGGGAGTTGGCGCAGGCGAGGATCATTCCGGCGACCGAGGCGAGCAGCGTCAGGAAGATCGCCGTGGTGACCGTCGTGAAGATGAGGGTCTCGAACGTCGAGGCGTTCGCGCCGAACACCGCCTTGGAGCCCAGGAGGTAGGCCGTGTTGCCCTGCGGGTCCGCCTGTGCGATCGCGGCCCGTCCGATCATCGCCGTCGTGCCGAAGCCGACGATGGTGATGATGAGGACGAACAGCGCCACCGACGACACCGCCCAGGACATCGAGCGCCGTATCTCGGGCGCGCTGCGGGCCGTGTACATGCGCATCGTCACGTGGGGGAGGCAGGCGCCGCCGAGGACCACGGTGAGTTCCGAACTGATCATGTCCAGGCGGGGGTGGGGGCCGCCCGCGAACTGGAGGCCGGACTGGAGGAAGGCGGGGCCGACCCCGCTGCCCTGCTCCGCGGCGGCGAGGAGCGCGCCGAGGTCCCAGTCGAAGCGGCGCAGGATCAGGGCGGCGATGACCACCCCGGAGCCGAGCAGCATGACGATCTTCAGGATCTGGATGAGGGCGGTGCCCTTCATGCCGCCGATCGCCGCGTAGCTGATCATGAGTGCGCCGAGTGCGATGACGCATCCCGTCTTCACGCCTTCGCCGGAGAAGCCGAGGATGAAGGAGAGAAGGTCGCCCGCGCCCGCCAGTTGCACCAGCATGAGGGGGATCAGTGCGGCCAGGGTCGCCGCGCACGCGGTGATGCGTACGGCGCGTCCGGGCATCCTGCGTGTCAGTACGTCGCCCATGGTGAACTGGCCCGCGTTGCGCAGGGGTTCGGCGAGCAGGAACATCAGGAGCATCAGGGACAGTGCTGTGCTCAGGGCCAGGACGACACCGTCGTACCCGAGGAGCGCGATGATTCCGCCGGTGCCGAGTACGGTCGCCGCCGAGATGTAGTCGCCCGCGATGGCCAGGCCGTTGCGCAGGGGCGAGAGGGCGCCGTAACCGCCGTAGAACTCGCCGAGGTTGTCGCGGTCGGGGCCCGTCATCACGCACAGGAGCAGGGTGAGGGTGACGACCGCGGTGAACGCCACCAGGGACATGGCCTGCGCTGAGTCGGTGGCCAGGGTGAGGCCGGGGCTGACCGGTGGGGTGGAGGGGCTCATCGGTTGGCCTCCAACTCCGCCAGTTTGCGCAGCCGTTCGGCCAGCGGGTCGACCCTGCGGCGGGCCGTGAACTCGTACAGCGCTATGGCGAGCAGGGTGACGGGCACCTGGCACAGGCCGAGCAGCAGGCCGGTGGAGAGTCCGCCGGAGACCGTGTCCGTCATGAGGGAGGGGGCGAAGGCGGAGAGGATCAGGAAGAGCGTGAAGTAGCCGAGGGCTGTGAGGGTGGCGACGCGGCGCTGCCAGCGGTAGGCGCTGCGCAGATGGCGCAGGTCGCTGTGGCGGCCGAGCGCGGGGTGGCGGGGGAGACGTGGGGGCGGCGGGGGAGGCGGCGGCGCGACGGGCTGCCAGGGGTAGGTGGGATAGGAAGGGGAGGAGGGTGAGGAGGGTGAGGAGGGGTGCGTGGGAGACGAGGGGGAGGAGGGGTACGTGGGGTACGAGGGGGAGGTGGGGGTGGAGTTGTGGGGTGGGACGTGGGGTGGGTGAGGGTAGGACATCCCGGATTCTCCTTGCGCGGCGTCGGTCCGGTGCGGGACCGCAGGGAGCGAGAGGTGAGGATCGAGCACGCTACTGGTAAGTAGCGCGGCCGCGAAGGGTTTTGCCCATACTGGTTGGTCGGTCTATTCGGCCGGTCTGTTCAGGGGGCGTTCGCGCGGGGCGAGTTCGGCCTTTCCGCCGCTCTCCGGGCCTTCCACCTCGCCGTTCTCCGGGGTTTCCGCCCCGATTACCGGAAACCGCCGGGGGGCCAGGAACATCAGTACGAGGAGTGCGAGCACCGCCGCGCACCCCGCCCCCACGTACACGGTGTCCACCGCCGAGTCGACCGCGCGGCGCAGCCGTTCGGGGTCGGCGACCGCGCCCGGGTCCGCGGTGTTCTCCAGGGCATGCGCCACCGAGTCCAGGGAGCCCGCGCCGCCGAGCCGCGAGGTGAGGACCGCGTTGGCGACCGCGCCGAAGAGGGCGGCGCCCAGGGTCTGGCCTATCTGGCGGCAGAACAGGATGGAGGCGGTGGCGGTGCCGCGCTCGGACCAGCCGACGGTGGACTGCACCCCGACGATCAGCGGCAGTTGGAAGAGGCCGAGCGCGGCGCCGAGAAGCAGCATGAGCAGGGCCGGCTGCCAGGCCTGTCCCGGGTAGGGCAGGAAGGGGAACGCGAAGAGGAAGAGCGCGGCACCGCTGATGCCGATGAGCGCCGTGTCGCGAAAGCCCAGCCTGCGGTAGACGTGCTGGCTCAGGGCGGCGGAGACCGGCCAGCTCAGGGTCATCACGGAGAGCACGAACCCGGCGGCGATCGGCGCGAGGCCGAGCACGGACTGGGCGTACGTCGGCAGGAAGACGGTGGGCGCGACCATCAGGAGGCCGAGCGCGCCCAGGGCGAGGTTGACCGCGGCGATGGTGCGCCTGCGCCAGACCCAGCCGGGGATGATCGGCTCCGCCGCGCGCCGTTCGATGACCACGACGGCCCCGGCGAGCAGCAGCCCGCCCGCGAACAGCGCGAGCGACGGCGCGGAGAGCCAGCCCCAGGCGACGCCGCCCTGCACGAGCGCGGTGAGCAGGACGCCGCCGCAGGCGAAGACGGTGAACGCGCCGGCCCAGTCGGTGCGCCCGCGGGCCGCCTTCTCGCGCTGCGGCTCGTGGAGGTGGCGCACGATCAGCCAGAGGGCCACCGCCCCGATGGGCAGGTTGATCAGGAAGATCCAGCGCCAGTCGGCGTACGCGGCGATCAGACCGCCGAGCGCGGGTCCCGCGATCGACGAGGCGGCCCATACGGTGGACAACTTGGCCTGGATCTTGGGGCGTTCCTTGAGGGGGTAGAGGTCGGCGGCCAGGGTCTGCACCGTCCCTTGGAGCGCGCCGCCGCCCAGGCCCTGGACGACGCGGAAGGCGATGAGCGCCGCCATGTTCCAGGCCACGGCGCACAGGGCCGAGCCGATCAGGAAGAGGATACTGCCCGCGATGAGGACGGGCTTGCGGCCGAAGGTGTCGGAGAGCTTGCCGTAGATGGGCAGGGTGACGGTGACGGCGAGCAGATAGCCGGAGAAGAGCCAGGAGAAGACGGAGAAGCCGCCGAGGTCGCCGACGATCTGGGGGATGGCCGTCGAGACGATCGTGGAGTCGAGGGCGGCGAGCGCCATGGCGAGCATGAGGGCGGCCACGACGGGCCCGCGCCGCCGGGTGTCCTGCGTGGCCGAAGGTATGCCGCCTGTGCCGCCCACCGAGATTCCTTCCCCCTGCATCTAATTGCTTGCGGCCACCTTCTCACCCGATGTGCGTCCGGGGCAGGGGTGCCGAGCATCCCGGCTGGTGGGCCGGTGCCCGGTCGGCAGGAGGGAGGAGCGACCCCGAGAAGGGCTCCACCGAAGGGTGGAGAACCCCTAGGGGAACCTCCGTACTACGGACCGGGGAGCGTTCGTACCGCTGGAGGATGAGAAGGCCCCTGCCGCTTCTTAGATTGGCTTTATGCCGAGGGGGCGGGCAGGGGGGGCGCCTCGTGGCGCACTCGGGGAGGAGCTCGGGTCGGACAAGCCACACCTTCGGGGGTGGGGTTTTCCCCAGCAAAAGACTGCGCTGGGCACCAGCGCGCGGGGGCCGTCGGACGGTCAGAATCTTTATGCGTAGCGAACACGTCCGAGTACACCTGACGTACCGCACAACCGACTTAGGAGATATACCGTGACATCGGCTGTAACCATTCCCAGGCACGGGGGCACTGGAGGGCGTACGGCCGTGGCGGCACGGGCGCGCCAGGTCGTGAAGGCGTACGGGTCCGGGGAGACCCGGGTCGTCGCGCTCGACGAGATCGACGTGGACATCGCCCGCGGGCAGTTCACCGCGATCATGGGTCCCTCCGGCTCCGGCAAGTCGACCCTGATGCACTGCCTCGCGGGCCTGGACACCGTGTCCTCCGGGCAGATCTACCTCGACGAGACCGAGATCACCGGCCTGAAGGACAAGAAGCTCACGCAGCTGCGCCGGGACCGGATCGGCTTCATCTTCCAGGCGTTCAACCTCCTGCCCACGCTCAACGCCATCGAGAACATCACGCTCCCGATGGACATCGCGGGCCGCAAGCCCGACCGCGGCTGGCTGGACCAGGTCGTGGAGACCGTCGGCCTCGCGGGCCGCCTCAAGCACCGCCCGACCGAGCTCTCCGGCGGCCAGCAGCAGCGCGTCGCCGTGGCCCGCGCCCTGGCCGCACGCCCGGAGATCATCTTCGGTGACGAGCCGACCGGAAACCTCGACTCCCGTGCGGGAGCGGAGGTGTTGGGCTTCCTGCGCAAGTCGGTGACCGAGCTGGGCCAGACCATCGTGATGGTCACGCATGACCCGGTGGCGGCCTCGTACGCGGACCGGGTGCTCTATCTAGCGGACGGCCGGATCGTCGACGAGATGTACGCGCCGACCGCCGATTCCGTCCTCGACCGCATGAAGGACTTCGACGCGCGGGGGCGCACGTCATGACCGTCCTCAAGACCTCGATGCGCAACTTCTTCGCGCACAAGGGCCGCATGGCGCTCTCCGCCGTGGCCGTGATCCTGTCGGTGGCGTTCGTCTGCGGCACGCTCGTCTTCTCCGACACGATGAACACGACGTTCGACAAGCTCTTCGCCGCGACGTCCGCCGATGTCACCGTCACCAGCAAGAACGCCGAGGACTCGGGCGAGACGCCCGACAGCGGCAGGCCCGAGTCGATACCCGCGTCGCTCGTCGACCGGGCGAAGAAGGCAGAGGGCGCGAAGTCCGCCGAGGGCGCGGTCAGCAGCACGGCCGTCACCGTCGTCAACGCGGAGAAGGAGAACGTCGGCCCGACCGGCGGCGGCCCCACCATCGCCGGGAACTGGACGCACAACGACCGGCGTTCGATGGACATCACCTCCGGGCACGCCCCGCGCGGACCCACCGACGTGATGATCGACTCCGACACCGCCGACAAGCACCACCTCAAGATCGGTGACGAGCTGCGCACCATCGCGGTCGCCGGCGACCACACCGCCAAGATCTCCGGCATCGCCACCTTCAAGGTGACCAACCCCGGTGCCGCGATCGTCTACTTCGACACCGCGACGGCGCAGCGTGAACTCATCGGCTCCACCGGCAAGTTCACCCAGGTCAACGTGAGCGCCGAGCCGGGCGTCAGCGACTCGGTCCTCAAGCGGAACGTCGCCGAGACCATGGGCGCGGACGCCTCCGCGTACAAGGTCAAGACGCAGCAGGAGACCTCGGACGACGGCCGTGAGAGCGTCGGCGGGTTCCTCGACGTGATGAAGTACGCGATGCTCGGCTTCGCCGGGATCGCCTTCCTCGTCGGCATCTTCCTCATCATCAACACCTTCTCGATGCTGGTCGCCCAGCGCACCCGCGAGATCGGCCTGATGCGCGCCATCGGATCGAGCCGCAAGCAGGTCAACCGCTCGGTGCTCGTCGAGGCGCTCCTTCTCGGCGTCATCGGCTCGGTCCTCGGTGTCGGCGCGGGCGTCGGTCTGGCCGTCGGTCTGATGCAGCTCATGTCCGGCATGGGCATGGAGCTGTCCACCCAGGACCTCACCGTCAAGTGGACGACGCCCGTGGTCGGCATGGTCCTCGGCATCGTCGTCACCGTCCTCGCCGCCTACCTCCCCGCGCGGCGCGCCGCCAAGGTCTCCCCGATGGCCGCCCTGCGCGACGCGGGAACACCGTCCGACGGCAAGGCGAGCGCCCTGCGCGCGCTCATCGGCCTGGTCCTCACCGGCGCCGGCGTCTTCGGCCTCTACACCGCGTCCCAGGCGGACAAGGCGAGCGAGGGATCGCTCTTCCTCGGCGGCGGCGTCGTCCTCACCCTCATCGGCTTCGTCGTCATCGGCCCAGTCCTCGCCAATGGCGTGGTCCGCGTCATCAGCGTCGTGATCCTGCGGATGTTCGGGCCCGTCGGGCGGATGGCCGAGCGCAACGCCCTGCGCAACCCGCGCCGCACCGGCGCCACCGGCGCGGCCCTGATGATCGGCCTCGCGCTGGTCGCCTGCCTCTCCGTGGTCGGCTCCTCGATGGTCGCGTCGGCCACGGACGAGCTCGACAAGTCGGTCGGCGCGGACTTCATCATCGAGTCCGAGAACACGCAGGCGATCACCCCGAAGGCCGCGAAGTCCCTGGAGAAGGCCGACCACATCGCCCACATCACCCGGTACAAGGACATCAAGGCGGACCTGACCGCCCCGAACGGCAAGACCGCGAAGAAGGTCGGCCTGAGCGCCGCCGACGCGACGTACGCCGAGGACCTGCGCAGCGAGACCGTCGCGGGCAAGCTCGCCGACGCCTACAAGCCGGACTCCATGTCGGTCGGCGAGGACTTCGCCAAGGACCACGGCATCGGCCTCGGCGACAAGGTGAAGCTCGCCTTCGACCACGGCAGGACGGGCGAGATGACGGTCCGGGCCATCACGTCGAGCGAGGCCACGATCGACGGGGGCGCGATGTACGTGAACATCTCGACCGCCGCGAAGTACGTGCCCGCCGACCGGATGCCGCCGAACGAGATCATGTTCGCCAAGGCGGAGAAGGGCCAGCAGGACGCGGCGTACAAGTCGCTGAAGGCGGCCATGGCCGATTACCCGCAGTACAAGGTCATGGACCAGACCGACTTCAAGCAGACGCTGAAGGACCAGGTCGGCCAGATGCTGAACATGGTCTACGGGCTGCTCGGCCTCGCGATCATCGTCGCGATCCTGGGCGTGGTGAACACCCTCGCCCTCTCGGTGGTCGAGCGGACCCGTGAGATCGGTCTGATGCGGGCGATCGGCCTCTCGCGCCGCCAGCTGCGCCGCATGATCCGCCTGGAGTCGGTGGTCATCGCCCTCTTCGGCGCCCTGCTCGGCCTCGGTCTCGGCATGGGCTGGGGTGCGACGGCGCAGAAGCTGCTCGCCCTGGAGGGCCTGAAGGTCCTGGAGATCCCCTGGCCGACGATCATCACCGTCTTCATCGGCTCGGCCTTCGTGGGCCTGTTCGCGGCGCTGGTTCCCGCCTTCAGGGCGGGCCGGATGAACGTCCTGAACGCCATCGCCACGGAATAGCTCCCGCTACGGGGGTGCGGGGGAATCGGCCCCCGGCAGGCGCTGCCTGCCGGGGGCCGAATCGTGCCACGACGCCTCGACGGCCAGCGGCTGTCAGTCCGGAGTCGTACGCTGGAGATCCCCGGCCCGTGCGACGTGCCGGGCGGTTCGCGTTGCCCCCGCGCGCCCTGGAACCTGGACGGAAAGCGAAAGCCCACATGAGCCTGCACGGTCTGCTCGACGCTGTCGTCAAGGACTCCGCACTCGCCGAAGCGGTCAAGGCCGCGACCGACGGCAACCGCATGCACGTCGACCTGGTCGGCCCGCCCGCCGCCCGGCCCTTCGCGGTCGCCGCCCTCGCCCGCGAGACGAACCGCACCGTCCTCGCCGTGACGGCGACCGGGCGCGAGGCCGAGGACCTGGCGGCCGCCCTGCGCACGATCATCCCGCCGGACGGAGTCGTCGAGTACCCCTCCTGGGAGACGCTCCCGCACGAGCGCCTCTCGCCCCGCTCCGACACCGTCGGCCGCCGCCTCGCGGTCCTGCGCCGCCTCGCGCACCCGCGCCCCGACGACCCCGAGACGGGCCCCGTCTCCGTGATCGTCGCCCCCGTGCGCTCGGTGCTCCAGCCGCAGGTCAAGGGCCTGGGCGACCTGGAGCCCGTGGCCCTGCGCACCGGTGAGAGCGTGGACCTGAACGACACCGTGGAGGCCCTCGCGGCAGCCGCGTACTCCCGGGTCGAGCTGGTCGAGAAGCGCGGCGAGTTCGCCGTGCGCGGCGGCATCCTGGACGTCTTCCCGCCGACCGAGGAGCACCCCCTCCGCGTCGAGTTCTGGGGCGACGACGTCGAGGAGATCCGCTACTTCAAGGTCGCCGACCAGCGCTCCCTGGAGGTCGCCGAGCACGGCCTGTGGGCCCCACCCTGCCGCGAGCTGCTCCTCACGGACGACGTACGGGAGAGGGCCGCGGCTCTCGCCGAGGCGCACCCCGAGCTCGGCGAGCTGCTCGGCAAGATCGCCGAAGGCATCGCCGTCGAGGGCATGGAGTCCCTCGCGCCGGTCCTGGTCGACGACATGGAGCTGCTGCTCGACGTCCTGCCGCAGGACTCCATGGCCGTGGTCTGCGATCCCGAGCGGGTGCGCACCCGGGCCGCCGACCTCGTGGCGACCAGCCAGGAGTTCCTCCAGGCCAGCTGGGCGGCGACCGCCGGTGGCGGTGACGCGCCCATCGACGTGGACGCGGCCTCGCTCTGGGGCATCGCGGACGTCCGCGACCACGCGAGCGACCTCGGCATGATGTGGTGGTCCGTCTCGCCGTTCGCCGCCGACGAAGACCTTGACGACGACACCCTCAAACTCGGCATGCACGCCACCGAGACCTACCGCGGCGACACCGCGAAGGCCCTCGCCGACACCAAGGGCTGGCTCGCCGACGGCTGGCGCACCGTCTACGTGACCGAGGGCCACGGCCCGGCCGCCCGCACCGTGGAGGTCCTGGGCGGCGAGGGCATCGCGGCCCGCCTCGACGGGGAACTCACCGAGCTGACGCCGTCGGTCGTGCACGTCTCCTGCGGCTCCATCGACTACGGCTTCATCGACCCCGCGCTCAAGCTCGCCGTCCTCACCGAGACCGACCTCTCGGGACAGAAGGCGGCCGGCAAGGACGGCCAGCGGATGCCCGCCCGCCGCCGCAAGACGATCGACCCGCTGACCCTGGAGGCCGGCGACTACATCGTCCACGAGCAGCACGGCGTCGGCCGCTACATCGAGATGGTCCAGCGCACCGTCCAGGGCGCCACCCGTGAGTACCTGGTCGTGGAGTACGCCCCCGCCAAGCGCGGCCAGCCCGGCGACCGGCTCTACATCCCCACCGACCAGCTGGAGCAGATCACCAAGTACGTCGGCGGCGAGGCCCCCACGCTGCACCGCCTGGGCGGCGCCGACTGGACGAAGACGAAGGCGCGCGCGAAGAAGGCGGTCAAGGAGATCGCCGCCGACCTCATCAAGCTGTACTCCGCCCGCATGGCGGCCCCCGGCCACGCCTTCGCCCCCGACACCCCCTGGCAGCGCGAGCTGGAGGACGCCTTCCCGTACGTGGAGACGCCCGACCAGCTGACCACCATCGCCGAGGTGAAGGACGACATGGAGAAGACGGTCCCGATGGACCGCCTGATCTGTGGCGACGTCGGCTACGGCAAGACGGAGATCGCGGTCCGTGCCGCCTTCAAGGCGGTCCAGGACGGCAAGCAGGTGGCGGTCCTCGTCCCGACGACGCTGCTCGTGCAGCAGCACTTCGGTACCTTCAGCGAGCGGTACTCCCAATTCCCCGTCAAGGTAAGGGCGTTGTCGCGCTTCCAGACGGAGACGGAGTCCAAGGCGACCCTGGAGGGCCTGCGTGACGGCTCGGTCGACATCGTCATCGGCACGCACCGCCTCTTCTCGTCCGAGACGAAGTTCAAGGACCTCGGCCTGGTCATCGTCGACGAGGAGCAGCGCTTCGGCGTCGAGCACAAGGAACAGCTGAAGAAGCTGCGGGCCAACGTCGACGTCCTGACCATGTCGGCCACCCCCATTCCCCGTACGCTCGAAATGGCCGTGACCGGCATCCGCGAGATGTCGACCATCACCACGCCCCCCGAGGAGCGCCACCCCGTCCTGACCTTCGTCGGCCCGTACGAGGAGAAGCAGATCGGCGCGGCCATCCGCCGCGAACTCCTTCGCGAGGGCCAGGTCTTCTACATCCACAACCGCGTCGAGTCCATCGACCGCGCGGCGGCCCGGCTGCGGGACATCGTCCCCGAGGCGCGCATCGCCACCGCGCACGGTCAGATGTCCGAACAGGCCCTGGAACAAGTGGTGGTGGACTTCTGGGAGAAGAAGTTCGACGTGCTCGTCTCGACGACGATCGTCGAATCGGGCATCGACATCTCCAACGCGAACACCCTCATCGTCGAACGCGGCGACAACTTCGGCCTCTCGCAGCTCCACCAGCTGCGCGGCCGTGTCGGCCGTGGCCGCGAGCGCGGATACTCCTACTTCCTCTACCCGCCGGAGAAGCCGCTGACGGAGACCGCCCACGAGCGCCTCGCCACCATCGCCCAGCACACGGAGATGGGCGCGGGCATGTACGTGGCGATGAAGGACCTGGAGATCCGCGGCGCGGGCAACCTCCTGGGCGGCGAACAGTCCGGGCACATCGCGGGCGTCGGCTTCGACCTCTACGTCCGCATGGTGGGCGAGGCGGTGGCCGACTACCGCGCGTCCCTGGAGGGCGGCGTGGAGGAGGAGCCGCCGCTGGAGGTCAAGGTCGAGCTGCCGGTCGACGCGCACGTCCCGCACGACTACGCCCCCGGGGAGCGGCTGCGCCTGGCGGCCTACCGCTCGATCGCATCCGCGAGCAGCGAGCAGGACGTCAAGGCGGTGCGCGAGGAACTCACCGACCGCTACGGCAAGTTGCCCGAGCCCGTGGAGAACCTCCTCCTCGTGGCGGGCCTGCGCATGCTGGCCCGCGCGTGCTCGGTCGGCGAGATCGTGCTCCAGGGCAACAACATCCGGTTCGCCCCGGTGGAACTGCGGGAGTCCCAGGAGCTGCGCCTCAAGCGCCTCTACCCCGGCACGGTCATCAAGGAGAACGCCCAGCAGCTGCTCGTCCCGCGCCCCAAGACCGCCAAGGTCGGCGGGAAGCCGTTGATCGGCCGCGAACTGCTCGGCTGGGTCGGGGAGTTCCTGACGACGATCGTGGGGTCGTAGGGCGCGGTCACGGGGTGCAGGCGTCGGCGATCGAGCGGCTGTTCTCGTAGAGGTGGTGTCGGGTGACCCGCCCGTCCTCGACCGTCAGGCGCAGTGCGAAGGGGCCTTCGAAGGATTTGCCGGTCGCCCGCACCGTGCCCCAGAGCTGCCCGAAGAGCACGGCTTCCGTTCCCTCGACCATGATCGTGTCGACGGTGGCGCCGGCCTTCTCCGGGACCGTGTGCGCGGCGAGTTCGGCGGACTGGGCGGCGCACTCGGCGGCGGTGGACCGCGGCCGGATCCACGGGACGCCCGGGTTCTCGGCGAGCATCCAGTCGACCTCGTCGGCGAAGAGGGCGGTCAGGCCCTCGCTGTCACCGCTGAGCCGGAACCCCAGGAAGGCCTGGACGGCGGCGCGGGTCGCGTCTTCGGTGGAGGGCTTGACGGTCATCCGGACTCCTCGGTCGGTGTTCCTGCGATGCCGTCGATACTTCCGCAGCGCCGGGGAAGGGGCGATTACGCCGGAGGTAATGCCGACGCCATTACGGTGACGGGGAGAGACCGAAGCGCGTGGGTCAGGGGAGGGGATGTGCCGTGGGGCATGGAGCCGTGGTGGGGCTGGTCTGTTTTCCGGTGAAGTCGATGCTGGGCGAGGAACACGAGCACCTCGTCATCGACGAGCGGGGTGTGGCCGGTGACCGGCTGTGGGCCCTGCGGCACGAGGACGGGAAGCTGGGGAGCGGGAAGAGCACCCGCAGGTTCCGGCACACGCCGGGGATGCTGGAGTACTCCGCCGCCTACGAGGACGGCGACCCCGTCGTCACCACCCCGGACGGTGAGAGGCTGCGGCCCGGCGATCCGCGGGTGGCTGAACTCTTCGGCGCAGGCGTTGAGTTGGCGCGCGAAGGCGAGGTGAACCATCAGGACGCGGGTGCCGTATCCCTGGTCGGCACCGCCTCGCTGCGCGCGCTCGGCGAGCTGCTCGGCGACACCGACCCCGTCGACGTACGCAGGCTGCGCAAGAACATCGTGGTCGAGACCGACGAACCGTGGATCGAGGAGGACTGGGTGGGCCGGGAGATCGCCTTCGACGGCGGCCCGCGGCTGCGCGTCGTCGAGCGCATCGAACGCTGCGTCATGACCACCCAGGCCCAGCGCGGCCTCCCGGCCGACCATCGCATCCTCAAGACGCTCACCGCCACGCGCGGCATGTGCATCGGCGTGTACGCGGACGTCGTGACGCCCGGCACGCTCGCGCTCGGAGCGGAGGTGACGGTCAAGTGAGGCGCCGCGGCAAGGGAGTTGGCGCCGCGCTGCTGCTCGTGCTCGTCGTCAGCGGCTGCTCCCTGGAGGAGGAGCCCGGCGGCTCTTCCGGGCCCGAAGCCAAGGGGGGACCCGCTCTCGCCGCCGTCGACACGCTCACCGTCAAGGGCCGCGCCCCCAAGACCGGTTACGACCGCGACCGCTTCGGCAGCCCCTGGGCCGACACGGACTCAAACGGCTGTGGAACCCGCGACGACATCCTCAAGCGCGACCTCAAGGACGTGAAGTACAGCGACGGCGAGGACTGCGAGGTGTCGTCCGGAGCGCTCTCGCCCGACCCGTACACCGGCAAGGACGTGACGTTCGTGCGCGGTCGCAGCCAGGTCGACATAGACCATCTCGTCGCCCTCTCGGACGCCTGGCAGAAGGGCGCGGGCACGTGGAAGCCGAGCAAGCGCATCGCCTTCGCCAACGACCCGCTCAACCTCCTCGCGGTCGACGCGGGCCCCAACCGCGGCAAGGGGGACGGCGACACGGCCACGTGGCTGCCGCCGGACAAGGGCTATCGGTGTGCCTACGTGGCGCGGCAGGTGGCGGTGAAGAAGAAGTACGAGGTGTGGGTGACGGGCGCCGAGCGGGACGCGATGAAGCGGGTCCTGTCGGACTGCCCGAGCGAGAAGCTGCCGGCCGGGGGCGGTCCGACGGCGGCGCCCGGCCGGTTCCACGCGCGCTGAGCGGTTCCGTACGCCGGAAAAAATGACTTAACAGGCTGGTCCGTGCCCGCTACCGTCCGGGGCATGGACCTCAAGATCACGACGCTGGCCGAGCGGCCCGAACTCGCCGGGCCGCTCTGGGAGATGGACGACACCTGGCCGGAGTTCATCGGGAACGACCCCATCGCGTGGTCGATGATCGGGCGGATCGTCAAGGACCTTCCCGAGTACGTCCTGGTCGCCACGGACGTGAAGGGCACGGTCGCGGCCAAGGCGTTCAGCGTGCCGTTCGCGCTGGACGCCGACGGGCGCCGGGAGCTGCCGGACGGCGGCTGGGACCAGGTCATGCTGTGGGCGTTCTCCGACCTGCGGCACGGCAGGAAGCCCGACACGGTGAGCGCGATCGAGATCACCGTGGCGAAGGAGTTCCTCGGGCACGGTGTCTCCGGGCGGATGCTCGCCGCGATGCGCGAGAACGCACGCGGGCGAGGCTTCGCGCAGGTCGTCGCCCCGGTCCGCCCGAACGCCAAGCATCTCGAACCGGCCGAGCTGATCGACACGTACGCGCGGCGCAAGCGGGACGACGGGCTGCCCGCCGACCCGTGGCTGCGGGTGCACGTGCGGGCGGGCGGCACCATCGAGAAGGTGGCGCACGCGTCGATGACGGTGTCCGGTTCGACCGCGCAGTGGCGGGCGTGGACGGGCCTGCCGTTCGACACCGCCGGCCCCGTCGAGGTGCCGGGCGCGCTGGTGCCGGTGCTCTGCGAGCCGGAGCGGGGCTACGCGGTGTACGTGGAGCCGAACGTGTGGGTGCGGCACGTGCTGTGAGCCCGTGAGCCCGTGCCGCACCGCGGTGGTCGGACGGGACGTGACCAGTACCGCAACGGTTCGGTACAACCCTGGACCGCTTCTCCTTGTCGGCCTATACGCTCGAATCCGCACCGGTTCGTGTTTCGTATCCCGACTTTCGGCCGTGCGTTCCCCTCGGAGGGAGCGTGCGGCCGCATCAGGCACCAGGAGAAGCCATGCACGGCCACGGCTATGCGCCGCAGCAACCGCCGCCGACCTCCGGCGGCACTCATGTGACGCTGCGCGTGCTGTTCGTGGTCCTCGCCGTCGTGACGTGCGGCCTGCTCGCCTGGGCGCCGATGCTGCGGCTCGCGATCGTGACCCGCAGGTCGTACGACTGGGTCCTGTTCGGGCTCGTGACCGCGCTCGACGTGACGGCCCTCGTCCTCGTCGGCATCGACCCGGGCGACGACGAGTTCCAAGGGCCGGGCAACGCGGGCATGGTGGTGCTCCTGACCACGCTCCTCGCCGCCGTCGCCTACTACCTGTTCGCGGACATACGGCACTTCAGCCGCTACCGCCCCCAGCAGTACGGCGGCTACGCGGCCACGCAGCCCGCGTACGGCTACCCCCAGCAGCCCGCCGCCCCGGCCCCCGCGCCCGTCCACCTCCAGCCCACCCAACTGCACCAGCCGCCGGTCCAGCAGACGCCGCCGCCCCCCACGCGCCCCGCACCGGCCCGCATCCACCAAGTACAGGCCGAGCTCGACGAGCTCAGTGACTACCTGCGCAAGCAGGAAGGCGGCAGCTGACCGTGTCATCGGGGATGGGCGGCCGCGTCGGCCGTTTCATTGCGGGGCGCTATGAACTCGCCACGCTCATCGGCCAGGGCGGCATGGGCCAGGTCTGGACGGCGTACGACCAACGCCTCGACCGCCGCGTCGCGGTCAAGCTGCTGCGCCCCGACCGGGTCGCGGGCGCCGAGGCCGACGAGCTGCGCCGCCGCTTCGTGCGCGAGTGCCGCGTCACCGCGCAGGTCGACCATCCGGGCCTGGTCACCGTCCATGACGCGGGCACCGAGGGCGATGACCTCTACCTCGTCATGCAGTACGTGGACGGGGCCGACCTCGGCGACCACCTCGCCGAGCACGACCCCTACCCGTGGCAGTGGGCCGTCGCGATCGCCGCGCAACTGTGCGCCGTGCTCTCCGCGGTGCACGCCGTACCGATCGTGCACCGCGACCTCAAGCCGCGGAACGTGATGGTCAAGCAGGACGGCACGGTCTCCATCCTCGACCTGGGCATCGCCTCGGTCATGGACATCGACACCACCCGCCTCACGCACACCGGCTCACCCATCGGCAGCCCCGCCTACATGGCCCCCGAGCAGGCGATGGGCGGCGCGGTAGGCCCGTACACCGATCTGTACGCCCTGGGCGTCCTGCTGCACGAACTCCTCAGCGGCGACGTGCCGTTCAGCGGATCGACCGCGCTCGGCGTCCTGCACCGCCACCTCTACGAACCGCCGCTCCCGGTCCGCCGCCTGCGCGCGGAGGTCCCCGAGGCCCTCGAAGCCCTGGTCCTCCGGCTCCTCGCCAAGGACCCGCAGCACCGGCACGCCAGCGCCCAGGAGGTCTACGAGGAACTGGTCCCGCTGCTCCCCGCGCGCGGCATACCGACCGGCGGTCCGCTCGACCCCACCCGCCCCTTCCTGCGCCCGCACGCGCCATGGCCCGACCGTGCGACGACACCGGCGCCCGCCCCCGCCATCCAGCCGGACCGCACCGACCACCGGCAGACCCCCGGCAGCCACACCGACGTGGTGCGCGCGGTCGACGAGGTCAAGCGGCTCCTCGGCGAGGGCCGCATCACCCAGGCCGTGGACATCCTCGGCGCGATCCTGCCCGCGGCCGCCGCCAAGCACGGCGAGCACTCCCCGGTGGTCCGCTCCCTGCGCAAGCAGTACGCGGCCACGCTCATGGACGACGGCCAGTACCGCCGCGCCCTGCCCGAACTGCGCCGCCTCGCCGACGAACGCGCCGCCGAGTCGGGCCAGGCCGACCCGCACTCCCTCCAGTTCCGCTACGAGGCGGCGCAGTGCCTGGAGCAACTGGGCGAACCGGCGGCGGCGCTCGCGGAGTACAGGGCGCTCCTCCCTTACTACGAGAACCGCTACGCATCCGACGACCGCGAACGCCCCCTCGACATCCGCCGCCGCATCGGCCACCTGCTCCTCGCGCTCGGCGACCGCGCGGCGGCCCACGACACGCTGGCGCGGCTGCTGATGGACGCCGAGCGGATGCACGGGATGGGCCACCCCTTCCCCGCGGAGATCCGGCGAACGTTGCAGTGGCTGGGCCAGGTGCGGGGCTGAACGCGGGAACGTACCCCAACTTGCCTCGAATCGTTGGTCGAATGGGTGGCCGAGACACCGGCCACTGCCTAACATCGATCACCGCAAGACTTTGTGCACCGCCGCACAATCTCTCGACCGGGAGGCTCACTTGCACCGCCGCCGTCGCACCGCGCTCACCCTCGCCACCGCGGCCATCGCCGCGGCCCCCCTCCTGACCGCCTGCGGCGCCGAAGCCCATCCGGGCGCCGCGGCCGTCGTGGGCAACGACCGGATCACGGTCTCGCAGCTGGAGGGCCGGGTGAACGAGGTGCGCGCCGCGCAGCGCGCCGCGATCCCGGACGAGCAGCAGTACGAGCAGGCCATCGCCAAGTCCGGCGGCCTCACCCGCAGCACGCTGCACACGATGGTCCTCGACAAGGTGCTGCACCAGGCGGCGGTCGACGCCGGCGTCGACGTGTCGCGCCGCGACATCCAGCGGATGAGAGCGGGCCTCGAACAGCAGGCGGGCGGCAAGAAGCAGCTCGAACAGGGCTGGCTCCAGCAGTACAGCGTCGCCCCGTCCCAGCTGGAGAACAGCCTCCGCACGGAGATCGAGGCCCAGAAGCTCGCCAGGAAACTGGGCGCGGACATGAACGCGCCAAAGGGCCAGGCGGTCTTCTGGAAGGAACTCTCCAAGGCGTCCAAGAAGCTGGGCGTGGACCTGAACCCGCGCTACGGCACGTGGGACGTGCAGAAGAGCAAGCGCGCGGATTCCAAGACGCCGTGGGTGCGCGAGGTATCCGGAGGCGGCGCGGCGGGCCCCGAGCAGGCGTAAGGCCGTGGGTCGGGGGCCGTCGGCGGCGTGCGTTACGTTCGACGGGTGAACGCAACCACGCCTCAGGCCGACGCCCCCGGCCGCGTCATCCTCCTCACCACGAGCCACCGGGTGGCCCCCGGCCTCCTCTCCTGGCCCGCGTGGCAGGCCCTGCACGGCGCCGACGAGGTCCTGTGCGCCGACGCCGAGCACCCTCAGCTGCCGTATCTGCGTGAGGCGGGCGTACGGGTGGAGCAGGCGTCGCCCTCGGCCCAGGACTTGGTGGACGCCTGCGCCGGCGATCGCACGGTCATCGTCATCGCCACGGCCGACGGAGACAGCGCCCTGACGGACGGCCTGGCGAGGCTCGCGGGCTCGGGCCGCGTCGCGATGCCCGACCTGGAGCTGCTCCCGGCGTCCTACGACCTGCCGGGCGCGCGGCTTCTGGACCTCGTCCAGGTCATGGACCAGATCCGCGTCGAGTGCCCGTGGTCGTCCCAGCAGACGCACAAGGGCCTGGCGAAGTACGCGATCGAGGAGGCGTACGAACTGGTCGAGGCGATCGAGGAGGGCGACAGGGACGAGCTGCGGGAGGAACTCGGCGACGTCCTGCTCCAGGTGGTCTTCCACGCCCGCATCGCGGAGGAGGACGACGAGTCCCCCTTCTCCGTGGACGACGTGGCGGGCACGATCGTGGAGAAGCTGATCCACCGCCACCCGCACGTGTTCGGCGACGACTCGGCGGACACCCCGGAGGACGTGAAGGCGCACTGGCTCCGCACGAAGGCCGAGGAGAAGCAGCGCTCGTCGGTCACGGAGGGAATCCCCCTGGGCCAGCCGGGCCTGGCACTGGCGTCGAAGCTGGCCTCTCGGGTACGGACGGCGGGCCTTGAGGTCCCCTTCCCCTCAGGGGAAGGCATCGGCTACGAACTCCTCGCGCTCGCCCTGCGCGCGGAGGCGGAGGGCGTGGACCCGGAGGCAGCGCTGCGGGCGGCGGCACGGGCTTACCGGGATGCGGTGCTGGCGGCGGAGGGCGGCCACGAGGCACAGGGGAGTACCAGCCCGTCCGGCGTTTGAGGACGAACTCGGCGGAGCCGGTGATGAGGGCCACGAGGACCCCGGGGCCGGAACCCGCCACCGGACGCCGGGATAACGTCGACCCCATGCAAGACCAGCCGCCCGCCCCCGCAGGAGACACCCCCGCAGCCTGCCCCGCAGGGGCGCACACCCCCGTGCCCGAGGCCCAGGGGCCCGTCGCACCAGAACTCTTCACATGGGAGTTCGCCACCGACCCCTACCCCGCCTACGCCTGGCTCCGCGAGAACGCGCCTGTGCACAGGACCAGGCTGCCCAGTGGTGTGGAGGCCTGGCTGGTCACCCGGTACGGGGATGCCAAGCGGGCGCTCGCCGACGCGCGGCTCAGCAAGAATCCCGCCCATCACGGCGAGCCCTCGGACGCGAAGAGCAAGACCGGCATCCCCGGCGAGCGCAGTGCGAACCTCATGACGCATCTGCTCAACATCGACCCGCCGGACCACACCCGCCTGCGCCGCCTCGTCTCCAAGGCCTTCACGCCCCGCCGCGTCGCCGAGTTCGCGCCGCGCGTGCAGGAGCTGACCGACCAGCTCATCGACCAGTTCGTGGAGAAGGGGGAAGCCGACCTCATCCACGACTTCGCCTTCCCGCTCCCCATCTACGCGATCTGCGACCTGCTCGGCGTGCCCCGCGAGGACCAGGACGACTTCCGCGACTGGGCGGGGATGATGATCCGCCACGGGGGAGGGCCGAGGGGCGGGGTGGCCCGCTCCGTGAAGAAGATGCGCGGCTATCTCGCCGAGCTGATCCACCGCAAGCGCCTCGAACCGGGCGACGACCTCATCTCCGGACTCATCCGCGCCTCCGACCATGGCGAGCACCTCACGGAGAACGAGGCAGCCGCGATGGCGTTCATCCTTCTCTTCGCCGGGTTCGAGACCACCGTCAACCTCATCGGGAACGGCACCTACGCCCTCCTCACCCACCCCGAGCAGCGCGAGCGCCTCCAGGACTCCCTCAGGGACGGCGACACCGGGCTCCTGGAGACCGGCCTCGAAGAGCTCCTCCGCTTCGACGGTCCCGTCGAACTCGCCACGTGGCGGTTCGCCACCGAGCCGCTGACGATCGGCGGGGAGGACATCGCCGCCGGCGACCCCGTCCTGGTCGTCCTCGCCGCCGCCGACCGCGACCCCGAGCGATTCGCTCAGCCGGACACGCTGGACCTCTCCCGCCGCGACAACCAACACCTCGGCTACGGCCATGGCATTCATTACTGTCTCGGCGCGCCCCTCGCCAGGCTCGAGGGTCAGGCCGCGCTCGCGACGCTCCTGCGCCGCCTCCCTGACCTGCGCCTTGCGGCAGAACCTGGTGATTTGAGGTGGCGCGGCGGGCTCATCATGCGCGGACTGCGCACGCTGCCCGTGGAGTTCACACCCGCACAGAAGAGCAAAGATTCGGCACCTGGAACGACGTTTAGCTGACGAACCGTCAGGACTGTGACTTTCACGTGATCTCCGCTGCATCGACTTGTGACAAGCGTTCGACTGCCGCTACGTTCACCGACGACTCGGCATCCCGTGCCGCAGTCGTCGCTCCAGTCACGCGAAAGGCAACCGCATGCTCTCCGGCAATGGTCGTCACCGACGCCCCCGCCAGGCCCCGGCCCTGATCGTCGCGGCAGGAGTCGCAGGATCGGCCATCGCCATCCCGCTGCTCGGAGCCACCAGCGCGAGCGCGGCGGACACCGCCACGTGGGACAAGCTCGCGGAGTGCGAGAGCGGCGCGTCCTGGAGCGCGGACGCGGGCAACGGTTACTACGGAGGGCTCCAGCTCTCCCAGCAGACCTGGGAGGACTACGGCGGCCTCGACTTCGCGCCGAGCGCCGACCAGGCCAGCCGCTCGCAGCAGATATCCGTCGCCGAGAAGGTCCTCGACGACCAGGGGCCCGAGGCCTGGCCGAGCTGCGCGCCGATCGCCGGCCTCACCCAGGACGGTGCGGCCGCCGACGTCGACCCGGGTGCCCCGATCACGACGATCCCCGCGGACCCCTCTGACCCCTCCGGCTCCGACTACTCTGACGGGTCGTCGGAATCGCCGGAGTCGTCGAAGCCGTCGGACACGAAGGACTCCGGCGATTCGCCCGAGCCGAGTACGTCACCGAGCGGGTCGGCCGACTCCTCGGACAGCGCCGAGCCGTCCGAGAAGCCCGCCGCCGACGACGCGTCACGAGACAAGAATCACGACGAAGACGGCAAGGCGGATAACTCGCCCGAGTCGGGACACACGGACAAGTCCGGCCCCGACGATGAGACTTCGCCCGCCCCCACCCCCTCCACCGGCGAGGGCGAAGGCCGCCACCGCGGCGACAGCGCGGACGACAAGCCGTCCGCCGACGCCCCTCGCGAGGGCTCGGGCCGGCACGCCTCCCGTGGCGACGAGCGCAAGGAGGACGGCTCCGAGGGGACGTACACGGTCCGCTCCGGAGACAACCTCTGGACCATCGCCGACGAGCACGACGTGCAGGGCGGGTGGGCCGGTCTGTACGCCGAGAACGAGCAGTCGGTCGGCTCCGACCCCGATCTCATCCTGCCCGGTCAGAGCCTCGATTTGGGCGAAAAGTAGGGGTAGTTGGCGAGTCGCTTTGCGCTCGTTGTCCCAATTGGCGCAAGTGAGACATGGGTCTCAGAAGCCCTGATCGTCTTTGAAATTCCGGCGATCGCATGACTACGGTCGTGACCGCTCGCCACAGCGGGCCCCGCCGGTCGGTACGCCGAGTCCTGCCAACGGCCGTTCGGGAACAGTCGTCGCGTCATGCGCCGTAGGCAGGAGCGGGGGACCCAAGGTTTGCGCCGGGCCCGGCCGTTGAACGCCTCGCGAGAGCGAGGCGGGCAGACGGACGGGAACGGCTAGGGGTTAAGTCGCACTCAGGAAGTGCGGCCGGGCAACTTCATCGGCCCGAACCCGACAGCTCACCTCGCAGGCGTCGGTGAGGGGATCACTCATGCTGTTTTCCAGCAAGGGCAAGCACCGCCGCGCGTCCAAGGCCACTCGCGTCGCCACGCTCGCCGGTGTCACCGGCGTCGCCGTCGCCGCCCCGCTGATGGCGGCCGGCTCGGCCTCCGCCGCGACCAACTCCGAGTGGGACGCCGTCGCCCAGTGCGAGTCCGGCGGCAACTGGTCCATCAACACCGGCAACGGCTACACGGGCGGCCTGCAGTTCTCGTCGTCCACCTGGTCCGCGTACGGCGGCACGAAGTACGCGCCCACCGCCGACAAGGCCTCCAAGGCCCAGCAGATCGAGATCGGCGAGAAGGTCCTCGCGGGCCAGGGCAAGGGTGCCTGGCCGAGCTGCGGCGTCGGCCTCTCCAGCGCCTCCAACGAGGGTGGCGGTGCGCAGGAGAGCGCCCCGCAGCAGACCCAGGAGCAGCCCAAGAGCCAGCCCACGCCGCAGACCGAGCAGCCGCAGCAGGCCGCTCCCAAGGCCGAGGCTCCGAAGACCGAGTCCAAGAAGACCGTCGAGACCCCGACCGGCGAGACGGTCAAGAAGGGCGACGGCGAGTACAAGGTCAAGAAGGGTGACACCCTCTCCAAGATCGCCGATGCCAAGGACGTCAAGGGCGGCTGGCACAAGGTGTACAAGCTCAACGGCGACATCATCGACAACGCCGACATGATCTACCCGGGCCAGCAGCTCCACCTCAGCTAGGCAGTAGCCGCTGTTCCCGGCCCCGCCCCCACGGGTCCACCCCGCCCCGGTGCGCGTATCCCCCGTACGCACCGGGGCGGGGTATGTTTGTTCCGTTCGTAAACATTTCGCTCTCGGTTTGTCCACAGGACGGTCGCTCGGCTGGCTGTTGCCCGGGAGCCGGTTAGGCTCGTGTCCGCGAGGCCAACGCCTCGCGTACCCGCGTCACATCCCAGAAGGAGATGCTCGTGCCGTCCATCGACGTCGTCGTAGCCCGGGAAATCCTGGACTCCCGAGGCAACCCCACGGTCGAGGTCGAGGTCGGCCTCGACGACGGCAGCACGGGTCGTGCCGCCGTTCCGTCCGGTGCGTCCACCGGTGCTTTCGAGGCCATCGAACTCCGTGACGGTGACCCCAACCGTTACCAGGGCAAGGGCGTGGAGAAGGCCGTCCTCGCCGTCATCGAGCAGATCGGCCCGGAGCTCGTCGGGTACGACGCCACCGAGCAGCGCCTGATCGACCAGGCGATGTTCGACCTCGACGCCACCGACAACAAGGGCTCGCTCGGCGCCAACGCCATCCTCGGCGTCTCGCTCGCCGTCGCGCACGCCGCGTCGGAGGCCTCCGACCTGCCGCTGTTCCGCTACCTCGGCGGCCCGAACGCGCACCTGCTGCCCGTTCCGATGATGAACATCCTGAACGGCGGGTCGCACGCCGACTCGAACGTCGACATCCAGGAGTTCATGATCGCGCCGATCGGCGCCGAGTCGTTCTCCGAGGCCCTGCGCTGGGGCACCGAGGTCTACCACACGCTGAAGAAGGTCCTGAAGGACAAGGGGCTTTCGACCGGTCTCGGCGACGAGGGCGGCTTCGCCCCGAACCTGGACTCCAACCGCGCCGCGCTCGACCTCATCCTCGAGGCCATCAAGCAGGCCGGTTACGTCCCCGGCGAGCAGATCGCGCTCGCGCTCGACGTCGCCGCGTCCGAGTTCTACAAGGACGGCTCGTACGCCTTCGAGGGCAAGTCCCGCTCGGCCGCCGAGATGACCGAGTACTACGAGGAGCTCGTCTCCTCGTACCCCCTCGTCTCCATCGAGGACCCGCTGTTCGAGGACGACTGGGCCGGCTGGAACGTCATCACCGAGAAGCTCGGCGACAAGGTGCAGCTCGTCGGCGACGACCTGTTCGTCACCAACCCCGAGCGCCTGGCCCGTGGCATCGAGGAGAAGTCGGCCAACGCCCTCCTGGTGAAGGTCAACCAGATCGGCTCGCTGACCGAGACCCTCGACGCCGTCGAGATGGCGCAGCGCAGCGGCTTCAAGTGCATGATGTCGCACCGCTCCGGCGAGACCGAGGACGTCACCATCGCCGACCTCGCCGTCGCCACCAACTGCGGCCAGATCAAGACCGGCGCCCCGGCCCGCTCCGAGCGCGTCGCCAAGTACAACCAGCTGCTCCGCATCGAGGAGATCCTGGACGACGCGGCGGTCTACGCCGGCCGTTCCGCGTTCCCCCGCTTCAAGGGCTGAGCTCAGCTGCCCTGAGTAGTTACCTACGTCCCCGTACTCGGTCCCGTACCGTGTGCGGGGACGTACGTACGTATCGGGGAGGCGGCACACATGGCCGTGAAGGACCGCGACCGGTTCTCCACCGCGACCAGACTGCGGCTGCTCGGCGAGCAGACCGCGGAGCGTGTCTACCGCTCGCAGACCAAGCGCCAGGCGCGCCGCTCCCGGCTCACGGGACGCGCCGCGCTCCTGGCGCTCGTGCTCTGCTCGCTGGTCGTCGCGCTCGCCTACCCGATAAGGCAGTACGTCTCCCAGCGCGCCGAGATCGCCGACCAGCGCAAGGAGCAGGCCGAGCGCCGCGAGAACGTCGAGAAGCTGCGGGACGAGAAGGCCCGCTGGCGGGACGACGCGTACGCGGAGCAGCGCATCCGGGACCGGCTGCACTACGTGATGCCGGGCGAGACCGGCTACACGGTGATCGACCCCGAGGCGGCGCAGAAGCAGCGCACCGACCAGGGGGCCGCCGCCAGGCCTTGGTACTCGAACGTCTGGGACGGCGTCGACAAGGCGGACCGCCCGGCCGACGACGGCTGAGCCCCACAGAACTTCTACGGAACCGATCGAAAGACAGGCATGGAAACGCCCCCCCGTCACCCGGCCACCGCCCCTCACGGACAGCGCTCCGCGCCGGCCCCTTCTGGTCCGCCGACCACCCCGCGCACCGAGCCCACCGACGCCGACGTCGAGGCCTTCAAGCAGCAGCTCGGCCGTCCGCCGCGCGGCCTGCGGGCCATCGCCCACCGCTGCCCGTGCGGGCAGCCGGACGTCGTCGAGACGGCGCCGCGCCTGCCGGACGGTACGCCGTTCCCGACGACGTACTACCTGACGTGCCCGCGGGCCGCGTCCGCGATCGGCACCCTTGAGGCCAACGGCGTCATGAAGGAGATGTCGGAGCGGCTGAAGACGGACCCCGATCTCGCCGCCGCGTACCGCAAGGCGCACGAGGACTACATCGCGCGCCGTGACGCCATCGAGGTCCTGGAGGGCTTCCCCAGCGCGGGTGGCATGCCGGACCGCGTGAAGTGCCTGCACGTCCTGGTCGGCCACTCCCTGGCCGCGGGCCCCGGCGTGAACCCCCTGGGCGACGAGGCGATCGCGATGCTGCCGCAGTGGTGGGCCAAGGGGCCGTGCGTCACGCCGTGCGCCGAGCAGGAGCCCGCCACGTGACCCGCGTCGCCGCGATCGACTGCGGTACGAACTCCATCCGCCTCCTTGTGGCGGACGCCGACCCGCGGACCGGTGAACTGGTCGACCTGGACCGCCGGATGACGATCGTGCGCCTGGGCCAGGGCGTGGACAAGACGGGCCGCCTGGCCCCCGAGGCCCTGGAGCGGACCTTCGCGGCGTGCCGCGAGTACGCCGAGGTCATCAAGGCGCACGGCGCCGAGCGCCTCCGCTTCGTGGCGACCTCCGCGTCCCGCGACGCCGAGAACCGCGCCGACTTCGTACGCGGGGTCCTGGACATCCTCGGCGTCGAGCCGGAGGTCATCAGCGGTGACCAGGAGGCCGAGTTCTCCTTCACGGGGGCGACGAAGGAGCTCGCGGGAAGCGACCACCTCGCCAAGCCCTACCTCGTCGTCGACATCGGCGGCGGCTCCACGGAGTTCGTGGTCGGCGACGACCACGTCCGTGCCGCCCGCTCCGTCGACGTCGGCTGCGTGCGCCTGACGGAACGGCACATCCGCAGCGACCCGCCCGCGCCCGCCGAACTCGACGCGGTCCGCGCCGACATCGCGGCGGCGCTCGACCTGGCCGAGCAGACGGTGCCGATCGGCGACGCGCGCACCCTGGTGGGCCTCGCGGGTTCGGTGACCACCGTGGCCGCGATCGCGCTCGGCCTCGACGCGTACGACTCCGCGGCGATCCACCACTCCCGGGTCTCCTACGAACAGGTCAGTGAGATCGCCGGTCGGCTGGCCGGGGCCACGCACGACGAGCGTGCCGCGATCCCGGTGATGCATCCGGGACGCGTGGACGTCATCGTCTCGGGCGCTCTGGTGCTCCTGTCGATCATGGAAAGAACCGGCGCAAGGGAGGTCGTCGTCAGCGAACACGACATCCTCGACGGCATCGGATGGTCCATCGCCTGACCGCGCCGCACGAACTTCGTGAAGTTCTTCACAAGGAATTCGGCTCGGTTGGACGATGTTCAGGGGTTCCTGACCCCTGAAAGTGCCTCCAGAGGGGCTCAGGACCCACGACACCGAAGGTTCGGGGGTGGGTCCTGAGGGTGGGGCGGCTCAGTGGTCCAGTGCGCCGGAGGGGCCAGAGCGGCAGCTCACAAGGGGTGCACAACGTCCCGGGGTATCGCGTGGTTCCCCTGGGGCTCTATGGCCTGCGTCACGTGGGCGGCGAACTATAGCAGAGGGTCCCCCCATGCTTGTGAAGGGGCGCACGAGCGACCCCTGCCGGGCAGGTGGATACTCGATGGCATGAGCACCACGGAGCGTCCCAGGATCCTCGTTGTAGGCGGTGGGTACGTAGGCCTGTACGCAGCTCGGCGCATTCTGAAGAAGATGCGCTACGGAGAGGCGACCGTCACGGTCGTCGACCCCCGGTCGTACATGACCTACCAGCCCTTCCTGCCCGAAGCCGCCGCCGGCAGCATTTCGCCTCGGCACGTCGTCGTCCCGCTGCGACGCGTGCTGCCCAAGGCGGAAGTTCTGACCGGCCGGGTCACCACCATCGATCAGGACCGCAAGGTCGCCACGATCGCCCCCCTCGTGGGCGAGGCGTACGAGCTGCCTTTCGACTACCTGGTCATCGCGATGGGCGCGGTCTCCCGCACCTTCCCGATCCCCGGCCTCGCCGAGCAGGGCATCGGCATGAAGGGCATCGAGGAGGCCATCGGCCTGCGCAACCACGTCCTCGAGCAGCTGGACAAGGCTGACTCCACGACGGACGAGGACGTCCGCCGCAAGGCGCTGACCTTCGTCTTCGTCGGCGGTGGCTTCGCGGGTGCGGAGACCATCGGTGAGGTCGAGGACATGGCCCGCGATGCGGCCAAGTACTACAACAACGTGAAGCGCGAGGACATGCGCTTCGTGCTCGTGGACGTCGCGGACAAGATCCTCCCCGAGGTCGGCCCGAAGCTCGGCCAGTACGGCAAGGAGCACCTCGAGGGCCGCGGTGTCGAGGTCTACCTCAAGACCGGCATGGACTCCTGCGTGGACGGCCACGTGGTGCTCAACAACGGCCTCGAGGTCGACTCCAGCACCATCGTGTGGACCGCCGGCGTGAAGCCGAACCCGGCGCTCGCCCGCTTCGGTCTGCCGCTCGGCCCCCGTGGCCACGTCGACACCCAGACGACCCTCCAGGTCCAGGGCAGCGACTACATCTGGGCCGCGGGCGACAACGCCCAGGTGCCGGACATGGTCGGCCGCAAGGAGGGCAACGAGAACGCCTGGTGCCCGCCGAACGCCCAGCACGCGCTGCGTCAGGCCAAGGTCCTCGGCGACAACGTCATCTCCGGCATGCGGGGCTTCCCGCAGAAGGAGTACAGCCACGCCAACAAGGGTGCGGTCGCCGGTCTCGGCCTGCACAAGGGCGTCGCGATGATCGTCATGGGCAAGATGAAGATCAAGCTCAAGGGCCGTCTCGCCTGGTACATGCACCGCGCGTACCACGGCATGGCGATGCCGACGTTCAACCGCAAGATCCGCGTCTTCGCCGACTGGACCCTCGCGGTCTTCCTCAAGCGCGAGGTCGTCTCCCTGGGTGCCATGGAGACGCCGCGCGAGGAGTTCTACGAGGCCGCCAAGCCCGCGCCGAAGCCCGCCGTGGCCAAGGCCGAGCCGGTCACCGCCGGGTCCGAGGAGAAGGCCAAGGCCTCCTGACCTCCGGTCACTGACTAGACCCGAAGGGGTCGCCCGCCATCCGTGGTGCGGGCGGCCCCTTCGGGTTTTTCCGGCCGCGCATACATGGTGCTTACACTTATTTTGCCGATCCGTGACGCCGCAACGGGACTGCGCAAGCGCCCGGTTGGTGTTTACGTGGTGTTGAGCTGTCCGGGATCGCCATCACGGAGGTGTGCACCATGCCAGACGCCGCACTGCGGCTGAAGAGCCTCGCCGAACAACTGCTGGGAGCCCCGCTCCCCGTACGCATTCGTGCCTGGGACGGTTCGGAGGCAGGCCCGCCGGGTGCCCCCACCCTCGTCGTACGCAACCGCCGCGCCCTGCGCCGCCTGATGTGGAAGCCGGGCGAGCTGGGCCTCGCCCGTGCCTGGGTGGCCGGAGACCTGGACGTCGAGGGCGATCTGTACGCGGCGCTCGACGAACTCGCCGAGTTCATCTGGGAGCGCGACGAGGACGCCAAGAGCCTGCGGGAGTCCCTGCGCGACCCGGAGTTCCGCGCCGCGGCCCGCACCCTGATCGGCCTCGCGGCGCCCTTCCTGCCGCCGGCCCCGCCGCCCGAGGAGATGCGCAGGCGGCGCACCCTGCATCTGCACACCAAGGGCAGCGACCGGCAGGCCATCAGTCACCACTACGACGTGGGCAACGACTTCTACGAGCTGGTGCTCGGCCCCTCGATGGTCTACTCGTGCGCCTACTGGGAGTCGCCGGACGGCACCCTGGAGGACGCTCAGCGCGACAAGCTCGAACTGATCTCCCGCAAGCTCGCCCTGAAGCCCGGCATGCGCCTGCTCGACGTCGGCTGCGGCTGGGGCTCCATGGCGATCCATGCGGCGCGCGAGCACGGCGTCACCGTCGTCGGCGTCACGCTCTCCCACGAGCAGGCCGCGTACGCCAGGAAGCGCATCGCGGAGGAGGGCCTGACCGACCGGGTCGAGATCCGTGTCCAGGACTACCGCGACGTGCGCGACGGACCGTACGACGCCATCTCCTCCATCGGCATGGCCGAACACGTCGGCGCCGAGAGGTACTTGGAGTACGCGCAGGATCTGCACGCTCTCCTGAAGCCCGGCGGGCGGCTCCTCAACCACCAGATCGCGCGCCGCCCGCAGACCGACGAGTCGGCGTACGAGGTGGACGACTTCATCGACGCCTATGTCTTCCCCGGCGGCGAGCTCGCCCCTGTGGGGTCCACCGTCGCGCAGCTGGAGCGCGCCGGGTTCGAGGTGCGTGACGTGGAGGCGATCCGCGAGCACTACGCCCTCACCTTGCGCCGCTGGGTGGCCAACCTGGAGGCCCACTGGAAGGAGGGCCAGCGGCTCACGTCGCCGGGCCGCGCCCGCATCTGGCGTCTCTACATGGCGGCCTCCGCGCTCTCCTTCGAGCGCAACCGCATCGGCGTCAACCAGGTCCTCGCGGTGAAGACCCCGGAGGCGGGCGCCTCCGGGATGCCGCTGCGGGCCCGCGCCTGGCAGTAGGACGCAGAGACGAGCGGGGCCCCGGGCGGCGATCGCCCGGGGCCCCACTCGTTGACGTACCGGCCAAGGCTACTCGGCCTTGATCGCCATCAGCGGGTTCAGCTTGGCCGCGCTGCGGGCCGGCCACATCGCCGCGAGGACGCCGACCAGGCCCGCGATGCAGAGGAAGATCGCGATACGGCCGAGCGGGATCTCCATGGAGTACGTCTTCAGCGTGCCGGAGATGCTGTTGCCCGCGACCCAGCCCATGAAGAGGCCGAGGCCGATGCCGAGCAGCGCGCCGAACAGGGAGATGATGACCGCCTCCAGGCGCACCATCTGCTTGACCTTCGCGCGGTCGAGGCCGATGGCCCGCAACATGCCGATCTCGTGCTTCCGCTCGAAGACCGACATGGCCAGGGTGTTGATGACGCCGAGGACCGCGATCAGGATGGCCATCGCCAGGAGGCCGTAGAGCATGTTCAGCATCATGTTGATCGCGCCACCGATCTCGTTGCTGATGGCGTCCTTGTCCTGGATCTTCAGGGCGGGGTTGTCACCCAGGGCCTTGACGATGGAGTCCTCGGCCTTGGCGGAGGTGCCGCCCTCCATCTTCACCAGGACCTGCTGGTCGGTGATCTTGGACATGTGCTTGTCGACCACGGCGAGCGGTGTGAACAGGCCGTCGATCATCTCGTTCTGCTCGTAGATGCCGGCGATCTTCAGCTTGACCGTCTTGTCGTCGTCGAACGTCACCGGGACGGTGTCCCCGGTCCTGAGGCCCTTCTTGTCCGCGGTCTTCTTGTCCAGGAGCGTGGAGTCGCCCCGCAGACCCGCGAGCGAGCCGCTGGTGAAGTCCAGGCTCGCCACCTTGCCGAAGTCCTTCTCGTCGACGCCGGTGACCTGGCCGTACGAGCCGTCGAGCTCGCCGTAGGTGGTGCGCAGCGGGCTGCTCGCCTCGACCTCGGGCAGCTTGTCCAGCTTCTCGCGGACCTCGGGGGTCAGCGGCTGGTAGTTCGCCATGGAGACGGTGTAGTCGGCCTTCAGGGAGTCCGCCGCCATCTTGTTGATGGCGCTGCTCATGGAGGTCGCGACCACCGTCATCGCCGTGATGAGGGTCAGGCCGATCATCAGGGCCGCGGCGGTGGAGGCCGTACGGCGCGGGTTGCGCACCGAGTTGAGCCGGGAGAGCTTGCCCGGGACGCCGAAGGGCTTCAGGAGCGGGGCCGACGCGGCGATGAAGGGGCGCGACAGGAGCGGCGTGAGGACGATGACGCCGACGAGGATGGTCGCGGCGCCGCCGGACATCACGTAGTTGTCGTCCATGAACATCATGACCGTGCCGATGGCGACGATGATCGAGCCGATGGTGTTGCGGACGATCAGGCCACGCGTGGTCGGCGTCGCGTGGACGCTGTTCATCGCGGCGACCGGCGGGATCTTCGCGGCGCGGCGGCCCGGCAGCCAGGCGGCGAGCATGGTCACGACCACGCCGATGATCAGGGCGACGCCGATCGTGAGCGGGGCGATGACGAGCGGTCCGTCGGGCAGCGAGGCGCCCGCGGAGTTCATCAGGGACTCCAGGCCCACGGCCACACCGATGCCGAGCGCGAAGCCCGTCACGGCGGCCACCAGGCCCACCAGGAACGCCTCGATGAGCACGGAGCGCGTCACCTGACGGCGCGAGGCGCCGACGGCGCGCATGAGCGCGAGCTCCTTGGTGCGCTGGGCGACCAGCATGGTGAAGGTGTTGGCGATGATGAAGATGCCGACGAAGAGCGCGATGCCGGCGAAGATCAGCAGGACCTGGCTCATCGAGCTGGTCTGCTGCTCGATCATCTCGTCCTGGTCGGACTTGAGCTCGGCGCCGGTCAGGGCCTTGGAGTCCTTCGGCAGGATCTTGTCGATCGAGCTCTTGAGCGCAGTCTCGGAGGTGCCCGCGGCGGCCTTCACGTCGATCTCGTCGTACTCGGTCTTGCCGAGGACCTTCAGGGCGGTGTCGTTGTCGAACACCGCCAGGCTGCCGCCCGCGAGGACGCTGCCGTCCTCGGTGTCGAAGACGCCGCTGATCTTCGCCGTGTGCACGGGCCCGTCGGTGGAGTAGCGGACCGTGTCGCCGACCTTGTAGCCGGTGCGCTCGGCGGTGCGGGCATCGAGGGCGATGTCACCGGCGGACTTCGGGGCGGCGCCCTTGGTGAAGTCGTAGCGCGGGTCCTTGCCGTCCTTGCCCGGGAAGTAGTTGGCGCCGGAGGTGCCCCACTCGCCGCCCACCAGCTTGCCGTCCTTGTCGGCGAGCGCGGTGAAGCCGGTGACGCCGGCGATCGCGGAGTCGGCTCCGGGCAGGCCGTCGGCCTTCTTGAGCAGGGAGTCGGTCAGGCGCGGCTTCTGCTTGGCCTCGTCCTCCTCGCCGCCGAACTGCTGGATGGCGACGGAGACGTGGTCGAAGCTCTTGGCCGACTTGTTCTTGTAGGCGTTGCCGAAGGTGTCGGTGAAGACCAGGGTGCCGGAGACGAAGGCGACGCCGAGCATGACGGCGAGCACGGTCATCAACAGCCTGGCCTTGTGCGCGAGCACGTTGCGCAGGGCGGTACGGAACATGGGAGTCAAGTCCTGGAGAGGGAGAGGGGAAAGCCCCGAAGGGGCGCGGGGAACTGCGCGACCAGCCACGGCGTGCCCGCAGGCGAGTACCTGCCGACGCCGCTCGGAGCGCTAGCTGGTCCGGCCCTTGGCGTCGAAGTGCTTCATCCGGTCGAGGACCCCGTCCGCCGTCGGCGAGTGCATCTCGTCGACGATCCGCCCGTCGGCGAGGAAGATCACACGGTCCGCGTACGAGGCGGCCGCCGGGTCGTGGGTGACCATCACGACGGTCTGGCCCAGTTCGCGTACGGAGTTGCGCAGGAAGCCCAGGACCTCGGCGCCCGAGCGCGAGTCCAGGTTTCCGGTCGGCTCGTCGCCGAAGATGATGTCGGGCTGCGAGGCCAGCGCGCGGGCCACGGCGACGCGCTGCTGCTGGCCGCCGGAGAGCTCGGTGGGCCGGTGCTTGAGCCGTTCCGCCAGGCCGACCATGGAGATGACCTGCTCCAGCCACTGCTTGTCGGGCTTGCGGCCCGCGATGTCCATCGGCAGCGTGATGTTCTCCAGGGCCGTCAGTGTCGGCAGGAGGTTGAAGGCCTGGAAGATGAAGCCGATCTTGTCCCGGCGGAGCTTGGTGAGCTGCTTGTCCTTGAGGGTGGAGAGCTCGGTCTCGCCGATCCGCACGGAGCCGCCGCTGAAGCTGTCGAGCCCCGCGACACAGTGCATCAGGGTCGACTTGCCGGAGCCCGACGGGCCCATGATCGCGGTGAACTCGCCCTGCCGGAAGTCGACGGAGACATGGTCCAGGGCGACCACCTGGGTCTCGCCCTGTCCGTACACCTTGGAGAGATCCGTGGCGCGTGCGGCCACCGCGGTGCTGCGGGCGGCGAAGGGGGTGGTGGTCACGGGGCGGTGCTCCTGTCGGGACGACGAGTGGGGACGTACTCCATCGTCCGTGCGGATTCGCGCCGTGTAGTCAGCCGCTGTTCCCGTTCCGGGGGCCCTCTCCAGTCGGACTCAAGTCGGCTGTGTCATACCTGGGGATGACCCCGGCCCCTGAGGCGGGTACCACCCGTCAGTGACCCCGCGGGCTGGGCGCAGACGGTGAAATTCCGTCATTCCGTCACGGAGGCCGCACAGCGGTGGAAGGGCCTGCGGCATGTACCGATGGGCCGTACCGGTGGCTGATGCACCCTCAGACGTCAATAAAATAAGACAACATCGGGCTGTTGTTCCGCTGTTCGGGGGACGCCTCCCGATAGGGTCGAATCACTTGATGCGGAGCCCATGGCCTGCCCGGATGGTGGAATGCAGACACGGCGAGCTTAAACCTCGCTGCCCCTAGCGGGCGTGCCGGTTCAAGTCCGGCTCCGGGCACCTCGGCTAAGAAGTCGGCGGGTGTTGCCGCCAAGGCATCAGCGCGCCGTTGAAGCGCGCCGCCGTGTGCAGATCCGCCTCGATCGCCGCCGCCGTCTCGCGCAGCGCGGGAAGCAGCGCCCCGACGGTCTCGTCCAGCGGGGCGGTGCCCGCGTGCTGGGCCACGTTCAGTGCGGCGACCACACGCCCCTGCGCGTCCTCGATCGGTACGGCGACCGAGCGCAGGCCCTCCTCCAGTTCCTCGTCCGCGGTGGCGTGGCCGTCGGCGGCGGCGCGGTCCAGGATGTGGTGCAGGGCCGTCGGGTCGGTGACCGTGCGGTGGGTGAGTGCGCGGGGCGGGGCGGCCTTCAGGAGGCGCGCGCGGTCCTCCTGGGGGAGCCCGGCGAGGAGGACCCGGCCCATGGCGGTGGGGTGGGCGGGGAAACGCGTGCCGAGCGTGATGTGGACGCTCATGACGCGGACCGTCGCTGCTCGCGCCACGTAGAGGATGTCCGTGCCGTCGAGCACCGTCACCGACGCTGACTGGTGGACCCGGCCCGTCAGTTGGCGCAGATGCGGCTCGGCGATGTCCGCGAAGCCGAGGCGGGAGAGGCGGGCGTAGCCGAGCTCCAGGATGCGGGGGAGCGGGCGGTAGAGGCGGCCGTCGTGCGCCGCGTACCCCGCCAGCTCCAGGGTGTGCAGACAGCGGCGTGCGGTGGCCCGTGGCAGGCCGGTGGCGGCGGCGATCGCGGTGAGCGGCAGGCCCTCGCCGCGGGCCCGCCCGAGGGCGCGCAGGACGCCGAGGCCACGGGCGAGCGACTGGAGGAAGCCGGGTCCGAGTTCCGCCTTCGCTTCGGCCGCGTCCAGCGGCTGACCGGGCGTCAACTCGCTCTCTTCGTACGGCGATGTGGCGGGCGGAAGGGACTCCAGGTACGCGGCTTCCGCCCGCAGCCGTGGCAGCACGAGCTCCGCGAGGCCTCGCGCCGTGTGCCTGCTGGTGTGGCTCACCGCGGACAGGGCGTACCGGGTGCGGCCCTGCGCGTCGCGTACCGGGACCGCCGTCGCGATCAGGCCCGGCTCGATCAGCTGGTCGTCAAGGGCCCAGCCCGTCTCGCGCGAGCGCTCCACGCGGCCCGCGAGATCCGGGGGCAGGGGCGCGGGGCCCGGTGGCAGCGCGGGAAAGGCGTCCCCCGAGGGGTCGGCGGCCACGCGCGCCCGCCACGCCGCCCACGCCGCCTCGTCCCACTCGGCGGCGAACAGCGCGCCCGGCGCGCACCGCTCGGCGGGGAGCAGATCGCCGATGTGGAAGGCCACCGACATCGCGCGGCGCCGCGCGGCCTGCGTGACGAAGCGGACGCCGTCGCCGTCCGGCACCGCGAGGGACACCGACTCGTCGAGGTCGTCCGCGAGCCGTGCGGTGCGGGCCGCGACCTCGCCGCTCAGCCCGCTCGCCGCGAGGTAGGCGTTGCCGAGCTCCATCAGGCGGGGCGTGAGGTGCAGTTCCTGGCCGTGTTCGCGTACGTAACCGAGGCGGGCCAGGGTCGCCACGACCCGGTCCACGGTGGAGCGGGCCAGGCCGGTCGCGCGCACGAGGTCGCCCGCCCTGACCTGCTCGGCGACCGCGAGGGCGCGCAGTACCGCGAGACCGCGCTCCAGGGGGCGTACGGACTCTTCTGGCATGGCGCCGCTCCTCGCACGGGTGGAAAAGGGGGTCCCGCAACCGTTGACAGCCGCCGGGTCCGGTCGGAGACTCCCGTCAGCACATTATGAACGAAAGTTCACCAGGCGAACAAGTGGAGGGGTCGGCCGATGCGCACCACCGTCGGAATCATCGGAGCCGGACCGGCGGGCCTGCTTCTCGCCCGCCTGCTGCACAACGCGGGCATTGATTCCGTCGTCCTGGAGACCCGCGACCGCGCCTACGTCGAACAGCGCCAGCGCGCCGGAATCCTGGAGCAGGGCACCGTCGACGTCCTGCGCGAGGCGGGCGCCGCGGCCCGCATGGACCGCGAGGGCATCCCGCATGACGGCATCGAGCTGCGCTTCGACCGCCGCAGGCACCGCGTCGACTTCCCCGCGCTCACCGGCGGCAGGTCCGTGATGGTCTACGCCCAGACCGAGGTCTGCAAGGACCTCATAGCCCTCCAGCTCGCCGCCGGTGGCCCGTTGCTCTTCGAGGCCGAGGCGCTCGCCGTCGAGGGCGCCGAGACCGAGAGTCCGCGTGTCCGCTTCCGTCACCAGGGGCGGGAGGACGTCCTGGAGTGCGACTACGTGGTCGGCTGCGACGGCTCCTGGGGCGTGGCCCGCAAGGCCGTGCCCGCCGAGGTCTCCCGGGTCTTCGAGCGGACGTACCCCTTCGGCTGGCTCGGCATCCTCGCCGACGTGCCGCCCTCGCACGACGAACTGGTCTACGCCCGCCACGACCGCGGCTTCGCGCTGCTCTCCATGCGCTCGCCGACCGTCACGCGCGCGTACCTCCAGGTCCCGGCAGGCACCGACGCCGCCGAGTGGGGCGACGAGGAGATCTGGGACGAGCTGGACCGCCGGCTGGAGACGGACGATCCGCAGTGGGCCCTGAAGCGCGGGCCCATCACCTCCAAGTCCGTCACGCCGATGCGCAGTCACGTCCACGAGCCCATGCGCCACGGACGCGTCTTCCTCGCCGGGGACGCCGCCCACATCGTCCCGCCCACCGGCGCCAAGGGCCTCAACCTCGCCGTCGGCGACGTCGTCACCTTCGCCCGCGCGCTCGCCGAGTACCGCGAGACCGGGTCCGACGCCCGCCTTGAGGCGTACTCCGCGACCTGCCTGCGCCGCGTCTGGCAGGCCGAACGCTTCTCGTACGCGATGACCACGATGCTGCACCGCGCTCCCGATGCCAGCCCCTTCGACGACCGCATCCACCTCGCTCAGCTGGACCGCATCACCACCGCCCGCCCGGCGGAGACCGACCTCGCCGAGAGCTACACCGGATTCCCCTTCAGCTGAGCCCCACCCCCGTCCCCGCCAGGTCCCACAAAGAAGTGAGAGCCCCGTGACCGCTCCCCAAGGCGCCGCGCCCCAGCGGACCTTCAGATCCGTCGCCCCCGTCATAGCCCTGTGCTGGCTCGTCGTCTTCTTCGACGGCATGGACGTCAACATCTACGGCGCCGTGATGCCGCACCTCATCGACGACAAGGACTTCGGCTTCAGCGCGTCGACCGCGGGCACCATCGGTTCCTGGACCACCTTCGGCATGCTCATCGGCGCCCTGGGCTGCGGCACGCTCACCGACTGGATCGGCCGCAAGCCGATGGTCACGGGCAGCGTCGCGCTGTTCTCGCTTGGCTCAGCGGTCTGCGCGCTCGCGCCCACCGCCGCCGTCTTCGGAGGCGGCCGTTTCATCGCCGGGCTCGGACTCGGCGGTCTGATGCCGATCAGCCTCGCGATCGTCGCCGAGTTCGCGCCGCCGCGCAGGGCCGCCCTCGCCACCGGCCTGATGATGACCTCGTACCACGCGGGCGGCATGGCGGCCACGGGTCTCGGGCTCTGGCTCGGGCCCGACCACGGCTGGCGCGTCGTCTTCTGGGCGGGCGTCATCCCCGCCGCCGTCGCCATCCCCCTCGTACTGAAGTGGCTGCCCGAGTCGCCCGGCGTGCTGCTCGCCAAGGGCCGCACGAGCCAGGCCGAGGCCGTCGCCGCCCGGTACCTGCTGCCGTCCCCGACGCTCGCCGAAGCCCCCGAGGCGGGCGCCAAGGGACGGTTCGCCGCCGTCGCCTCGCTCTTCGGCCCCGGCCAGCGGTTCGCCACCCCGCTCCTGTGGCTCGCGTCCTTCGCCGGTCTGCTGCTCGTCTACGGGGTCTCCACCTGGCTGCCCGAGCTGATGCGCGCCTCCGGCTACTCGCTCTCCTCCTCCGTCACCTTCCTCATGGTGATCAACGCGGGCGGCATCGTCGGCATGCTGGTCGCGGGGCGGATGGCGGACAAGTTCGGCGCCGTGCGCATCTCCGCGATCTGGTTCCTGCTCACCGCCTGCGGCGCCTTCCTGCTGAAGGCGGAGCTGCCGCTCGGCGTCGCGTACGCCATCGTCTTCGTCACCGGCATCTGGCTCTTCTCGGCGCAGGTGATGGTCTACGCCTCCGCCCCGTCCGTCTACACGCCCGCCCAGCGCGCCACCGGGATCGGCTGGATCACCGGCGTCGGGCGTACGGGTGCGGTCGTCGGACCGTGGCTGGGAGGCGCCGTCGTCTCCGGCGGAAACGCGTCCCTCGGTTTCACCACCTTCGCCGTGGCCGCGGTGCTCGGAGCCGTCGCGATCTCGCTGGTGCCACTCGTCCGGCGCAACCGCCGCACCCCGGCCGACGAGGGAGTATCGCCCGCCTCACCGGGAACAGAGAGCACTGGGCGAGACGTTCTTGGTCACAAGGAGGGAAAGATCCTCCCCAAGCACTAGGGTCTTCCTTTTGCCTACGCATTACTCTTGACCCAAAGCCACGCTCGGTGGCCATGGAGGAGTGAAATGAGGAGCAGCAACCCGGTCTTCTCGCGACGGGGGTTCAGCCGCGACAACGGCTACGCGGGCTTCGGCACGCAGCCGCAGGCCGGGGGACCCGCCGTCGGGACGCAGACCCAGCAGGGCAACCCGTACGCGGGTGCGGGCCAGCAGACGCCCACCAATCCGTACGCGACGAACCCGTACGCCCAGCAGGACCTGCAGCACGGCGCCCCCCAGGCGCCCGTAACCACCGCAGGACGCATGACGATGGACGACGTCGTCATGCGTACGGCCACCACGCTCGGCACGCTGCTGGTCACGGCCGCGCTCGCCTGGGCGCTGCTGCCCGTGGACGACGCCAATCTGCCCAAGTCGTACGGCATCGCCATCGGCGCGGGCCTCATCGCGATGGTGCTCGGCCTGGTGCAGGCCTTCAAGCGCAAGGCATCGCCCGCGCTGATCCTGACGTACGCCGCCCTGGAAGGTGTCTTCCTCGGCGTCGTCTCC
The DNA here is from genome assembly GCF_044455475.1 of Streptomyces sp. NPDC051218. NCBI lineage: Bacteria > Bacillati > Actinomycetota > Actinomycetes > Kitasatosporales > Streptomycetaceae > Streptomyces > Streptomyces sp. NPDC051218. The sequence goes on along the minus strand of NZ_JBITEU010000004.1, from coordinate 93,136 downwards.
AGCGTCGTCGACAACCGCATCGCGGACGGCGCGGCCATGCAGGCCGTGCTCGGCACGATGGCCGTCTTCGCCGGTGTCCTGATCGCCTACAAGGCCGGCTGGATCCGCGTCAACCGTCGCTTCTACGGCTTCGTGATGGCCGCGGCGATGGGCTTCCTGCTCCTTACCGCCGTGAACCTGCTGTTCATGGTCTTCGGCGGCGGTGACGGCCTCGGCTTCCGCAGCGGCGGCCTCGGCATCGTCTTCGGCATCGTCGGCATCCTGCTCGGCGCGTGCTTCCTCGCCCTGGACTTCAAGCAGGTCGAGGACGGCATCGCGTACGGCGCTCCGAAGGAAGAGGCCTGGCTCGCGGCGTTCGGTCTGACGATGACGCTCGTCTGGATCTACCTCGAGTTCCTGCGTCTGATCGCCATTTTGCAGGGCAACGACTGACGCGCCTGAAGCAACGAAGGGCCCCGCGGAACAAACGTTCCGCGGGGCCCTTCGCCGTTGTGTGAGGTTGGGTGAGGGAACAGGGGGAGTCAGAGCAGCTTGCGCGCGGCCCGGCGCAAGTCGTACTCGTGAATGATTGCCTTGGCGTGCCCGTAAGCCAGGTTGTGCTCCGCGCGGAGCCAGCTGACCTTCTCCTCGAAGCGGAAGAGAGAAGGGCCTTCGTCCACGGCGCGGATCCAGTCGGAGATCTCACGACCGGTGCAGTGGGGGATTCGGGCGATCAGGTTGCGGTGGGTCTCCTCGGAGAAGACTTGGGACATCGGCGCCTCCGGACGCGTCGCGATGTGTTCCGGCCTTCACGCCACCGTGCCTGAGCGTGGGGGCGTTGGCAACAGTCCCGCCCGGGCGCATAAGGTCGCCGGGTGCTTGATACGACGCCTTTGACGGCCGCAGTGGACCAGTTCGCCGACCGGTTGCGGGCCGCCCCGCAGAGTCGCTTGCAGCGGGGGGCGGCGACCGAAGCGCTCGCTCTGGCCAGGGAACTGGCGGCGTGGGCGCAGCGGATCGAGGAGCCGGACGAGGAGCCGCGGGAGATGCCGGACGCCGGGATGTTCGCGGCGGCCGACCAGATCACGGTCGCGGGGCGGGATCTGGCCCTCGTGCTGGAGGATTCCGGCCAGCTCGCGGAGGCGCTGATCCTCGTGGAGAAGGCGCAGAAGCGCGCCGGGGTGTGACCCCGACCCCGGCGGACGGCCGGGGTCGCTCCGGTCAGACGGAGGCGATGACGCGGTCCGCCAGGATGTAGACGTTCTCGGCGCCGCACTCGAAGGTCAGCGCGTAGGCGCCGGAGACTCCGGAGCCGCCGAGCAGGACCGGGGTGTGGCCGTCGGCGAGGGCGTCGGCGAGCAGCTCCGCGGTCTCGCGGTGGCCCGGCGTCATGCAGAGCGTGGTGCCGTCCGCGAAGACGTAGACGTCCAGCGTGCCGAGCGGGCCGGGACGGACGTCGGAGAGGGCGGTGCGGGCGTCGGCCAGTTCCTCAAGACAGGCGACCGTGCGCTCGTGGTCGCCGTTGACGGGCGACTGCACCGGGACGAAGTCCGGGTGCGAGGGGTGGCGGCGGCGGGCCGCGGCAAGCTCCGGGGAATCGGCGGCGAACTCGTCGACCGGGTCGCCGTACGGCTCGATGACCGGCTCCAGGCTGTCCGCCTCCAGGCCCGCGAAATCCGCCTGGCGGGGCAGGAACAGCTCGTCGGCCATGTCGGAGAGGCCGGGCAGGCCGCTGAGCAGGGAGGGCGCGTCCGAGGCGTCGCGGGCTTCCTGGGCGGCCCAGAAGGCCCGCGCCTCGGCCAGCTCGCGCTCCCGTTCCTCGGCGAGGGCCTCGGCGACAGCCGTGCGTATCTCGTCGGTGTCCGGAGTGGTGCGGGCGGCGGGCACGGTGGCATGCGCGGTGGCCGGCCGGCTCTGGGCCAGCTCGGTGCGCAGCGTCGTGATCTGCTTCCGAAGCCCGTGCACGGCGTGCAGGGCGGCGGCACCCACGGCCGTGGCAGCGGCCGTGGAGAGCAGCAAGGCAAGAGGCATGGCGCTCACTGACGTACTCCCGGTTTCAAGTCGACCCCCGACTTCCTACATCAGCTTGAAGCCTGCACGATCCACCTGTCAGTGCATTACGTCACGAATTGGACAGGTCTTTCGGCCCGGTGTTTACCCGCAGATGTGCTTTGACCTGGGCATATGCATCTCCCCCAGGAGATAGGTCACATCCTGGGGGAGATTGAGTCACGAATCAATGGAGACGCGGGGGATCCGTGGGGGATCCGCAGGTGTCAACGGGTGCCCGAGGGTCAGCTGAGGCGCTCGATGACCATGGCCATGCCCTGGCCGCCGCCGACGCACATCGTCTCCAGGCCGAACTGCTTGTCGTGGAACTGGAGGCTGTTGATGAGGGTGCCGGTGATGCGGGCGCCGGTCATGCCGAAGGGGTGGCCGACCGCGATGGCGCCGCCGTTCACGTTCAGCTTGTCGAGCGGGATGTTCAGGTCGCGGTAGGAGGGGATCACCTGGGCGGCGAAGGCCTCGTTGATCTCGAAGAGGTCGATGTCGTCGACGGTGAGACCGGCGCGGGACAGGGCCTGCTTGGACGCCTCGACCGGGCCGAGGCCCATGATCTCGGGGGAGAGGCCGGTGACGCCGGTGGAGACGATGCGGGCGAGCGGGGTCAGGCCGAGGTCGCGGGCCTTGGTGTCGCTCATGATCACGAGGGCGGCGGCGCCGTCGTTGAGCGGGCAGCAGTTGCCCGCGGTGACGCGGCCGTCGGGGCGGAAGACGGGCTTGAGGCCCTCGACGCCTTCGAGGGTGACGCCGGCGCGGGGCCCGTCGTCCTTGCTGACGACGGTGCCGTCGGGGGTCGTGACCGGGGTGATCTCCCGCTCCCAGAAGCCGTTCTTGAGGGCTTCCTCGGCGAGGTTCTGGGACCGGACGCCGAACTCGTCCATGTCCTTACGGGTGACGCCCTTGGCGCGGGCCAGGTTCTCGGCGGTCTGCCCCATCGCGATGTACGCGTCCGGGACCAGACCGTCCTCGCGGGGGTCGTGCCAGGTGGAGCCCTCGGTCTTGCTCACGGCCTCGGTGCGGGCCTCGGCGTCGGCGAAGAGGGGGTTGTGGGTGTCCGGGAGCCCGTCGCTCGACCCCTTCACGCTGCGGGAGACCATCTCCACGCCGGCGGAGATGAAGACGTCGCCCTCGCCGGCCTTGATGGCGTGCAGGGCCATGCGGGAGGTCTGCAGGGATGAGGAGCAGTAACGGGTGATGGTGCAGCCCGGCAGGTGGTCCATGCCCATCTGTACGGCGACGATGCGGCCGAGGTTGTGCCCCTGCTCGCCGCCCGGCAGACCACAGCCGAGCATCAGGTCGTCGATGAGCTTCGGGTCGAGCTCGGGGACCTTGGCGAGGGCGGCCTCGATGATCGTGGCGGTCAGGTCGTCGGGCCGCAGGTCCTTCAGGGAGCCCTTGAAGGCGCGGCCGATCGGGGTGCGGGCGGCGGAGACGATCACGGCTTCGGGCATCACGGAACTCCTGGGGCGAGGGGGCAGGACTCCTTGGGAAGTTACCTGTACGTATCGCTGTCGGTCATCGGCCGGGGACTGTGATGCGGGCCGCATTTTTCTAAGCGCTTGCTCAGCACTGCCGGGGGGGCAAGCCCCCCGGCAGTGCTACTGCGGCAAGGGGGACGGGTCCGGGGTGTGGTGGATTCGGCGGCGGCGTCGTCGTTTGATGAGGGCCCAGGGGCCTCGTGGGCCCGTGGGCATCGCGGCGGCGACCTCCGTGCCCCCCTCCGACGCGGCCTGCGCGGCCGCCCGCGCCACCGGCAGGAAGCCCTCCCTGCGTGTGACGTCGGGGCGCTCCTCCTCCGGCCACAGGCCCAGCGCGGCGCACAGCGTCGGCAGCACCGCCATCGCCGCGGTCGCGTACCCCTCCGCGGAGGGGTGGTAGTTGTCGGGACCGAACAGCTCCCGGGGGTTCGCCAGGAACTCGGGGCCGAGCAGGTCACCGAGTGAGACCGTGCGCCCGCCCTGCTCGACCACCCCGATCGTCTGCGCGGCAGCCAGCTGGCGTGACACACGGCGCGCCATCCACCGCAGGGGTTGATAGACGTTCTCCACCGTCCCCAGGTCGGGGCAGGTGCCGACCACCACCTCCGCCCCCGCCGTCCGCAGCCTCCGCACCGCCGACGCCAGAAGGCGTACGGACCGCGTCGCCGGCATCCGGTGCGTCACGTCGTTCGCGCCGATCATCACGACGCAGACGTCCGGCGCCCAGGACGCCAGGTCGGACAGGAGCAGCGTCACCTGGCGGTCCAGGTCGTCCGACTGGGCGCCAGGCAGCGCCACGTTCCGCAGCTCCACCGGCCGCTCGGCCACCGCCGAGAGCCCCGAGGCGAGCAGCGCCGCGGGAGTCTGCCTGGCCCGGTACACACCCTGCCCGGCGGCGGTCGAGTCGCCGAGCATCGCGAACCGCAGGGGCTCGGCCCCGTCCCGGTCCGCGAACCCCCAGCCGTAGCGCCCGTCGGCCCGCGGTGGAGCCGGATGCTCCCCGCTGTTCCCCACGGACCGCTTCGCCAACTGCACCTCGGCGAGCACCACACCCACGGCCGCCGCCCCGAGCAGCCCGATTCCTCCGCCGCCGTAAGCCGCGCCCGCGGCGATCCGCCGCGCCACCCTCGCCCTCGACATGCCCTGCAGCCACCTCCTCGTACCGCCCTACATCAACTCATTGCCCCGTAAGGACGGTCGGCCAATCGCAACCGGAGGTGAACGACTGAACGGGAGCCTTACGCTGACGACACCCATTCGTCGCACTACATCGCAGCCCGGAGACAACGGTGCAATTCCACGACTCGATGATCAGTCTCGTCGGCAACACCCCGCTGGTGAGACTCAACAACGTGACCACGGGCATTCAGGCGACCGTCCTGGCCAAGGTCGAGTACTTCAACCCCGGCGGTTCCGTGAAGGACCGCATCGCGCTGCGCATGATCGAGGCGGCCGAGCAGAGCGGGGAGCTCAAGCCCGGCGGGACCATCGTCGAGCCGACGTCCGGCAACACCGGGGTCGGGCTCGCCATCGTGGCCCAGCAGAAGGGGTACAAGTGCATCTTCGTGTGCCCCGACAAGGTTTCCCTCGACAAGATCAACGTGCTGCGGGCCTACGGCGCCGACGTGGTCGTCTGCCCCACGGCCGTCGACCCCGAGCACCCGGACTCGTACTACAACGTCTCCGACCGCCTGGTGCGCGAGACGCCCGGCGCCTGGAAGCCCGACCAGTACAGCAACCCGAACAACCCCCTTTCCCACTACCACTCCACCGGCCCCGAGCTGTGGGAGCAGACGGAAGGGAAGATCACCCATTTCGTGACCGGCATCGGGACCGGCGGCACCATTTCCGGGACGGGCGGGTATCTGAAGGAGATCTCCGAGGGCGGCGTCACCATCGTCGGCGCCGACCCCGAGGGGTCCGTCTACTCCGGTGGCTCCGGGCGGCCCTACCTCGTCGAAGGCGTCGGTGAGGACTTCTGGCCGACCGCGTACGACCGCAATGTGACCGATGAGATCATCGCGGTGTCCGACAAGGACTCCTTCCAGATGACGCGGCGGCTCGCGAAGGAGGAGGGGCTCCTCGTCGGCGGGTCCTGCGGGATGGCCGTCGTGGCCGCGTTGCGCGTCGCCGAGCGGCTCGGGCCCGACGACGTCGTGGTCGTGCTGCTGCCCGACTCCGGCCGCGGCTACATGAGCAAGATCTTCAGCGACGAGTGGATGAACGACTACGGGTTCCTGGAGCAGGCGGGTGACGCGCCTCGCGTCGGTGACGTACTGCGCCGCAAGGAGGGTGGCGAGCTGCCCTCGCTCGTCCACATGCACCCGGAGGAGACGGTCGGCGAGGCCATCGACGTACTGCGTGAGTACGGCGTCTCGCAGATGCCCATCGTCAAGCCGGGCGCGGGCCACCCGGACGTGATGGCGGCCGAGGTCATCGGCTCCGTCGTCGAACGCGAGCTCCTGGACGCCCTGTTCACGCAGCGCGCCTCGCTCTCCGACCCGCTGGAGAAGCACATGTCGGACCCGCTGCCGCAGGTCGGTTCCGGCGAGCCGGTCGCCGACCTGATGTCGGTGCTCGGCGGTGCCGACGCGGCGATCGTCCTGGTCGAGGGCAAGCCGACCGGTGTGGTGAGCCGTCAGGACCTGCTGGCCTTCCTGGCGGAGCAGCAGGGGCAGTAGCCACCTGATGGGCCGGGAGCCGTGCGCCGTGGGGCGAACTTCGCGGAAGTGGTACGAGCACGACACGTTCGCGCAGCACCCGCTTAACACGGCTCCGGCACATTGGTGGTTGTCGGCGTACAGGAACTCCGGAGCGGCTCCCGGACCTCTGAACGCCCGGACCGCGGCCCGGCACTGACCCGGCCGCAGTCCCTCGCGGGGACCGCCGTCGTCCCGCCCCCTGGGAAACCGGGGGTGCGGCGGTCCCCGCGCACGAACTTCTATACGTCTGGCGCGCGCCTACGGGACCGATGGCCCGTCACCGATGGTCCGTCCCATGCTTCAGCGTCTCGCCGGCCGAGGCCTTCCGGCACCCCATGCGCGAGGACAAGCTTCAGGAGTAGTACGGCCGGCAGCCAGTCGAGCCCGGGAGGGGAGTCGACGGAGGCCGCCACCATGATCCCGGTGACGACGAAGGCAAGGGCGACCGGCCGTTTGAGCCGTTCTTCCACGAGGTGCACGGTGATCGCGCCGGCAAGGGCCCAGACGTACCAGAGCAACCCCCACCACCAGGCGCCGCCCGGTATCACGAGGGCGATCAGAACCGGCTGGAAGTGGAGGGCCGTGAAGCCCACCGGGTGGTGGACGAAGCGTGCAGGCGCCGAGCCGGTGAAGGTGAGGGGGGAGTGGTAGAAGCGCTTGGCGGAGTCAAGGCCGTTGGCGACGACGCCACCGGCCAGATCGTGCACGAGCACAACGCCGACGAGCCACTGCCACCAGGACCAGCCGAGCCCTCGTCCGCCGACCGTCAGCGCGCAGATGCCGAATACGGAGACCGCGTAGGCGAGCCCCTTTTCGACGCGGGTGGCACCGGCGCCGAAGGCCCAGCTCGGCTTGGTCGCTTCCACGGCGGATCCTCCATGGCTGTGCGTCAGGGGGTGCGACTCTCATCGGGTTCGGCGCGGCCCGGCAGGAAGTGCGACAGGGCCAAGAGCGCTTCCCGGTTGTCCAGGTCGGGGTCGAGCATCCGGTGCAGCAGCATGCCGTCGAGCAGCGCGATCAGTACGGTCTCGCTGCCGTCCGGTGCGTCCGGGGCAACGCCCTTGAGCCAGGCCCGCAGTTGGGCCCTGGTCGCGGTGAGCGACTCCCGCAGTACCTCACCGAGCAGGGGCTCACGGGCCGCGCCCGCGATCAGCTCGACCGTCAGCCGGGCGGTTCTGTCGTCGTGCGGGGCGGACAGCAGCTCGATCAGCTTGGAGTGCGCCTCTTCGAGCGTCGTGGTCCTGCTGAGCTGCTCGGTCACCGGGTCGAAGACCTGCTCGCCGGCCCTGCGGGCGATAGCAGCCTTCAGTCCCGGCAACCCGCCCCAGTAGTAGTGGATCAGGCCGAGGTTGGCGCCCGCGCGCTCGGTGACGGCACGGGTGGTGACACCGGGCCAGCCGTCCTGAGCCAACAACTCCACACCGGCGTCGGCCAGCCGCTCGCGTCGGCGCTCGCCGCGTGGTGAAGCCAGCCGACCGGCTGAGTTAGTCATGTGACTAACTTAGCGCTTCGCCGACGCCCTGTCCGACGCTTTGTCAGTACGGACGAGGGGCGGTCGGAGCGGCTCGCCTCAGTCGTCCCACTCCGACGTGCGCCCGCGGTCCCTGCCGCGCCTGAAGCTCATGCCCCGCATCGAGTGCACGGCGTTCACGCCGACGATGCCGCCCCAGGTGACGAACAGGCCCGGCAGGTCCGCGTTGACCACACCGATCGCCGAGAGCGGGATCGCGAGGATCAGCGAGACGATGCCGAAGCCGAAGCGCTCACCCCACGAGTCCACGGGACTGTTCGGCGCGCGGGAGCCTCGGGCCACGACCATCTGCTGCTCGGCCATGTGCCGGCGCATCCTGCGGTCGATGGTGCCGTCCAGGCGCTGCTCGACCTTCCCGAGGAACGAGTCGACCAGCGCGGACTCATACTCTTCGCCCAGCTCTCTGCGGGCATGCAGAGTGGCGTCGAGTTCCTTCTTGAGTTCGGCGTCACGGGTGTCCATGGTTTTTACGTTACGCAGCCGGCGTCGGCCTGACAGTGGGGCTATCCCCCCTTTCTTCCTGCCGCTGCGCGGGGATGTGCGACGTGTCGCGGCGGGCGAGCAGCCAGTACAGGGCCGCCGGGACGACAAGGCCCACGATCCACGAGATGTCGGCGCCGCCGAGCGGATCCACCAGCGGGCCGGTGTAGAAGTGCGTCACCAGGAAGGGCAGCTGGGCGAGGAGACCCACTCCGTAGACCGTCAGCGCGTCCCAGCGCCAGGCGCCGTAGCGGCCATGAGGGTCCGAGAGCGCCGGGATGTCGTAGCGCTCCTTGGAGATCAGGTAGTAGTCGACCAGGTTGATCGCCGACCACGGCGTGAAGAACGTCAGCAGGAACAGCAGGAAGTCCTTGAAGGACGTCAGGAAGCTGTCCTTGCCGAGCAGCGCCACCACCGTGCCCGCGACCATGATCAGTGCGATGTACGCCGCCCTGCCGCGCGGCGAGAGGACCTTCTGGCCCCGGAATCCGCTGATGCTGGTCACCATCGACATGAAGCCGCCGTAGGTGTTGAGCACGTTGATCGTCAGCTTGCCGAGCGCGATCACGAAGTAGAGGAAGGAGGCGATCAGGCCCGTGCCGCCCAGGCCGACCACGTATCCGACCTGGTTGTCGAGGAACGCCTCGCCCGCGCTCGCCGCCACGAGCACGCCGAACGTCATCGACCACTGCGAGCCGAGCGCCGACCCGGACAGGGTCCACCAGAAGGTGGCCCGCCCCGACGTCGTACGCGGCAGATAGCGGGAGTAGTCCGCGACGTACGGGCCGAAGGCGAGCTGCCAGGACGCCGAGAGCGAGACCGCGAGCAGGAACATCGGCAGGTCGAAGTGCGCGTCGTTCAGGAGCGCCGACAGGTCCACGCGGTCCAGGAGGCGGATGCCCAGGTAGATGAAGGCGAGCGCGCAGATCACGCTCGCCACCCGGCCGAGGACGTGGATCACGCGGTAGCCGACCGCCGCCACCACGGCCGTGATCACCGCGAAGATGATGATGCCGGTGGTGTCGTTCGTGTGCGTGAGCTGAGCCGTGGCCTGTCCGGCCAGGACGCTGCCGCTGGCGAAGAAGCCGACGTACATGAGGATGACGAGCAGGAGCGGTACGACGGCGCCGCGCACCCCGAACTGGGCGCGGGACTGGATCATCTGGGGCAGGCCGAGCTTCGGCCCCTGCGCGGAGTGCAGGGCCATCACGGCGCCGCCGAGCAGGTTGCCCAGCAGGAGGCCGGTCACCGACCACACCACGTCGCCGCCGAAGACGACGGCGAGCGCGCCGGTGACGACCGCGGTGATCTGGAGGTTGGCGCCGAGCCAGAGCGTGAACTGGCTGAAGGCGGTGCCGTGCCGTTCGTCGTCGGGGACGACGTCGATGGAGCGCCGCTCCACGAGAGTGTCTGCCATGATCCGGTGAACTCCCTGCTGCTGTACGAGCTACCTCTTGCGTGGGCTACTTCTTGGTGATCCCGTGCTTCGCCGCCCAGTCGTCCGCGACGTCCTCGGGGTCCTTCTTGTCCTTGTCCACCAGGCGGTTGAGCTCGGTGAGGTCCTTCGTCGTCAGGGCGTTGCCCAGGCGTCCGAGCGCCGCCCGCACCGTCGAGTCGGCCTTGCGGTCGGCGACGAGCGGGACGATGTGCTGGCCGGGGATCAGGTTCTTGGGGTCGGTGAGCACGACCCACTTCTCGGCGATGATGTCCGTGTCGGTGGTGAAGAGGTTCGCCACGTCGACGTCGCCGTTCTTCAGGGCGCCCTTCACCAACGGCCCCGAGGAATCAAGGGACTTGAACTCCTTGAACTCCACGCCGTACACGTCCTTGAGGCCCACCGAGCCCACCTGGCGCTTCTTGACCTCCGGGGCGGCGCCGATCACGAGCTTGCCGTTGTGCTTCGCGAGGTCCCCGAGCGTCTTGAGGCCGTACTTGTCGGCGGTCTCCCGGGTGACGACGAAGGCGTCGGAGTCCTCGGCCTTGCCGTAGGGCAGGATCTGCAGGCCGCGCGGCAAGGCCATGGCGAGGGCGTTCTGCATCTCGCCCTCCTCGGTGGCCTTCGCCTTGGTGTCGAGGTAGTGCAGGAGGGCGCCTTGGTACTCGGGCAGGAGGTCGATGTCGCCGCCCTTGAGCGCGGGGATGAGGATCTCGCGGGTGCCGAGGTTGGGGCGGACGGTCGTCCGCACGCCCTCCGCTTCGAGTGCGGCGGCGTAGAGGTAGCCGAGCACCTGGTTCTCGGTGAAGTTGGCGGTGCCGATGGTGACGCCGTTCTTGCTGGAGCCACCGCCTCCGCCGCCGGAACCTCCCCCGTCGAGGGAGGTGATGCCGCCGCTGCAGGCGGCGAGCGCGGGGACGGATGCGGCGGCGAAGAGCCCGCCGAGAGCGGTCCTGCGGTTGATGGGGGCCATCTGGTGTGCTCCTAGGCCGACTTGGCGGGGCGGTGGCGGAAGAGGGCGCGCTGCAGTGCGGAGAGCGCGAGATCGAGGACGACGGCGACGACCGCGACGAGCACCGCGCCGCCGAGCACCTGCACGAGGTCGCGCTGGGCGAGCCCGTCGAAGACGTACCGGCCGAGCCCGCCGAAGGAGACGTACGCGGCGATGGTGGCCGTCGCGACGACCTGGATGAGCGCGAGCCGGAGCCCGGTCATGATCAGCGGGAGCGCGAGGGGCAGTTCGACCTGGAGGAGGACCTGGTACCAGCGCATGCCCTGGCCGCGTGCCGCGTCCCGCACCTCGGGATCGACGGCGGTCATCCCGGCGTAGGTGTTGGTGACGATGGAGGGGACGGCGAGCGCCACGAGGGCGATGTAGACGGGCCACATGGACAGGCCGCTGGCGAGGAACACCAGGACGACGAGGCCGACCGTCGGCAGCGCGCGCCCGAAGCTGGAGAGGTTGATGGCGACGAAAGCGCCGCGTCCGGTGTGCCCGATGAGCAGCCCGACCGGCAGCGCGATAGCGGCGGCGATCAGGGTCGCGAGCAGCGAGTACTGGAGGTGCTCCAGGAGGCGGTGCCCGATGCCGTCGGGGCCCGCCCACTGCTCGCCGCTGACCAGCCAGGCGCCGAGGTTCTTGAAGAGTTCGTACATGTCACGCGCTCCTCTTGCGGCGGGTCCAGGGAGTCAGGACGTACTGGAGGGTGACGAGCAGCGCGTCCGCGACGAGCGCGAGCAGCAGGGTCAGGACCACGCCGACGATGACGGGGGTGGGGAAGTTGCGCTGGAACCCGTCGGTGAAGAGCTGGCCGAGACCGCCGTCGCCGATGTAGGTCGCCACGGAGACGAGGGAGATCGCCATGACCGTCGCGATCCGTACGCCCGCCATGATCACCGGGAGTGCGAGGGGGAGTTCGACGGTGAGCAGGGTGCGAAGGGGGCGGGTGCCCATGGCCTTCGCGGCTTCCTTCGTCTTGGCGGGGACGGAGTCCAGGCCCTCGACGGTGTTCCGCAGGAGCACGACGAGTGTGTAGATCGTCAGGCCGATGACGGTGGTGGTGCGGGTGAGCCCGCTGACCGGCAGGAGCAGCACGAAGATCGCGATGGACGGGATGGTGAACAGGACGTTCGACAGGCCGAGGAGCAGCCCGCGCAAGGCGCGCACGCGGTGGGCGATGACGGCCAGGGGGAGCGAGATGAGCAGGCCTAGGAGTACGGAGGTGAGGGCGGCCTGGAGGTGGGAGAGGGTGAGGGTGGTGAGGTCGTCGGTGTGGTCGGCTATCCACGACCAGTCGATGGTCATGAGTCAGCCTTGCTTGCGCCCACCGTGGCCGCGTCCACCGCGTCAGAGGCCGCGACCGCCGCGCTCGCGCCGGTGTGCACCTGCCCCGCGTGCTCGTGGATCTCGTCCCGTGACGTCACGCCCGTCAGGGTGCCCGTCGCGTCGACGCGGGCGACCAGGCCGCTGGGGGCGGCTATGGACTCGTTCAGGGCCGACAGCAGCGAGTCCGCGTCCCGCAGGGGGCGTACGGGGACGTCCGCCGCGTCGCCGTCCTTGTGCCGCCAGGCGACCGGCGCTCCCGCCGCGTCCAGCCGCAGCGTCCAGGCGCCGCCCTCCGGGGCCGGGGCCTGCGGGACCTCCGCGAGTGTCGTCAGGGAGAGCAGCTTCAGGCCGCGCTCCGCGCCCAGGAAGTCCGCGACGAAGTCGTCCGCGGGGCGGGCCAGGAGCTCGGCGGGGCTCGCGCACTGCACGAGGTGGCCGCCGGTGCGGAAGACGGCTATGCGGTCCCCGAGCCGGACAGCCTCGTCGATGTCGTGCGTGACGAAGACGATGGTCTTGTTCAACTCCCGCTGAAGACGCAGGAGTTCGTCCTGGAGCTGGGTGCGCACCACGGGGTCGACCGCGCCGAACGGCTCGTCCATCAGGAGCACCGGCGGGTCCGCGGCGAGCGCACGCGCCACACCGACGCGCTGCTGCTGGCCACCGGAGAGCTGGTGCGGGTAACGCTTCCCGGCGTCGGCGGTGAGACCGACCGTCTCCAGGAGTTCCGCCGCCCGCGCCCGCGCCTTCTTGCGACCCCAGCCGAGCAGCAGCGGCACCGTCGCGATGTTGTCCAGGACCGTGCGGTGCGGGAAGAGCCCGGACTGCTGGATCACGTAACCGATGGAGCGGCGCAGCTCGGCGGCGTCCTGCTCCAGGACGTCCTTGCCGCCGACCCTGATCGTCCCCGAGGTCGGATCGACCATGCGGTTGATCATGCGGAGCGTCGTCGTCTTGCCGCAACCGGAAGATCCGACGAGGACGGTCACGCCCCCTTCCGGCATCTCGAGGGTCAGGTCGTGGACCGCGGTCGTGCCGTTCGGGAAGCGCTTGTGGACCGTATCGAATTGGATCATGAGGAGTCCCTTGCCCGGCTGTATATCGTCATGCAGAGTTCTCGTTGACTGAATAGATTGTCAATAGCTTGTCCACGCCCCGACGTAAATCACTGGTAACGAGTGGTCGCAGGGCAAGACGGAGCGCCCGGTTGAGGAGGAATGACGAGTGATGTCGTCTCGTATCGCGGACAGGGCGACCGACGCCAGTGACTCGGTCGTCGTCCTGGACGGCCGGGGACTGATGGTCGCAGATGTCGTACGTATGGCCGAATCCTCCGCAAAGCCCGTACCCGGAACGGACGGCATGAAGCGGGTGGAGCTCTCGTGGAACGCCGCCCGCGAGATCGCCTCCTGGGGCCGCGTCTACGGCCGCTCCACCGGCGTCGGCGCCAACCGGAATGAGTCCGTGCCCACCGAGGCGGCCTCCGACCACGGTCTGCGCCTGCTGCGCAGCCACGCCGGAGCGATCGGCGACGAGCTGCCCGCGCGGCAGGTGCGCGCGATGCTCGCGGTCCGTGCCAACCAGCTGCTCGCGGGCGGCGCGGGGCTGCGCCCGACCGTCGTCACGGCGCTCTGCGAGGCCCTGGAGACGGGCGCCTACCCCCAGGTCAACGAATTCGGCTCGGTCGGCACGGGCGACATCGCCGCGCTCGCGCAGATGGGCCTCGCGCTGGCCGGCGAGCACCCCTGGCAGGGCGCGGGGGCGGCCCCCGACCCGCAGCCCCTCGACAACAACGACGCCCTCGCCCTGATCAGCAGCAACGCCCTCACCCTCGGCCAGTCGGCGCTCGCCCTGCACGAGCTGCGCGGCCTGATCGCGGCGACGCAGGTGGTGGCGGCGCTGACCCTGATGGCGGTCGACGGCTCGTACGAGGCGTACGCGCTGCCCGTGCACGAGGCGCGGCGGCACGCGGGTTCGTACATGGTCGCCGAGCGCATGCGGCTCCTCCTCGGCGCGCCCGACCGCCCCACGCCGCCGCTCGGGCGGATCCAGGACCCGTACGGCCTGCGCTGCGTGCCGCAGATCCACGGGCCCGCGCACGACGCGGCGGACGCCCTTGAGGACGTGCTCACGGTGGAGATCAACGCGGCCGCGGAGAATCCGCTGATCTCGGCGGACGACATGGCGGCGTACCACCACGGCGGCTTCTATCTGGCCCAACTCGCCCTGTCCCTCGACCACTTCAGGCTCGCGGTGAGCCAGGCGGCGCGCCTGTCGACGTCCCGCCTCTCCACGCTGAACGAACCGGGCTTCACCCGCCTGCGCCCCTTCCTCGCGGACGGCGAACCGGCGTCGTCGGGCGTGATGATCCTGGAGTACGCGGCCGGCGCGGCCCTCGGTGACCTGCGGGCCTTCTCCGCCCCCGCCTCCCTCGGCCACGCCGTGCTCTCCCGAGGTGTCGAGGAGCAGGCCAGCTTCGCCTCGCTCGCGGCGCGCCAGACGCTGCGGGCGTGCGAGGCATACCGCCTGGTGGTCGGCTGCGAACTGGTCGCGGCAGTCAGGGCGTTGAGGCAGCGGGACATGCGCCTGGACCCCGACCTGCCGGTGGGCCGGGCCTTCGAACTGGCCGACGTGGTACTGGACGCGGAGCTGGCCGACCGGCCGTTGACGGATGATGTGACGGCGGCGGCCGGGCTGCTCGACCGGTTCACGGAGCTGTGGTCAAACCTGGGTGAGAGTCAGGGCGTTGTGAGGGGAACGGTATGAGTGACAGTCCTGCGGCGCGGCTGCAAGTGCTCTTCGAGGGGCACCCCCTCACGCCCACGCAGCGGCGCATCGCGCACTGCATGGTGCGGCGGGCGGCGGACGTCCCCTTCCTCTCCAGCGTCGAACTGGCGGATCTCGCCGGGGTGAGCCAGCCGTCGGTGACCCGTTTCGCGGTGGCGCTCGGCTTCGACGGATACCCGGCGCTGCGCAGGCACCTGCGGGAGCTCGCGCCCGCGGAGGCGGCGGGCGAGGCGTCCCTGAACGAGTACCAGCAGGCGGTCGAGGCGGAGATCGCCAACCTCCGGCACCTGGCGGAGGTGCTCGCCGACCCGGCTCCGGTGGAGCGCGCCGGGCGGCTCCTTGCCTCCTCGCGCCCGCTCCCCGTCCTGGGCCTGCGGGCCGCCGCGTCGCAGGCGTACGGCTTCTCGTACTTCGCGGCGAAGGTCCACCCCGACGTACGGCTCCTCGACGAGGGCGGCACGATGCTGGCCGACCGGATCGACGCGGCGGTCCGTGCGGGAGCCTCGGCCCTCCTCTGCTTCGCGCTGCCCCGGCACCCCCGGGAGGTGGTGGACGCGCTCGCCTACGCGCAGGGGGCGGGCCTCTCGGTGGTCACGGTGGCGGACTCGGCGTTCGCCCCCGTGGCGGCGCACTCCGACCTCCTCCTCCCGGCGGCGGTCGGCACGGGCCTGGCCTTTGACACGGCCTGCGCCCCGATGCTGCTGGGCCGCGTCCTGCTGGAGGCGATGTGCGACGGACTGCCGGACGCACAGGCGCGGTTGGAGGAGTTCGACGCGGGGGCGGCGGCGCGGGGTCTCTTCGTGGAGTGAGGAGACGGACGCACGGCGGACCGGGCCCACGGGCCCGGTCCACCCCTTCCTCGGTCCGGTCTCAGACGTCCCGTCTCAGATGTCCCGTCTCAGACGTCCAGGTTCGCCTCGATGCGTTTGAGCTGGTGCCTGGCCATGGCCAGGTTGGAGCGGTCCTTGTCCAGGGCCACGTAGAGGAACAGGCCGTTGTTGTTGCGGCCCTTGATCAGCCGGATCAGGTGGCACTGGCTGCCCAGCGAGATCAGGATGTCCTCGATCTCGTCCTTGAGGTTGAGGAGTTCCATCGTGCGCAGCTTGGCGCGCACCACGTCGGTGTTGCCGGCCGCGGCGACGGCCAGGTCGAGGTCCTTTCCGCCGCCGATGGTGCCCAGGGCCATGCCGCTCGTGTAGTCGACCAGGGCGGCGCCGATGACTCCCTCGATCGAGGTGGTGACTTCCTTGAGCGATGTCTCTGTGTTGGCCATGGATTTCGCACTTCCTTTCCGTCTGCTGGGCGTACGCGGTGAAGGGGATGACGAAGGTGTGGTGGGGGACATGGGTCAGGTTTCCTCCGCTCGTTCGACGGCGGCGTCGACCAGCTCCCCGATGAGCACGCTGGAACGGCGGCCCTCCAGGTGCAGCCGGCCCACGTTGACGCGGGACTCGGCGAGCAGCGTGAGCACGGCGGACGACCCGGCCGTGTACGTCGCCACATAGCCGCCCTCGCCACGGATGAGCAGTTCGCGGAAGCCGCCCTGATGCGTCGCGTCGGAGAGGCGCAGGGCCACTCCCAGCGCCGCGGCGGTGAGCGCGCAGAGGCCCTCCGGCTCGACGTCCGGCGCGTCCTGGGCCAGCACGAAGCCGTCGACGCTGGCCGTCAGGGCGCCCTTGAGCTGAGGGATCCTGGTCCGCAGCCGTTTCAGTTCGACGAGTACGTCGGCTTCGGCAGCCATCAGCTCTCTCCTCCCTGTGCGCTTCCAGAGCGCGAAAAGCTTCATGGGCACGGGCGCCAAGTCCCTTTGACGGCAGTCGAGTTCACGGACCGGCTCACAGACTGGCCTCCAGCGCGTCGCGGACCCGGCGCAACAGGGCGACGTCCGGCTCCGCGAGGTCCTCGTGGGCCGGGGCGGGGAGCGTCGGCGTCAGCGGGGCCCGGTCGGGTGTCCGCGGAGGTTCCACGAGTCCTGCGGCGGCGAGCCGCCTGACCTCGATCAGGATGTGGAAGGAGGGCCGGCCGAGCGCCCAGGCGATGGCCGTCGGCGTTCGGACGCCGTCGGCCAGGCGCAGCAGCGCGTCCTGACGTCCGGTGACCGTCTGACCGGCTGCGGGCGTGCGCGCCACGACGGGAGCGGTGTCCAGGTCGGGGCAGGGCCAGACGCTGTCCAGGAGGGCCCTGCGCCGCCGGGACTCCCGCTCCACGGCCTCGGCCGCCACCGGGCGCACGCGGCCGAGCCAGTGCGCGACGCCGTACCGGAACCGGGTGGGTCCGCTCGCCGGGCCGAGCACGAAGAACGCGGCGTCGAACAGCGCCCCGATGTGGCACATTTCGAGCTCGCCCGTGGTGACCCGGCCGCTGTCGATCAGCTGCCGCCCCACCTCGTTGCGGGTCCCGGCCAGTGAGAGAGCCTCCTGCCAGCCCTGCGGTGGCAGCTTCCCGCCGGCCGTGAGCAGGACGTCTATGCCCGGTGCCGCGGGGCTCTCCGCGTGCACGACGCGACCGTCGACGAGATAGAGGGCGCCCTGGTCGCGCAGGAGCGCTCCGGTCGCCCGTTCGGCGGCGAGCCGCATCAGCATGGGCGAGGTGGCGGGCGCGGTGATGCTCATGGCGCTCACACCAGCACCAGGCGCTCGGAGAGGTCGCGCAGCCGCATGCGGGCGAGCGCGAGATTGCCGGTGTGCCGGTCCAGCCAGAGGTAGAGGAAGACGCTGCTGTCGAAGGTCGTCTCGACGAAGCGGATCAGATGGAACCCGGTCCGCGTGGTGAGCATGAGGTCCTCGACGGGGAGCCCCTTGCGGTCGCCCCGCTCCGAGTCCGGCCCCGAGTCCAGCCCTGTGTCCAGCCCTGTGTCCAGTTCGTCGTCCCTGGGCGCGAACGCCTGGTACTCCGCCGCGGAGCGCGCCACTTCCGCGGTCTCGGCCGCGGTCGCCTCGTGGTCGCCGCCGGGCGGATCGCCGACCGAACCGAGGGCGAGTCCGCTGGTCCAGTCGACGATCGCCGCACCGCGCGCACCGGGCAGTGCCATGGCTTCGAGCAGACACTCGTCGATTCCGGGCACGCGGCTTCCCTTCCCCAGGGTTGAACCGGGTGGCCCCTACCACCCGACCGGGGGCTCACCGCCGCCCGGTGTGAGGAAGGTACGCAGAAGTCGTGGAGATTCTCGGGAAATGGGCACTTTCCAGAGGAACATGCCAGACCTCGACGGGATCAGTGCGAGGCGGGATCAGGCTGGGCCTGAGCCTGACCGAAAGTTTCGGCCCGGCGACCGGTTCGTGTCCGCCGTGTCCGGCCGCCCCCCGTCACTCCTCGCCGCGCGCCTTGAGTACCACCTTGTTCACGCCCCACAGCCCGATCCCGATCGCCACCAGCACGCCCGCACGGATGTAGACCTCCGCGGGCCGGTCAGCCAGTGGGCTCGCCAGGATCAGGGCGGTGATCGCGCCGAGCACCGGCAGCACCGTCGGCGTACGGAAGTGCTCGTGGTCCACCCGTTCCCTGCGCAGGACCAGGACCGCCACGTTGACCACCGCGAACACGCACAGGAGCAGGAACGCCGTGGTGTCGCCGAGGCCCTCGATCTCGCCCGTCGACACCAGGCCGATGGCCAGCAGCGAGACGAAGACGATGCCCACGACCGGCGTGCGGCGGCGGGACAGGACCCGGCCCATCGCGCGCGGCAGGATGCGCTCGTTGGCCATGCCGTAACAGAGCCGCGAGGCCATCATGATGTTGATCAGCGCCGAGTTGGTGACCGCGAACAGGGCGATCAGGGCGAAGAGTTTGTGCGGGAAGTCGACGCCGCCCGCCTTCACGACCTCCAGGAGCGGTCCGCTCGACCCCTCCAGGACCTTGTAGTCCACGAGCAGTGACGACACCAGCGCCACCAGGACATAGATCGTGCCCGTCACCGCCACGCCGATGAAGATGGCTCGCGGGAACGTGCGCGTCGGATCCTTCGTCTCCTCGGCCATGTTCACCGAGTCCTCGAACCCGACGAACGCGAAGAAGCCGAGCGCGGTCGCGCCGAGGACGCCCGTCATCAGGGCGAAGCCCGTGCCGTCGCCCCCGGTCTCGAAGTCCGTCAGACGGGACGGGTCGCCGTCCCCGCTCAGGACCGCGTAGGCCCCGATCGCGAGGATGATGGCGAGGCCCGTCAGCTCGACGAGGGTGAGGACCACGTTCGTCTTCACCGACTCCGAGACGCCCCGCAGGTTCAGCGCCGCGAGCGCGAGGATGAAGAGGATCGCGATCAGCGTCGGCGGGAGCGCGTCACCCGTCAGCTCGCTCAGGTAGTCGCCGCTGAAGGCGCGCGCCGCCGCGCTCGCCGACGAGAGCCCCGAAGCCATCACCATGAACGCGACGATGAAGGTGAGGAAGGGGACCTTGAAGGCCTTCTGCGTGTAGAGGGCGGCGCCCGCCGCCTTCGGATACTTGCCGACCAGCTCGACGTACGACGCCGCCGTCAGGATCGCCACGACGAAGCCGATCGCGAACGGCAGCCACAGCGCGCCGCCGACCTTTCCCGCGACCTTGCCGGTGGTGGCGTAGATGCCGGTGCCGAGGATGTCGCCGATCACGAAGAGGATCAGGAGCTTGGGGCCGATCGCGCGGTGCAGCGCGGATTCTTCGGCGGGTGGTGGAGTGCTGTTGGCGGTGTCGGATGTCGTCACAGGATCTTCTCCCCCGAGAGAGCTTGCCCGGAGGGAGGGTCTGCCCCGGAAGGGCCGTGGCATGCGGGAGTTGAGCAACCTCAGAGGTCGCGCAGCGCGTCCCGCCGCCCTCCGCCCGACTCGGCGACGATCTCCTCCAGGGTCTGCGGCTCGCGCACGGTGGCGAAGGTGAGGTCCTGGCCCTTGCCCGCCGCGAAGCCGTAGATCCCGGGCCTGGCAAGGCTGTTGTACGAGTAGTGGTGCGCGAAGTAGTAGGCGCCCGTGTCGAGCACCGCCGCGTAGTCGCCCTGTTCGAGCAGCGGCAGCGGACGGTTCTCGGCGAGCAGGTCGCCCGCGAAGCAGGCCGGGCCCGCGATGTCCTGGCCCACGGGCGCACCGCTCTTGGGGCGCCCCTTCGCGTCGTACGCGGCGATCCGCAGCGGCCAGGACGCGGGCGCGTACACCGTGCGCGCCGCCACCTGGACGCCCGCGTGCGTCACCGCGACGGGGCGGTTGCCGGCCGACTTCGCGTACTCGACGCGGGCCAGGATCGTGCCGTGCTTGGCGAGCAGTGAGCGGCCGAACTCGGTGACCAGGCCGTAGCGCCCGTCGAGCAGCCCCGGCACGCGGGACTTCAGACGGCGCGCGTACTGCGCGTGGGTCGGACTCTCCTCGTCCGAGCCGAAGTTGACGGGCAGGCCGCCGCCGATGTCGACGGTGTCGATCTGCCGCCTGCCGGCCCGTTCGTTGATCTCCTCGGCCAGTTCGTACGTCGCCGAGACGCCCCGCACCATCATGTCGAGCGGCATGCCCTGCGACCCGGAGTGGGCGTGCAGCCGGGTCAGCCACGGGCGGTCGAGGTAGGCCTGGACGACCCACTCGCGGGCGCCGTCGTCGAGCAGCGCGACGCCGAACTTGGAGGTGGCCGTCGCGGTGGAGAGGGCGCCGATGGAGCCGCCGCCGATCTGCGGGTTCACGCGCAGGCCGATGGGGGAGGTGCTGGGCGCCGACCGCGTCATCGCGTCGATGCGGGAGAGCTCCTGCGGGTTGTCGGCGTTGACGGCGATGCCGAGTGCGAGCGCTTCGCGCAGCTCCGCGGGGGTCTTCGCGGGCGAGTCGAGGACGGTGTGCGTGGGCGGCACACCGGCGGCCCGTGCGAGGGCCAGCTCGCCGGGGCTCGCCACCTCGGCGCCGATGCCCGCGTCGCGGAGCAGGCGCAGGACCGGGACCAGGGGCGATGCCTTCACCGCGAAGGCGTGCAGGACGGGGGTGCCGGGCGGCGTCACCGCCTCGAACGCGGCGCGCAGGGTGGCGGCGGCGGCCCGGATGCCGGTGACGTCCAGGAGGCCGACGATGGGGGACGCGGGGTCGACGAGGCCCTGCTCGACGGCGGCTCGGACGGCCTGGTCGCGCCGCGCGGCCCGATGCGCGGACGCCTCCGCGGCTGCCTGCCGGCCCGCCTCGGACAGCTCTACGGTCTCCGCCGACGGCTCCACGGTCTCCGCGGACGGCTCTACGGCCCCCGCGGACAGCTCTACGGTCTCCGCGCCCTGATCGCTCATGTGTTCAAGCCAATCATCCGCGACGCGGCACCGCTGCCCCGTCCATGTATTGACTAGCTCTATTCAACGCCGCAGGATGTGAATAACAAGGTCACAGCAGCGCACCACGAGCAGACCGCAAGCAGAGCTTTTCGCGAGGAGGCAATCGCCATGTCAGGACCCCGCCCCGTACGGGCACCGCGCGGCAGTGAACTGAGCGCCCTGGGATGGCAGCAGGAAGCCGCCCTCCGCATGCTCCAGAACAACCTCGACCCCGAGGTCGCCGAGCACCCCGACAAGCTCGTCGTCTACGGCGGCACCGGCAAGGCGGCCCGCGACTGGCGCTCCTTCGACGCGATGGTGCGCACGCTGAAGACCCTCAAGCAGGACGAGACGATGCTCGTCCAGTCCGGCCGCCCGGTCGGCGTCATGCAGACCCACGAGTGGGCGCCGCGCGTCCTGATCGCCAACTCGAACCTCGTGGGCGACTGGGCGAACTGGGAGGAGTTCCGCCGCCTGGAGCAGCTCGGCCTCACCATGTACGGGCAGATGACCGCGGGCTCCTGGATCTACATCGGCACGCAGGGCATCCTTCAGGGCACGTACGAGACGTTCGCCGCGGTCGCCGCCAAGAAGTTCAACGGCACCCTCGCGGGCACGATCACCCTCACCGCCGGTCTCGGGGGCATGGGCGGCGCCCAGCCCCTCGCCGTCACCATGAACGACGGCGTCGCCATCTGCATCGACGTCGACCCGCGCGCCATCGAGCGCCGCATCGAGCACCGCTACCTCGACGTGAAGGCCGACTCCCTGGAGCACGCCCTCCAGCTGGCCGTCGAGGCACGCGATCAGCGCAAGCCCCTCTCCATCGGCCTGCTCGGCAACGCGGCGGACCTCCTGCCGCGCATGCTCGCCGAGGGCGCCCCGATCGACATCGTCACCGACCAGACCTCGGCCCACGACCCGCTCGCGTACCTCCCGACCGGCGTCGACTTCGACGACATGGCGTCGTACGCGGCCAAGGACCCGGCGGGCTTCACCACCCGCGCCCGTGAGTCGATGGCCCAGCACGTCGAGGCGATGGTCGGCTTCATGGACGCGGGCGCCGAGGTCTTCGACTACGGCAACTCGATCCGCGGCGAGGCTCAACTCGCGGGCTACGACCGCGCGTTCGCCTTCCCCGGCTTCGTCCCCGCCTACATCCGCCCCCTCTTCTGCGAGGGCAAGGGCCCGTTCCGCTGGGCCGCGCTCTCCGGCGAGGCGTCGGACATCCACAAGACCGACAAGGCGCTCCTCGACCTCTTCCCCGAGAACGAGTCCCTGCACCGCTGGATCAAGATGGCGGGGGAGCGCGTCCACTTCCAGGGCCTCCCGGCGCGCATCTGCTGGCTCGGCCAGGGCGAGCGCGACAAGGCCGGCGACATGTTCAACGACATGGTCGGCAACGGCACCCTCGCCGCCCCCCTCGCCATCGGCCGCGACCACCTGGACTGCGGTTCCGTCGCCTCCCCGTACCGCGAGACGGAGGCCATGCTCGACGGCTCCGACGCGATCGCCGACTGGCCGCTCCTGAACGCCATGGTGAACGTCGCTTCGGGCGCGTCCTGGGTCTCCATCCACCACGGCGGCGGCGTCGGCATGGGCCGCTCCCTCCACGCGGGCCAGGTCTCGGTCGCCGACGGCACGCAGCTGGCCGGCGAGAAGATCCGCCGCGTCCTGACCAACGACCCCGGCATGGGCGTCATCCGGCACGTGGACGCGGGGTACGACATCGCGGAGTCGGTGGCCGACGAGAAGGGCGTGCGGATTCCGATGCGCGAGGGTGACCAGGCGTGAGCGACACGTTCCACGCCATGTGGCGTTCGCTGCGGCCCATCGGCCGCAGCGACGCCTCCGGCGGCTACCGCCGCTTCGCCTGGACCGGCGTCGACGCCGAGTGCCGCCTCTGGTTCCAGGCGCAGGCGGAGGCGCGCGGCCTCGATTACGAGGTCGACCGCAACGGCAACCAGTGGGCCTGGCTGGGCGATCCGGCCCGCGGCGACGCGGTCGTCACCGGCTCGCACCTGGACTCCGTACCGGACGGCGGTGCCTTCGACGGCCCGCTCGGGGTGGTCTCCGCCTTCGCGGCGCTGGACGAACTCCGGTCCAGGAAGGTCGCGTTCACGCGCCCCCTCGCCATCACCAACTTCGGCGACGAAGAAGGCGCGCGGTTCGGCCTTGCCTGCGTGGGTTCACGCCTGACGGCGGGCAAGCTGACCGTCGAGGCGGCCCAGCGGCTGACGGACGCCGACGGAGTCACGCTGCCGCAGGCGATGGAGGCAGCCGGTTACGACCCCGAGTCGATCGGCCCCGACCCCGAACGCCTCGCCCGCGTCGGCGCGTTCGTCGAGCTCCACGTGGAGCAGGGCCGCGCCCTCGACCTCTCCGGCGACTCCGTGGGCATCGCGTCCGCGATCTGGCCGCACGGTCGCTGGCGCTTCGACTTCAGGGGCGAGGCCAACCACGCGGGCACCACACGTCTGGTGGACCGCAGGGACCCGATGCTGACGTACGCGCAGACGGTGCTCGCGGCCCGCAGGGAAGCCGAACTCGCGGGCGCGGTGGCCACGTTCGGCAAGATCGCGGTCGAGCCGAACGGCGTCAACGCGATCCCGTCCCTGGTGCGCGGCTGGCTCGACTCCCGGGCGGCCGACCAGTCCACCCTCGACACGGTCGTGACGGGCATCGAGAAGGCGGCCCGAGAGTACGCGGACCTGCACGGCATCGACCTCGACGTCGTACGCGAGTCCTTCACGCCGGTGGTCGAGTTCGAGCACGCCCTGCGGGACGAACTGGGCACGATCCTCGGCGGCGCCACGGGCAGGAGCATTCCCGTCCTGGGCACGGGCGCGGGACACGACGCGGGTATTTTGTCCGAGTCGATCCCCACCGCCATGCTGTTCGTACGCAACCCCACGGGCGTCTCGCACTCCCCGGCCGAGTTCGCCGCCGAGGAAGACTGCGTGGCCGGGGTGACCGCACTGGCCGACGTACTGGAAGGGCTGGCGTGCCGATGACGACTCGGACGTACTGGCTGGAGCATGCCTGGCTCGACCCGACGGTGGAGCCGGGCGTGGCCGTGGAGGTGACGGGCGAGCGCGTCACCGCCGTCCGCAGGGACGTCGAGGCGCCCCCGCCCGGCGCGACGGTCCTGCGCGGCCTGACACTCCCCGGCCTGGCGAACGCCCACAGTCACGCCTTCCACCGGGCCCTGCGCGGCACGGTCCAGGTCGGCTCCGGGACGTTCTGGACGTGGCGCGAGGTCATGTACTCGGTGGCGGACCGCCTGACGCCCGAGACGTACCACGCGCTGGCCCGCGCGGTGTACGCGGAGATGGCTCTCGCGGGCATCACCGCGGTGGGTGAGTTCCACTACCTGCACCACGCGCCGGGCGGTGTCGCCTACGCCGACCCCAACGCGATGGGCGAGGCGCTGATCGAGGCGGCGTCGGACGCGGGCATCCGCATCACGCTCCTGGACACGGCGTACGTGGCGTCGGGGCTGCTCTCGGAGACACGGGGCGAGCCCCCGAACCGCCACCAGCTGCGCTTCTCCGACGGTACGACGGAGGCGTGGGCGGAGCGGGCATCGGCCCTCAAGGACCGCGGCCACGCCCGGATCGGCGCGGCGATCCACTCCGTACGGGCGGTGCCTGCGCGGCAGTTGGGAGTCGTCGCGGAATGGGCCGCGGCCCGCCGGGCCCCTCTCCACGTGCACCTCTCCGAGCAGACGGCGGAGAACGAGGCGTGCCGGGCGGTGCACGGCCGCACTCCGACACAGCTCCTGGCGGACCACGGCGTCCTGGGCCCTCGCACGACGGGCGTGCACAACACGCACCTCACGGACGAGGACATCGCGCTCCTCGGCCGTTCGTCCTCCGGCACGTGCATGTGCCCCACGACGGAGAGAGACCTGGCGGACGGCATCGGCCCGGCGGTCCGCCTCCAGCAGGCGGGCAGCCCGCTCTCCCTGGGCAGCGACAGCCACGCGGTCATCGACCTCCTCGAAGAGGCGCGGGCCATGGAGCTGAACGAGCGCCTGCGCTCGCACACGCGGGGCCACTGGACGGCGGCGGCGCTGCTGCGGGCGGCGTCGGTGGACGGGCACGCGGCGCTGGGGTGGGGCGAGGCGGGAGTGATCGAGCCCGGGGCGCTGGCCGACTTCGCGACGATCGCCCTGGACTCGGTCCGCACGGCGGGCCCGCTGCCTCGCCTGGCGGCGGAGACGGCGGTGTTCGCGGCGACGGCCGCGGATGTGCGGCACACGGTGGTGGGGGGCCGCCATGTCGTACGGGACGGGGTCCATGCCCTGGTCGACGATGTGCCGGGGGCGTTGGGGAAGGCGGTGGCGGCGCTACGAGACTGAGCGCCGGGCCGCCGGGACGGAACCCCGACCATGCCCCCGGCAGCCTCGCCCACCCCGAACGAGCCTCTCCCACCCACCCACCCACCCACCCGATTGCCCCGCGGTGCTTTCAGCCCGTCCGGCGTTTGAGGACGAACTCGGCGGAGCCGGTGATAACGGCCACCAAGGCTCTCGCGCCGGAGCGAGTTTTCG
The DNA here is from genome assembly GCF_044455475.1 of Streptomyces sp. NPDC051218. Classification (NCBI taxonomy): domain Bacteria; kingdom Bacillati; phylum Actinomycetota; class Actinomycetes; order Kitasatosporales; family Streptomycetaceae; genus Streptomyces; species Streptomyces sp. NPDC051218. The sequence goes on along the minus strand of NZ_JBITEU010000004.1, from coordinate 67,564 downwards.
GGAAGGGGCGGGATTGGGGAAAGAACCGCCGGAGGCAAGACGCCCGCCCCCCACCCCCCACCCACCCACCCGCAGAGGACCCCACCCCATGCCCACCACCCTCATCACCAACATCGCCAGCCTCGTAACGAACGACCCCTCCCAAGGGGACGGAAGCCCCCTGGGCCTCCTGACGGACGCGGCCGTCATCCTGGACGGCGAGACCATCGCCTGGGTGGGCCCGGCCGCCAAGGCCCCCGCGGCGGACGAAACCCACGACGCCCAGGGCCACGCGGCCATCCCCGGCTTCGTCGACTCCCACTCCCACCTCGTCTTCGCAGGAGACCGCACCCAGGAGTTCAACGCCCGCATGTCGGGCCGCGCCTACTCCGCCGGAGGCATCCGCACCACGGTGGCCGCCACCCGCGCCGCCACCGACGCCACGCTCGAAGCGAACCTCACCCACTACCTCCGCGAGGCCCTGCGCCAGGGCACCACCACCTTCGAGACGAAGTCGGGCTACGGCCTCAACACGGAGGACGAGGCCCGAGCCCTCCGCATCGCGGCCCGCCACACCGACGAAGTCACGTACCTGGGCGCCCACATCGTCTCCCCGGACTACGCCGACGACCCGGCGGCATACGTCGACCTGGTCACGGGCCCCATGCTGGAGGCCTGCGCCCCGCACGCCCGCTGGATCGACGTCTTCTGCGAGAAGGGCGCCTTCGACGGCGACCAGGCCCGCGCGATCCTCACGGCGGGCAAGGCCAAGGGCCTGCACCCCCGCATCCACGCGAACCAGCTCTCGTACGGCCCCGGAGTACAGCTCGCCGTAGAGCTGGACGCGGCGTCGGCGGACCACTGCACGCACCTCACGGACGAGGACGTCGACGCCCTCGCGAACAGCGACACGGTGGCGACCCTCCTCCCCGGCGCGGAGTTCTCCACCCGCGCCGAGTGGCCGAACGCCCGCCGCATCCTGGACGCGGGCGCGACGGTCGCCCTCTCCACGGACTGCAACCCGGGCAGCTCCTTCACGTCCTCCGTGCCCTTCTGCATCGCCCTGGCGGTACGGGACATGGGCATGACCCCCGACGAGGCCATCTGGTCCGCGACAGCGGGCGGCGCGGCAGCGCTGCGCCGCACGGACATCGGCACAATCCGCGAGGGAGCCCGCGCAGACCTGGCCTTCCTCGCCGCCCCGAGCCACGTCCACCTGGCCTACCGCCCGGGAGTCCCACTGGTCAGCGAGGTCTGGCAGCGAGGCGTACGGCTCTAGCCCCACTCAGCCGTCCAGTCCGGCCTCCGTAGATGCGGTCGGGAAGCCGCCGGGTGCGATCCTGGCCCCATGAAGACCATCGGGCTCATCGGCGGCATGAGTTGGGAATCGAGTGCCGAGTACTACCGGCTGCTGAACGAGCTCGTGCGGGAGCGGCTCGGGGGGCTGCACTCCGCGCGGTGCGTGTTGTACTCCGTCGACTTCGCCGAGATCGAGCGGCTCCAGGTCGCGGGGGAGTGGGAGCAGGCGGGGGACGTGCTGGCGAGGGCCGCCGAGGGGGTTGAGGCCGCCGGGGCCGATCTCGTGTTGCTCTGCACCAACACCATGCACAAGGTCGCCGAGCAGGTTCAGGAGGCTCTCTCCGTGCCTCTCCTGCACCTCGCGGACGCCACCGCCGACGCGGTGCTGCGGGGCGGTCTGCGGCGCGTGGGGCTGCTCGGGACCGCGTTCACCATGGAGCAGGACTTCTACCGGGAGCGGCTGGCCTCGCACGGGCTCGACGTGCTCGTGCCGGACGCGGAGGGGCGCGCGCTCGTGCACCGGGTGATCTACGAGGAGTTGTGCCTCGGGGTGGTGCGTGAGGAGTCTCGCGCTGGGTACCAGAGGGTCATCGGTGATCTCGTACGGGAAGGAGCCGACGGCGTGATCCTCGGCTGTACCGAGATCGAGTTGCTCATCGGGCAGGAGCACAGCCCGGTGCCCGTCTTCCCGACGACGCGGCTGCACGCGGAGGCGGCCGTCTCGGCGGCGCTCCAGGGGTTACAGGGGTTGCAGGGGTTGCAGGGGCTGCAAGCTCCGGAGTGAGGGACCCGGGGTGAGGGATCCAAGGGCGAGAGACAGAACACCGGACGGGCTCTGTGGCGAGCCCGTCCGGTGGTCGGGGACAGGAGGACAGCGAGGTCGACCGGCCGGGGTTACTCGTCGACGGTCAGTCCCTTGCGCAGCTTGACGAGCGTGCGCGACAGCAGTCGCGAGACGTGCATCTGCGAGATGCCCAGCTCATCGCCTATCTCCGACTGCGTCATGTTGGCGACGAAGCGGAGCGAGAGGATCTTCCGGTCGCGCGGCGGCAGTTCGGCGATCAGCGGCTTCAACGACTCGACGTACTCGATGCCTTCGAGTCCGTGGTCCTCGTAGCCGATGCGGTCCGCGAGCGCGCCCTCGGAGTCGTCCTCCTCGGGCTGGGCGTCCAGCGAGCTGGCCGTGTAGGCGTTGGACGCCGCCATGCCTTCGACGACCTCGTCGTTGGAGATGCCCAGGCGCTCGGCGAGCTCGCCCACCGTGGGGGCGCGATCGAACTGCTGGGCGAGTTCGTCGCCCGCCTTGGCGAGGTCCAGCCGGAGTTCCTGCAGGCGGCGCGGAACGCGCACCGACCAACTCGTGTCGCGGAAGAAGCGCTTGATCTCGCCGACGATGGTCGGCATCGCGAAGGTGGGGAACTCGACGCCTCGGCTCAGCTCGAAGCGGTCGATCGCCTTGATCAGGCCGATCGTGCCGACCTGGATGATGTCCTCCATGGGCTCGCTGCGGGAGCGGAACCGGGAGGCGGCGAACTTGACCAGGGCGAGGTTGAGTTCGACCAGGGTGTTGCGGACGTACGCGTACTCGTGGGTGCCTTCCTCGAGGGACTCGAGGCGTTCGAAGAGGGTCTTGGAAAGAGCCCTCGCGTCCAGCGGGCCCACCTCGTCGAACGGCGGGATCTCGGGCAGGTCGGAAAGCCCTTCGAGGGCGTCCGTCTCCGCCACGGTCTCCGCGGTCTCCAGGGTGTCCGCTACGGCCGTCAATGCCGGAATTCCTTCCGGCGACGCTTCCGTGCGAGGACCCGGGATCTCGGGCTCGGTACGGTGAGGTGAGAGTGTCGACGTCGCTCGGTCAGTGCGCGATTCGTCGAGCCGGGGTGACATGGTGTCCTCCATCGTTCTCGGCATATGGCTGCCGATGCCAATACGTGCACTGCGGTGTGCGGCGCCTCCAAAGCCGTCCGTGTTGATTACTGTCTCTTCTACCCCTACCCGTTTCCACAGCCCGGTCGCAAGTGCGTTGTGCTGTGAAATGTCCGTTTCCGGGCGGATGTTCGGGTACCCGAGGGCGTGTGAAAGGCGTAATGTTCAGGGGCGTCATCAACAGCCACGACGGTCGGAAGTGAGACACGGAATGGACCGCGGGACAGTCGGTAGCGCGCATCGGGGCCGACTTCTGGTCGAAGTCCGGGCCGAGGGCCCGAGCGTCGTCGTGACTCCGGTGGGTGAGTTGGATCACCACACCGCCGATTTGCTGCGTGAGCCGCTCGAGGCCTGCCTCGACGACGGCTTCTCGCGCCTGGTCGTCGACTGTTCGCGTCTGGAGTTCATGGACTCCACCGGACTCAATGTCCTACTGGGGGCGCGGCTCAAGGCCGAGGCCGCGGGAGGTGGGGTGCATCTTGCAGGGATGCTGCCGGTGGTGGCCCGGGTCTTCGAGATCACCGGGGCCGAAGCGGTCTTCACCGTGCACGAGACGCTCGCGGAGGCGCTGGCCGACTGACCGGAGGGCCCGCTGACGGAGCGTACCCAAGAGTTACGCGTCAGTTGTCTCTGTGTGATCATCGCGTTACCAGCGTCACACGGGTCGCGTCGAACAAGTGGGTGTTCTCACGGTGAGTGCGGGCAGGAGACATCCTGGATGCGTAGACAGCGCCCCGCGAACAAACGTTGCCAAATCAACAGCAGGAACGGCCGAGCAGCCGATGATCCCTCTTGGAGCCCCGCTACTTGTCCAGTTCCTTGTCCAGAGTCCTCTTGTCGGTGAGGTGAAGCGCTGATGAGCACCACCCGGCCTTGCTCGCCGGGCGACCGCGGCCCGGAGTACGAGGCCGTCGTCGCGGCCGCTCCCGCGGACCAGGCTGCCGCCTCAGCGGCGACCGGCCGTCAGGGGCAGGGGCGCCAGGTCCGCAGGCTGAGCCTGAACGGCGCCAGCGGCATCGTTCCCCTCGCCCGGGACTTCGCGCGCCAGGCGCTGCAGGCGTGGGGCTGGCTGCCCGCGGCGGGCGCGGACCAGCGCGCGGCGGCGGAGGACGTCCTCCTCGTCGTGTCCGAGCTGGTGACCAACGCGTGCCTGCACGCCGAGGGCCCCGACGAGCTCTGGATCTCCTCCGACAGCAAGGTGCTGCGGATAGAGGTGTCCGACCGCGGCCCCGGTCAGCCCGCGCCCCGTACCCCGCATCGCGCCGGCCGGCCCGGCGGGCACGGGATGTTCATAGTCCAGCGGCTCTGCCTGGACTGGGGTGTCGTCCGCACCCCGGGGGTGGCGGGCAAGACGGTGTGGGCCGAGCTGAGCGCGCCCGTGTAGGGCCCGCTCGGCCTCCGCTCAGTTCCCCCTTGGGTTACCCACGGTTCGTATACGCGCCGGATCACTGAAGATCCGGCGCGTTCTTTGTCTTCCCTCGGCAAGGCCCCGGGCGTACCTTGAGCGCCCAATCTGATGTGCCGTCAGTAAATCCGCACCGCGGCACGCCACGACCGGCATGAGGGGAACTCGAGGTGTCGTACCAAAAACGTAGGGCCGCGCTCGCGCTTGCCACGGCCTTGGCCGGCGGCTCGGCGGTGCTGATGGCCGCCCCCGCCGCGCAGGCCGAGGTCCAGGACGTCAACTACCAGTGCAAGACGCCCATCGGGAACAAAGGCGCGGTCTCGCCGATCGATATCAAGAGCGTGAAGAGCGGCAGCGGTTACAAGCTCACCATGTCCTTCCAGAAGGGCGTCTCCTCAAGCCCGGTGGAGCTGGGCAAGGGTGCGATGAAGCCGAGCGCGCTCATCAAGCTGGGCGGCGCGGAGAGCGGCACGGTGCCGGTGTCCGGAGCGCCCAACGACAAGGCGATCCCGGCCAACACCCCCATCAAGATCAGCGATCTGTCGGGGACGTACACGCCCAAGAAGAGCGGCAAGGTCACCTTCACCGCGGGTGTCCTGACCATCAAGGCGCTCGGTACGACGACGACGTGCACGCCGTCCAACAGCCCCAAGCCCTCGCTCTCGCTGGACGTGAAGGGCTCGGGCGGCGGTGGCGCCACGGACGGTGGTTCCGGCGCAGGCGGATCGAGTGACGACGGCGGCTCCGGCGGCTCGGCCAGCGCCCCCTCCGGCGAAGAGCTCCCGCAGACGGGCCCCGCGGACTCCGCCATCGCGCTCGGCACCCTCGGCGGCACGGTGCTGCTCGCGGGCGCGGCGGGCGCGCTCTGGCTGACCCGCAGGAACCAGGCGGCCCGGTCGCGCTAGGCGCGGTGCGCGGCGTCGCGGGACGCGGTGACCGCGCGCGCCCGTCCCGACCGCCGCGTACGACGCCCAGCGTACGAAGATCCAGGAGCCGCCGATGCCGTCGCTGCTGTCCGTTGCCCGTGCTCTCACCGTGGTTGTGGCCTTACTGGTGACGGGCGTGGCATCGGCGACTCCGGTGTTCGCCGACGACTCCGGAGCGTGGACGCTCGCGCCCTCCGCGGGAGGAGGGACGCGGCCGGCGAAGGACGGGCGGCCCTACTTCTACGTGGAGGGCACGCCCGGCTCCGTCCTCCAGGACACGGTGACGGTCACCAACCCGGGGTCGAAGCCGCGCACGGTGGAGCTGAGCGGCGCCGACGCGGACAACACCAAGGGCGGCGCGTTCTCGCTGGAGCGGGGCAGGCCGAAGGACACCGGCTCCTGGATCACGTTCGCGCGCGGCAAGGTGAAGGTGCCGCCGCGCACCCGCGCCGAGGTGCCGTTCAGCGTGAGCATCCCCCAGAGCGCGGTGCCCGGCGACCACCCCGGGGCGGTCGTCGCGCGGGAGGGCGGCCGTGACGCGGGCGTCCGCGTGCACCTGCGGGTGAGCGGCCCGACGCTGTCCGCGCTCACGGTCGAGCGCGTGCAGGCAGAGGGCGGACGCATCTCGTACGACGTCGTCAACCGCGGCAACACCGTCCTGACCCCCAAGCTCAAGGTCCACGCGGAGGGCCTCTTCGGCCCGCTGCTCGACCGGGGACCCCGCACGCTCCCGGTGGAGCTCCTGCCGGGCCGCAGGGTGACCCTGACGGAACCGTGGACGGACGCCCCCGCGCTCGACTCCGTCGACATCACGCTCACGGTGACGGCGGCGGGCGGAGCCCACGGCAAGGCGACGGCATCGGCCCGCTTCGTGCCGTGGGGAGCGGTGGCCGGGGCGGGCGCGGGGGTGCTCGGTCTCGTGGCGGCGGGCGTCTGGTTCGTACGCGGACGCAAGCGCGCGGACGGCGGACCGGTACCGGACGAGGAACCCGAACAGGGCATTAAGGAACCGGAGTTGGCGGGAGTGGGGACGGCAAAGGGAGAGCAGCTGTGAACGGCAACCCGTTGTGGGTACATCTGCGGTACATCGCCGCGACCGCCGTGCTGGCGGCACTGGCCTTCGCGCTGCTCCCGGCGGCGGGGGCCACGGCCGCCGAGAAGCCGACGGTGACCCTCTCCAAGGCGCAGGCGGGCAAGGGCGGTGACATCACCGTCAAGGGCGCGGGGTGGCGGAAGAACGCCCTGTTGATGATGCTGGTCTGCGGTCAGGCCACCCCGGGCAAGGGCGTGCCCGGCGGCACGAACTCCTGCGCCAACGACACCGGCCGCGCCGTCACCACGGACGGCAAGGGCGCCTTCAGCAAGAAGCTCCCGGTGGCCGAGCCCCCCAAGCCCTGCCCCTGCGTGGTCCACGTGGCCACCGTCACGGGGGAGAAGGCGCAGGCGGACGCCGCCTTCAAGGTCGCGGGTCATCCCGTGAAGCCCCTGACCGAGCAGCAGGGCGGCGGGAAGCTCTCCGTCCTCACCGACACCCGGCTCGAAGGCTCCAGCGGCGTACTGACCTGGTTCGGCTCCCCGCCGTCCCGCAAGTTCGTCTTCACCGTGGGCAACGTCGGCTCGGCCCCGGTCAAGGACCCCGTCTTCCAAGTCGGCACCTCCCACGGCGTGTTCGCCCCGCAGTGGGAGGAACAGCAGTGGCGCGGCACCATCGCCCCCGGCAAGAAGGCCCAGATCAAGCTTCCGGTCGAACTCTCCGCCGGGGCGCACGGCGACTACCTCGTCTCCCTGAAGTTCGGCGGCAAGGTGCTCGCCGAGCAGCCCTGGGGCGTCGGCCGCCCGTGGGGTGTCACCGTCTTCTGGATCCTGCTCTGCGTCGTCGTGCCCGCGGCCGTGTTCCGCATCGGCATGGCGGTGGTGGACAGGCTCCGTCCGAACCGCCGCCGGGGCGGTGGCCGCGGCTCCCGTCCCGCGGGGCGCCACCGTACCGGCAGGATCGCCGAACTCACCGACCGGCTACCGAAGTTGCGGCTGCCCCAGGGTGCGGTCGCGGCGGACGAGGCGGCCCGTACGCCACGGACGAAGCCGCCCCGGGACTCCGGCACATCCGGTGCGTCCGGCAAGGGCGCGGCCGCGAACACGGGCACGCTCCCGTGGTTCACCCCTGACACAGACCCCGGCGCCGGGACCGCACCCGCCGCCGGACAGCTCTCCGCACCGTCAGAGAACAGCCCGACGACGAAAGGAAACACGTGATCAGCACACGACGGAGAGCGGGCGCGGCCTCGGTCTCGCTGCTGCTCGGCGGGGCGGGCATCCTGCTGGGCGCCGGTCCCGCGCAAGCGGCCGAGGTGGCGTACAAGACGGAGTGCATACCGCCGCCGATCTCGGGGCTGCCACCCGTGCAGGGCACCACGAAGGTGGAGATCACCGCGCCGGCCACCGCGAAGGTGGGCGACGAGGTCGAGGTCGTATGGAAGACCACGGAGGCCGCGTCCAAGAACCCGGACATCCTCGACCTGGACAAGGACACGGTGAAGCCGACCGGCACCATCAAGCTGGGCGGCGGCCAGAGCGGTGACCTGGCGGTGGCGGGCGAGCGCGTGAACCCGCCGATCAAGAAGAACAGCCCGATGATCCTGTCCGACATGAAGGCCAAGCTGAAGCTGACCAAGGCGGGCGACGTCACGCTCACCCCGGGCGCGTACAACATCAACGTCAGCAAGCCGATGTCGACCGACACCAAGTGCACGCCGAAGGAAGAGGTCAAGGCGGGCGCCACCATCAAGGTGACGGAGGGCGGCGGCAGTTCGGGCGGTACGGCATCGGGCGGCAGCACGTCCGGTGGCAGTACGTCGGGCGGTTCCACGTCCGGTGGTTCCACGACCGGAGGCTCCGCGTCCGGCGGCGACACGGCCGGTGACACCGGCGGCGGTTCCACCGGTGGCGGTGGCGACGACGGGGGCAAGACCGACTTCCCCGGCAAGGAAGTCCAGACCCCCTACAAGTGCAAGACGCCCATCGGCGACAAGGACGCCACGTCCCCAGTGCAGATCAACGCCAAGAAGGACGGCGGGAATTACGGCCTCACCGTCGAGTTCAAGAAGTCCGTCATGGACAGCCCCGCCGACATCCCCGCGGACTCGGTGAAGCCGTCGATGGAGGTCAAGCTGGGCGGCGCGGACAAGGGCACGGTGCACGTCGAAGGCCCCACCAACAAGGAGCCCATCAAGTCCGGCGACCCGATGACCATCCCTGACCTGACCGGCACGTACAAGCCGGGCGCCGACGGCAAGTCGACGCTCTCGCCGGGTGTCCTCACGGTCAAGGCGCTGGGTACGACGACGACGTGCACGCCGTCCAAGGCGGAGGTCTCCCTGGAGATCGACACGGCGGCGCAGCCGGGCGGCGCGGCCGGCGGTTCGGGATCCGCGGGCGGCTCCGGTTCCGCGGGCGGATCCACCACCGGCGGTGGCGCGGCGGGCGGCGGCCTCGCCGAGACCGGCGCGGAGAACGACGGCACCCTGCGCGCGCTCGGCCTCGTCGCGGGCACGGTGATCCTTTTGGGCGGCGCGGTGTTCACGTTCCTCCCGAGGCGAAGGAGCGGCCTGCGCTGAGGCCCCGCCAGGGGCGCGGGGAACTGCGCGAGCAACCCAAGACGACCCGCACACGCCGGACGGGCGCCGCAGGCAGACGCGTCTGCGAGGCACGCACCATCGGCCGGTGCGGGTCGTCTCTGGTTGCTCGCGCAGTTCCCCGCGCCCCTAAAGGGGCGGGTTCCCCTGGACGCTGCTCAGACGTGCTGCCGCAGCCACCGCAGCACGGTCTGGGCGAAGCCCGGGTCCCGCAACAGCTCACCCCCGTGCGCCGTACCCGGCTCGATGCGGACCGTGACGTCCTGCAGGCCCGCCATCGTCTGGGTGTGGGCGAGGTCCGTGGAGTGGGCGACCGGGACGAAGTCCGCCGCCGAGTGCGTGAGGTAGAGGGGCGCGTCGTCCTTGCCGGAGGCGTGCGACTTGGCCACCAGGTCGACCCACTTCTTCCAGCACCGCCCGGCGGCCCGGTCCGGCACGCACCCCGCGAGCAGCTCCGCCGTACCCCGCAGCTTGCGCTGGGCCGGAGCGGCGGCGGTCGTCCCGCCGTCCTTCCAGGCGCGGTAGGGCGAGGCCACGGGGGAGAGCGCCACCACGCCCCGCACCAGCTTGCGACCGGCGCCGTAGGCCCCCGCGCTGACGGCGAGATGCCCGCCCGCGGAGGACCCGAGCACCACGGGTGTGCCGCCGCCGCGCCGCTTGATCCACCGCAGGGCCGCGAGGACGTCGTCGCGCTGCGCGGGCCAGGCGGCGTCCGAGGCGAGCCGGTAGTCGGTGTCGTACACGGTGAACCCGCGGTCCGCGAACCACCGGGCCCGCGCGCTCCAGTCGGTGTCCCGCACCCAGGAGCCGCCGTGCAGGATCATCAGGGCGGGGTGTCCGGACCGGTCGCCGTACACGGTGATGTTCTGCCGCGCGTGCTCCCCGTACGAGAAGGTGTGGCCCGGCAGTGGTCTGGGTGCGGCCTCGACGGCGGCACTGGACGACAGCAACGCCGCACACAGGGCGAAGGTCGGCAACGTACGTCGCATGGCCAGATGCTGCACCGCGCGGCCCCGCCACCGGCACAGAAACGTTCCGCGTCACCGCCACGGGTTAGCGAACGATCCCTTGTTCGTGCGAGTGGACGAACGAAAGGGCCGCCGCACCCGCAGAGGTGCGACGGCCCTTTCAGGCGTCTGCCGGCCCCATGGGGGGCGTGGCGGACGTCAGTTCACGGAACCCATCAGTTCCTTGACCTTCTTGCGGTTCAGCCAGATGCCGAAGCCCGCGATGACCGCGATGACCGCCTCGACCGCGACCGCACCCGAGTTGTTCAGATCGATCCCGAGCTGCGGCGATGTCAGCAGACCGGTGACGGAGTCGCCCGCGGTGACCGCGAGGAACCAGACACCCATCATCTGGGCGGTGTACTTCGCCGGGGCCATCTTCGTGGTGACCGACAGGCCGACCGGGGAGAGGCAGAGCTCGCCGACGGTCTGGATGAAGTAGATCGACACCAGCCACATCGGGCTGACCTTGCCGCCGTTGCTCGCGGTGTCGATCAGCGGGATGAGGAAGACGAGGAACGAGATACCGATCAGCGTGAGGCTGGAGGCGAACTTGACCGCGGTGCTCGGCTCCTTGCCCCGCTTGTTCAGCCACAGCCACGCGGAGGCGACCAGGGGGGCGAGCGCCATGATGAAGATCGGGTTCAGCGACTGGTACCAGGAGGTCGGGAAGTCGAACCCGAGCAGGTTGTTCGTCGTCGAGTGCTCGCCGAAGATCGACAGGGTCGAGCCGTTCTGGTCGTAGATCATCCAGAAGACGGCGGCGACGATGAAGAACCAGACGTAGCCCGACAGCTTGGACTGCTCCAGGTTCGTCAGCTCCTTGTCGCGCTTCATGCGGACCAGGACGGTGACCGGGATGACGAGACCGGCGATGGTGAGGGGCATCAGGGCCCAGTCGGCGAAGTTGCCGGTCACACCGAGGAACGAGTAGAGCGCGACCGCGACGATCAGCCAGATCAGGCCGTTGCGCAGAGCGGAAGCGCGCTGCTGCGGCGTCGCGGGCTGCGAGACGACGCTGCTCTCCGCGCTGAGGTGGCGCGAGCCGAGCATGAACTGGCCGAGGCCCAGGGCCATGCCGATCGCGGCGAGCGCGAAGCCGAAGTGCCAGTTGACGTTCTCGCCCACGGTGCCGATGGTCAGCGGGGCGAGGAAGGCGCCCACGTTGATGCCGATGTAGAACAGCGTGAAGCCACCGTCACGGCGCGGGTCCTCCGGGCCGTCGTAGAGGTGGCCGACCATCGCCGAGATGTTGGCCTTCAGGAGGCCGGAACCGAGCGCGACGAGGCCGAGGCCCGCGAAGAACGTCGCGGAGCTGGGCAGGGCGAGCGTGATGTGGCCGAGGATGACGACGACGGCGCCGATGGCGACCGTCTTGCGCGGACCCCAGAAGCGGTCCGCCATCCAGCCGCCGGGCATGGCGAGGAGATAGACCATCGACATGTAGACGGAGTAGATCGCCGTCGCCGTCGTGGCCGACATGTTCATGCCGCCGGGGGCGATCAGGTACAGCGGGAGCAGTGCTTTCATGCCGTAGAAGCTGTAGCGCTCCCACATCTCGGTCATGAAGAGTGTGGCCAGTCCGCGGGGGTGGCCGAAGAAGGTCTTCTCAGTGCCAGGGGTACCGGCTGAGTCCTTCGTCAGGCTGGACGCCATGGGTCGATCCTCGTGTTCGGGACGCGCGGCAAGAGCGTGTGCGCGCCCGGTGGGGGGCGGTCGGCACCGGGGTCCTACCGTCCACACCCCCACGCCCGGGGGGAGTTCGCGCTCCGTCGAGGATGGCGCTGGTACGGCGACTCCGAGATCCACGCCCTGGCGCGTCATCACGCTCAGGGCCCGACCACAGGTCATTCCTTTCAAGGCTGGCAGAAGCCGGCCCGCACATAAAAGAGACCTAAGGGCCGCACAGCGGGCCAAAGGTCCTTGCATAGTGCATCAGGCGTTGGGTCACCATACGCCACGACAGTGCGGCATATGGAAGGACTTGAGAGATGGATCACAGGTTACTACGGAACCATCGGCCCACATTTAAAGGTGATCCTCAGGATGGCACCCCACAGCCGCAGGGGTCGACCGCCGACGGGCGATCACCCCACGACGGTCTTCCGGCGCGGACTACCATCACCCCATGACCCGTGTACTGCTCGCCGAGGACGACGCGTCCATCTCGGAGCCGCTGGCCCGTGCCCTGCGCAGGGAGGGGTACGAGGTCGAAGTGCGTGAGGACGGCCCGACCGCCCTCGACGCCGGGCTGCAGGGCAGCGTCGACCTCGTCGTACTCGACCTGGGGCTGCCCGGGATGGACGGCCTCGAGGTGGCCCGCCGCCTCCGTGCCGAGGGGCACACGGCACCGATCCTGATCCTCACCGCTCGCGCCGACGAGGTGGACACCGTCGTCGGCCTGGACGCGGGCGCCGACGACTACGTCACCAAGCCCTTCCGCCTCGCCGAGCTGCTCGCCCGCGTCCGGGCCCTGCTGCGGCGCGGCGCGGCCGAGCCGCAGCAGGCTCCGGCCACGCACGGCGTGCGGATCGACGTCGAGTCGCACCGCGCCTGGATGGGCGAGGAGGAGCTCCAGCTCACGGCCAAGGAGTTCGACCTGCTCCGGGTCCTGGTCCGTGACGCGGGCCGCGTGGTCACCCGCGACCAGCTGATGCGCGAGGTCTGGGACACGACATGGTGGTCGTCCACCAAGACCCTGGACATGCACATCTCCTGGCTGCGCAAAAAACTGGGCGACGACGCGGCGAACCCGCGATACATCGCCACTGTGCGGGGCGTCGGCTTCCGCTTCGAGAAGAGCTGAGGTCAGCCCCGTCAGGGGCGCGGGGAACTGCGCGAGCAACCCAAGAAGACCCGCACCCGCCAGGAACCCGCCGTAGGCAGACGCGTCTGCGGGTCCGTCGTGGCGGGCCGCGTAGTTTCCCCGCGCCCCTGACGGGGCCTCCGCCGGTGTCCGATCCGGGACACTGGAGGACTCCGCACCCCCGCCCGGGAGGGCATCTTGCGCCGCCGACTGATCAGCAGCACCCTCGCCGTGGTCCTCGTAGTCATCGCAGTCTTCGGTGTGAGTCTGGTGATCGTCGAGACGAGGACCATCAGCAGCAGCGCCCAGGAGCGAGTGACGAGCGAGGCGTTCCGCCTGGCCAGCATCGTGGACAGCAGGCTCATCAGCGACGAGCGGATCAGCGCCGAGATCCTGCGGGAGGTCGCCGCGGTCGACACCGACCGCTACGCCCTCATCGAGATCCCCGGCCGCGCCCCCATCGAGATCGGCAGCCGTCCCACCGGCGACGTCATCCACGACACGGCCAAGGGCGAGGAGGGCGAGAAGGTCACCGTCGAGGAGCCGCGCACCGCGGTCACCCAGGAGGTCGGCCGCACCCTGCTGATCATCAGCGCCGTGGCCCTCCTCGCGATCATCGCCGCGGTGCTTCTCGCCGTACGCCAGGCCAACCGCCTGGCCTCACCGCTCACCGACCTCGCGGAGACCGCCGAGCGCCTCGGCTCGGGCGACCCGAGGCCCCGCCACAAGCGCTACGGGGTGCCGGAGCTGGACCGGGTCGCGGATGTCCTGGACGGCAGCGCCGAGCGGATCGCCCGGATGCTGACCGCCGAGCGCAGGCTCGCCGCGGATGCCTCGCACCAGCTGCGTACGCCGCTGACGGCCCTGTCCATGCGCCTGGAGGAGATCACCGTCACCGACGAGCTGGACACGGTCAAGGAGGAGGCCACGATCGCGCTCGCGCAGGTCGAGCGCCTCACCGACGTCGTGCAGCGGCTCCTGACGAACTCACGCGACCCGCGTACCGGCTCCGCCGTCTCCTTCGACCTGGACGAGGTCGTCAAGCAGCAGCTGGAGGAGTGGCGCCCGGCCTACCGCAGCGCGGGCCGCGCCATCGTCAGCTCGGGCAAGCGGCATCTGCGGGCCGTGGGCACCCCCGGGGCGGTCGCGCAGGTCCTGGCCGCGCTCATCGAGAACTCGCTCATGCACGGCGGCGGCACCGTCGCCCTGCGGACCCGCGTCACGGGCAACCAGACGGTCGTCGAGGTCACCGACGACGGCCCCGGCGTCCCCGCCGATCTCGGCGCGCGGATCTTCGAGCGCACCATCAGCGGCCGCAACTCCACGGGCATCGGCCTCGCGGTCGCCCGGGACCTGGCCGAGGCGGACGGCGGGCGCCTGGAGATGCTGCAGACCAGGCCGCCGGTCTTCGGCCTCTTCCTGTCCCGTACGCCGCCGCAGAAGCGGGACCGGGAGCACGAGGAGACGGTGCGCTAGCGCGTGCCCCGGCCGGCCGGTCGCTTCCGGTCGGCCGCCGTCACGGCCGCGGACGCCGTGGACCCCGTGGACGCCGTGGAGCCGCCCTCCAGGAACGATTCCGCACGGGCGACGGTCTCCCGCGCGGGCAGGGCCTTGAAGACCCAGCTGCGGTAGGACCAGAAGCGGAAGCAGGTGGCGATGCCGATGCCCACGAACTTGAAGATGTTGCGCTGCAGCGGGCTGTCCCAGTCGAAGCCGTAGATCGCCGCGTACAGGACGCCGTTCTCGATCACCACGCCGACCGCGCTGAACATCAGGAACAGAGTGAGCTCCTTGGTGCGGGAGCTCTTGTCACGGTCCTTGTACGTGAAGTAACGGTAGCCCGCGTAGTTGAAGGCGATGGCGACGACGGTGGCGATCACGTTCGCGCGCACGGCCTGAAGGTCCGTGGTGTGCCACAGAAGGTTGGAGACGCTGAAATTCACCAGCGTGCCCAGCGCCCCCACCGCACCGAACTTGGCCACTTCGCGCGCGAGCTGATCCAGTCGCACCCGTAGTGCGCCACGTTCCGTCATGGTGGTCGCCCCAACCCCCGTCGTCGATTCGTTCGGTCTCGTCCTCGTCGACGTATCTGGTGATTCGGTCGCGTCAACCCAGCCATGCTAACCAGCGACCCCCGTCCGTCGCGCGGGGACGCCTCCACACTGTGTCGGCTCTGTGACGGGAGGGCCCGTACGGTGCACGGGAACCGGCCGTTCCGACGTGGCCGATACAGGCCGATACCCTGGGGGTGTGACGTTCCCGGTAGTCGGCATGGTCGGCGGCGGTCAGCTCGCCCGCATGACCCACGAGGCGGGTATCCCCCTCGGCCTGAAATTCAAGCTCCTCAGTGACACCCCTCAGGACTCCGCGGCGCAGGTCGTCGGCGATGTCGTCATCGGCGACTATCGCGACCTCGACACGCTGCGCGAGTTCGCGAGGGGCTGCGACGTGATCACTTTCGATCACGAACACGTACCCACCGAGCATCTACGGGCCCTGGAGGCGGACGGCATCCCCGTGCGTCCGGGGCCCGACGCGCTGGTGCACGCCCAGGACAAGGGCGTGATGCGCGAGAAGCTCACGGAGATCGGCGTGCCGTGCCCACGCCACCGGATCGTGAGGGACCCGGCCGACGTGGCCGCCTTCGCGGCCGAGGGCGACGGCTTCCCCGTGATCCTCAAGACGGTGCGTGGCGGCTATGACGGAAAGGGGGTGTGGTTCGTCCGTTCCGTCGAGGACGCCGAAGACCCCTTCCGGGCCGGTGTCCCGGTCCTGGCCGAGGAGAAGGTCGACTTCGCGCGGGAACTCGCGGCGAACGTCGTGCGCTCGCCGCACGGCCAGGCCGTGGCCTACCCCGTCGTCGAGTCGCAGCAGGTCGACGGCGTCTGCGACACGGTCATCGCGCCGGCCCCCGGCCTCTCGGAGGACCTCGCGGGCCAGGCGCAGGAACTGGCCCTGCGCGTCGCCAAGGAGCTCGGGGTGGTCGGCCACCTGGCGGTCGAGCTCTTCGAGACCCGCGACGGCCGCATCCTGGTCAACGAACTGGCGATGCGCCCGCACAACTCCGGCCACTGGACGCAGGACGGGGCGATCACGTCCCAGTTCGCCAACCACGTGCGCGCGGTGCTCGACCTGCCGCTCGGTGACCCGCGCCCGCGGGCGAAGTGGACGGTCATGGCCAATGTCCTGGGCGGCGACTACCCGGACATGTACCAGGCGTACCTGCACTGCATGGCGCGCGACCCGCAGTTGAAGATCCACATGTACGGCAAGGACGTGAAGCCCGGCCGCAAGGTCGGTCACGTCAACACCTACGGCGACGACCTGGACGACGTGCTGGAGCGCGCCAGTCACGCGGCCGGCTACCTCAGAGGAACGATCACCGAATGACCGCACCTGTAGGACCCGCAGGCCCCGTAGGACCTGTCGTCGGCATCGTCATGGGCTCGGACTCCGACTGGCCGGTCATGGAGGCCGCGGCCAAGGCGCTCGACGAGTTCGAGATTCCCTACGAGGTCGACGTCGTCTCCGCGCACCGCATGCCGCGCGAGATGGTCGCGTACGGCGAGGAGGCCGCGGACCGCGGCCTCAAGGCGATCATCGCGGGGGCGGGCGGCGCCGCGCACCTGCCGGGCATGCTGGCCTCGGTGACTCCGCTGCCGGTGATCGGAGTGCCCGTACCGCTCAAGTACCTCGACGGCATGGACTCCCTCCTGTCCATCGTGCAGATGCCCGCGGGCGTGCCGGTGGCCACCGTCTCGGTGGGCGGGGCGCGCAACGCGGGCCTCCTCGCGGCGCGCATCCTGGCCGCGCACGACCCCGAACTCCTCGGCCGTATGCGGGAGTTCCAGCAGGAGCTGAACGAACAGGCCACGGAGAAGGGCAAGCGGCTCCGTACGAAGGTCGAGGGCGCGGGTTCCGGCTTCGGCTTCGGCTCGGGGAAGTGAGCGGCATGACGTCCCAGGACAGCGCCTCCCTCGCCGACGCCCGCGCCTTCCTCGCCGAGTTCCCGGTGGTCGACGGGCACAACGACCTGCCCTGGGCGCTGCGCGAGAAGGCCGGTTACGACATCGACCGCCTCGACATCGCGGCCGACCAGACGGGCCACCTCCACACGGACATCGCGCGGCTGCGGGCGGGCGGGGTCGGTGCGCAGTTCTGGTCGGTGTACGTCCGCACGGACCTGACGGGCGACGCGGCGGTGAGCGCGACGCTCGAACAGGTCGACTGCGTCGACCAGTTGCTGACGAGGTACCCCGGAGATCTGGTCCGAGCCCTGACGGCCGCGGACATGGAGGAGGCGCGGGCCGAGGGTCGCATCGCGTCCCTGATGGGTGCCGAGGGCGGCCACTCCATCAACAACTCCCTCGCCACGCTGCGGGCGTTGCACGCGCTCGGTGTCCGCTACATGACGCTGACGCACAACGACAACATCGCGTGGGCGGACTCGGCGACGGACGATCCGGGGGTCGGGGGCCTGTCGGCCTTCGGCCACGAGGTGGTCCGCGAGATGAACCGCAGCGGCATGCTCGTGGACCTCTCCCACGTGGCGGCGACGACGATGCGGGCGGCCCTGGACACCTCCGTGGCGCCGGTGATCTTCTCGCACTCGTCGTCGCGCGCGGTGTGCGACCACCCGCGCAACATCCCGGACGACGTCCTGGAGCGGCTGAAGGCGAACGGCGGCGTCGCGATGGCGACTTTCGTCCCGAAGTTCGTTCTGCAGGCGGCAGTTGACTGGACGGCGGCGGCCGACGAGAACATGCGGGCGCACGGCTTCCACCACCTGGACACGACGCCGGACGCGATGAAGGTCCACGCGGCCTTCGAGGAGTCGACCCCGCGCCCGGTCGCCACGGCGGCGACGGTCGCCGACCACCTCGACCACATGCGCGAGGTGGCCGGCATCGACCACATCGGTATCGGCGGTGACTACGACGGCACGGCGTTCACACCGGACGGCCTCGACGATGTCGCGGGCTACCCGAACCTGATCGCGGAGCTCCTGACCCGCGGCTGGTCGAAGCCGGACCTGGCCAAGCTGACGTGGCAGAACGCGGTCCGCGTGCTCGGAGCGGCGGAGGACGTGGCACGCGACGAACAGTCCCGCCGCGGCCCGTCGAACGCGACACTCCAACAACTGGACGGCTGAGGGCGTACGGGGCTACGGGGCTACGGGCCTACGGGCATCAGGGCGGGGGCGGCCGACGGGCCGCCCCCGCCCTTCGCGCTGCTCCAGCAGACGCCTCCGCCGCGCGGCACCAGCCGCGGTCAGCGCCCGACACTGCGGGTAGCTCGGCGCGGGCGCCCGCGTCCCGTAGTCGGGCGGGAAGGCAGGGGGGCGGGGTTGGCCGATCGGCGGCCCTTGCCCTTCGCTGTCCCGTGATCTCAGCCGACGAGCCACCGCGCGAACCGCGGCGAGCGGGCGAAGAGGTCCTCTACGGCGTCGTCGGACGCACCGTGCCGACCGTGGTCTGTGTTCGGTGGCAGGTGCAGCTTGGTGCGGGTGCCCGACGGCCCGTCTCTGGGCCGGGCCCGTACCCCCCAGCCGTGCTTCAGCGGACAAGCCCCCGCGCGAACCGCAGCGAGCGGGTGAAGACGTCTTCAACGGCTTCGTCGGACGCGCCGTGCCAGCCGTGGTCGGCGTCCGGCACCGTGTGCAGCTCGACCGGCGCGCTCGCCTCCCGCAGCCGGGCGGCGAGCGCCTCGCTGTGTGTCACCGGGACCATCGTGTCCTGCTCGCCGTGGATCAGGAGGAACGGCGGGGCGGTGGGGTGGACCCGGGTCACGGGGCTTGCCTCGCGGGCCCGGTCGGGTACCGCCGCGGGGGCGGCGCCCAGCAGCAGGGCCTCCGGGGTCTCGGCGCTGTGCGGGTCGAACGGGCCGCGGGGGACGGTGAGGTCGCTCGGGGCGTACCAGCTCACCGCGCCCGCGGCCGAGACCTCGGGGTCCAGTGCCAGGAGCGAGGCCAGGTGCCCGCCCGCGGACTCGCCCCACACCACGGTCCGCGCGGTGTCGACGCCGAGCTCCGGTCCGCGCAGAGCCAGCCAGCGCAGGGCGGTGCGCAGGTCCCGCAGAGGTGCGGGGAAGCGGGCCTCTCCGCTGAGCCGGTAGTCGGCGCAGGCCACCGCGAAGCCCGCCGCCGCGATGCGCGCGAGCGGACCCGGATTCCAGTGCCGGGTCCGCAGCCCCATGTCGTCACGGCGCCCCCGCCGCCACGCGCCCCCGTGCACGAACAGGACGAGCGGGGCGGGCCCGTGCCCGGCCTCCGGCAGCCAGAGGTCGAGCTCCAGCGGGCGGGCGCCGTCGACCTCCCCGTACGGGACGCCGCGCAGGACCCGCGGATGCGGGGCCGGAAGGGGCGCGACGTCCGGATGGGGCGCGGCGATCAGCCGGCGCAGGGACTCGCTCACCGGGTGCGCCACTGGTGCTCGGGCAGGAAGCGGACGTCGTAACGCTCGGGCACGGTGGCGAACTTGTCCGGCGTGGGGATCACGGGCTCGCGCGGCAGGCCGAGACCCTCGGCGGGCGCCCCGAGGGTCTCGAAGAACCGCTCGAAGGTGCCACCGGGCCCCGCGGCGACGCCGACGACCTGGCTGTGGTGACGCTCCATGCGGTACGCGTGCGGACAGTTCTTGGGCACGAAGCCGAAGTCACCGGGGGTGAGGAGCTTCTCCTGCTGCTCGCCCTCCAGGTCCTCGACGAACAACCGGACGGCGCCCTGGGTGACGTAGAAGACCTCGTAGGTGTCCGGGTGCAGGTGGGCCGGGATGACGTCCCCCTTCGGGCCCTCGACGGTGAAGAAGTTGAAGCCGTTCTCGGTCTGCTCGCCGCCCGCGTAGATCGTGATCAGGTCGCCGAAGAGGTGGGCACGGTCGCCCTCGCCCTTCTCGATGACATAGGGCTTGCCCGGCTCGGCCGGGATACGTGAGGAGCGCCGGTGGCGGGTGGCGTACTCGATGGTCATGGCTCTCCCGGGGTACGGAACGACGAACTGGAACGTCAGGCAGCCTGACATAAAGCGAAGGGGTCGGGCAAGCGTCGTCCGCGCATAAGCTCTCGGCATGCACGCCACCGGCCGCAACCTCCCCCAACTGCTCGGCGACGCCCGCCGCTGGTTCGAGGACGCGCTCCTCGCGACCCTGCAAGAGGCGGGGGAGGCCCCGGTGTCCCCGACCCAGGCGGGCCTCTTCGCCGTCCTCGACGAGGAGGGCACGACCGTTTCCGAGCTGGCGCGCCGGATGGGCGTCACCCGGCAGACCGCGCATCAGGCGGTGCACGCCCTGGTCGCGGCAGGCCTCCTGGAGCAGGTCCCCGACCCTTCGTCGGGGCGCCAGCGGCTCATCAGGCGTACGGCGGAGGGTGAGCGCACGCATCGCGAGGCGGAGCTGGTCCTGCACCGCTTGGAGGGGGTGCTCGCCGAGCGGATCGGCCCGGAGGTCACCCGGGCGCTGCGGGCGGCCCTAGAAGCACCCCGGGGAAGCCCGCCTGCCCTCGCTCCGCGCGAGGGGTGACCGCGCGAGGGGTGAAACGCCGATCGCCCTCCCCTCGCAGTGAGCGAGGGAAGGGCGATCGGCGTGTCAACGCGCCGCGGGCTACGGCAGGTTGCGGGCCATCACGATCCGCTGGACCTGGTTCGTGCCCTCGTAGATCTGCGTGATCTTCGCGTCCCGCATCATGCGCTCGACGGGGTAGTCACGCGTGTAGCCGTAGCCGCCGAGCAGCTGGACGGCGTCCGTGGTGACCTCCATCGCGACGTCCGAGGCGAAGCACTTGGCCGCCGCGCCCTGGAAGGTGAGGTCCGCATCGCCTCGCTCCGACTTGGCCGCCGCCGCGTACGTCAGCTGACGCGCGGCCTCGATCTTCATGGCCATGTCCGCGAGCATGAACTGCACGCCCTGGAAGTCGCCGATGGGCTTCCCGAACTGCTTGCGCTCCTGGACGTACCCCTTGGCGTAGTCGAGCGCGCCCTGTGCGATGCCGAGCGCCTGGGCCGCGATGGTGATGCGGGTGTGGTCCAGGGTCTTCATCGCCGTGGCGAAGCCCGTGCCCTCCTCGCCGATCATGCGGTCGGCGGGGATGCGAACGTTGTCGAAGTAGACCTCGCGGGTCGGTGAACCCTTGATGCCGAGCTTCTTCTCCGGGGCGCCGAAGGAGACACCCTCGTCCGACTTCTCGACGACGAAGGCCGAGATGCCGCGCGAGCGCTTCTCCGGGTCCGTCACGGCCATCACCGTGTAGTACTCGGAGACGCCCGCGTTCGTGATCCAGCGCTTCACGCCGTTGAGGACCCAGAAGTCCCCGTCACGGACGGCCTTCGTCTTCATGCCGGCCGCGTCCGAACCGGCGTCCGGCTCGGAGAGGCAGTACGAGAACATGCCCTCGCCCTTGGCGAGCGGCGTCATGTACTTCTTCTTCAGCTCCTCGGACCCGGAGAGGATCACGGGGAGCGAGCCCAGCTTGTTCACGGCCGGGATGAGCGAGGACGAGGCACAGACGCGCGCCACCTCCTCGATCACGATGACCGTGGCGAGCGCGTCGGCGCCGGTGCCGCCGAAGCTCTCCGGTACGTGCACGGCGTGCAGGTCGGAGGCGACGAGTGCGTCGAGCGCCTCCTGCGGGAAGCGGGCCTCCTCGTCCACCGCCGCGGCGAAGGGCGCGATCTTCGCCTCGGAGAGCGAACGGATCGCGTCGCGGAGCATGTCGTGCTCCTCGGACGGGCGGTACAGGTCGAAATCAGCCGATCCGGCCAAGGTCTCTCACGCTCCAAGGACGCTAATTACCGTTAAGTAACCCAAATTTTAGAGGGCGGCTCACGCGAGGGATACGTGAGCTTGCCGACAGGGGGGAGCCGACGGGTGGCAATGGCGGAAACGTGCCCTGTCAGAGGCCCGACTATGCTCGGGCACCGCACTGACGGCCGTAGACCCCTGGAGCACCGCATGGCCCTCAAGATCACCGTGATCGGCACCGGGTACCTCGGTGCGACACACGCCGCGGCCATGGCCGAGCTCGGTTTCGAGGTGCTCGGCCTCGACGTCGTGCCCGAGAAGATCGAGATGCTGCAGCGGGGCGAGGTCCCGATGTACGAGCCCGGCCTGGAGGACCTGCTGCGCAAGCACGTCGCCGGGATCGAGGGTTCCAGCGGGCGGCTGCGCTTCACCATGGACTTCGCCGAGGTCGCGGCCTTCGGTGACGTGCACTTCGTCTGCGTGAACACCCCGCAGAAGCACGGCGAGTACGCCTGCGACATGAGTTACGTCGACAGCGCCTTCGCGCAGCTCGCTCCGCACCTGACGCGGCCCGCGCTGGTCGTGGGCAAGTCCACCGTGCCGGTCGGCTCGGCGGAGCGCCTCGCGCGCGAGCTGGCCGCCGCGGCGCCGGTGGGTGCGGAGGCCGAGCTTGCCTGGAACCCGGAGTTCCTCCGGGAGGGCTTCGCGGTGAAGGACACCCTGCACCCCGACCGCATCGTCGTCGGCGTACGCAGCGCGCACGCCGAGAAGCTCCTGCGCGAGGTGTACGAGGGCCCGGTGGGCGAGGGTTCGCCTTTCGTCGTGACGGACTTCCCGACCTCGGAGCTGGTGAAGACGGCGGCCAACTCCTTCCTCGCCACGAAGATCTCGTTCATCAACGCGATGGCCGAGGTGTGCGAGGCCGCGGGCGGGGACGTCGTGAAGCTGGCGGAGGCGCTCGGGTACGACGACCGGATCGGCAAGAAGTTCCTGCGGGCCGGGATCGGCTTCGGCGGTGGCTGCCTGCCCAAGGACATCCGGGCGTTCATGGCACGGGCGGGGGAGCTGGGCGCGGACCAGGCGCTGACGTTCCTCCGCGAGATCGACTCCATCAACATGCGGCGGCGCGGGCAGATGGTGGAGATGGCGCGCGAGGCGCTGGGCGGCGGGTCCTTCCTGGGCAAGCGGGTCGCGGTCCTCGGCGCCACGTTCAAGCCGGACTCGGACGACGTCCGTGACTCGCCCGCGCTGAACGTCGCCGGGCAGATCCACCTCCAGGGCGGCCAGGTCACGGTGTACGACCCCAAGGGCATGGCGAACGCGGCCCGCCTCTTCCCGACGCTGGCGTACGCGGACTCCGCGCTGGCGGCGGCACGGGGCGCGGACGCCGTGCTGCACCTGACGGAGTGGCGCGAGTTCCGCGAGCTGGACCCGGAGGCCCTGGGCGAGGTGGCATCCCAGCGCCTGATCCTGGACGGCCGCAACGCATTGGACCCCACGGTGTGGCGGGGCGCGGGCTGGACGTACCGAGCGATGGGGCGGCCTTCGGCCTGAGGTTTCGACGGCGGGGCGGCGCCCTGCGGGCTGGGGTGGGGCGGCGCGTGTCCGCCGGGTGCGGCTCTCGTTGTCGGCTGCGGGTCCGGTCCGTGTGTGGGTGCGGGTCCGGTCCGTGTGTGGGTGCGGGGCCGCGCCGGTATGTCCGTCCTCGCTATCGTCCGGTGGCCGTTGGGTTGCTTCGCCTCCGGAGCGCCGCGAACCGTGCTCCGGGCAGACATACCGGCACGTCCCCTCCCGCGCGCTGCCGACTGCGGGTGCGCGCGAGCCGCGGAAAGACCGCCTCGCCCCCCGCCGCCCCCCGGCCCCCTGGCTGTACGCGCCGCCCCCGCCCTGCCCCGTGTCCCTGCGGGGCAATGCTGCGATACCCCCCCGCCCCCGACCCTGGCTGCTGTGCGCGCCCCCACCCACCCCACCCCGTGTCCCTGCGGGGCAATCGGGCGGGTGGGCGGGAAAGGCTTGTTCGGGCAGGGGTGGATGCGGGGTAATCGGGCGGGTGGGTGGGAGAGGCTCGTTCGGTACGTGGCGGATGCGGGGCCTGACCTTAGGGCCCGCCCCGCGGGGACTTCCGGGCCCGGTACGCCCGCATCTTGGCGCGCGAACCGCACACCCCCATGTCACACCACCGGCTCCGCCCGGCCGGGCTCCGGTCGTAGTAGGCCCAGTGGCAGTCCCCGGCCTCGCACGCCTTGAGGCGAGCCCACGTGCCCGCGGTCACCGCCTCCGCGATGGCCGCCGCCACCCGGGAAGTGAGAGAGGACGGCTCCGCGGGGGCCAGCCCCGCCGAGCCGTCCTCCGCCGAGACCGTCACCAACAGCGGCGCCGCGGCGAGGAGTTGACCCAGCGGGGGCGCAGGCGCGTGCGGCCCGTGCCCGGCATGGGCGAGACACGCCACCCGCAGCGCCTCCCGCAGCTCCCGCGCCGCCGCCACCTCCGCCCCGGGCGCGAGCCCGAACGGCGCGCGCCCCTCCGCCGAGTCCAGCGCGTCCGCGCCCGACTCCAGGTCCAAGGTGTTCACCAGCGCCTGGATCAGCGCGAGGCCCCCGGGAGCGGGTGCTCTGTCATTCATGCTTGCGACGTTACCGCTTGTGCGGGATTATGCAGTAACCGTTACTGGTAGCAGCCCGCTTCCAGTAACCGCCCGCGAACGAGGAGAAGTAGTCATGCCCCTCGCCAAACTCGGCGTCGTCGTACTCGACTGTCCCGACCCCCTCGCGCTCGCCACCTTCTACGCGGCCGTCATCGGCGGCACTCCCAAGGGGGACGGTGAGGACTGGGTCACCCTCGAAGGCCACGGCGGCACACCGCTCGCCTTCCAGGCCGCCCCCGGCCACGTACCGCCGCAGTGGCCCGAGGCCGCCCGCTCCCAGCAGTTCCACCTGGACCTCGACGTGGAGCGGGCGCAGCTGGACGCCGTCGAGAAGGCGGTGCTCGCGCTCGGCGCCACGGCGCTCGACACCCAGGACCGCGAGCGGAGCTTCCGCGTGTACGCCGATCCGGCAGGGCACCCGTTCTGTCTCTGCGCCTGCTGAATCCCGTAGCGGAAAGGAGCGCCCATGGCACCCGTCGGACGCCTGCGCAATGTCGTGCTCGATTGCCTGGATCCCTATCAACTGGCTGGCTTTTACCAGCAGTTGATCGGTGGTGAGATCGAGGCCGATGCCGAGGAGGACGACGACTGGGTCACCCTCCAGGCCCCCGGCGGCCTGCGCCTCTGCTTCCAGGAGGCCCCCGGCCACCGCCCGCCCGACTGGCCGCACGCGGAAACCGGCTCCCAGCAGATCCACCTCGACATCGACGTGGGCCCGAGCGCCGGGGACGTCGAACGCGCCCAGGAGCGCGTGCTCGCCCTGGGCGCCAAGCCGCTCGACGTGGACGACGACAACGGCGAGCGCGACTTCCGCGTCTACGCCGATCCAGCAGGGCATCCCTTCTGCCTCTGCTGGATCGCCGCGGACTGAAAGGGCCGGGGGAAGGGCTCGGACCTCAGCCGGCCGCCTGCTGCCGCTGCCTGTCCCGCGCCGCCCGCGCCGCGAAGTCCGCGCCGCGCAGCACCCGTTGGGCATTGCCCCACGTCAGCCGCGCGAGGTCGTCGTCGGACCAGTCGCGTTCGACGAGCTCGGCGAGCAGGTGCGGATAGCGCGAGGTGTCGGCGAGACCTTCGGGGTGCTCGACCGACGTGTCGTACATCCCCGAGAGGCCCACGCACTCCGGGCCCGCGAGACGGCGTACATGATCGACGTGGTCCGCCACCTCGCTGATCGAGGAACCCGTCTGCTCGGCCGCCAGGGGCACCAGGCACAGGCCCTTGGCGGCGCCGAGCGCGGTGAGCAGGTCGTCCGGCAGGTTCGCCGGGGCGTCCCGCAGCGCGCGGGCTCCCGAGCGGGTGAACAGGACGGGCGCCCTGGAGACGGTGAGCACCCGGCGCGCGGTGGCCTCGGACGCGCCGGACAGCTCGGCGAGCACCCCGAGCCGGTTCAGCTCGCGCACCACCTCCTCGCCGAACGGGGTGAGCCCGTCGGGGCCCGCCCATGACGTACCGGAGAGGGTGAGCGAGACCAGGCCGAGGGCGTGCAGGGCGCGCAGCGTGGCGAGCGAGTCGCCGAGCGCCTCGGCGCGCGCCGGTCCGATCAGGGTGGCGATCCGGCCGCAGTGGCGGGCGTCGGCCACCTCGGAGGCCGTACGGGCCAGGCGCAGCCCCTCGGAGTGGCCGCCGACGACGTGCTTGACGAGGTCGATCTGTTCGAGGGTCGCGCCGAGGACCCGGTCACCGGCGATGCCGTCCGGGACGTGTACGGACCAGAACTGCGCGCCCACGCCGCCCGACCGCAGCCGGGGCACGTCGGCGTCCACGGCGCTGTCGCCGAGCTCCAGGTCGTACCAGGGCAGCCCGCGCAGCGCCCAGGGCAGTCCGCTGTAGCCGTCGGCGACGGGATGCGCGGCGAGCAGGGCGCGGGCGTGCCGCAGTGGGTCCGGCGCGGGCGGCTCCAGCGCCGACGGTTCCGGTGCGGTCGGCTCCGGCGCGGTCGCTTCAGGACCGGGCTCGGATATGGGTGGGGGCTCGGGGGGCCGCTCGGCGGGCCGGTCCAGTGCTCCGGCTTCGGCGGTGGTGTCGTATTCGACCTGCAAATCTGCCATGGCTGCGCTCCGGCTTCAGGGAGGGTCCGGTCCACCGTGACACGCGAGAGCCGCGGCTTCGCGGCGGGCGAAGCGTTCGGGGTACGAGGCAGTGGCGGCGGCGTGCGAAGGGGCCCCGCCGATCGACCGGCGGGGCCCCTTCGAAGTGCTTTCGACGCGCTCGGGAGAGTGCCTCGATGAGCTCAGCAGAGCGCTTCGAGGCGCTCGGGAGACGGCTCAGCCGCCCGAGACGGTGACCTTCTCGTCGTTGTTCAGCTGCTTCACCATCTGCTTGACCTTGGCCTTGTCCCACAGGAGGTTGCCGCCGGTGGAGCCCGCGAGCGGCATGTTCATGGACTTGCCGTCGCCGCCCGTGACGCCCTTCATCGCCCAGAACATGGACGCCACGTCGAACAGGCCCATGTCCTTGTCGACGACCAGCGTGTCAAGGCCCGCGCCCATCGTGGGGTAGAGCTTGAAGGGGTTGAGGACCGTGCTCGGCGTCGCCGCCTGGTTGGCCAGGGCCGCGAGGAACTTCTGCTGGTTCTTCGTGCGGTCCAAATCGCTGCCCTTGAGGGCGTAACGGGTGCGGACGAAGGCCAGGGCCTCCTTGCCGTCGAGGGTCTGCTTGCCCGCCTCGAAGTCGGCGCCGGACTTCTCGTCCTTGAAGCCCTCGGGGATGTCCATCTCGACGCCGCCGACCGCGTCCACGATCTTGGCGAAGCCGCCGAAGCCGATCTCGGCGTAGTGGTCGATCTTCAGGCCGGTGTTGTACTCGACGGTGCGCACGAGCAGCTCGGGGCCGTCCTCCGCGTACGCCGCGTTGAGCTTCGTCTGGCGGCCCTGGTTCGGGTAGAGCTTGCCGGACTCGGCGCCCTTGAAGGAGGGGATCGTCACGTTCGAGTCGCGGGGCAGGGAGATCATCGTGTTCCCGCCGTCGTCCGCGACGTGCAGGATCATCATCGAGTCCGTGCGCTTGCCCTCGGCGGAGCCGGTGTGGAGGTCCTTCTTGTCCTGGTCGGACATGCCCTCGCGGCTGTCGGACCCGACGATCAGGTAGTTGGTGCCCGCGCCGCCCTCGGGGCGCTCGATGACCTTGGAGAGGTCGACCTCGCGCTTGAGCTTGGAGTCGGCCCAGAAGTACGTGCCGATGGAGACGGCGAGCAGCACCACGACCAGGGTGATCGAGCCGATCTTGAGGCGGCGGCGCCAGTTCGGTGCCGGGCGGGGCGCGCGGGTGCCGTACCCGTCACCGCCGCCCTGGCCGCCCTGGCCGCGGTCGTTCGGCGTGCCGTAGACCTGCCCGGTGTTGTAGCCGCTGTCGTAGCCGTCCTGGCGGGGGCCACGGGGCTCGAACATGTCGTCGCGCGCGTCGCCGTACGGCTGGCCGTACCCGTCGTCGTACGTCGGCTGCTGCGGGACGCTGCCCTGCTGCCGGCCCGGTCGGCCGGGCCCGCCGCC
Source organism: Streptomyces sp. NPDC051218 (assembly GCF_044455475.1). Taxonomy (NCBI): domain Bacteria; kingdom Bacillati; phylum Actinomycetota; class Actinomycetes; order Kitasatosporales; family Streptomycetaceae; genus Streptomyces; species Streptomyces sp. NPDC051218. The sequence goes on along the minus strand of NZ_JBITEU010000004.1, from coordinate 39,723 downwards.
GCGCTGGACGTGCCGCATCACGCGGGCACCCTCGGGCTGGGGGTTCCCGCTGCCACGGCCGTACGCGCGGCCGTTGCCCTGGTCGTCAGGCCAATCGCTCATGTGGCCCAGTGTGCCGTCTCTGCCCATGCGCCTTACAGGGCAGGCGTGATTTCGGTTCAGGGCTGTTGCAGAGCTGATGCAAAGCGGCCGGGCGCGGTGGTGGCATACGTCAGACATAGGGTGGAGCCCATGACAGACCTGGCCCCCGGCACGGAATCGGAGATTCCGGGCAAGCCGACCTCGGCATCCCGCACGACTCTCAGCCACATCATGACCCACGGCGACACCAACCTCCTCGGGACGGTGCACGGCGGCGTGATCATGAAACTGGTGGACGACGCCGCGGGGGCTGTCGCGGGGCGGCACTCGGGCGGGCCCGCGGTCACCGCCTCCATGGACGAGATGGCCTTCCTGGAGCCGGTGCGCGTCGGTGACCTCGTCCATGTGAAGGCGCAGGTCAACTGGACGGGACGCAGCTCCATGGAGGTCGGCGTCCGGGTCCTCGCCGAGCGCTGGAACGAGTCGACGCCCGCGCAGCAGGTCGGCTCCGCCTACCTCGTCTTCGCCGCCGTCGACGCGGACGGCAAGCCGCGGGGTGTGCCGCCGGTGCTCCCGGAGACCGAGCGGGACCGCCGCCGGTATCAGGAGGCGCAGATCAGGCGCACGCACCGCCTCGCGCGCCGCCGGGCCATCAAGGAACTGCGGCAGGCACGCGCCGCGGAGGGCCTCGACGACTGAGCGGCGGGCACGGCGGCCCGGTCAGCAGTCCCGTCGGCAGCCTGCCCTACCGGCACACCACCTGGTCACCGGTCACCGCCCCGAACTCGCCCTGGTAGGCGTCCTCCGCCCGTACCGGCCTGACCTGCTTGAAGTCCTGGCCCGCGAGCACCTTCAGGGTCGCGCCCTGCCCCTTCACCGGCCGCATCAGACAGCCGGGCAGCGCCGTCGCCAGGGACTTCGCCGAGCGGTCCCAGCGCGGGTCGTATGCCACGATCGTGCGCTTGAGCGGTACGCCCGGCACATTGCCCGGGACCCGCGTCGTCCGGAAGCCGGTGGCCCGCAGCCCGCTGTCGACCCGCTTGCCGAGGCCCGGCACACCCGTGGCGTTGTCCACCTGCACCCGGATCTGCTGCGGTGACACGTCGACGATGGCCCTGCGCCCCAGGTTGTGCGCCGCCAGGGGGCGGTCGTCACGCAGCGCCTGGAAGAGCCTCGTGGACCGCACCGGGTCCCACTTCAGCGTCGACCCGATGCCCGGCACCATCACACCCTTGCTGCGCAGCGGCACGGTGGTGAACTCCGACGACCTCGGCGAGAAGCCCCGCATCGCCCGCCCCAGGGCGAGCATCTCGTTCGTGCCGAACCCCTGGTCGGCCCGGACGGAGCCGAGCAGCGTCCTGGACACGTCACGGAACTTGAGCGGGTTGAGCAGCACCCCGCTGCTGGTCGCCTTGGAGATCAGCGCCGCGAGGAACCGCTGCTGGCGCTGCATCCGCCCCAGGTCGGACGTGCCGTCGACATGCCGTGTGCGGACGTACTGCAGGGCGGCGCCGCCGTTCAGCCGGTGCGTGCCGACGGGCAGATTGAGCCCGGTGTACGAGTCCCTCAGCGGGCGTGCGGTGCAGATCTCGACGCCGCCGACCACGTCCACGGTCTTCATGAAGCTGGTGAAGTCCACCTCGAGATAGTGGTCGATCTTGACCCTCGTCATGTTCTCGACGGTCCGCACGGTGAGGTTCGGGCCGCCCTCCGCGTACGCCGCGTTCAGCTTGACCGGATGCGCCTTGTGCCGGTCGCCGGAGTTCCGGTCGACGTGCTCGGGCATCATCGCGAAGCTGTCCCTCGGCAGGCTCACGACACTCGCGCGGTTCCGGTCCTCCGAGATGTGCACGATCATGATCGTGTCCGTGCAGTGACAGGGCGCTCCGCCCAGGCGGTACTTGTGCTTCTCCGCCTTGGTGATCTTGTCCCGGCCGTCGGTGCCGACGAGCAGGACGTTCATGCCGTTGCCCCCCTTGGGCCGGTTCTTCATGTCCTTGAAGGCGTCGACCCGGGCGATCTCGGTGTCCAGGCTGGTGACCACGCCGTGCCCGATCCCGGCCGCCACGAGCACCGTCAAGGAGAACCCCGTCGCCACCCGCATGGTCCACCGTGGCCGCCTGCGCTGCTTGACCGGCCGCCCCGCCGGCTGCTGCCCCGGCTGCCTCGCACGAGGAGGGCGCGGGCCACGTGGGGGCGGGGTGAAGGAGCGGCGGGGCGGTGTGGGCACGTGGGGGGACACCTCCGCGGTGACGGGCGGGCCTGGCCGGACGGGTGGGGGGAGGACTCGTGAGGGGCCGGGGACTGCGAGAACCGTAGGCCCATACGATCTGCGACCCGGGGCAGCAGGCCGGGCGGCGCGCGCCCGTGTCCCCCATTCGCGGTAACGTGGCGCCGATGAACGCGACGCCCGACGAGCAGCTTCCTGCCGTATCCGTGATCATGCCGGTGCTCAATGAGGAACGGCATCTGCGTGCTGCCGTCTCCGCGATCCTCGAGCAGGAGTACGACGGTGAGATGGAGGTCGTCGTCGCGCTGGGTCCCTCCACGGACCGCACGAACGAGATCGCCGCCGAACTGGTCGCCGAGACCGCGGGCAACCGCGCGAAGGTGCAGACCGTCCCGAACCCCACGGGGCGCACGCCCGCGGCCCTGAACGCCGCCATCAAGGCCTCCAGCCACCCGATCGTGGTGCGCGTGGACGGCCACGGCATCCTCTCGCCCGGCTACATCGCAACCGCCGTACGCCTTCTTGAGGAGACCGGCGCGCAGAACGTCGGCGGCATCATGCACGCCGAGGGCGAGAACGACTGGGAGCATGCCGTCGCCGCCGCCATGACGTCGAAGATCGGCGTGGGCAACGCGGCCTTCCACACCGGTGGCGCCGCCCAGCAGGCGGAGACCGTCTACCTCGGCGTCTTCCGCCGCGCCGCCCTCGAACAACAGGGCGGCTACAACGAAGAGTTCATCCGCGCCCAGGACTGGGAGCTGAACTTCCGCATCCGTGAGGCCGGCGGCCTCATCTGGTTCTCGCCCGAGCTGAAGGTGCAGTACCGCCCGCGGCCGAGCGTGAAGGCGCTCGCCAAGCAGTACAAGGACTACGGCCGCTGGCGGCACGTCGTCGCCCGCTACCACGAGGGCTCCATCAACCTGCGTTATCTCGCGCCGCCGACCGCCGTCTGCGCGATCGCGGCGGGCGTCGTGGTGGGCGCGCTGGTCACGCCCTGGGGCTTCGTCGTCCCCGCGGGCTACCTCGCGGCGATCACGGCGGGCTCGCTGCCCGCGGGCAAGGGCCTGCCGCTGAAGGCGCGCCTGCAGATCCCGGTGGCCCTCGCGACCATGCACATGTCGTGGGGCTGGGGCTTCCTGACCAGCCCGCGCTCCCTCGCCAAGAAGGTCATCGCCTCCCGGCGTCCCGCGGTCCTCACCGAGGCCTGAGGGCGGATCCGGCCCACCGTCGGTGGGCCGGATCGCGTCTCACTTCCAGGTGAAGTCCGGGTCCACGTGCATGCACGCCTTCTTGTCCGAGCCGTTGAGCGCCTCGGCCGAGTCCGGCGTCCTGTCGTCCTGCTTCGACTTGGGAGGCGCGTTCCCCTCCCGCCAGTCGGCGCCGACGATCAGGGTGACCCCGGAGACGTCCGTCGACTTCTTCACCGAACTCAGCTTCATGCCGAGGGACTTGGCGACCCGCTGGGCGTCGCCCTCCAGTTCGGCGCTGGGGAACCTGATGACGGTCTTCTCCTCGGCGAGGGCTGTCGTCGTGTCGGCCGCCGCCTTGGTGAAGCCCTTCCCCGCGAGGACTTGCGTCACCGCGCTCGCCCGCCCGCTGACCGGCGGTTCGACGTCCGTGCGGGTGCCGTTCCGCACCTGCACGGCGATCGCGTCGTCCTCCGCAGCCGGATCGTCCGAGAGCTTCTCCTCGGCGGGCTTCTTCCTGCCCTTGCCGTCCAGCGGGATGTCGTCGCGTACGAGGCGGAAGAGCTGCTCGGCGTCGCCCGGCTTGGGAATGACGCGCGCGCCCACGTACTCGAACGGCATGGTCGTCATCGTGGTCCGCTCCGGCGAGACCTTCTTGAGCTCGTTGCTGAGGTCGTAGAGCTTCTTCACCGTGCCGAGGCCGTCGTCGACCTTGAGCGCGCTGGTGGCCGTCTCGGCGAGCCTGCGCAGCTTGTTGGGGCTGCTCAGGCCGGCGTTGTTCCGCAGCTCGCGCACGAGCGAGTTCATGTACATGTGCTGGGCCTTGGCGCGGCTGATGTCGGTGCCGCCGTCGAAGCCGTAGCGGGTGCGCAGCCACTGCAGGGCCTGCTCGCCCTTGACGGACGTGGTGCCCTTCTTCAGCTTCAGGCCCGAGCCGTGGCCCTGGCTGTCGCGCGAGTGGATGTTGGCGTCCACACAGACCGGTACGCCGCCGATCGCGTCGGCCATGGAGACCACACCCGCGAAGTCCACCTCCATGAAGTGGTTGATGTGGATGTCGGTGAGCTTCTCCCAGGTGGCGACCGTGCAGCCGGGGCCGCCGCGGCCGAGCGTCTGGTTCGTCATCGTCCGCTGCGTCGAGGCCTCGTAGACCTTGCCGCCGTCCGGGTCGGTGCACTTGGGGATGTCCACCAGCGTGTCGCGCGGCATGCTGATGACCGACATGTTCGTGCGGTCGGCCGACAGGTGGAGCAGCATCTGGACGTCGGCGAGCGGTGTGCCCCCGAACGTCTCCTTGGCGCCGCCGAGCTTCTGGTTCTCCTTGGAGTCCCGCGCGTCCGAACCGATCAGCAGGATGTTCAGCGGGGTCTGGCCGGCCGCGTTCGGCGTGGGCGCGGGGGCCCGGTGCTCGCCGAGGTTCAGGTCGTCCGTCTCCAGGTTGTCGTTCAGATGCTGGTACCAGAGATATCCGGCGCCGGCCGTGCCAAGTATCAGCACCGACAGGATCGTTGCCGACCAGCGGAGTATCCGCCGTTTGGGACGCGGTGCCCGGCTGCCGCTGCCGCTGCCGGCGCCACCGCCCCCACGGCCACGCCTGCGGCGCCCGCCGCTCGCCGAGGGCTCCCCTCCCTCGTGCGGCGGGCCTCCTTCCAGGCCATGATCACTTGCGTGCGGGACGCGTTGTCGCGCCCCCTCCCCACGCACGCTGCTTCTCCCCATCCCCTGCCCCTCCCCGCGCTACCCCGAAATACGGCCATTCTGCGCCCAGTCAGACGCAGAATGACCGCCTCAGGTCACTTGGCGCACACAGTCTTGTCCGCTTCGACCTTCTGAATGCCCTCCGGCGCCTTCGACGGGGTACTGATGGGCACCCCGGCCCCCTTGAAGTCGCTGCCGAGCGTCAGCTTGATGGCGGGCAGGCCCTGCGAGTTCTTCTCGCTCTTGCCGGGCTTCATCGCGGAGCCGGAGAGCCCCATGACATCGGCGAGCCGCCGGGCCTGGTCGGCCTGGTCGGGGGCGTACTCCAGCGTCGTCTTCTCGAGGTCGGACGGTGCGTTGCCGAGCTGACTGGCCTTGGACATGCCCTCAGTGTTCTGCAAGTACGTGAGAGTTGCCTGAGCGGCGCCGGTCTTCCCGCTGCCGTTGTAGATGTTGACCCGCACCTCGGAGGCATCGGACTTGCTGCCCTCGAGGCGGGCGGCGACCGCCGCCTTCTCCTTCTTCTCCTTCTTCTTCACCGCGGTCAGCGACTCGTCGGCGCGCATCATGGAGAACAGCGGGTCGGCCTTGGCCTCGTTCACGACGACCGTCGTGTGGACCTTCTCGGCCGGGTTGTCGATCACGGGCACGGTCGCGAAGCTGAGGTTCTTCATGTCGAGCTTGCCGAGCTCCATGCCCAAGTCGCGGAGTTTCATGATGTCCGCGATCTTGGAGTCGACGGTGAGCGCCTTCGTGCCCGCCTCGGCGAGATCTATCATCTTCTTCGGGTTCGTGAGCGTGTCGTTCGACTTGAGCTTGCGCATCAGCGAGCTGAGGAACTGCTGTTGCAGCTCGATGCGGCTCAAGTCGCCGCCGGTGCCCACCGAGTGGCGCGTGCGGACGAACGCCAGCGCGTCCTCGCCCTCGATGTTGTGCTTGCCCGCGGGCAGCTTCAGATGCGAGTCCGGGTCGTCGATGTCCTTGGCCAGACAGACATCGACGCCGCCGACCGCGCTGGAGAGCGTCTTGACCGCGTTGAAGTCGGCCACCATGAAGTGGTCCGGCACGATTCCGGTGATCTTCGTGACCGTACGCATGGTGCAGCTCGGCGTGCGCTCGCTCTGCCCGAGGCTCTCGTTGAAGCGGGCGTCCTGCGTCCCGGCGATCGTCTTCTTGCTGCCGTCCTCCATCGTGGTCGGGCAGTCCGGAATGTCCGTGATCATGTCGCGCGGGATGCTCAACGCGGTGGCGTTGGTGCGGTCCTTGGAGACGTGCAGCAGGATCGTCGTGTCGGCGTGGCCGACGCTTCCCTTGTCGCCGTACTTCTCGTTGCCCTCGCCGCTGCGCTTGTCCGTGCCCATCACCAGGATGTTGATGGCGCGGTCCTTGCTGAAGCCGCCGGTGCTCGCGCCGTCGTCGGCGATCGAGTTGATGTTGCCGTTGAGGTGTTGGTAGTAGACGTACCCGCCTACACCGACCGCGACGAGGACGAAGGCGAGCGAGCCGCCCGTCCACGTCAGGATCTTCTTGCTCTTCGACTTCTTCGGCTTCTGCTTGCGCCGCCCGCCCGCCGTCTCCGGCTGCGGAGCCCGGCGCCTGCGCTGCGGCGGCACGTCCCGCGGTTCGTCACGGCCCTCGTCACGCCGGCCATCGCGGCCGCGCGTTCCCTGGCGTGACGTGGACCTGGGTGATCTGCGAGGTCCAGGCACTGACGACTGCCCAGCGGAAGGGCTCAGTCGCAGTTCGTAATCGCCGGTGTTCGGGTTGAGCACCCACTGGTCTGCGGGGTCGATGTTCTCCGCCCGCCCACGGCCTTGCGCGTCCACGGTTAGCTGCGTCCTCCGTCGGGGCCACGCGGCGCCTTTCCCCCCTCAAGACAAGGCGCTCGGTCAATCGTCCAGCGGTGCGCGGGCACGAAGGGCCCGGCGCACCGGATCGCTCACACTATCCGGCCAGTTCAGCGTCGAACGACGCCGGTGACAAATTCCACTCCCATACAACTGGGCAATCCGCCCTATTTCTTTGTGCGGGCGGTCCTGCGCTTGAGGATGGCTTTACTCGCAGGCCGTTCCGGCGGCCGTGTTGCCGCGGAAAGTGGGAGCGGGACTCGACGTAGGAGAAGGGGACTCCGAGTCGTCGTCCGCCCGCTCGGCGCTGGGGGTGGGGTCGGGCTCCTTGCGCGTCACTTGAAGGGGTGCGTCCGTTCGGAGCCGGGTGAAGAGTTCGTCCGCCGCGGGCTCGACGAGTTCATCCCGATTGGCGTCGTAGACATACGACCGCCGGGGCACCGTGAGGAACTGCACCTGTTCTGTGGGGATGTTGCGCATGCCGCGCACCAGTTCGTACAAACCACGCAAACTCGCAAGTGCCGGGTCCGTGGTCAGCGAAGAAGTGGCCGCGTCGAGCACCGGATAGAGCTTCGCCGGATTGAGCAGAACGTCATTGCTCTGCACCTTGTTGACGAGCGCCGCGAGGAACTGCTGCTGGCGGTCCATCCGCTCGGTGTCGCTGCCGTTGCCGATGCTCTTGCGGGCCCGCACATAGCCGAGCGCCTGCTCGCCGTTGAGGGTGTGCCGGCCCGCGGGAAGCCGTAGACGCGCGTCCTTGTCGTTGATCGGCTTCTTCAGACAGACCTGTACGCCGTCGACCGCCTCGACCATGTCCTTGAACCCGGCGAAGTCCACGACCATGTGGTGGTCGACGCGGATCTTCGTCATCTTCTCGACCGTACGGATGGTGCAGGCCGTCCCGCCGAACTGGAACGCCCAGTTGAACTGGGCGAACTGCGCCCGCGTCCGCGAACCGTCGCTCTTGCGGCAGCTGGGGATGTCCACCATCACGTCCCGCGGGATCGACACCGCGGTCGCGCTGTGCCGGTCGGCTGCCAGGTGCAGCAGGATCGTCGTGTCGGAGCGCTGGGTGCCGGGATCGCGCCCGTACTTCTTGTTGCCCCGGCCCGCCCGGGTGTCGGAGCCGACCAGCAGGATGTTCTGCGCGCCGTTCACCAGCGCCGTCGGCCGCTCCTTCTCGTAGCGTGCCAGCTCCGCCGCGGCGTCGGTGTCCTTGGTGATGTTGCCGTCGAGCTTGTTGTAGACCGCCCATCCGGCGCCCCCCGCCACCAGGACGAGCCCGGCGGCGCCCATGGCCGTCCAGCGCAGCCAGCGCCGCCTGCGCCTGGCGACACCCGCGCCCGTGGGGCTGGAGCCCGCGCCGGGTGCGTACGTGGCCGGCGGCTCAGGCTTGGCGTCGTCCGGACCTGAGTGCTCCGGTCCGGCGGGCGTGCCTGCGGTGTCGGACACGTGTGGGGCCACCCCTCATAGCGACGTCGGTGCATGGTGCGCTCTTACGACCATGGACCGACGTGACGCCGGGGGCCTGCGGGCCAGCGGCTCGGGTGAGCCGAACGGGGGAACTGCCGGGGGGCTGGCGGGGCCCGGCAGGGGGGCGCTACGCCGCGGTGGCGGTGACCCGCTCGTCCTCGACGCGCTTGTCGAGCCCGCCGTCGGCGAGCTGGTCGAGGTGACGGCAGAGCACCACGGAGCCGCCCGCCGCGAGCGGGGCGTACAGCCCGGAGCTCAGGCCCTCCCACGTCTCGTACGACAGCCCTGAAAGGAGCCGGGAGCCGGCGTCGAGCCCAAGCGCGGCGGCATCGGCGCGGGCCCGCTCCACCAGCTCCGCACCCGTCAGCTCGCCGGCCCCGGCGACGGCGAGGGCGGGCTCGTCCGGGTCCACGGGGGCGTACGGCACAAAGCGGTCGCCCTGGCTCGGCACCTCGACCGCGTAGTCGACGAAGCCCTCGGGGGGCTGCGGGAAGCGCCCGCCGAGCGGCCGCAGCGCGAGCGCGATCCGCTCCCCGGAGCAGGCCCTGGCCGCGTCCAGCGCATCGGGCCCGCTGACCACGAGGTCGGCGCCGGCGGGGTCGCCGCCCACGTCCGCGACGACGCCGACGGACGAACAGGCGAGCAGCCAGACCGCCGTCTGCCAGTGCGCGGGCAGCAGCAGCGCGAGGCGGTCGCCGGGCTGGGCGGCGAGATCGTCCTGGAGCAGATTGGCGGTCTTGGCCACCCAATTGGCGAAGGTGGCCACGGACAATTCGACGCGCTCGCCCGTGGCGTCGTCGTAGAAGGTGATGAGCGGGCGGCCCGGGTCCGCGGCGAGCGCGGATCGCAGCAGGTCGGCAGGGGTGCGGTCGGTGGCGTTCACGGGCGCAAGGGTACGCGCGTGCCCTGATGCCCCGGGCGTGGCGCAGGGAGCGCGGGCCACCGGTTCGGCGGACACGAACCGACGGACCGTCAATTCCCCAATGGACAGAATTGTCGCCCTATGCCAACTATCAGTCGTATGCGTGGATTTCTAGCTTCCTCGATCGGCGTCACGTGCGCGGCCGCCCTGGCCCTTCCCCTCACCCTGCCGTCGTCCGGCGCCCATGCCGCGACCCCGGCTCCTCAGTCGCCTGCCGGGCCCTTGGTGGAATCGGTGCCAGGCAGCACCCAGTCACTCCCGCTCACCCCGCTCGGCTCCGACCGCTCGCCCGGCGGCGAGGCCGCCGAACAGGGCCTGCTCCAGCGAGAGGTCCGCCCGTTCTCCCTCGTGGGTGTCATCTGGGACGACCCGGACGACGAACTGAACGGCAGCGTCCAGGTCCGCACGCGGGCGAGCGGCACCAGCAACTGGTCCGGCTGGCAGCCCGTGGAGACCCACAACCACGAGCACGCCGCCGACCCGGACGACCCGGAGCGGGCCACCGGCAGGGTCCGCGGCTCCACGGCACCCCTGTGGGTCGGCGACTCGGACGGGGTCGAGATCCGCGTACGGGGCGAGGCTGCGCAGCCCCGCGGAGAGCACCGAGGCGCCACGGAGTCCCCCGTGGAGCGCGCCCTCCCGGAGGGTCTGCGGCTCGAACTCGTCGACCCCGGAGCCGAGCCCCCGCCGCAGGGCTCCACGCCCGAAGGCCCCCGCTCCCCGGCCCTGACCGCCGAGGCCGCCGCGTCCTCCGCGGTGAACGCCGACCTCGCCCCGCTGGGCGCCTCCGTCATCCCGGCGCTCAGCAAGAAGGAGACGGAGTCCGACCTCGTCGAGGCCCGCGGCGGCCCGGAGGACGCCGGGAAGGTCAAGCCCCACATCGGCCCCCGGCCGCGCATCATCACGCGCAAGGGCTGGGGCGCGGACGAGAAGATCCGCGAGAAGAACTTCGGCTACACGAAGACCGTCAAGGCCGCCTTCGTGCACCACAGCGCCTCCGGCAACAACTACAGCTGCTCGCAGGCGCCCTCCCTGCTGCGCAGCATCTACCGCTTCCACGTCAAGAGCAGCGGCTGGCGTGACATCGGCTACAACTTCGCGGTCGACAAGTGCGGAAACATCTACGAAGGACGTGCCGGAGGTGTGGCCAAGCCCGTCCTCGGGGCCCACACTCTCGGTTTCAACAGCAACACCACGGGGGTCGCCGTCCTCGGCAGCTTCGGCTCCACCAACCCGCCCTCCGCCGCCGTGAGCGCCATCGCCCGGCTGACGGCGTGGAAGCTCGGCCTGCACGGCGCGAACCCGAGCGGGAAGACATATCTGCGGTCCGGTGGAGGAAACAAGTACAAGAAAGGCAGCAACGTCCGGCTCAACGTGATCTCCGGGCACCGTGACGGTTTCGCCACGGAATGCCCGGGGCTGCGCCTGTACAAGAAGCTGGGCAAGGCCCGTTCCGACTCGGCCCGTCACCAGGGCCGCTGAGGCCGGTCCCGTACCACGGAGCACACCGCACGACCCGCACGGCGCACTGCACGATCTGCACGGCCATCTGCATACACTGGCCGGCCGCGACTCAAAGTTCGGCCGGCCCCAGCAGGAAGCAGAGACGACAGGTGACAGAAGCGATCCTCCTGGTCGGCGGCAAGGGAACACGGCTGCGTCCGCTCACGGTGCACACCCCCAAACCGATGGTTCCGGCGGCGGGCGTCCCGTTCCTCACCCACCAGCTGGCGCGGGCCCGCGCGGCAGGCGTGGAGCACATCGTCCTGGCGACCTCCTACCTCGCCGAGGTCTTCGAGCCGTACTTCGGGGACGGCTCGGCGCTCGGTCTCCACATCGAGTACGTCACGGAGACCGAGCCCCTCGGTACGGGCGGCGCGATCCGCAACGTGGCCTCGCGCCTCCACTCGGGACCCGACGAGCCGGTCCTGATCTTCAACGGCGACATCCTCACGGGCCTGGACATCCGCGCCCTGGTCTCCACGCACGAGGAGTCGGGGGCGGACGTCTCCCTGCACCTCACGAAGGTCACCGACCCCCGCGCGTACGGCCTCGTGCCGACCGACGCGACGGGCAGGGTGCAGGCCTTCCTGGAGAAGCCGCAGACCCCCGAGGAGATCGTCACCGACCAGATCAACGCGGGCGCGTACGTGTTCCGCCGCTCCGTCATCGACACGATCCCCGTGGGCCGCCCCGTCTCGGTCGAACGCGAGACGTTCCCCGACCTCCTGGCCTCCGGAGCCCATCTCCAGGGCATGGTCGACTCGACGTACTGGCTTGACCTGGGCACGCCCCAGGCCTTCGTGCGCGGCTCGGCGGACCTGGTGCTTGGCCGCGCCCCGTCCCCCGCGATCCCCGGCCGCTGCGGCGACCGCCTGGTCCTGCCGACCGCCACGGTCGCCCCGGACGCGAAGCTCACCGGCGGCACGGTGGTCGGCGAGCACGCGGTGATCGGCGCGGGCGCACGGGTGGACGGCAGCACGGTCCTCGCGGGCGCGATCATCGAACCGAACGCGATCGTCACGGACTCGCTGATCGGCGCGGGCGCGAGGGTGGGCGCACGCACGGTCCTCGCGGGCGCGGTGATCGGCGACGGCGCGGACGTCGGCGCCGACAACGAACTGCGCGAGGGCGTACGGGTGTGGTGCGGGGCGGGGTTGCCGGCGGGGGCGGTGCGTTTCTCGTCGGACCAGTAGAGGAGCTTTGCTCCTCGCAGCCCGTCCGGTGATCCTTCAGCCCGTCCGGCGTTTGCGGACGAACTCGGCGGAGCCGGTGATGCGGGCACGCAAGGCCCCCGCGCCAGCGGGTTTTCGGGAAGGGGCGGGGTAGGGGACAAAAAAGCCCCTACCCTCGTACAGATGTCATCCCGTTTCGCCCCCCGCGTCACCCCCACCCGCACCACAGTGCGCGGCGGCGAAACGGCGATCCCCCGGGCGGTGGGCCAGGCAGGCATGCCCCGCCAGGCCACCACGGCCAGAACCCGCACCTGGACCCCGCCCTACCCCCTGAACCTGGGACTGACGGTAGGCCCGCTCCGAAGGGGCCCCGCGGACCCCACGTTCCGTACGACGCCGGCCGGCGAGGCCTGGCGAGCAAGCCGCACCCCCGAGGGCCCCGGAACACTCAGAGTGGCCCTCCGCGGAGACACCGTGGAGGCCCAAGCCTGGGGCCCGGGAGCGACCTGGCTCCTGGACCAACTCCCGGACCTCCTCGGCGAGTCGGACACCCCGGAGGACTTCACCCCCCGCCACCGCCTCCTCGCGGCGACGGCGCACCGCAGACCGGGCCTGCGCCTGATCCGCACGGGCCTGGTCCTGGAGTCCCTGATCCCGTCGATCCTGGAACAGAAGGTCACGACGGACGAGGCGTACCGCGCGTGGCGCCTCCTGGTGCGCAAGTACGGCGAACCGGCACCCGGGCCCGTCCCCGCCCAGCTCCGCATGTACGTCATGCCGGACCCGAGGACGTGGACCCTGATCCCGTCCTGGGAGTGGCACAAGGCGGGTGTGGACGACAAGCGCGCGTCGACGATCCTGCGGGCGGCCCGAGTGGCGGCGCGCCTGGAGGAGGCGGCGGCGATGGAGCCCCTCAAGGCCCAGGCCCGCCTGGAACTGATCCCGGGCATCGGCCCGTGGACGTCGGCGGAGACGGTCCAGCGCAGCAACGGCGCCCCGGACGCGGTCACGGTCGGCGATCTCCACCTGCCGGGCATCGTCGGCTTCGCGCTGGCCCGCGACCGCACGGCGGACGACGAGGAAATGCTGCGGCTCCTGGCCCCCTACGAGGGCCAACGCCACCGAGCGGCCCGCCTGATCCTCCTGAGCGGCCACACACCACCCCGCAGAAAACCAAAGATGCCCAAAACGGACATCGCCCTACTCTGACAAGCCCCGTCAGGGGCGCGGGGAACTGCGCGACCAGCCCCCACGAACGCGCACCCGAAATGAGCCCCCGCAGTATCGCGACCAACGCCCAGGGGCGAGTCACCGAACCGCGATGAAGTCCCCCACATCCCGCCCAGCCCGAGCCGCAGGCTCAACCGCCGCATGCCCCACAGCCACCGCCCCCATCGGGTCCCACGACCCCGGAAGCCCGAGAACGTCCCGTACGACATCCCGGCAGAACATCGTCGAGGAGACCCACGCGGAGCCAAGGCGCTCCCCGGCGAGCGCGACGAGGAAGTTCTGGACCCCGGCCCCGGCCGCGACCACGAACATCTCCCGCTCGGCCACGTCCCGCCGCGCATCCCCGTACGTATGCGAGCCGTCCATCACCAGACAGGGCACCACCAGGTAGGGCGCCCTCCGCAGCACATCGCCCCGCCGCACCCGCCTGGCGATGGACTCCGAAGACTTGCCGTCCCCCTCCAGGTCCGCGACCCAAGCGTCCCGCATCGCGTCGAGCAGCCGCACGCGCGAGTCCTCGGACTCGAGGAGGACGAACCGCCACGGCGTCGTGTGATGCGGCGCGGGCGCGGTCACCGCGGCCGCCACGGCCCGCCGCACCGCCCCGGGGTCCACCGGCTCGTCCGTGAACTCCCGCACGGTCCGCCGCTGCGTCACCGCTTCCCGTACGGCCTCGGACGTACCGAGCCGGAACATGTCGTCGCGGGAGTCGCGCACCATGACCCGGGCGCCTGCATCGGACCCGCCGCTCTCCCCGACGACATGCGAAAGCCCGCGGACCACCGCGACCGGCAGCCCACCCGCCTTCCCCTTGACCAGGTCGCCCGCGGCGGCCAGCTCGTCCGCGGTGGCGACGACCGTCGCGCTCAGCGGATTGCCGTACGCGTCGACGCCGCCCCGCAGGTCGTCGAGGACCCGCACGCCCGCCGCCCCGATGGCGACGTCCGTCAGGCCGTTGCGCCAGGGACGCCCGAAGGTGTCCGTGACGACGACGCCGACGTCCACGCCCAGGGCGTCCCGCAGCCCCTCCCGCACCGCACGCGCCGACGCGTCGGCGTCCTCGGGCAGCAACAGAACCGTCCCGGCAGGCGTGTTGGAGGCGTCGACACCGGCCGCGGCCATCACGAGGCCCTGGCGGTTCTCGACGATGCGGAGGGTCCCGCGCCGCGCCACGACCCGTACGGTCTCGGCGTCGATGGCCGCCTCGCGGTCGCTCGCACCGACGATCCGCCCCTCGGCCTTGCTGACGATCTTCGAGGTGACGAGGAGCACGTCCCCGTCGACGAGCTCCGGCTCGGCGGCCGCGATCAGCTTGGCGAGGTCGTCACCGTGGCGCACCTCGGGCAGTCCGGGAACGGCCCACACGCGGTACGACGGCGAAGAACCGGCGGCGGCTTCGGGGGAGCTCACGCCCGCACCTCCTCCGCGAGGGCGAGCGCCGCGCGCGCCATCTCGGCGGTCGCGTCGATGTCACTCATCATCAGCGGGATCGCCCGGCACCGGACGCCCGCCGACTCGACCCGGTCCACGACCCCGGCGTCCACGGTGTCGACGAGCCACCCGTCCAGCAGCCCGCTTCCATAGTGCTCGGCGACCGCGGCGGCGTTGGACTCCACGCCCACCGCGGCGAGCACCTTGTCGGCCATGCCCCGCACGGGCGCGTCCCCGACGATGGGGG
Source organism: Streptomyces sp. NPDC051218 (assembly GCF_044455475.1). Taxonomy (NCBI): domain Bacteria; kingdom Bacillati; phylum Actinomycetota; class Actinomycetes; order Kitasatosporales; family Streptomycetaceae; genus Streptomyces; species Streptomyces sp. NPDC051218. The sequence goes on along the minus strand of NZ_JBITEU010000004.1, from coordinate 24,702 downwards.
AGAGCCCGACGACGGGTACGCCCGCGTCGGCGATGGCCTCGCGGATGCCCGGCACGGCGAGGATCGTCCCGACGCTCACCACGGGGTTGGACGGCGGGAAGAGCACGACGTCCGCGTCGGCGATCGCCTCCAGGACGCCGGGCGCGGGCTTCGCCTGGTCCGCACCGACCGGCACGACGGCGTGCGCGTCCACGGAGGCCCGAAGGCGCACCCAGTACTCCTGGAAGTGCACGGCCTTCTGCTCGCCGTCGACCGTGACGGCGACATGCGTCTCGACGCGGTCGTCCGACATCGGGATGAGCCGCACGCCGGGCTGCCAGCGCTCGCACAGCGCTTCCGTCACCGCGCTGAGCGGGAACCCGGCGGCCATCATCTGTGTCCGCACGATGTGCGTGGCGAAGTCCCGGTCGCCGAGCCCGAACCACTCGGGCCCGACGCCGTACGCCGCGAGTTCTTCCTTGACCTTGAACGTCTCGTCCGTACGCCCCCAGCCCTGCTCCTCGTTGATGCCGCCGCCGAGGGTGTACATCACGGTGTCGAGGTCGGGGCAGACCTTGAGGCCGAACAGGTGGATGTCGTCACCGGTGTTGCCGATGACGGTGATGTCCGCGTCAGGCGCGGTTTTCTTGAGCCCGCGGAGGAAACGGGCGCCGCCGATACCGCCGGCCAGGACCACAATGCGCATGGGGCCAAGCATGTCAGGCAGGTACGACAACGCGTCAGGCGGTTACGACATCTCCGGCCGCCGCAGCGGTGGCCCGTACGCCGCACTGCGCCGCGTGCATCGGCATGTCCGTCAGGCCGGGGTAGTAGATGTGCAGGCTGACGGCCGGTTCCAGGGAGTCGTTGACGACGTCGTGCACGTACCCGGGCGCGAAGACGCGCTGTGCCCCGGCGCCGAGCGCGCGCTGTCCGCGCTCCGTACGCTCCGTCAGTTCGCCGTCGAGGACGGTGAGTACGCCGGAGGAGCGGCCGTGGTCGTGATGTCCGCTGCCCTGTCCGGGCACCCAGGAGAGCAGCCACACCTCGTATCCAGGGCCGGTGCGCAGGCGGTGGTACCACCGGCTCGTCGCGTCGTACTCGACGAGGTGGGCCCACTGGGCGCGGTCGGCCGCGATGGTGCGGGCCAGGCCGACGAATTCGGCCACGGTGGCCGGGTGCTCGCGGGCGGGCTGCAGGAGGTGGGTGACTTCGAGGATGTCGCCGGCGATCTGGAGGTCGCTGTCGCTGTTCATGGTGCGGTGGTTCCTCAACGTGAGTGCTGGGGTGTCGCGAAGGAGGGTGGAGCGGCTCGGGCGGTGAAACGCCGGAGCGGGCTCAACAGCTGGAAGCGGGAAGGCTCAACAGCTGGAGCAGGAACAGCGACAGCGCGCGTGGACAGCACCGAGGAGCCCGCTGGTGCGGGTCGTCGAGAGTGTCAAGTTTGCGAGCATGCCCACTAGAACAGCGGCTCACACCTCCTCTGTCAACTCTATGTCCGGTATGTGGGATATGTTTCACCTCATCCGGTTGTTCTCCGCGGTGAAAGGTTTGTGCACCCAGCAGGCCGGACACATGGCGCATCAACCGGCGCGTAAACCCCGGCGCGCTCCCGTGACTCGAATGTGATCCCCTTCGCTTCGGTGCACCGGTCGCAACGGGATCGATCTCCGTGACGTCCTTCCCAGGTGAGGGCGGTCTCGGCATGCCTCGGCATGGGCCACAGGCAAGTGTCATGGTTTATGCCGATTTGAACACTTTCCGCATTACCTTGGTTCCGCAGGGTGAATAAGGGGCCCAATAGCAGATCTCGGCTTGACTGGCCCGGATCGGCACACTTGTAATTTCACTCGTGTCGTTCAACCGAAATCGGTAACGGCAAGCACGACGGGGACGCACAGACAGACGAGGGGCGCACATGACCGAGCTGGTTCAGGAACTGCTGGTCGAGGACGCGGACGAGGAACTCGGCTGGCAGGAGCGCGCGCTGTGCGCCCAGACCGACCCCGAGTCCTTCTTCCCCGAGAAGGGCGGCTCCACGCGAGAGGCCAAGAAGGTCTGCCTCGCCTGTGAGGTTCGTTCGGAATGCCTTGAGTACGCACTGGCGAACGACGAGCGGTTCGGTATCTGGGGCGGTCTTTCGGAGCGGGAACGCCGCCGTCTGAAGAAGGCCGCCGTCTGAACACCAGCTGGTTCGCCCGACCAAACGCCACACACCCCTACGTAAGGAACAGCCCGTCGCCCGTGGGTTATCCACAGGCGGCGGGCTGTTGTGATGCCAGCCGTTAGTGTGGGGCCCCGTCCGAGACGCCCCGGCGCCCCCATGAAGCGCAGGCGTCCACCGCAGTCCATCGAACCGGGGCCCGTACCTCGATGTCCGTGCACAGCCATTCGGCAGCCAGTCACCACGACCCCGCTGCCGCTCCTGAGTTCCCGCGGCACGTAGTCACCGCCGTGATCGTCTCCCACGACGGCGCCCGCTGGCTGCCCGACGCCCTGTCCGGCCTGCTCGGCCAGGAGCGCCCGGTGCAGAACGCCGTGGCCGCGGACACCGGCAGCGCGGACGACTCCGCCCGCCTGGTCACCGAGGCACTCGGTCCCGACCGCGTCCTGCACCTGGCCCGGCGCTCCGGCTTCGGCACCGCCGTCGACGAGGCGAACCGCACCGCCGGCGTGCTGACCCCCGAAGAGCTGCCCTACCTGAAGCGGCCGAGCGGCTGGGACCCGGTCAGCCGGACCTGGCGCGACGAGGCCTACGACCTCCCGGAGTTGCCGCACGGCGAGCCCGAGCAGTGGCTGTGGCTGCTGCACGACGACTGCGCACCCGAACCCGGCGCCCTCGCCGAACTGCTCCGCGTCGTGGAGAACGAGCGCGAGGTCGGCAAGGACGTCGCGATCGTCGGCCCCAAGCTGCGCGGTTGGTACGACCGCCGCCAGCTCCTGGAGGTCGGCGTCTCCATCGCCAACAGCGGCCGCCGCTGGACCGGCATCGACCGCCGCGAACAGGACCAGGGCCAGCACGACCACGTACGGCCGGTCCTTTCCGTGTCCACCGCGGGCATGCTGATCCGGCGCGAGGTCTTCGACGAACTCGGCGGCTTCGACCGGCGCCTGCCGCTCATGCGGGACGACGTCGACCTGTGCTGGCGCGCCCAGAACGCGGGGCACCGCGTCCTCATCGCCCCCGAAGCCGTCGTCCGGCACGCCGAGGCCTCCTCGCGCGAGCGCCGCACCGTCGACTGCGTCGGGCGTACGTCGACGTCGCCGCACCGCGTGGACAAGGCGGGCGCCGCCTACACCCTGCTCGTCAACGCCCGTACGGCCGTGCTGCCCTGGGTGCTCCTGCGGCTCGTCGTCGGCACCCTGCTGCGTACCGTCGCGTATCTCGTCGGCAAGGTCCCGGGCCAGGCGGTCGACGAGGTCGCCGGTCTCCTGGGGACCCTGCTGCGGCCCGGACGGATCGTCAGCGCCCGTAAGGAGCGCGGCAAGTCGGCGCTCGAACCGGCCGAGATGCGGCCGCTCTTCCCGCCGCCGGGCGCCACCGTGCGCGCCACCGTCGAACAGGTCGCGGGCAACATCGTCGGCCGCTCCGACCCCGAGGCCGTCACCGGCGCCGGACGCCACGGAGCCGTCGAGTCGGGACCCGGCGGGGACGACGCGGACTTCCTCCAGGTCGAGCAGTTCGCACGGCTGAAGCGCGTGGCCCGCAAGCCGGGACCGATGCTCTTCGTGGTGCTCCTCTTCGTCTCGCTCATCGCCTGCCGCGAACTCCTCGGCAGCGGTGCGCTCGCGGGCGGCGCGCTGCTGCCCGCTCCCGGCGACTCCTCGGGCCTCTGGGCGCGCTATCTCGACGCCTGGCACCCCATCGGGACCGGCGGCACGGAGTCGGCGCCGCCCTACCTCGCGCTCGTCGCGGGCCTCAGCACCCTGCTGTTCGGATCCACCGGCCTCGCGGTCACGGTGCTCCTCGTCGGCTCGGTGCCGCTGGCCGGCTTCGCCGCCTACTTCGCCTCACGGCCCCTGGTCGAGTCGCGCCTGCTGCGCGCCTGGGCCTCGGTCGCGTACGCCTTCCTGCCGGCCGCCACGGGCGCGCTCGCGGGCGGGCGCGTCGGTACCGCCGTCCTCGCGATCCTGCTGCCGCTCATGGCGCGCGCGGGCATCGCAGCGAGCGGGCTCACCCTGCCGGAGGGCACGCGCGGGAGCTGGCGCGCCAGCTGGGCGTTCGCCCTGCTCCTGACGATCACCACCGCCTTCACGCCGATCGTGTGGCCGATCGCCCTGGTGCTCGGCCTCGCGCTCCTCGTGGTGCGCAGGGGCGACATCACGGCGTACGGCCTGCGCTTCCTCGCCGCGCTCGGCACGCCCCTCCTGATGCTCGCGCCCTGGTCGCTCTCGCTGCTGCCCTTCGGGTTCTTCGGCGAGGCGGGCCTCGAGTTCGGCACGGGCTCGGCGACCGGGCTCGACCTGCTCGGGGGCAGCCCCGGCGGGCCCGGGACCGTGGACGGGCTGCTGCTCATCGGCATCGTGCTCGCCGCCCTTGCCGCGCTCCTTCGCACCGAGCGGCAGCTCGCCGTCCGCACCGCCTGGATCGTCGCCCTGGTCTCGCTGGTCTTCGCCGCGCTCTCGAACGGCTCGGCGTGGGCGGGCCCCGCGACCCTCGCGTACGGCATCGGGCTCCTCGCCGCCGCCGCGCTCGGAGCCGACGGGGCACGCACGCGTGTCGCCGAGCAGAGCTTCGGCTGGCGCCAGCCGGTCGCCGTCCTCATCGCCTTCGCGGCGGCCGCGGGGCCGCTGCTCGTCGCCGCCGGGTGGATGATCCGTGGCGCCGACGGCCCCCTGGAGCGGCGCGACCCGGTGCAGGTGCCCGCGTTCGTCGCCGAGGAGAGCGGCACGCAGGACCAGGCCCGCACGCTCGTCCTGGACAGCGAGTCCGCCGCCCAGGTGTCGTACACCCTCGTCCGCGGCTCGGGTGCCCGGCTCGGGGACGCCGAACTCGCCGACGCGGGCGGCTCGAACGAACGCCTGGACAAGATCGTGGCCCGGCTCCTCGCGGGCTCAGGCGCCGACCAGGCCGACCAGCTCGGCGGCTTCGCCGTGCGCTACGTCCTCGTACGGGACGGCGCGCCCCGCCAGATGAGCCGCACCCTGGACTCCACCCCCGGCCTCACCCGGCTCAGCCAGGAGGACGGCAGCGCCCTGTGGCGCGTGGACCGGCAGGTCGCGCGCGCCGCGATCGTCCCCAGGTCCGGCGACCCCCTGCCGGTCGCCGCGGGCCCCGTGGAGTTGCACACGAACATCCCCGCCGGCGGCGAGGGCCGCACCCTGCGGCTCGCCGACGCCGCCGACGAGGGCTGGACCGCGACCCTGGACGGCCGACCGCTGACCAGGACGACCCTGGACGGCTGGGCGCAGGGCTTCGACCTGCCCGCGTCCGGCGGCCGCCTGGACGTCACGCACGAAACGCCCGCGGGCCACACGGCATGGCTGTGCGTCCAGGGCGCGCTCGCCGTGGTCCTGGTGGTGCTTGCCCTTCCCGGACGCCGCCGCCATGTGGACGACGACCTCCCGGACGAGCCGGTCATCCCCGCGCAGCCGGTCGAGGGCGAGGGCCGCAGGGCCCGCAGGCTGCGGGCCGCCCAGGCCGAACAGGACGCCGCGCAGGGGGCCGCCGGACAGGAAGACCCCGGTACGCCACCGCCTCCTCCGCAGGAGGAGGCCTTCGCCGCGGTGCCCCAGCAGCAGTCGCAGTCGTACGAGGAATGGCAGGCCCCCGCCCACCAGGGCGCCGACTACGGCACCTATCAGGGCGAGCAGCAGTACCAGGACGCGCAGTACCCGGCCGGCTCGTACGACCGGACCGCCTATCAGGACCCGTACCAGGGCGGCCAGTACGACCCGTACGCCTACGGAGGCGCACAGGGCGGCGGCGAGCAGTACGGGCAGCCGTACGACGCCGCGTACGGGCAGCAGCCCCCGATGCCGCCCCAGCCTCCGCAGCCGCCGCACGGCACCGACAGTGAGCGCCCCGACGGGAGCCAGCAGTGAACCGCACGACCCAGTCCCTGATCGCCGCGGTGGCCGCGCTCGCCGCCGTCACCGGGTTCGCCGTGGCCAGCGCGCCCGACGGCAGCGGCGACGACGGCGCGAAGGCGGCCGCGCGGCTGCCCGTCGAGCGCAGCAGCCTGCTCTGCCCGGTGCCCAGCGCGTCCGACCTCGCCGAGACCTCGTACACGGCGTTCACGCCCAAGGGCGGAACCTCCGCCGCATCCGGCAAGGCGGAGCTGCGGCCCGCCACCAGGGCGTTGAAGGTCACACCGGAGGGCTCCGCCAGGGAGGAGAAGAAGGACGACAAGCCCTTCCTGACCTCGAAGGCACCGGGCAAGCCGGTCACCGGCGAGGAGTCCGGGGGAGAGTCACCGGCGCTCCTCGGCACCGCCGACGGCAAGCTGGCACCGGGGTGGACCGTCCAGCAGACCACCAAGTACGCCGTGGGCAGCGGCCGCGGCCTGCAGGGCGCCAACTGCACGGCGCCCGACACGGACTTCTGGTTCCCGGGCGCGAGCACCGCCGAGGACCGCAGCGACTACGTCCACCTGACCAACCCGGACGACACGGCGGCCGTCGTCGACGTCGAGCTGTACGGCAAGGACGGCGCCCTCAAGACCGAGGTGGGGGAGGCGATCCAGGTTCAGCCGCACTCCAGCGTCCCGGTCCTGCTGTCCACGCTCTCGCCCAAGGAGCAGACCAACCTCACGATGCACGTGACCGCGCGCAGCGGGCGGGTCGCGGCCGCCGTGCAGTCGTCGGACGACAAGCTCGGCGGCGACTGGCTGCCCGCGTCGGCCGATCCCGCGAGCCGCCTCGTGCTGCCGGGCATCCCCAAGGACGCCACGTCGGTCCGTCTGGTCGCCTTCGCGCCCGGCGCCGAGGACGCCGACCTGAAGGTGCAACTGGCAGCGCCCAGCGGCTCGATCAGCCCGGCCGGCCACGCGAACCTGCACGTCAAGTCCGGCATGACGACCGCCGTCGACCTCGGCGACGTCACCAAGGGCGAGGCGGGCTCGCTGATCCTGACGCCGACCGAGGACGCGACGCCCGTGGTGGCGGCCCTGCGCGTGACCCGGGGCAAGGGCGCCGACCAGGAGACGGCGTTCATCCCCGCCACGAACGCGATCGGCACGCGCGCGACGGTGGCCGACAACCGCGCCAAGGGCTCCACACTGTCGCTCGTGGCCCCCGGCAAGACCGGAAAGGTGCGGGTCACGGCGTCCGACGGCAGTGAGGGCGGCTCGTCGACGAGCAAGACCTACACGGTCAAGGGCGGCACGACCCTGGGCATCAAGGCTCCCGTCCCGGCCGGCCTCAAGGGCACGTACGCGCTCACGGTGGAACCGGCGTCGGGGGGCTCGGGGGAGGGCGTCTACGCCTCACGCATGCTGGAGGACCCGGAGGACGGCGTCCCGATGTTCACCGTCCAGACCCTGTCGGACGACCGGGGCATGGTGTCGGTGCCCGAGGCGGAACAGGATCTGAAGGTGCTGCAGAAGTAGGCCTTCGGGGGCGGGCGGGGGAGACCCTCAGGAGTCTTCCCCGTACCGCGGGTCCACCGACTCGGGCGAGAGCCCGAGGAGCTCGGCCACCTGCTCGACCACCACTTCGTGGACGAGCGCGGCCCGCTCGTCCCGCCCCTTGGTCCGGATCTCCACGGGCCGCCGGTAGACGACCACCCGCGCGGGACGGTCGCCGGAAGCCTCGATCGTGCCCCCGAGCGGCACGACGTCGTCGTTCCAGTCCTCGTCGCCGGAGCCCCCACCCCGCCCGAGCGCCGGGACCTCCAGGACCAGGAAGTCGATCTCGCTCAGCTGCGGCCACCGTCGTTCGAGCCGCTCCACGGAGTCCTGCACCAGGTCGGTGAAGACCTCGGCGCGGCTTGCGGACAGCGGCACCTGGGGAGGCGCCACGGGGCCGCGCATGCCCCTGCCGTGGCGGTCGCGGCGGCGGGGCCTCGGGTCTGCGGTGCGGGGCTGTACGGGGTCGTCCATCACTGACGAAGAGTAGTCCTCGAGATCGCCGTTTCCGCACAGCTTCCACCGGCCTTCCGTACCTCTTCCGTGCCTCTCCGGTGCCTCTCGCGTACGGCTTCGGTCCGGCGCGTGGCATGTCGCCCGATGACCGTTCGGGCCAGGGTTGGGCCCGATTCCGTATCTCTCCAGGACCGTCGATCACGCGACGAATGACGGGATTTGCGCCAAGTGGTGACCGGATTCAACACCGCCGACCGCCAGGACCCCTGGTGTCGCCGCAGGTCAGCGAGGCGCCGTGCGAGCCTCCCGTGGCGGGGATCACAGCACGACACGGTGGGGTGACCTCGCGGAGAGTCGTCGCGGCCCGCTCAAGAGTGCGGTACCGTCCAACATCGTGAGCCCTGTACGTCGCTGTTCGCGCACCGCTTGCGGCCGTCCCGCCGTCGCGACGCTGACGTACGTCTACGCCGACTCGACCGCGGTCCTCGGCCCCCTCGCCACCTACGCCGAACCCCACTGCTACGACCTGTGCGCCGAGCACTCCGAGCGCCTCACCGCGCCCCGCGGCTGGGAGGTCGTCCGCCTCGCCGACGCCTCCGGTCCCGCGCGCCCCAGCGGCGACGATCTCGAAGCGCTCGCCAACGCGGTGCGTGAGGCGGCCCGCCCCCAGGAGCGCGCCGCCGAGGCCGGCGGTGGCGCCCGCAGGGCGGACCCGATGGAGGTCGCGCGCCGCGGCCATCTGCGGGTGCTGCGCTCACCGGATTCCTGAACCGCCCCGCTGCGCGTTCTTGAACCGCCGCACTACGTGTTCTTGAACCGCCCCTCTCCGGAGGCCTCTGTCGTTCATTGCTGAACAAGTTCTCTTGTACGCCCCATTGACGTGCCCATGTCGGCGAGATGACCATTCCCCCACCCGTGAGAGATCACCTTCCGCATCGCGGAATACGGAAACGGAATCGGGGAGTCGCCCGTGTACGTGCAGCAGCTGGAGCCCGTGGCCGGTTCGCTCGGCCTGTCCGCCCTCATAGCGACCCTGCCCCTGCTCACCGTCCTCGTCCTGCTCGGCGTCGTCCGCATGAAGGCCCACCACGCGGGTCTCATCGGCCTCGGAGTCGCCGCCGCGGTCGCCTGGGCCGCGTACGGGATGCCGCTCGGCCAGACCGCATCCGGCGCCGCGCAAGGCGCCCTCTTCGGGCTCTTCCCCATCCTGTGGATCGTCGTCAACGCCCTGTGGGTGTACCGGATGACGGTCCGCACCCGGCACTTCGACATCCTGCGCCGCTCCTTCGGGCGGCTCTCGGACGACCCCCGCATCCAGGCGCTCGTCGTGGCCTTCTGCTTCGGGGCGCTCCTTGAGGCACTCGCCGGCTTCGGGGCGCCCGTCGCGATCTCCGCGGTCATGCTGGTGGCGCTCGGCTTCGACCCGGTCAAAGCCGCGGTCGTCGCCCTCGTGGCCAACACCGCGCCCGTCGCCTTCGGCGCCATGGGCACACCGGTGGTGACGCTCGCGCAGGTCACGGGGCTCCCGCTGGACACCGTCGCCACGGTCGTCGGCCGCCAGACGCCGCTGCTCGCCCTGGTGGTGCCGCTGCTCCTGGTCTTCCTGGTGGACGGGCGGCGCGGTCTGCGCGAGACCTGGGTGCCCGCCCTGGCGTGCGGATTCGCCTTCGCCGCCGCGCAGTTCGCCGCGTCCAACTACGTCTCGGCGCAACTGGCCGACATCGGGGCGGCGCTGGCCGGCGCGGGCGCGCTGATGGCGGTGCCCGGCGCCCGCAAACCCGCTGCCGAGCCCGTACGCGTCGCCGTCCTCACCGGCGTACGCAGCGAAGACCTCGACGAGGAGGACCCCCGCCCCGAGATCCTGCGCGCCTACGCCCCGTACGCCCTGATCGTCGCCATCTTCTCGGTCGCCCAGATCCCGCCGGTCAAGGACCTTCTTGCCGAGGCGACGCAGACCTTCGACTGGCCCTTCCTGAACGTCGCAGGTCCCGACGGTGACCCGGTCGGCGGGAACCTCTTCTCGTTGCCGCTCGTGGCGACCGGCGGCACGCTCGTGCTGCTCGCCGGTGTGGGCACGGCCGCCGTCATCGGGGTGCACGCGCGCGTGGCGGTGAAGGAGTGGCTCGCCACCGTGCACGAACTGCGGTTCGCGATCCTCACCGTCACCTCCGTGCTCGCCCTCGCGTACGTCATGAACCTGTCCGGGCAGGCTGCCACCATCGGCCACTTCGTGGCGGCGGCCGGGGCCGGGCTCGCCTTCCTGTCGCCGGTGCTCGGCTGGTTCGGCGTCGCGGTCTCCGGCTCCGACACCTCGGCCAACGCGCTCTTCGGCGCGCTCCAGGTGACGGCGGCTCAGCAGTCCGGGCTCTCGCCCGAACTGCTCGCGGCCGCCAACAGTTCCGGCGGCGTACTGGGCAAGATGATCTCACCGCAGAACCTGACGATCGCGTGCGCTGCGGTCGGACTCGCGGGCAAGGAGGGCGATCTGCTGCGCAAGGTGCTGCCCTGGAGCCTCGGCCTGCTCCTTGTGATGTGCCTGATCGTGGTGGGGCAGAGCACGGTGGTGCTCGGCTGGATGCTGCCGTGACGAGGCCTTGAGGGGCTGGCTGACGCGATGAGGTCCGGCCGGCGGCGGCTTGCCGCCGCGCACAGCTGGTTGTCAGTTGTTGCGGGTAGTTTGGGGTGACCGGCGAGCACTCGCCCGAGTGCTTTTCCGAAACCGCTGAACTCGCAGAACCTGCAGAGAGGGTTGGCCGTGACTGCTGATCTGTCCCAGATCGTGAAGGCGTACGACGTGCGCGGGGTGGTCCCGGATCAGTGGGACGAGTCGCTGGCCGAGCTGTTCGGGGCCGCCTTCGCGAAGGTGACGGGCGCGGACGCGATCGTGACCGGGCACGACATGCGGCCCTCGTCGCCGGGCCTCTCGCGGGCCTTCGCGCGCGGGGCCGCCGCGCTCGGCGTGGACGTCACGGAGATCGGCCTCTGCTCGACGGACCAGCTCTACTACGCGTCGGGGGCGCTGAACCTGCCGGGCGCGATGTTCACCGCCTCGCACAACCCCGCCCAGTACAACGGCATCAAGATGTGCCGCGCCGGGGCCGCCCCCGTCGGACAGGACACCGGCCTCGCCGAGATCCGCGCGCTCGTGGAGGGCTGGGCGGAGACCGGCGCCCCGGAGCCCGCGGCCACGCCCGGCACGCTCACCGAGCGGGACACCCTCAAGGACTACGCGGCGCATCTGCGCGGCCTGGTGGACCTGACCTCCATCCGCCCCCTCAAGGTCGTCGTCGACGCGGGCAACGGCATGGGCGGGCACACCGTTCCGACGGTCTTCGAGGGCCTGCCGCTCACGCTCGTGCCGATGTACTTCGAGTTGGACGGCACGTTCCCGAACCACGAGGCCAACCCTCTGGACCCGAAGAACATCGTGGACCTGCAGAAGCGGGTGCGCGAGGAGGGCGCCGACCTCGGCATCGCCTTCGACGGCGACGCGGACCGCTGCTTCGTCGTCGACCAGAACGGCGACCCGGTCTCCCCGTCGGCGATCACCGCCCTGGTCGCCTCGCGCGAGCTCGCCCGGAACGGCGGCAAGGGCACGGTCATCCACAACCTCATCACCTCCTGGTCGGTCCCCGAGGTCGTCAAGGAGAACGGCGGCACGCCGGTCCGCACCCGCGTGGGCCACTCCTTCATCAAGGAGGAGATGGCCAAGACGGGCGCCATCTTCGGCGGCGAGCACTCGGCGCACTACTACTTCCGGGACTTCTGGAACGCCGACACGGGCATGCTGGCCGCGCTCCACGTCCTCGCGGCGCTCGGCGGCCAGGACGGCCCGCTCTCGGCCCTCGTCGCGCAGTACGACCGCTATGCGGGCTCCGGCGAGATCAACTCCACGGTCGACGACCAGACGGCGCGCCTGGCCGCGATCAAGGCGCGGTACGCCGACCAGGAGGGCATCACGGTGGACGAACTGGACGGCCTCACGGTGACGTCCACGGACTGGTGGTTCAACGTCCGGGCCTCCAACACGGAACCCCTCCTGCGCCTGAACGTGGAAGCAAGGGACGAGCCCACCATGAACTCCACCCGAGACGAGGCCCTAGCCATCATCAGGGCCTGACCATCCGCCCACCGCGTTTGTAGGCAGGTGTTCGGCCGTGCCTGCCCACCCACCCCCGGCCGCCGCGTTTGTGGGCAGGCGTTCCGCAGGGCGGAACGGGTGGGCACAAACGTCCACCGGGCCGCAGACAACCAACGACAGTCGCTCTCCCGGGCCGCGGCCTGGGGCGAAGCCCCCGGCCCACCCCACTCCGGGCCCGGGGGCGCAGCCCCGGCCCACGCCCCACCCGGGGCCTGGGGCGAAGCTCCGGCCGGCGCCCACCCGGGGCCTGGGGCGAAGCCCCGGCCGAAGACACGCCCAAGGCCCAGGGGCCAGAGGTAGGCTGACCAGGCGACATCCCTCACCCCGCCCGCTCCCCCGCTCGAAGGGACCCACCCCATGCCGCTCGAAGCCGGCCTCCTGGAGATCCTCGCCTGCCCGGCCTGCCACGCCCCCCTCAAGGAGGCGGACACGGAGCTGGTCTGCACGGCAGCCGCGAAGGACTGCGGCCTCGCCTACCCCGTCCGCGACGGCATCCCCGTACTCCTCGTCGACGAGGCCCGCCGCCCCGCGTAGTACGGCCCCGCGAGGCCGTGCCAAGGCCCTGGCAAGGGCCTGCAAAGCCCCCGCAAGCCCAGCTCGAACCGCGTAACGGCACAGCGGCACATCGGCGTAACGGCGTAACGGCGTAACGACAAGAAGCGTGACCGGCGGCGGCCCCGCCCCGTCGCCCGGCGAATCGGAGGCCCGACCCCCATGTTGGACGAATCGCTCCTCGACGCCCCCGAGGCCCTCGCCGTGGCCGACCGCCGCGGCCTCCTCCGCGGCGCGGCGGAGGCAGGCGCACGCGTCCGCACAGCGGTGCGGCACGCCACGGAGGCCGGTCTCACCCAGCTCAAGCCGGACGGCCGCCCCCGGGCCATCCTGATCGCGGGCCCCGGCACGGCCGCCACCTGCGTGGCCGATCTGCTCGGCACCCTCGCGGGCGCCGGCTGCCCCGTGATCCGCCTCGCCCCCACCGGCGTGGCCCCCGCGGCAGGCGCCCTGCGCTGGGCGCTCCCCGGCTGGGCGGGCCCCCTGGACCTGCTGCTCATCGCAACCCCGGACGGCACGGAACCAGGCCTCGAACTCCTCGCGGAACAGGCCTACCGCCGCGGCTGCACGGTCGTGGCCGTCGCCCCCGCCCGCTCCCCGCTGGCCGAAGGCGTGGAGGGCTCGCACGGCCTCACCGTCGCGATGGCCACATCCCCGTACGGGGAGTACGAGGCCCCGCACGACGGAGAGCGCGCCTCCGAGTCGTACGAGGCGCGCCGCCTTGACGACGAGGCCGCAGCCTCCGCCCCCGCCACCCTCTGGGCCCTGCTCACCCCGCTCCTCATCCTCCTGGACCGCACCGGCCTGATCACCGCACCGGCCGAGACCCTGGAGAAGATCGCGGACCGCCTCGACCACGTCGCGGAACGCTGCGGCCCCGTCATCGCGACGTACAGCAACCCCGCCAAGACGCTCGCCGCCGAGCTGGCCGAAGCCCTCCCGGTGATCTGGACCGAGGGCCGTTTCGCGGGCCCCGCGGGCCGCCGCTTCGCGGCCACGCTCGCCGAGCTCGCCGGGCACCCCGCGGTCGCCGGTGAACTGCCCGAGTCCCTGCCCGCGCACGGCGCCCTGCTCGCGGGCAACCTCGCCCCCAGCGAGGACGGTGACGATTTCTTCCGCGACCGCGTCGAGGAACCCCAGCAGCTGCGCGCCCGCGTCGTCCTGCTCCGCGACCGCCCGGTGGACGCCGGAGGCCTCAGCGCCGCACCCGCGGCCCGCGAGCTGGCCCACGGCCACGACATCGCGCTCAGCGAGCTCGAACCGGAGGACGGCGACGACCTGGAGTCCCTCGCGGAGCTGATCGCCGTCACGGATTTCGCCGCCGTTTACCTGGCGCTCGCCCCGAGGGACCGATCATGACCTCGGCCCGGTCATGACCTGAGACCCCGCGCCGGCGCACCAATGCTGCCCCAGCGCACCAGCGCACCAGCGCACCAGCGCACCACTGCACCAGCGCACGTACGTACGTAAGGGAGAACCCCTCCGTGGACCGCCTCACCAACACCATCCGCCCCTACGCCTGGGGTTCCACCACCGCCATCCCGGAGCTCATCGGCGTCGAGCCGACCGGTGAGCCGCAGGCCGAGATGTGGATGGGCGCCCACCCCGGCGCGCCCTCGCGCACCGAGCGCGGCCCGCTCGACGAGGTGATCGACGAGGACCCCGGGCACGAGCTCGGCAGGGCGGCCGTGGCCAAGTTCGGCCCGCGCCTGCCCTTCCTCCTCAAGCTCCTCGCGGCAGGCGCCCCCCTCTCCCTCCAGGTCCACCCCGACCTGGAGCAGGCGAGGGAGGGCTACGAGGACGAGGAGAGCCGGGGCGTCCCGATCGACGCCCCGCACCGCAACTACAAGGACGCCAACCACAAGCCCGAACTGATCTGCGCCCTCACGGAGTTCGACGGCCTCTGCGGCTTCCGCGACCCCGTCGAGGCCGCGGACCTGCTGGCCGGGCTCGGCGTCGACTCCTTGAAGCCGTACGTCGATCTGCTGCACGCCAAGCCCGAGGACGGCGCCCTGCGCGAGGTCCTGACGGCCGTCCTGACCGCGGATCCCGAGGAGATGGCCGCGACCGTCACCGAGGTCACCGAGGCCGCCAACCGCCTCGGCGGCGCCTACGCCCCGTACGCGGGCATCGCGCACCACTACCCCGGCGACCCCGGCGTCATCGCGGCGATGCTCCTCAACCACGTCCGACTGCAGCCCGGCGAGGCCCTGTTCCTCGGCGCCGGAGTCCCGCACGCCTACCTCGACGGCCTCGGCGTGGAGATCATGGCGAACTCGGACAACGTGCTGCGCTGCGGACTGACCCCCAAGCACGTCGACGTACCCGAACTCCTGCGCATCGTCCGCTTCGAGCCGACCGACCCCGGAGTGCTGCGGCCGGAGGCTTCGCCCGACGGCGAAGAGGTCTACGAAACCCCGATCGACGAGTTCCGCCTCTCCCGCTTCGTCCTGCCCGACGGCGCGGCACCGCACGACCTCACCGCCGCCACCCCGCAGATCCTGCTCTGCGTCGCGGGCACCGTCCGCGTGGGCGACGCCGGCGAACTCACGGCCGGTCAGTCCGTGTTCGTCCCCGCGGACGAAAAGGCCGAACTGTCCGGAGTGGGCACGGTCTTCCGGGCCACTGTGGTGGCCTGACGCACCGCCGCCTCCTCGTGCTGCAACAATGACCCACCGCAAAGGCCGGGCAAAGCGGCAGTGGACAAGCAACGTACGCAGGCGAAGGGACAACGGGCACACATGAGCGCGTCAGGCGGAACAAAGGCGATTGTCGCGGCACTCGCCGCGAACCTCGCGATCGCGGTGGCGAAGTTCGTCGCGTTCATCTTCAGTGGCTCGTCGTCGATGCTCGCCGAGAGCGTGCACTCGCTCGCGGACTCGGGCAACCAGGGGCTGCTGCTCCTCGGCGGCAAGAAGGCGAAGCGCGAGGCGACCCCGCAACACCCCTTCGGCTACGGGCGCGAGCGCTACATCTACGCCTTCCTGGTCTCCATCGTGCTCTTCTCGGTCGGCGGCATGTTCGCCATCTACGAGGGCTACGAGAAGATCAAGCACCCGCACGAGATCGAGGCCTGGTACTGGCCGGTCGGCGTCCTGGTGTTCGCGATCATCGCCGAGGCCTTCTCCTTCCGTACGGCCATCAAGGAGTCGAACCACACGCGCGGCAACCTCACTTGGACGCAGTTCATCCGCCGCGCGAAGGCGCCCGAGCTGCCCGTCGTGCTCCTGGAGGACCTGGGCGCGCTGGTCGGTCTGATCCTGGCCCTCGTCGGCGTCAGCCTCGCGCTCGCGACGGGCGACGGCGTCTGGGACGGCATCGGCACCCTCTGCATCGGTGTGCTCCTGATCCTCATCGCGATCATCCTCGCCGCGGAGACCAAGTCCCTTCTCCTGGGCGAGGCCGCGGGCACGGAGGACGTCGAGAAGATCGAGAAGGTGCTGGTCGACGGAGACACGGTCACCCGCGTCATCCACATGCGCACGCTGCACCTCGGCCCCGAGGAGCTCCTGGTCGCCGCCAAGATCGCCGTCCAGCGGAACGAGACGGCCGCCGAGGTGGCCGCCGCCATCAACGCAGCCGAGGAGCGCATCCGCGCCGCGGTCCCGATCGCCCGCGTGATCTACCTGGAGCCGGACATCTACAGCGAGTCGGCGGCCGCCGAGGGCACCAACCCGGCGAAGTCGCCGGGCGCCCACTGACCTTCCGCCACTCCCGTACGCAGTTGGGGCCCCGCACCGTGCAGGTGCGGGGCCCCAACTGCGTGTATGGATCGGCTGGGAGTCAGCGCACCTCGCGCAGCACCTCGAGGATCGCCGCCTCGTCGGGCGCCGCCTCCAGCCGCTCCCGGAAGCCGGTGTCCATCAGCTTGCGCGACAGCAGCGCGAGAATCCGCAGGTGCTCGTCGCCCGCGGCCGCCTCCGGTACGGAGATCATGAAGATGAGCTTGGCCTTCGTACCGTCGAGCGCACCCCACTCGATGCCCTCGGCCGACCGCGCGAACCCGACGACCGGCGAGGTCACCGCGTCGGTCTTCGCGTGCGGGATGGCGATCTCCTCGCCCAGGCCGGTCGTGCCCTGCTCCTCGCGGCGCAGCGCGGTCCGCACGAGCTCCTCGACGTCGTCCACCTTGCCGGTGGCCGCAAGGAGGTTCGCCATCTCGCGGATCGCGGAGTCCTTGTCGGCGGAGTCCAGCTGGACCTTCACGGTCTGCTCGGTGAGATAGCCGGAAAGGACTTCATCGTCCTCGTCCTGCTCCTCGGGGGCGGGCGCGGCGGCGGGCACGGCGGCTGCCGCCGGGGCAGGGGCCACAGCCCCGGCAGGGGCCTTCTGCGGCGCCGCGGATGCCCCGGAGCCGACGGCTCCGGCGCCCGCGCTCGCTCCAGAGCCCACTCCCGCGCCCACTCCCGTACCCGCTCCCACGCCCGCGAGGGCCGGCTCGGGGCCGCCCGGCACGTCCACGACCGGCGCCCCGCGCCGCTTGCGTTCGCTGATGTCGACCAGAGTGACCGTGGCGAGGGCGGTGACCACGGTGCCGCACGCGATGGCGAGGAAGAACATCGGTACGCCCCCGACGGCGCCGAGAACGGCCACGATCGGTCCGCCGTGCGGCACCGCGTCCTTCACGCTCGCGAGCCCCGCGATCGCACCGGCGACGGCGCCGCCGAGCATGTTCGCCGGGATGACCTGCGCCGGCCTCGCGGCCGCGAAGGGGATCGCACCCTCCGAGATGCCGAACATGCCCATGAACAGCGCGGCCATGCCGGTCTCGCGCTCCTGCTGGGAGTACAGCCGGCGCCTGATCAGCGTGGCCAGGCCCTGGCCGAGCGGCATGACCGGGATCGCCGCGGCGCACATGCCCATGACGGTCTGGTTGCCGGTCGCGATGAGGCCCGTACCGAACAGGAAGGCGGTCTTGTTGACCGGACCGCCCATGTCGAACGCGATCATCAGCCCGAGGATCGCGCCGAGCAGGATCGCGCTGGTCCCGGTCATCCCGCTGAGCCAGTCGGTCAGATGCTCGAAGATCCACGAGATCGGCTTGCCGATGACGTAGATGAAGAAGAGGCCGAGTGCCGTCGTCGCGACGATGGGGATCACGATGATCGGCATGATCGGCTGGGCGAACTTCGGGACCTTGACCTTCTTGATCCACAGCACCAGATAACCGGCGAGGAAGCCGGTCACGATGGCCCCGATGAAGCCGGCGCCCGCCTTGGAGTCGTACAGCTCGCCGGTGTTGGCGATCCAGCCGCCGATCATGCCGGGCACGAGCGCGGGCCGGTCGCCGATCGCATAGGCGATATAGCCGGAGAGGATCGGCACCATCAGCGTGAAGCCGATGACTCCGATGGCGTTGACGTGCGCCCAGAAGGTGCCCTCGGGGATCACATAGCCCTTGGCGGTCGCGTCACCGCCGAGCGCGAGCGAGATCGCGATCAGCAGACCACCGACCACGACGAACGGAATCATGTACGAGACGCCGTTCATCAGCGCCTTGTACGCGAGACTCCGCTCCTTGCCGCCCCCGCCGCCGGTCGAGGCGGCCTCGGCGGACCCGCCGCCACCGCCTCCGCCGTGCACGGGCGCGCCCTGCACCTGCTCGATCAGCTGCTCGGGGTGGCTGATGCCTTCGGACACCCCGACGGACAGCACGCGCTTGCCCACGAAACGGCCGCGGTCGACGTCCTTGTCCGCCGCGATGATGATGCCGTCAGCGTCCCTGACATCGTTGTCAGTCAAGACATTCTCGGCCCCGATGGAGCCCTGCGTCTCCACCTTCATGTCGATGCCGAGGCTCTCCGCCGCCTGCGAGAGCTTCTCCGCCGCCATGTACGTGTGGGCGATACCGGTCGGACAGGCGGTCACGGCGAGCAGCTTGAGCTTCTTCTGCTCGCCGCTGCTCCCGCCTATGGGGGGATCGGCCGGATGGGTCACGTGGATCTCCTAACGCCTTCGCCAAACAAGATCGCGCAAATGTTCCCGATCTCAAGGCATCCTGCAACACGCAAGCACAGGTTCAAAAGCGCAAAGGTCCCGAATCGGCGGGTCTGTGGCCCCCTCCGCGGCCCCGCCCGGCCACATCCGTGGCCCTCCCCGGGGCGTTACGCCCGCTCCGACGCCCCGGGGAGGCGGGCTGGGGCTCGCTGGGCCAATCGGTGTAGCTTTGTGACCGAGCCAGACGTCGCTGCTGATGGCGGTCGGGCGGCCCCTGCGCGGGTGCCGTCCGAGGGAGAGAGGGCCTCCGACGGACTGCGCTGCTGCGCAACCGGTGCTCTTCTGTGCCGTTGTCGCAGGTCAGCCATGTCCACCCACCCTCGATCAATCCCACGAGGAGCAGCTCGCCAATGACGACTCTCATCAACGGCCAGGACTTCAAGGTCGCCGATCTCTCCCTGGCCGAGTTCGGCCGCAAGGAGATCACCCTCGCCGAGCACGAGATGCCCGGCCTGATGTCGATCCGCAAGGAGTTCGCCGCCACCCAGCCGCTGGCCGGCGCCCGCATCATGGGCTCGCTGCACATGACCGTGCAGACCGCCGTCCTCATCGAGACCCTGGTCGCCCTGGGCGCCGAGGTCCGCTGGGTCTCCTGCAACATCTTCTCGACCCAGGACCACGCGGCCGCGGCCATCGCCGTCGGTCCGAACGGCACCCCGGACAACCCCCAGGGCATCCCGGTCTTCGCCTGGAAGGGCGAGACCCTGGAGGAGTACTGGTGGTGCACGGAGCAGGCGCTGACCTGGCCGAACACCCCCACCGGCGGCCCGAACATGATCCTGGACGACGGTGGCGACGCCACCCTCCTCGTCCACAAGGGCGTCGAGTACGAGAAGGACGGCAAGGTCCCGTCCGAGGACACGGCGGAGTCGGACGAGCACCGCGTCATCCTCCAGCTCCTCAACCGCACCATCACCGATGGCTCGCAGAAGTGGACCCAGCTCGCCTCGGAGATCCGCGGCGTGACGGAGGAGACCACGACGGGCGTCCACCGCCTGTACGAGATGCACCGTGACGGCACCCTGCTCTTCCCGGCGATCAACGTGAACGACGCCGTGACGAAGTCGAAGTTCGACAACAAGTACGGCTGCCGCCACTCCCTGATCGACGGCATCAACCGCGCCACGGACGTCCTGATCGGCGGCAAGACCGCACTGGTCTGCGGCTACGGCGACGTCGGCAAGGGCTGCGCGGAGTCCCTCCGCGGCCAGGGCGCACGCGTGATCATCACCGAGGTCGACCCGATCTGCGCCCTTCAGGCGGCGATGGACGGCTTCCAGGTCACGACGCTGGACGAGGTCGTCGACAAGGTCGACATCTTCGTGACGACGACCGGCAACAAGGACATCATCATGGCCTCGGACATGGCCAAGATGAAGCACCAGGCGATCGTCGGGAACATCGGCCACTTCGACAACGAGATCGACATGGCCGGTCTGGCCAAGATCCCGGGCATCGTCAAGGACGAGGTCAAGCCGCAGGTCCACACGTGGACGTTCCCCGACGGCAAGGTCCTCATCGTCCTGTCCGAGGGCCGCCTGCTGAACCTGGGCAACGCGACCGGCCACCCGTCCTTCGTGATGTCCAACTCCTTCGCGGACCAGACCCTGGCCCAGATCGAGCTGTTCACCAAGCAGGAGGAGTACCCCACCGACGTCTACGTCCTCCCGAAGCACCTGGACGAGAAGGTCGCCCGCCTCCACCTGGACTCGCTCGGCGTCAAGCTCACGACGCTGCGCCCGGAGCAGGCCTCGTACATCGGCGTAGAGGTAGAGGGCCCGTACAAGCCGGACCACTACCGCTACTGAGCAGCCCGCCGGTCCACACCCCCGGCCCCCGCTCAACCGCAGGCCCTCGCCCTCCCGGCGGGGGCCTGCACCCGTCCGTGCCACGTCGCCGCTGGCCCGCCGACCATCGCCTGGCCGCAGACGCGGGCTCCCCGAACGGCCCCGACCGTCCGTCGAGCACCGCCGCCCTGGGAGGCGGCGGGGCAGGCCTCGCGTCTGCGGGCGTTGCTGCGGGCGTTAGGGGCCGGAGACGTGCGGTTGCGCGGTCTGGCCCGCTTTGGGCCGTGGTCCGGGCCCGGGATCTTGCCATGCTGCGGATGCGGGCTGCCGGAAGGGCCAGCGGCTGCCCGTCGAGCGGCGTTGATCTGGAAGGGCGGAGCAGGCTCGCGCCCCTGCTTATCTGGGGCCTGAGCCGTTCAGTTGCGCGGTAGGGGCCTGCCCCAGGTCTGGCCGGGGCGAGCAGCTCGCCTCGCTGCGTGCGGGCTGCCGATACGCGCCTGGTTGCCCGGCCGAGCATGCTGCCCCGGGAGGGGCGCGGCAGGCTCGCACCCATGGGCATCTGGGGCCGGAGGGTGCTCAGTTGCGCAGCTGATCCTGCGGGCTCTGGTCGAGCGAGGGCGGCGGAGGGCTCGCGTCCGCGGGCCTCCGGAGTCCTCCGGGGTCCGAGGCACCCGCGTGCACGGCCGACCCGCCTCTGGTCCGTCTGACGGACCTGGCCCCTGGCTTCCCACCCAGCACTGCTGGCTGGCTCAGGACCCGGCAGACACGCCCCTGCCCCGCCCCGCAGCAGACGCCGGCCCCGAAGCCGAGCGGCGCACCCCTGGGCTGTCGACGTCCGTCGTGCCGCAAGGCTACGAGGAGCGAGGCGGGCGGCGGCAGGGGCAGCGCGCAGGCGCCCCGGCAGGCGCCACGACGATGCCGTTCACAGACATGGCCACGTCCGGCGCCGCGAGGCGGCCGGTCGCGGTGATCGCGTACGCGGCGGCCCCCTGGCCCGGAGCGGCACGGCATCATGGCTGGCCTACCTTGGGCTCCGGGATGGACCGAGCAGACCTTCCCTATGGCGGGCTCCGGCGTTCTGCCCCGCCCCTCGGACGAGAAACCGCCCCCTACAAGGACCGAGCCCCATGCCCCGCGGCCACTATTCGCTTCACGATCCGCATGACCACACCCCCCTCGGTGAAGAACACTTCCACTGCGCCCCCGGTCCCTCCGGCTGGCGCTATGTCGCGCAGCGGAACGCAGCCTCGGGTGAGCCCGCCGGCTCCGTGGACCTCGCCCTCGATGAGCTCGGCCGCCCCATCCGCCTCGAACTGCACGCGGGGGACTGGCAGATCCGCGCCGCGGCCATCGACGGCGTCACCTGGGTCCGCACCGACCCCACCGGCACCCACGCCAACGAAAACAACGCCCCCGCCCACGCCTTCACGGGCACATCCCCCGCTTTCCTCGTCGCGACAACACGCCTCCTGCGCCTCACCCCCGCTTCCCCCGCGACCCGCGTCCGCCTCGTCGCCTTCACGGACCCGGTCCTCGCCCCCCGCACCCTCGACCAGTCCTGGGCCCTGCTGAAAAGCGAAGCACACACCACTGACAACGGCCCTCTGATCGTGGACGAATACCAGGTCACAGCCTTGGACACCGGCGAGCAGCACGCGATCCACATCTCCGGCGACGTCGTACTCTCCGCCCCCGGCATGGAGCTCGAGAACCTCGAATCCCCGCCGTCGACGTTCGCCTGACCTCGACCCCGCCCCCGACCCCGAGCGGGATCTCTACGCGGGCGGCACGAACCCGGTGCCGGGAGGCGCGGCCTCCGCGTCACGCGGCTCCCGCACGACCGGGGGCCCCGCCGCGGGATGCTCCGGGTACACCGGCCGAGCGGGGGCAGCAGGCGCCTCGTACACCGTCCCGGCAGCCGGCGCCGCACCCCCACCCCCGAACGCCCGCCGAGCATCCCGCGCCTGCCGCTCCTGCACGACCGCGGCCAGGTACGCCGCCGGCGGCACACCCTGCGGAGCCGGCGCCCCCGTACGCTCCGCGAGATCCCCGGCGAGCCGCTCGGCCATCGTCCAGCCCACCTGCGGGTCCAACTGCCCCATCCGCGTCAGGTACTGCCTGATCGCGAGCCACAGCCCGTCAGGCACCCCGGACAGGTCGAGCCCGGAGAACCGCCCCGCGAGCCAAGGCGGCGGCGGAGGAATGAAGGGCGTCCGCCCGGCCGGCACCCGCTCCCGCACGACGAGCGTCCCCGCGAACACATCCCCGAGCCGTCGCCCCCGCGCCGACACCAGCGAAGCGATGCACGCGACGACCCCGAACGTCAGCAGAATCTCGACGACCCCCACCGCACCCCGCACCAACGCGTGCCGGAATCGAATCGGCCCCCCGTCGTCCCGCACCACCCGCAACCCACACGCCATCTTGCCCAGCGACCGCCCATGGCTCAGCGTCTCCACCGCGATCGGCCCGCCCACAAGGACCAGCACGAAGCTGGCGACGGCGACCGCCGCTGCCGCCGCGTCGTCCAACGAGGACGTAGAGGCCACGATCGTCACAGTCACCCCCAGGTACACCGCCCAGGCAAGCACCAAGTCGATCAGTACGGCGAGCCCACGACTCGGCAGCTTCGCCGGGCGCAGCTCCAGCGCCACCGCCTCGCCCGTCACCAGCTCACTCACGCCAACCGCCCTTCCCTGCCCTGCCCTAGGAACGGCCAGTCTGCCAAGCTGAGGCAGCATCGCGCCGCAGTACGAGGAGCAGCCACCTGATGGACCTCGACGTCTTCGTCTCCGCCCACCGAGCAGAGTGGGACCGACTCGACGCCCTGCTGCGCCGTCGGCGCCGCCTCAACGGAGCCGAGGCCGACGAACTCGTCGCGCTCTACCAACGCACCGCCACCCACCTCTCGCTCATCCAGTCCAGCGCCCCGGACCCGCAGCTCACCGGCCGCCTCACCCACCTCGTGGCACGCGCGCGTAGCGCGGTGACAGGCACCCGTCGCGCTTACTGGCGCGACGCCACACACTTCCTGAGCCATGGTTTCCCGGCAGCGGTCTACCGCTCCCGCCACTGGTGGGTCCCCACGGCCCTCCTCTCCACAGTCCTCGCGGCCGTCATCGGCTGGTGGATCGCCACACACCCCGAGGTCCAGTCCTCCATCGCGGCCCCCAGCGAACTGCGCGAGCTCACCCGCCCCGGCGGCGAGTACGAGACGTACTACTCGAGCCACCCGGCAGCGTCGTTCGCGGCCCAGGTCTGGACGAACAACGCCCAAGCAGCGGCCATGTGCCTGGTCCTGGGCGCCTTCCTCTGCTTTCCCGTCATCTGGATCCTC
Source organism: Streptomyces sp. NPDC051218 (assembly GCF_044455475.1). Taxonomy (NCBI): domain Bacteria; kingdom Bacillati; phylum Actinomycetota; class Actinomycetes; order Kitasatosporales; family Streptomycetaceae; genus Streptomyces; species Streptomyces sp. NPDC051218. Next base: position 885 of record NZ_JBITEU010000004.1, on the reverse strand, counting down.
TTCCAGAACATGCTGAACCTGGGTGTGGGCATCGGCCTGATGTCCGACGCCGGCCGCCTCGACACCTTCCTCGGTCTGGTCCTGCCCCACGGCCTCCTGGAACTGACGGCGGTCTTCGTAGCCGCCGGGACGGGCCTGCGCCTCGGCTGGACCGTCATCGACCCCGGCCCGCGCTCACGCCGAACAGCCCTCGCCGAAGAGGGCAGAGCCGCTCTCGGCATGGCAGTGGGCCTGGCCCTGGTCCTGTTCATCTCCGGCGCCATCGAAGGCTTCGTCACGCCCTCCGGCCTGCCCACCTGGGCCCGCATCGGCATCGGAATCGCCGCTGAACTGGCCTTCCTCGTCTACGTCTACGTGCTGGGCGGCAGGGCGGCACGAGCCGGGGCTACGGGCGACCTGGACCCCGTGGAACGCAGTGCCACGGTCCCCACTGCAGCGTGATGTGCGTCCGCCCCTGCTGACCTGCTAGTGTCCTCGACGCCCCAGAAAAACCGTTGACACGGAAGGACTGGGGAGGTAGATTCGAACAGTTGCCTAGAGCTGGACAAGTCCAGCGGCGGCAGTTAATATCTGCCTGCTTCTTGATTCTCATAAGCCAAGAAGCCGCCCCCGATAAATCGGAAACTCCAGCCGGTAAGACCGGCCGAAAACTTCTGATAAAGTCGGACTCGCCGGAAAGGGAAACGCGAAAGCCGAAAGGCCGGAGCGGGAACCGGAAAGGCATCGAGGAAATCGGACACGAAAGAGTCTGATAGAGTCGGAAACGCAAGACAGCAAGACAAAATGAAACACCGAAGGGAAGCGCCCGGAGGAAAGCCCGAGAGGGTGAGTACAAAGGAAGCGTCCGTTCCTTGAGAACTCAACAGCGTGCCAAAAGTCAACGCC
>NZ_JBITEU010000003.1:0-607775 GCF_044455475.1 Streptomyces sp. NPDC051218 | reverse complement strand
CGGTTACATTCCGAACCCGGAAGCTAAGCCTCACAGCGCCGATGGTACTGCAGGGGGGACCCTGTGGGAGAGTAGGACGCCGCCGAACTATTATTAAAAGAGCTGGTCCCTGAACTTCGGTTCAGGGACCAGCTCTTTTTTGTTTTGCGACACTTGCCGTTCACGTTCCGCAGCCAGCATCTGAGGCATGAGGACAGTTGCCATGTTGCGAGCCGCAGGCGTCGGTGCCGGTGATGAGGTCATCGTGCCGGCATACGGAAACGTCGAGATCGCCGAGGCCGTGGTCCAGGCAGGGGCCGTGCCCGTGTTCGCGGACATAGACCGGGCGACGTACTGCCTCGATCCAGATGCAGTGACCGCCGCCATCACCTCCCGTACGGCCGCCGTGGCCGTCGTGCACCGCTTCGGGCACCCGGCCGACGTCAGGCGGCTTCGGGAAGTCGGGCAGCGGTTCGGCATCCTCGTACTGGAGGAGGGTGAGACGCACGCTCCGTACGACGAGCTTGCGCGGCGGCGGGCCCACGCGGCCTACCTCAGCGGGCGACTCGGCGGGGTGATCACCCCGGACGGCGTCGAGGGGCACAGCTATCAGCAGTACGTCGTGCGGGTGCCCGGGAACGGGCGGCCGGACCGGGACGCCTTCGCGCGTGCCGTACGGGCCAAGGGAATTGACTGCCGGGTGCCCGTGAAGACGCCCGTCCACCGCACGTCGGACTTCTGGCGCGACGTCTGCCTTCCGGAGACCGAGCGCGCCGCGGATGACACTCTGGCGTTGCCGGTCGACGCGTCGATGTCGCGTCGTCAGCTGCAGCGCATGGTGTCTGCCTGCAACGCGCTCGGCGGGCTTCTCCAGCCGGCCTTCTAGTCAGCGATCGTACGGAGGAAGGGTCGGTTCGAGGGGCCTTCGATTTCAGGTATGATCTATTCCGTTGCCAAGCGGGAAACCGCGAAGCGCAACAGGCCCCTATAGCTCAGTCGGTAGAGCGTCTCCATGGTAAGGAGAAGGTCTGCGGTTCGATTCCGCATGGGGGCTCAGAGAGTAAGAAGAGAAGGTCCCCGCCCAGTTGGGCGGGGACCTTCTTTCGTTTCCGGAGGGGCGGGGGTGTCTCAGTCCTTGTGGAGGCCCGGTACCCGCATCGCGAGGATCGCCATGTCGTCCGACGGGGCGTCCGTCGCGAAGCGTTCCACCGCGCGCATGATGCGGGCCGCTACCGCGCCGGCGGTGAGTCCCGTGCAGGTGGTGAGGACGTCCGCGAGGCCGTCGTCGCCGAGCATGCGGGTGCCTTCGCGGCGCTCGGTGACGCCGTCCGTCACGCAGAGCAGGACGTCGCCCGGGTCGAGCGTCATCGTCTGTTCGTAGAGCTCCAGGTCCTCCATGACGCCGAGGAGCGGCTGCGGCTCCGCGTACGGCTCCACCGTGCCGTCCTGGCGCAGGCGGAGCGGGAGCGGATGGCCGGCGCAGACGATCTTCAGGACCGCTGAGCCGTCTTCCTGCGGCCACAACTCCCCGTAGAGGAGCGTGAGGAAGCGGCTGCGGGCGCCCTCGTCGAGGATCGCCGCGTTCAGGCGCTCCAGGACGGCGGGGCCGCCGAAGCCCTCGCGGGCCAGGAGACGCAGGGCGTGGCGGGCCAGGCCGGTGACCGCTGCGGCCTCCGGGCCCGTGCCGCAGACGTCGCCGATCGCGAAGCCGTACGCGCCGTCGCGGATGGGGAAGAGGTCGTAGAAGTCGCCGCCGACTTCGTTGCCCTCGCCGGCCGCGCGGTAGATGACCTCGACCTCGACGCCCGGGATCTGCGGGAGCCCCGGCGGCAGCAGGCTGCGCTGGAGGGACTGGCTGATGGCCATGCGCTCCGAGTACAGGCGGGCGTTGTCCAGGGCGAGGGCCGCTCGGCGGGAGAGATCTTCGGCCAATTCCAGGATCTCTTGGCGGAAGTGTTCGTCGGACGGCTTGCCCAGCGTGAGCATGCCGATGACGCGGTTGCGGGCGACCAGCGGCAGGACGACCGTCTCGCCGCCCACCGCCGATGCCGTCGAGAGCGTCGTGCCGATGCCCGAACCGAGGCTCATGGGCTCACCGAGGCCGAGGCTGCGCATGGAGGTGCGCAGGGCGGCCTGGTGGGCGGCCTCCGATGGGGCGGCCCAGACGCGGGCTCCGGGGGTCGGTACGGGGTCGGGAGGGGCGATCTTGGAGAGGAGTGCCTTCAGGCCGTCGATGCGCTCCTCGTCCTCGTGGAGGACGTACGAGAGATAGGGCTCGGACGACTGGTCGGCGATCGTGTAGACCGCGCACCAGGTGGCGAGCGTCGGGACGGTCATCTGAGCCATGAGCGCCAGGGTCTGGTCGCGGTCCAGGGTGCCCGCGAGGAGGTCCGATGCCTCGACGAGGAAGGAGAGCGAGCCGCGGCGCAGGCGCTCCAGCTCGCCGAGGCGCGCGGACTCGACGGCGAGGGCGATGCGGTCGGCGGCGAACTGGAGGCGCAGCGCTTCTTCGTTCGAGTACCGGTCGGGGGCCTCGGCGGCGACGCCCAGGGAGCCCGTGAGGCGTCCCTCGACCTTCAGGGGGACCGTGACCACGGAGCGCATGCCCGTGCCGCTGAGGAGCGGTACGGCGCCGGGGACGACCGTGAGGTCCTCGTGGACGGCCGGCATGCGGGCGGAGCCGTAGCGTCCGGGGCCTGCCTCCACGGGGACGCGGGCGAAGCGCTGGCGGGCCGAGGGGAGGCCCGTGGAGGCGCGGACCTCCAGTTCCGTCTCGTCGTCCGTGGCGAGGAGCAGGAAGGCGGCGTCGCCGTCGAGCATGTCGCGGGCGCGTTCGACCGTGCGCTGGAGCAGACCGTCGAGGTCGTCCGGCGCCGGGGAGCCGATGAAGACCTCGAAGGGGTCGGCGGTGTGCGACTCGGTGAGCGTCCCGGGCTCGGGGGCGGGGCCGCGCAGCGGAGTCTGCAGGACGGCGCGCTCGTCGTCGCGGACGAGCAGGCAGACCGTGGAGGGTTCGCCGTCGGTGTCGCGGACGCGCAGGTGCGAGGCGTAGACGGGGGTCACGCGGCCGTCGGAGCCGCGGATGCCGTAACTGCCCTCCCAGCGCGAGAGTTGGAGCGCTTCCACGATGCCCGTGCTGGTGCCCGGGGTGTGCGGCCAGGCGGCGAAGTCGGTGAGTGGTTTGCCGGTGACCTGTTCGGCGGCGTACCCGAAAAGTTCCTCGGCGTCTTCGTTCCAGGCCGAGATCGCGCCCACGCGGTCGATCTGGACGACGGCGACGCGGACTCTGCCGTCGGTGAGCGGGAGCAGCTCGGCGGGGAGGGCGGGGCCCGCGGCGCGGGTGCCCACCGAGCGGTCGGGGAGGTCGAGTTGGAACCAGACCTGTTTCTGCGTGGGGGTGTAGTCGACGCCCCAGCGGGTGGCGAGCGCCGCGCACAGTTGGAGGCCGCGGCCGCCCTCGCGGTCCGGGTTGCCCATGTTCACGGCGGACTGCTGGAGCGGGATCTCGCGTTCCGGATAGTGGTCGGAGACCTCGATGCGTACGGCGTCCTCGCTGCGCAGACAGAGGACGTCCGCGGCGGTCCCGGCGTGCACGACGGCGTTGGTGACCAGCTCGCTGGTGAGGACGACCGCGTCGTCGACGATGTCCGTGAACCCCCAGCCCTGGAGGGTGTCGCGGACAAACGAGCGTGCCGTCGCGACGGAACGCCCGACGGGGTCGAAAGTCGCAGCCGCGCGCGCGGTGATCACAGAACTCCTCGTACGAGTATCGACGCCCAAGTCTCCCACCATGGTGCGGCCGCCCCTCCGATGCCCGCTTGTACGTGTGCCACCGCCCAGGCCGGGCAGGACCGGGGTGGTTGGACAGCCGGATGCCAGGTTACTTACCTTCGCCGTCCATGCTGATGCCGGTCGTCAGTGTTTCCGCCCGGAGGGTGTGCGGACGGTGTGCGAAGCTGCCGAACTGTTATGGCCTGGTTCAGCCATGGTGAAACACTGGGCAAGCTTCTTGGAGAGAGCCCAGGTAACCCGAGCAGTACGGTCGACCCTTGCGGGAGGGACACAGTGGAGTCTGGCGCAGCGACGCGGGGCACTAAAACGCGTGCGAAAGACGGACAGTCCCAGAGCAAACAGCGCAAACCGCGCCACGGGACGACTACGTCAGTGGACGCCGCGGCCCTGAACAGGTTGCTCGCGGCGCTCGCGGCCATGCGGGACGGAAACTTCCGCAAGCGGCTCACGGTCTCCGGTGACGACGTCATGTCGGAGATCGCCGCCGTCTTCAACGAGGTGGCCGACCGGAATCTGCATCTGACCGGTGAGCTTTCCCGCGTGCGGCGCATGGTCGGGCGTGAGGGAAAGCTCACGGAACGGCTGGAAACCGGCGCGAGCGAGGGTTCCTGGGCGGCCGCGATCGACGCGTCGAACGCCCTCGTCGACGACCTCGTACGCCCTGTCTCCGAGGTGGGACGCGTGCTCTCCGCTGTCGCCGAGGGCGACCTGGAGCAGCGCATGGAGCTGCGGGCGCAGGTGGACGAGGGGAACGGCCATCCGCTGCGCGGGGAGTTCCTGAAGGTCGGCAGGACGGTCAACAACCTGGTCGACCAGCTCTCGACGTTCACCGACGAGGTCACGCGCGTGGCCAGCGAGGTGGGCACCGAGGGCAAGCTGGGTGGTCAGGCGCGGGTACGTGGAATGTCCGGTTCGTGGAAGGATCTCACGGATTCGGTGAACACCATGGCGTACCGATTGACCGCGCAGGTACGTGACATTGCTCTCGTCACGACGGCGGTGGCCAAGGGTGACTTGTCCCGAAAGGTGACGGTCCACGTCGCCGGCGAGATGCTGGAGCTGAAGAACACCGTCAACACGATGGTGGACCAGCTCTCGTCGTTCTCCTCCGAGGTGACCCGCGTCGCGCGCGAGGTCGGCACGGAGGGCGAGCTCGGCGGCCAGGCGCAGGTGCCGGGTGTGGCGGGAGTGTGGAAGGACCTCACCGACTCGGTGAATCTTATGGCCGGCAACCTCACCGCCCAGGTGCGTGGGATCGCCCAGGTCACGACGGCTGTCGCGAACGGTGATCTGTCCCAGAAGGTGACGGTGAGCGCGCGCGGCGAGGTCGCCCAACTCGCCGAGACGATCAACCAGATGACCGAGACGCTGCGTACTTTCGCGGACGAGGTCACCCGCGTCGCGAACGAGGTCGGCGCCGAGGGGCAACTGGGCGGACAGGCGAACGTGCCGGGCGCGGCGGGGACGTGGAAGGACCTCACCGACTCGGTGAACACGGTCTTCCGGAACCTCACCACGCAGGTGCGGGACATCGCGACGGTGACGACGGCGGTCGCCAACGGCGATCTGTCGCAGAAGGTCACGGTCGACGTCGCGGGCGAGATGCTCGAGCTGAAGAACACCGTGAACACGATGGTGGACCAGCTCTCCGCCTTCGGTGCCGAAGTGACGCGTGTGGCGCGGGAGATCGGTGTCGAGGGTGAGCTGGGCGGCCAGGCGCAGGTACAGGGCGCGGCCGGCACGTGGAAGGACCTGACGGACTCGGTCAACACCGCCTTCCGCAACCTCACGGGCCAGGTCCGCAACATCGCGCAGGTGACGACGGCGGTCGCCAACGGCGACCTGTCGCAGAAGGTCACCGTCGACGTCTCCGGCGAGATGCTTCAACTGAAGAACACCGTCAACACGATGGTGGACCAGCTGTCGTCCTTCGCCGATCAGGTCACGCGGATGGCGCGCGACGTGGGCACGGAGGGGCGCCTCGGCGGCCAGGCCCGCGTGGACGGTGTCAGCGGCACCTGGAAGGAACTCACCGACTCCGTCAACTTCATGGCGGGGAACCTGACGTCGCAGGTACGTCAGATCGCCCAGGTCACCACGGCGGTGGCCCGCGGTGACCTCTCCCAGAAGATCGACGTGGACGCGCGCGGCGAGATCCTGGAGCTGAAGAACACCATCAACACGATGGTCGACCAGCTCTCCGCCTTCGCGGACCAGGTGACCCGGGTGGCCCGCGAGGTGGGCACGGAAGGCCGCCTCGGCGGGCAGGCGCAGGTGCCCGGCGTGGCCGGTGTGTGGCGCGATCTGACCGACTCCGTGAACGGCATGGCCGGCAACCTCACCGCCCAGGTGCGCAACATCGCGCAGGTCGCGACCGCGGTGGCCCGCGGTGACCTCTCGCAGAAGATCGACGTGGACGCGCGCGGCGAGATCCTGGAGCTGAAGAACACCCTCAACACGATGGTGGACCAGCTCTCGGCCTTCGCCGAGCAGGTGACGCGAGTGGCCCGCGAGGTGGGCACCGACGGCATCCTGGGCGGCCAGGCCGAGGTGCAGGGTGTCTCCGGCACCTGGAAGGACCTCACGCAGTCCGTGAACGGCATGGCGAACAACCTGACGCTTCAGGTCCGCAACATCGCCGAGGTCACGACGGCCGTCGCCATGGGTGACCTCTCCAAGAAGATCACCGTCGACGCGAAGGGCGAGATCCTCGAACTCGTCACCACCGTGAACACGATGGTCGACCAGCTCTCCAACTTCGCCGAGCAGGTCAACCGCGTGGCCCGCGAGGTGGGCACCGAGGGCAACCTGGGTGGCCAGGCGCGCGTCCCGGGCGTCACCGGCACCTGGAAGGACCTCAGCGACAACGTCAACCTGATGGCGAACAACCTGACCGGTCAGGTGCGCAACATCTCCCAGGTCGCGGCGGCGGTCGCCAACGGAGACCTCACCAAGAAGGTCACGGTCGAGGCGCGCGGCGAGGTCGCGCAGCTCGCCGACACCGTCAACACGATGGTGAAGACGCTGAGTTCGTTCGCGGACGAGGTGACCCGCGTGGCCCGCGAGGTGGGCACGGACGGCATCCTCGGCGGGCAGGCCCGGGTGCCCGGAGTCTCGGGCACGTGGAAGGACCTGACGGAGTCCGTGAACGGCATGGCCTCCAACCTCACCGGCCAGGTCCGCAACATCGCGATGGTCACCACCGCGATCGCCAAGGGCGACCTGACCAAGAAGATCGACATCGATGCCCGGGGTGAGATCCTCGAACTCAAGACCACCATCAACACGATGGTCGACCAGCTGTCGTCCTTCGCCGAACAGGTCACGCGCGTGGCCCGCGAGGTGGGCACGGAAGGGCAGTTGGGCGGTCAGGCGCGGGTGCGGGACGTCGACGGCACGTGGCGTGACCTCACCGAATCGGTGAACGAGATGGCCGGGAACCTGACGCGTCAGGTGCGCGCCATCGCCGAGGTCGCCACCGCGGTGACGCGCGGCGACCTGAACCTGAAGATCGACGTGGACGCGGCGGGCGAGATCCAGGTCCTCCAGGACAACATCAACTCGATGATCGCCAACCTCCGCGACACCACCCTCGCCAACAAGGAGCAGGACTGGCTCAAGGGCAACCTCGCCCGCATCTCCGGTCTGATGCAGGGCCGCCGGGACCTGGCGGACGTGGCCTCGCTGATCATGAGCGAGCTGACCCCGGTGGTCTCCGCGCAGCACGGCGCCTTCTTCCTGGCGCTGCCCACGGACGAGGGCGCGGAGCCGGGTGCCGAGCAGGGGGACGCGTACGAGCTGCGCATGATGGGGAGTTACGGCTACTCCATGGGCTCCATGCCCACCTCCTTCCGGCCCGGCGAGACGCTCATCGGCACGGCCGCGCAGGAGCGGCGCACGATCCTCGTGGAGAACGCGCCCTCCGGCTACCTGCGGATCGCGTCCGGCCTCGGTGAGGCGCCGCCCGCCCAGGTGATCGTCCTGCCGGTGCTCTTCGAGGGGACCGTCCTCGGCGTGATCGAGCTGGCCGCGTTCCAGCCGTTCACGCAGATCCAGAAGGACTTCCTCAGCCAGATCGCCGAGATGATCGCGACGAGCGTCAACACCATCAGTGTCAACACCAAGACCGAGGTGCTGCTCAAGCAGTCGCAGGAGCTCACCGAGCAACTGCGCGAGCGCTCGGCGGAGTTGGAGAACCGGCAGAAGGCACTGCAGGACTCCAACGCCGAACTGGAGGAGAAGGCCGAGCTGCTCGCCCAGCAGAACCGCGACATCGAGGTCAAGAACACCGAGATCGAAGAGGCCAGGCAGGTCCTGGAGGAGCGCGCCGAACAGCTCGCGGTCTCCATGCGCTACAAGTCCGAGTTCCTGGCGAACATGTCGCACGAGCTGCGTACGCCGCTCAACTCCCTGCTGATCCTGGCCAAGTTGCTCGCCGACAACGCCGACGCGAACCTCACCCCCAAGCAGGTGGAGTTCGCCGAGACGATCCACGGGGCGGGCTCGGACCTCCTCCAACTGATCAACGACATCCTCGACCTGTCGAAGGTCGAGGCGGGCAAGATGGACGTCTCCCCGACGCGCATCGCCCTGGTGCAACTCGTCGACTACGTAGAGGCCACTTTCCGCCCGCTGACCGCGGAGAAGGGACTCGACTTCTCCGTACGGGTGTCTCCGGAGTTGCCCGCGACGCTGCACACGGACGAACAGCGGCTCCTCCAGGTGCTGCGCAATCTCCTGTCCAACGCGGTGAAGTTCACCGACTCCGGAGCGGTCGAGCTGGTGATCCGGCACGCGAACGCCGATGTGCCCAACGCCATCCGCGAACAGCTCCTGGAGGCGGGTTCGCTGCGGGACGCGGACGCGGATCTGATCGCCTTCTCGGTCAGCGACACCGGCATCGGTATCGCGGGCAGCAAGATGCGGGTGATCTTCGAGGCGTTCAAGCAGGCCGACGGAACGACGAGCAGGAAGTACGGCGGCACGGGCCTCGGCCTCTCCATCAGCCGGGAGATCGCGCGCCTGCTCGGCGGCGAGATCCACGCGGCGAGCGAACCGGGCCGCGGCTCGACGTTCACGCTCTATTTGCCGCTGCACCCGAGCGAACTGCCGCCGCAGGGCTACACACAGCTGGCCCCCCTGCCGGGCACGGTCGCGCGGCCCGCACTGGAGGAGGGTCCGTCCACGGCCGAGCAGCCTCCGCAGAGCGAAGGCCCCGCACGGCCGCGGCTGGACTCGATGCCGGGTTCGGGCACGCTCTTCCGGCGCCGCCGCCGTGCCGCGCACGCCTCGTCGGAGCAGCCGCCGGTGCTGCCGGGGCAGGGCGTCGCGGAGCCCCAGGAGCAGGGCTCACAGGGGCAGTGGCCGACCGAGGGGCAGGAGGCGCCCGCGCCGCGTCCCGGCCACCAGTTCGGCGGTGAGAAGGTCCTCATCGTCGACGACGACATCCGTAACGTGTTCGCGCTCACCAGCGTCCTGGAACAGCACGGGCTCTCGGTGCTGTACGCGGAGAACGGCCGTGAGGGCATCGAAGTCCTGGAGCAGCACGACGACGTGACGGTCGTCCTGATGGACATCATGATGCCGGAGATGGACGGGTACGCGACGACGACGGCGATCCGCAGGATGCCGCAGTTCGCCGGGCTCCCGATCATCGCGCTCACCGCCAAGGCCATGAAGGGCGACCGGGAGAAGGCCATCGACTCCGGAGCGTCCGATTACGTTACGAAGCCGGTCGACCCGGATCATCTGCTCTCGGTGATGGAGCAGTGGATGCGCGGGGAGTGACCGAGAAGAGGCTTCATTACGCGGAGTTGCTGACAGAGTGTGGCCGTAGCCGTGTAGACCCGCGGTATTCGGGGAACCTTCTGGTCTCCCACTGCGTTTCTGCTACGTGCACAGTGACATCGCGGTGACAGGGTGTGGCGACAGGCGGGGTGCGGCTACCATGACCGGCACAAGGACGGACGGCGTAAGGGAGTCGTCCCCTGGGGCGGCGCCCGGTGTACCGCCGGGGCGAGGAGGGCGGGCCATGGTGCAGAAGGCCAAGATCCTCCTGGTCGATGACCGGCCGGAGAATCTGCTGGCGCTGGAGGCCATCCTCTCTGCGCTCGATCAGACCCTGGTACGGGCATCGTCCGGGGAGGAAGCGCTCAAAGCACTACTCACGGACGACTTCGCGGTCATTTTGCTGGACGTCCAGATGCCAGGCATGGACGGTTTCGAAACCGCCGCGCACATCAAGCGGCGAGAACGGACCCGGGACATCCCGATCATCTTCCTCACCGCCATCAACCACGGCCCGCATCACACGTTCCGCGGGTACGCGGCCGGTGCGGTGGACTACATCTCCAAGCCGTTCGATCCGTGGGTGCTGCGCGCGAAGGTCTCGGTGTTCGTCGAGCTGTACATGAAGAACTGCCAACTGCGGGAGCAGGCAGCCCTGCTGCGTCTCCAGCTCGAAGGCGGCGGCAAGTCGACGGCGGGTGACGCCAAGGAGCCCGCGGGGCTTCTCGCCGAGCTCTCGGCGCGCCTGGCGGCCGTCGAGGAACAGGCGGAAGCGCTCACGAAACAGCTGGACGACGACTCGGCGGATGCCGCCGCGGTCGCCACCGCGGCCCATCTCGAACGCAAACTCACCGGCCTGCGGCGGGCTCTTGACGCCCTGGAGCCGGGCACCGGAAGCGGTGCGCCTTCGGTGTCCTCGCAGAGTTGAGCCGACGCGGACGCAGGGCACAAGCCGACGCGGAGGCGGTGAACATCCGTCAGTTCACCGCCCCCGCAAGGGCGACACAAACGGGTGAAGCAGTGGGCACACGTGTCCGCAGTGGTCTCCACCGGTAACCTCAGACCATGGCCTCACGTCCGTCCGCAGCCAAGAAGACGCCCGCGAAGAAGGCGGCCGCGCCCACCAAGGCTCCGGCGAAGAAGGCCGTCGCCAAGAAGCCGCCCGCCAAAAGAGCTCCGGTGAAGAAGGCGCCGCCCAGGAAAGTCGCGGCGAAGAAGCCCGTGGCCAAGCCGGCGCCCAGCCCGACGGGCGGCGTGTACCGCCTCGCGCGCGCCCTCTGGCTCGGTCTCGCGCACAGCGTCGGCGCACTGTTCCGGGGCATAGGGCGCGGCGCCAAGGGACTTGATCCCGCGCACCGCAAGGACGGCGTCGCACTGCTGCTGCTCGGCGTCGCGCTGATCGTCGCCGCGGGCACGTGGTCGAATCTGCGCGGTCCCGTGGGCGATCTCGTCGAGATGCTGGTGACCGGCGCGTTCGGCCGCCTCGATCTGCTGCTCCCGATACTGCTCGCCGTCATCGGCGTACGCCTCATCCGGCACCCCGAGAAGCCCGAGGCGAACGGCCGCATCGTGATCGGCCTGTCCGCGCTCGTCATCGGGGTGCTCGGTCAGGTGCACATCGGGTGCGGTTCGCCGGCCCGCGCGGACGGCATGGCCGCCATAAGGGACGCGGGCGGCCTCATCGGCTGGGCCACGTCCACTCCGCTGATCTTCACCATGGGCGAGGTCCTCGCCGTACCGCTGCTCGTCCTGCTGACCGTCTTCGGTCTTCTCGTGGTCACGGCGACACCCGTCAACGCCATCCCGCAGCGGCTGCGGCTGCTCGGCACCAAGCTCGGCATCGTCCAGGCGGAGCCCGAGGTGATGCAGGGGGACTACGCGGACGACGAGCGGTACGACGAGCAGTGGCGCGAGGCGCTGCCCGCCCGCCCGCGCAAGCGCGCTCAGGCGCCCGAGGCGTACGCCCCGGACCAGGCCGAGGAGGAGGCGCTCACCCGGCGCCGCAGGCCCCGCAGGGGGTCCGCACAGCCCTCTCTGGACCGTCCGATGGACGCGGTGGACGTGGCGGCCGCCGCAGCCGCCGCGCTGGACGGCGCCGTCCTGAACGGTATGCCGCCCTCGCCGCTGGTCGCCGACCTCACGCAAGGGGTCACCGGGGAGCGCGACGAGCGGCCCGAGGAGCCCGAGGAGCCCGAGGAGTCCGAGCAGTCCGCTGACGGCTCCGCGAACTCCGCTCCGGTACCGACCGCGCGCGCCAAGGACGGCCCGCCCCCTGGCGTGCTCCGCAAGAAGCCGGGGGAGTCGCGTGACACGTCGGCCACCGGCGTGAAGGACCTGACGAAGGCCGCCCCGGAACAGCCGCGGGACCTCCCGCCGCGGGCCGAGCAGCTGCAGCTGTCCGGCGACATCACGTACTCGCTGCCCGGGCTCGACCTGTTGGAGCGCGGCGGTCCGGGCAAGACGCGCAGCGCCGCGAACGACGCGGTCGTCGCCTCGCTCAGCAACGTATTCAGCGAGTTCAAGGTCGACGCGGACGTCACCGGCTTCACGCGGGGGCCGACGGTCACGCGGTACGAGATCGAGCTCGGCCCGGCCGTGAAGGTCGAGAAGATCACGGCCCTGGCCAAGAACATCGCGTACGCGGTCGCGAGCCCCGACGTCCGCATCATCAGCCCCATCCCCGGCAAGTCCGCGGTCGGCATCGAGATCCCGAACACCGACCGCGAGATGGTCAACGTGGGCGACGTGCTCCGTCTGGCGGACGCGGCCGAGGACGACCACCCGATGCTGGTCGCGCTCGGCAAGGACGTCGAGGGTGGCTACGTCATGGCCAACATGGCCAAGATGCCGCACATCCTGGTCGCCGGAGCCACCGGCTCCGGCAAGTCCTCGTGCATCAACTGTCTGATCACGTCGATCATGATGCGGGCGACCCCCGAGGACGTCCGTATGGTCCTCGTCGACCCCAAGCGCGTCGAGCTCACCGCGTACGAGGGCATCCCGCACCTGATCACGCCGATCATCACCAACCCCAAACGGGCCGCAGAGGCGCTCCAGTGGGTCGTACGCGAGATGGATCTGCGCTACGACGACCTGGCGGCGTTCGGCTACCGGCACATCGACGACTTCAACCAGGCCGTCCGCGAGGGCAAGCTCAAGACGCCCGAGGGCAGTGAGCGGGAGCTCAGCCCCTACCCGTACCTCCTGGTGATCGTCGATGAGCTCGCCGACCTGATGATGGTCGCCCCGCGCGACGTCGAGGACTCGATCGTGCGCATCACGCAGCTCGCGCGGGCGGCGGGCATCCATCTGGTGCTCGCCACGCAGCGGCCGTCCGTGGATGTCGTCACCGGTCTGATCAAGGCGAATGTGCCCTCGCGGCTCGCCTTCGCGACCTCGTCGCTCGCCGACAGCCGCGTCATCCTCGACCAACCGGGTGCCGAGAAGCTGATCGGCAAGGGAGACGGCCTCTTCCTGCCGATGGGGGCGAACAAGCCCACCCGAATGCAGGGCGCCTTCGTCACCGAGGACGAGATCCACGCGGTCGTCCAGCACTGCAAGGACCAGATGGCTCCCGTCTTCCGGGACGACGTCACCGTCGCCACCAAGCAGAAGAAGGAGATCGACGAGGACATCGGCGACGATCTCGATCTGCTCTGCCAGGCCGCTGAGCTGGTGGTTTCCACTCAGTTCGGGTCCACGTCGATGCTCCAGCGCAAGCTGCGCGTCGGCTTCGCGAAGGCCGGACGGCTCATGGACCTCATGGAGTCGCGCGGCATCGTGGGGCCCAGCGAAGGCTCAAAGGCTCGTGACGTTCTTGTGAAACCCGATGAGCTGGATGGCGTGCTGGCCGTGATCCGCGGGGAGGCTCACCCATAAGGGAGCGGCAGGCAACCGTTTCTCTTCGGCATACGTCAAGTTGAGCGGAGGGAAAGCACCATGGTCCACCGCCCCCACCATCAGGATGTCCGGCCATTCCGATGGCGTACAAAGTCCGTCGCCCAGTTGCCCCACCCTTCGCGAACCCCCCTAGACTGAACATCCGGCAGGTGGCTACACGCTCGAAAGGCGCCCCCGTGTCCATCGGCAACTCCCCTGAAGACGACCGCCCTTCAGACCACCGACCCACAGACGACCGGCCCGACGACGACCGTCCGGCAGCTGAGAGTCCGGCTGACAACCGGCCCTCGATCGGGCGCGCGCTGCAGCAGGCACGTATCGACACGGGCCTGACCGTCGACGAAATCAGTACGTCCACCCGGGTGCGCATCCCCATCGTGCACGCGATCGAACAGGACGACTTCTCCCGGTGTGGCGGAGATGTGTACGCCCGCGGCCACATCCGGACGCTCGCACGCCACGTGGGCCTCGACCCTGCCCTTCTGCTGGCCCAGTACGACGAGGCGCACGGGGGTCGCCCGCCCGCGCCCACCCCGGCGGCGCCGCTCTTCGAGGCCGAGCGGATCAGGTCCGATCCGCGCCGTCCCAACTGGACCGCCGCCATGGTCGCCGCGATCGTCGCGGTGGTCGGTTTCGTCGGCTTCACCGCTTTCAACGGCGGGGACGAGTCGGACGGATCGAAGTCGCAGGTCGCCGAGGGCGCCACGCCCGCCACCAGCAAGCCCGCCACGAAGCCCGCGCCGAACAAGCCCGCCGACCCGAAGCCGGACCCCTCGGACAGCGCCATCGCCGGTGCGCCCAAGGACAAGGTCACGGTCAAGGTGAGCGCCCCGGACGGGCGCAGCTGGATCTCGGCCAAGGACCACAACGGCCGGACGATGTTCGACGGCGTCCTCGAAGAGGGCAAGTCGAAGACCTTCCAGGACAAGCAGAAGATCGACCTGGTCCTCGGTGACGCGGGCGCGATCCAGCTGTTCGTGAACGGCAAGTCGGTCGAGAACGAATTCGAGCCCGGTCAGGTCGAGCGGCTCACGTACACCAAGGGCGATCCCGAGGTCGGCTGAGCCCTGTGACGGCGGCCCGGACCCTCGCGGCGGGGGCCCGGGCGGGGACGAAGTAGTCTTGAGACCATGCCCGAACGCCGTACCGTCGCCCTTGTCACTCTTGGCTGCGCCCGTAACGAGGTGGACTCGGAGGAGCTCGCAGGCCGCTTGGAGGCGGACGGCTGGCAGCTCGTCGAGGCCGCCGAAGACGCGGATGTCGCCGTAGTCAACACCTGTGGATTCGTCGAAGCCGCCAAGAAGGACTCCGTCGACGCCCTCCTGGAAGCCAATGATCTCAAGGGTCATGGCAAGACCCAGGCCGTCGTGGCCGTCGGCTGTATGGCCGAGCGGTACGGCAAGGAGCTCGCCGAAGCCCTCCCCGAAGCCGACGGTGTCCTCGGCTTCGACGACTACTCCGACATCTCCACCCGCCTGAACACCATCCTCAGCGGCGGCAGTGTCGAGGCTCACACCCCACGTGACCGGCGCAAGCTCCTTCCGATCAGCCCCGCGGAGCGCCAGGACGCCGGCTCCGACGTCGCCCTTCCCGGTCACGCACCCATGGACCTGCCCGAGGGCGTTGCGCCCGCATCAGGGCCGCGCGCCCCACTGCGCAGGCGCCTGGGCACCAACGCCGTCGCCTCGGTGAAGCTGGCCTCGGGTTGCGACCGGCGCTGCTCGTTCTGCGCCATTCCCTCCTTCCGCGGGTCCTTCATCTCGCGGCGCCCCTCGGACGTGCTCGGCGAGACGCGCTGGCTGGCCGAGCAGGGCGTCAAGGAGGTCATGCTCGTCTCCGAGAACAACACCTCGTACGGCAAGGACCTCGGTGACATCCGTCTCCTGGAGACGCTGCTTCCCGAGCTGGCGGCCGTCGACGGGATCGAGCGGGTGCGCGTGAGTTACCTGCAGCCCGCCGAGATGCGCCCCGGGCTCATCGACGTACTGACCTCCACGGAGAAGGTCGCCCCGTACTTCGACCTGTCCTTCCAGCACTCCGCTCCCGGCGTGCTGCGGGCGATGCGGCGCTTCGGGGACACCGACCGGTTCCTGGAGCTTTTGGACACCATTCGGACGAAGGCCCCGCAGGCCGGCGTGCGGTCCAACTTCATCGTGGGCTTCCCCGGCGAGACCGAGGCCGACGTGGACGAGCTCGAGCGGTTCCTCACGGGTGCGCGACTGGACGCCATCGGCGTCTTCGGGTACTCCGACGAGGAGGGCACGGAAGCGGCGACGTACGACCGGAAGCTGGATCAGGACGTCGTCGACGAGCGGCTCGCGCGCATCTCGCGGCTCGCCGAGGAACTGACCTCGCAGCGCGCCGACGAGCGCCTGGGAGAGACCGTCGAGGTGCTTGTGGAGGCCGTGGACGAGGAGGACGGCGCGATCGGCCGGGCGGCGCACCAGGCGCCCGAGACGGACGGCCAGATCCGCTTCACCGGCGCCACCGGTGGGGACGGACTGCAGGTCGGTCGTATGGTCGTGGCAAAGGTGGTCGGCACGGAAGGCGTGGACCTGGTGGCTGAATACAGCGAAATTCTGGGGGACTCGCCCCGGATCCCGGCCGAGGAGGCACGCAGATGACCGGAGTCCCGGCATCCGCCGCGGGCGGCTCCGGCGCGCAGGGCGCCAAGCCGGTGCGCGGCGGAAAGTTGGGCGCTGCGGCCGTCAATCAGGCCAGCGTATGGAACGTCGCCAACTTGTTGACGGTGATCCGGCTTCTCCTTGTGCCCGGCTTCGTGATGCTGCTGCTCGCCGACGGCGGGTACGACCCGGCCTGGCGCGCGTGGGCCTGGGCCGCGTTCGCCGTCGCCATGATCACCGACCTGTTCGACGGGCACCTGGCACGCACGTACAACCTGGTCACGGACTTCGGGAAGATCGCCGACCCCATCGCCGACAAGGCGATCATGGGCGCGGCGCTGATCTGTCTCTCCTACCTCGGTGATCTGCCCTGGTGGGTGACGGGCGTGATCCTCGGCCGTGAGCTCGGGATCACGCTGCTGCGCTTCTGGGTGATCCGCTTCGGTGTCATTCCGGCCAGTCGCGGCGGCAAGATGAAGACGCTCTGGCAGGGCACGGCGGCCGGGATGTACGTCCTCGCGCTGACCGGGCCGCTGGCCACGATGCGGTTCTGGGTGATGGCGGTCGCCGTCCTCCTGACCGTCCTGACAGGGCTCGACTACGTACGACAGGCCATTCTGCTGCGGCGCACGGGGCTCGCGGAGGCACAGGCGGCCTCGACGGCCTCAGCCGCGGCCGCGGTGGCGGCAGCGGCAGCCGCCGAGGCCTCGGCCGCCGCTTCCGGCGAAGGGACCCGGGAGTCGGCTCCGTGATGTCGCTCGGGCCGGCCGCGCAGGTGCTGCGGCTCCTTCAGGCGCGGGGCGAGACGCTCGCCGTCGCAGAGTCGCTCACCGGGGGTCTCGTGGCCGCTGAGGTCACGGCGGTGCCGGGGGCCTCGCAGGTCTTCCGGGGGTCCGTGACGGCGTATGCGACCGAGCTGAAGCACGAGGTGCTCGGGGTCGACGGCACTCTCCTGGCCGAGCGCGGCGCCGTGGACGCCGAGGTCGCGCTGCAGATGGCGGCGGGTGTGCGCAAGGTCATGGGCGCGGACTGGGGGATCGCGACGACGGGCGTCGCCGGGCCGGAGCCGCAGGACGGTCAGCCGGTCGGGACGGTCTTCGTGGCGGTCGACGGGCCGGATTCCCTGGCCACGGGGCCTGGGTCCGCGTTCGGCGGGGTGGGTTCCGCTCTTCGCTCTGAGGGGAAAGTGGCCGCGCTGCGGTTGAACGGTGAGCGTTCGGACATCCGTATGGAGAGCGTACGGAGCGTGCTCACGCTGCTGGTCGAGCGGCTGTCCGGCGAACGTGTCGGGAACGGGCGGGCACAGGATACGGAACAGAACGGGGGGACTTGATGTTTGCAGCCCTGAGTGAACACGACATCGCTCCCCGCACGGCCGCCGCGCGAGGCGGTACGGTGGGGCGTGAAGGATGCGGCTACGCGGTCCGAGGAGGGAGCCACCGATGATTCTGCTCCGTCGCCTGCTGGGTGACGTGCTGCGTCGGCAGCGCCAGCGCCAGGGCCGTACTCTGCGCGAAGTCTCCTCGTCCGCCCGAGTCTCGCTCGGCTATCTTTCCGAGGTGGAGCGGGGGCAGAAGGAGGCATCCTCCGAGCTGCTTTCCGCGATCTGCGACGCGCTTGACGTACGGATGTCCGAGCTCATGCGTGAGGTGAGCGATGAGCTCTCCCTCGCCGAACTGGCTGCGTCGGCAGCGGCTACGGAACCGGTGCGCGCACCGGTTCGCCCGATGCTCAATTCTGTCTCGGTGAGCGGTGTGCCGCCGGAACGGGTGACGATCAAGGCGCCTGCGGAGGCGGTGGACGTCGTCGCAGCGTGATGCTGCGCTGAGTGTGCAGAGTGTGCACGCTGTTTGAGCGCTCAGATCCAGATCTGATCCAGATCAGAATCAGATTCAGATGTGTCGAAGCCCCGGCCGGGTCACCGGCTGGGGCTTTCGTGCGTTCGGGGGGGGGGGCTGAGGGGGTGCGCGGTGGGGACTGGGGGGGAGAGAGGGGGAGCGCGTGGTGGGTGCTGGGGCTGAGCCGTTTGGAGCCAGCTTTCGAGGTGGCTCGTTCATCTTCTGAGATGCCTGTGAGATGTCCCTATTGGTGCATTTGTGTAATGGTTGGTGGGGATTTTCGCTCACGCGATCCCATGAACTTTGGAGGATGGATGTACGTCGTGAAGAGCCCTCTGTCCGAGGCGGATCTGAAGACGGTCTCGGACGCGCTGCAGGGCGCACTCGTGGATCTGGTCGACCTCTCCCTGGTGGCCAAGCAGATCCATTGGAACGTCGTCGGCGCGCGCTTCCGCTCCGTCCATCTGCAGCTCGACGAGGTCGTGGACACTGCGCGGACGCACTCCGACACGGTGGCCGAGCGGGCGTCCACGCTCGGCGTTTCCCCTGACGGCCGCGCGGCGACCGTGGCACGGAGCAGTGGCATCGGCGAGGTCGCCGGCGGCTGGGTCAAGGACGGCGATGCGGTGGGGACGCTCGTGGACGCGCTCGGTGCGGTGATCACGCGGATGCGGGAGCGGGTCGACGCGACGGGCGATGCGGATCCTGTGAGCCAGGACATCTTCATCGGGATCACCGCCGATCTGGAGAAGCATCACTGGATGTTCCAGGCGGAGAACGGCTGAGGTCGGGGCTGGGGAGGGGGCTGGCTGTTGATTGCTGGCTGCTGGCTGCTGGCTGCGGGGGTGGGGGCAGGGCGTGAGTGGCCGGGGTGGGAACGCGGGTGAACGATTGATCAGGGCGGTGGCCGTGCCTCGTGTGCCCTTGGGTGCGCCCTCCCGTCCGGTGGAGCCGGGCGTCTAGCGTCGACCGGGCCTCGGGTGTCAGGAGTCGGGCGTCGAGCCTCATGCGGAGGTGGTGGCCGTGGCATGGAGAGTCGTGCGGTGGGCGCCGGCTCTTGCGCTCGGCGCGCTCTGGTGGTGGGGCGTGCTGCGGCTGGCCCTCGTGCCCGAGGCGGGAGCTCTGGAGGGGGCTGTCGCGGCCGGTGGGTGGGGGCTGAGCCTGCTGCCGGTGCACTGTGTGCCGCAGTCCCGGGCAGTGGGGGCGGCACGGGCGAAGGCGCGGGCCGCACGGGCCGCCGCCCGGCGGCAGGACGGTGGGGGGCCTGGCGGTGGGCTGTGGCGCGGTGAGCGGTCGGGCGGTGGGCTGTCGCATGGCGGGCGCGGGGCTGGGGGTGTTGCTCGGGGTGCGGTCGGAGCGGTCACCAAGGCATGGCGACGCCGCCGTTTGGGCGGAGGATCTGGCCCGTTGTGAAGGCTGCGGCCTCGGATGCCAGGTGCAGGACGGTGGGCGGTGGCGCGGTGGGCCGGCGGGCGGTGGGGTGTGGCAATGGCGGGCGGTGGCGCGGCAGGCGGGGGTGTTGCCCGGGGCGCTGTCGGAACCCAGGAGCCCACCAAGGGCGAGCAGTTCGGCGTGGGGCTCGCGGCCGGAGTTCCTGCGTGAGCAGGTCGAGCAGGCACCTGTGCCCAGCGTTCGAGCCCGCCCGCCGCCAGCGAGTACGACTGTCACCAGGGCATGGCGACGCCGCCGTTGGGGCGGAGGATCTGGCCCGTTGTGAAGGCTGAGGCGTCGGATGCCAGGTGCAGGACGGCGTGAGCGATGTCTTCCGGTTCGCCGACGCGGCCCAGCGGGGACATGCGGACCATGAGCCCCTCGGTGTGTGCCTGGGCGTCGGCATCGTGGCGGTCGGTCATGGGGGTGCGGATCCAGCCGGGCGCGACGGCGTTGACGCGGATGCCGTGGGGTCCCATCTCGGTGGCGAGGGTCTTCGTGAGCTGGACGACGGCGGCTTTCGCCGCGCCGTAGCAGAGGAGGCCGGGGCCACCGGTGTCCACGGCGCCCGAGGCCATGGTGATGATGCTGCCGGCGGGGCGGGAGGTGCTGGAGCGAGGCGTGGCTTCGGGGTGGCGGGTGAGGTTGGAGTGGGGTGAGCCTTCTGCTGGGCGGCGGGTGGTGTCGGGCTCGTCGGCGGCTGCCGCGATCATTGCGCGGGCCGCGGCCTGGCAGGCGTACAGCACACCCTTGAAGTTGATGCTCAGGACCCGGTCGAGATCCTCGTCGCGGGTCTCCAGGACCGGGCTGCTGTGCATGATTCCGGCGATGGCGGCCATGACGTCCAGGCGGCCGCTGGGCGCGGTGGCGGTGGCGGTCGCGACGGCTTGGTCGACCTGGGCCCTGTCCGCGACGTCCACGGAGTGCGTGTGCGCGGTACCGCCCGCGGCCTTGATGAGCGTGGCTGTCTCGTGAAGTCCCTGCGTGTCGCGGTCGGCGCAGTGGACGGTGGCGCCCGCTTCCGCGAGGAGTACGGCCGAGGCTCGGCCTATGCCGCTGGCCGCGCCGGTGACGAATGCGGTGCGTCCGCTGAGGTCGTACGCCGTTAGGGGCATGACGGGACGGTACGGGCGGATCTGACGGGGCGTCAACTGGTGGGTGAGGGCCGGATGAGTGCGGGTGGGTGCGGATTGAGAAGGGGGTTGGGGTGGGGTGCGGGGCCGGGTCGAAGTCAGGGTGTGGGGCCCTGTTGGCAGGAGGGGCACCAGTACGTGGGGCGGCTACGGGAGCCATCGCCCTGCTCGGCCAGGCGGATGGGGGTGCCGCAGCGCAGGCAGGGGCGGGGCTTGCGGCCGTAGACGTACAGGCGCAGGCCCGCGCTGTCGCGGCCCGTGGTGGTGCGCGCCGGGCGGTCGCGGTTGGCTTCCAGGAGCTTCTTGGCGAGGGCGGGGACGCGGGAGGCCGTCTCGGTGGGGAGCTCGCCCACGGGGAGCCAGGGGGTGACGCCCAGGAGGAAGCAGAGCTCGCTCTTGAAGACGTTGCCGATACCCGCGAGATTGCGCTGGTCGAGCAGAGCTTCGCCGAGCGCGCGTTCGGGAGTCGCCAGGAGGTTGGTGAGGGCCTGCTCGGGGTCCCAGTCGGGGCCGAGGAGGTCGGGGCCGAGGTGGCCCACGGCCTTGTCCTCGTCGGCGGTGCGGAGGAGTTCGAGCACGGGTAGGCGATAGCCGACGGCGGTGCGCTCGGCGGTGCCGAGGATTGCCCTGATCTGGTGCCCGGGGCCGCCTCTCCAGCGCTCGCCGGGGGCGTACAGCTTCCAGGAGCCGTCCATGCGGAGGTGCGAGTGCAGGGTGAGGCCGCCCTCGAAGCGGGTGAGGAGGTGCTTGCCGCGCGGGGTGACGTCCAGGACCGTGCGCCCGGTGAGGTCGACGGTCGCGAGCTTCGGGACGCGGAGGTCGGAGCGCGTGACCGTGCGCCCGGCGAGGGCTTCGTGCAGACGCCGGGCTGCCTGGTGAACGGTGTCGCCTTCGGGCATGGGTCCAGGGTGGCATGTCGGGGGTGGGGTGGGGGTTAGCTGTGAGGGCTGGGCTGGGCTGGGCTGGGCTGGGCTGGGCTGGGCTGGGCTGGGCTGGGCTGGGCTCGGCCGGGCTGAGGTGGGCCGGGGGTGGCGTGGCGGCGCGAGGCGTGGTGTGGCCGTCCGGCCGTCCCGGGGCGGGGGCCGGGAGCCGGGCGCCGCGGCCGGAGTCGAGGAGGGCACGGCTGGGCGGGGTGTCGTGGGCTACGCGCGCAGGCGTAGGCCCCGAGGGGTGGCGTGGAAGCCTGCTCCTTCCAGGAGGGGGGCGAAGGGGGAGGTCAGGGCGGAGCCGCCGTTGATGCGCTCGACCGTCACCGTGCCGAGTGAGCCCGCTCGGGCCGCCGCGGCGAGGGCCTCGGCGGCCGCGTGCAGCCGGGCATCCTCCGTGGCTGGGGTGTCGTCCGTGGCCACGGGCCAGGCCAGCAGGGTCTTGCCGCCGCGCTCCATGTAGAGGGTCAGTTCGCCGTCGACGAGGACGACCAGGGAACCTGCCTTGCGGCCCGGCTTGTGCCCCGCGTCGGTGGGCGGATCGGGCCAGGGGAGGGCGGCTCCATAGGCGTTGGCCGGGTCGGCGGCGGCCAGGACAAGGGCCTGGGTGTCCGAGGGACGTGGGGAGTAGTTCATGGCGGCCGGTGAACTGTCGGCGCGGTCACGGGCGTTCGCCGCCGCGCGCAGCCGGTCCACCGCGCCGTCCATGGCGAACTGGGCGGCGCCAAGGCCCTCGACCACGTAGCCGCGCCGTGCTTGGCCGCTGTCCTCGAAGGCGGACAGGACGCGGTACGTCGCTGAGAAGCCGCCCTCGACTCCCTCGGCCGCGACCGCCCCGCGGGTGACCACGCCGTGCCGGTCCAGGAGGGTGCGGGCCAGGGCGTGGGCCCGCAAGGTGGGGTCGGGTTCGTGGGCGGGGAGCAGTGACCAGCGGCCCGCCGCGGTCGGCGGGCCCGTACGCGACGACATGGGGCGGGCGGCGCCCGTCAGTGAGCCATAGCGTCCGCGCGGGATGGTGCGCTTGGCACGGTGGGCCGTGGAGCCCGCGGTGCGGCCCGAGCCGAGGAGGGAGCGCATCGGGGCGAGGGTGTCGTTCGTGAGCCGTCCGGACCAGGCCAGATCCCAGATGGCGTCGGCCAGTTGGGGGTCCGAGGCTTCGGGGTGGGTCGTGGCGCGTACTTGGTCGGTGATCTGGCGGAAGAAGAGGCCGTACCCTCCGGAGAGCGTGTCGAGGACCGACTGGTGGAGCGCGGTGAGCTCCAGCGGATGCGGCTGCGGCAGGAGCAGGGGCGCGGCGTCGGCCAGATACAGGGAGACCCAGCCGTCCTTGCCGGGGAGGGCCCCGGCCCCGGCCCAGACCACCTCTCCGGCGGCGGTGAGTTCGTCGAGCATCGCCGGCGCGTAGCCGGAGACGCGCGAGGGCAGGACGAGCTTTTCGAGCGCGGACGCGGGTACGGTCGCGCCCTGCAACTGCTCGATGGCCCGCACCAGCCCGTCCACGCCCCGCAGTCCGTGCCCGCTCAAGTTCTGCCACTGGGGCAGGAACTGGGCGAGCGCGGCGGGCGGCACCGGCTCGAGCTCGTGCCGGAGGGCCGCGAGTGAGCGGCGGCGCAGCCGGCGCAGGACGGCCGCGTCGCACCACTCCTGGCCGATGCCGGCCGGATGGAACTCGCCCTGTACGACACGTCCGTTGGCGGCGAGGCGCTGCAGCGCACCCTCCGTGACCGCGACGCCGAGGCCGAAGCGGGCTGCCGCCGTCGCCGAGGTGAACGGGCCATGCGTGCGGGCGTACCGCGCGACGAGGTCGCCGAGGGGGTCCTTCACCGGCTCCATGAACGCCTCCGGGACGCCGACCGGCAGCGCGGTGCCCAGCGCGTCGCGCAGCCGCCCCGCATCCTCGATCGCCGCCCAGTGGTCGGCCCCCGCGATGCGGACGCTGATCGCGCGGCGGGCGGAGGCCAGTTCCTGCGCCCACTCCGGCTCGGCTCCGCGCTCGGCCAACTCGGCGGTGGTGAGCGGCCCGAGAAGGCGCAGCAGGTCGGCGACGCCCTCGGCGTCCTTGATGCGGCGGTCCTCCGTGCGCCACTGGAGCTCCTGCTCAAGTTCTGTGAGGACCTCAGCGTCGAGCAGTTCGCGCAGCTCCGCCTGGCCGAGGAGCTCCGAGAGCAGCCGGGAGTCCAGGGAGAGGGCCGCCGCGCGCCGCTCGGCGAGCGGCGAGTCACCCTCGTACAGGAACTGAGCCACGTACCCGAACAGGAGTGAGCGGGCGAACGGGGACGGTTCGGGGGTGGTGATCTCGACGAGCCGGACCTTGCGGGACTCGATGTCTCCCATGAGTTCCGTGAGGCCGGGGACGTCGAATACGTCCTGGAGGCACTCCCTGACCGCCTCCAGGACGATGGGGAACGATCCGAACTCGCTTGCCACCTGGAGCAGTTGTGCGGCGCGCTGGCGTTGCTGCCACAGGGGCGTGCGCTTTCCGGGGCTGCGGCGCGGCAGCAGCAGCGCGCGGGCGGCGCACTCTCGGAAGCGCGAGGCGAACAGGGCCGAGCCGCCCACCTGGTCGGTGACGATTTGATTGACCTCGCCCTTGTCGAAGGCGACGTCTCCCGCGCCTACGGGGGCCTGCTCGCTGTCGTACTCCAGTGGGCGGTCGGTGGGTTCCTGGTCGAGCAGGTCCAGGCTCATCAGGTCGGCGTCCGGCAGGCGCAGCACGATGCCGTCGTCGGCGTGCATCACCTGGGCGTCCATGCCGTACCGCTCGGTCAGCCTGGAGGCGAGGGCCAGGGCCCAGGGGGCGTGCACCTGCGCGCCGAACGGGGAGTGCACCACGACCCGCCAGTCGCCCAGCTCGTCGCGGAACCGCTCGACCACGATCGTGCGGTCGTCCGGGATGTGGCCGCAGGCCTCACGCTGTTCGGAGAGGTACGTCAGGACGTTGTCGGCTGCCCATTCGTCCAGGCCCGCGGCCAGCAGGCGCACGCGCGCGTCGTCGCGCGAGAGGGAGCCGACCTCCCGGAGGAACGCGCCCACCGCACGGCCCAGTTCGAGGGGGCGGCCCAGTTGGTCGCCCTTCCAGAAGGGGAGCCGGCCCGGGACGCCGGGAGCAGGGGAGACGAGTACGCGGTCGCGTGTGATGTCCTCGATGCGCCAGGAGCTGGTGCCGAGCGTGAAGACATCGCCGACCCGGGATTCGTAGACCATCTCTTCGTCGAGCTCTCCGACGCGGCCGCCGCCCTTCTTGGGGTCGGCGCCGGCGAGGAAGACCCCGAAGAGGCCGCGGTCCGGGATCGTGCCCCCGGAGGTGACCGCGAGGCGCTGCGCCCCCGGCCGCCCGGTGACGGTGCCGGCGACGCGGTCCCACACCACCCGGGGGCGCAACTCCGCGAAGGCGTCCGACGGATAGCGTCCCGCGAGCATGTCCAGGACGGCTGTGAACGCCGACTCGGGGAGCGAGGCGAAGGATGCGGCCCGGCGGACCAGGGCGAGCAGGTCGTCGACCTGCCAGGTGTCCAGTGAGACCGTCGCGACGAGCTGCTGGGCAAGCACGTCCAGGGGGTTGGCCGGGATGCGCAGGGATTCGATGGAGCCGGTCCGCATCCGCTCGGTGACCACGGCGGCCTGCACCAGGTCCCCTCGGTACTTGGGGAAGACGACGCCGGTGGAGACCGCGCCCACCTGGTGTCCCGCCCGGCCGACCCGCTGCAGGCCGGAGGCCACGGAGGGCGGTGACTCGACCTGGACCACGAGGTCCACCGCGCCCATGTCGATGCCCAGCTCCAGGCTGGAGGTGGCGACGACCGCCGGCAGACGACCGGCCTTCAGGTCCTCCTCGACGAGCGCGCGCTGCTCCTTGGAGACCGAGCCGTGGTGGGCTCGGGCGAGGACCGGAGGGGCGCCCTTGGCCGCGCCTGCCTCGGCCATCAGCTCCGCGGGGGAGTGGTCCTCGGGGAGGGGCTCCCCTGTCGCGCGTTCGTACGCGATTTCGTTGAGCCTGTTGCACAGGCGCTCCGCGAGGCGGCGTGAGTTGGCGAAGACGATGGTCGAGCGGTGCGCCTGGACGAGGTCGGTGATGCGCTCCTCGACGTGCGGCCAGATCGAGGGACGCTCCGCGCCCTGGTCGTTGTCCGCGACCGGCGAGCCGCCCAGCTCCCCGAGGTCCTCGACCGGCACGACCACGGACAGGTCGAACTCCTTGCCGGACGGCGGCTGGACGATCTCCACCCTGCGCTGCGGGGACAGATAGCGCGCCACCTCGTCCACCGGACGGACGGTCGCTGACAGGCCGATGCGGCGGGCCGGGCGCGGCAGCAGCTCGTCGAGCCGCTCCAGGGAGAGGGCGAGATGGGCGCCGCGCTTGGTGCCCGCGACGGCGTGCACCTCGTCCAGGATCACCGTCTCGATGCCGGCCAGCGCGTCCCGCGCGGCGGAGGTGAGCATCAGGAAGAGCGACTCGGGGGTGGTGATCAGGATGTCCGGCGGGCGTGTGGCCATGGAGCGGCGCTCGGCGGGCGGCGTGTCACCCGAACGGATGCCGACCCGCACCTCCGGCTCGGGGAGTCCGAGGCGCACGGACTCCTGACGGATGCCGGTCAGCGGGCTGCGCAGATTGCGCTCCACGTCGACCGCGAGGGCCTTCAGCGGAGACACGTACAGCACGCGGCAGCGCTTCTTGGGGTCGGCGGGCGGCGGGGTCGAGGCCAGCTGGTCGAGGGCGGCGAGGAATGCGGCCAGCGTCTTGCCCGAGCCGGTGGGCGCGACGACCAGCACGTCCGAGCCCTCACCGATGGCCTGCCACGCCCCGGCCTGCGCGGACGTGGGCGCGGAGAAAGCCCCCGTGAACCAGCTGCGGGTCGCGGGGGAGAACCCGTCAAGGGCGCCGGGGGCGCCGGGAGCACTGGATGCGGACCTGACCATGACCCCATCGTGCACCCCGCCACTGACAACGGCGCCGACCTGCGGAAAAGGGTTTGCGTGGCTGTCGCAGAATGGGGTCATGGCAGGTTCGGCGGAGCAGGCGCGGCACTGGCGGTACGCGGAGCTGCCCGGGGTCGACCTGCTGCGTGCCCACTACATCAACAAGACGTTCGTGCGACACACCCACGAGCACTTCGTGATCGCGGCGATCGCCGAGGGCGTCGACGTCTTCCACCACGGCGGCGTCGATCAGCACGCGGGGGCGGGCACCCTGGCTCTGATCAACCCCGACACGACGCACACCGGCCGGGCCGGTGCACCCGAGGGATGGCGGTACGCGGCGCTCTACCCGTCGCCGGAACTGGTCGCGGCCATCGCCGCGGAGACCACCACCATGCGAGGGGCCCCAGGCTTCGACCGACCGGTACTCGAAGACCCGTACGCCGTGGCCCTCGTCCACCGGGTGCTGCGAGCCGCCGATGAGGGCAACGCGCTGGCCGCCGACACGTTGCTGCGGGTGGCCGTGACCCGGCTGCTGCGGCTGAACGGCGGCCCCGTCCCGCAGCGTGCCGTGCGCACGGCCGGTGGCAGGATCGCGGCACGCGCGCGTGCCGTCCTGGAGGAGCGGCTCGCCGACCCGCCGAGCCTGGAGCGGCTCGCCACCGATCTCGGAGTCGGCCCCTTCGCCCTGCTGCGGGCCTTCCGCGACGCGTACGGAATGCCTCCGCACGCGTGGCTCACCGACGCCCGTGTGCGGGCCGCACGGCGTCTCCTGGACGCGGGAACGACACCCGCCGAAGCGGCGGTCGCCGTGGGCTTCAGCGACCAGCCGCACCTGAACCGGCACTTCACGCGGATCGTCGGGGTGCCGCCCGGGGCCTACCAGCGTGAGCGCAAGAACGTACAAGACGGGGAATCGGCCCTGCTCGTACCGTCCGGTGTGTGGCAGAACAGACGACACACGCAGACATAGCCCCAGGCCAGATGGAGCCCGACGACCGGTCGACCGGCACACCGGAGAAACCCGACTCCGCCGTCGTACGCGACGCCCTCGGCGTCGGGGTCGCCGTCGGGCTCTCCGGTTTCGCCTTCGGAGTGACCTCGGCGGGCAGCGGCCTCACCGTGCTCCAGACCTGCGTGCTCAGCCTGCTGGTCTTCACCGGGGCCTCGCAGTTCGCGCTGGTCGGGGCGCTCGCGGGTGGCGGCAACCCGTTCACCGCGGCGGCGGGCGCCTTCTTCCTCGGCGTGCGCAACGCGTTCTACGGGCTGCGGCTCTCGCAGTTGCTGGCCCTCCCGCGCGCGGTGCGCCCGTTCGCCGCCCACTGGGTCATCGACGAGACCACCGCCGTCTCGCTGGCACAGCCGACCCGGCGCGCCGCCCGCATCGGGTTCACCGTCACCGGACTGAGCCTCTACTTGCTGTGGAACGTCACCACGCTCCTCGGGGCGCTGGGCGCCGAGGCCATCGGGGACACCGACGCGTGGGGGCTCGACGCCGCGGGACCCGCGGTCTTCCTTGCGCTGCTCGCGCCGATGCTGCGGACGACCACGGAGCGGGCTGTGGCGGCGGTCGCGGTCGTCCTGGGGCTCGGCCTGCTGCCGGTGCTGCCGGCGGGTGTGCCGGTCCTGGTGGCCGCGCTCGCCGTGCCGATGGTGCTCTACGTAGAGGGGCGCAAGGCATCCGCCAAGGGAGCCGCACGCTCCGAGGACACCCGGAGCGGCATCCCGAACGACTCGCAGATCGACTCGCAGGTCGAGACCCCGAACGACACGCAGAGGGAAGACCGTTGAACATCTGGATCGCGATCGGCGTGACCTTCGTCGGTTGTTACCTCGTGAAGCTCGCGGGCCTGCTGGTGCCCGCCGGCGCCTTGGAGCGGCCGCTCGTCAAACGCATGGCCGCCCTGCTCCCTGTGGCTCTGCTGGCCGCGCTCACGGCCCAGCAGGCCTTCGCCGAGGGGCAGGTCCTTGAGCTCGACGCCAAGGCCCTGGGGCTCGCAGCGGCGGCCGTGGCGCTGCTGCTGCGGGCCCCGTTCCTGGTCGTCATCGGAGCGGCCGTGGTCGTCACCGCGGGGGCGCGGGCGCTCATGGGCTGACCGGCGTGGCTGTCCGCGTGTTCTCGGGGACCCCGAGACGCCGCGCGGCCTGCTCCGGACGGCAGAAGAGCGCCGCGAGGACACCGGCGGTCAGGAGCAGCCCCGATGTCAGCAGCCATCCCTGCTGGTAGCCGGCGGACACCGTGGCCGCCCGGTCCACCATGCCGCCGAGGACCAACGGGGAGAGGATCCCGCCGAGCGCGTAGACGAAGGTCAGCACACCAAGGACGAGGCCTCGCCGGGAGGGCGGGGCGATCTGGGCGCAGGCGGTCGATGCCACGGTGAGCATCACCATGGCCAAGGCCATGGGGCCCATCATCAGTGGCACCTTGATCCACATGGAGTCCGTCGAGCCGAACGTGGCGACGGCGCATCCCGCCACCGTCATGAGCAGCCCCGCTCCCGCGCCCACCGGCAGCCGGGGTGGGTCGCCCCGCCGCGCGGAACGCTGTGCGAGCAGGCCGTGCACGAGGAGCACCGCGCCGTTGGCGAGGGCTCCCACGCCCACCAGCGTGCCCGCCTGGTGGAGATCCCAGCCGGCGACGCTCTCCAAGTAGTCGGGTGTCCACGTCAGCAGGGTGCTCATTAGCCAGTACGCCGCGAAGGCGCCGAAGGCCGCTGTCACGAAGGAACCCGACAGGAGGATCCGGCGCAACGGGACGGTGTCAGCCGCTACGGAGAGCTCAATAGAGCCTCCTACGGAGGATGCCGCTCCCGCGGCCCCCGCGCCCCCCGCGGCGCCCGTCTCCTGGCCCACCGGCGGCGCCAGCGGCCCCTCCGAACCCCAGACCCGCCAGGCCCCCGCCCAGACGAGGCCGATCAGGCCCACCACGCCGAACGACCAGCGCCAGCCCCAGTGGGTGATCACCCAGGTCAGGACCGGAGAGGCGATCGCCACCCCGGCCGCGGCGCCGACCAACAGGATCGCGGTCGGCAGGGCCCGCTCGCGCTGCGGGAACCAGCCGTGCACGTGATGCATGGCAACCGGTGCCGCGGGCCCCTCGGCCGCGCCGAGCAGCACCCTTGTCGCCAGCAGGGTGCCGAACCCCGCCGCTCCCCACAGCATCGGCAGCTGGGCCGCAGACCACATCAGGGCGAGCACGAGGAGCAGTGGGGTGGTGCGCACCCTCCGGGTCAGGGCGGAGACTCCGATCGCCGCCACGGAGAACAGGGCGAAGAACGCCGACTGCGCGGTACCGAACTCCTGACGGGTGATGCCGAAGTCCGCCCGGATCTCCGGCCCCGCGAGCCCCAGGACCGCCTTGTCGGCGAAGTTCACGACCATGAAGGCCAGGAGCAGCCAGGTGGTCCGCCAGGCCCCGCTCATCCCCCGGGCCCGGCTCATCCCCCGGACCCCGCTCATCCGCAGCAGCCGTCTTCGTCGTCGATCACGCCGACGCTGATCGCTCCGGCTGCGCGGCTGCGTCCCTCCGGGGTACGCGTCAACTCCGTCTCCAGGTCCGTTCCTTCAGCCACGGCGGCCGACTCCGCTGCCGCCCAGTTGAAGACACCGCGCGCCATGGTCGACGTCTCCTGGCGGGCGCGCAGCGCGTACACCTCGGCACGCACGCGTGCCACCCCGGTGTCGGTGGGCGCGGCCAGCGCGGCCGTCTCCGCCAGATGCGCGGCAAGCCGGAGCTCGCCTTCGACCAGCAGCTGAGCGGCCCGCTGTGCCAAGGCGTGGGCGCCTCCCGCGGCCTTCGCGAGCTCGGCCGCGAGCGCCGCCTCCGGGGCCGGCTTGAGGTGGGCGGGGTTCTGGTCGTACCAGCCGCCCCAGAGCCGCCAGAGGTTGCGTACGACGAACTCCGGCTCGTCGTAGGCGGGGTGGAGGTACGGCTTCGCGAGGAGTTCCTCCGGGACCTTCACGCCGTGGATAACGGCGTCAAGCCGATGGCCCGCGTTCATCAGCGTCCTGGTCTGCTCGCACAGGGACTCCAGGAGCCGTGCGGTGTCGTCGAGCGCCTGGTGCACGCGTTCGGCGCCCATGATCGGGACCCCGTGCCCGGGGAGCAGCAGTTCGGCGCCGAGTTCCTGCATGGCGCGCAGGGCCCGCGCCCAGTCCTCCGGGTAGCGCTGCACCTTCTGGGGGTTGCCGGCGTTCGGTGAGTTCCAGATGAACAGGTCGCCCGTGCACAGCGTCTTGAGTTCCGGTATCCACACATAGGTGTGGTCGTCGGTCTCCCCGCGCGCGTGGACCAGCTCGAAGGTCAGCTCGCCGCGGCGCATGGTGTGGCGTTCCCGGTAGACGGTGTCCGGGTAGCGGTACGTGGTGGGCCACTCCAGGGAGGGCACTCCGAACTGCTTGCGGTTGATCCAGGAGTTGTATCCCGCGGTCCGGATGTAGCGGTCGAAGCGTGCGGTGACGCCTTCGTGGGCGATCACCTCGGGCGGCCGACCGCCCGTCGCCTCCGCTTCGCGGTCGAAGGGGAACACTCCGAAGACGTGGTCGACATGGCCGTGCGTGTACACCACCGAGTGCACCGGCCCCGCGCCGAAACCGCCGACCGCCGTGTGCAGTTGCTGCGCCGTGCGGAAGTCCCCCGAGTCGACGAGCACCACCCCGTCGCCGGTGTCGAACACCGCGACGTTCGCGAACGCCGGGAAGAACCCCACCCGGTCGCGCAGCCGTACCAGCTCGTCCTCGGTGTACGCGCCGGTGAGGTGGGCCAGGAGCGTCTCCTCGCCCCGCCAGACCCGGTCGATGTACTCGGAGTAGTCCACTGCCTTGTGCTCGGTCATGCCCGCGGCTCCTCGTGTCCGGTGGGGTGGATGGCCACAGGTCACGAGTTTCGGACCCCGTCGCGTGATCGAACACCCGCTCCCGTCACACCCAGGTCCCGTGGGTAATGTGACGCGTCACAACCGCGGCCCCGCCCCCGGAGAGGAGACACCGTGGCCCTATCCTCCGAGGCGAGATCCCTCGCGGCGCGCTGCGAGCCCCGGGTCAACGAACTGGCCCGCAGGATGGCCCGTGAGTCGTTCGAGGAGCTGCCCGGCTACGCGGAGCTCCCCGACGACGTGAAGGACCTGGAGATAGCCGCGACGGCACGCCACGGTGTGCGCCTGTTCCTGCGCCACGTCTCCGATCAGCCCGGCAGCCATCGCCTCTTCCGCGAGCGGGCCGCACAGCGCGCGGAAGAGGGCATGCCGCTGCATCTGCTGCTGCGGACGCACGCACTGGGCGTCTACGTGCTGTGGCAGGCGCTGCGCGAGGTCGCCCGCCCGGGTGAGGAAGCGGCCCTGGTCGAGCTCGTGGACGTGCTGCTGCAGTCGCACCCCACCATCGTCGGAGCCGTGGCCGAGACCTACCTGGACGAACGTTCCGCCCTGGAGGCCGAGCAGCGCGCCCAGCGCAAGTCCCTGGTCCGCGGTCTGCTCGACGGCATGGTGCCGCCCGGCCACGTGCTGCTCGACCAGCTGCGCCTCGCGGGGCCCGTGCTCGTCCTCGCGATCGGCTTCGACGGGGCGCCGGCCGAGGGCCCCGTAGCGGTACGGCGGCGGCTGCGGCGTGTGCAGACCGCCCTGGACCACGCCTTCGATGTGGACGTGCTCGCGCTCCTGGAGGCCGACGGCGGCCGGGTCATCGTGCCCCGGGAGTGCCGGCCCCCCGAAGACCTGCCGCGCCGCCTCGGCAAGGCCTGCGACCTTCCCGTACGTGTGGCCGCCGTGGACGCCGCCGGGCCCGAGGCCGTGACGGACGCGGCGCGGACCGCGAGCGAGATACTGCGCATCACGCGCGCGTGCGGTCTGCCGCCGGGACTGAACCGCATGGAGGACGTGCTCCTCGAGTACCACCTCTCCCGCCGCAACGAGAGCAGCCACCTCATCTCCGCGCTGCTCGACCCGGTCGCCGACCGCCCCGAGCTCCTGGAGACGTTGCGCACCCACCTCGGCCATCAGCAGGAGCGAAGGGCGACCGCCACCGCCCTCGGCCTGCACCCCAACACCGTCGACAACCGCCTCGCGAAGATCGGCGAACGCACCGGCATCGACCTGTCTACGCCCCGCGGTACGGCACTCGCCATCGCGGCGCTGCTCCTGAGAGAGTCCGAGGAGGCCCGGTCAGGCGATGGACCGCCCGTACGCCCGTAGCGTGCGCAGCGCCTCGATGGTGACGATCGGGCGCGCTTCGAGGGCGCTGCCGGGGGCCCACTGCCGCCAGCGGATCGGCCAGCCGCCGTCCTCCTGCTGCTCCCGTTCCAGGTGGTCCAGGGAGAGCGCCATTTCCTCGTCGGTGAACCACGCGCGCGCGAGCGACTCGGGGCCCTTCGCGTAGTCGTGCGCGAAGTGGTGCTCACCCGGCGCGTAGCCCGGAGCCACGGGGTACGCGTCGAGCCGCTCGGGGTCGAGCGTCACGAGACCCTGCTCCCGGGCGATCCTGCCGAGCCGGTCGGCGGCCGCCTGCGCGCGCGGGCGGTCGGGTGCCCCGTCGAGAAAGGCGACGGCCGCCTCGATCTCGTACGGATGAGACTTCTCCAGGGACTCCACCGCGGCCCAGCAGAAGTCGGTGGCCCTGAACAGCCAGGCGTGCCACACCTCGTTGCGGTGCAACAGGCCCACTACGGGGCCGGTGGCGAGAAGTTCGCTCGGCGGGTCGTCCACCACGGGCACGAACGGCGCCGAGGGGTAGCCGCGTTGGCTGGGATGGATCGCCGGGAGGGCGCCGTCGGACGTCGACACGGACGTCAGATAGCGGCACACGCGCTCCACCCGCTGCCCGCCGCAGCGTCCGATGGAGTCCAGGACGCGCAGCGCGTGTCCGGCGTGCAGGGGCTGGCTGACGGGGCCCCGCAGGTCCGGTTCGAGGCCGTACCCGAAGCCGCCGTCCTCGGTGTCGTACGCGGCCAGGGCCGTCTCGACTGCGTCGGCCGACGCGGCTCCGGCGCCGCCCGAGCCGCTCAGGAAGTGGTACGCGAACCGCCGCTGCTCAAGGATGCGCGCGGCGAGCCAGACGAAGTGCTCGGCGCGCGCGACCGGCGAGTGCGCGGTGTGCGGGGATGCTCCGGTTTCGGCCATGCACAGACCGTAGGCCGGAAAGCGCCTTCGGTGAGCCCTCCGCGTCCGGCTGCACTCTCAAGGGAGCGATACTGAGGGCATGCGGTTGACGGTTTTCTGGGAGCGGATGGCGGACCACTTCGGACAGGGGTACGCCGACTCGTTCGCTCGCGACCATGTGATGGCCGAGCTCGGCGGGCGCACGGTGCATCAGGCACTGGACGCGGGCTGGGACGCCAAGGACGTCTGGCGCGCTGTGTGCGCGGCGATGGACGTACCGGCCGAAAGGCGCTGACGGCCGGACACTTCGCCGTCCGGTGTGGCCCCTCCTGAGCGTCGTCGACTGCGAAGACGCGGGGGTGGCAACCGAATGTCGGTGGCGTGGGCGAGACTGGCCCCGTGGCATCGACAGACGAGACCGCGCAGGTCACTCAGGACGTAGCTCCGCTCGGCACGACGCCGCCCGCCCAGCCCCCGAACGGGGCGGAGACCGGGCGGGCCGCCAGCATGCCGCGCTGGCTGCCGCGCGCCATGGTGCTGGCCCTCGCGCTCATCGCCTGTTTCCAGCTGGGCAGTTGGGCCTTCCACCAGCTGACCGGACTGCTGATCAACATTCTGATCGCGTTCTTCCTTGCGCTCGCGGTCGAGCCGGCGGTGAGCTGGATGGCCGCGCGCGGGCTGCGCAGGGGCTTCGCCACCTTCCTGGTCTTCCTCGGTGTCCTGATCGTGGGCGCGGGCTTCATCACGCTCATGGGATCGATGCTCGCGGGCCAGATCGTGGACATGGTCGAGGACTTCCCCGAGTACCTCGACGACGTCATCAGCTGGATCAACCGGACGTTCCACACCGAGCTGTCCCGGGTCGAGATCCAGGACAGCCTGGTCCACTCGGACTGGCTGCAGAAGTACGTGCAGAACAGCGCGAGCGGCGTCCTGGACGTGTCGGCGCAGGTCCTCGGAGGCCTCTTCCAGCTCCTGACGGTCCTGCTGTTCTCGTTCTACTTCGCGGCCGACGGCCCGCGCCTGCGGCGTGCGCTCTGCTCGGTACTGCCACCCGCCCGCCAGGCCGAAGTGCTCCGCGCCTGGGAGATCGCGGTCGACAAGACCGGCGGCTACATCTACTCGCGCGGTCTGATGGCGCTGATCTCCGGAGTCGCGCACTACGTCCTGCTGCAGGTCCTCGGCGTGCCGTACGCGCCCGTGCTCGCGGTGTGGGTCGGCCTGGTCTCCCAGTTCATCCCCACCATCGGCACGTATCTGGCGGGCGCCCTGCCGATGCTGATCGCCTTCACGGTCAACCCCTGGTACGCGCTGTGGGTGCTGATCTTCGTCGTGGTCTACCAGCAGTTCGAGAACTACGTCCTGCAGCCCAAGCTCACCGCCAAGAGCGTGGACATCCACCCGGCGGTCGCCTTCGGGTCGGTCATCGCGGGCACGGCGCTCCTCGGAGCGGTCGGCGCCCTGATCTCCATCCCGGCGATCGCGACCCTGCAGGCCTTCCTGGGGGCGTACGTGAAGCGGTACGACGTCACGGACGACCCGCGCGTCCACGGGCACCGCCGCAAGGGCGGGGTGTCCCTCCTGACCCGCGTGAGACGTGCCATGCGCGGTCCCAACCACCCCGGGGCGGCTTCGGAGGCCGAGATCGCGTCGGAGGAGGCGTCGGGCGACACCGGCTCCGCGTCAGGCTCGGGCGAGCGCCCGTAAGCACCCCCTGCGGGCCCACTCCGAAGTCTCGGTGGGAGCCGCGTGGTGCGCTTGACACCAAAATCGAACATCCATTCTTATGGGTTGCCTGGCGGCGTTTTCCCGGGGTTTTCGCGGGGGGATCCCTGGGGCTCCGACGGATTTCGGCGGGGCGATCGCCTCGAGTTATCCACAGGCCGGACGGGCGTCGGGGCGGATTGTCAGTGGCAGGCGCTAGCGTCATTGACGTGAAGCGATCGACACAAGCAAATCGGGTGGAACCCATGGCAGGAACCGACCGCGAGAAGGCGCTCGAAGCCGCGCTCGCACAGATTGAACGGCAATTCGGCAAGGGCGCAGTGATGCGCATGGGCGAGCGGCCGAACGACCCCATCGAGGTCATCCCCACCGGATCGACCGCGCTCGACGTCGCGCTCGGCGTCGGCGGCATCCCGCGCGGCCGTGTGGTGGAGGTGTACGGACCGGAATCCTCCGGTAAGACGACGCTGACGCTGCACGCCGTGGCGAACGCACAGCGCGCGGGCGGCGCCGTCGCCTTCGTGGACGCCGAGCACGCACTCGACCCCGAGTACGCGAAGAAGCTGGGCGTCGACATCGACAACCTGATCCTGTCCCAGCCGGACAACGGCGAGCAGGCTCTGGAGATCGTCGACATGCTGGTCCGCTCCGGTGCGCTCGACCTGATCGTCATCGACTCCGTCGCGGCCCTGGTGCCGCGCGCGGAAATCGAGGGTGAGATGGGCGACTCGCACGTGGGTCTGCAGGCCCGTCTGATGAGCCAGGCGCTCCGGAAGATCACCAGCGCGCTCAACCAGTCCAAGACCACCGCGATCTTCATCAACCAGCTCCGCGAGAAGATCGGCGTGATGTTCGGCTCGCCGGAGACCACGACCGGTGGCCGCGCGCTGAAGTTCTACGCCTCGGTGCGGCTCGACATCCGCCGGATCGAGACCTTGAAGGACGGCACGGACGCGGTCGGCAACCGCACCCGCGTCAAGGTCGTCAAGAACAAGGTCGCGCCCCCCTTCAAGCAGGCCGAGTTCGACATCCTCTACGGCCAGGGCATCAGCCGCGAGGGCGGCCTGATCGACATGGGCGTGGAGAACGGCTTCGTCCGCAAGGCGGGCGCCTGGTACACGTACGAGGGCGACCAGCTCGGCCAGGGCAAGGAGAACGCCCGCAACTTCCTGAAGGACAACCCCGATCTCGCCAACGAGATCGAGAGGAAGATCAAGGAGAAGCTGGGCGTCGGCGTGAAGCCGCAGGCCGACGAGCCGACCGCGGAGCCGGGCAAGGACGCGGCGGGTGCGGCGGGTGCGCCGGCCGAGGACGCCGCCAAGACGGTGCCTGCGCCGGCTGCCAAGGCCACCAAGCCCAAGGCCGCCGCGGCCAAGAGCTGATCCATGACGCGGCGCACGGACTGGGTGGACCAGATCACTCCCGAGCACCACACCGATCCCGCGGGCCGAGGCCCCGCGGACGGTGTGGATCAGGGTGGCGCCGGCCAGGAGGGCGACGACACCGGCTTCCGCGGGGGCGGCGGCCGGCGAGGTCGCCGACGGCGTGGCGGTTTCGGCGAAGGCCGAGGCGGCGGTTCACAGGACAACGGCCCCCCTTCCTCGTCGCGGGCCGAGAAGGGGGAGCCGCCGGCAGCGGACCCGGGTGAGAAGGCGCGGGCGATCTGCCTGCGGCTACTCACCGGGACTCCGCGCACGCGCAAACAGCTGGCGGACGCGCTGCGCAAGCGAGACATCCCGGAAGACGTGGCGGAGGAAGTGCTGACCCGCTTCGAAGAGGTCGGCCTGATCAACGACGGCGCCTTCGCGGGCGCGTGGGTGGAGTCCCGGCACCACGGCCGGGGTCTGGCCCGCCGGGCCCTCGCGCAGGAGCTGCGTACGAAGGGCGTGGACGCCACGCTCATCGAGGAGGCCGTCGGACAGCTTGACTCGGAGCAGGAGGAGGCGACCGCGCGCGAGCTCGTCGACCGCAAGCTCCGCGCCACACGGGGCCTCGACCGCGACAAACGGCTGCGCCGCCTCGCGGGCATGCTCGCCCGCAAGGGCTACTCGGAAGGGCTGGCGCTCCGGATCGTCCGGCAGGCCATCGAGGAAGAGGGCGAGGACGCGGGGGACTTGGGGTACGACGGGGACTGAGCCGACCAGGGCCCTCGCGGGGGTGGGGCCCAGGTCAGGGCCGGGCAGCGCGGCGCGAACCGCGGCCCGGCCCATTCGCGTGGCCCGTCATGGTGGCGAAGGCCCGGCGGCGAGTGAGCCTGATCAATCCGAGGCGGGAAGCCCGGCGTCGGCGTGGGGTCCGGCAGTGACAGGAAGCCCTGCGCTGACAGGGAGGCCGGCGGTGACAGGGAGGCCGGCGGCCTTCCACGCCTGGAACCCACCGATGAGGTCGGTCGCGTGCCGCAGCCCCAACTGCCGCAAGGAGACGGCAGCGAGGCTCGACGCGTAGCCCTCGTTGCAGATCACGACGACATGCAGGCCGTGGCTCACGGCCTCCGCGGCACGGTGGCTTCCCTGCGGGTCCAGGCGCCACTCCAGTTCGTTGCGCTCGACCACGAGGGCTCCGGGGATCAGTCCGTCGCGCTCGCGCAAGGCGGCGTACCGGATGTCGACCAAGAGGCCGCCCGCGGCCGCGATGTCACGCGCCTCCTCCGGAGTGACCCGATCGAGGTCGAGCCGCACACGCTCCAGCAACTCGTCGATGCCGACGGGAGGTTCGACCTTGGGGTGCGCGTCAGTGTGGCGTACGTCTTCGGAATGCTCACTCACTGCCAGTCCTCCGGGCTCTCTACGGACTCCAGGCGCAGGACCGGGCCTGTACGACTGTAGCGGCGGATGCGCGGCAGCGGCGGATAGTAGGCGTGCACGGAGATGGCGTGCTCGCTCGTGGACTCGTTCAGCACTTCATGCACGTGGTTCTGGCCGAACGCCCTGCCCTTCCCGGCCGTCAACTCCCGCTCGCGGTCCACCCCTTCGGACAACTCCAGGGTCTTCCAGCCGTCGGTGGGCAGCCGGGCGGCGAGGGAGTTCTCCTTGAGGGTGCCTGCAGCGGTGAGGAAGGCACCGACCGACTCCGCGTGGTCGTGCCAGCCGGTGCCGGTGCCCGGCGGCCAGCCGATCAGCCAGGCCTCGCTGCCACCGGGCCCTTCGAGGCGCACCCAGGTGCGCCCCTCGGGGTCGAGCGGCAGTGAGGCGATGAGCTCGGGGTC
This sequence comes from Streptomyces sp. NPDC051218, assembly GCF_044455475.1. Lineage (NCBI taxonomy): Bacteria > Bacillati > Actinomycetota > Actinomycetes > Kitasatosporales > Streptomycetaceae > Streptomyces > Streptomyces sp. NPDC051218. Next base: position 569,427 of record NZ_JBITEU010000003.1, on the reverse strand, counting down.
GGCGGCGCTACGGCGTACGAACTCGAGGAGTTCGGCGGCGGTGGGCGCGTGCGCCGCCGTGGAGGAGGGCGCGGTGAAGACAGGGGCAGACACGGATACCGTCCTGGAGGTTCGCGGAAGCGCGCGCCACTAAGAGGGCAACGCGCAGGGGAGAAGAGGGCGAATTCAGCAGGACGGACGACACACGCAGCCCGCATAGCGGACGAGGTCCATATGGACCCTCCGCCACAGGCGCACATCGGTGTCGGTCACGTTTCGGAGTAGACCATGACGCTGCGTGCCGGTCAACTCCTTCTCACTGTGTGGTCGGACGGCCCACCGCGGCCGTGTTCTCCGCCTTTTCCGTGGTCTCCGCGCTGTCCGTACGCCGCTTCGGAGCCGCCCCGCCGAGGGCCGCCTCGGCCGCCGTATACAACTCGGCGGGCCGCACGCCGCCGAGCGCGGTGACCAAGTGACCGTCGGGGCGGATGAGCAGCACCGAATGTGCGGGGGCTCCTGGGTAGCTCTCCGCGACGAGCAGTTCCGCCGGGTGCGGCAGGGCCGTGACGGCGGCGGCGAGCCGGGGCATGACCCCGGCCGTCACCCAGTGCCGCCGCTCCCAGACCACTGTGCCGGGCGCGACGAGCACGACGAGCAACTGACCGATGCCGAGCCGGTCGCGCAGTCGCACGAAGGATCCGTCGGGCGCCGTCACCGGCACATCGGCCACGGGCGCCCCCGGCTCCGTGCCCACGGTCACCTCGGACTCGGAGAGCGGAGGTGCGAGAGGGGACTCCGCGTACGATGCGGGCGCGCCGAGAGGCCCGCGTCCCACGTGGCCGTCGGTGAGAAGCGTGTCGTGCCCGCGCGCGGACCCCGGCACATAGGAGCGCAGGCCTTTGCCGCCCCGCAGTATCGGCAGCGACTGGTCGGCGGCGCGCAGCCGTGCGGCGACACCGGCCCGCCGCTCGGTCTGATAGCTGTCGAGCAGGGCGTCCCGCGCGCCGTGGTGCCAGGCGAGGGCCAGTTTCCAGGCGAGGTTGTCCGCGTCCCGCAGCCCTTCGTCGAGTCCTTGGGTGCCGAGCGCGCCGAGCAGATGCGCGGCGTCGCCCGCGAGGAAGGCACGGCCGACCCGCCACCGGCGGGCCAGCCGGTGGTGAACGGTGTGCACGCCCGTGTCGAGCAGCTCGTACGGCGGCGTGGAGCCGCCGCACCAGCCCGCGAGGGTCTCGCGGATGCGCACCACGAGCGCGTCGGGCGTCACGAGCTCGCCGCGCGGTGGCAGCAACCAGTCGAGCCGCCACACCCCGCCGGCGAGCGGACGGCCCGTCACCTCGGCGCCTCCGTGGCGCCACGGAGGCATCCGATGCAACAACGCCTCACCGGGCCTGGGAAGTTCCGTGCGCAGGGCGGCCACGGCGTGTCGCTCGACGGCCGTACGCCCCGGGAAGCGGACGTCGAGGAGCTTGCGCACGGTCGAGCGCGGCCCGTCGCAGCCCACCAGATAACTGCCGCGCCACCAGGCATCCTTGGGGCCGCGCGTGTGGGCGGTCAGTCCGCCCGGGTCCTGCTCGAGGGAGTCGAGCTTGCTCTCCACCGCGACCTTGACAAGCCGCTCCTCGGCGATGGCCGCCCGCAGGGCACCGGTCAGCGCATGCTGGGGAACGTGCAGCGGGGCAGGCACCTCATCACTGAACGTGAGCTCCCGCATCAGCTGCTTGCGCCGCAGGGACCGCCAGCCGCCCCACCGCGCGCCCGACTCCTGGTCACCGAACGAGTGACCGGCGAGCCGCTCCATGAGGCCCGCGGTGTCATCCCGCAGGACGACGGTCCGCGCGGGCCGCTGCTCGTCCTTGCCGGGCCCTTCGTCGAGTACGACGGTGGGTACGGAGTGACGCGCGAGAGCCAGGGCGAGCGTGAGCCCCACGGGACCCGCGCCGACGACGATCACCGGGTCCACGGTGCGTACCCTCCCGCCACGAGGGCCCGGGAGCGCTGGACGTACGTACAGGAACTGGCAGTTGGAGCCCGGTGCACGATCACAGAACGTATGCAACCCACCGCTGCTGCCCGCGTCAAGTTGCCGCCCGACTGCTGTGGCGCTTGGGCGAACGTGTGATGAGGCGGTCGACAGATCACACAGGAAGTGTCGGGATGTGACAAGGGCTGCCGTCCGGCATTGGACGGCAGCCCTCCAGTTCAGCGCCCCGGTACTGAAGACGCGACTGCTCACGTCCGGACGTCAGACACAATGACGACGTCAGCGGGGAGATGTCAGCCCGGAGAGGTCACCTGGCCTTGTAGGTGGCGTGCGCCACGGTCGAGGTCGGCCAGAACATGTCCTGGTCGCTAGGGCGCCCGAGCGTGGCGTTTCCGCTGTTCGACGCCCGGTAGGTCTTGCCCCGCTTGGCCTTCAGCGAGACCTTCTTCGTCTTGCAAGTCTTGGCGAACTTGCAGGCCTTCGCGGCGTCCGTCCAGCCGTCCCTGCCGCCATTGGCGGAGAGAGCAACCGTGGGGCGCAGAGCGACGGCCTGCCTGCTGCAGGTCTGCTTCGCGTACGCGTAGACCTTGCCGCCGCTGCGCCAGACCTTCACGTAGTTCTTGCAGCCCTTGTACTTCTTGCCGTAGTCGGAATCCGCCGCGTGTGCGCCGGCTCCCGATGTGAAGATGCAGGCAAACGCAAGCGCGCTGACGCCTATGCCTTTTACGGTCTTCTTCATTTAGCTGTCCCCTGATCGCTGCTTGTCGGGTTCCGCGGTCTCTGGTGTTCCAGTCGGAACCAGCAACTCCCTTATAGTAGAGCCATTTGATCTTGAGGGCGAGCGAATTGAGCAGGGTTTGAGCTCACCACGCATATGCACAAACAAGGGGGGCAGCGGCACTAAGCCGCTGCCCCCCTGTCTTCTGTCCAGCCGTTGCTATCCGGTGCCCCCGGTATTCTCGCCGTGGTCCCCACGGATCGTCTTGGGGCCGATCGTTTCCAGGTTTTCGAGCGCTTCAGGGCCCACCACGGCACCCGTGCTCTTCTTGGACCGCCGCATACGGCGCTCGAGCCAGGAGGCCAGGCTCGTGAGCAGCAGGTTGAGCACGATGAAGATCACCGCGACCACGATGAAGCTGGGAATGACGCTCGCGTAGAACGACGCAGCCGTCTTCCGGGCGTTGAGGAGCTCGGTGAAGCTGAGCATCGCGCCGCCGAGCGCGGTGTCCTTGACGATGACGACAAGTTGGCTGACCAGCGCCGGGAGCATCGCGGTCACGGACTGCGGAAGCAGCACGCTTGTCATCGTCTGGCCCTTGCGCAGGCCGATCGCCTTGGCCGCCTCTGTCTGCCCCTTTGGCAGCGACAGGATGCCCGCTCGCACGATCTCGGCGAGCACCGAGGCGTTGTAGAGCACGAGACCCGTGACCACCGCGTACATCGGGCGCGCGTCGACGCTGATGTCGGTGGATGCCGAGTAGAACTGGTTGGCGAAGACCATCAGGATCAGGACCGGGATCGCTCGGAAGAACTCGACGACCGCAGCGGCAGGGACCCTGATCCACCGGTGGTCGGAGAGCCGTGCGATACCGAAGAGTGCTCCCAGCGGAAGGGCGATCACCATGGCGAGGCCCGCGGCCTTAAGGGTGTTCGCGAGACCGGGCAGCAGATACGTCGTCCATGACTCGGAATCGGCGAGCCAGGGCTTCCACTTGGCCCATTCCAACTGCCCCTTGTCGGACATGGCGGTCCAGGCCCACCAGAGTCCCAGGAGTATGAGAACCAGAAAAAGCAGGGAGAGAAGGACATTGCGCTTCTTTGCGCGGGGACCGGGAGCGTCGTAGAGGACGGAGGTCATCGCTTCACCGCCAGGCGCTTGCCGAGCCACCCGAGTATGAGGCCCGTCGGCAGGGTCAGCACCACGAATCCGAAAGCGAATATCGCGGTGATGAGGAACAACTGCGCCTCATTTTCGATCATTTCCTTCATCAGCAGAGCCGCCTCCGCCACACCGATGGCCGCTGCGACCGTGGTGTTCTTGGTCAGGGCGATCAGTACGTTGGTGAGGGGGCCGATCACGGAGCGGAAAGCCTGCGGCAGCACGATGAGACCGAGGACCTGAGTGAAGCTCAGCCCGAGAGCGCGCGCGGCCTCCGCCTGGCCCACCGGCACGGTGTTGATGCCGGACCGGACCGCCTCACACACGAACGCCGCCGTGTAGGCCCCGAGGCCGAGCACCGCGAGACGGAAGGTCATGGTGTCGACGTCGTCGCCCGCGCCCAGGGTGATGCCGAAGACGTCGGCGAGCCCGAGCGAGCTGAACACGATGATGACGGTCAGCGGGATGTTCCGCACGACGTTGACGTAAGCGGTACCGAACCAGCGCATGACCGGAACCGGGCTGACACGCATGGCGGCCAGCAGAGTGCCCCAGACCAGGGAACCGATGCCTGCGAAGACGGTGAGCTTCACCGTCATCCAGAAGGCCTCGAGCAAGTCGTAGTCTTCAAGAAAGTCGAACACGATCTCCCGCGCTCTCGCATGTGGTGATGGCGAGGTACGCCGCCGCGTTCGGGCGGCGGCGTACCGGCGTGTGCCCTGTCAGTGGACCGGCTTCAGGAGCCGCTCACTCGGGGTCACTTGACGATGTCGCCGATCTTCGGGGCGGGCTCGTTCTTGTAGTTGGCCGGGCCGAAGTTCTTCTTGACGGCCTTGTCCCAGGACTTGTCCTTGACCATCTTCTCGAGGGCCTTGTTGATCTGGTCCTCGAGCTTGGAGTCGCCCTTCTTGATGCCGATGCCGTAGTTCTCGTTGGTGAGCTTCAGGCCGGCGAGCTTGTACTTGCCCTTGTACTGCTCCTGCGCCGCGTAGCCGGCGAGGATCGAGTCGTCCGTGGTCAGCGCGTCAACGGCGCCGCTGCCCAGTCCGTCGATGCACTCCGAGTAGGTGCCGTACTCGCGCAGCTGGGCCTTCGGTGCGATCTCCTTCTTGACGTTCTGCGCCGAGGTGGAGCCGGTGACCGAGCAGAGCTTCTTGCCGTTGAGGTCCGTGCCCTTGCTGATCTTGTCATCGGAGCGGACCAGCAGGTCCTGGTGGGCAAGGAGGTACGGGCCCGCGAAGTCGACCTTCTGCTTACGCTCGTCGTTGATCGAGTACGACGCCGCGATGAACTTCACGTCACCACGCTGCAGGGCGGTCTCGCGGTCAGCGCTGGGAGTTTCTTTCCACTCGATGTCGCCGGCCTCGTAGCCGAGCTCCTTAGCGACGTAGGTAGCGACATCGACGTCGAAGCCGGTGTACCCGTCCGGCGTCTTCAGGCCGACACCCGGCTGGTCGAACTTGATGCCGATGGTGATCTTCTTGCCACCGGAACCCTTGTCGTCCTTGTCGTCCGAACCGCAGGCGGTGGCGGTGACAGAGAGCGCGAGTACGGCAGCGGCAGCCGCGGTGACCTTGCGAGCCTTCATGGTGAACATCCTTTGTGTCGGCAGAAGAGAGTTGAGACGCAGGAAAGCGTCGTGCGTCAGTGGTGAAGGATCTTCGACAGGAAGTCCTTGGCCCGGTCGCTGCGCGGGTTGCTGAAGAACTGGTCCGGTACGGCCTCTTCGACGATCCGGCCGTCCGCCATGAAGACGACACGGTTGGCCGCGGAGCGTGCGAAGCCCATCTCGTGGGTGACCACGACCATGGTCATGCCGTCACGCGCGAGCTGCTGCATGACCTCGAGGACCTCGTTGATCATCTCCGGGTCGAGCGCCGACGTGGGCTCGTCGAAGAGCATCACCTTGGGGTCCATGGCCAACGCGCGGGCGATCGCGACGCGTTGCTGCTGGCCTCCGGAGAGCTGCGCGGGGTACTTGTCGGCCTGCGAGGCGACACCTACGCGGTCCAGCAGACCGCGTGCCTTCGTCTCTGCTTCCGCCTTGGACGTCTTGCGCACCTTGATCTGGCCCAGCATCACGTTCTCGAGCACGGGCTTGTGCGCGAAAAGGTTGAAGGACTGGAAGACCATGCCCACGTCCGCACGCAGACGGGCGAGCTCCTTGCCCTCCTGGGGCAGCGGCTTGCCGTCGATCGAGATGTCTCCCGACTCGACCGTCTCCAGGCGGTTGATGGCGCGGCACAGTGTCGACTTGCCCGACCCGGAGGGGCCGATCACGACGACGACCTCACCGCGGGTGATGGTCAGGTCGATGTCCTGGAGGACGTGCAGAGCGCCGAAGTGCTTGTTGACGTTCTTCAGCACGACCAGGTCGTCCGCCCCGGGCGGTATGGCGTCCTTGGTCACCGATACTTCGGTCACGGCTTGTTGCTCCATCCTCCTCGGTTGGGAGGACAGTAATAACCCGGTGCGACCAGCGTCATTACATCTGAGGGGAAATTGAGCATAACGATCCGGCCGCAACCGGACACACCGTGTGAACGGGGACGCCCGGGTCCGTACCGGCTCCATAACGGAACGTGCCCGTGACCCGAACCCTCTTGACGCGGTCCTTACTCATCGGAGTGGATGCCTTGGTGCCTGTGCACGCGCGCGTACCGGCCATCGGCGAGCGCGAACCGAACGACCGATGAACCGGAGGGGGCCCGTATGAGACTGCTCCTCGTCGAGGACGACGATCATGTGGCCGCTGCCCTGTCCGCGGTCCTGGCCAGGCACGGCTTCGATGTCGTGCACGCCCGCAGCGGCGAGGAAGCGCTGCAGGCCCTGCTGCCCGGCGAAACGGCACCCTTCGGAGTCGTACTCCTCGATCTGGGGCTGCCCGACCAGGACGGCTACGAAGTGTGCGGAAAGATTCGCAAGCGCGGATCGACGCCCGTGATCATGGTGACGGCACGTGCCGACGTGCGCTCGCGGATCCATGGTTTGAATCTCGGGGCCGATGACTACGTAGTGAAGCCGTACGACACCGGGGAGCTCATCGCCCGCATCCACGCCGTCATCCGGCGTCCCCCGTCGGGCGCCGAGGCCGGGCCCGCCGACAGTGAACTGCGCCTCGGTTCCGTACGCATCGAGCTGCCCACCCGCCAGGTCAGCGTGAACGGTGCGACGGTCCAACTGACCCGCAAGGAGTTCGACCTTCTCGCACTCCTCGCGCAACGGCCCGGCGTGGTGTTCCGCCGGGAGCAGATCATCAGCGAGGTGTGGCGCACCAGCTGGGAGGGAACGGGGCGCACCCTTGAGGTGCATGTCGCTTCCCTGCGCTCCAAGTTGCACATGCCGGCCCTGATCGAGACCGTACGGGGCGTGGGCTACCGGCTCGTCGCCCCGGCCGCGTAGGGAGTGGCGAGGTCAGGTGCGCTCTCGCCTCCTCCCGCTGCTCATCGTCCTCATGGCGGGTGTGCTGCTCGCGCTCGGCTTCCCGCTCGCGGTGAGCGTGGCGGCGGCGCAGCAGCAGAAGGTGGTCGTCGACCGGATCGACGACACGGCGCGGTTCGCGGCACTCGCGCAGTTCGTCACGAAACGTCCCACGGGATCGCGCCTGCGCGACAAGGACGAACGGGGCGAAACCCTCCAGACCGAACTCGACTACTACCACGAGGTCTACGGGATCAAGGCGGGCGTCTTCTTCCGGGACCGTGAGCCCATGGCTCACGCCCCCGGGGACTGGTTCCTGCCTCCCAGGGGCGCCGAGGTGCGGGAGGCCTTCGAGGAGGCCCTCAGGTCCCGTGGAAGCCACGATCCGCGCCAGGTGTGGCCCTGGCAGCGAGGCAGGCTCGTCGTCGCTTCCCCAGTGATCAGGGACGGGGACGTCATCGCCGTCGTCGTCACCGACTCGCCCACGGGGCGCATGCGTTCGAAGACACTGCAGGGGTGGCTGCTCATCGGCGCCGGTGAGTCGGCGGCGATGCTCCTCGCGGTCGGCGCCGCGCTGCGCCTCACGGGCTGGGTGCTGCGCCCGGTACGGGTCCTGGACGCCACCACGCACGACATCGCGACCGGACGCCTGAAGTCGCGGGTCGCCGCTGCGGGCGGGCCGCCGGAACTGAGGCGCCTGGCCCGGTCGTTCAACGAGATGGCCGACAACGTCGAGGATGTACTGGAGCAGCAGCGGGCCTTCGTCGCCGACGCCTCGCACCAACTGCGCAATCCGCTCTCCGCCCTGCTGCTCCGCATCGAGCTGCTCGCCCTCGAACTGCCGGAGGGGAACGAGGAGATCGCCTCCGTGCGCACCGAGGGCAAACGCCTCGCCCAGGTGCTCGACGACCTCCTGGGCCTCGCCCTGGCCGAGCACGCCGCGGCCGATCTGCGGCTCACCGACATCGGTGAGCTCGCGGCCGAACGCGTCGGTGCCTGGCGCCCGCTCGCCGACGAGCGCGGGGTGCGCCTGACGGGGGTCTGCCCGGCGACCACCGGCTGGGCCGACCCGGTCGCCCTGTCCAGCGCCCTGGACGCGGTGATCGACAACGCCCTCAAGTTCACGCCCGAGGGCGAGGAGGTGCGGGTGGAGGTCTCCTGGAGCGGTGCACTGACGACCGTCGTGGTCACGGACGGCGGCCCCGGCCTCACGGAGGACGAACTCGCCCGCATCGGGGACCGCTTCTGGCGCAGCAACCGCCACCAGAACGTGAAGGGATCAGGCCTCGGCCTGTCCATCTCACGCGCCCTGCTCACCGCCGGCGGCGGTTCCCTCGCGTACGAGCAGCACGAGCCGCACGGACTACGGGTGACCGTCGGCGTCCCGCGCGACGAGCCGGGGCACACGTCCTGACGGCTGTTCGCCGCAGGGCTATGGCTTGACCGACTGGTAGTAGCGCCGCGCGCCCTTGTGCAGCGCGAGAGGGTCCGTGTAGAGCGCCGTCCGCAGATCCACCAGCTGCGCCGCGTGCACCTCGTCACCGATGTGGTCGCGGCTGTCGATCACCGTGCGGGTCAGGCCTTCGGTCAGCTTCGGGTCCGCCCGGTCCGTGGTGACCAGGAGGTTCGCCACGGCCAGGGTCGGCACGGCGTCGTTCTGCTGGGCGGCGGGATAGGCGTCGGCGGGCATCACCGCCGCGCGGTAGTAGCGCGATGCCCCGCCCTGCTCGTGAAGCGCCTCTACGAGGGTGCCGAGCGGGACGAGGCGGATGTCGAACTCCTTGGAGAGCTCCGCCACGGTGAGCGTCGGCAGACCGCCCGACCAGAAGAAGGCGTCGATCTCGCCCTTCTTGAGGAGCTCCGGCGCCTTGTCGATGCCGGCGTCCACCGCAGTGAGGTCCTTGTCGGGATCGAGGCCGGCGGCCTTGAGCACCCGTTCCGCTATCAGCCGCACGCCCGAGCGCGGCTGGCCCACGGCCACCTTCCCGCCCCGCAGGTCCTGCGCCTTGCCGATGTCCGACGTACGCCTGACGACGAGCTGGACGTAGTCGTCGTACAGCCGCGCACAGCCCCGCAGCCGGTCCGCGCCCGCACGGCCCTCCAGGCGGTACTTCTCGACGGCGTCGGCGGCCGCGATGGTGAAATCGGCCTTCCCCGTAGCGACCCGCTCGACGTTCTGCTGCGACCCTTCGCTGTTGAGCAGCTCCACGTCCACCTTGGGCATGTCATGGGAGACAGCGGTCCGCAAGAGCTTGCCGTACCGCTCGTACACCGCGTTCTTCACGCCCGTACTGAACGTCATCCGGCCCCCCGGAGAGTCGTCGCCACCGGGGACGAGCCACCACATCAAGAGCCCGAAGACTACGAGAGCGGCCGCCGCACCCTGGAGCGCGCGCCGTCTGCCGATGTGGGGGAGTGCCGTGAGCATGCGCGCGATCCTGCCAGCCACTCAGCGTGATGGCCAGGGCCGAGCTCCCGGCGGGGACACTCCGGAGACCGCCTACCCTTGTCACATGAGCAGCGGCGACCGGGGACAGGCAGTGGGCGTTAAAGGAACGTACGAGGTACGCACTTACGGGTGCCAGATGAACGTCCACGATTCGGAGCGCCTCTCCGGTCTTCTCGAGGGAGCCGGCTACGAACGCGCGCCCGAGGGCTCGGACGGCGACGCCGACGTGGTCGTCTTCAACACGTGCGCCGTCAGGGAGAACGCCGACAACCGTCTCTACGGGAACCTCGGCCGCCTGGCGCCGATGAAGACCAAGCGGCCCGGCATGCAGATCGCCGTCGGCGGCTGCCTGGCCCAGAAGGACCGCGACACCATCGTCAAGAAGGCCCCCTGGGTCGACGTCGTCTTCGGTACCCACAACATCGGCAAGCTCCCGGTCCTCCTGGAGCGCGCCCGCGTCCAGGAAGAGGCGCAGGTCGAGATCGCCGAGTCCCTGGAGGCGTTCCCCTCGACGCTGCCCACGCGCCGCGAGAGCGCGTACGCGGCGTGGGTCTCCATCTCCGTGGGCTGCAACAACACCTGTACGTTCTGCATCGTGCCCGCCCTGCGCGGCAAGGAGAAGGACCGCAGGACCGGCGACATCCTCGCCGAGATCGAGGCGCTCGTCGCCGAGGGCGTCTCCGAGATCACCCTGCTCGGCCAGAACGTGAACGCGTACGGCTCGGACATCGGTGACCGCGAGGCCTTCAGCAAGCTCCTGCGCGCCTGCGGGAAGATCGAGGGCCTGGAGCGCGTGCGCTTCACGTCCCCGCACCCGCGCGACTTCACGGACGACGTGATCGCCGCCATGGCCGAGACCCCGAACGTGATGCCGCAGCTGCACATGCCGCTCCAGTCGGGCTCGGACCCGATCCTGAAGGCGATGCGCCGCTCGTACCGCCAGGACCGCTTCCTCGGCATCATCGAGAAGGTCCGCGCCGCCATGCCCGAGGCCGCGATCACCACCGACATCATCGTCGGCTTCCCCGGGGAGACCGAGGAGGACTTCGAGCAGACGATGCACGTGGTCCGCGAGGCCCGCTTCGCCAACGCGTTCACCTTCCAGTACTCCAAGCGCCCCGGCACGCCCGCGGCGACCATGGAGGGCCAGATCCCCAAGGAGGTCGTGCAGGAGCGCTACATGCGTCTGTCCACCCTCCAGGAGGAGATCGCCTGGGACGAGAACAAGAAGCAGGTCGGCAGGACCCTCGACCTGATGGTGGCCGAGGGCGAGGGACGCAAGGACGGCGCCACGCACCGCCTCTCCGGACGCGCCCCCGACAACCGCCTGGTGCACTTCACCAAGCCGGACACCGAGGTCCGCCCCGGTGACGTCGTGACGGTGGAGATCACGTACGCGGCGCCGCACCACCTCCTCGCCGAGGGCCCCGTCCTGAACGTGCGCCCCACGCGGGCGGGTGACGCCTGGGAGAAGCGCAACACCGAGGCGGCGGCCAGGCCCGCCGGCGTGATGCTCGGCCTTCCGCAGGTGGGCGCCCCTGAGCCGCTGCCGGTGGCCACCGGTGGCGGGTGCGCGCTCGACTGACCGAGCGCGCGCTCTCGGGCGTTACGCTGCGGATCATGCTTGTCGCCGCAGCCGTCTGCCCCTGCCCGCCCCTGCTCGTCCCCGAGGTGGCAGCGGGTGCCGCCCCCGAACTGGATGCCGCGCGCGCCGCGTGCAAGGACGCCATCGGGGTGCTGGCCGCCGCACGGGCCGACCTTCTTGTCGTGGTCGGCCCCGCGGGGCAGGACGGGCGAGGCTCGCATCCGCAGGGCGCCCGCGGGTCCTTCCGCGGTTTCGGCGTGGACCTGGATGTGCGTCTGGGACGCCCCGGTGTCGACGGTGCGGCCGGCACGGGCGAACCCCTCACGGCGGAGGCGGAACGTGAAGTTCCGCCCTCGCTCGCCGTCGCCGCCTGGCTGCTCGACCGTACGGAGTGGTCGGCCGCCCCCCTGGAAGGCCTCGGGGTGGGGGAACCTCTGGCGGCCGAGCGGTGTATCCAAGTCGGAGGGGAAATCGCGGCGCGGGCCGACCGGGTGGCCCTGCTGGTGATGGGCGACGCCAGCGCGTGCCGCACGTTGAAGGCGCCCGGCTATCTCGACGAGCGGGCGGCCGGGTTCGACGCGGAGGTGGCCCGCGCGCTGGGGGCGGCGGACGTCGAGGCACTCAAGGCGCTGGACGAGGAGCTGGCGTACGAACTGAAGGCGGCGGGCCGGGCGCCGTGGCAGGTGCTCGCGGGCGCGGCCGACGGAGCGGGCCTCAGCGGCGAGCTGCTCTACGAGGACGCTCCGTACGGCGTCGGGTATGTGGTGACCGCCTGGTCGTAGCGGCCTCGGCCTCCAGTCCTGAGCGGCTGCCGCGGGAGCGGCTCAGGCGGCCCAGACGGCTCGAGCGAGTGTGGCCGAGGCGACAGAGGCCTCCACGCATGCGCCACCGACGCACGGCGAAGGCCGCAGAGCTGGTGGCGCTCCACGGCCGTCCGCCGGGGTCTTCGACCGGTGACGCGGGGTGGTTCAGGGAGCCGGAGGGGGCGTGGGCGGAGTGGAGCCGCCTGTGGACGGGGTTGTGCCGCCCGTGGGGGGCGTCGTGCCACCGGTGGGCGTGGTCGGGCCACCCGTCGCCGGGGCCGTGCCACCCGTGGCCGGGGCGGTTCCGCCACCCGCGGCCTTGCCCTCGTCGGGCGTCCCCGCGAGGCGGTCCACGGCATCCTTCGCCTTGCCCGTCCCCGTCTGGATCTTGTCGCTGTACTTGCCCTTGGTCTTGTCGTCGACCACCTTCGCGGCCTTGTCGAGACCTTGGTCGATCTTGTCCCCGTGCTGCTGCGCGAGGCCCGCGACCTTGTCCTTCGCCGGGGCGAGCTTGTCTTTCAGGTTCTGCAGGAAGCCCATCGGTTGCCTTCCCTCACTGGGAGAGTCACTTGCGGGCGCCTTCGTCGGCCTCGTCGTTGTCGGCGGCCTTCTCCGCGGACTGCTGCTTCGGGATGTCCACGTTGTCCGCGGCAGCCGCTTCGGTGTCGTCCGACGTGTCCTCGGTCACGGTCTCGGGTTCGGCCTCGGCCTGCTTCTCGGCCTCGGCATCGGCCTTCCCCCCGGCTTCCTTCTCAGCCTGCTTCTCCGCCTCGGTCGCGGCCGTGGGCGCCTCATCGGCGGCGGCTTCGGCCTTGGCGTCATCCTTGCCGGTCTCGGGCTCGGGGGACTCCCCGGCCGCCTCCGGCTCGGCTGTCAGGGTGCCGCTTGCCGCCTCGGCTGTTGACGCCTTCTCCGTGTCCTTGGACTTCCGGCGAAACCGTGCAAAAACGCCCATATCTACTCCATACGGTACTCGTGTGGGCGAAATCCCGCGCCGCCCGGTGCGCCCTGTTGCGCCTCCCGGGTCGCCGATCCTCGAAACCGGCGGCCGGAACCTCGCAACAGGCAACGACCCCGGACGTGTGGCGTCACGTAGCTCGTTCGGGAAGTGGCCCTGGGGTTTGCGAGACTGGGGCGGTGAGTAGAGCAGCTCCCGCACCGCGGGTCATCGCCGTCGTCGGGCCCACCGCGGCTGGAAAGTCCGATCTGGGCGTTTTCCTTGCCCAGCGTCTCGGCGGCGAAGTCGTCAACGCCGACTCCATGCAGCTCTACAGAGGGATGGACATCGGAACCGCCAAGCTGACGCTCGAAGAGCGCGACGGAGTTCCGCACCACCTCCTCGACATCTGGGACGTCACGGAGGCGGCGAGCGTCGCCGAGTACCAGAAGCTGGCGCGCGCCGCGATCGACCGCCTCCTGGCCGACGGGCGCTGGCCGATCCTGGTCGGCGGCTCCGGGCTCTACGTCAGGGGAGCCGTCGACCACCTGGAGTTCCCCGGCACCGACCCCTCGGTCCGGGCCCGCCTGGAGGAAGAACTCACGCTGCACGGCCCAGGCGTGCTCCATGCCCGCCTCGCCGCCGCCGACCCCGGAGCGGGCCGGGCCATCCTCCCCAGCAACGGCCGCCGGATCGTCCGCGCCCTCGAGGTCATCGAGATCACCGGCAAGCCCTTCACCGCCAACCTCCCCGGCCACGACTCCGTCTACGACACCGTCCAGATCGGCGTCGACGTCGGCCGCCCCGAGCTCGACGAACGCATCGCCACGCGCGTGGACCGCATGTGGGATGCGGGCCTCGTCGACGAGGTGCGGGCCCTGGAGGCCGCGGGGCTGCGCGAGGGGCGTACGGCGTCGCGTGCGCTCGGGTACCAGCAGGTGCTCGCGGCGCTCGCGGGGGAGTGCACCGACGACGAGGCGCGCGCGGAGACCGTGCGCGCGACCAAGCGTTTCGCGCGCCGTCAGGACTCGTGGTTCCGCCGCGATCCCCGGGTGCACTGGCTCAGTGGCGCCATGGCCGATCGAGGGGAACTCCCGGGACGGGCAATGGCGTTGGTCGAACGAGCGGTCACAGCCTGATCACGTGATGGCATCGGGACGCTCCGGCGGTCATCCCGGCCCCTGGCGCCGTGCCATCATCGACCATCGATCGACCAGTGGAGTCCGAAGTGGGAGGGCGGATGGCGATGGAGGCCGGCCCTCGCGACACCGCGCATGACGGCGGCGAGCTGACCCCTGACGGACCCGACGCGGCGCCGGACGGCGTGACCGACGACGGTCCCGTCCCGGACGCGATGGCCGCGGCGGAGGTCGAGGTCGAACTGCGCCCGCAGCGCCGTCTGCGCATCTGGCAGCTCGCGCCGATCGTGATCCTCGCCGCCGCCGGATCACTGATGTTCGCCTTCCCGCTGGCCTTCGAGTTCGGGGACGGCGGCGCCGTCGTCGCCATGCTCGGACTCCTGATCAGCAGCTGCGCCGCGGGCTGGGGCATGATGGCCGCCCGCCGCGTGGGGCACACCTGGCCGGGGCTGCCGGAGCGCGGTTCCGGGCGCCGTCCGGACTGGCGGATCGTCTCCGCGTACGCCCTCGTGTTCCTCGCCGTCGCCGTCCTCGCAGTGTGGCGGGTCGCGCGCCTTCGCTGACGGCGTCGTACGAGGTCAGGGGCCTGTAGGGCACCTTCACGACGGACTGTCACCGGTACCCCGTACGATCGAGGAATGAGCACGCGGATCGCCTTCCTCAAGGGGCACGGGACCGAGAACGACTTCGTGATCATCCCGGACCCCGACAACGCCATCGAGCTGTCCCAGGCCGCTGTCGCCGCCCTGTGCGACCGCCGTGCGGGCATCGGGGGCGACGGTCTGCTGCATGTGGTGCGTTCCGCGGCACACCCCGATGCGCGTCATCTGGCCGACGAGGCCGAGTGGTTCATGGACTACCGCAACGGCGACGGTTCGATCGCCGAGATGTGCGGCAATGGGGTGCGCGTCTTCGCCCGCTATCTGCAGCGCGCCGGACTGGCGGGCGAGGGCGATCTGGCCGTCGCGACCCGGGGCGGCGTGAAGACCGTGCACATCGCCAAGGCCGCGGCCGGCGGAGATGTCACCGTCGGCATGGGGAAGGCGTCCCTCCCCGAAGGGGACGTCACCGTCTCGGTGGCCGACCACCGGTGGCCCGCGCGCAACGTGAACATGGGCAACCCGCACGCGGTCGCCTTCGTGGACGACCTGGCCCACGCGGGCAACCTGTACGACGCGCCGCCATTCAGCCCCGCTTCGGCGTACCCGGACGGTGTGAACGTCGAGTTCGTCGTCGACCGGGGTGCGCGGCACGTCGCCATGCGGGTGCACGAGCGCGGGGCCGGCGAGACCCGCTCGTGCGGCACGGGCGCGTGCGCCGTAGCCGTCGCGGCGGCCCGCAGGGACGGCGCGGACCCCGCGGTGACCGGATCCCCGGTCACGTACACCGTCGATCTGCCCGGTGGCAGCCTGGTGATCACCGAGCGGCCCGACGGCGAGATCGAGATGACTGGCCCCGCTGTGATCGTCGCCGAAGGCGTGATCGACGCGGAATGGCTCGAAACTGTAAACCCGTGAACTGTCGCTCGAATGGGTGATCCGTTTCACGCTCGGCGAGAGGCGGTCAGCGGCGCGTGATGGGCTCGGTAGCATCAAGCACCGGCCCGGACGGAGCACGCCGTCGTCCGCTCACCGCCGGTCGGAGCAGCCGGAGGTGCCCATGAGTGCGGAGGCTACAAACCCCGCGATGTCTGGCCCCGTGACGCCCGGAGCCCAGCGCAGGCGCGGTCGTCCGCGGCTTGACCTGCGAAGGCTCGGCCGGGCAGCCCTCCTGGGGCCCGGCACGCGGGACCGGTTGCCGGACGCGATCGGCCATGTGGCGGAAGCACACCGGGCCCACTACCCGGACGCTGATCTTGAGCCCCTGCGGCGCGCCTGGGTCCTCGCGGAGTCCTCCCACCGCGGCCAGATGCGCAAGAGCGGTGAGCCGTACATCACACATCCGCTCGCGGTGACCCTGATCCTCGCCCAACTCGGCGCCGAGACCACCACCTTGACCGCGTCCCTGCTCCACGACACCGTCGAGGACACCGATGTGACGCTCGATCAGGTGCGCACGGAATTCGGCGACGACGTCTGCTATCTGGTCGACGGCGTCACGAAGCTGGAAAAGGTCGACTACGGAGCCGCCGCCGAGCCCGAGACCTTCCGCAAGATGCTCGTGGCCACCGGCAACGACGTACGCGTCATGTCGATCAAGCTCGCCGACCGCCTGCACAACATGCGCACGCTCGGCGTCATGCGCCCCGAGAAGCAGGCACGGATCGCCAAGGTGACACGTGACGTGCTCATCCCGCTCGCCGAGCGTCTCGGTGTGCAGGCGCTCAAGACCGAGCTGGAAGACCTCGTGTTCGCGATCCTCCACCCGGAGGAGTACGCCAAGGTCGAAGAGCTGATGGCGGCCAACGCGGCCGACGGCGGCAATCCACTGGAAGCGACCGCGGACGACGTCCGTGGGGTGCTGCGAGAGGCGGGCATCGCGGCCGAAGTCCTCATCAGGCCACGGCACTACGTCTCGGTCCACCGGGTGCACCGCAAACGCGGCGAGATGCGCGCGGCGGACTTCGGACGGCTCCTGGTCCTGGTGAACGAGGACGCGGACTGTTACGGCGTACTCGGCGAGCTGCACACGTGCTTCACGCCGGTGGTCTCGGAGTTCAAGGACTTCATCGCCGTACCGAAATTCAACCTCTACCAGTCGCTGCACACGGCGGTGGCCCGACCGGACGGAGAGGTCGCCGAAGTCCTCATCCGTACGCACCAGATGCACAAGGTGGCCGAGGCCGGCGTCGTCGCGCTGCGCAATCCCTACGCTCCTCCTTCGGAGGAGCAGACCGACACCGGATCCGTCTCCCCTTCCGAGGACGCCGTCGAGGGTGAGCGCGCCGACCCGACCCGGCCCGGCTGGCTCTCCCGCCTCCTCGACTGGCAGGAGGCGGCCCCCGACCCCGACACGTTCTGGTCCACTCTCCGCGAAGACCTCGCCCAGGACCGCGAGATCGCCGTCTTCCGCCCCGACGGCGGCACTCTCGGACTGCCCGCGGGCGCGAGCTGCGTGGACGCCGCCTACGCCCAGTACGGCGAGGACGCCCACGCCTGCATCGGAGCACGTGTCAACGGACGCCTGGCGACGCTGAGCACGGTCCTGCGGGACGGTGACACGGTCCAGCTGCTCATGGGACAGGACGTGGCCTCCGGACCCTCACGCGAGTGGCTCGACCACGCGCGCACGCCCGGCGCCCGGATCGCCATCCGGCGCTGGCTCACGACCCACCCCACGCCCGCTGCGGCACCCGCCACCTCGGCGGCCCCTGAGAAGTCCACTCCCGCGCCCCCGCCGCAGCCCTCCGACTTCCCGCGCCCCGCGGCGGCCAACGCCGTGGTGGACAGGGAGGGCGCGAGCGTACGGCTCGCGGGCTGTTGTACGCCCGTGCCGCCCGACGAGGTGACCGCCTTCGCCGTGCGCGGCGGGGTCGTCACCGTGCACCGCGTCGAGTGCCCCGCCGTCGCGCGCATGAAGGAGGTGGGGCGCGCGGAGGTCGGAGTGCGCTGGGGAGACAGCGCGGAATGCCGGGTCACCCTGATCGCCGAGTCGTTCGGGCGTGCCCATCTGCTGGCCGACCTCACCGAAGCCATCGCCACAGAGGGCGTCGAGGTCATGTCGGCGACCGTCGAGCCGCCGAGCCAGCAGCGCGTGCGCCATACGTACACGCTGCAACTGCCGGACGCGGCCCACCTCCCGGGGCTGATGCGCGCGATGCGTGCGGTGCCCGGTGTGTACGACGTCAGCCGCGCCCAGCATCCGGCGGCGGCGACTTCGTAGCAGTCGGAAAAAGGGGCGCCAGCGTCGCCTCAGCCGCCTACTGGCGACTCGTTCGAGTGGCACGGCGCGCGCCGACACCGGTGCGGAAGGTCTGCGCTGATAGCGGTAGTTCATGCTGCTCACCCCCCGGGTCAAGGCCTCGCGGCCGAAGACTCTCCGCATCGCGACCGCGCTTCTGGCCGCGGCCACCTCCGCCACCCTCCTCGCCGCGAGCGAGCCGTCACCGGCCACACCGCTCGGCATCGGCGACCGGCTCTTCCCGCACCTGGGCAACCCCGGGTACGACGTGACGGCGTACGACATCGCCTTCACCTACCACGGCGACAAGAAGAAGCCCCTCGACGCCGTGACCGTGATCGACGCCCGCGCGGTCGCCCCGCTGCAGCGGGTCAACCTGGACTTCGCCCACGGCAAGGTCGCCTCCGTCGCCGTCAACGGCGCCCCCGCCCGCTTCGAAGCCACCGGTGAGGATCTGGTCGTCACGCCGTCAAGGCCCCTGGGCCAGGGCGAGTACATGCGGATCACCGTCCGTCATACCAGCGACCCCAGGCCCACCAAGGACAAGGACGGCGGCTGGGTGCCCACCGCCGACGGGCTCGCCATGGCCAACCAGGCCGACGCCGGGCACCGTGTGTTCCCGTCCAACGACCACCCCTCCGACAAGGCACAGTTCACGTTCCGCATCACCACTCCGAAGGGCCTCACCTCAGTCGCCAACGGCCTGCCGGTCGCCACGGCGCACACCGGGTCCACCACGACCCGCGCCTTCCGCACCCGCCACCCCATGGCGACGGAACTGGCGCAGGTGTCCATCGGCAGTTCCACCGTGGTGCACCGCTCCGGGCCGCACGGCCTCCCCGTACGGGATGTGGTGCCCACCAAGGACCGCAAGGCGGTGGAGCGCTGGCTGAAGAAGACACCGGACCAGATCGGCTGGATGGAGGGGAAGGTCGGCCGCTACCCCTTCGAGACGTACGGCGTCCTGATGGCGCAGGCGCAGACCGGGTTCGCTCTGGAGACACAGACCCTCTCCCTCTTCGAGAGCGACCTGTTCAAGCGGCCCGAGTACCCCGAGTGGTACGTGGAGTCGATCATGGTGCATGAGCTGGCGCACCAGTGGTTCGGCGACAGCGTGAGCCCGAAGTCCTGGTCCGATCTCTGGCTCAACGAAGGGCACGCCACCTGGTACGAGGCCCTCTACGCCGAGGAGAAGGCGAAGAAGCCCCTCCAGAAGCGGATGCGTGAGGCCTACAAGCAGTCGGACAGCTGGCGTGCCGCGGGCGGCCCGCCGGCCGCGCCGAAGGGCCCCGAGCCGGGCCAGAAGATCAGCATCTTCCGGCCGGTGGTGTACGACGGCAGCGCGCTGGTGCTCTACGCGCTGCGCCAGGAGATCGGGCAGGAGGGCTTCGACCGCCTGGAGCGCACCTTCGTGCGCACCTATCGGGACGGGAACGCGACCACCGCGGACTTCGTGCGGCTCGCCTCGGCGGCCGCGGGCCGTGATCTGAGCGGCTTCTTCGACGCCTGGCTGTACGGCGCGAAGACGCCGCCGATGCCGGGCCACCCGGACTGGAGTAAGGCGGCTCCCGCCCGGAAATAACCTGGGTGACGAGACGGGCCGTACCGTGCAACCATCTTCAGGTCGGCGCCGCCGCGGGTCCGGGAAAACCCTTCGGGGTGTTCTCAGGGCCCCCGGCGGCCGGACCGGGGAATCTCGGGGCGGCCCCGAGCGTTGACCCGTATGAAGAATCCCATCGACGTAAGGATCCAATGACCTCCTCTTCTTCCCCTTCCCAGGACGCGCAGAATCTCGCGCAGAACTACCCCGAAGGTCTTCGGGCCGATGCCCTGATGGAAGAGGACGTCGCCTGGAGCCACGGACAAGACGGAGAGCGGGACGGCGAACAGTTCGACCGCTCCGAGCGCGCGGCTCTGCGCCGCGTCGCCGGCCTCTCCACCGAGCTCGAGGACGTCACCGAAGTCGAGTACCGCCAGCTCCGTCTGGAGCGGGTCGTGCTCGTCGGCGTGTGGACCTCGGGCACAGTGCAGGACGCGGAGAACTCGGTCGCCGAGCTGGCCGCCCTCGCCGAGACGGCGGGCGCGCTCGTGCTCGACGGCGTCATCCAGCGCCGCGACAAGCCCGACCCGGCGACGTACATCGGATCCGGCAAGGCCATGGAGCTGCGGGACATCGTCCTCGAGACCGGGGCCGACACCGTCGTCTGTGACGGTGAGCTGAGCCCCGGCCAGCTGATCCACCTCGAGGACGTCGTCAAGGTCAAGGTGGTCGACAGGACCGCCCTGATCCTGGACATCTTCGCCCAGCACGCCAAGTCCCGAGAGGGCAAGGCGCAAGTCGCCCTTGCCCAGATGCAGTACATGCTCCCGCGCCTGCGTGGCTGGGGTCAGTCGCTCTCCCGTCAGATGGGCGGCGGCGGATCCAGCGGTGGCGGCGGCATGGCGACACGTGGTCCCGGTGAGACCAAGATCGAGACGGACCGCCGTCGGATCCGCGAGAAGATGGCGAAGATGCGCCGGGAGATCGCGGAGATGAAGACGGGCCGCGAGATCAAGCGCCAGGAGCGCAAGCGCAACAAGGTGCCTTCGGTCGCGATCGCCGGGTACACGAACGCGGGCAAGTCCTCCCTGCTCAACCGCCTCACGGGCGCGGGCGTCCTGGTGGAGAACGCCCTGTTCGCCACCCTCGACCCGACCGTGCGCCGGGCCGAGACACCGAGCGGCCGGATCTACACCCTGGCCGACACCGTCGGGTTCGTACGGCATCTGCCGCACCACCTCGTCGAGGCGTTCCGCTCCACGATGGAGGAGGTCGGCGAGTCCGACCTGATCCTGCACGTGGTGGACGGTTCGCACCCGGTGCCGGAGGAGCAGCTGGCCGCCGTGCGTGAGGTGATCCGCGATGTGGGCGCGACGAACGTGCCCGAGATCGTGATCGTCAACAAGGCGGACGCCGCCGATCCGCTGGTCCTCCAGCGGCTGCTGCGCAACGAGAAGCACGCGATCGCGGTCTCCGCGCGCACGGGCGCGGGCATCGAAGAGCTGCTCGCGCTGATCGACGCCGAACTGCCGCGGCCCGAGGTCGAGATCGAGGCCCTCGTGCCGTACACGCAGGGTTCGCTCATCTCGCGGGCGCACGCCGAGGGCGAGGTGCTCTCCGAGGAGCACACCGCCGACGGCACGCTGCTCAAGGCGAAGGTGCACGCGGAACTGGCGGCGGATCTCGCGCCGTACGTCCCCGTCGCCGGCTGAACGAAGGCCCGTCCAGGCCTTGTTCGCCCGGTTCACATGGCGAAGGCCCGCCCCCTCTCGTAGGGGGCGGGCCTTCGCCGCGTCATGTGCGAGGTGCGGCGGTCACCCGCCGTACGGCTACTGCGAGCCGTACTTCTTGCTCATCATGTCGTAGACCTGCTCGGCACCCCTGCCCAGCTGCGGCCCGGCCAGCCAGGTGTTCTCGGCCGGGCCGATCGAGGTGTTCGAGACCAGCTGGGTCTTGTCGCCCACCATCCGGAACCAGCCGCCACCCGACGAACCGCCGGTCATGGTGCAGCCGATGCGGTACATCGTCGGCTGGGACGTGGTCAGCGAGAGACGGCCCGGCTTGTCGATGCACTTGTGCATGATCTGGCCGTTGTACGGGGGAGCGGCGGGGTAGCCCCAGGCGCCCATCGAGCTCACGCTCTGCGCCGACGGAGTCGAGAAGTCGACCTCGAGCGCGTTGCCGACCGTCTCCTCGAGGGACTTGGAGCCCTGCTCCGGCTTCACGTGCATCACGGCGTAGTCGTACGGCGCACCGGCACCGCCCGAAGCGGCGCCCTGGTCGATCCACTCGGCGGAGGTCGAGACCCAGTCGGCCCAGTACTGGCCGTAGGGGGCGACTTCCTGCGGGGCGGCGTTGCTCAGCTCGGCCTCGGACTTGCCGAGGTCGTTGTAGGCGGGCACGAAGGTGATGTTGCGGTACCAGCCACCGGCGGAGCCCGCGTGCACACAGTGGCCCGCGGTCCACACGAGGTTGGACTTGCCCGGGTTGCGGGGGTCCTTCACGACGGTGCCGGAGCACACCATCGAGCCCTCGGGGGCATCGAAGAAGATCTTGCCGACCGGGGCGGCGTTCTCGTGGTACGGCGTCTTCTCGCGCTTGGCCTGCACCGGCGACGGCTCGGGGTCGGTCGCGCCCTGATCGGAGGGGGCGTCCTTCGCCGCGATGGTCTTCTTCGGGTCCTTGGCGTCCTTCATCCGCTCGGGCTTCCAGTGCCCTTCGATGACAGGGTTGACGAAGTCCTTGGACTCGCGGAGCCAGTCGTCCTTGTCCCAGTTCTTCCAGGCCCCGTCCTTCCACTTGTCCGGGTCGATGCCGTGGTCCTTGAGCTTGTCGGCGATGTCGCCGGGCAGCTTGGCATCGGAACCGGTGTCGGTGCCGGAGTCGGAGCCCTTGTCGGCGCCCTGCGAGGTGCCGGAGTCAGCCTTGTCACTGGCCTTGTCTTCGCTGGGACCGCAGGCCGTGGCGGTGAGTGCCAGAGTCGCGGCGAGTCCCGTCGCGGCGAGTGCGAGACGCCGCCCGCGACTGCGCGCGAAGGGCGCACGAGTGGAACGCATGGTGCTGTAACCCCCGAGTTGAACGTGTCATTACTGCACGTGATCGCTGCAATTGCCATGTACTTGTCATGTGCTGGCGTGGCGGCTCCGGGAGCGCCTCGCCGAGGCAACACCCCACTATGCCTGGGTGATTGGGGACGAATGACGGCGGGGTCGTGAAGGTTTCCGGCGACCCCGCCGTCGTACATCAAGCGGCCGATGACGTGGCGGCTACTTGTCGGCGTACTTCTTGCTCACCGAGTCGTAGATGCCCTTGGCTTCCTTGCCGAGTCGCGGACCGGCCAGCCAGCCGGCCGTCACCGGGCCGATGGAGGTGTTGGACACCAGGGCGGGCTCGCCCCCCGAACCCTCGGCGACCCAGCCGCCGCCGGACGAACCACCGGTCATCGTGCAGCCGATGCGGTACATCGTCGGTTCGGGCTTGCTGATCGAGAGCCGGCCCGGCTTGTCGGCGCACTGGAACGCCTTCTGGCCGTCGAACGGCGGAGCCGCCGGGTAGCCGGTCGCCGTCATGTCGGCGATCTGCGGCACGGCCGGGGCGTTGAAGTCCACCGGGAGCGCCGAACCGACCTGTTCCTCGAGCGACTTGCCCTCGCTGCCCTTCTCGGGCGTCACGTGGATGACCGCGAAGTCGTACGGCGCGCCCTTGCCGCCCGTCGGGCCGCCCTGCTCGATCCACTGGTCTGAGGTCTGCGCCCAGTCACCCCACCAGACGCCGTGCGGAGCGACTTCTTCCTTGGGGGCGTTCTGCAACTCGGCGGCCGACTTGCCGCTGTTGTTGTACGAGGGGACGAAGGCGATGTTGCGGTACCAGCCGCCCTCGGCGCCGGCGTGCACACAGTGACCCGCGGTCCACACCATGTTGGACTTGCCCGGGTGCGCCGGGTCCTTCACGACGGTGGCCGAGCAGACCATCGAGCCGTCGGGCCCGTCGAAGAACAGCTTGCCCGACTCGGGAACACTGGCGTCGTACGGCGTCTTCAGGGCCGCCGCTTCCACCGGCTCGGGCGTCGGGTCGGTCACGCCCTGGTCACCGGAGATGTCGTTCTCCTCGACACCGCGGTCGGGGTTCTTGTCCGCGTCGCGCATGCGGTCCGAGTCCCACAGACCCTCGATGATCGGGTTGACGTAGTCACCGGCCTCGCGGAGCCAGTCGTCCTTGTCCCAGTTCTTCCACGCCCCGCCCTTCCACTTGTCCAGGTCGATGCCGTGCTCCTTGAGCCGGTCCTGGATGTCCTGTGGAATCTTGACCTTGCCGTTGTCGCCGTTGTCGCCGTTGTCGCCGTTGGCGTCGTCGGCGGGCTGGGAGGCGGACGGGTCGTCGCCCGCGTTGTCCTCGCTCGGGCCGCAGGCCGTCGCGGTCAGAACGAGCGCCGCGCCGATGGCGACAGCGGCCGCCACGGGGGAGGTTCTGCCGCGCGCGCTCCTCCCACGACGAGCGGTTATGAGCGGGCGTATGGATCGCATAGAGAGATTCCCCCTGGGCTTCGAGATCGTTCGCATGCCGTACACCGCGGGTCGTAGGACGCGCTGAGCACCGTACTTCCCTGGCGCCGCACACCCTGCCGCGGATGAACGGCACCTCACACTATGCCGGTGCTGTGGGGGACTTCCGACGGAACGGCAACGGTTTCGCTACGGCAAGGATCTTCCGGCAACCCGTGTTCCTCCGCAGCCCTCGTCGTTGGTACGTACGGGGGAGTGGCTTCCTGTGTTCATCTCCCCTGCCAACTCGTCGGTGCGCTGGCCCAGTTCGCGTGGGAAGCGCCCATTCCCAGCGGGAGGACCAACAGTCGTGGCCGTGACCGAGCCGGCGCCCGCGGCGGTTTCCGCGGGGCACTCCGCAGCACACGAGGGGATCCTGCGACGCCAGTCGGCGCGCGAATCGGCGGCGCGCACCTATGCGCGCGCCCTGCCGATCGTGCCGGTACGGGCGCGCGGCCTGACGATCGAGGGCGCCGACGGACGGCGTTATCTCGACTGCCTCTCGGGTGCGGGGACCCTGGCCCTCGGGCACAACCATCCGGTCGTGCTCGAAGCGATCAGGAAGGTCCTCGACTCGGGGGCGCCGCTGCACGTCCTGGACCTGGCCACGCCGGTCAAGGACGCCTTCACCACCGAGCTGTTCCACACGTTGCCCCGTGAACTCGCCGACCGCGCGCGCATCCAGTTCTGCGGCCCCGCCGGCACGGACGCGGTGGAGGCCGCCCTCAAACTCGTGCGGACGGCGACCGGGCGCGATGGCATGCTCGCGTTCACCGGTGCCTACCACGGGATGACGGCAGGGGCGCTCGAAGCGTCCGGCGGCGCGACGGACGTACGTGTCACGCGCCTGCCCTACCCGCAGGACTACCGCTGTCCGTTCGGCATCGGCGGTGCGGACGGCGCCGAACTCGCGGCCCGCTGGACCGAGAGCCTCCTCGACGACCCCAAGTCGGGTGTGCCGCAGCCGGCCGGGATGATCCTCGAACCGGTACAGGGTGAGGGCGGCGTGATCCCCGCCCCCGACGACTGGCTGCGCCGGATGCGCGAGATCACCGCCGCACGCTCGATCCCGCTCATCGCGGACGAGGTCCAGACCGGCGTGGGGCGCACCGGCACCTTCTGGGCCGTCGAGCACAGTGGTGTGGTCCCGGACGTGATGGTCCTGTCCAAGGCCATCGGCGGCAGCCTGCCACTGGCCGTCGTGATCTACCGCGACGACCTCGACGTCTGGCAGCCCGGCGCCCACGCGGGCACCTTCCGCGGCAACCAGCTGGCCATGGCGGCCGGCGCGGCCACCCTTGCGTACGTCCGTGAGAACGGCCTCGCCGAACGCGCGGGAGTCCTGGGCGCCCGGATGCTCACCCAGCTGAGGTCCCTCGCCGCCGAGCACCCCTGTATCGGCGATGTCCGTGGCAGAGGCCTGATGATCGGCGTCGAACTCGTGGACCCGGACGCCGCACGCCCGGCTGCCACGGATCCGGCTACCGACTTCTCACCTGCCGCACACCCGGCCGCCGGACTGTCGGGCAACGCGGACCTGGCTGCCGGGCTGTCGGCCAACGCAGACCCGGCTGCCGGGCCGTCGGCCAACGCAGACCCGGCTGCCGCTCGGCCGACTGCCGGGCTCTCCGCCGGCGCGCGCTCGGCCGCTGCGGACCCGGCTGTTACGCGCTCGGCTGCCGCACGCCCGGCCCTCGCGAACCGAGCCGTCCCGGCTGCCCGGGAAGGCAGCCGGCCCATGGCGGCCGGAACCCTGGCACGCTCCGTGCGGCCGCTGCCCCCGGCACCCGAACTCGCCGCCGCAGTACAGCGCGAATGCCTGCGCCGCGGCCTCATCGTCGAGCTGGGTGGACGGCACTCCAGCGTCGTACGCCTTCTTCCTCCTCTCACCATCACGGACGAGCAGGCGGCCGCGATCCTCGACCGCCTCTCCGACGCGATCTCCGCGGCGGCGCGTCCTCACCACGGATAGCCACGCCGGACCCGGGCCGTCCCGCGGACGGCCAGAGACATCAGCACAGCTCCAGCCCGTCGCCCCGGAGCCCGAACGACTTCACAAGGAAGCCCTCTTGAACGCCACCCCCGCATCCGACGGCCCACCCCACCCCCACGCTCCAGGCGTGTGCGGCCAGCAGTCCTCACTGGTGGCGGAGCCCGGTACGGTCCCCCGGCAGAAGGGAGGCCGGCAGACCGAGCAGCTGCGAGGCGCGACCGCCGATCTCCTGGAACACCCCGACCCGCACACCGCCGCACAGGTGGCCGCCATCGAGAACCTCCTGCGCTGCTGGGTACGCGAGAACGACTTTCCCGCCCCCGAGCAGGGCGCCCTGCGCATCCCGCTGGCGGCCAGCGGCACCGCCCTCCTCGTCCCCGTGTACTACTGGTCGGCCACCGGCTGGCACCGCTTCGGCCTCCCGTACCTGGAAGACGGCCCCCAGAGCGCACCCCCGGCCGACGCCGTCACCGTCGCCGCCCTCTTGGGCCGCGAGACCGCTCAACGGTCCGGAACCGCCGCCCCGGACGGCCAGGCCCCCGCCCCGGACGGCCAGGCCGCCGGCACCGAGCCCGGCACCGACTTCGACCCCGGCACCGACCCTGGCATGGGCCCCGGATCTGACCCCGGCAGCGATGGCGAGCGGGTCGAGGGAGGGGATCTCGTCGGTCGCGTCGCCGATTCGGTGCGCCGCACCGCCACCTTCATCGCCGACCGCCGGGACAACCCCGGCGACGAGCCCGACCTGTTCCTCGCCGCCGAACAATCCCTGCTCCTCGGACACCCCCTGCACCCCACGCCGAAGAGCCGCGAGGGTCTCTCCGACACCGAATCCCGCCTCTACTCACCGGAGTTGCGGGGCGCCTTCGCCCTGCACTGGATCGCAGTCGCCCCCTCCGTGCTCGCCGCGGACTCGGCCTGGACCGAGCGTGGCCGCACCCTCCCGGCGGAGCAGCTCACCGCCCGCCTCGCCGGTCCGGACCTGCCGCTGCCGCCAGGCCATACCGCCCTGCCCCTGCACCCGTGGCAGATGCGCGAACTCAGGCACCGCCCCGCGACCGCCGCTCTCCTGGAAGCCGGCCTCCTCCAGGACCTCGGCCCCCACGGCGCACCGTGGTACCCGACCTCCTCCGTGCGCACCCTCTACCGCTCGGGCGCACCGGCCATGCTGAAGCTCTCGCTCGGCCTGCGCATCACCAACTCCCGTCGTGAGAACCTCCGTAAAGAACTCCACCGCGGCGTCGAGGTCCACCGCTTGCTGCGCAGCGGCCTCGCCGAGCAGTGGCAGGCGGCCCACCCCCGCTTCGACGTGATCCGCGACCCTGCGTGGCTCGCCGTGACCGGCCCCGACGGCGCGCCCGTCCCCGGACTCGACGTCATGATCCGGCACAACCCCTTCGGCCCCGGCGACGACGCCACCTGCATCGCGGGACTCGTCTCGCCCAGGCCGTCACCGCACTCCACCGGGCACGGCCGCCCCCCGATGCGCTCCCGGCTCGGCGAGATCGTCACCGGTCTCGCCGGACGGACGGGCCGCCCCCGCAGGGCCGTCGCCACGGAGTGGTTCCTCCGCTACCTGGAGAACGTCGTACGCCCCGTGCTCTGGCTGGACAGCGAGGCCGGCGTCGCCCTGGAGGCCCACCAGCAGAACACTCTCCTGCTGCTCGACACCGAGGGCTGGCCCGTGGGCGGCCGCTACCGCGACAACCAGGGCTACTACTTCCGCGAGTCCCGACGCCCCGAACTCGACCGAAGGCTTCCCGGCATCGGCGAGCACAGCGACACCTTCGTGTCCGACGAGGTGGCGGACGAGCGCTTCGCCTACTACCTCGGCATCAACAACGTCCTCGGCCTCATCGGAGCCCTGGGAGCCCAACGCCTGGCCGACGAGCAGCTGTTGCTTGCGGCATTCCGTCGCTTCCTCGGCGACATCGCCTCCGGCCCGGCTCCGCTGCGTACGCCGCTCCCGGCCCTGCTTCTCGACTCACCCGTCCTGCGATGCAAGGCCAATCTGCTGACCCGGCTCCGCGGGCTCGACGAACTCGTGGGTCCGGTCGACACCCAGTCCGTCTACGTCTCCATCGCCAACCCCCTTCATTCCTGAGGAACATGACCCACCCCTTCTGAGAGGAGCGACGCCGTGCCTCCGCCTCCCCCCGATGCGAGCACCGACGCCGGAACCGAGTCCGTCACCGAACCCGCCACCGAGTCCTCCGCCGCCGACCGGGCAGACGTCCAGGACACCCTGGACCTGCGCCTCCCGGACGAACTCATCGCGCTGTTCGGCGCGAATGGCTCGGCCCCGGCGAAGGGCGCGTACGCAGGCCGCATCGAGTCCGACGCACGCATGGCAGACCGGGCCCCGGCACCGACGGCCGCCCCGACGGCCGACGACCTGCTCGACAACGTCGCCGACTGGGGCCCCGCGACCACCTCAGCCGGTGTCTTCCAACTTGTCCCTGTGCGTATCGAACGCGATCTCTCCCTCATCAGCCGGTGGATGAACGACCCCGCGGTGGCGGCGTTCTGGGAACTTGCCGGCCCTGATGCCGTCACGGAGTCGCACCTGCGCGACCAGATCGACGGCGACGGACGCAGCGTGCCCTGCCTCGGTGTCCTGGACGGCACGCCGATGAGCTACTGGGAGGTCTACCGCGCGGACCTCGACGCCCTGGCCCGTCACTACCCGGCCCGCCCGCACGACACCGGTGTTCACCTCCTCATCGGCGGTGTCGCCGACCGTGGCCGAGGGCTCGGCACCTCCCTGCTGAAAGCCGTCGCCGACCTCGTGCTCGACCGTCGTGCCTCATGCGCACGAGTCATCGCAGAACCCGACCTGCGCAACACCCCCTCCGTCTCCGCGTTCCTGAGCGCCGGCTTCCGCTTCGCCGCCGAGGTGGATCTCCCCGACAAGCGCGCGGCCCTCATGGTCCGTGACCGGGCCCTGCGCGCTCTGCTCTGACCCGCTCACTCTTAGTACACCGCTCGACCTGATCCGGTTCCCTCCCTGAGGAGTCCCCGTGCCGAATCCGTCCGTCCCCCCGACGTCCCGGGAGCCGTCCGCTCTCCGCGACCCGAGCGTTCTCTACGACCCGCCCGAGCTGACCCCTGACAGGTGGGCGAGAGGAGGGCGCCGTCTCCTCGCCAAAATGGTCGGCGAGTTCGCCTACGAGGAGATCATCGAGCCCGTCCTCGCCGGACCGGCCGGCACAGACAGTTACAGCCTCCGCCTCGACGGCGACGGCGACAGCGAGAGCCATGGCTATGGCGATGGCCAGAGTGCGAGTGACGGCGATGGTGAGAGCCGTGGCACGCCGGCCCCCGCGCCAACCCCTCGCCTACTCTTCCGCGCCCGCCGTGGCTCGTACGGCAGTTGGCACGTCGACCCGGCCAGCCTTGCCCTGGCCGAGGGCGAGGGCCCGCCCCTCCCCTTCAATGACCCCCTCCGTTTCCTCACCCGAGCCCGGCGCACCCTGGGAATCGACGGCGCCACGCTCGGCCACCTCGTCCGCGAGCTGACCATCACGCTCGCTGCCGACGCCCGGCTCGACCGGACCGCCCTCACCGCGGCGCAGCTCGCCGACCTCGGCTACGCCGAACTCGAAGGGCATCAGACCGGCCACCCCTGGCTCGTCCTCAACAAGGGCCGCATCGGCTTCTCCGCCAGTGACGCCGCCCGCTGGGCGCCCGAGGCACGTCTCACCGCGGAGCTCCCCTGGATCGCGGTCCACACCGACCTCGCCGCCTACCGAGGCGTCGTCGGCCTGGACGCGGCAGAGAAGCTCTACACACGTGAACTCGCCTCAGCCACACGGGAGTCCTTCGCAGACATACTCAGGGCACGCGGCCTCGACCCGCACGCCTACCTCTATTTGCCGGTGCATCCGTGGCAGTGGGACGACATCATCCTGCCCCTCTTCGCCCCATCCGTCGCCGCGGGCGCCATCGTGCCCCTCCCCACGGACGGCGACCTGCGCCTGCCCCAGCAGTCCATTCGTACGTTCCTGAATCTGTCCCGCCCCGACCGGCACACCGTCAAGCTGCCCCTGTCGGTCCTCAACACCCTGGTGTGGCGCGGCCTTCCGACCGAGCGCACTCTGGCCGCCCCCGCCGTCACCGCGTGGATGCACGCCCTGCGCGACGCCGACCCCTTCCTGCGCGACGAATGCCGCGTGATCCTGCTCGGTGAGGTCGCGTCGGTGACCGTCGAGCACCCGTTGTACGACGGCCTTCCCGAGGTCCCCTACCAGTACAAAGAACTACTGGGTGCGATCTGGCGCGAACCGATCACCCGCTATCTCGCTCCCGACGAGCGAGCCCGCACACTCGCTTCCTTGTTGCACACCGACCCGGACGGCAGGGCCTTCGTCGCCGAGCTGGTCGAGCGCTCGGGCCTTGCCCCGGAGGCCTGGCTGCGGCGGCTCTTCAACGCCCTGCTGCCGCCGCTCCTGCAGTTCCTGTACCGGTACGGCACGGTGTTCTCCCCGCACGGGGAGAACGCCATCGTCGTCTTCGACGACAAGGACGTACCCGTCCGGCTCGCGGTGAAGGACTTCGTCGACGACATCAACGTCAGCGCCGAGGCCCTTCCCGAGCACGCGTCGATGCCGGGTGACGTCCGCGACGTACTGCTCACCGAACGCCCCGACTTCCTCACGCAGTTCATCCATTCAGGGCTCTTCGTGGGCGTCTTCCGCTACCTCGCCCCGCTCTGCCAGGAGCAGCTCGACATCCCGGAGACCACCTTCTGGTCCCTCGTCCGCGCCGAGATCCTGCGCCATCAGGCGCGCGCCCCGCAGCTCAAGGAGCGGTACGAGATGTTCGACCTGCTCACCCCGCGCATCGAGCGGCTGTGCCTCAACCGCAACCGGCTCCACCTCGACGGGTACCGGGACCGCCCCGAGCGCCCGCACGCCGCCGTGCACGGGAGCGTGCCGAACCCTCTGCACCAGCCTTGATCGAAGGATTGTCAGTGGAGACCCGTAGGGTGGTCGCGCTATGACAAAGCCCTCCCTTCCCGAGCTCCTGCACGCCGCCGTCACCGCCGTCGGCGGCATGGAGCGCCCTGGCCAGGTGACGATGGCCGAGACCGTCGCCGAGGCGATCGACGACGGCTCCCATCTGCTGATCCAGGCCGGCACCGGCACGGGCAAGTCCCTCGGCTATCTGGTGCCCGCGCTCGCGCACGGTGAGCGGGTGGTGGTGGCGACTGCCACGCTCGCGCTGCAGCGTCAGCTCGTGGAGCGCGACCTGCCGCGGACGGTGGACGCATTGCATCCGCTGCTGCGCCGGCGCCCTCAGTTCGCCATGCTCAAGGGCCGCTCGAACTATCTGTGTCTGCACCGCCTCCATGAAGGCATGCCACAGGAAGAGGAGGAGGGCCCGGGTCTCTTCGACCAGTTCGAGGCCGCCGCCCCCACCAGCAAGCTCGGCCAGGACCTGCTGCGGATGCGCGACTGGGCGGACGAGACGGAGACCGGCGACCGGGACGACCTCACGCCCGGGGTCTCCGACCGTGCCTGGTCCCAGGTGTCCGTCTCCTCCAGGGAGTGCCTGGGCGCGTCGAAGTGTGCGTACGGGGCGGAGTGCTTCGCCGAGGCCGCGCGGGAGCGGGCCAAGCTCTCCGAGGTCGTGGTCACCAACCACGCACTGCTCGCGATCGACGCCATCGAGGGCGCCCCCGTCCTTCCCCAGCACGAAGTGCTGATCGTGGACGAGGCCCATGAGCTGGTCTCGCGCGTGACCGGTGTCGCCACCGGTGAGCTCACTCCTGGCCAGGTCAACCGCGCCGTGCGCCGAGCCGCCAAGCTCGTGAACGAAAAGGTGGCGGATCAGCTCCAGACCGCGTCCGAGGGCTTCGAGCGGGTGATGGAGCTGGCGCTCCCCGGCCGCCTCGAGGAGGTCCCGGAGGATCTCGGTTACGCGCTCATGGCACTGCGTGACGCCGCCCGCACGGTCATCTCCGCCCTGGGCTCCACCCGCGACAAGTCGGTCCAGGACGAGGACGCCGTACGCAAACAGGCCCTCGCCTCGGTCGAGACGATCCACGACGTGGCGGAGCGCATCACGAACGGCTCCGAGTGGGACGTCGTCTGGTACGAACGGCACGATCGCTTCGGAGCCTCCCTCAGGGTGGCGCCCATGTCCGTATCGGGCCTGCTCCGCGAGAAGCTCTTCAGTGACCGCTCCGTGGTCCTCACGTCCGCCACCCTCAAGCTCGGCGGCGACTTCAACGGGGTGGGGGCCTCCCTGGGGCTCGCCCCCGAGGGCACCGAGTCCGATGACGCCCCGGCCTGGAAGGGCCTCGACGTCGGCTCACCCTTCGACTACCGCAAGCAGGGGATCCTGTACGTCGCCCAGCACCTGGCCAGGCCGGGCCGTGAAGGCACGCGCAGCGACATGATCGACGAGCTGGCCGAACTGATCGAGGCGGCAGGCGGTCGTACGCTCGGTCTCTTCTCGTCCATGCGCGCCGCTCAGAACGCCGCCGAGGAGCTCCGGGGCCGGCTCGACATGCCCATCCTGCTGCAGGGCGAGGAGACGCTGGGCGAGCTGATCAAGAACTTCGCGGCGGACACGCGCACCTGCCTGTTCGGGACGCTTTCCCTGTGGCAGGGCGTCGATGTGCCCGGCGCCAGCTGCCAGTTGGTGGTCATGGACAAGATTCCCTTCCCGCGGCCCGACGACCCACTGATGAGCGCTCGCCAGAAGGCGGTGGACGACGGCGGGGGGAACGGCTTCATGGCCATCGCCGCAACGCACGCGGCACTCCTGATGGCGCAGGGGGCGGGGCGGCTCGTGCGGGCCTCGGCGGACCGTGGAGTGGTCGCAGTCCTGGACCCCCGCCTCGCGACCGCGCGCTACGGCAGCTATCTGCGGGCTTCGCTTCCCGACTTCTGGTACACGACGGACCGCAATCAGGTGCGCCGCTCCCTGGCTGCGATCGACGCGGCTGCCAAGGCAGATCCCACGCCCAACCCCAAGCCCGATCCGAAGGCCAACCCCCAGACGGACGGCGAGGACGAGGCCGCAGCGGAGTAGGGCGGGGTCGCGTTCAGCAGGGGGCCAGGCTCTACGGGCCTGGCCCGGACGCCTCCAGACGCAGCAGGGCCCCGGAACCGGCGCAGTTGGTTCCGGGGCCCGGTCAGGGGTGGCGGCTCACACTCGCCGCAGCACCGCCACCACCTTGCCGAGGATCGTCGCCTCGTCACCGGGGATGGGCTGATACGCGGAGTTGTGAGGCAGCAGCCACACGTGACCGTCCTCGCGCTTGAACCGCTTCACCGTGGCTTCGCCGTCGAGCATGGCGGCGACGATGTCGCCGTTCTCCGCGACCGGCTGGCGGCGCACCGTGACCCAGTCCCCGTCACAGATGGCGGCCTCGATCATCGAGTCACCGACGACCTTGAGGACGAAGAGCTCACCGTCACCGACGAGCTGCCGGGGGAGCGGGAAGACGTCCTCCACCGACTCCTCGGCGAGGATCGGGCCACCGGCCGCGATGCGGCCGACCAGCGGGACGTACGAAGCGGCGGGCTTGCCCGCCGTGTCCGTGGGCTGGCTGCTCGGCTGGTCCGAGCCCCGCACCTCGTACGCACGCGGGCGGTGCGGGTCGCGGCGCAGGAAGCCCTTGCGCTCCAGGGCCATCAGCTGATGAGCGACCGACGAGGTGCTGGAGAGGCCTACCGCCTGCCCGATCTCCCGCATCGACGGCGGGTACCCCCGCCGCTGCACCGAGTCCCTGATGACCTCGATGACGCGGCGCTGCCGGTCGGTGAGCCCCGAGCTGTCGGCGCGGATGCCCGGAGGTCGTCCTGGTAGGGAGCGTGCGGGCTTGGGGCCCTCCGAGTTCGTGGCGTCATTCATGGCATGCACCGGCTCGAGTCGGCTCTGGCGGTCCTGGGCAGTGATGGTGGCGCTGTCTGCGGTGGTGGTCACGTCGGTCGGCCCCTCTCGAGATTGTCTCCCTAGTTAGCCAACGGTAGTTGCTTTCGAAAGGTTGCGCCAAACACACGTTCGAGTGAAAAATCGCAGAATGCCTGCCGCGATCATGCGTCTGGGTGTATGGCTAACGTTCGAGCCGACTGGCATTTCGGTTCATTACGGTACGCTTCACCGCCAGGGTCGCGCCCCGCTCAGTGGGGCTCCCATACTGCCACTCGCAGCCCGGTCAACCCGGCACCGCCCCCTTCTTGTGTGGCGCGCGAGGTGGCCTCGTACCCTTCCCGGCGGACCGTGGCTGCGCGACACGCGATGGGGCCGGATTTACGACCAAACCCCAGATCTAGTGGTTGGATTGCGACCGCGGCCCAGAAGTTGTGGTCCCCGGTCTTTTCAGGCCTCGGGCATCGCCTATGCTTGGGGCTGCTTCGAGGGCCCCCTGGGCCTGTTGAGGCCTATGAGTCGTGTCGTGAAGGAGGGTTGGGAGTTCCATGCACTGCCCCTTCTGCAGGCACCCCGACAGTCGCGTGGTCGACAGTCGCACCACCGATGACGGAACGTCGATCCGCAGGCGCCGTCAGTGCCCCGACTGCTCCCGTCGTTTCACGACCGTGGAGACGTGTTCGCTGATGGTGGTCAAGCGCAGCGGCGTGACCGAGCCCTTCAGCCGTACGAAGGTGATCAACGGCGTACGCAAGGCGTGCCAGGGGCGGCCGGTGACCGAGGACGCCCTCGCCCAGCTCGGCCAGCGGGTCGAGGAGGCGGTGCGGGCCACCGGAAGCGCCGAACTGACCACGCACGACGTCGGTCTGGCCATACTCGGTCCGCTGCAGGAGCTGGACCTCGTGGCCTACCTGCGCTTCGCGTCCGTATACCGGGCTTTCGACTCGCTCGACGACTTCGAGGCTGCCGTCGGGGAACTGAGGGAACAGCGGGAAAAGCGGCTCGACGAAGAGCCGCAGGGTGCCGGCGGGGCGCCCGGCGCGAACGAATGCGGGCCCGGAGGGACTGTCGAAGTCCCGGTGCCCGCCACTGCCGCCGACTGACCGGCTGAACGGCCGACGGCGACACACACAGACCTGTTGCGGAGCCTTCGCGGCTTTCGCGGCACCGGACAACACCGTGTCACGGGAACATCGTGGCACTTCAGGGCGTTTTAGCCTGATACAGGGAGGCGGCATGACCGAGACGACGAGCGGCCCGGCACGAGGTTCCCGAGCCAAGGGATCCAAGGCCAGCAAGGGTCTGCGTATCGAGCGCATCCATACGACGCCCGGCGTGCATCCGTACGACGAGGTGGTCTGGGAGCGCCGAGACGTCGTCATGACCAACTGGCGCGACGGCTCGGTCAACTTCGAGCAGCGTGGCGTCGAGTTCCCCGACTTCTGGTCGGTGAACGCGGTCAACATCGTCACCAGCAAGTACTTCCGC
Organism: Streptomyces sp. NPDC051218; assembly: GCF_044455475.1. Lineage (NCBI taxonomy): Bacteria > Bacillati > Actinomycetota > Actinomycetes > Kitasatosporales > Streptomycetaceae > Streptomyces > Streptomyces sp. NPDC051218. The sequence goes on along the minus strand of NZ_JBITEU010000003.1, from coordinate 533,969 downwards.
GGGGCCGTTGGCACCCCGCAGCGCGAGACCGGCCTCAAGCAGCTGATCGACCGCATCGTGAAGACCTACCGCAAGGCCGGCGAGGACTACAGCTACTTCGCCTCGCCCGCCGACGCCGAGATCTTCGAGCACGAGCTGGCGTACGCCCTCCTGCACCAGATCTTCAGCTTCAACTCGCCGGTCTGGTTCAACGTCGGCACGCCCCAGCCGCAGCAGGTCTCCGCCTGCTTCATCCTGGCCGTCGACGACTCCATGGACTCGATCCTCGACTGGTACAAGGAAGAGGGGATGATCTTCAAGGGCGGCTCCGGCGCCGGCCTGAACCTCTCCCGCATCCGCTCCTCCAAGGAACTGCTGTCCTCCGGGGGCAACGCCTCCGGACCGGTCTCCTTCATGCGCGGTGCCGACGCTTCCGCAGGAACGATCAAGTCGGGTGGCGCCACGCGCCGCGCGGCCAAGATGGTCATCCTCGACGTCGACCACCCCGACATCGAGGGCTTCATCGAGACCAAGGTGAAGGAAGAGGAGAAGATCCGCGCCCTGCGTGACGCGGGCTTCGACATGGACCTGGGCGGCGACGACATCACGTCCGTCCAGTACCAGAACGCCAACAACTCGGTCCGTGTGAACGACACGTTCATGAAGGCGGTCGAGGAGGGCGGCAAGTTCGGCCTCACCTCCCGCATGACGGGCGACGTCATCGAGGAGGTCGACGCCAAGTCGCTCTTCCGCAAGATGGCCGAGGCCGCCTGGGCCTGTGCCGACCCCGGCATCCAGTACGACGACACCATCAACGCCTGGCACACCTGCCCGGAGTCCGGCCGGATCAACGGCTCGAACCCGTGCAGCGAGTACATGCACCTGGACAACACGTCCTGCAACCTCGCCTCGCTGAACCTGATGAAGTTCCTCAAGGACGACGGTCTGGGCAACCAGTCCTTCGACGCCGAGCGCTTCGCCAAGGTCGTCGAGCTGGTCATCACCGCGATGGACATCTCGATCTGCTTCGCGGACTTCCCGACGCAGAAGATCGGCGAGAACACCCGCGCCTTCCGCCAGCTGGGCATCGGCTACGCCAACCTCGGCGCCCTGCTGATGGCCACCGGCCACGCGTACGACTCCGACGGTGGCCGCTCCCTGGCCGGCGCCATCACCTCGCTGATGACGGGTAGGTCGTACAAGCGTTCCGCCGAGCTCGCCGCGGTCGTCGGTCCCTACGACGGCTACGCCAAGAACGCGACGCCCCACAAGCGCGTCATGAAGCAGCACTCGGACGCCAACGCCACGGCGCCCCGTGTCGACGACCTGGACACGCCGATCTGGGCCGCCGCCACGGAGGCCTGGCAGGACGTGATCCGCCTCGGCGAGAAGAACGGTTTCCGTAACTCGCAGGCATCGGTCATCGCCCCGACCGGCACCATCGGTCTGGCGATGTCCTGTGACACGACCGGTCTTGAGCCCGACCTCGCTCTGGTCAAGTTCAAGAAGCTCGTCGGCGGCGGCTCGATGCAGATCGTCAACGGCACCGTGCCGCAGGCCCTGCGTCGCCTGGGCTACCAGGAGGAGCAGATCGAGGCGATCGTCGCCCACATCGCCGACCACGGCAATGTGATCGACGCCCCCGGCCTGAAGACCGAGCACTACGAGGTCTTCGACTGCGCGATGGGCGAGCGTTCCATCTCCGCGATGGGTCACGTCCGCATGATGGCGGCCATCCAGCCGTGGATCTCCGGCGCGCTCTCCAAGACGGTCAACCTGCCGGAGACGGCCACCGTCGAGGACGTCGAAGAGGTCTACTACGAGGCCTGGAAGATGGGCGTCAAGGCGCTCGCCATCTACCGCGACAACTGCAAGGTCGGCCAGCCCCTCTCCGCCAAGACGAAGGAGAAGGAGAAGGCCGAGGTCACCGAGAAGACCGAGGACACGATCCGTGCCGCGGTCGAGAAGGTGGTCGAGTACCGCCCCGTCCGCAAGCGCCTCCCCAAGGGCCGCCCGGGGATCACCACCTCCTTCACCGTGGGTGGCGCCGAGGGCTACATGACCGCCAACTCCTATCCGGACGACGGTCTCGGCGAGGTCTTCCTGAAGATGTCCAAGCAGGGTTCGACCCTCGCGGGCATGATGGACGCCTTCTCGATCGCCGTCTCCGTGGGCCTGCAGTACGGCGTTCCGTTGGAGACGTACGTCTCGAAGTTCACGAACATGCGCTTCGAGCCGGCCGGCATGACGGACGACCCGGACGTGCGGATGGCGCAGTCGATCGTCGACTACATCTTCCGCCGCCTCGCGCTGGACTTCCTGCCCTTCGAGACCCGCTCCGCGCTCGGCATCCACTCGGCCGAAGAGCGTCAGCGGCACCTGGAGACCGGTTCGTACGAGCCGTCCATGGAGGAGTCGGACGTCGACGTCGAGGGCCTGGCGCAGTCCGCTCCGCGGCAGCCCGAGGTCCTGAAGGCGGTCGCCACGCCGAAGGCCCAGGCCGAGGCCGAGAAGCCCGCTCCGCAGCAGGCGCACACCAGCGCCGAGCTCGTCGAGATGCAACTGGGCATCCAGGCCGACGCGCCGCTGTGCTTCTCCTGCGGGACGAAGATGCAGCGGGCCGGCTCCTGCTACATCTGCGAGGGCTGCGGCTCGACCAGCGGTTGCAGCTGATCAGCTGACCTAGCCCGGTGAGGGGTTGGCGGAGCCTGCGGGCTCCTCCAACCCCTCACCGCGTTCTCAGAGCGCGCCGCCCATCAGCGCCGCGAAGGACGTCGGGTCGGCGTCAAAGCCGCGGATGACCTCGCGGAAGGCCCAGGCGCCCGACTCGTCCCGGGTGAACTCGGCGACGGTGGCCGCCGTGTACCCGGAGACACCGGAGAGGTCGCTCTGGGCGAGGTCCGTGTATCCATGGCGGATGCGTACGGAGGTGTTAGGAACGTCGCCGAACACCTTGCGCTCCTCATGGGGCTGTATGGCCACACCGACCACCACGCGCGCGTACGTCGCCGCGAGCCGGTCGAGCTCCAGGGTCATGACCTCGTCGAAGCCGAAGCCCTGACCTGTCTGGCTGTCCCTGTTCAGAGTGATCGTCCCGTCGGGGGCACGGCTGTCGAAATGCACCAGGTACACCGGGCTGTCGTACGGAGCGTCCGCCGTGTAGGTCGCCGCGATGATGTCGAGGTCGTGCGACGGTGAGCCGAGAGGGCTCGGATCCCACTTGAGCCCCACCTCGACCTTCTCGATTCCCTTGCTGACACTGCTCACCAGAGATCCCCCTCCTCGTAGTCCCCGCTGACGCCGGTGCTCTAGGCATGTCCACCAGACACGCTACGACGCATGACTGACATCACTGAAGTTCGCCGGTGGGAAAGGCTGTTGGCGGGCGGGCGCAGTCCTGTGGATCATTGGCCGCATGACATGGAACGGGGAAGAACTGGACATCGAGGCCTACTTTGTCCGGGTCGGTTACGAGGGGGAAGCGAAGCCCGACTTCGACACTCTCCGTGGGCTGCACAGGGCGCATGTGGCGTCGATCCCCTTCGAGAACCTGGAGATGATGGTCGGGCGGCCCGTGCCGCTGGATCTGGGGGCGTTGCAGGACAAGCTGGTGCGGCGGCGCAGAGGCGGCTACTGCTACGAGCAGAACCTCCTGTTCGCCGCCGCCCTTGACCGGATCGGCTTCGCCGTCACGGGGCTCGGGGCGCGGGTCAGGTCCGGCGCCTCCTCGCGTCGCGCGGTGACGCACATGCTCCTGAACGTCGAGGCGAACGGCCGGCAGTGGCACTGCGATGTCGGTTTCGGCGCCGAAGGGCTCCTCGAACCGATCCTCCTGGCGAACGAGGGCGACGTAGGGCAAGACGTGCGACAAGGAGAGTGGCGGTTCGGGATCGTCCAGGAAGCAAACGGTGCGCGGGTGTTGCGGACCGAGCACAAGGACGGATGGTTCGATCTCTACGAATACACGCTGGAAGAACGCCTGCCCGTCGACTACGTAGTGATGAACCACTACACATCGACCCACCCCTTGTCGTCGTTCATCCGCCGTCCGGTGATCCAGAGGGCCGCTCCACAGGTGCGACGCACATTGGTCGGTGAACATTTGGCGGTGATGCGTCCCGACGGCACATCGGACGAACGTGGCGTAACCGCCCGGGAGTTGGGAGATGTTCTCGACCGTGAGTTCGGTATTGAACTGAGCGCCGACGATCTCGCCGAGCTGATCCGGGCGCACTACGCCGGAGCGTGACCCGGGCCACGCTCCGCGCCGTACGATGGCGCGGTGCTGGTCAAGTGGATTCGCTGCACCGTGGTGGACCGACGGGGGTTCGAGCGGGGACAGCGGAAGTGGGCGGGGCTTCTGGGGGAGCCGGGGTTCCGGGGACAGGGCGGGGGGTGGAGCCGGGAGCGGCCGGGCGTGGCGCACGTCTTCGGCTTCTGGGAGAGCAGGGCCTTCTACGACTCCTTCATGGCGCGCTCCCATGACCGGCTCGCCGCCACGCAGTCAGGCACCTTCAAGAACATCCAGATCAAGCTCTTCGACCACCGCTTCGACGTGAAGACGGGGTTCGAACCGCGCTTCACGGATGCCGACGTGGTGCGGGTGGCGCACTGCCGGGTCCGTGAGGCGCGGGTGGAGCACTTCGCGCTCATGCAGGAGAAGGTCTGGAACCCGGCGATGGCGGGCTCCCCGGGGATGGTGCGCGGACTCTTCGGCGAGGCGCCGGGGCACGAGTTCCTCATCCTCTCGATGTGGCTCTCGGCCGCCGAGCACGGGAAGTACCGCAGGGAGCGGGTCGAGCGCCTGTCGCTGCGTGCCCAGACGGAGGCCGATGTCGCGGCACTGGCCGGTGACATCGTCGAACTGGAGCCGTCCTGGACGGTGTGACGGCGCGATCGGCCATGGGGCGCGAGCCGCTGCTATCGGATGCGCGGGGCGTGCGGCGGCGCCCACCTACGCCGGATGGAGCCCGGACGGCCGACCGGTTGGGCCGCCCGGGAGGGCCCGATCTAGGGTTTCCGTATGGCACGTCCGCAGCGCATCTTCCTTGTCCGGCACGGCGAGTCGGCCGGAAACGCCGACGACACCGTGTACGAACGCGAACCCGACCACGCGCTGGCGCTCACCGAGAAGGGGTGGCAGCAGGCCGACGAGACGGGCGAGCAGCTACGGGAGGCCATCGGTCAGGAGCGGGTGAGCGTGTACGTCTCGCCCTACCGCCGCACCCACGAGACCTTCAAGGCCCTGCGGCTCGACCCCGAGCTGGTCCGCATCCGTGAGGAACCGCGGCTGCGGGAGCAGGACTGGGGGAACTGGCAGGACAGGGACGACGTCAGGCTGCAGAAGGCGTACCGCGACGCGTACGGGCACTTCTTCTACCGCTTCGCCCAGGGCGAGTCGGGGGCCGACGTGTACGACAGGGTGGGCGCCTTCCTGGAGAGCCTCTACCGAAGCTTCGAGGCCCCGGACCATCCGCCGAACGTTCTGCTCGTCACCCATGGCCTGACCATGCGGCTGTTCTGCATGCGCTGGTTCCACTGGTCGGTGGCGGAGTTCGAGTCGCTCTCGAACCCCGGGAACGGGGAGATGCGGACGCTCGTGCTGGGCGACGACGGCAAGTACACCCTGGACCGGCCATTCGAACGCTGGCGCGAACCCGAACCGTACGGTGTCACCGGTTAGCCCAAGACGTACGGCGTCACTGGACAGCCGAGACGTACGGCGTCAATGGATGGCCGAGACGTACGTCACCGGACAGAACGGCGTCACCGGATAGAGTGGTCGAGCGATGACCGCTGACTCCTCTCCCGACCGGCGCCTGGCCCGCGCCCTGGCCAGCCTGCGTGGGCTGGCGGTGGGGGACGCGCTGGGCTCTCAGTTCTTCGTGCCCGCGAACTACCCGCTGCTGAAGCGGCGGGAAGCGCCCCCAGGCCCCTGGCAGTGGACCGACGACACGGAGATGGCCTGCTCCGTCCTCGCGGTCCTGGTCCGCCACGACCGGATCGACCAGGACGCGCTCGCCCTCTCCTTCGCAGAGCACCACGACTTCGACCGCGGCTACGGCCCCGCCGTGAACCGCCTGCTCAGGCAGGTCCGGGAGGGCGGGGACTGGCGGGAGCTGGCCTCGGCGCTGTTCAAGGGGCAGGGCTCCTGGGGCAACGGGGCGGCCATGCGGATCGCCCCGCTCGGCGCCTGGTACGCGGACGACCCGGAGCAGGCGACGCACCAGGCGGAGATCTCCGCCTACCCCACGCATCAGCACCGTGAGGCGGTCGTGGGGGCCATGGCGGTGGCTGCCGCCGCGGCACTGGCCGCGGACCCCGCGGGGCCGCCCGCGCCGAAGACCCTGCTCGACGGTGTCATCGACCTCGTGCCCCGCAGCGCCGTGGGGGCGGGACTCCGTCGCGCCCGCGACATGCTCGACTACGGAGACGCGGCGACCGTTGCCGCGGTCCTCGGGTGTGGTCGCCGGACGACGGCGCACGACACGGTTCCCTTCGCGCTGTGGTCGGCGGCCCGTGGCCTCGGAGCCTATGAGCAGGCCATCTGGTCCACTGCACAGGTGGGCGGCGACATGGACACGACCTGCGCGATCGTGGGCGGAGTGGTCGCTTCCGGTGAGAGCGGGACGCCTCCCGGGGAGTGGCTGGAGCGGACCGAGGTATTGCCCGGCTGGGTGCCGGTCGAGACAGGCTGACGTCGCCTCATCGCGGAGCGCAACGTCCAGCGCTACGAGGAGTCCGGAAGTCGACCTGGAGTACGCGCGGGGTCTGTCCGCCGACGCCGCTCTTGAGGACAGGCCGCCCACGGCACCCTCGGGTGGCCCTACGGGGCGAATGGGAAGGGGCGGCGAGTACCGGGCCGCCCCTCCCCGTCGCAGAGGGCGACCCGGCGCGCATGGACGCACGCCCCGTCACACGCACGTACCGTCAGCCGCCCGCAGGCCCCGCCGCGCTTGCCGTGCCGGACAACGCGTCCATGTCGCTCTTGCGCACTCTGACGAGCACCAGGGCGGTGACAAGGGCGAGCACCGCCATGGCGACGGCCGGTATGAAGGCCGTCGATATCCCCTGGGAGAGCACTTCGTGCCCCCAGGGGGCGGGCAGTTCGCCGGTCTTGGCAAAGGCCGCCTTCTGTTCCGGCGAAGCGTTCGCCATGAAGTCCGCCATCTGATCCTTGCCCTCGTCGCGGCTCGCCGTACCGAACACCGTGGTCAGGATGGAGAGGCCGAGTGAACCGCCCACCTGCTGCGTCACGTTGAGCAGTCCTGACGCCGCGCCCGCTTCGTGCTGGGCCACTCCGGAGACGGCTGTCAGTGTCAGGGTCACGAAGTTCAGACCCATGCCGAATCCGAACAGCATCATCGGTCCGAGCACTCCGCCCACGTATGAACTGTCCGGGCTGATGAAGGTCTGCCAGCCGAGTCCGAGGGCGACGATGGCCGAGCCGGTCACCATGAACGGCTTGGGGCCGAGCACCGGAAGGAGCCGTTGGGAGATGCCGGCGCCCGCCACGATCGCGACCGTGACCGGCAGGAAGGCGAGGCCTGCCTCGATCGGTGTGTAGTTCAGGACGTTCTGAACGAAGAGCACGATGAAGAAGAACATCCCGAACATCGCCGCGGCCAGGCTCAGCATGATCACGTACGAGCCGGAGCGGTTGCGGTCGGCGAACATCTTCAGCGGAGTGATCGGTTCCTTCGCCCGGCTCTCGATCAGGGCGAAGACAAGGAGCAGCACGATCGCCACGCCGAACGACCCCAGGGTGAGACTGTCGCGCCAGCCGTCCTCGGACGCCCGGATGAAGCCGTAGACCAGGGATGCCATGCCGAGGGTCGACGTGAGGGCACCCGCGATGTCGAAACGGCCGGGATGGCGCTCGGACTCGCTGATGTACATCGGGGCGAGGAAGGCGATCAGGACGCCGATGGGTACGTTCACGAACAGCACCCAGCGCCAGTCGAGCCACTCCGTGAGCATGCCGCCGGCGAGCAGGCCGATGGCGCCGCCGCCCGCGGAGACGGCCGCGAAGACGCCGAACGCGCGGTTGCGCTCGGGGCCTTCGGGAAACGTCGTGGTGATCAGGGCCAGAGAGGTGGGCGACGCGATCGCGCCACCTACGCCCTGCAGGGCGCGTGCGGCCAGCAACTGCCAGGGTTCCTGGGCGAATCCACCCAGGAGCGAGGCGAAGGTGAAGACCAGGATGCCGGTCATGAAAACTCGGCGGCGGCCGAGGATGTCACCGGCGCGGCCGCCGAGAAGCAGCAGGCCGCCGAAGGTCAGGGTGTACGCGCTGACGACCCAAGTGAGGTCGGTGGTGGAGAATTCGAGCGCGTCCTGAATGTGCGGGAGCGCGATGTTCACAATCGTCGCGTCGAGGACCACCATGAGTTGGCAGGCCGCGATGACGGTCAGGGCGATGCCGGGCCGGCCTTCTCGGCGGGCGGCGCCGGGCTTCTGATCTTGAACTAACCGAGAGGTTGTCACTTATGGGTCCCCCCACCCGTGCGTTAGTGAACGCACCCGTTCACTGTCACGTCAAAGGTAGTGACTCCCCATCAGTGAACGCAAGCGTTCACTGACACTGCCTCGTACTCCACGTACACCGACCTCCAAGTACCTCAACGGAGAGATATCGATGGTTACTTCGCGCTGGAGCGCCGCATCCGCTCAATCGGCCTCCCTGCGCCGCCGAGGCCCCGTCCTTGAACGGGCGATCCTCGAGGCCACGCTCGAGCAGCTCAGCACCGTCGGCTGGAACGGCCTGACGATGGAAGGCGTGGCCGCGGGTGCCCAGACCGGCAAGGCCGCGGTCTATCGCCGCTGGCCCTCCAAGGAAGACCTCGTCGTCGACGCGCTGCAGGCCGGTCTTCCCAGACTTGACTCCGCGCCGGACTGCGGAGGGGTCAGAGAAGATCTCCTTCAGTTGTGCAGGCAGATGCGTGAGGCGATGTTCTCGCGGCCGGGATTCGCTCTTCGTGCCGTGCTTCACGAGTGCGACACCGTCTCGGCCGAGCGGTTTCACGGGGTGATCTTCGACGGGGTCATCGGGCCGAGCGTGGGGCTGATCCAAGAGGTCGTACGCCGGGGGGTCGAGCGAGGAGAGGTGCGCGACGAGGCCACGAACTCCTACGTGTGCGACGTCATTCCGGCGATGATGATGTACCGCTCCAAGGTGTGCGGGAGTGAATGGGGCGACGAGGAGTTCGCCGAGCTGATCGATCAGGTCATGGTTCCGCTGCTCCGCCGGTAGCCATGGGTGGGCCTGGGTGTCGCCCGTGGTCCGGGGCGGCGTAGGCTGATGACGCCATGCCGTACGAACCACCCACCCACACCGTCGAGCGCTCCCTTCGCGCTACCACCGGAGCGAAGATCGTTGCCGGAGTCGACGAAGTCGGGCGCGGCGCGTGGGCGGGACCGGTCACCGTATGTGCGGCGATCACCGGACTGCGCAGGCCGCCCGAAGGACTCACCGACTCCAAGCTGATCACTCCCAAGCGGCGCACCCTGCTCGCCGGGGTGCTGGAGAGCTGGGTCACGGCCTATGCCCTTGGACACTCCTCGCCCGAGGAGATCGACGACATGGGGATGACCGCCGCGCTGCGGCTCGCCGCCGTACGCGCCCTCGAGGCGCTCCCGGTGCGTCCGGAAGTGGTGATTCTCGATGGGAAGCACGACTATCTCGGGACTCCCTGGCAGGTCCGTACGGTGATCAAGGGCGACCAGTCCTGTGTGGCCGTCGCCGCGGCGTCGGTGATCGCCAAGGTTCGGCGCGACAAAATGATGGCCGAACTGGGTATCGAACATGCAGACTTCGGTTTTGCGGCCAACGCCGGCTATCCGTCGCCGGTGCACAAGGCCGCGCTGGCGGAGCGGGGGCCCACCCCGTACCACCGGATGTCGTGGGCGTATCTTGATGCGCTGCCCCAGTGGCGGCACCTCAAGAAGGCCCGCAGCTGGGCGGATGGAAGCGTTCCGGAAATCGAGGGCCAGCTCGGCTTCGATTTCTGACACTTCCGGCAGTTCCACTCGCACTCATGTGCCACCCGCTGATGCCTCGCGCACCGGCGTTTGATAGACAACTACGCATGCCTCTCAGTCCCGAGGAGCCTCAGATTCACGAGAGTGCCCAGGGTCCCCGCGTGACCCCGGCCAGTGGCCGCATCACGCCGACCCCCCGCCCCGTACCCGGCCCGCGTCCCGCGGCTGCGCCGCGTCCCGGCCGACCGGGCCCCGCCCGGCCGACGCCGCCGGCCCAGCGCACGTCGCACGAGCCGGCCGTCAAGCCAGGGCCGTCCGCCCCGGCTGCTTCCGGAACTTCCGCCGCTCCCGTTGGTCCCCCCGCGGGGCCCGCCACGGACGCCGGTACTTCGGTTCCGCAGATCCAGCTGATCCCTGCTTCCGCCGAGGGGGCGCTCGACGCCGCCGAGGAGGCCGTCGACCTGCTGCTCGACTCGGGCCGCGCTCCGGGTGAGGTGCTGGTGATCACCACCGGCGACCCGCACCCGTGGGCCACGCACGAGCTGTCGTTCGGTGAGGCCTCCTACTGGGCCCAGCACGACGCGGGCGACGACGTGTTCTACGCCGACGCCGCCGCCCTGGACCGTGCCGTCTCCCGGCCCGTGGTCGTCGTGGCCATGAACGGTGGCGGCGAGGAGACCGCGGTCGGCGCGCTGCCGACGGCGCTCGGACGGGCCGGAACCCTGCTGATCGTCTGCGGTGACCCGCAGCGGATCAACGCGTTGCTGGGCGCGGGCGTCTGACGTTCGCTGTCCGACATCCGCGTTCCGGTTTCGGCCGCCTGACTTCGAGGTCGGGTGGGCGGGGCCGGGCGTGGAGCGGCCGGTGTCCGTGGCATGGCCGGGTGAGCTTCGCGCCGCTTGCGTCGCGTACCGCGCGACGCGAGCGGTGAGTGCGCTCCGGCCCATGCCTGTGGCCCGCCTCGCGGCGGGTGGTGCGGCGGACGCCTCAGCGTGCCGCCGCTCGGCGCAGTACGTCTGACGCGGCGCCGCCGGTGCGCTGTGGTGGCGGATCGGTGTCGGCGAACGCCTCGGGTTTCGAGCCGGTGCTGGGCCGACGCCCGCCGCGGCCCTCGCCGAGCACCTGCCAGCCGTCATGCGTCAGCGTGATGTAGGCGCCGCACCGCAGCCCGTGCAGCGTGCAGGCGTCCCGCAGTCCCCACATCCACGCCCCGTCCTCCTGTGTCCAACGCGCGTCACCGTCACGGCAGTAGAGCAGGACGGCGGTGCGCACCGGAGTGCGGCGGCGCAGATCGTGCGGGATGACCCGACGCAACTGCGCGAGCAGCGCGTTACGGAAGACCCAGCCGTCCGCCGCGCTCGGCCGCCGGGTGAACGAAGCGCTCGCCCGCAGCCGTTCCTCCGGATCGAGGACAGCCACGACGGCTGTCGTGGGCGTCGGACGATGCCGGGCGTGCAGGCCGCTGACGACCTCACGCGGATTGCGCAGCAAGGGAATTCCCGCGGCTGACCATTCCGCGGGCTCGAGCATCCGGGCCAGTCGGTTGGCGGAATCGGCGGACATCTCGGCCGGCGTCGAAGACTCCGACATCGATGCCGCAGCGGACGGAGCGAATCCGAAGGTCACGGTCCTCCCTTCGGCTACGCGCCCAGAGGGCGGGGTCGGACTGGGGGAGCGCACCGCGCGCGGCACAGTCCTGCCGGGCCACGGGGAGCCGCGCGGGGAGCGCTACCAATTCTTCCCGTCGGACTGCCTTGCGGCAACGAGCAATTGGGACCGCCGACCGGTATCTGGTGATGCGCCTCCTATATCCCTGCCCAGAGCGCGCCACCTTGACGCTTGTGTCAGCCCTGTACAGCCAGGACCAGTGGCAGCACCCCCGTGGCTCCGGCTCGGCGGAGCATGCGCGAGGCCACCGCCAGGGTCCAGCCGCTGTCCGTCAGATCGTCGACGAGCAGCACGGGGCCGCCCGCTTCCCGGAGCGCCGCGGCGAGCTCGGGGGGCACGGTCAGCGTTCCGTCGAGAGCGCGCAGTCGCTGGGCACTGTTGGTCCGCGGCACATGAGCCGTGTCGGCTCCGGGGGCGTACTCGATGGACCCGAGGAGTGGGAGGCGTCCGACCTCGGCGATCCGTGCGCCGAGCGACTGGATCAGCTGGGGCCTGGTGTTCGAGGACATGGTCACGACGCCGGCCGGCCGAGGCTGCGCGTCCGCGCTGCCCGAGGCCCAGCCGCCGGGCCCGTTCGCCCAGTCGGCGAGGACGCCGACCACGGCCTTCGCCACGTCGTCGGGCACCGGTCCGTCAGGGGCCTGGGGGGTGAGCATCGGCCTGAGCCGGTTGCCCCACCCGATGTCCGAGAGCCGTCCCAACGCCCGCCCCTGGGAGGCCTGTTCCCCGGCGGGGATACGTCCCTTGAGGTCGACGCCGACCGCGGCGAGCCCCGTCGGCCACATCCTCCGAGGCTCGACGTCCACGCCCGCGCGGACCAATTCGCCCTTAGCCGTGTCGAGCGCCCCGGAGGAGACGGCGTCGGTGAAACGGGCTCCCGCGCAGTTGTCGCAGCGGCCGCAGGGGGCGGCCGCCTCGTCGTCCAGCTGCCGGCGCAGGAACTCCATGCGGCAGCCGGGCGTCGTGGCGTAATCACGCATCGCCTGCTGTTCCGTCTGCCGCTGCTTGGCGACCCAGGCGTAGCGCTCGGCGTCGTACGCCCACGGCATCCCCGTGGAGGTCCAGCCGCCCTTGACGCGCCGAACCGCGCCATCTACGTCGAGAACCTTGAGCATCGTTTCGAGGCGTGACCGGCGCAGCTCGACCAAGGGCTCCAGGGCGGGCAGCGACAGGGGCCTGCCCGCCTCCGCCAGCACGTCGAGCGTGCGCCGCACCTGCTCCTCGGGCGGGAAGGCGAGCGAGGCGAAGTAGTTCCAGATCGCCTCGTCCTCCTTGCCCGGAAGGAGCAGCACCTCCGCGTGGTCGACACCGCGGCCCGCGCGACCGACCTGCTGGTAGTACGCGATCGGGGAAGAGGGGGAGCCGAGGTGCACCACGAAACCGAGGTCCGGCTTGTCGAAGCCCATCCCCAGGGCGGAGGTGGCGACCAGGGCCTTCACGCGATTGGCGAGCAGATCCTCCTCGGCCTGCTGGCGGTCCGCGTTCTCCGTCTTTCCGGTGTAGGAGGTGACGGTGTGCCCGCACTGCCGCAAGAAGGCGGTGATCTCCTCGGCTGCGGCGACGGTGAGCGTATAGATGATTCCCGAGCCCGGCAGCTCGTCCAGGTGGTCGGCGAGCCAGGCCAACCGGTGTGCCGCATTGGGAAGTTGGAGAACGCTCAGGCTCAGGCTCTCCCGGTCGAGGGGGCCGCGCAGCACGAGCGCGTCCGAGCTGCCGCCGGTGCCCAGCTGCTCGGCCACGTCGGCCGTCACGCGCGCGTTGGCTGTCGCGGTGGTGGCCAGGACGGGGACGCCCGGCGGCAGGTCGGCGAGCATCGTGCGCAACCGTCGGTAGTCGGGCCGGAAGTCATGGCCCCAGTCCGAGATGCAGTGCGCCTCGTCGACCACGAGCAGGCCGGTCGCCGCGGCGAGCTTGGGCAGGACCTGATCGCGGAAGTCCGGGTTGTTCAGGCGCTCCGGGCTGACCAGGAGGACGTCCACGTCACCGCCAGCCACCTCGGCCTGAATGGTCTCCCACTCCTCCGTGTTGGAGGAGTTGATCGTGCGGGCGCGGATTCCGGCTCGTGCCGCGGACTCCACCTGATTGCGCATGAGCGCGAGCAGCGGGGAGACGATCACGGTGGGGCCGCTGCCCCGCTCCCGCAGCAGTGCGGTCGCGACGAAGTACACGGCGGACTTGCCCCAGCCCGTGCGCTGCACGACCAGGGCCCGGCGCTTGTCGGCGACGAGCGCTTCGATCGCGCGCCACTGGTCCTCGCGCAGCCGCGGACCGTCTGACGGTGGCGCGTCGCCACTCGCGGGCGCGGGGCCGCCGACGAGGCGGGCGAGTACGGCATCGGCCGCCGTGCGCAGATCTTCGTTGCTCATGCCCCCATGCAACCCGATGGGTCTGACATTAGGCGAACGAGCCCGCCGAGCTGTGGATAACTCTTGGCGTGCTCCTGACCGCAGTTATCCACAGGGCAAACCGGAATTTGGTGATCTGCGGGAGAGTCGGCGCATGGCGAATCACAGCGAACAAAACGACCCGATCGAATCGACCGACTCGCACCACGCGACCAGCTCCACCCGCTCGACCGATTCCACTCACCCGACCAACTCCACCCACGCGATGAGCCCTGTCGACGAGACGATGGTCACCTTGCGCACCCCGGCCGAACTGGCGGACGCGCTGCCGTACTTGCTCGGGTTCAAGCCCGAGGAGAGCGTCGTCCTCATCGCCCTGCACGGCGAGCACGGCAGGTTCGGTGGGCGGGTGCGCCTCGGTATTCCTGGCCGCGAGGAGGACTGGCCGCCCATCGCCGAGCAGCTCGCGCAGTGCCTGGTGGGCGGGTGCGAGCGGCGCGGCGCCCGGCCCGACGGCATCGTCGCGTTCCTGTGCGCGGAACCGGTCGGCGCCGAATCCGGTCGGCAGGTCATGGAGCGCCTACGACCGCTGGCGCAGGTGATCCGCACTGCCTGCGGAAGCCTCGACGTCCCCGTGTTCGAGGTCGTGTGCATCTCCGCGGGCAGCTTTTGGACCTACTGCTGTCCGAACAAGCAGTGCTGCCCGCCGGAGGGCGTGCCCCTGCTGCGCCCCGGTACATCGGTCCTGGCCGCTGCCACGGCCTACGCCGGCGTCCAAGTGGGCGTCACAGCAAGGGAGATGAGGGCGCGCCTGACTCCATGGGAATCCGCCGCCGCGGTGGACCAGGAGGCCGCACTCGACGCGGCGGGCATGGCGATCGTCCACCGAATCCTTGAGAAGGACGGGCACACCGGGGTCGCCGCTGACACGCTCGACCTGGCCCGCAGGATCATGGCACGCATGGTTTCCGCACCGGCGGTCAGCGACAGGCTGGAGGCGGACCTCCAGGACGACGACCTCCTCGCGCACGACGAGGCCGCGGCGCTGATCCTCGGTCTCCAGGACCGAACGACGCGCGATCGGGCCGCCGAGTGGATGGAAGGCGACGCCGGAGCACCGGCCCTACGCCTCTGGAGGGCCCTGGCCCGTCGCTGCGTCGGCGCCTACGCGGAGCACGCCGCGGCGCCACTGTCGCTCGCGGGCTGGGTGGCATGGTCCCTCGGTGACACCACGGAGGGGCAGGAAGCCCTGGACATGGCGCTGTGTGCCGATCCGAGTTACACCTTCGCGCAACTACTGCACCATGCCTGCACCGGAGATCTGGATCCCGAGCCGATCCGCCGCTGCCTGCGCAGGGAGGGAACCGACCGTGGGGTGAAGGGGGTCCAGACCGAACTGCCCCTCTCCGCGGAGCCCTCGGATCCGGTGGATGAGCCGGTGGGCGTCGCCCGACGCCGCCGCCCCGCACGCCCGAAGAACGGCCCTGGCGCACGGGCCACCGACAGGCCGAACACAGGGCCGCAGAACCGCCGTCACACCATCCGGCGCACAGCAAGGAATGACACGTGATCGAGCGACACGTGAACAAAGGACACCTGAACGCGGGCGGTCAGCGCTGGGGGACGAGGGTCAGGCGGGGGCCGTCCGGGCTGCGGTGCGTGGAGGGCTGGGGCCGGGCGGGTGGCTTTCCCTGCTGTAGGCGTGACTCGGGGCGGGACGGGTCCGTTCACCTGAGTGGCGGTATCTGCGCCTGGGAGAACACCCGCGCCCGGGTCGATCCGCCGCCGTACGACCTCCGACTCCCCGTAGCGCGGACAGCGCAGAAGAGGCCACCTCATGCCCCTGCCCGCCCCGTCCTCCGTCTCCGGCAGAGAGGGACCCCAGAGGCCCGCGCCGGGCTCACCGCCCCTTCCCGGCGGACCCACGCAGGCTCACACGTCACGTCGCCTCGCGCAGTTGCCGCCGGCACACGCCACGCTGATCTGTGTCGCCATGCCCGCTCTCGCGATCTCGACGGACCAGGGGCAGTTGACCGGCCTCGGACTCGAGGGGTTCTACCGCGCGGGGCGCAGGCTGCTGTCCCGCTGTCAGCTACGAGTGGCGGGCCGCGAGCCGATCGCCGTGCAGGCAAGGATGGTCGCGGCCGACCAGGCCCGGTTCGTGGCGACGCTGCGCCCCTCCGCGGACGGCGGCCCGGACCCGGACGTGATCGTGGAGCGCACCCGGTACGCCGACGGTACGGAGCGGATCACCCTGCGCAGTGCCGCCGTCCGGCACCGGCGGCTGCCCGTGGAGGTCTCGCTCGGCACGGATCTGGCCGAGCTCGGAGCGGTCGCCTCCGGCAACACCGGCCCCGAACTGCCGGCCAGTGTCCACGACTCCGGAATGCGCTGGTCCTCGCCGGCGGGCACGTGTGTGGTCACCGCACACCCGGCGCCCGCGGACGCGCTGGCCTCGGCGGGGCTGTTGCGCTGGGAGGTGGAACTGCCGCCGGGCGGCACGTGGATCCTGGAACTGCGGGTGCGCCCCGAGGGCGCGGGCCCGGTCAGAGCGTTCGGGCACGGGGCATCGCACGCCCTCGCCACGGCGCGGGCCGCGGGCGACGATGCCAGGGCCCGAGCGCTGCTGGACCGATCCGTGGAGGATCTTCAGGCGTTGCTGCTGCGGGACCCCGCGCATCCCACCGACGTACACCTGGCCGCGGGGGCGCCATGGCGCTGCGGGCTCGCTCCGGCCGAGGCGTTGGCTGCCGCTCGGATGGCCTTGCCGCTCGGCACCAGGATCGCCGCGGGGACGCTGCGTACGCTGGCCCGCCGCCAACTCACGGGCAAGGGGCTGCGGGTGGGCATGATCCCAGGGCCGCTGCGGAACGCGGGCCCGCATCTTCCGCCAGGCTGCACCGGGGTCGAGGCGACGCTGCTCTTCCCGGTGCTGCTGGCGGAGGCATGGCGCTGGGGGCTGGCGGCGCAGGAGACGGAGGAGTTGCTGCCGGCGGCCGAGCGTTGCCTACGGTGGCTGCTCGCCGCGGCGGGCGAAGGAGGGCGCCTGCCGGACCCGTATCCGGGTGGGCCCGCGCGTTGCGAGACCCAGGCCCATGCCCACCGGGCGGCGGTGCTCGGCGCCGACCTGCTCGACGCGCACGGTCGTCCGGGCGGTGCCGAGCTGCGGCAGTGGGCGGAGCGGCTGAGGGACACGTTCCGGGAGGACTTCTGGGTGGAGGACAGGGCGGGTGGCAGGCCCGCCGCGGCCTGTCTGGCCGACGGCCGCCCAGTGCCCCTCCTCACCGGAGGAGCCGCGCACCTCCTGGACACGGGTCTGCTCCGGGCGGGCGTGCTCGCGCCAGGACTGCTGGACAAGGTGCGCACCGAGCAGCTCGCCCGGCTTCTGGGCGGGCCCGCCATGGACTCGGGATGGGGGCTGCGGAGCCTGGGCGTCAAGGAAGCCGCGTACAACCCTTTCGGACATCGCGGCGGGGCGGTCCGTGTCCATGAGAGCGCGGTCGCCGTCGCGGGTCTGGCCGCCGCGGGCTATGAGAAGGAGGCGAGCGCGCTGCTGCGGGGAGTGATGGCGGCGGCCGAGTCGTTCGGCTGTCGGCTGCCTGAGATGTATGCGGGGGAGCAGCGCACGGAGGGCGGCGCGCCGTTGCCGCACCCCGCTGCCTGCCGCCCGGCGGCCACCGCGGCGGCTGCTGGGGTGCACCTCCTCACGGCGCTCGCCGGGATCCGGCCCGACGCCCCGTCGGGCACGGTCACGCTGCGCCCCGTCCGCAGCGCGCCCCTGGGGGAGCTGGAGCTGACGGCGCTGCGTGTCGCGGGCGCCCCGTTCTCCGTGCGCGTCAGCAGACTCGGCCTTGCCATGGTCGAGGAGGCGGCCGAGGGACTGCAGCTGGGAGTGTGACCGACGGGGATACGTACGTAGAAGGGGCACGTAGATAGGCCACGTAGAAAGGCAGCGGAGGGGGTCCGGGGAGGAGGGACTTACGGAGGAAGGGCCGGCGGAGGACGGGCCTGTGGTGGGTGTGGCTCGTCTGTGGTGGGCGTGGCCGGGCGTGGCCTGAAGACGGCATGGCCCAATGTGGCCTGAAGACGGCGTGGGGCCCACGGAATCCGGCCGGGATCGGATGCTGGAGGAGCTGTTTATCGTCAGGCAGACGACTATGATCGCGGCATGTCGCCCTACGACCCGTCGGCCTTCCCGCCCTTCGCTGTCACCGTCGATCTGGTCGTGTTGACCGTGCGTCGCCACGCGCTCTGCGCACTCGCCGTACGCAGGGGCGAGTCGCCGTTCCAGGGGCGTTGGGCGCTCCCCGGTGGATTCGTGCGTGACGACGAGGACTTGTCGGCGGCGGCCGCGCGGGAGCTGGTCGAGGAGACGGGGCTGTGCGCCCACGAGCCGGACTCTCCGGCTCAGGCGAACGGCGCGCACCTGGAGCAGCTCGCCACATACGGCGATCCCAAGCGCGATCCGCGGATGCGGGTCGTCAGCGTCGCCCATCTCGCGCTGGCCCCTGACCTCCCCGCGCCGCGGGCCGGCGGTGACGCGAACAGCGCGCGCTGGGCGCCGATCGAGGCGCTGCTCAACCAAGGCGGTTACGGCCGGGAGGGCGAGCAGGCGGCGCCGCTCGCCTTCGATCACGCACAGATCCTGGCGGACGGTGTGGAGCGCGCCCGCTCGAAGATCGAGTACTCCTCGTTGGCGACGGCCTTCTGCCCGCCCGAGTTCACCGTCGGTGAGTTGCGCCGCGTGTACGAGGCCGTATGGGGCGTCGTGCTCGACCCGCGCAACTTTCATCGCAAGGTGACCGGCACGCCGGGCTTCCTCGTCCCCACCGGCGGCACCACAACCCGCCAGGGCGGCCGCCCGGCCCAGCTCTTCCGTGCGGGCGGTGCGACGCTGCTCAACCCGCCCATGCTGCGCCCCGAGGTCTGAGCCTCGCGCACCACGGGCCGCCGCGCCGATCTCCTCCCGCCCGTTGCCTCAGTCGGGCGCCGATCTCCTGCCGCCCGTCACCTTCAGTCGGGCGCCGCTCGCCGTTCACATGGCGCCTGTCGGCTTGAGCGCTTGGTGGGCACCCCCGGCCCATGATGGACACCCGCGGCCCACGCCCTGCCCGAAATGCCGGTTGTATCGCGTTATCTTGCTGAAGTACCCACGGGGTTCGTCCGTCCCCGACCCGGCGGACGAACCCTGGCCGCCGAGCGGTCGCACATCCTGCGAGAGAAGCGATGATCCAGGCCATCGGACTGACAAGCAATCCCCGCCAGGAGTTGCCGCCCGCCGTCGACGACGTGTCCTTCGAGGCGCGAACAGGCCGTGTCACGGCACTGCTCGGCGCGCAGGGCGCGGGCAAGACGACGGCGCTCAGGCTCATGCTCGAAATCCAACAGGGCCGAGGAGTCACCTACTTCAGAGGGCGTCCGCTCCACCGCATCACCCATCCGTCACGTGAGGTGGGTGTCCTTCTGGGTGAGGTCCCCGGCCACCCCGGCCGCACGGTCCGCGGCCAGCTGCGCATGCTGTGCGCGGCCGCCGGTGTGCCCGTCCAGCGCGCCGACGACGTACTCGAAGTCGTCGGTCTCGTCAGCCTTCGGGATCAGCGTCTTGGCACGCTCTCGCGTGGCATGGACCGCCGTCTCGGCCTGGCCTGCGCGCTGCTCTCCGACCCGCACACACTCGTCCTGGACGGACCCGCCGACGGGCTCTCGGCCCGGGAAGCCGGCTGGCTGCACGGGATTCTGCGCGCGCACGCCGCCCAGGGCGGGACTGTCCTGTTCTCCACGGCCGATCCCAAGGAGGCCGCGCGGATCGCCGACCGCGTCGTCACGCTGGACGAGGGCCGGCTGGTGGCCGACCAGGAAGCCGGGGACTTCGCTCGCACCCGGCTGCGCCCCCGGGTCGCGGTGCGCAGTCCGCATGCGGCTCGGCTCGGGGTGCTGCTGTCCAAGGAGGCCCGGGCCGGGCAACGCTCCATCGAGGTCGTGCAGGAGGACGGCAACCGGCTCTCGGTGTACGGCAGCAACTGTGCCGACATCGGAGAGACGGCCTTCCGCCACGGAATCCTCGTCCACCAACTCGCCGACGAGATCGGTGACGCGGGGCCTGCGGCTGAGCCTGCCGCGCCGGACATCAAGCCCGAACCTGAGCCTGCCCCGACCCCCGAGCCAGCCGCTGAAGCCGGAACCGCAGCCTCCGACGAGGCGACGGCAGAGGCAGAGGCGCCAGTCGACACACTTTCCGACGCCGAGACTTCATTCGAGTCCGAGACCACCCCCGCACCCAAGAACCTCGTCCCGCTCGCCCCCCTAGCCCCCACGGACCCGGCAGCCACCCCTGCCACCGCCCTCACCACCGCCCGCATCCAGCAGCCCCCCGTACCGCCGCCGTCCCCCCTGCCGCCCCCCATCTCCGTCCGACACGCCCGCAGCCCCCTGCGCCCCCTGCGCTACGAACTGCGCCGTGCAGCCGGTGTCAGTACCGGCTACCTCACCACGGCCGTAGTGCTCGCCGTCTCCGCCGTTCTGTGCGTCTTCCTCGCCAGGAGTGGACACACGCCGCAGCCTTACCTGCTGGCCGCCTGGCCCCAGGAACTCCCCTTGCCGCCCGCGGCGCTTGGCGCCGGACTGCTCGGCGCTCTCGCCTTCGGTGAGGAATTCCGCCACCCCGCCCTGGCAGCTGACCGGGGCACCGTCCCCCGCCGCTTGGGGCTGCTCAGCGCGAAGTTGATCGTCTCGGCCGCCACCGCTCTCCTGCTGAGCCTGCTCGTCGTCGTCTCCGACGCCGCGCTCCTCCACCTGGTATACGGCGAAGAGATCGTGGAAGTTCCCGTCGACTGGCTTTCGATGGGCGCGAGTTGGTTCGCTCTGGTTGCGGGCTGCGCCTGGGCGGGGGTGCTCGCCGGCGGAGTCTTCCGGTCGACCACGGCCGGCCTCGCCGCTGTTCTCGCGGTGCCCATCGTCGTCGTACCGCTCGTACAAAAGGCCTTGGAGGGACCGTCTGTGCGATCGGCGGCCGGGCTCCCGGGGAGGCTGCGCGACCTCGCGCTGGTGCAGTGGCCGTTCGGTGTCGAGCGATATCTGGCCGGCGGCGTCCGCATGGTCGTCCAACCTGTGGGCAGCGCACTGATGTTGTCGCTGACCACGCTGCTCTGCGCATATCTGCTCACAGGGATGCGGAACAGGGTCCGATAGCGACTGTCCTTCGCTTCCGTTTCCGTGCTGCGCACAACTCCCCGGAGAACGCCCATTTCTTTCCGATAAGGCGTCAATTGCGGCGGGGTAAGCGATCACCCTTTCGTGTGCTTTTCACCAAAGACCTCAAGGGACTTGGGGGCCACGCCGACAAAGGTTCCGTGAGTACCCTTGCGCACACCATGATGACCGCCGCCCGCTCCGCAGACTCCGGCCTGGCCGGACCGGGCGATCTCGACCGCTACCCCTACGCCGAGGCCCCGGGTGCCGACCGCGTCGTCGCGCCCTCGTGGGACAGCGCCGACCATGACCTCGGCCGCGTCGGACGACGCACCGCCGGCAGCCGCGGCCGTGGGCTGCACGGCCAACTCGTCCAGCAACTCGGCCAGATGATCGTCTCCGGCGACCTGGGAGCCGACCGCCCGCTGGTCCCCGAGGAGATCGGCCAGCGTTTCGAGGTCTCCCGCACCGTCGTCCGGGAATCGCTGCGCGTCCTCGAGGCCAAGGGCCTGGTCAGCGCCAGGCCCAACGTCGGCACGCGCGTGCGGCCCGTCAGCGACTGGAACCTGCTGGACCCGGACATCATCGAGTGGCGCGCGTTCGGGCCGCAGCGCGACGACCAGCGCCGCGAACTCAGCGAGCTGCGCTGGACGATCGAGCCCCTCGCCGCCCGGCTCGCCGCGGGCCACGGCCGCGAGGAGGTGCAGCAGCGCCTCGCCGACATGGTCGAGATCATGGGCCACGCCCTGAGTCAGGGCGACGGGATCACCTTCTCCCGTGCGGACGCGGAGTTCCACTCGCTGCTCATCCAGCTCGCGAGCAACCGCATGCTGGAGCACCTGTCGGGCATCGTCTCGGCCGCGCTCCAGGTCTCGGGCGGCCCGGTCACCGGCTGCGACCGGCCCACCGAGGCGTCCTTGGTGCACCACTCGCGGATCGTCGACGCCCTCGGGGCGGGCGACGGACCCGGCGCCGAGGCCGCCATGCGTCAGTTGCTCACGGTCCACCCGGAGGGGGAGCGCGTCGTGCCCGCCCCTCGCGAGCACTGACGGCCGGGTCTGCGTCCGTACGGCCGGCTCATGCGCCTCGCGGCTCGACCTCTTCACTCCGTTGGCGCGGTGGCGTCGCCGGGTCTCTGCGGGTTCCTCGGGGATCCGGCAGAGACCCGGCGACGCGGTCGTTGCTGTCCGGAGGGCCGTCAGAGCTCGGGTCTGGACACCTCTGACCGTATCTGGCCGCTTTTGAGCGCTTACGCGGTGTGACTCGGGCCACGTAGATTGGGCGTAACGCTCCTCGGGGCAGCGCGATGACCTAAGAGGTGATAGCCGAGGAGGGAATACAGCAGTCGTTCGCGACGCTGTGTAGCTCCCCGGCCCCGCCTGCGCCGTCGGCCCATCCCCAGTCGTCGGTCGTCGGTCCTGGTCCACAATGGACGGGGCCGGAAGCCGTTTTCCAACGTTCCGAGAGGTTGTTCGTGTCGGCCAGCACATCCCGTACGCTCCCGCCGGAGATCGCCGAATCCGTCTCTGTCATGGCGCTCATCGAGCGGGGAAAGGCTGATGGGCAGATCGCCGGCGATGACGTGCGTCGTGCCTTCGAAGCTGACCAGATTCCGGCCACTCAGTGGAAGAACGTTCTGCGCAGCCTCAACCAGATCCTCGAGGAAGAGGGTGTGACGCTGATGGTCAGTGCCGCGGAGCCGAAACGCCCCCGCAAGAGCGTCGCAGCAAAGAGCCCGGCCAAGCGCACCGCGACCAAGACGGTCGCGGCCAAGGCGGCCACGGCCAAGCAGGCCACCGCGACCGCCGCCCCCGAGGCGTCGGCCGTGGATGACGCTGCCGAGGACGCGCCCGCGAAGAAGGTCGCTGCCAAGAAGACGACGGCGAAGAAGGCCGTCGCCAAGAAGACCGTCGCCAAGAAGGCGACGGCCAAGAAGAGTGCGTCCAAGCAGGACGACGAGATCCTGGACGACGAAGCCACCGAGGAGACGCCCGCCAAGGGCAAGCCCGGTGAGGGTGAGCCCGCGGAAGAGGGCGCCCAGGGCTTCGTGCTGTCCGACGAGGACGAGGACGACGCCCCGGCCCAGCAGGTCGCCGCGGCCGGTGCCACCGCCGACCCCGTCAAGGACTACCTGAAGCAGATCGGCAAGGTCCCGCTGCTCAACGCCGAGCAGGAGGTCGAGCTCGCCAAGCGCATCGAGGCCGGCCTGTTCGCCGAGGACAAGCTGGCGAACGCCGACAAGCTCGCCCCGAAGCTCAAGCGCGAGCTGGAGATCATCGCCGAGGACGGGCGCCGCGCCAAGAACCACCTCCTGGAGGCCAACCTCCGTCTGGTGGTCTCGCTGGCCAAGCGCTACACCGGCCGCGGCATGCTCTTCCTGGACCTCATCCAGGAGGGCAACCTCGGTCTGATCCGAGCGGTCGAGAAGTTCGACTACACCAAGGGCTACAAGTTCTCCACGTACGCCACCTGGTGGATCCGTCAGGCGATCACCCGCGCCATGGCCGACCAGGCCCGCACCATCCGTATCCCGGTGCACATGGTCGAGGTCATCAACAAGCTCGCGCGCGTGCAGCGTCAGATGCTCCAGGACCTGGGCCGTGAGCCCACCCCGGAGGAGCTGGCCAAGGAACTCGACATGACCCCGGAGAAGGTCATCGAGGTCCAGAAGTACGGCCGTGAGCCGATCTCCCTCCACACCCCTCTGGGTGAGGACGGCGACAGCGAGTTCGGTGACCTCATCGAGGACTCCGAGGCGGTCGTTCCGGCCGACGCGGTCAGCTTCACGCTCCTTCAGGAGCAGCTGCACTCGGTGCTCGACACGCTGTCCGAGCGTGAGGCGGGCGTGGTCTCCATGCGCTTCGGTCTCACGGACGGCCAGCCGAAGACGCTCGACGAGATCGGCAAGGTCTACGGGGTGACGCGTGAGCGCATCCGTCAGATCGAGTCGAAGACGATGTCGAAGCTGCGTCACCCGTCGCGTTCGCAGGTCCTGCGCGACTACCTCGACTAGTCACAGAGCTTCACGACTGGTCAACAGCGCTCCACAAGGAAGACCCGAGGCCTCACGCGAGGCCTCGGGTCTTCTGCTTGCCCAACGGGACCGCTTTTCCGATGGGTCCGCGCCGCCGCGGACGCGCGTGGCGAGGGTGCGGGGTGTGCCGCGCTGGATCACTGTGGGTGTTTCACGGGAACCCAGAGTGAGGAGTTCGCATGCCTCGTCCTTTCGCCCGCACCTTCACGGCGGCGTTGGCCCTTGTCGCCCCGGTGGCAGCGCTGCCGCTGGCCTCGGCGGCCCCCGCGGCGGCCGACAGCATCGTCATCGGGGGGAGTCCGGTCCGGGTGGCCGACAGCCCCTGGGTGGTGGCGCTGTCCAGCCGTGACCGGTTCGGGGGTACGCGTTCGGGACAGTTCTGCGGAGGCGTGGTGGTCGGACGCTCGACGGTCCTCACCGCGGCGCACTGTCTGGGAAAGGAAGTCCTCGGAGTACGGCTGAGCGAGATGAGTGATCTGAAGGTGGTCGCCGGCCGGGACGACCTGGGCACGGCGGAGGGTCGCGAGATCCCGGTGCGCGACGCCTCGGCCAATCCGGAGTACGACAGCTACTCGAACCGCGGCGACGTCGCGGTGCTGTCGCTGGCCAGCCCCCTGCCACAGGGATACGTGATCCCCATGGCCGCTGCGGGCGATCAGGCGTACGAACCCGGCACGCGCGCGACGGTCTACGGGTGGGGTGACACAACGGGATCGGGCGCTTACGCGGAGACGCTGCACTCCGCGCATGTGCGGGTACTGCCCGACTCGAAGTGCAAAGAGGCGTACCCGGGTAGTTCTGACGGAACGTACACGTCCGCATCCATGCTGTGTGCGGGGGAACTTGAGGGTGGGCGTGACGCCTGCCAGGGGGACAGTGGCGGCCCGCTTGTCGCACGCGGGCGGCTGATCGGCCTGGTCTCGTGGGGCAGCGGCTGCGGGCGGGCCGGTAGTCCGGGGGTCTATACGCGGATCTCGGGCGTCGCGCGGCAGATGTCGCTGCGGGGCTGAAAATACGGGAGCTGTCCGCGCGGCGAGTGTGGAGTGCCGCGAGGGGCCGCCGAGGAGGCGCCTGAACGCCCCTGTGACGCGAGCGGGCGGCCGACCCTGGGGTTGGCAGGGTCGGCCGCCCGTTTACCGGCCTGGTGAGCGCCGGATGGCTCGTCGTGGGTGCGAGGTGTCAGCGATCCTCGTCAGTGGTCTCCGGGACGGCCGTCAGCCGCTCCGTCTCGTCCTGTATCTCAGCGGCGATCTTCTTGAGTTCCGGCTCGAACTTGCGGCCGTGGTGGGCGCAGAAGAGCAGTTCACCGCCGCTCAACAGGACGACGCGCAGGTATGCCTGGGCGCCGCAGCGGTCGCAGCGATCAGCGGCCGTCAGGGGGCTCGCGGGGGTCAGAACAGTAGTCACGTCGCCTCTTCTCTAGCTCGACGAGCTGTCGTACCAGGGTCAACATCCAACCAGGCCGAAAACGTTCCCGCTCGTGGCTTTTCCTCGAAGTTTTTTCCGAGGTGGCTGTCTGCTGCCGGTTGGCGGCGAATGTGCCGTAGTACGTCTCTTACGTGTCGTACGGTTTCGCGCTGTCTGTCAGGTCGGTCGTCCGCCGGCTGGGTTGCCGGTTGTTCATGAGGACGTGCCCGGAGCCTAAATGGTTCATGCCTGGAAGGGAACGTGACGTGCGCTTCACTCCATCGAGGGATCGAACAAGCGTACGGTGCTGGACTAGGGTGAGTTTATGACGAGGGTGGCGTTACAACGGCTCTACCAGGCCTCGGTACCCTCTGAGCGGCAACCGAAGCCGGGGCCTTACCCCAAAGGACCCCTTTTGAAATTCAGCGAGGAGCGAACCGCGTGACCGCCGAGACGTCCGTGCCGTCCACAGCGTTGCTGACCGGAGCAGACCGGGACGGTTCCAACTACACCGCGCGGCACCTGCTCGTCCTGGAGGGGCTCGAAGCCGTTCGCAAGCGTCCGGGCATGTATATCGGGTCGACGGACAGCCGTGGCCTGCTGCACTGCCTCTGGGAGATCATCGACAACTCCGTCGATGAGGCCCTGGGCGGCTACTGCGACCACATCGAAGTCATCCTCCACGACGACGCCTCCGTAGAGGTCCGGGACAATGGCCGAGGCATCCCCGTGGATGTCGAGCCCAAGACCGGCCTCTCCGGAGTCGAGGTCGTCATGACGAAGCTCCACGCGGGCGGCAAGTTCGGCGGTGGCGCCTACGCCGCCTCCGGCGGTCTGCACGGAGTGGGTGCCTCCGTGGTGAATGCCCTGTCCGCGCGCCTCGACGTGGAGGTGGACCTCCACGGGCACACCCATGCCATCAGCTTCCGTCGTGGCGTCCCCGGGGCCTTCGCCAAGCCCGGCCCCGACGCCGACTTCGACTCGTCGGCCAAGCTGCGCAAGGCCAAGAAGATCCCCAAGACGCGCACCGGCACGCGCGTGCGCTACTGGGCCGACCGCCAGATCTTCCTCAAGGACGCCAAGCTCAATCTGGAGACGCTGCACCAGCGTGCCCGCCAGACCGCGTTCCTGGTGCCGGGCCTGACCATCGTCGTGCGCGACGAGTACGGCCTCGGCGAGGGCGGCACCAAGGGCGAGGAGTCCTTCCGCTTCGACGGCGGCATCAGCGAGTTCTGCGAGTACCTTGCCCAGGACAAGGCCGTCTGTGACGTCCTTCGCTTCACCGGGCAGGGCACCTTCAAGGAGACCGTCCCGGTCCTCGACGACCACGGGCAGATGACTCCCGCCGAGGTCACTCGTGAGCTTGCCGTGGACGTCGCGTTGCGCTGGGGCACGGGCTACGACACGACGATGCGGTCCTTCGTCAACATCATCGCCACCCCCAAGGGCGGCACCCACATGACGGGCTTCGAGCGCTCCCTCACCAAGACGATGAACGAGGTGCTGCGCACCCAGAAGGTGCTGCGCGTCGCCGAGGACGACATCGTCAAGGACGACGCCCTGGAGGGGCTCACCGCGGTCGTCACGGTCCGCCTCGCCGAGCCTCAGTTCGAGGGCCAGACCAAGGAGGTGCTCGGCACCTCGGCGGCCAACCGTATCGTCGCCAACGTCATCGCCAAGGAGCTCAAGGCGTTCCTGACGTCCACCAAGCGCGACGCCAAGGCGCAGGCGCGCGCCGTGATGGAGAAGGCCGTCGCCGCGGCCCGCACACGCATCGCGGCCCGGCAGCACAAGGACGCCCAGCGCCGGAAGACGGCCCTGGAGTCCTCCTCGCTGCCCGCGAAGCTGGCCGACTGCCGCAGTGACGACGTGGATCGCAGCGAGCTCTTCATCGTCGAGGGAGACTCGGCGCTCGGCACCGCCAAGCTGGCGCGGAATTCCGAGTTCCAGGCCCTCCTGCCGATCCGCGGCAAGATTCTCAACGTTCAGAAGGCGTCCGTGTCGGACATGCTGAAGAACGCCGAGTGCGGCGCGATCATCCAGGTCATAGGGGCAGGGTCGGGCCGGACCTTCGACATCGACGCGGCGCGCTACGGGAAGATCATTCTTCTCGTCGACGCCGATGTCGACGGCGCGCACATCCGGATTCTGCTGCTCACGCTCTTCCAGCGGTACATGCGCCCGATGGTGGAGGCGGGCCGGGTCTTCGCGGCCGTGCCGCCCCTGCACCGGATCGAGCTGGTGCAGCCGAAGAAGGGCCAGGACAAGTACGTCTACACGTACTCGGACAACGAGCTGCGCGAGACGCTCCTGGAGTACCAGCGCAAGGGGATCCGCTTCAAGGACTCCATCCAGCGCTACAAGGGCCTCGGTGAGATGGACGCCGATCAGCTCGCGGAGACCACCATGGACCCGCGCTACCGCACCCTGCGGCGGGTCAACATCGGCGACCTGGAAGCCGCCGAGCAGGTCTTCGATCTCCTGATGGGCAACGATGTGGCACCCCGCAAGGAATTCATCACGAGCTCCGCGGCGACGCTGGACCGTTCACGCATCGACGCGTAGCGCCCGCGCGGCGCCGGGTGAGGGGGCTTTCCCGAGCTCCTTCACCTAATGGGGTGAAGAGCGGGGAGAGAAGAGTCAGGGATCTCCCGGTTCTGCCCATCCTTGGGCACGCGGCCGAACAAGGCTGCGGACAAGGAGAGTTCGGTGGAGAAGCACGACGGGCGCGATGCGGGGCAGGCGCGGACCGGTGATCCGAGGGATCCCTGGTACGACGCGCTTGCGTCCGGCTGGGGCGAGTTGGACGGCACGGGTGCGCCGGCGCCCGTGGCACCGCCCCGAGCCGCGCCCGAGCGGATCGCGAGCGCGGCCGACATCTACCTGGAGGTCCAGCGCAGCGCTGCCTTCCAGGAGGTGCGCGGCCGGTATCGGCGGTTCGTCGTCCCAGGGGTGGCCCTCTTCCTCACCTGGTACCTCGCGTATGTCGTGACGGCGACCACGGCACCGGGGCTGATGGCGCGGCCCGTCGCAGGCTCCGTGAACGTCGCGATGCTCGCCGGCCTCGGGCAGTTCCTCACGACCTTCCTGCTGACCTGGGCGTACGCCCGGCACGCCCGCCTGAGGAGGGATCACGCGGCGCTCGATCTGCGCTGGTCGGTGTTCGAGCAGAAGCGCGAGCAGGACCAGAAGCGGGAGCGGGAGCGGGACCAGAGGCGGGAGCAGGAGCCGGCCCGGGGGAGCGAGCGATGACCGGGGACCACCAGACGCTCGCGCTGCTGCTGTTCGGCGTGTTCGTCGCCGTCACGCTCGCCATCACGACGTGGGTGAGCCGCAACCGACACGGCTCGGCCGAGGAGTTCTACGCGGGCGGGCGGCTCTTCTCACCCATGGAGAACGGTTTCGCCATCGCGGGCGACTACATGTCGGCAGCCTCCTTCCTCGGCATCTCCGGACTGATCGCGCTCTTCGGGTACGACGGGCTGCTCTACTCGGTGGGCTTCCTCGTCGCCTGGCTCGTCGTGCTGTTCCTCGTGGCCGAACTGGTGCGTAACTGCGGCCGGTTCACGCTCGCCGATGTCGTCGCCGCCCGGATGAGGGAGCGGCCCGTGCGCATCGCGGCGGGAACTTCCTCGGTGACCGTGTCCGTTCTCTATCTGGTGGCGCAGATGGTGGGGGCGGGCTCACTGGTGGCGCTGCTGCTCGGCGGGACGAGCGGGGCGGCGCAGGCCTGGACGGTGATCGGCGTCGGCGCGCTCATGGTCATCTATGTGTCGATGGGAGGGATGCGGGCCACCACCTGGATCCAGATCGTCAAGGCGGTCTTGCTGATGTGCGGCGCGATCGCACTGACCGTGCTCGTTCTGGTGCGTTTCCACGGCGACTTCGACCAGTTGCTGCGGACCGCGGCCGACCGCAGCGGGCACGGCAGTCAGTTCCTCGCGCCCGGCTTGAAGTACGGCGGTGACTGGACCTCGCGCCTGGACTTCATCAGCCTCGGGCTCGCGCTCGTCCTCGGCACGGCCGGGCTGCCACACATCCTCTCCCGCTTCTACACGGTGCCGACGGCGCGAGCCGCCCGCCGCTCCGTCGTCTGGTCCATCGGTCTCATCGGCAGCTTCTACCTGATGACGATCGTGCTCGGCTTCGGTGCCGCCGCGATCGTGGGCTCCGATGCGGTACGGGGGTCGAACGCCGCGGGGAACACGGCAGTTCCGCTGCTCGCGCTCGATCTCGGGGGCGGTGCGGACTCCACTGGCGGAACGGTTCTCTTCGCGATCGTCGCCGCGATCGCCTTCGCCACGATCCTCGCCGTCGTCGCCGGGATCACGCTCGCCTCCTCGGCGTCCGTGGCCCACGACCTGTACGCGTCGCTGCGGCGCAAGCACGCGAAGCCGCGCAGCGAGGTGGCGGTGGCGCGCCTGGCGGCTGCCGGGATCGGGGTGGTCGCGATCGCCCTGGGGCTGCTCGCCCGGGATCTCAACGTGGCGTTCCTGGTGGGTCTCGCCTTCGCGGTCGCCGCGTCCGCGAATCTGCCCGTGCTGCTCTTCTCGCTGTTCTGGCGGAACTTCACCACGCGGGGAGCCGTCTGGTCGGTCTACGGTGGCCTGCTGCCCTCCCTGGTGCTCGTGATGCTGTCACCGGTGGTCTCCGGAGGGCCGAACTCCCTCTTCCCCGGCGTGGACTTCCAGTACTTCCCGCTGGAGAACCCGGGGCTCGTCTCCATCCCGCTGGGCTTCCTCGCCGGATGGCTCGGCACCGTCACATCGCCGGAGCCCGCGGACGAGGCCAAACACGCGGAGACCGAGGTGCGGTCGCTCACCGGGGCGGGAGCGGCGTAACTGCCTTGAACGACGCCAGGGCTACGGCCACGGCCAGGCCCACGGCCATTGCTAGGACGCGCTCGACGCCCACTCGTAGCGGTGCTCCGGGCGGCCCGTGTCGCCGTACTTGAGGCTGAGCCGGACCCGGCCCGAGCGCTCCAGGAGCTTCAGATAGCGCTGGGCCGTCTGGCGGCTCAGCCGGGTGCGGTCGGCCAACTCCTGGGCGGACAGCGGCCCTTCCGCGCCCATCAAGGCCCTGCGGACCAGCTCGGCCGTGGTGGGGGAGTGCCCTTTGGGTAGCTCGGGCGCGGGAGTTGCCGAGAGGGCGCCGAAGATGCGGTCGACCTCGGCCTGCTCGGCCTCGCCCCCACCGTCCAGCGTGCGGCGCAAGGTCGCGTACGCGTCGAGCTTGGCGCGAAGTCCCGCGTAGGAGAACGGCTTGACCAAATACTGCAGGGCTCCGTGGCGCATCGCGGCCTGGACGGTGGCGACGTCGCGCGCGGCGGTCACCATGATCACGTCGGTCTGGTGGCCGCGCTCCCGCAACGTACGGACCACCGCGAGACCCGTCTCGTCCGGCAGATAGTGGTCGAGAAGCACGAGGTCGACGGGGAGCTCCTCGATGAACCGCAGCGCCTCTGCGGCGCTGTGGGCCTTCGCGGCAACCCGGAAGCCGGGGACCTTCGCCACGTAGGCGGCGTTGACGTCGGCGACCCGGACGTCGTCGTCCACGACGAGCACCTCGATCATCGTGTCTCCTCCGTGGGTGTGGCGGCCAGTTCATCCGTGGGAGCCAGCTCGGGCCGAGTGAGGGCTTCGGGCAGGACGACCGTGAACTCGGCGCCCCCTTCGGGGGAGGCGTCGGCCCGGACGCTGCCTCCCTGCCGCTCGGCGAGCCTGCGGACCAGGGCGAGCCCGATGCCACGCTTGCCGTGCGCCGGCGGCTCCTTGGTGGACCATCCCTCGGTGAAGATCGTCTCGCGTTGCTCGGGCGGAACGCCAGGGCCCGTGTCGCTCACCCGCAGGACGACGGCGCGTCCCTCGGTGCGCACATCGACCTCCACGCGCGCGTGGAGCGTGCCCGCTGCGGCGTCGAGCGCGTTGTCGACCAGATTGCCGACGATGGTGACCAGGCCGCCCGGGTCGATCAGCCGGTCGGGCAGCGCGGTGTCGTGCGGAACGGCGAGGACGACCCCGCGCTCGGCGGCTACCGTCGCCTTGCCCACCAGGAGCGCGGCGAGCAGGGGATCGCCGATCTTCTCCGTGATCTGCTCGGCGGTCACCCGGTGTGCGCCCGCCACCTCGCCGACGAACTCCGCCGCCTCCTCGTACATCTCGAGTTCCAGGAGGCCGAGCAGCGTGTGCATGCGGTTGGCGTGTTCGTGGTCCTGGGCGCGCAGGGCGTCGATGAGGCCGCGGGTGGAGTCGAGCTCGCGGCCCAACTGCTCCAGTTCGGTGCGGTCGCGCAGGGTGGCGACGGCGCCTCCGTCGTCCGTGGGCATGCGGTTGGCGACCAGGACGCGCTGCCCGCGGACCGTCAGGAGGTCGGTGCCGGTGACCCGTCCGGCGAGCACGTCGGTCGTACGCCCCGGGCCGAGCGTGGTGTCGAGCGGTTGTCCGATGGCCTCCGCACCGAGGCCGAGGAGGCGCTGGGCCTCGTCGTTGAGCAGGCGGACGCGCCCCGCGCGGTCCAGGGCCACCACGCCTTCGCGGATGCTGTGCAGCATGGCCTCACGCTCCGCGAGAAGCGCCGAGATATCGGAGAAGGCCAGGTCACGGGTCTGGCGTTGCACCCTGCGTGAGATCAGATAGGCGGCGAGGGCGCCCACGGCGAGGGCTCCGCCCGCGTAGGCGAAGAGCCCGGGGATCGCGTGGATCAGCCGGGCGCGGACACTGTCGTACTCGATGCCCACGGAGACGGCGCCCACGAGGTCCCCGTCGATGTCCCGCAGCGGCACCTTGCCGCGGGCCGATCGGCCCAGGGTGCCGTCGTCGATCTCCATGACCGCGTCCCCGGCGAGTGCCTCGCTGGGGTCGGTCGAGACGACCTGGCCGATCTCGCCGCGGTCGGTGTGGGACCAGCGCACACCTTCCTTGTTCATGATCACGACGTACTCGGCGCCGCTGGCTCGCCGGATGCGTTCGGCTTCCGTCTGAACGGGTCCGTCGACGGTCGGCTTCGAGGAGCGCAGGTCGTCGGCGATCCGCGGCTGGGCGGCCGTGGTCTGCGCGATGGCGAGCGCGCGGCGCATCGCCTGGTCGTCCAGCTGATCGCCGAGCGGCGCGAGGAAGAGCCCCGTGGCGAGCACGGCGACCCCGGCGGCGATCGCCAGCTGCATCAGCAGGACCTGCGAGAAGACGCGCCGCGGCAGGCCGAGGCGGAGTCGTCGGGCAGGGGAGGTCGGGCTCATGTGTACGAACGGTACGGCGAGCGCGGGGCTACTCCGAAGTCACTGTGGCGGGGATCTCCTGTGCGACTCCGTACGCGACCGGCCGCACCGCCACGACATCCATGCGGGCCGGGGACGCCAGGGCCGCGCCGCAGCTCTCGGGCCGCGGCGGGGCCGAGGCCCCCTGCGCGACCGTCACGCGCCAGCGCCGTCCGTCGGTGTGGGCCACCGTCACGTCCCAGTGCGCGCCTGTGCCGTCCCGGGAGCCTGTGCCGTCCCGGGGGCCCGTGCCGTCGCGCGGGGCCGTCTCGTGCGCGTGGACGACGCTCAGGGCACCTGCGGCGTGCTCACCCGCCGCGGTGCGCACCGCGAGCTCGGCGGCCTGGCCCGGACGGCCCCACGCGGAACTCCCCCGGCAGCCTTCCGTGACGACGCGGCCCGTCCGCACCCCTTCGAGGATCTCCTTGACGGCGGCCTGATCGGAGCGGCCGTACGCGTAGCCGTAGGGCAGCACGAGCAGCGTGGGGGAGAAGCGGTGGCCACCCAGATGAGTGACTTCCCAGGCGCCCTGTTCACCGGATGTGGCGAGCTCGGCGGCGAGCGGCCTGCCCAGGAGCGCGCAGCAGCGGTCACGTTTGCCGTTCGTGCAGACCAGGGCGAGCGGGGAACCCGTGTGCGGGGTGCCGAATCCGCCGTGGTCGCCCGCGCCGAGAGCGGCGAAGTCGAGGTCGAGCAACTCCTCCGGCCGGTCCGTGACGTGACCGCGCAGCCAGGTGTTGCCGGGCACGGTGTGGGCCGCGTACACCCTCCGGCGTGCCGGGGGATGGCTGTCCGCGTGGCGGCCGGGACGGCGGATGAGCGCGATGCGTACGCCCGTTCCCTCGGCGGCGGCCTCCAGGGCGCGGCCGACCTCCGGATCCAGGTGGCTCGAAGTGAGTGCCTTGGCGCCCCACGGGCCCGGTTGTTCAAGGAGCAGCCAGGTCCTCGCGGTGGCCGCGGTGCCCGCGAGAGACTCGTCCAGATCCCGCGAAGCGGTGGCGCACGTACTCACAGAGGCGAGCCTAACCCGCGTCGGGTCCGGGGCGATTCAACCGGCGTCGGGCGCGGGCATCGGCTGGGGTGGACGCAGCCCGACGTACTGCCCGCTGGGGCGCATGCGCAGCGGACGCTCCTCGTACTCCTCCAGGGCGTGCGCGATCCAGCCAGCCGTGCGCGCCACGGCGAAGATCGTCTCGCCCGCCTCGGCGGGCATCCCGGACGAGGCGGTCAGGACGGCGAGGGCCAGGTCGACATTGGCGTGCAGGTCCGTGTGACGGGCCGTGGTGGCCACCACGTCGCGGGCCGCCGCCAGGGCGGGGCCTGCCTTGGGGATGACCTCCAGGAGGGCGAACAGGGCCTGCGCGCGCGGGTCGTCGCCGGGGTAGAGGCGGTGGCCGAGGCCCGGGACGCGGCGGCCGGCGCGGAGTTCGTCGGCCACTACGGGGGCAGCGCTGCCCCGGTCGAGCACGTCGAGGAGCATGCGGTGCGCGAGGCCGCTCGCCGCGCCGTGCAGGGGGCCCTCCAGGACGCCGAGGCCTGCCGACACCGCCGCGTACGGGTGGGCGCGGGCGGAGGCGGCGACGCGGACGGCGAGCGTCGACGCGGCGAGGTCGTGGTCGACGAGCAGGGCGAGCGCGGTGTCCAGGGCGTGCAGGGAGGCCTCGTGGGGCTGTTGGCCGCTGAGCCGTGCCCAGAGCTGATGGGCCAGAGGGCCGTTGTCCCGGTGGGCGCGGCTTACCGGGGGCAGCGCCGTCACGAGGGTGGGGATGAGGGTGCGTGCGGTGCCGATGACGGCTTCTTCGGAGAGGTCGAAGCGGAGGGGGTCGGCTGCCGCGGCCGAGATGGCGGCCACCCTCAGGCGGTCGGTCGGGCCGCTGTGCTCGGGCAGCGCGTCGACGGCGCGGCGTGCGGCGCTCGCGGATTCCTCGGGGGCGGTGAAGCGGATGCCGGGGCGCATGTCGCCGGTCCACAGCCACTCGGCGACCTCTTCGTAGGAGTGCGCCAGGGACAGGTCCGTCGCGTCTACGCCGCGGTAGTAGTAGCGGTCCTTGTCGATGAGCGTGATGCGGGTGCGGACGGAGAGTTCGCTGCTCGCGGAGGTGGCGGCGGGTTCCCGGCGGTTCTTGCGGGCGAGCGACTCGACCTCCTTGGCGTCGAAGGTGCTGCCTCGGGAGCCGGGGCCGCGGCGGCTGCTGAGCTGGCCACGGCTCACGTAGGCGTACACGGTCTCCGGCTTGACGCCGAGGAGTTCGGCGGCCTCCCGGGTGCTCAGGCGTCGGCCTTCTCGCGGGGTGGTGGTCGGGGCGGCCTCTTGATCCGTCATGGGCATCACCGTATCCATTGCGTCGAACATTGATCCAATCAATATTGACAGAAAATGAGTCAAGCATGGACAGTCGAATCAAGTCCAGGGAGGAAGTCGAGGAAGAACATGCCGATCAATGGCTCCACCACCAACCCCACCGCCCCCGTGGAGGTTCCCCGCGGGCTGGCGGGCGTCGTCGTGACCGAGACCCGGCTCGGCGACGTCAGGGGACACGAGGGCTTCTACCACTACCGCCAGTACTCGGCCGTGGAGCTCGCGCGGACCCGCGGCTTCGAGGACGTCTGGCACCTGATGTTCCGCGGCGAACTGCCGGACGCGGGGCAGCGAGCCGCCTTCGCGGCGCAGACCGCGGCCTTGCGCCGGCTGCCCGACGAGGTGCGCGCCGCACTGCCCGCCATAGCCCGTGCCAGCGCCCTGTCGGGGCCGCTCTCCGGACTGCGTACGGCCCTGTCGCTCTTCGGTGCGGCCAAGGGCTTTCGGCCGGTGTACGACATCGACGGTGACGGGCGCCGAGCTGACGCGCTCGCCGCGTCCGCTGTCGTGCCGACCCTGCTCACTGCGCTGTACCGGCTCGGCCAGGGGCTCGACCCCGTGGAGCCCCGCGACGACCTCTCGTACGCGGCCAACTACCTCTACATGCTGACGGGTTCGGAGCCGGACGCGGATCGGTCTCGGGCGGTCGAGCAGTACTTGATCTCAACCATTGATCATGGGTTCAACGCGTCGACGTTCACGGCGAGGGTGATCACCTCGACGGGCGCGGATGTCGCGGCCTGCCTGGTGGGCGCGGTGGGTGCCCTCTCGGGCCCGCTGCACGGCGGGGCGCCGAGCCGCGCTCTCGACACTCTGGATGCCATCGGCACCCCCGATCGCATCGACGGCTGGATCCGCGAGCGGGTGCTCGCGGGGGACCGCATCATGGGGTTCGGCCACCCCGTGTACCGCACGGAGGACCCGCGTTCGCGCATGCTGCGGGGCATCGCGCAGCGATTCGGCGGACCGATGGTGGAGTTCGCGATCGAGGTCGAGCGCCAGGTCGAGACGATCCTCGCCGAACTGAAGCCGGGCCGCGAGCTGCACACCAACGTGGAGTTCTACGCGGGAGTGGTCATGGAACTGTGCGGCCTGCCACGCGAGATGTTCACGCCTACGTTCGCCGCGGCGAGGGTGGTGGGCTGGGGGGCCAACATCCTGGAACAGGCGGAGGACTCGAAAATCATCCGGCCTGCGGCGCGGTATGTGGGGCCTGCGGCACCCGAGGCGGTTCCGGCATGCGGCTGAGCGTGCCACGGGGGTGCACGCTCAGCTGATCTGCCCGCGCTGGTCGGCCACACGCAGATCGCGTGCGCTGCACGCCAGTTGGCTCGACGCACCATGGTTCCCTCCCCCTGGAGTCCGCGGGATTCTTCCCTCGGCGCCGGGGGGTGGGAAACCGTACGACGGCAGTCAGGGCCGGGTCTGCCTGATCGCCAACTACCGCTACAGATCCGGGATTTCGGCCTTGGCGCGGACCAGCGTCTCCCGGCTCACGATCACGATGCGTTCGTAATCCGCTCGCGATGCGTCGGGCGGAAGTTCCTTCTCGAGCGCCGATGTTGCTTCTGTGCCGATGACAGCGAAGTTTCCGTCGCTGAGCTCGAAAACATCCGGGCACGACTGTCCTGAGGCGCTACCCCGCTGCTGCGGAGAGGCACCGATGCGGCGCACGATCTTCAACGGTATCCCTCGAGAGCGTTTGGGGGGCTCGCACCTGGGGTAAGGCGCGCGCCTACCCTAGGGACTGCTGATGCCCGAGACAAGCTATGTCAACCCGGCGTGTCAAGAGGGTGTTACGCGGCGGTTGGCGCTCTCGGAACTCTGAACTATTCGGCGTCGTAAGGGGGTTCGCCCACCACCCACCACTCGTCGGTGTCCGCCTCCTCCAGATCCCGGATGAGTTTGTCGACCATTCGGCCCAGGCGGGCCTCGTCGGAAGCGTCCAGCAGGCTGGCTCTGTGTGGCTGAGTTGCCTTCCAGTAGCTGCGGAAGATGGGGTTCTGGCAGATCAGGCGCAGGTGTCCGTGCACCTCTTCCCAGGTGAAGTTGCCGAGGCGCCAGAACAGCAGTGCGTTGGTGTACACGGCGTTGGCGAACAGGTACTGACGGAGGGTCCGGGTATCGAGTGTCACGTCGAAGGTGTCCAGGACGGCCGCCAGGTCAGGGTCGTCCATCGCCTTGCTGAGCATGTCGAACTGCAGTCGCTGCTGCGCGATCAAGGTGGCGTTGTGCTGGTGCTCGGGCTGTTCTGTGCACGCGGTACGCAGCCGCAGCGCCCCGTGCTTGCGTTGCTGAGCGGTCAGGGCCGTCAGGGCCCCGACAGCGAAAGCAAGGCCCGCGGTCGCCGCGGACCCCAACCCCCGTATCCCAGATTTCTGTGTGGCCATGTCAACCCCCGAATCGGCGACCGTCCGCCGGTCGTCGGATGCGGGTCGACAGGGTGAGGACCGGCGAGCGATGGGCGGCGCGCTTGCCGCCTTCCAGGATGCCGAGCGGCTCTGATCGGCTGGGAGGCGGAGAGGAGGCGCACGGAAGGCAGCTGTGGTCGCGTGTCC
The DNA here is from genome assembly GCF_044455475.1 of Streptomyces sp. NPDC051218. Taxonomy (NCBI): domain Bacteria; kingdom Bacillati; phylum Actinomycetota; class Actinomycetes; order Kitasatosporales; family Streptomycetaceae; genus Streptomyces; species Streptomyces sp. NPDC051218. The sequence goes on along the minus strand of NZ_JBITEU010000003.1, from coordinate 496,198 downwards.
CGACGCCGTGCCAGATGTGTGCCCCGCCTGCGCCGCTAACAATCGTTCACTTCGCGGCGTTTCTACGCGCTCGTATGCTGGGGCGGCATTCAATCGTCGTACGGGAGCCGGTGCTCGCGCCGGTGCACGCGTCAGGGTGAAAGGGTCGCACGTTGACTCAGCGGAACGCCGGGCAGATCCCGGTCCTCGTCCTCACCGGCTTCCTCGGTTCCGGCAAGACGACCCTGCTCAATCATCTGCTCCACCGCAGCGGCGGCACCCGGATCGGGGCGATCGTCAATGACTTCGGGGCCATCGAGATCGATGCCATGGCCGTCGCAGGGCAGCTCGGGGACTCCACCGTTTCGCTCGGCAACGGGTGTCTCTGCTGCGCCGTGGATGCCAGTGAGCTCGACCTGTATCTGGACAAGCTTGCTCAGCCCTCAGCCCGGATCGACCTCATCGTCATCGAGGCCAGCGGGCTCGCCGAGCCGCAGGAGCTCGTGAAGATGGTCCTGGCCAGCGAGAATCCGCACATCGTGTACGGAGGGCTCGTCGAGGTCGTCGACGCCGCTGAGTTCGACTCCACCCGGGAGCGGCATCCCGAGGTCGACCGGCATCTGGGGATCGCGGATCTTGTTGTCGTCAACAAGGTTGACCGCGTCGCAGAGGGCGAGCGGGAGCGGGTCATCGGCGTCGTCCGCGGGTTCACCGATCGCGCGGCCGTGGTCGGAGCCTCGTACGGGCGCGTCGATGTCGAGATGCTCCTCGACCGCAAGCCCGTGGGGGAGCGGGTCGGACAGCTCTCGTTTGATGACCTGCACAGTCATCAGCAGGACGAGGGTCACCACGACCACCTGCACTCCGCCTACGAGAGCCTCTCCTTCTCCTCCGAAGTGCCCATGAGCCCCCGCCCGTTCATGGCCCTCCTCGACAGTCGGCCCGAGGGGCTCTACCGCATCAAGGGGTACGTCGATTTCGGCGCGGCCGACCCGCGCAACAAGTACGCCGTGCACGCCGTGGGGCGGTTCCTGCGCTTCTACCCCGAGCCGTGGGCACCGGGAGAGCCCCGGCTCACCCAGCTCGTCCTCATCGGGTCCGGCATCGACGTACAGGCTCTGGAGAAGGAGCTCGAGGCGTCACGTGAGTACGCCCCACAGGGCAGTGCCGATGAGCACAGCATGTGGGGCGTACTGAGGTACGTACAAGAGCCGCAGGGCGACTGACTACACCGGGCCCGCCACCGCGGCCACCGGCTTCGACAGGGAGACTCCCGAGCCGTCACGGCGCGGGTCGATCTCCGGCAGCTCCGCCGGCAGGCCGCTGCGCTGGGCCGCGAGCGGCGGCGTCGGGCCCGCCCACGCGAAGCTCAGGCAGTCCTCGCCCTTCAGGAACCGCTGGACCCGGACGCCACCCGTGGCACGGCCCTTGCGGGGGTACTGGTCGAACGGCGTGACCTTGGCCGTCGTCTGCACCGAGTCGTCGAGCGTGCCGCGCGAGCCCGCCACCGTGAAGACCACGGCGTCCACGGCAGGATCCACCGCCACGAAGGAGATGACCTTGACGCCGTCCGCGAGCTTGATGCCTGTCATGCCGCCCGCGGGCCGCCCCTGCGGGCGCACCTGCGAGGCCTGGTAACGGAGGAGCTGGGCGTCGTCCGTGATGAACACCAGGTCCTCCTCGCCCGTGCGCAGCTCGGCCGCACCGACGATCCGGTCACCGTCCCTGAGGGTGATGACCTCGAGCTCTTCCTTGTTGGACGGATAGTCCGGCACCACGCGCTTGACCACGCCCTGCGCCGTGCCGAGGGCGAGGCCCGGCGAGGACTCGTCCAGGGTCATCAGGCAGATCAGCTTCTCGTCCGCCTCCAGGGAGAGCAGTTCCGAGACGGGTGCTCCTCCGGAGAGGTTCGGTGCCGCGTGCGTCTCCGGGAGCTGCGGCAAATCCACTACGGAGAGGCGCAGAAGCCGGCCCTCGGACGTCACCGCGCCCACCTCGCCCCGCGCGGTCGCCGGGACGGCGGAGACGATCACGTCGTGCTTGACGCGCTTGGTGTCGCTCTCGGCGAGCGGGTCACCGTTGGCCGTACGGGCGAGGAGGCCCGTCGAGGAGAGGAGCACGCGGCACGGGTCGTCGGCCACCTGAAGCGAGACCGTGGGCGCCGGGGTGCTCGCGGACTCCAGGAGGACCGTGCGCCGGTCCGTGCCGAACTTCTTGGCCACGGCGGCCAGTTCGGTGGAGACCAGCTTGCGCAGCTCCGCGTCCGAATCCAGGATGCGGGTCAGCTCGTCGATCTCGGCGTTGAGCTTGTCGCGCTCGGACTCCAGCTCGATACGGTCGAACTTGGTGAGGCGGCGCAGCGGCGTGTCGAGGATGTACTGCGTCTGGATCTCGCTCAGCGAGAAGCGCTCCATCAGGCGCTCCTTGGCCTGCGCGGAGTTGTCGCTGGAGCGGATGAGGCGGATGACCTCGTCGATGTCCAGAAGGGCGACCAGAAGCCCCTCGACCAGGTGCAGCCTTGCCTGCTTCTTGCCGCGGCGGAACTCGCTCCTGCGCCGCACGACGTTGAAGCGGTGGTCGAGATAGACCTCGAGGAGCTCCTTGAGGCCGAGCGTGAGGGGCTGGCCGTCCACCAGGGCGACGTTGTTGATGCCGAAGGACTCCTCCATCGGCGTCAGTTTGTACAGCTGCTCCAGGACGGCCTCCGGGACGAAGCCGTTCTTGATCTCGATGACGAGGCGCAGGCCGTGCGAGCGGTCGGTGAGGTCCTTGACGTCGGCGATGCCCTGCAGCTTCTTCGAGCCGACCAGGTCCTTGATCTTCGAGATGACCTTCTCGGGGCCTACGGAGAAGGGCAGTTCGGTCACGACCAGGCCCTTGCGGCGCGCCGTCACATTCTCCACGGCCACCGTCGCGCGGATCTTGAAGGTGCCGCGCCCTGATTCGTACGCGTCCTTGACCCCGGACAGGCCGACGATCCGGCCACCCGTGGGCAGGTCCGGGCCCGGCACGAAACGCATCAGCGTCTCCAGGTCGGCCCCGGGGTGCTTGATCAGGTGGCGGGCGGCGGCGATGACCTCGCCGAGGTTGTGCGGCGGCATGTTCGTCGCCATGCCGACGGCGATGCCCGAAGCGCCGTTGACCAGGAGGTTCGGGTAGGCCGCCGGCAGGGTGACCGGTTCCTGCTCCTGGCCGTCGTAGTTCGATTCGAAGTCGACGGTGTTCTCGTCGATCGACTCCGTCATCAGGGACGTCGCGTCGGCCATCTTGCACTCGGTGTACCGCATGGCGGCCGGCGGGTCGTCGTTGCCGAGCGAGCCGAAGTTGCCGTGGCCGTCCACCAGGGGCAGGCGCATGGAGAAGGGCTGGGCCATGCGCACCAGGGCGTCGTAGATCGAGGCGTCGCCGTGCGGGTGCAACTTACCCATGACCTCGCCGACGACGCGGGCGCACTTCACATAGCCGCGGTCGGGGCGCAGGCCCATCTCGTTCATCTGGTAGACGATCCGGCGGTGTACCGGCTTCATGCCGTCGCGGGCGTCCGGCAGGGCGCGCGAGTAGATGACCGAATACGCGTACTCGAGGAAGGAGCCCTGCATCTCGTCGACGACGTCGATGTCGAGGATCTTCTCCTCGAACGACTCGTCGGGCTGCGGGGTCTTCGTGCTGCGGCGGGCCATCGCTGCTGCGGCTCCTTCTCGGTGTCTGCCAGGGCATCAACAAGATCTGACGCCGACCATCAACGGGATCTGACGCCGACCATTGTGGACTGTCCCACTGACAACGCCGACCACGACCCGGACTTCGACCACGACTACGCCGAGCGCGGAGCGGGAACTTCGCCGGTTGTCAGCACGCTTGCATACAGTGGCAGGACTGGCAGAATTTCCAGCTTTTCGCGATCGAAGGGACGTACATGCCCATGGGTCACACGGCCACAGCCGAGGCCGGCTCCGGCGGCCTGACAGCGACCGAGCACCGGCTGGCCAACGGCCTGCGCGTGGTGCTCTCCGAGGACCACCTGACCCCGGTCGCCGCGGTCTGCCTCTGGTACGACGTCGGCTCGCGCCACGAGGTCAAGGGGCGTACGGGCCTCGCGCACCTCTTCGAGCACCTCATGTTCCAGGGGTCGAAGCAGGTGCAGGGCAACGGCCACTTCGAGCTGGTGCAGGGCGCCGGCGGTTCGCTCAACGGCACCACGAGCTTCGAGCGCACCAACTACTTCGAGACCATGCCCACACACCAGCTCGAGCTGGCCCTGTGGCTGGAAGCCGACCGCATGGGCTCGCTGCTCTCCGCGCTCGACGAAGAATCCATGGAGAACCAGCGGGACGTCGTCAAGAACGAGCGCCGCCAGCGCTACGACAACGTTCCGTACGGCACGGCGTTCGAGAAGCTGACCGCCCTCTCGTACCCCGAGGGCCACCCCTACCACCACACCCCGATCGGCTCCATGGCCGACCTGGACGCGGCGACGCTTGAGGACGCGCGGCACTTCTTCCGTACGTACTACGCGCCCAACAACGCGGTCCTGTCGGTCGTCGGCGACATCGACCCGGAGCAGACCCTCGCCTGGGTGGAGAAGTACTTCGGGTCGATCCCCTCGCACGACGGCAAGCAGCCGCCGCGTGACGGCTCGCTGCCCGACATCATCGGCAAGGAGCTGCGCGAGGTCGTCGAGGAAGAGGTCCCGGCCCGCGCCCTGATGGCCGCCTACCGCCTCCCGGAGGACGGCACGCGCGCGTGCGACGCGGCCGACCTGGCGCTCACGGTCCTCGGCAGCGGCGAGTCGTCCCGCCTCTACAACCGTCTCGTGCGCCGCGACCGCACCGCCGTGGCGGCCGGGTTCGGCCTGCTGCGGCTCGCCGGAGCCCCCTCGCTCGGCTGGCTGGACGTGAAGACGTCGGGCGACGTCGAGGTCCCGGTCATCGAGGCCGCCGTCGACGAGGAACTCGCCCGCTTCGCGGAAGAGGGCCCCACCGACGAGGAGATGGAGCGCGCCCAGGCGCAGCTGGAGCGCGAGTGGCTCGACCGCCTCTCCACGGTCTCCGGCCGCGCGGACGAACTGTGCCGGTACGCCGTCCTGTTCGGTGACCCGCAGCTCGCCCTCACCGCCGTCAAGCGCGTCCTGGACGTCACCGCCGAAGAGGTCAAGGCGGCCGCGGCTGCCCGCCTGCGCCCCGACAACCGCGCGGTGCTCGTGTACGAGCCCATCGCCCCCGAGGCCGACGAAGCCACCGACGAGGACGAAGAGGAGGCGGCGAAGTGAGCGAGGCCGCAACGATGCAGTTCCACCCGCAGCCCCAGGCGGGCACCGCACGGCCGTGGGCCTTCCCCGCGCCCGAGCGCGCCACCCTGGACAACGGCCTCACCGTGCTGCGTTGCCACCGCCCCGGCCAGCAGGTCGTCGCCGTGGAGGTCCACCTCGAAGCCCCGCTCGAAGCAGAGCCCGCGGGCCTGGACGGCGTCGCCACCATCATGGCGAGGGCCTTCAACGAAGGCACCGACAAGCACTCCGCCGAGGACTTCGCCGCCGAACTCGACCGCTGCGGCGCCACCATGGACGCGCACGCCGACCACCCCGGCGTCCGTGTCTCCCTCGAAGTCCCGCTCTCGCGCCTCCCGAAGGCGCTCGGCCTGCTCTCCGACGCCCTGCGTGCTCCCGCCTTCGCGGACAGCGAGATCGAACGCCTCGTACGCAACCGCCTGGACGAGATCCCGCACGAGGCCGCGAACCCGGGGCGCCGCGCCGCCAAGGAGCTGTCCCGGCAGCTCTTCCCGGCGACCTCCCGCATGTCGCGCCCCCGCCAGGGCACCGAGGAGACGGTCACGGCCATCGACTCGGCCGCGGTGCGCACCTTCTACGAGAAGCACGTGCGTCCCGCGACGGCGACCGCCGTGATCGTGGGCGACCTGACCGGCGTCGACCTGGACGCCGTCCTCGCCGACACCATCGGCGCCTGGACGGGTGGCACCGCCGAGCCGCGTCCGGTGCCCCCGGTGACCGCGGACGACACCGGACGTGTCGTCATCGTGGACCGCCCGGGAGCCGTCCAGACGCAGTTGCTCATCGGCCGCGTGGGCCCGGACCGGCACGACCGCGTGTGGCCCGCGCAGGTGCTCGGCACGTACTGCCTGGGCGGCACCCTCACCTCACGCCTGGACCGCGTCCTGCGCGAGGAGAAGGGATACACCTACGGCGTACGGTCGTTCGCCCAGGTCCTGCGTTCCGCTCCGGACGGCAGCGGCGCGGCGATGCTCGCCATCAGCGGCTCCGTGGACACCGAGTCCACCGGCCCGGCCCTCGACGACCTGTGGAAGGTCCTGCGCACCCTCGCCGCCGACGGCCTCACGGACGCCGAGCGCGACGTCGCCGTGCAGAACCTGGTGGGCGTCGCCCCGCTCAAGTACGAGATGGCGGCGTCCGTCGCGGCCACCCTCGCCGACCAGGTCGAGCAGCACCTGCCGGACGACTTCCAGGCCCAGCTGTACCGCCAGTTGGCCGAGACCGGCACCGTGGAGGCCACCGCCGCCGTGGTGAGCGCCTTCCCCGTGGACCGTCTGGTGACGGTGCTCGTGGGAGACGCGTCGCAGATCGAGGAGCCCGTCAGGGCGCTCGGCATCGGTGAAGTGAGTGTGGTCACGGGGTGAGTGCGGGGTGCGCCTGAACTGAGTGATAGTCAGGACATATCGGGACCCCAGTGGCGGGAAAACGCTGCTGGGGTCCTCATATGTCCGAATTAGTATGGAGGTTACGTGTCTGACCTGTGGCGTGCGCTACAAAAGCTCTGATCCGTTTGTCGTTTGAAAGATGACCCGCTTAGCGTCTGGTCCGGCTGTTCGTCATGCAGTACGCCGCGCCCGCGGCACCGGACAGTCATCGCCGAGTCCCCGTACGGCGCGAGCCAGGGGAGCCGGGGACCCACATGTCCCTTGGGGTGAATCGGGAACCTCGCCGTGAGGTGAGGGACTCGTAGGAGACCTTCCTGCTCCGAACCCGTCAGCTAACCCGGTAGGCGAGAAGGAAGGAAAGGATCAGCCGCTTCATGGCGTTCACCCGTGCCACCGGGAAGCACCGTCGCCCGAGCCGCCTCACGCGTACGACCGCGAACGTGGCGGGCGTCGCCGCCCTCACCACCACCGGTGTCATCGGAGGCCTGGCCGCTCCGGCGCTCGCCGCCGACGACGCGGTGACTCCCCAGCACACCGGCCTCACCCAGGCGATCTCCGTGGGCGACTCGCTCGCCCAGAGCGTCGACGCGCAGGCCGCTGCCCAGCAGCAGGCCGCCGACGACGCCGCAGCGGCCAAGAAGGCCGAAGAGGCCGCCAAGAAGAAGGCCGAGGAGGCCAAGCGCAAGGCCGAGGCCGAGGCGAAGGCCAAGGCCAAGAAGGAGCGCGAGGCCAAGGAGCGTGCCGCGCGCGAGGCCGAGCGCAAGCGCCTCAACAGCTACGTGTCGCCGATCACCGGCTCGTCCATCTCCACGGGTTACCAGACCGGTGGCGCCATGTGGTCCTCCGGCAGTCACACCGGCGTCGACTTCCACGCCGCGTCCGGCACCTCGGTCCACGCGGTCGGCTCCGGCACCGTCGTCGAGGCCGGCTGGGGCGGCGCCTACGGCAACAACGTGGTCATCAAGATGAACGACGGCACGTACACCCAGTACGGCCACATGTCGTCCCTCGGTGTCACGGTCGGCCAGGCGGTCACTCCGGGCCAGCAGATCGGCCTCTCCGGCTCCACCGGCAACTCCAGCGGCCCGCACCTCCACTTCGAGGCCCGCACCGGCGCGGACTACGGCACGGACATCGACCCCGTCTCGTACCTCCGCTCGCACGGCGTCAACGTCTGATCCCGGAGATCCAAGGCGGTCGCACGAAGCGCACCTGATTCACCGAAAGCCCCGGCTCGTCGAGAGCCGGGGCTTTCGCCGTTCCCGTATCTCCGTTGGCCAAAAGTATCCCCGGATTTCGGCCGACCATCGGAAATTCGGCGGCTCTGCAATAGAGTCGCCGAACAGGCGTCGACAGACCGCGTTTCGCGGGGATTAAGGCGGAGGTCAGTCATGCGCATTCCCGCGCACTCGGTATGCACGGCCATCCGGGACGACATCGTCTCCGGTGTCTACGAACGGGGCGGCCGGCTCACCGAGGAACTGCTCGCGCGCCGCTACGGGGTCTCCCGCGTCCCCGTCCGTGAGGCCCTGCGCACCCTGGAGGCCGAGGGCTTCGTCGTCACGCGCCGGCACGCGGGCGCGTGTGTCGCCGAGCCCACCGAACAGGACGCTGCCGACCTCCTGGAGGTCCGCGCGCTCCTGGAGCCGCTGGGCGCGGCCCGCGCCGCACAGCGCCGCACGGAGGCGCACCTGAAGGTCCTGCGCGGCCTCGTCAGGCTCGGCCAGGAGCGATCGAGGCGCGGCCGGAGCGAGGATCTGCGTTCCCTGGGCGGCTGGTTCCACGAGACGCTCGCCCAGGCGTCCGGCAGCCCCGGCCTCACGGCACTGCTCACCCAGCTCCGGCACAAGATCGCCTGGATGTACGTGGTCGAGGCGTCGGCCGCCCCCGCGGAGGCCTGGGCGGAGCACGCCGCGATAGTCGACGCGGTCGCCCGCGGGGACGCGGAGCGGGCCCGTGCGCTCACCGCGCAGCACACGGAGCGGACGGCAGCCGCGCACCGGCCGCGGTTCGTGCGCCAGCTCTCCGGCGTGAGGGGTTCGCAACCTTCCGTAAACACAGCGGGTCTGCGCCTTTAACAAAGGCGCCGTATACAAAGAAGTGCATAGAAGTGCTATTGGGCGGGGCATTATTTCTGCTGCCCGAATAGCGGAAAGAAAACACTGAAGGGCCCACCCCTATTTCGGGGCAGGCCCTTCGGCGTATGAGTAACAGTCTTTATCAGACGGTCTCGGGAAGCTCCTCGAGGCCGTCCGCGACCAGCTTCGCCAGACGGTCGAGAGCGGCGTCCGCGCCCTCGGCGTCGGAGGCGAGGGTGATCTCCTCGCCACCCTGCGCGCCCAGGCCGAGCACCGCGAGCATGGAGGCGGCGTTCACGGGGTTGCCGTCAGCCTTGGCGATCGTCACGGGGACGCCGGCGGCGGTGGCCGCGCGGACGAAGATGGAGGCGGGTCGGGCGTGAAGGCCCTCGGCCCAGCCGACGTTGACGCGGCGCTCAGCCATGTGTTGCTGCCCTTCCAGATGTCTCACAGTTGTCTAGACCAGTGTCTCATGCCGTCGCGAGTGCTCCGCCGGCCGATCGTCCGTACCGTGCCGACCGATGGTCCGTCCTCCGTCGACCGTACGTCCTCGTGCCGCGGGGCCCTCGTCCCGCCTTCGACGTCTCCTAGCCTGCCCCGGCCATGGCGCCGCCGCGACCCGTACTCTGGGCCCATGCAGACCCCGTCGGACCGGCACGCATACCCCTCCCACTGGGAAGCCGACGTCGTCCTGCGTGACGGAGGCACCGCCCGGATCAGGCCGATCACTGCCGAGGACGCGGACCGCCTGGTCAGCTTCTACGAGCAGGTCTCGGACGAGTCGAAGTACTACCGCTTCTTCGCGCCCTACCCCCGCCTGTCCGCCAAGGACGTGCACCGCTTCACCCATCACGACCAGGTGGACCGGGTGGGTCTGGCGGCCACCGTGGGCGGTGAGTTCATCGCCACCGTCCGCTTCGACCGCATCGATGAACGCGGCATGTCCGCGAGCGCACCCGCCGATGAGGCCGAGGTCGCCTTCCTCGTGCAGGACGCCCACCAGGGCAGGGGAGTGGCCTCCACCCTCCTCGAACACATCGCGGCGGTGGCCAGGGAGCGCGGCATCCGGCGCTTCGCCGCCGAGGTGCTGCCCGCCAACACCAAGATGATCAAGGTCTTCACGGACGCGGGGTACCAGCAGAAGCGCAGCTTCGAGGACGGCGTCGTACGTCTCGAATTCGATCTGGAGCCCACCGACCGCTCCCTCGCCGTGCAGCGCGCCCGCGAGCAGCGGGCCGAGGCGCGATCGGTGCAGCGGCTGCTCACGCCGAAGTCGGTCGCCGTGATCGGCGTCGGGCGCACGCAGGGCGGCGTGGGGCGCAGCGTGCTCCGGAACCTGCGCGAGGCGGGCTTCACGGGGCGGCTGTACGCGGTGAACAGCGCGTTCGACTTCGAGGAGGGCGAGGGCGCCGAGGTCGACGGAGTGCCCGCGTACCGCTCCGTGCGGGACATCGACGAGACCGTCGAGCTCGCCGTCGTCACCGTGCCCGCCGAGCGGGTGCCGCAGGCCGTCGCCGAGTGCGGTGAGCGCGGGGTGCTCGGGCTCGTCGTGATCTCCGCCGGGTACGCGGAGAGCGGTCCCGAAGGGCGGGAGCGGCAGCGCGAACTGGTGCGTCAGGCGCGGTCGTACGGCACGCGTATCCTCGGGCCGAACGCCTTCGGGGTCATCAATACGTCGCCGGACGTGCGGCTCAACGCGTCGCTCGCCCCGCATCCTCCCGAGCGCGGCCGGATCGGTCTCTTCACCCAGTCCGGCGCGATCGGCATCGCGCTGCTTTCCGGACTCCACCGGCGTGGCGCGGGCCTGTCGACCTTCGTGAGCGCGGGCAACCGCGCGGATGTGTCCGGCAACGACGTCCTCCAGTACTGGTACGAGGACCCGGACACCGATGTCGCCCTCATGTACCTCGAATCCATCGGCAACCCGCGTAAGTTCACCCGGCTCGCCCGGCGTGCGGCGACCGCGAAGCCGCTGGTGGTGGTGCAGGGGGCGCGGCACAGCGGGATCGCGCCCACGGGACACGCGGTACAGGCCACGCGGCTTCCGCACGCCACGGTGTCGGCGCTGCTGCGCCAGGCGGGGGTCATCCGGGTCGAGACCGTCACCGAGATGGTGGACGCGGGGCTGCTGCTCGCGGGGCAGCCGTTGCCGTCCGGGCCCCGGGTGGCCATCCTCGGGAACTCCGAGTCGCTCGGGCTCCTCACGTACGACGCGTGTATCGCCGACGGGCTTCGGCCGCTGCCGCCGGTGGATCTGACCACCGGGGCCACCCCGGGCGACTTCCGGGCCGCGCTGTCCGAGGCGCTGTCGGACGACGCCTGCGACTCCGTGATCGTCACGGCCATCCCCTGGGTGGGGGAGGACGGGGCCACGGGGTCGCCCGAGGGCGAGGAGCTCGCCGCCGCGCTGCGGGCGGCGGCCGCCGGGTGCCCGGCGAAGCCGGTAGCCGTGGTGCACGTGGAACTCGGCGGCCTCGCCGAAGCGTTGGCTGCCGCGACCCGCACCAGGCCCGATGCCCCTGCTCCCCCCGCATCCGCGGGACGCCTGCCCACCGTGGAGACGACGACGGCGGTGCCGGACCCCGCCCATCGGATCCCCGCCTACCCCGCCGCCGAACGCGCCGTACGAGCCCTCGCCGAAGCCGTGAAGTACGCGCAGTGGCGGCGTGAGGCCAAGGAGCCCGGGAAGGTGCATGAGTACGAGGACATCGACGAGAGCGGTGCCGCCCGGCGGATCGGCGAGCTGCTCGCCGAGCAGGACGACCCGCGCGGCGCCACCCTCGCCCAGGACGACGCCCGCGAACTCCTCGGGCGGTACGGCATCGACGTACGGGACGCCCTGCCCGCGCCCGACCCGGGCGCGGCCGTGGCGGCGGCCCGCACCCTCGGCTACCCCGTGGCCCTCAAGACCACGGCCCCGCACCTGCGCCACCGCGCCGACCTCGGAGGCGTGCGGCTCGACCTGGCGGACGAGGAACAACTGCGCAGGGCCTACGCCGAATTGACCGAGGCCTTCGGCAAGCCCGCCGAGCTGCGGCCCGTCGTGCAGGCGATGGCGCCCCGTGGCGTCGACACCGTCGTCCGCGCGGTCATCGACCCGGCGGCCGGAGCGGTGCTCTCGTTCGGGCTCGCCGGCGCCGCGTCCGAGCTGCTCGGCGACACCGGGCACCGCCTTGTCCCGGTCACCGAACGCGACGCGGGTTCCCTGGTCAGGTCCATCCGGACCGCCCCGCTCCTCTTCGGCTGGCGCGGTTCCGCACCGGTCGACACCCCGGCCCTGGAGGAACTGCTCCAGCGGGTCTCACGTCTCGTGGACGATCACCCCGAGGTGGTCGCCGTCTCCCTGGAGCCCGTGGTCGTCGCCCAGCGTGGCCTCTCCGTGCTCGGCGCCTCCGTGCGGCTCGCGCCCCCGCCCGCCCGCAACGACCTCGGCCCGCGGGCCCTGCCGGGGTACTGACGCGGCCAGTGGGGCACCGTGCGCCCTCCGCCGGGTCGTAGGATGGACGGCATGGCAAAGACCGGTACGACGACCCAGGGGCTGCGCGCGGCGATCGAGCGCAGTGGCTACTACCCGGCCCTCGTGGCCGAGGCGGTGGAGGCCGCGATCGGCGGCGAGCCCATCGGGTCGTACCTGGTCCACCAGGAGACCGCGTTCGACGCGAACGAAGTGCGCCGGCATGTGACGGTCCTCGTCCTGACGGGCACCCGCTTCATCGTCAGCCACACCGACGAGCAGGCGGCCGACAGCACCTCCCCGACGCCGTACGCGACGACCTCCACGGAGTCGGTGAAAATCGGCCGGATCTCGTCGGTCGTCGTCAGCCGCGTCGTCGCCAACCCCGAGAAGTACGTTCCGGGCTCGCTGCCCCGCGAGGTCGTCCTGACCATCGGCTGGGGTGCCGTGTCGCGCATCGACCTGGAGCCCGCCGCCTGCGGCGACCCCAACTGCGAGGCCGACCACGGGTACACCGGCAGCTCCACCGCCGACGACCTCAGCCTGCGCGTCAGCGAGGCGGGCGACGGACCGGACACCGTGCGCCAGACCCTGGCCTTCGCCCAGGCGCTCTCCGAGGCGACCGCGGACACCACCCGCTGATGTCCCTGTCCGCCTGGGACGACGTGCAGCCGCTCGCCCTCGACTCCGCGCCCCTGCCCGAGTACGGCGCGGGCTCGCTCGCCGATCTGCTGCCCACGCTCGTCTCCCACCAGGGTGTCGAGGGCTTCGCGCCCGTGATCCCGGAGCTCGCCCCGGCCGACCGCAACTGCGTCTTCCTGATCGACGGCCTCGGCTGGGAGCAGCTGCGCGCCCACCCGGACGAGGCACCCTTCCTGACCTCGCTCATCGGTTCGTCCCGCGGCGGTACGGCACGTCCGATCACCGCCGGCTTCCCCGCCACCACCGCGACCTCCCTGGCCTCGGTCGGCACGGGCCTGCCGCCCGCCTCGCACGGCCTTCCGGGGTACACCGTGCGCAACCCCGCCACCGGCGAGCTGATGAACCAGCTCCGCTGGAACCCCTGGACGGACCCGCGCAAGTGGCAGCCGTACCCCACGGTCTTCCAGCAGGCGCACGCGGCGGGGGTGCACACCGCACAGGTGTCGTCCCCGACGTTCGAGCACACGCCGCTCACGAAGATCGCGCTGAGCGGCGGCAGCTTCCGCGGCCGGCTCTCCGGTGAGGACCGCATGGACCTCGCGGCCGAGCAACTGGGCGCGGGCGACCGTTCGTTGGTCTACACGTACTACGCGGAGGTGGACGGCAAGGGGCACCGCTTCGGCGTCGACTCCGACGCCTGGCGCGGCCAGCTCATGTACGTCGACCGCCTGGTCCAGCGGCTGGCCGAGCAACTCCCGCCGCGCAGCGCCCTGTACGTCACCGCCGACCACGGCATGCTCGACATCCCCTTCGACGAGCAGTCCCGCATCGACTTCGACGAGGACTGGGAGCTGCGCGCGGGCGTCGCCCTTCTCGGCGGCGAGGGGCGTGCGCGCCATGTGTACGCGGTGCCGGGCGCCGAGAGCGACGTCCTGACCGTCTGGCGCGAGGTGCTCGGCGAGCAGTTCTGGATCGCGAGCCGGGACGAGGCGATCGCGGCGGGCTGGTTCGGCCCGCCCGGCGCCGTCGACGAGCGGGTGTACGGACGCATCGGCGACGTGATCGCGGCGGCCCACGACGACGTGGCGATCATCGCCTCGGAGAAGGAGCCGAAGGAGTCGGCGCTGGTCGGCATGCACGGTTCGATGACCGCCGTCGAGCAGCTCGTACCGCTCCTCGAAGTACGCTCCTGAACAGACCGCCGACCCGCACCAGACCCGTACCTGACCCGGACCGCGTCCGCACGTCTCGAAAGGCCGCAACTCCCCATGCCCGAGCTGGTGTTCTTCTCCGGAACGATGGACTGCGGAAAGAGCACCCTGGCTCTGCAGATCGAGCACAACCGCTCGGCCCGCGGCCTGCAGGGGATGATCTTCACCCGTGACGACCGGGCCGGCGAGGGCAAGCTCTCCTCGCGGCTCGGCCTCGTCACGGACGCGATCGAGGCCGCCGACGACTTCGACTTCTACGCCCATCTCGTCGACCACCTCTCGCAGGGCGGCCGCGCGGACTACGTGATCGCGGACGAGGCGCAGTTCCTCGCGCCCGGCCAGATCGACCAGCTGGCACGGGTCGTCGACGACCTGGGCCTCGACGTGTTCGCCTTCGGCATCACCACGGACTTCCGCTCCAAGCTCTTCCCCGGCTCGCAGCGCCTGGTCGAACTCGCCGACCGCGTCGAGGTGTTGCAGGTCGAGGCGCTGTGCTGGTGCGGTGCCCGCGCCACCCACAACGCCCGCACCATAGGCGGCGCGATGGTCGTCGAAGGGGCCCAGGTCGTCGTCGGCGACGTCAACCAAGCGGCGGACGAGGTGGGTTACGAGGTGTTGTGCCGACGCCACCACAGGCGCCGGATGACGAGCGCCACGGCACATGCCGCGGCGCTCTCGCCCGATGTGTTGCCCGTGGCGTCCGCCTGACCGTCCGTTTACTTCACGCCGAGCAACTGCTCCAGCGGGTCGATGGCGAAGTAGACGAGGAAGAGGGCCGCGGTGCCCCACAGCAGCCAGTGGACCTCGCGGGCCTTGCCCAGGCAGGCCTTGATGGCGACGTACGAGATGAAGCCGGCGCCGATGCCGTTGGTGATGGAGTACGTGAACGGCATGACCGCGATGGTCAGGAACGCCGGTACCGCCAGTTCGTAGCGGTCCCAGTCGATGTGCTTGACCTGGGTCATCATCAGGAATCCGACCGCGACGAGCGCGGGCGACGCGGCCTGCATGGGCACCATGGTCAGGACCGGGGTCAGGAACAGGGCGAGGGCGAACAGGCCGCCGGTGATCAGGTTCGCGAAGCCGGTGCGGGCGCCTTCCCCGACACCGGCCGCCGACTCGATGTACGTGGTGGCGGAGGACGACGAGGACGCGCCGCCGACGACGGCCGCGGCACCGTCGATGAGGAGCACACGGCCGAGGCCGGGGACCTGGCCGCGCTCGTCGAGGAGACCGGCCTCGGCCGTGACGCCGACGATGGTGCCCATCGTGTCGAAGAAGTCCGACAGGATGAGGGTGAAGACGAGCAGCACCACCGTGAGGACGCTCACCTGCCCGAAGGAGCCGAACAGGTCGAAGTCGCCGAGGAGGGCGAAGTCGGGGGCGGCGACGGGCTTGTCGGGCATCGAGGGCGCGGTCAGGCCCCACGACTTGACGTCGGCGATGCCGTTGACGATCACGGCGAAGATTGTCGTCACCACGATGCTGATGAGGATGGCGCCCCGCACCTTGCGGGCGAGCAGCACGACCGTCAGGAGCACGCCGAGGCAGAAGACGAGCATCGGCCAGCCGGTCAGCGAGCCGGTGCCGAGCTGGACGGGAATGGTGCTGTTCGCGGCGTCCGGGACACGCGTGACGAACCCCGCGTCGACGAAGCCGATGAACGCGATGAACAGGCCGATCCCGACACTGATGGCCTGCTTGAGCGGTTGCGGGATGGCGTGCATGATCGCCTCGCGCAGACCGGTCATCACCAGGACGCAGATCAGCAGGCCTTCGAGCACGATGAGACCCATCGCGTCGTCCCAGCTCATCAGCGGCGCGATCTGGAACGCCACGACGGCGTTGATGCCGAGGCCCGCGGCGAGCGCGAGCGGCAGATTGCCGCCGACGCCCATGATCAGGGTCATCATCGCGGCCACGAGAGCCGTGGCGGTCACCAGTTGGGCGCCGTCCAGCTGCGTGCCGAACTTGTCCTCGGTGCTGCCGAGGATGATCGGGTTGAGCACGAGGATGTAGGCCATGGTGAAGAACGTGGCGAAGCCGCCGCGTATCTCACGGCCGTACGTCGAACCCCGCTCGGTGATGCGGAAGAACCGGTCGAGCGGGCCGCCTGGGTACGCCGGCGGGGCGTCGGCGGGGCCTGGCTGGCCGTACGGCCCGGACGGGCCTGTCGCGCTGGTCGTCATGAGCGTTACTCCTGGACCGGACAAAGGGGGACGTGTGACGGAGGGTCATCAAACGGTGTGCGCGCGTGTTTGGGGGAACGCACATGCGATGCCTCGCGAGCGGATCATACGGGGGGTCGCCACGGCCTCGAATCCGGCCTCATTACTGGGCAGTACGGGCAGTTGGGCTCTTGTCACTTCCTACGAACTTGACTGCGACGCTTGCGCGAAAACCGAGTCAAAGGCGACAGATGACATGGAGTTAACGCCCGTAACTCCATAGTGTCTGGCCCCGTGCACCCACCACCCCCGTTCAATGCCAGGGCTGCCCGGACGCTTCGCGAGAAGCTCGGGATGGCCCCCGGCCACGTCGCCTACGGCATGCGCGTCTCGTACGGCCTGGAGTACGTCTCGCCCGAACACGTCACCGCGTGGGAGCAGGGCAGGGCGGTGCCCACGTCGAACGAGCTCGCCGCCCTGGCCGGCGCCCTGTGGTGCGCGCCCCATGAACTCATCGGCGCCCCGCGGACGCTGCGCGACCACCGTCTCGCGTGCGGGCTCGCCATCGAGGACGTCTCCCGTGCCACCGGCCTCGATCCGCGCGTCTATCAGCAGATGGAAGAGACCAACACATGGACGGGCAACCGGCGGCAGTCGGCCCATCTCGGTTCCGTGCTGAAGCTGGGCCCGCGGGATTTCGTGGCCGTCACCGGACTCGAGGACGAGCTCGCGCGACTCCTCACGGAAGCCGTCAGCACCCGGTGGCAGGCGCACATCCGGTCGATCGCCAAGCTGCTCTCCATGGAGCGCCAGGATCTGCAGGAGCCGCTCAAGGCCATGCACCAGGAGTACCAGTCGCTCCTGACGGCCACCCTCGGCCGGGTCGGCAACGCCGCCGCGTCGGGCGAGACGGGGCGGCGCTACCTGGAAGACATCGTCGACCACTTCTGGTCCAGATTCCCCGGCAGCGGTCCCGGCGGGACATGACCGTACGGACCTCAGGGTTTTCCGGGGGTCAGCTCTCCGAGCGCACGAGAGTGAAGACCGCGCCCTCGGGATCGGCGACCGTGGCCACCCGCCCGTGCGGACCCGCCTGCGCCGGCTTCACGACGTGCCCACCGAGTTCCGTGACCCGCCGAACCGACTCGTCCACGTCGGCGACCTCGAAGTACGTCATCCAGTGCGCGCCCCGGTCCCGCGGCAGCTCCTGGCCCATGCCGCGCACCGAGGCGACCGGCCGTCCGTCGACCTGGAGCGTCAGGTAGTCCACGTCGGGCGAGGTAGCAGCCTCCTCGGTGTATCCGAAAACCGCTTGGTAGAACTTGACGACGCCCGCCGTCTCGTGGGTGACCAGTTCGTTCCAGGCCGGGGCTCCGGGCTCCCCGACGAGGGCGGCGCCCAGATGCTCCGCCGCCTGCCAGATCCCGAACACCGCGCCGGCCGGGTCCACCGCGATGGCCATCCGCCCGGCCGGGCCCGCGTCCAGCGGGCCGACGCCGATCGTGCCGCAGCAGTGCCGCACGGCCTCGGCCGTCGCGTCCACGTCGTCCGATGCCAGGTACGGCGTCCAAGCGATCGGCAGATGGTGGTCGGGCGGCAGCTGGCCGATACCGGCTACCTCGTGCCCGTCAAGGAGCGCCCGTACGTAGGGCCCGAGCTGCTCCGGTCCCGGCCGGAACTCCCAGCCGAACAACGCTCCGTAGAACTCCTGGGTCGCGGCCAGGCCGTGCGCCATCAGGCTCACCCAGGTGGGTGTGCCGGGCGTGCGGCGGACGGCCCCCATGCCGTCACGCTGACCCGTCGACCCCCGTGCCTCCGTCATCGTCACTCTCTCCTCGGCCCGTCATGGTGGCCGCTAGGCTCCGCTTTCGAATGCACGTACGTCCCGCCCGGCAGTACACGGTGTGCCCGGTTCCGTACGCCGCGTGTTCGGTCCGGCGGAGCAGGGTAGCCGGACCTGGCCGATGCGGCCACCCCGTACGCAAGGATGGGGCCATGAATGCCATCATCTCCGCAACCGAACTCGCGAGCGACCTGGCAGGCGAGAACCCGCCAGTGCTCCTGGACATCCGCTGGCAGCTGAGCACCGCCAAGGCCGCGGGCGCCCCCGCCTTCGACGGCCGTGCCGAGTACGAGAAGGGGCACATCCCGGGCGCCGTCTTCGTCGACCTGGACGCCGACCTCGCGGGGCCGGCGGGCCCGGCCGGACGGCACCCGCTGCCGGACCTGGGGCACTTCGGAGCGGTGATGCGGGCCGCCGGGGTCTCCGGCGACCGGGACGTGGTCGTGTACGACGGCGGGCAGGGCTGGGCCGCCGCACGCGCCTGGTGGCTGTTGCGCTGGACGGGGCATCCGTCCGTGCGGGTGCTCGACGGTGGACTCGCGGCGTGGGGCGGCCCGCTGAAGCCGGGGGACGAGCGCCCGGCCGCCGAGGGCTCGTTCGCCCCCGAGACGAACACCACGGACCTGCTCGACGCCGACGCCGTGGCTGCCGTGGCCCGCTCCGGGCTGCTCCTGGACGCCCGCGCGGCCGAGCGCTACCGCGGTGACGTCGAGCCCATCGACCGTGTCGGCGGCCACATCCCGGGTGCGGTCTCCGCGCCGACCACGGAGAACGTCACGGCGGACGGCACCTTCAGGCCGGCCGCCGACCTCACGGAGCGCTTCAACTCCCTGGGCGCGTCCGGCACTTCCGAGGTCGGCGTCTACTGCGGCTCGGGTGTCTCCGGCGCCCACGAGGTGCTGGCCCTCGCGGTGGCGGGCATCCCCGCGTCGCTGTACGTCGGCTCGTGGTCGGAGTGGTCGTCGGACGAGTCCCGCCCGGTGGCCAAGGGTCCGGATCCGCAGTAGCGGGCGGTTGGCCGCAAACGGTCGGGCCCCGCACCGTTCAGGTGCGGGGCCCGACCGTTTCCGACGGACGACGCCGTCCATTCCTGCTTCTTGCGACCTACTCCTGCTTCTTGCGACGCGTGCCGAAGACGATCTCGTCCCAGCTGGGCACCGCCGCACGCCGACCGGGACGGACGCCGTCCGCCTCCGCCTGGCGGTCGGTGGTGCCGACGAGGCGGTCGCGGTGGCTGGCCACCGAGCGCGGCATCAGGACGTCCGCGTACGCGGAGCCCGCGCCTGCCGACGCGGCGGGGGCCTCCTCGGCCTCCGGGTCCTGCTCGGGCTCCTCCACCGGCACCGGCACCGGCGGAAGATCCGTCGGCTGGGGTACGGGGCGCTCCGGCACGATCATGTCGCCGCGGAAGCTCGGCACCGCCTCCAGGAGGCTGGTGAGCGAGTCCCGCTCCGACTCGGAGACGGCCGCCGTCGCGCCGGTGGCCGTGCTCTCCTCCCCGGGCTCCGGGGGCAGTGGCACGCTCGGGCGGTCCAACTGCCGGTCCAGGGCACGGTCGAGCGGCCGGTCGAGCGACGGCCTGTCCCGGGGCAGCCGGGCGATGCGCGGCACGAACGGGAAGCTGGGCTCGGGCGCGGCGATATCGTCCGTCTCGCCGATCAGCGAGCGAGCCTCGTCGTCCACGGCCTGTACGAGCCGCCGCGGCGGGTCGTACGTCCAGCTCGCGGAGTGCGGTTCGGTCGCGACGCGGTAGACGAGCAGGACCTCCCAGGTGCCGTCGTCTCGGCGCCAGGAGTCCCACTGGACGGTTTCCTTGTCGGCGCCGCGCAGGAGCAGTCGCTCCGACACGGCCTCGCCGAGCTGGGGTCCGGTGTTCTCGCCGGGGCGGCGCACGGGGGTCTTCCGGGCCCGCTCGGCCATGAAGGCGCGCTCGGCGAGCACGGGTCCCTCGAAGCGGCGGACACGGTCGACGGGGATTCCGGCGAGAGAGGCGACTTCCTCCGCGCTGGCACCGGCACGTATACGCGCCTGGATGTCGCGGGGGCGGAGGTGGCTCTCCACCTCGATCTCGATCTGGCCGAGACGCGGGCGGTCGCCGCGCACCGCGGCGCGCAGTCGCTCGTCGATCGGAAGCGTGTACTCCGTGCTGTCCGCAGCTTTGAGCACCAGCCGTGTGCCGTCGTTGCTGACGGCCACGACACGCAGTTCGGGCATGGGGACCTCCCGGGTGGTGCCTGCCGACGTCACGTGCGTCGCTGCTTCCGCTAGTCGAGTGTGGCCTGCCCGGGTGCAGCCTGCCACAACCTTGCCGAGTTGCCCGGCGTGTCGGGCATGGGCCCAAGGTCGCCGTTATGGCACGGTTACCTCTTCGCAACTCTCAGTGACCACTTTGGTCACCCTGTGCAGCGAGCCCCCTCCCGGCGGTCCTGGAAGGCCCCGGGCACCCAGGTGGGAGACCGGACCCAGGGCTCGCAACAGTACTCCATTCGGGCCACGCGGGTGGTCCGCCGCGCCGCCGAACTTCTCGCAGGGGACGGGAGTTGGCGCTTCGGCATACCCGGGCAGGGTGGTCCGAGAGTGGCACACTTCACGGAATCTCCAGAAACGGAACTATCCACTTCACCCATACGTCCCTTTCTCGTGCAGTCAGTCGAGAAAGGCAGGCAAGGGTCGGAGATGCGTGAAAAGCCGGATTCCGGCAAGGAGTCGAGGGGCCGGGCGGAGCCGGAGGACTCGACGGAGCCGACGGAGAAGCGGCGCCTGGACCTGAGTGTCCCTCAGGTGGCGGGAAGCGCGGTGGCCGCGGTCGTGGCGGCGAAGCTCGCGTCGAGCTTCGGTGTCTACGGCACGATCCTCGGCGCCGGTGTGGTGAGTGCCGTCGCGACCTGCGGCGGCACCCTCTTCCAGCACTTCTTCCGCCGCACGGGCGAGCAGATACGTGACGTCACGGTGCAGGCCAAGCCGAGGGCGAGGCAGGTGCCGCTGACCGACGGCTCGGGTGCGCCGGTGGCGGAGACGTTCAGAGCGGCGTCGTACACGGGTGCGGCGGCGCACACCGGTAGCGGACCCGTGACGACGACATGGGGGAGGACGGCCGAGCCGGACGCCACCTCGGTGCTGCCGCCCGCTGTGGACGCGGATCGCACGAACGTGCTGCCGGTGGTCGATGCCGACGCGGACCGCACGAATGTGCTCCCGGTGGTGGACGCCGACGCGGACCGCACGACCATGCTGCCCGTCGCGGACCGGGGCTTCCACGCCGATGCCGACGCCGAGAAGACGCAGATGCTCGGTTCGGTCGACGCCACGCGGCTGGTGCCCCGGGACGACGCGACGCGTGTGCTGCGGCAGGCGGCGCCGGTCGTGCCCGAGGAGCCGACGGCCCCACCGCTCCCCTCGGACGAGTTCACGCACGGCACCACGCATCGCACCCGGATCCGGAGCTGGAAGCGGCCGTTGATCGGGGCCGTGGTGGTCTTCGGCGTCGCCATGGCCGGCATCACGACGTACGAGGTCGTGTCCGGCGAGGACTTCAGCGGGGGCCACGGCACCACGATCGGCAACGGCTTCTCGGGCCGGAACAGCTCGACGGACCACCGTCCGGCGCCCTCGACCGACCCCTCCGGGCAGCCGTCCGACGGCCCCTCCACGGGCTCGGACGACGACGGTTCGCAGCAGGGCGACGACCCGTCGCAGGACCCGGACGGGGCGGCCTCGCAGACGCCGGACAACGGCGCCGACAACGGCTCGGACTCCGGTTCGAAGGACGACCCCGACAAGGGCTCCGACTCCGGTTCGGACTCCGGGGACGACGGCGGTTCGAAGACCGACCCGACCCCGACGCCGACCCCCACCCCGACCCCGACGCCGTCCCCGTCGAGCGGTGGCGACACCGGAAACGGAAACGACGGACAGCGGGGAGAGACCCCCGCCCCGTAGGCGGCAGCGGCCCTCAGGCGCCCAGCACGCGGCGCAAGTAGTCGTTGCCGAACATGCGGTCCGGGTCGAGGCGGTCGCGCAGGGCCGTGAACTCGGCGAAGCGCGGATAGGCCCGCGCGAAGTAGTCGGCGTCGCGGGTGTGGATCTTGCCCCAGTGGGGCCGGCCCTCGTGGGCGGTGAAGATCCGCTCGGCGGCCGTGAAGTACGCCTGGTAGGGCGTGCCCCGGTACATGTGGACGGCGATGTACGCGCTCTCCCGGCCCGAGGCCGTGGAGAGCGTGATGTCGTCCGCGGGAGCGGTCCGGACCTCCACGGGGAAGCTGATCCGCAGGTTCGAGCGCTCCACCATCGTCTTCAGCTCGCGCAGCGTCTCGACGAGGGCGGCCCGCGGGACGGCGTACTCCATCTCCATGAAGCGCACGCGGCGCGGGCTTGTGAAGACCTTGTAGGGGATGTCCGTGTAGGTGCGGGCGGAGAGCGCCTTGCTGGAGATCTTGGCGATCCCGGGGATCGACGCGGGGACGGCCCTGCCGATCGTGTTGACCACCTGGAAGAGGCCGTTGGAGAGAATCTCGTCCTCTACGAAGGCGCTCACTGGGCCGGGCGGGGCGGCGGGGCCCGCGCTGCGGTTGTTGCGCTTGGTCGTGCAGTTGCCGGTGTGCGGGAACCAGTAGAACTCGAAGTGCTCGTTCTCGGCGTGGAGTGCGTCGAACTCGCTCGTGACCTTGTCGAAGGTCATCGGCTCCTCACGGGCGGTGAGGTGGAAGACGGGCTCGACGGCGAAGGTGATCGCGCTGATCACGCCGAGTGCGCCGAGGCCGAGCCGGGCCGCCGCGAAGATCTCGGGACTTTCCTTCTCGGAGCAGGTGAGGACCGTTCCGTCCGCCGTGACCAGCTCAAGTGCCATGATCTGCGCGGAGATCGACGCCGATTCGCGGCCCGTGCCGTGCGTCCCGGTGCTGATCGCGCCGGAGACGGTCTGCTCCATGATGTCGCCCATGTTCGTGAGCGACAGGCCCTCGCGCGCTAGCGCCGCGTTCAGGCGCTTCAGCGGAGTGCCCGCCTCCACCGTGACGGTGCCGGCCTCGCGGTCGATTCTGCGGATGCCGGTGAGGAGTTCGGGGCGTATCAGGAGGCCGTCGGTCGCCGCGGCCGCCGTGAAGGAGTGGCCGGTGCCGACCGGTTTCGCCCTGAGGCCGTCCTCCTTGGCCCGGCGCAGCGCGGCGGAGAGCTCGTCGACCGACGCGGGGGTGACCTCCCTCGCGGGGCGGGAGGTGACGTTGCCCGCCCAGTTACGCCACGCTGTCCTGTTCTTCCCGCTGCCCGTGCCCGATGCCGTGCTCATGGGTCCCTCCCCGTTGCAAAGTCGGCCTCTTCAGCCGGCGATACCCAAGGAACCCGACCGCCACCGCGACGGCCCCGGACAGGCCGGGGACCGCGTACCCGGCGTCCGAACCGGCCGCGTCGATGACCCAGCCGGCCGCTGAGGAGCCGAGCGCGACGCCGACCGCGAGTCCGGTGCTCACCCAGGTCATGCCCTCGGTCAGCTTCGCGCGTGGTACGTGCTGTTCGACGAGGGCCATTGTCGTGATCATGGTCGGCGCGATGGAGAGGCCCGCGATGAACAACGCCACGGCCAGAAACGGAAGGTTCCCGACCAATTGAAGCGGGATCATACTCACGGCTGTCGTACAGACACCCAGCAGCCACCTCGGCGCGGGTGCTCCCTTGAAGTGGACGAGACCGAAGGCGGCCCCCGCCAGGCAGGAGCCGAGCGCGTAGACGGCGAGCACGAGGCTGGCCGCCGACTTGTGGCCGTGGTCCTCGGCGTACGCGACGGTCACCACGTCGATGGACCCGAAGATCGCACCCGTCGCCACGAAGGTCGCGACCAGGACCTGCAGTCCGCCGGAGCGCAGTGCCGAGCCCTTGGTGTGGTGTTCACGGCCGTGCGGCACGGGCTCGGTGGCCCGCTGGGCCGTCAGCCAGAACACACCCACGGAGAGGAACACCCCGGCCATGAGCGGCCCGGCCTCCGGGAACCACACCGTGGAGAGACCGATCGAGATGATCGGCCCGAAGATGAAGCAGATCTCGTCCACCACGGACTCGAAGGAGTACGCGGTGTGCAGCTGCGGGGTGTCCCGGTAGAGGACCGCCCAGCGCGCCCTGATCATCGAGCCCACGCTCGGCACGAAGCCGACGAGGGCGGCGAAGGCGAAGAGCGTCCAGTCCGGGAGTTCGTACTTCGCGCAGAGCAGCAGCCCGGCGACCGCGACCAGGGACGCCAGGGTCGCGGGACGCAGCACGCGGCGCTGGCCGTACCGGTCGACGAGCCGGGAGATCTGGGGGCCGATCGCGGCGGCCGAGAGCGCCACGGTCGCGGAGAGCGCGCCCGCGAGCCCGTACCGCCCGGTCAGCTGGGACACCATCGTCACGATGCCGATGCCCATCATCGACAGGGGCATCCGGCCGAGGAAGCCCGCCGTCGAGAACTCCTTGGAGCCGGGGGCGGCGAAGATGGCGCGGTAGGGGCTTGGCACGTGGGGGCTCCGGTAAGGCGTAAAGATGGCCAATACAGCTTACGGTCCCGGCAGGGCCGAACGCACCGTGATTTTCCGGCTGTCAGTGACGGGTGGCAGGATCGGATACATGTCCGATGCGCTCGATGCCTCTCCCTATGACGCCCTGCTGCTGCTCTCGTTCGGCGGCCCCGAAGGCCCCGACGACGTGGTCCCGTTCCTGGAGAACGTGACGCGGGGCCGCGGCATCCCCAAGGAGCGGCTCAAGGAGGTGGGGCAGCACTACTTCCTGTTCGGCGGGATCAGCCCGATCAACGACCAGAACCGCGCCCTGCTGGACGCCCTGCGCAAGGACTTCGCGGAGCACGGCCTCGACCTGCCGGTCTACTGGGGCAACCGCAACTGGGCGCCCTATCTGACCGACACCCTGCGCGAGCTCGTCCGGGACGGCCACCGCCGCGTGCTGGTGCTCGCGACCAGTGCGTACGCGTCGTACTCGGGCTGCCGCCAGTACAGGGAGAACCTCGCCGACTCCCTCGCCGTGCTCGCCTCCGAGGGCCTCGATGTGCCGCGCGTCGACAAGCTGCGGCACTACTTCAACCACCCCGGGTTCGTCCGCCCCATGATCGACGGGGTCCTGAAGTCCCTGGCCGACCTGCCCGGCGACGTACGCGACGGGGCGCACCTGGCCTTCACGACGCACTCCATCCCGGTCTCGGCCGCCGACACGTCGGGTCGCGTCGAGGACCACGGGGACGGCGGTGCGTACGTCGCGGAGCATCTGGACGTGGCCCGGCTCATCGCCGACGCGGTGCGCGAGGAGACCGGCGTCGAACACCCCTGGGAGCTCGTCTACCAGTCGCGCAGCGGCGCCCCGCACATCCCGTGGCTGGAGCCGGACATCTGCGATCACCTGGAGGAGCGGCAGGCGGCGGGCGCACCCGCCGTGGTGATGGTCCCGATCGGCTTCGTGTCGGACCACATGGAGGTCCTGTACGACCTCGACACCGAGGCCGAGGCCAAGGCCGCGGAGCTGGGCCTGCCGGTCCGCCGCTCGGCCACGGTCGGCGCCGACCCGCGGTTCGCCGCCGCGGTGCGTGATCTTGTCCTGGAGCGCGCGGCCACGGAGCACGGGCGCGAGCCCGCGCCCTGCGCCCTCGGTGCGCTCGGCGCGAGCCACGACCTGTGCCCGGTGGGCTGCTGCCCGGCACGCGCCCCTAAGCCCGCGGCCGCGGGCGCCGACAGCCCGTACGCGTAAGGACGTTGACGTGACCGACCTCAAGGCAGAACTCCTCGGCGTCGCCCTGGAGGCCGCGCACCGCGCAGGGGCCTTCCTGCGCGACGGGCGCCCGGACGACCTGGGCGTGGCCGCCACCAAGACCAGCGCGGTCGACGTCGTCACCGAGATGGACATCGCATCCGAGAAGCTGATCACCGACTTCTTCGCCGAGCGCAGGCCGGACGACGGCGTGCTGGGCGAGGAGGGCGCGAGCTCCGAGGGCAGCAGCGGCGTCCAATGGGTGATCGACCCGATCGACGGCACCGTCAACTACCTGTACGGGCGTCCGGACTGGTCCGTGTCCATCGCCGCCCGCAAGGGCGGCGAGACGCTGGTCGGCGTGGTGCACGCCCCGATGCGCGGGGAGACCTACCGAGCCGTCCTCGGAGAGGGCGCCTTCGTCAACGACAAGCCGGCGCACGCCCGCCCGGCGCCCCCGTTCGAGCAGGCCCTCATCGGCACGGGATTCGGGTACATCGCGCAGCGCCGCGTCCGCCAGGCCGAGGTGGCCCGGCAGCTGATCCCGCTGGTCCGGGACATCCGCCGCGGCGGCTCTGCGGCGATCGACCTGTGCGACGTCGCGCTCGGCCGCCTCGACGCGTACTACGAGCGCGGCCTAAACCCCTGGGACTTCGCCGCCGGTGACCTCGTCGCGCGGGAGGCGGGCGCCCTGACCGGCGGACGCCCCGGAGAGGCCGTCTCGGGGGAGCTGGCCGTCGCTGCCCCGCCCGGCCTCTTCGAGGACCTGCAGGGCCGCCTGGAGGAGCTCGGCGCCTGGCACGACTGACCGCTGCCGAGCACGCGGACCTGATCACGCGGACCTGACCACGCGGACCTGATCACGCGGAAGGGCCCCGGCATCTCGTCCACGGATGCCGGGGCCCTTCTGCTGGCGAAGGATCAGGAGCGACGGGTCAGGCGTGCAGCACGCCGACCTCCACCCCGTGCTCGGCGGCCAGGCGGTGGAGATCTTCGAGCTCGCCCTGCTCGACCTCGGCAAGGAAGTCGTCGCCCGTCTCACGGGCCTTCGTGAGGTCGGATTCCGTGGCCTTTATGCGCTGCAGCAGTCCTGCGGTAAAAGCGTCCATGGTTGCGCCCCCTCGGCTGGGTCGTGGGTTCTGGCACGGGGGTGTGCCCAAGAAGGGGCGATCACGTCTCAAGCCGCCCGCCCTGCGGCGAAAAGGCGGGTCGTGGCACGCCACATACAAAGCGTGATCGCGGGTGTGAAGTCGTCCTCCCCTCGCTCTCTTCCACGGAAACCTCAACCGTCGGAGAAAATCCCGCATTCCCCGCCCAGGAGGCCCCAGGAGGCCCCAGGAGCCCGCCTTACAGCCGGTTTATGGCCGAAAGGGGCAGGATGGAGCCCACACCCCACGAACAGACCTGCCCGAACGGGCACAGAGGAAGGACAGCGCCGTGCGCGTACTCGTCGTCGAGGACGAGCAGCTGCTCGCCGATGCGGTGGCCACCGGACTGCGCCGGGAGGCCATGGCCGTCGACGTCGTGTACGACGGAGCGGCCGCCCTGGAACGCATCGGGGTCAATGACTACGACGTCGTGGTGCTCGACCGGGACCTCCCGCTCGTGCACGGCGACGACGTCTGCCGCAAGATCGTCGAGCTCGGCATGCCGACCCGCGTCCTGATGCTCACCGCGTCGGGCGACGTGAGCGACCGCGTGGAGGGCCTGGAGATCGGCGCCGACGACTATCTCCCCAAACCCTTCGCGTTCAGCGAGCTCACGGCACGCGTGCGTGCCCTCGGCCGGCGTACGAGCGTGCCGCTGCCGCCCGTCCTGGAGCGCGCCGGGATCAAGCTCGACCCGAACCGCCGCGAGATCTTCCGCGACGGCAAGGAGATCCAGCTCGCGCCCAAGGAGTTCGCCGTCCTCGAAGTACTGCTGCGCAGCGAGGGCGCCGTGGTCTCCGCCGAGCAGCTCCTGGAGAAGGCCTGGGACGAGAACACCGACCCGTTCACGAACGTGGTCCGGGTGACCGTCATGACCCTGCGGCGGAAGCTCGGCGAGCCCGCCGTCATCGTGACGGTGCCCGGCTCCGGCTACCGGATCTGATCCCCGGTGGCCGCGACCCCGGCGCCGCCAGCTGCGCCCCCGAAACCCACCTGGGACCCCAGGAAGGCCGAACCACCCTTTCCGTGGCTGCGGCCCACCATCCGCATACGGCTCACGCTGCTGTACGGCGGCATGTTCCTGATCGCCGGCATCCTGCTGCTCTCGATCATCTACCTGCTTGCCGCGCAGGCCCTGAACGTGGGCAGCGACCTGCCGTTCAAGATCGTCTCCGGCCAGGTGGCCAGCGACAAGTGCAACTTCCCGAGCTCACCGTCGGCCGGTGAGCTCAACGACGCCATGAACGCCTGCGTCAACGAACAGCGCCAGCACGCCCTGGACAACCTCCTGAGCCGCTCGCTGCTCGCCCTGCTCGGCCTCGCGGTGATCGCCTTCGCCTTCGGTTACGCGATGGCGGGCCGCGTCCTGTCGCCGCTGGGCCGCATCACGCGCACTGCGCGCAGGGTGGCGGGCACGGACCTGTCCCGGCGCATCGAACTGGACGGTCCCGACGACGAGTTGAAGGAGCTCTCGGACACCTTCGACGAGATGCTCGACCGCCTGGAGCGGGCCTTCACCGCCCAGCAGCGGTTCGTCGGCAACGCCTCGCACGAACTGCGCACACCGCTCGCGATCAACCGCACGCTGCTGGAGGTGCAGCTCTCCGACCCCGGGGCGCCCCCCGAGCTCCAGCAGCTGGGCAAGACGCTCCTGGCCACGAACGAACGCAGTGAGCAGCTCGTGGAGGGTCTGCTGCTGCTCGCCCGCAGCGACAACCAGATCGTGGAGCGCAAGCCCGTCGATCTCGCCGAGGTCGCCGACCGCGCCGTCGACCAGGTGCGGGCCGAGGCCGACGCGAAGGGTGTGCGGATCCGTGGGGAGCGTGGCCCGGCCGTCGTGCAGGGCAACGGCGTCCTCCTGGAGCGGATCGCCCTGAACCTCGTCCAGAACGCCGTCAGGTACAACGTGGCTGACGAGGGCTGGGTCGAGGTCACCACGGAGGCCCAGCACGGCCAGGCGGTCCTCGTGGTGTCGAACACGGGTCCCGTGGTGCCCGCGTACGAGATCGACAACCTCTTCGAGCCGTTCAGGCGGCTGCGGACCGAGCGCACGGGCAGCGACAAGGGCGTGGGACTCGGCCTGTCGATCGCCCGGTCGGTGGCGCGGGCCCACGGGGGCCGTATCATCGCGGAGCCGCGCGAGGGGGGAGGGCTCGTGATGCGAGTCACCCTTCCTCTCTGAGATGCTGCCGCGACTCGCCGCGATGTTCGCTTTGCGCGGAATTTTCGGGACCTGTTCCTGGAGATTCCGTGTGCGATCGATCACAGGGGCGATTTTTCGGCCATCTACTCTCCGTGATCGTCAAAGTCGTCGGAAAGCCGGGAAAATCCGGGTTTTCAGGGGTCTTGATCACGGGAAGTACACGGGGTGGCGCCTGTGAAGTGCGACATTCGGACCGTGTACGGTCCCGATCGCCATCCAAACCGATCACCTCTTCAGGGGTGCGGTTGGGTGTCGATTGAGTAACAGACCTTGATGTGAGGCAAAATCTCCGCCTCAGGTCGGGCACAAGTCCGGCCTCTCACGCGTTACGTGCGCTGAGACACCGCAGACACCCAGAGGGGGAGAGCGACATGGCAACGGACTACGACACCCCACGCAAGACCGACGATGACGTCAACGAGGACAGCATCGAGGAACTGAAGGCGCGGCGGAACGACAAGTCGACCTCGGCAGTGGACGTCGACGAGTTCGAGGCCGCAGAGGGCCTCGAACTGCCCGGCGCGGACCTGTCGAACGAGGAGCTCGCCGTACGGGTGCTCCCGAAGCAGCAGGACGAGTTCACCTGCATGAGCTGCTTCCTGGTGCACCACCGCAGCCAGCTGGCCAAGGAGAAGAACGGCCAGCCGATCTGCCGCGACTGCGACTAGGGCAGGGTCGGCCGTGACAGGCTCGACCCCGCCGAGGAAGCGCCGCTTCCGTAAGCGCGGAGCGGACCAAGAGAACGCCGCCATCGAGGGCGCGCGCAACGACGAGCGGGGCTCTTCCCCCACAGGAACAGCCTCGCTCGGACCGGCGAACGCCTCAGAGGTGGCCACACCAGACGAGACGGCGGCCGACAAGGCGTCCAGGGCCCCCGGGTCCAAGGGCCGCGTTGCCGCCGTCACGGACGGAGTCAAGGCGGGCGTACGCATGAGCGGACGCAGCGCCAAGGCCGGCATCGGCTATCTCGCCGACCGGATCATCGAGAACGCCCCGCGGGTCCCGGTCCGCGACCTGAACACCCTCCGCAAACAGTTCCCCGGCCTCGATGCCGAGCGGATCGCGGACAAACTCATCTCCGGCGCGGCCAACGCGACGTCGACGGTCGGTGCCGGGGTCGGCGCCGCGGCGATGATGCCCGTGCCGCCCGCCATGCCCGCGGAGATGGCCGCCGAGATCACCGGAGTGGCCGCGATCGAGCTCAAGCTGATCGCCGAGCTCCACGAGGTCTACGGCCTTCGCCCGCCCGGCAACCTCAAGGAGCGCAGCTCCGCCTACCTCACCTCGTGGACCGAGGAGCGCGGCATCGACGTGGTGAAGCCCGCGTCGATCAACGCCGCGCTCGGCGGCCAGATGAAGCGCGAGCTGCGCCAGCAGATCATGAAGCGCATGGTGCGCAATCTCCCGAACCTGATGCCCTTCATGGTGGGCGCCGCGGTCGGGGCGGTGATGAACCGCCGTGACACCAAGAAGCTCGCTGAGCGGGTCCGTGCGGACCTGCGGAGGTCGCAGGTGCCCTGGGACGCCCTGCCCGAGCTGCCGCCCCTTGAGCAGCCCGTGAAGCCCCTGGACCCCCTGCGTCCGGACACGCCGCCCAAGGAGCTGGGGCGCTGACGCGGCGGGTTCCGCGCACGCCCCCGACGAGCGGTCCTTACGAAGCCCGTACCGCCGTCAGCGCCGCCGCGAGCGCCTCGGGGTGCCGCGTCGACACGTACACGTACGGAGTCGGGTCCTGCGGGTCCGTGATCTCGACGCGCAGCGCCGTGGGGATGTAGGCGCGCAGCAGCATGAAGGCGCGCGGGTCGGCCTTCGGGCCGCGCCAGGCGCGCGCCTCCTCGGCGTCGAGTACCACCGGCTCGCCCAGGGCGGAGACCGGGATCTTCGCGTCGCCCGCGACGAGCGAGCCCGCCACCACGCGGATCCGGGGGGAGCCGTACGAGCTGGTGACGACCGCGGCTACGGCCGTGCCGGCGACCAGGCCGCCGAGCAGCGGCAGGGTGCCGAAGGGCACCATGATCAGCGCGGTCGCGACACCGACCAGGAGCGAGACAAGCCACCAGGAACGGGGCGCCGTCAGGCGTTCTTCGTAAGGCTGCATACGAGCAAGCTTGGCACGATGAGCTGAGTCGGTGGACTCGCGGGTAAGGTCTGCGCCTGTGAGTGGTACTTCAGCAGCTCTGACGCCCCCGGCCGACGCAATAGCGCCCGTCCGCCACCCCGACGCGCCCGCCCCCGGCGAGCTCATCGGAGCCCATTACGAGCACTGTTTCGGCTGCGGCGAAGGGCAGGCCCACGGGCTGCACCTCGCCGCGTACGCCGGTGAAGGTGTGGGCGTCACCGCCGAGTTCACCGTCCGGGAGGCCCACCAGGGTGCTCCGGGCCTCGCGCACGGCGGAGTGCTCGCCACGGCGCTCGACGAGACGCTCGGCTCGCTGAACTGGCTGCTGCGGGTGATCGCCGTGACCGGACGGCTCGAGACCGACTTCGTGCGGCCCGTGCCGCTGGGCACCGTCCTCTTCCTCGAGGCCGAGGTGACCGCCGTCTCCGGACGGAAGATCTACTCCCGGGCCACCGGGCGGATCGGCGGCCCCGACGGGCCCGTCGCCGTCCGTGCCACGGCCCTGTTCATCGAGGTCAAGGTCGACCATTTCATCGAGAACGGCCGCCCGGAGGAGATCCGGGCCGCCATGGACGACCCGGACCAGATCCGCCGCGCACGTGCCTTCGAGGTGAACCCGTGACCCCCGTACTCCGTCCGGAGCTCGACGTCCTGATCCGTCGCGTCGACTCCGAGGTACCACTGCCGTCGTACGCGCAGCCCGGCGACGCCGGAGCGGATCTGCGGACCACCGAAGCGTGCGAACTCGCCCCGGGCGAGCGGGCGGTACTGCCCACGGGGGTTTCCGTCGCGCTGCCGGAGGGCTACGCGGCCTTCGTGCACCCGCGGTCCGGTCTCGCCGCCCGCTGCGGTGTCGCCCTGGTGAATGCCCCAGGGACGGTGGATGCCGGGTACCGTGGAGAGATCAAGGTGATCGTGGTGAATCTCGACCCGCGCGAGCGCGTGCGGTTCGAGCGCTTCGACCGGATTGCCCAACTGGTCGTCCAGCAGGTCGAGAAGGTGCGCTTCCACGAGGTGGCGGAGCTTCCCGACTCGGCGCGGGCCGAGGGGGGCTTCGGGTCCACCGGCGGCCATGCCGCCGTGGGCGCCGGCTCGGGTGAAAACACGGGTGGGAATCGATACGCATCGGTCGTATCTGACCGGGAAGGACAGTGACGTGTTCGGACGTCGCAAGAAGGACAGTGCCGCCGAGGACGCGGCGGGCGAGGCCGAGCAGGTCGTCGACGACTCCGACGCCGCGGACAGTGATGACGCGGCGCGGTCGCGCGTGAGGCTCGAGCCCGAGCCCCGCCCCGACGGTCCCTGGGACGTCTCGGAGGTCCGGGAGCCCGGCGAGGGCCGCGTGGACCTCGGTGGCCTCTTCGTACCGGGTGTCGAGGGCATGGAGCTGCGCGTGGAGGTCGCCGGTGACGCGATCGTCGCCGCGACCGTCGTGCTCCAGGACAGCGCCATCCAGCTGCAGGGCTTCGCCGCCCCCAAGAAGCAGGGCATCTGGGGCGAGGTCCGCGAGGAGATCGCCTCGGGCATCACTCAGCAGGGCGGTGTCATCGACGAGGTCGAGGGCCCCCTCGGCTGGGAGCTGCGTGCGCAGGTGCCGGTGCAGCTGCCGGACGGCACGGGCGGGGTGCAGGTCGTGCGCTTCATCGGTGTCGACGGCCCGCGGTGGTTCCTGCGCGGGGTCATCTCCGGCCAGGGTGCGGTGCAGCCGCAGGCCGCGGGTCTCCTGGAGCAGATCTTCCGGGACACCGTCATCGTGCGCGGCGACGGCCCGATGGCGCCGCGTGACCCGATCGTCCTGAAGCTGCCGGACGACGCACAGATGGTCGCCGAGGGCGGTGTCCAGCAGGAGCAGCAGGAGGGCTCGCGCTTCTCCGGCGGCATGGGCCAGCTCCAGCGGGGCCCCGAGATCACCGAAGTGCGCTAGGCGCACCACCAGCAGGCCGATGGGCCGTACTCCCTGACGGGAGTGCGGCCCATCGGTGTTTTCGCAGGTGAGAGCGGTGGAGCGGCGGCAACCGTAAGAGAGTCGTCAACGGAGTGGCAACGGCCGTAAGGGAGCCGTCAACGGCGGTCGTTTCCGGCCATACAGGGGGTTTGCTCAAGAGGTCAGATCAATCGCATCTCATCTAGGAGCACACGATGGCCGACCTGGCCTTCGTCGTCACCACGATCGCGGTCTTCGCGCTGGTGGCGTTCATCGCCAAGGGGGTGGCGAAGCTGTGACTGCCGAGAACATCGTCGGTCTCGTCGTGGCCGTCGCCCTGCTGGGCTATCTCGTCCTCGCTCTCGTGTTCCCGGAGAGGTTCTGAGTACGGATATGAGCCCTGTTCTTGCTGGTGTGCTCCAGTTCCTGGCGCTGATCGTGGCGCTCGCCCTGGCATACCGTCCGCTCGGTGACCACATGGCCAAGGTCTACTCCTCCGACAAGCATCTGCGCGTCGAGAAGTGGATCTACAAGGGCATCGGCGCCAACCCGAACGCCGAGATGCGCTGGCCCGCGTATCTGCGCGGTGTGCTCGCCTTCTCCGCCGTGAGCGTGCTCTTCCTGTATCTGCTGCAGCGGCTCCAGGGCTCGCTGCCCGGGTCGCTCGGCTTCAAGGCCATCGACCCCGACCAGGCCTTCAACACCGCGGCGTCGTTCGTGGCGAACACCAACTGGCAGTCGTACTACGGCGAGCAGGCCATGGGCCATGTCGTGCAGACCGGCGGCCTCGCGGTGCAGAACTTCGTGTCCGCGGCCGTGGGCATCGCCGTCGCGGTGGCCCTGGTGCGGGGCTTCGCCCGGTCACGGACGGGGGAGTTGGGGAACTTCTGGGCCGACCTGGTGCGCGGTGTCGTACGCATCCTGATTCCGATCTCCGTCATCGGCGCCCTCGTCCTCGTCGCCTGTGGCGCGATACAGAACTTCGCCGGCATCCACGGCGTCGGCCAGTTCCTGGGCGGCAGCCAGGAGTGGAACGGCGGGGCGGTGGCCTCGCAGGAGGTCATCAAGGAGCTGGGCACCAACGGAGGCGGCTACTTCAACGCCAACTCCGCCCACCCCTTCGAGAATCCGAACGGCCTCTCCAACCTCTTCGAGGTCTTCCTGATCCTGGTGATCCCGTTCGCGATTACGAGGACCTTCGGGCGGATGGTCGGTTCCCTCAGGCAGGGGTACGCGATTCTCGCCACGATGGTGACCATCTGGGTCGGGTTCACGGCGCTGATGATGTGGACGGAGTTCCACCACGGGGGCCCCGCCTTCGACATCGCGGGCGGCGCGATGGAGGGCAAGGAGACGCGGTTCGGGATCGCGGGTTCGGCGATCTTCTCGGTCGCCACGACACTGACCTCGACGGGCGCGGTCAACTCCTTCCACTCCTCCAACACCGGCTTCGGCGGCGGACTCGATCTCCTCGGCATGCAGTTGGGCGAGATCGCGCCGGGCGGTACGGGGTCGGGTCTGTACGGCATGCTGATCATGGCGATCATCGCGGTGTTCATCGCCGGGCTGATGGTGGGCCGTACCCCCGAGTACCTGGGCAAGAAGATCGGCACCCGCGAGATCAAGCTCGCCGCCTGCTACATCCTCGTCACCCCCGCCCTCGTGCTCGGCTTCACGGCGGTGTCGATGGCACTGCCCACGCCCAAGGACTCGATGCTCAACTCCGGGGCGCACGGCTTCTCGGAGATCCTCTACGCCTACACATCGGGGGCCAACAACAACGGTTCGGCGTTCGCGGGGCTGAGCGCGGACACGAACTGGTTCAACACCACGATCGGCCTCGCGATGCTGCTCGGCCGGTTCCTGCCGATGGTGTTCGTCCTCGCGCTCGCGGGTTCGCTGGCGGAGCAGAAGCCGGTCCCGGCGACGGCGGGCACCCTGCGCACCGAAAAGCCCCTGTTCACCGGGTTGCTGGTGGGCACCATCATGATCATCACCGGTCTGACCTACTTCCCGGCGCTCGCCCTCGGGCCGCTGGCCGAAGGGTTGGCGTCATGACCACCGAGACGAAGAAGCCAGAGGAGCCCGGCTCCATGTCCACCGCTACTCCCACCCGTGCGCCGCACCAGGACGTGCCCGGCGGGCACGCGGACGGCGGCCGTGTCGGCGGAGGTCTGTTCGACCCCACGCAGCTCCTGAAGTCCTTCCCCGACGCCGTGCGGAAGCTCGATCCGCGGGTGATGGTCAAGTCGCCCGTCATGTTCGTGGTGCTCGTCGGCTCGGTGATCACCACCGTCCTCGCGGTCAAGGACCCGGGGGACTGGTTCGGCTGGGCGATCGCGGTCTGGCTCTGGCTGACCACGATCTTCGCCAACCTCGCGGAGGCGGTGGCCGAGGGGCGCGGCAAGGCGCAGGCGGACACGCTGCGCAAGGCCAAGACCGACACGGTCGCGCGCCGCCTGAACGGCACGGCCGAGGAGCAGGTGCCCGGCACCGCGCTGCGCATCGGCGACCTCGTCGTCTGCGAGGCGGGCGACGTGATCCCCGGCGACGGTGACGTCGTCGACGGCGTCGCGAGCGTCGACGAGTCGGCCATCACCGGTGAATCGGCCCCGGTCATCCGGGAGTCGGGCGGCGACAGGTCCGCCGTCACCGGCGGCACGAAGGTCCTCTCCGACCGCATCGTCATCAAGATCACGACAAAGCCCGGCGAGACGTTCATCGACCGCATGATCAACCTGGTCGAGGGCGCGGCCCGGCAGAAGACGCCCAACGAGATCGCGCTCAACATCCTGCTCGCGTCCCTCACCATCGTCTTCCTGCTCGCCGTCGTCACGCTCCAGCCGTTCGCCGTGTACGCCGGTGCCGAGCAGTCCATGATCGTGCTCGCCGCGCTCCTGGTGTGCCTGATCCCGACGACCATCGGCGCGCTGCTCTCCGCGATCGGCATCGCGGGCATGGACCGCTTGGTCCAGCGCAACGTCCTCGCCATGTCCGGGCGGGCGGTCGAGGCCGCCGGTGATGTCTCGACGCTGCTGCTCGACAAGACGGGCACCATCACGCTCGGCAACCGGCAGGCCGCCGAGTTCGTGCCGGTGCGCGGGACGACCGAGGACGAGCTCGCGGATGCCGCCCAGCTCTCGTCGCTGGCCGACGAGACGCCCGAGGGCCGCTCCGTCGTCGTACTGGCGAAGGAGAGGTACGGGCTTCGCGAGCGCCACCAGGGGGAGTTGGAGGGGGCCGGGTGGGTCGCCTTCACCGCGCAGACGCGGATGTCGGGCGTCGACCTCGTCGAGGGCGGGGCCATGCGCAAGGTCCGCAAGGGCGCGGCCGGTTCGGTCGTCGCCTGGGTCAGCGAGAACGGCGGCACCGTCTCCGACGACGCCCAGGCCGTGACCGACAGGATCTCGCAGGCCGGTGGCACGCCGCTCCTCGTCGCGGCCAAGGACGACCAGGGGGCGCGGGTCCTCGGCGTCATCCACCTCAAGGACGTCGTCAAGGACGGCATGCGCGAACGGTTCGACGAGCTGCGGCGCATGGGCATCAAGACGGTCATGATCACGGGCGACAACCCGCTGACCGCCAAGGCGATCGCGGACGAGGCAGGCGTGGACGACTTCCTCGCCGAGGCCACGCCCGAGGACAAGATGGCGCTGATCAAGCGGGAGCAGGCCGGCGGCAAGCTCGTCGCGATGACCGGTGACGGCACGAACGACGCGCCCGCCCTCGCGCAGGCCGACGTCGGTGTGGCCATGAACACCGGGACCTCGGCCGCCAAGGAGGCCGGGAACATGGTGGACCTGGACTCCAACCCCACCAAGCTCATCGAGATCGTCGAGATCGGCAAGCAACTCCTGATCACCCGGGGCGCGTTGACGACCTTCTCGATCGCCAACGACGTCGCGAAGTACTTCGCGATCATCCCCGCCATGTTCGCCGTGGTGTATCCCGGCCTCGACAAGCTCAACATCATGGGCCTGTCGTCCCCGGAGTCGGCCATCCTGTCGGCCGTCGTCTTCAACGCGCTGATCATCGTCGCCCTGGTGCCGCTGGCCCTGAAGGGCGTCCGCTACCGGCCGATGAGCGCGGACAGGATGCTGCGGCGCAACCTCGGCATCTACGGGCTCGGCGGTCTCGTCGCCCCGTTCATCGGCATCAAGATCATCGACATGGTGATCTCCCTCATCCCCGGGCTCTAGCTCCTGAAAGCGTGCTGATCGTCATGAACAACTCCGTCGGAAGTACGGCACGGCTGCTGGGCGCGGGCCTGCGTGCCCTGCTCGTGCTGACCGTGATCTGCGGTGTCATCTATCCGCTCGCCGTCACCGGGATCGCCCAGGGCCTGTTCAGCGACAAGGCCAATGGTTCCGAGATCCGCAGCGAGGGCAAGGTCGTCGGTTCCGAGCTCATCGGGCAGACGTACGACCTGCCGCTGAAGAAGGGCCAGGAGACCGCCGAGCCCGACCTGAAGTGGTTCCAGCCCCGGCCGTCCAACGGCCTCGGCTCCAACCAGGACGCGGGGGTGAACACCCAGTACGACCTGATCCTTTCGGGTGCGACGAACCTGTCCGGTGACAGCAAGGACCTGATCGCGAACGTCAAGGCGGCCAAGGCCGCCGTCGTCAAGGACAACTCCACGGCCGGGTTCGAGGTCA
The DNA here is from genome assembly GCF_044455475.1 of Streptomyces sp. NPDC051218. Lineage (NCBI taxonomy): Bacteria > Bacillati > Actinomycetota > Actinomycetes > Kitasatosporales > Streptomycetaceae > Streptomyces > Streptomyces sp. NPDC051218. Next base: position 458,383 of record NZ_JBITEU010000003.1, on the reverse strand, counting down.
GGCCGTCGGACGTGCCGGCCGAAGCCGTCACCTCGTCAGGATCGGGCCTGGACCCGCACATCTCCCCGGAGTACGCGCGGCTCCAGGCGCATCGGGTGGCCGACAAGAACGGCCTCGCCGTGAACAAGGTCGAGAAGCTGGTCGACGAGCACACGGACGGGCGGATCCTCGGCTTCGTGGGCGAGCCCCGCGTCAACGTCCTCCAGCTCAACGTCGCGCTGAAGGAGCTTGTCGCCGACGGGAGTTGAGGCGTACTCACCTCACGGCTGCCCTGGGCGGTCCGGCCCTCGTGGCCGGGCCGCCCAGGGCAGTCCGTGGTTCACGGTTCTGAATCCCACCGACCGATGGAGGCTGCGGCGCGGCCGCGTAGGGCGCACGTCTTGACGGCAGGCTGGTCCGTACCTATGGTCTCGGCCCAACACGCGTGTTCAGAAAGGCACTTGAGGTTCACATACGAGAATGGATGGCCCTTCGCATGGCTGACACCCCCACACCCGTGCGCCACCACCGCAGATCCCGCACGGCAGTCCTCGCGACCCTCGCCACCGTGGTGACGACCCTGGTCGCCGCCCTCCTCACCTGGCCCGGCGCCGAACGCGCCGACGCCGCGCCCGCCGATTTCGTCCACCCCGGAGTCACCGTCTCCCGCGGACAGCTCGACTTCACCAGGGAGAAGGTCAACACCGGCGCCCAGCCCTGGAAGGGCGCCTACGACCAGATGATGGGAAGCAAGTACGCCTCCCTCTCACGCACGCCCAAGCCCCGCGCGGTCGTCGAGTGCGGTTCCTACTCGGACCCCAACTACGGGTGCACCGACGAGCGCGAGGACGCGATAGCCGCGTACACCACGGCACTCGCCTGGTACATCACCCGTGACGACCGCTACGCGAAGAAGTCCATCGAGCTGATGGACGCCTGGTCCGGCACCATCAAGGACCACACCAACAGCAACGCCCCCTTGCAGACCGGCTGGGCGGGCTCGTCCTGGCCCAGGGCCGCCGAGATCATCAAGCACACGTACACCGGCAGCTGGGGCAACTCGGGCCGCTTCGCGACGATGCTGCGCACCGTCTACCTGCCCGAGATCATCAACGGCTCCAACTCCAACGGCAACTGGGAGCTGTCGATGATGGAGGCCGCCATCGGCATCTCCGTCTTCATCGAGGACAAGGGGTCGTACGACAAGGCGATGGCCAAGTTCCGCACGCGCACCGCCGCCTACGTCTACCTCGCCTCCGACGGCGAGCTGCCGAAGACCGTGCCGAGCCAGAACCTCGACACCCGCGCCAAGATCGTCAAGTACTGGCAGGGGCAGGGCACCTTCACCACCGGGCTCACCCAGGAGACGTGCCGCGACTTCACCCACACCGGTTACGGACTCTCCGCGATCTCCCACGTCGCCGAGACCAGCCGCATCCAGGGCGAGGACCTCTACACGACGGACGTCGGCGAGCGGCTGCGCCAGGGCCTCGGCTTCCAGGCCAAGTACGAACTGGGCGAGGCCCCGCCGAGCTCGCTCTGCGGCGGCTCGGTCCACCGGGGCCTCGGACCGATCACCGAGGTCGGCTACAACGCGCTGCACAACCGCCTCGGCCACGCCATGTCAAACACCCAGAAGCTCACCGAGCAGAGGCGCCCGGCGGGTTCCAACAACCTCTTCGTCGCCTGGGAGACCCTGACCCACGCGAACAACCCCAGCTGAACCGGACCTTGTCGGGCCGGGCGCGCCGCGACCATACTGGCGCCCGGCCCCACAGGACCGCACGGGGGAGTGGGCATGACCGACAGCGCGGTCCTCGTGGAGGATCTGCACCGGAACGTCGGCGTACCCCTCCGGCTCCGGAAGGCCGACCCCCCGCGCTGATCCCCGTGACCTGCCCCATCAGGGTTGCGTCAAAGAGCGCCCTCCCGCACACACTCGTCCGTTTTGCGCGAATTGCTGGCCGTAAGGTCGACGCTGCGTACACAGCAGTTTCGGGAAGACAATGGGGCCATGGCACGCGGCAAGCTTCGGATATACCTCGGCTCGGCACCGGGCGTCGGCAAGACGTACGCGATGCTGTCCGAGGCGCACCGCCGCATCGAGCGCGGCACCGACTGCGTGGTCGCCTTCGTGGAGCACCACGACAGGCCGCGCACCGAGGTGATGCTGCACGGCCTGGAGCAGGTGCCCCGCAAGCAGCTCGACCACCGCGGCGGCCTCTTCACCGAGATGGACGTCGACGCCGTCCTGGAGCGCGCGCCCGCCGTCGCCCTCGTGGACGAACTGGCGCACACGAACGTGCCCGGCTCCCGCAACGCCAAGCGCTGGCAGGACGTCGAGGAACTCCTCGCCGCAGGCATCGACGTCGTGTCGACCGTCAACATCCAGCACCTGGAGTCCCTCGGTGACGTCGTCGAGTCGATCACCGGCGTGCGCCAGCGCGAAACCGTGCCGGACGAAGTGGTGCGGCGCGCGGACCAGATCGAGCTCGTCGACATGTCGCCACAGGCGCTGCGCCGCCGCATGGCGCACGGCAACATCTACAAGCCCGACCGGGTCGACGCGGCCCTGTCCAACTACTTCCGGCCCGGCAACCTCACCGCCCTGCGCGAGCTCGCGCTGCTCTGGGTCGCCGACCGGGTCGACGAATACCTCCAGCAGTACCGCGGCGAGCACGGCATCCGCTCCACCTGGCAGGCCCGCGAACGCATCGCCGTCGGCCTCACCGGCGGCCCCGAGGGCCGCACCCTGATCCGCCGCGCGTCCCGCATGGCCGCCAGGGGCTCCGGCAGCGAGATCCTCGCCGTCTACATCGCCCGCAGCGATGGCCTGACCGCGGCGTCACCCAAGGAACTCGCGGTCCAGCGCACCCTGGTGGAGGACCTCGGCGGCACCTTCCACCACGTCATCGGCGACGACATACCCGCCGCGCTGCTCGACTTCGCCCGGGGCGTCAACGCCACCCAGATCGTCCTCGGCTCCTCGCGCCGCAAGACCTGGCAGTACATCTTCGGGCCCGGCGTCGGCGCTACGGTGGCCCGCGAATCGGGCCCCGACCTGGACGTCCACATCGTCACGCACGACGAGGTCGCCAAGGGCCGCGGCCTGCCCGTGACGCGCGGGGCCCGCCTCGGGCGGTCCCGGAGCATCTGGGGCTGGCTGGTGGGCGTGGGCGGACCCGCGCTCCTGACGCTGCTCCTGACCCACGTCGACGCGGACCTCGGTCTCGCCAACGACATGCTGCTCTTCCTGACGCTCACGGTCGCCGCAGCCCTCCTCGGCGGGCTCCTCCCGGCCCTGGCGTCGGCGGCCTTCGGCTCACTGCTCCTGAACTACTACTTCGCACCGCCGCTGCACCTGTGGACGGTCTCCGACTCCAAGAACATCGTCGCGATCATCGTCTTCGTGGGCGTCGCGATCTCCGTCGCCTCCGTCGTGGACCTCGCGGCCCGCCGGACGCACCAGGCCGCGAGGCTGCGCGCGGAGTCGGAGATACTCTCCTTCCTCGCGGGCAGCGTGCTGCGCGGCGAGACCAGCCTGGACGCCCTCCTGGAGCGTGTGCGCGAGACCTTCAGCATGGACTCGGTGGCCCTCCTGGAGCGGGCGAGCGACGTGGCCCCCTGGACCTGCGCGGGCCGGGTCGGCGAGGGGCGCACGCTGGAGCGCCCCGAGGACGCGGACGTGGACATGCCCGTCGGCGACCACATGGCGCTCGCCCTGTCCGGCCGGGTACTGCCCGCCGAGGACCGCAGGGTGCTCGCCGCGTTCGCCGCGCAGGCCGTCGTGGTCCTCGACCGCCGGCGCCTCCAGGACGAGGCGCAGCAGGCCCGCACCCTCGCCGAGGGCAACCGCATCCGCACCGCACTGCTCGCCGCCGTCAGCCATGACCTGCGTACGCCTCTCGCGGGCATCAAGGCCGCCGTCTCGTCCCTGCGATCCGACGACGTGGCGTGGTCCGAGGAGGACCAGGCCGAGCTCCTCGAAGGCATCGAGGACGGCGCCGACCGCCTCGATCACCTGGTCGGCAACCTCCTGGACATGTCCCGCCTGCAGACCGGCACCGTCACCCCGCTGATCCGCGCGATCGACCTCGACGAGGTCGTCCCCATGGCGCTCGGCGGCGTCCCCGACGGCAGCGCGGACCTCGACATCCCCGAGACGCTGCCCATGGTCTCCGTGGACAAGGGCCTCCTGGAACGCGCCGTCGCCAACATCGTCGAGAACGCCGTCAAGTACAGCCTCGACGCCGAACCGGTCCTGGTCTCCGCCAGCACGCTCGGAGACCGCGTCGAACTGCGCGTCGTGGACCGCGGGCCCGGCGTCCCGGACGCGGCCAAGGACCGCATCTTCGAGCCCTTTCAGCGCTACGGTGACGCTCCGCGCGGCGCGGGCGTGGGCCTCGGCCTCGCGGTCGCACGCGGCTTCGTCGAGTCCATGGGCGGCACGCTGGAGGCCGAGGACACCCCCGGCGGCGGCCTCACCATGGTGCTCACGCTGCGGGCGGCGACGGGCGGACCGCCGCCGGCCCTGCCCGACCTCTCCGCACAGGCAGCCTCATGAGCGCCGAGATGGCCGCATGACCGCCGAGATGGCCACAACCGACAAGCCCGAAAGGCAGGTACGCATGACCCGGGTGCTCGTGGTCGACGACGAGCCGCAGATCGTACGCGCCCTCGTCATCAACCTGAAGGCGCGCAAGTACGACGTGGACGCGGCCCCCGACGGAGCCACCGCGCTCCAGCTCGCCGCCGCCCGCCACCCCGACGTGATCGTGCTCGACCTCGGTCTGCCCGACATGGACGGAGTCGAGGTCATCAGGGGCCTGCGCGGCTGGACGCGCGTGCCGATCCTGGTGCTCTCCGCGCGGCACAGCTCGGACGAGAAGGTCGAGGCGCTCGACGCGGGCGCCGACGACTACGTCACCAAGCCCTTCGGCATGGACGAGCTGCTTGCCCGGCTGCGGGCCTCCATCCGCAGGGCCGAGCCCACCGGAGCGGGCGAGGACGACGTCATGGTGGACACGGAGGACTTCACGGTCGACCTGGCCGCCAAGAAGGTCAACCGCGACGGGCGCGACGTACGCCTGACACCCACGGAGTGGCACCTCCTCGAAGTCCTCGTGCGCAACACCGGGCGCCTGGTCAGCCAGAAGCAGCTGCTCCAGGAGGTCTGGGGCCCTTCGTACGGTACGGAGACGAACTACCTGCGCGTCTACATGGCGCAGCTGCGCCGCAAGCTGGAGGCGGACCCCGCGCATCCGCGGCACTTCATCACCGAGCCGGGAATGGGTTACAGGTTCGAGCGATGAGTCAAGGGTCAAGGCGGGGCTGAGCGGGCATAAGCACAGATGAGCGCACCCACTGCGGCGCTGTCGGCGACCCCCGGTACGCTTCCTGTATGAGTGCTGTTCCTGGTTCCGACAAGCCGGCAGGCCGTTTCCGGCGCATGCTCGACCGGCTGTCCTCCTCCCAGGAGGATCTGGAGTCGGAGGAGCTGCGCGAGGACGCCGAGACGGCGGGGTGCACCCGCATCGGAGACTGCCACGACCGCCAGATAGTCACGGTTACTGGTACCTTGCGCACGGTCACGCTGCGACCACGCGCCGGCGTTCCCGCCCTGGAGGCGGAGCTGTTCGACGGCTCCGCGGCACTGGACGTGGTGTGGCTGGGCAGGCGCTCCATCGTGGGGATCGAGCCGGGGCGCAGGCTGATCGCGTCCGGCAGGGTCTCGATGAGCCGTGGCCGCCGGGTGCTCTTCAACCCGAAATACGAACTCAGACCCCTCGGACGGGAGTAGCCGGTGACGTCCCTCGACAAGCCGACGGACCAAGGAAGCACGGATCAGGAAGCCGATTCCAGGGCCGTGACCGAGGCCGCGCTCTTCGAGGCCTTCGGCGGCGTGCGGGGCATGGTGGAGACCGTCGTCCCCGGCCTCCTCTTCGTGACGATCTTCACGATCAACAAGGACCTGCACATGTCGGCCATCGCGGCCCTCGCGGTGTCCCTGGTGCTCGTGGCGGTCCGCCTGGTCATGAAGGACACCGTCAAGCACGCCTTCAGCGGCGTCTTCGGTGTCGCCTTCGGTGTGGTCTTCGCGATGATGACCGGCAACGCGAAGGACTTCTATCTGCCGGGCATGCTCTACACGCTGGGCCTGGCCCTCGCCTACATCATCACGGCCATCGCGGGCGTCCCGCTGATCGGCCTGATCCTCGGCCCGGTCTTCAAGGAGAACCTCTCCTGGCGGACCCGCAACCCGGGCCGCAAGAAGGCGTACACCAAGGCGAGCTGGGCCTGGGGCCTGATCCTGCTCGCCAAGTGCGCGATCCTCTTCCCGCTCTACTGGTGGGCGGACACGACCCAGTTCGGCTGGGTCCTGATCGCCCTGAAGATTCCGCCCTTCCTGCTCGCCGTCTGGCTGACGTGGGTCTTCCTCGCGAAGGCTCCGCCGCCGATCGACGTGTTCGCCGAGATGGAGGCCGCGGAGAAGGCCGAGAAGGAACGCGAGCACCGGGCCGCCCCGTAAGGGGCGCGGGGAACTGCGCGACCAGCCACGGCGCACCCGCAGACGTTCGACGACAGCTGGGGGCGCCCGGAATCTTCCGGGCGCCCCCAGCTGCGTACAAGCAAGCGCAGCGACTAGCTCGCCGCGTCCTCCCGCCGCACCGACAGCAGGTCCTCCAGCTGCTCCTCGCGAGCCTGCGCCGCGACGAAGAGCAGCTCGTCGCCCGCTTCGAGGGAGTCATCCGCGGTCGGCGCGAGGACGCGCGTGCCGCGGATGATCGTCACGAGCGAGGTGTCCTCGGGCCACTGGACGTCTCCGACCGTCGTGCCCGCGAGGGCCGACTCGGGCGGCAGGGTCAGCTCGACGAGGTTCGCGTCACCGTGACTGAAGCGCAGCAGGCGTACGAGATCGCCGACGCTGACCGCCTCTTCGACGAGCGCGGACATCAGACGCGGGGTCGAGACCGCGACGTCGACACCCCAGGACTCGTTGAAGAGCCACTCGTTCTTGGGGTTGTTCACGCGGGCGACGACCCGCGGGACGCCGTACTCGGTCTTCGCGAGCAGCGAGACGACGAGGTTGACCTTGTCGTCGCCGGTCGCGGCGATCACCACGTTGCAGCGCTGGAGCGCCGCCTCGTCGAGCGAGGTGATCTCGCAGGCGTCGGCGAGCAGCCACTCGGCCTGCGGGACGCGCTCCACCGAGATGGCGGTCGGCGCCTTGTCGATGAGCAGAATCTCGTGCCCGTTCTCCAGGAGCTCACCGGCGATGGAACGTCCCACCGCGCCTGCTCCGGCAATGGCGACCCTCATCAGTGACCGCCTTCCTCGGGGCCTTCGGCGAACGCCGCTTCGACCTTCTCGACCTCGTCGGTGCGCATCATCACGTGCACCAGGTCGCCCTCCTGGAGCACCGTCTGCGAGGTCGGAAGGACCGCCTCGCCCAGCCGGGTGAGGAAGGCCACGCGGACGCCGGTCTCCTCCTGCAGCTCACTGATCTTGTGCCCGATCCAGGACGCGGACGCGTGCACCTCGGCGAGCTGTACGCCGCCGGTGGGGTCGCGCCACAGCGGCTCGGCCCCGGAGGGCAGCAGCCTGCGCAGCATCTGGTCGGCGGTCCAGCGGACCGTGGCGACGGTGGGGATGCCCAGGCGCTGGTAGACCTCGGCGCGGCGCGGGTCGTAGATGCGGGCGGCGACGTTCTCGATGCCGAACATCTCGCGGGCCACGCGGGCGGCGATGATGTTCGAGTTGTCGCCGCTGCTGACCGCGGCGAAGGCGCCCGCCTCCTCGACGCCGGCCTCGCGCAGGGTGTCCTGGTCGAAGCCGATGCCGGTGACGCGACGGCCGCCGAAGCCGGAGCCCAGCCGGCGGAAGGCGGTGGGGTCCTGGTCGATCACGGCGACCGTGTGCCCCTGTTGTTCCAGGGTCTGCGCGAGAGCGGATCCGACTCTCCCGCAGCCCATGATGACGATGTGCACGCCCGTCCTTCCGGCTGTGTCAATACTTTTTGCTCAGGCTGAACGGTAAAAGCGTCTCAGACCGACGCCCAAGCTACACACGCACGGTCCGCGGAGGGCACCCCCGTGCACCTGCCGGTGCTCAGTCCACGCTGCGCAGCAGACCCTCGACGTTCTTGAGCCGGTAGCTGAGCTCGACGATCTGCAGCCGCGCCGCTTCCTGCTCGGACCTGGCGCGCTCGACGACCTCGCGGTACTGCTCCATCGCCTCGGCCCACTGGCGGTCACGCTCGCGGTTGCGCTGCGACTGGAAGTAGGCGACCGCCACCACCGCGCCGGCGAGTATCAGGAAAAAGGCGACCGGGATGATCACGTCGTCCATTAAGACCCCTCAGGTGAGTGCTGTTCGTCCTCGTCCGACGCGTCCTGCCGGACGGCCGCGAGGATCGTGTCCACGTTCAATCGCACGTCGAACGGCGCCAGTTCGAAGTACTTGAGCGCCTTGCCGTCGTCGGAGAGCTCCAGGCGGCCGACGACGAGACCGGCCTTCTCCAGACGGTCGAGGTGCATGTAGAGCAAGGGGCGCGAGACACCGAGCCGCCGCGCCAGCTCGCTGACGTACAGCTGCCCCGGGGCGAGCTCGGTGATGATCCGGATCCGCTGGGCGTGGCCGACGGCGGAGAGAACGGCGAGCAGCTCTTCGCTGTCCATGGCCCGCCTTATCGCTGGTCCCGAAACCTGTCAGCCAAGGCTTACGCATGACGGGAACCGCTGTCAATCCGCCTCCTTGCAGCCGCACATAACAGTTGACGGCCCACTCCTTCACCTGTCAGTCTCCACTTACACATGAAGGACTGAACGCCACGAGATGGCGAAGGGGTGGGGACGATCATGGGAAAGCGATCGGTCACGGTGCGCGTGGCCCGATGGAGCGCGCTGCATCCAGGGCGCGCGGTCGTCGGCTGGCTGGTGTTCGTGGTGCTCTGCCTGGGGGGCGGCATCGCCGCCGGCATGAACAGCGCGACCTCGGAGGACTTCCGCGTCGGTGAGGCGGGCCGTGCCGAGGCCCTGGCCACCGAGGGCGGCGTCCAGCTGCGGCCCACGGAACAGGTGCTGATCCGCGCCGAGTCGGGACCGCTCGACGAGCAGGCCGCCGACGCCGCCGTCAAGGACATCACCGCCCGGATGAAGTCGCTGCCGGAGGTCGCATCGGTGGCGGCGCCGGTGCCGTCGGCGGACGGGCGGGTCCTGCGGGTCCAGGTCGAGCTCAACGGCCCCGACCAGGAGGGCAAGAAGAACGTCATCCCGCTCCAGGCCCAGACCGACCAGGTCGAGAAGGCCCACCCGGACCTGGTGATCGAGGAGGCCGGCGCCGCCTCCGTGAGCAAGGGCGTCAACGACCAGCGGGGCGAGGACCTCGCCTTCTCCGAGGCGATCACGCTGCCCGTCACGCTGATCACGCTGGCCCTGGTGTTCGGCTCGGTGGTGATGGTCGGCGTGCCGCTGCTGCTCGCCATCACCTCGATCATGGCGACCATGGGCCTGGCGATGCTGGCCTCGCACCTGCTGCCCGACACGGGCGTCGGGATGAACATGATCCTGCTCATCGGCATGGCCGTCGGCGTCGACTACACGCTCTTCTACCTCAAGCGCGAACGCGAGGAGCGGGCCCGTGCGGGCGGGCGCCTCACCTCGGAGGCGCTCGTCGAGGCAGCGGCCGCGACGGCAGGGCGCGCGATCGTCGTCTCCGGCCTCGCGGTGATCGTCTCGACCGCCGCACTGTTCCTCGCGGGTGACGTCATCTTCGACTCGCTCGCGACCGGCACCATCCTGGTCGTGGCCGTCGCCGTCATCAGCTCGGTGACCGTGCTCCCGGCCCTGCTGGTCAAGTTGGGCAGGCGTACGGAACGCCGGGCGGCGAAGCGCCGGGCGCAGGGCAAGCCAGTGAGGACGTACGGCGAGAAGAAGCCGGGACGTGCCTGGAACGCGCTGCTCGCCCCGGCCCGCAAGCGCCCCGCCCTGACGCTCTGCCTCTCCGTCCTCGTCCTGCTCGGCCTCGCGCTGCCGGCCCTGAACATGAACCTCAAGGACCCGGCCCGCGACAGCTTCTCGCGCGAGATCCCGGCGATGCAGGGTTACGACCGGCTGCTCGACGCATTCCCCGAGCAGCGCATCCGTCACCAGGTCGTGGTGCGTGCCGAGGCCGAGCAGGCCGGCGAGGTCGCCCGCGCCCTGCGCGAACTCGACCGCATGGCAGCGGCCGATCCGCTCTTCGCCCGACCCTCCGGCGCTCCGGTCCTGCGCTCCTCGAAGGACCGCAGGACGAGCACCCTGGAGCTGTACGCCTCGCACGCCACGTACTCCGACAAGGCCGTCGCCACCCTCGACCACCTGCGCGACGACTACCTCCCCGAGACCGTCGGCAAGCTGCCCGGCGTCGAGACGGCCACCACCGGCGAGGTGCCGCGCGGCACGGACTATGTGGAGCACCAGAACCAGAAGCTGCCGCTCGTCCTCGGTTTCCTGCTCCTGATGACCTTCGCCATGACGGTCTTCGCGTTCCGCTCGATCGTCCTCGGACTGCTCGGCGTCGTGCTCAACCTGCTCTCCGCCGCGTCCGCGCTCGGGCTGCTCGTCCTGGTCTTCCAGGGGAAGTGGGCCGAGGAACTGCTCTCGTTCATCTCGCTCGGCGGGATCTCCTCGCGCGTCCCGCTCTTCCTCTTCGTGATCCTCTTCGGGCTCTCGATGGACTACCAGGTGTTCGTCGTCAGCCGGATCCGGGAGGCCGCGCTGAACGGCGTACCCACCCGGCAGGCCGTCATCGAGGGCATCGGCTCATCGGCCAAGGTCGTCACCAGCGCCGCGATCGTCATGGTCACCGTCTTCGCGAGCTTCGTGATGCTGCACATCCTGGAGATGAAGCAGATGGGCTTCGTCCTCGCGGTGGCCGTTCTGCTCGACGCGTTCGTGATCCGCATCATGATCCTGCCGGCGGCGCTGCTGCTCCTGGGGCGCGCCACCTGGTGGCCGTCCCGCGCGATCCACCGCGCCGAGCAGCGGGTGGCCGAGCGGTACGGGTCCCGGGAGGTGCCGCTCGCACCGCAAGGCGCCGACGGGCGTCCGGTTTCCGGGCATTGGGCGGAGCCCCCGGCGGCGCGTCGTGGCTAACCGGCGCGCTTAGGGGGTGGTGGGTGGGCGGGCACCCAATCGAACGCTTACGATCCTCTGCGTGTCCAAACTGACCGACGTGCCCAAACGGATCCTCATCGGGCGCGCACTGCGCAGCGACCGGCTCGGAGAAACCCTCCTGCCGAAGCGCATCGCTCTACCCGTGTTCGCGTCCGACCCGCTCTCCTCCGTGGCCTATGCGCCGGGGGAAGTGCTCCTTGTCCTCTCGATCGCGGGTGTGTCGGCGTACCACTTCAGCCCCTGGATCGCCGTCGCGGTCGTCGTGCTGATGTTCACCGTCGTCGCGTCGTACCGGCAGAACGTGCATGCCTACCCGAGTGGTGGTGGCGACTACGAGGTCGCCAACACCAACCTCGGCCCCAAGGCGGGACTGACCGTCGCGAGCGCGCTGCTCGTCGACTACGTCCTGACCGTGGCGGTGTCCATCTCATCGGGCATCGAGAACCTCGGCTCGGCGATCCCGTTCGTCGTCGAGCACAAGGTGCTCTGCGCGGTCGCCGTCATCGTGCTCCTCACGGTGATGAACCTGCGCGGCGTGAAGGAGTCGGGCAAGCTCTTCGCCATCCCGACGTACGTCTTCGTGGCCGGCGTCTTCATCATGATCGCCTGGGGTGCCTTCCGCGGCATCGTCCTGGACGAGACGATGAAGGCGCCCACCGCGGACTACGAGATCAAGCCGGAGCACGGCGGTCTCGCGGGCTTCGCGCTCGTCTTCCTGCTCCTGCGGGCCTTCTCCTCCGGCTGCGCCGCGCTCACCGGCGTCGAGGCGATCAGCAACGGCGTCCCGGCCTTCCGCAAGCCCAAGAGCAAGAACGCGGCGAGCACCCTGGCCCTGATGGGCGCCCTGGCCGTGACGATGTTCTGCGGCATCATCGCGCTCGCCATGACGACCAAGGTCCGCATGGCCGAGTACCCGGGCAAGGACCTCTTCCACAACGGCGTCCCGGTCGGCGCCGACTACGTGCAGAACCCGGTGATCTCGCAGGTCGCCGAGGCCGTCTTCGGCAACGGCAGCTTCCTGTTCATCGTGCTCGCCGCCGCCACCGCGCTCGTCCTCTTCCTCGCGGCCAACACGGCGTACAACGGCTTCCCGCTGCTCGGCTCGATCCTCGCGCAGGACCGCTACCTGCCGCGCCAGCTGCACACCCGCGGCGACCGGCTCGCCTTCTCCAACGGCATCGTGCTGCTCGCGGGCGCCGCGGCCCTCCTCGTTGTCATCTACGGCGCGGACTCGACCCGCCTCATCCAGCTCTACATCGTCGGCGTCTTCGTCTCCTTCACGCTCAGCCAGATCGGCATGGTCCGGCACTGGAACCGCCATCTGCGCAAGGAGAAGGACCAGGCCAAGCGGCGCCACATGATCCGTTCGCGGGCGATCAACACCTTCGGCGCCTTCTTCACGGGCATGGTCCTGGTCGTCGTACTCGTCACGAAGTTCACGCACGGCGCGTGGGTCGCCCTGCTCGGCATGTGCATCTTCTACGCGACGATGTCGGCGATCCGCCGCCACTACGACCGCGTCGCCGAGGAGATCGCCGCCCCGGACACCCCCTCGGACGACAGCGTTCGCCCCTCCCGCGTGCACTCCATCGTCCTGGTCTCCAAGATCCACCGCCCGACGCTGCGCGCCCTGGCCTACGCCAAGCTGATGCGCTCGGACACGCTCGAAGCGCTGAGCATCAACGTCGACCCGGCGGAGACCAAGGCCCTGCGGGCCGAGTGGGAGCGGCGCGGCATCACCGTCCCGCTGAAGATCCTCGACTCGCCCTACCGCGAGATCACGCGGCCGATCATCGAGTACGTCAAGGGCCTGCGCAAGGAGAGCCCGCGCGACGTGGTCAGCGTGATCATCCCGGAGTACGTGGTGGGCCACTGGTACGAGCACCTGCTGCACAACCAGAGCGCGCTCAGGCTCAAGGGACGCCTGCTGTTCACCCCCGGCGTGATGGTGACATCCGTCCCCTACCAGCTCGACTCCTCCGAGGCCGCGAAGAAGCGGGCCCGCAAGCGCTCGGAGTGGAACGCGCCGGGCGCGGTGCGGCGGGGCCCGGTGGAAAAGCGCCACAAGGAGCCGAGCAACAAGGCCTGACCCCTGCTGCTGGTGAGCGGCCGGACCACACCCACGTAGACTGGTGGGCTGTTGTCCGGCCGTTTCCTTTCGGCCGATCCCCCTTACGTAGTGGAGTCACCCCGCCATGCAGGCAGAACCGAAGAAATCGCAGGCGGGGAACGCGAAGGAGGACGCGCGCGCGGAGGCCTCGCGGGCGGAGGGCTCGCAGGCGGCCTCGCTCATCGGCAAGGAGTACGAGGTCGAGGTGGGCCCGGTCGCCCACGGCGGCCACTGCGTGGCCCGCACGGCTGAGGGCCGCGTGCTCTTCGTCCGGCACACGCTCCCGGGCGAGAAGGTCATCGCGCGCGTGACGGACGGTGACGAGGAGAGCCGCTTCCTGCGTGCCGACGCGGTGACGGTCCTCGATGCGTCCAAGGACCGCGTCGAGGCCCCCTGCCCGTACGCGGGCCCCGGCCGCTGCGGCGGCTGCGACTGGCAGCACGCGAAGCCGGGGGCGCAGCGCCGGCTCAAGGGCGAGGTCATCACGGAGCAGCTCCAGCGCCTGGCAGGACTGACCCCCGAGGAGGCGGGCTGGGACGGCACGGTCGTCCCGGCCGAGGGCGACAAGCTGCCCCCGGGCGAGGTCCCGTCCTGGCGCACCCGCGTCCAGTACGCGGTGGACCCCGACGGCAACGCGGGCCTGCGCCGCCACCGCTCGCACGAGGTCGAGCCCATCGAGCACTGCATGATCGCCGCTCCCGGGGTCTCCGAGCTGGGCATCGAGAAGCACGACTGGTCCGGCATGGCGTCGGTGGAGGCGATCGCGGCGACGGGCTCCCAGGACCGCCAGGTCATCCTGGAACCGAAGCCGGGCGCGCGCCTGCCCCTCGTTGAGCTGGACAAGCCGGTCTCGGTCCTCCGAGTCGCCGAACAGGACGGCGGCATCCACCGCGTCCACGGCCGCCCCTTCGTCCGCGAACGCGCCGACGGCCGCACGTACCGCGTCGGCAACGGCGGCTTCTGGCAGGTCCACCCGAAGGCGGCAGAGACGCTGATGCTCGCCGTGATGCAGGGCCTCACGCCCCGCAAGGGCGACACGGCCCTGGACCTCTACTGCGGAGTGGGCCTCTTCGCGGGCGCGATCGCCGACCGGGTCGGCGACAAGGGCGCGGTCCTCGGCATCGAGTCCGGCAAGCGAGCGGTCGAGGACGCCCGCCACAACCTTGCGGCCTTCGACCGCGTCCGCATCGAACAGGGCAAGGTCGAGGCCACCCTGCCGCGCACGGGCATCACAGAGGTCGACCTGATCGTCCTGGACCCGCCACGCGCGGGCGCGGGCAAGCAGACGGTGAAGCACCTCGTGGGCCTGGGAGCGCGTCGCATCGCCTACGTGGCCTGCGACCCGGCCGCGCTGGCACGGGACTTGGGGTACTTCCGGGATGGGGGGTATCGGGTGCGGTCGCTGCGGGCGTTCGATCTGTTTCCGATGACGCATCATGTGGAGTGTGTGGCGATTCTGGAGCCGGTGAAGAAGGACGACTGATCCGAGAACGGGTGAGGGGCGGACTCGACCTGGGACGGTCGCGTCCGTCCCCTTTTGTGTGCGTGGGTGGGAGTGTCGCGTGCGGTGGCTCGGGCAGACGGGATGACACGAAGGTGTGTCTGTCGCCATACGAGTAGCAACGCTGCAGAGAGGGGCGGAGGTCTTCATGACCAGTCATACGGCGCCCGAGATCCAGGACATGGCCTGTCACGACGCGCGCGCCGAGGTCAGGGCAGTCCTGGAGTCCGTCTGCCTGTCCCCGTCCTCGTCCCGGGCCAGGCGGTTTCGTGAGGATGCTCTGCTGGTGACCAGCGAGCTGACGTCCAATGCCATTCTGCACGGCGGAGGGCTCACGCTGTTCAGCGCCCGCGTCGAGGACGGGTCCCTGGTGGTGCGGGTGGGTGACCGCAGCACGGTGGCGCCTCACCTCGTACGCCAGAACCCGAGGCTGCCCGGTGGGTTCGGCTGGATGATCGCCCAGCGTCTCGCCTCGCGCGTCTCCGTCGACGTACAGCCCGAGGGCAAGACCGTCACAGCGGTCCTGGCCCTGCCCTGAACCACCGCTCACTCAGCTCCGCTCACGCACCACTCGCCACTTGTGACGATCACTTTGGGTTTCGCGTGCATGATCGTCTCTCTGCCGGGTACCCGCGCCAGCACGGGGTGGACAGGCAAGCTCGAACGACATAAGGGGCAGGGTGCATGACGACCGTGGCGACGCAGGAGATGACCCAGGCCGCCAAGGCCCAGGAGGACCTCGTCGAGCAGGCTCTCGCGGATCCGTCCTCCATCGCGCCGAGGGATGCGCGGGAGATCGGCAAGCGGTTCTTCGACCGGCTGACCCAGCTGGAGGAGGGGACGCACGAGTACCAGTACGTGCGTAACACCCTGATCGAGATGAACCTCTCCCTCGTGCAGTACGCGGCTTCCCGGTTCCGTCACCGTGGCCAGGAGGAGATGGAGGACATCGTTCAGGTCGGCACGATCGGCCTGATCAAGGCGATCGACCGGTTCGAGCTGACCCGCGAGGTCGAGTTCGCCACCTTCGCCGTCCCTTACATCACCGGCGAGATCAAGCGGTTCTTCCGCGACACCAGCTGGGCCGTGCACGTGCCGCGCCGTCTGCAGGAAGCCCGCATCGAACTGTCCAAGGCCACCGAGGAGTTGCGCACGCGCCTGGGGCGCAACCCCTCCACGGCCGAGCTGGCCGAGCTGATGCAGTTGGAGCCGGCGGAGGTCGCCCAGGCCCAGATGGCGGCCAACGGCTACAACGCCGCCTCCCTGGACGCCGCGGTGATGAACGGAAGTGAGGAATCCGATACGGCGCTGGCCGATTTCATCGGCTTCGAAGAGGATTCCTACGACCTGATCGACAACTTCAACTCCCTGGCCCCGCTCATCGCCGGCCTCGACGAGCGTGAGCGCACGCTGATCCATCTCCGCTTCGTCGAGGAGCAGACCCAGGCGCAGATCGGCGAGGTGCTCGGCATCTCGCAGATGCACGTCTCGCGGCTGATCACCCGCGTCGTGGCCAAGCTCCGCACCGGCCTGATGGCCACCAACTAGGCAGGCCCGGCTCCTGGCCACCAACTAGGCAGGCCCGGCTCCTCCGGAACCGGAACCGCCCTCCGTCACCCTGTGGCGGAGGGCGGGGTGCATTGACGGCAGAGTCTGTGTCAGGGTGCCTTTCATGACATCAGGCAGACCGAAAGTACGTCTCGACCAGCAGGAACGCGTGGCGGTGATCACGCTCCACGGCGACGTGGACCTGCACGATCTCACTGAGGTCACCGGCACCTTCACGCAGGCGCTGTCCGACATCTCGACGGATGCGACACTGATCGGCCTGTCGGAAGTGACCTTCGCCGACAGCACTTTCCTCAACCAGCTCCTCCAGGCGTTCTCCGAGCACACCGCACAGGGCAGGCCGCTCGTTCTCACCGGGCCCCTGCACTCGGCAGTGGAACGGCTGCTGCAGATCACCGGCACCGACTCGATCCTGCCCCTCGCCCGCACCGCGCAGGAGGGGCTGCGGCAGCTCCAGGCCGCCTCCCTCTCCACGGTGCGGGACCAGGGCCCCGAAGTCGGCATCTGACCGACGACGGCCAGGCGCGGAAAGGGACGGTACGTGGACCGGTCGGCGGCGGGATCCGGCTCGGGGGAGCCGGAGCAGTCCGGGCAGCAGGCGCTTTTCGCGTGGTCGGACACCCCGTCGGCGCCGGCCGCCGCGCACGGGGCCTTCCGGGACAGCCCGCAGGCCCGGCGCCTGCTCGACGTGCGGGAGGTCTACGCGGAGCCCGCGGCTCTCGAATCTCCGCGTGGGCAACAGATCATGGCCCGGCTGCCGGGCGTGCGCGTGACCGAGGTCGAAAGCCACTGGCGCATTCCCTCCCTGCACGGCAACGACGGCAACATCGCCCGGTGGGTCCGCATCAAGACCGGGACGCTCGTCCTCGGGGTCAAGCACACGCTCGCCACACGCCCCAACGGCAGGTCGGCCGACTGGATCGCGCCCGGCCCCTCCAACGGGTGTGCGATGGCCTGCGCCTACTGCTACGTGCCCCGCCGCAAGGGCTACGCCAACCCCATCACCCTGTTCACCAACATCGAGGCGATCGTCGCCCATGTCCGGCGCCACGTACGGGCCCAGGGGCGCAAGACGGAACCCAACCAGTGCGACCCCCGGTCATGGGTCTACGACATCGGTGAGAACGGTGACTGCTCCGTCGACGCCCTGGTCTGCGACAACACCGCGGATCTGGTGGCCGCGTTCCGCGGCCTGCCGACGGCGAAGGCCTCCTTCGCCACCAAGTTCGTCAATCCCGATCTGCTCGCCCTCGACCCACAGGGGCGCACCCGGGTGCGGTTCTCCCTCATGCCCGCCGTCGATGCCCGACTGCTGGACATCCGCACCAGCCCGATCGCCGAGCGGATCGCCGCGGCCGCCGACTTCCTCGATGCCGGCTACGAGGTTCACTTCAACCTCTCACCGGTCGTGCTGCGTCCGGGGTGGCAGCAGGACTGGGCCGATCTGTTCGACCATCTCGACGATGTCCTGCCCGCCCGCGTGAAGGAGCAGGCGGCAGCCGAGATCATCATGCTGACCCACAACCGGTCGCTCCACGAGGTCAATCTGGGCTGGCACCCGCGCGCGGAGGAGGTGCTGTGGCAGCCGGACGCCCAGGAGACCAAACGCTCCCGGAACGGGGCCCTCAACGTGCGCTACGCCCAGGACGTCAAACGGCAGTCCCTGGTACGCCTCAAGCAGCTGCTTGCGGACCACGCGCCGTGGCTGCGCGTCAGGTACGCCTTCTGATCTTCTCCGGCGGGGTGTGCATGACCGGGGCGGAAGGGGGCACTCCAGGGTGCGGTGCATGCCCTGCAAACCGTGAAAGAAACGCGCCTTTTGTGTGTTTGTAGGTGAGAGTTAAGAGCACATGGCGGTCAGGAGGTTGATAACAATGGTTCCCCTGATTCTGGTTCTTCTTCTGGCTCTGCTGCTCTTCGGTGCGGGCTTCGCACTCAAGGCACTGTGGTGGATCGCCGTCATCGTGCTCGTGGTGTGGCTGCTCGGCTTCGTGATCCGGCCCGCCGCGAGTGGCGGCCGCAAGGGCCGCTGGTACCGATGGTGATCCGCGTCGCACGACACCTTGCATGACCCATCGCATGACACGGGGCGGGCCCGGCCTTCTGAAGGCCGGGCCCGCCCCGTGTCATGCCCCCTGCGCGGGGCTGCGGGGTCCGATTTTCGACCGCCCTCCCTGATTGCGTACGCCGATCACGGGTACTGGGAGGGGCGAAACCCCGTTATGGGGTGAAACCGTACGAGACAGGAGTTATAGCCATGGCTTCCGAGACCACCCCCCGCTACACCGTCCCGGGACTCACGGTGCAGGACGCCGGCTCGGTCATCGAAGTGCTGCAGCAGCGCCTGCACTCCCTCAATGACCTCCACCTCACGCTCAAGCACGTCCACTGGAACGTCGTCGGTCCGCACTTCATCGCCGTGCACGAAATGCTCGACCCGCAGGTCGACCGGGTGCGCGACATGGCCGACGACGTCGCCGAGCGCCTCGCCGCCCTGGGCGGTGTCGCCCACGGCACACCCGGTGCGCTCGTCGCGGAGCGCTCCTGGCAGGACTACAGCGTGGGCCGCGCGGACGCGATAGCCCACCTCGGCGCGCTCGACCTTGTGTACACCGGCCTGGTCCAGGACCTGCGCCTCGCGATCAAGACCGTGGGGGAGATCGACCCGGCCACCGAGGACCTGCTGATCGGGCAGCTGCGCGACCTGGAGCAGTTCCAGTGGTTCGTACGGGCGCACCTGGAAACCGCCGGCGGCTCCCTTGCCACGGCCGACGCCACCACCGAGAAGGAAGCCGCCGAGCAGTCCATCGACCGGTGACGGTCACGGTCACCACGCGGCCCACGAACGAGAGAAAACGAGAGAAAGGCGCATCATCATGTCCGACAAGCCGCTCGAAGGTCGCCGCGTGCTGGTACTCGTCTCCAACTACGGCGTTGAGCAGGACGAGTTGCTGGTACCGGTCCATCGGCTGCAGGAGGACGGCGCGGACGTCACCGTCGCAGCCGTGACCTCGGATCCCGTCCAGACCCTGGTGGGTGACCGGGACCCCGGCGAGACGATGAAGCCCACCACCACGCTCGACACGCTGGATCCCGGCGCCCACGAGCTGCTGCTGCTCCCCGGCGGCACCATCAACGCCGACCAGCTCCGCCTGGAGTCCAAGGCCCTCGAGACGATCAGGGCGTTCGCGGAGTCGGGGCGGCCGATCGCCGCGATCTGCCACGGGCCCTGGGCCCTGGTGGAAGCCGATGTCCTGCGCGGCAAGACCCTGACCTCCTACCCGTCGGTCCGTACCGACGCCCGCAACGCGGGGGCCAAGAGCTGGGTGGACGAAGCTGTCGTGAGCGACAGCGCCAACGGCTACACCCTGATCACGTCACGGACGCCGAAGGACCTCGACGACTTCCTGGGCGCCGTCCACCAGACCCTGGCCGGGACCGGCGGAAGCCGGTGAGCGGTGCCCGTGCCCGGCCGGAGGGGAGTCCGGCCGGGCACGGGGTCTGTACGCGAGAGGGGCTGGGGGTGCGTCAGCTCTTCTGCTCCACCCGCACCCAGTCGATCTCCGCCTTCACCCCGCCCGCCGCGATCCTGTCGACGCTTGACTGCGGCAGGCCCCAGTACGGCTGGGTGACCTTGTTCCAGCCGGCCGGGTAGGCGCCGCCCAGGGCGAGGTTGAGGATCACGTACTGGTTGTGGTCGAAGACCCACTCGCCGCGGGTGGACTCCAGTTTGTTGCGCGTCGTCTCCTGGACGAGGCGGTCGTCGACGGAGAAGCGCATGGCCGTCGGTGTCCACTCCACCGCGTACGTGTGCCACTGGTCGGCTCTGCCGCCGTCGGGGTAGGTCTGGCGGGCGCCGATGTTGCCGTCCGCCGAGTAACCGGGGCCGTGCAGGGCGGAGCTCGTCCAGTCCGCGTAGCCGATGTTCTCCATGATGTCGGTCTCGCCGGATGCGGGCCATGAGACGTCCGGGTCGTCCACGTCGCTGCCCAGCATCCAGAATGCGGGCCAGAACCCGTCGCCGACCGGCAGTTTCATGCGCGCGCTGACCTTGCCGTACGTGAAGTCGAGCTTGGTGTTGGTGTCGATGCGGCCCGAGGTGAAGTCGTAGGTGCCGCCGCCCGCGGTGGTGCAGTTGTCGCAGTACTTCGCCTCGAGGACCAGACTGCCGTTCTCCGTACGGATGTTGTCCGTGGAGTCGACGTACGCCTGCGATTCGCCGTTGACCGACCCCATCTCCTGACCGGTCCTGACGACACGCCACTTGGAGCGGTCCAGGCTCCCGGCGGTGAAGTCGTCGAAGAGCGTCGTCCGGTACGAACCCGACTGCTCGCCCGGCAGCGCCGGATACGCTGCGGACGCGCTGCCTCCCGTGCCCCACACCTCGAACTCGTAGAGGGAGTAACCGAATTGGGCGGTGGCCGGAGCTGGGTTGTAGAAGGACCTGCGTTCCTTGCCGAGCATCCGTACATAGCGGCCGGTCGCGGGCTGCGAGAGCCGCACGTTGTCGTGCAGACCCACCGCGTCCCCGGGGGACTTGATGTTCGCCCGCCGCGCCGCGACCTCCGCCGCGGATGGCTTGTGGACCGTACGCCAGGTCCTGTTGTCGTCCGAGACCTGGAGTTCGTAGTCGACCGCGTAGGCCGCCTCCCAGTACAGGTCCACCGTGTCGATGGTGGAGCGCGCCCCCAGGTCGACCGAGATCCAGCGGTTGGCGTTCCAGTCGCTCGACCAGCGGCTCTGGTCCGCCTTGAGTTCCGCGGGCCGGCCGCCGTCGGTGGCGAAGGAGGGTAAATTGCCCGCGTGCTGATAGCGGTTGGTGTAGGCGGGGTGGTTCAGGGCGAGGTTCGTGCGGGTCGTCGACGCCGGGGCGGGTGCCCCGCCGTAGACCTTGAAGGCGTGCAGCGAATAGCCGTAGGGCGTGGCACGTTCGATGCCGCGCATCCTGACGTAGCGCCCCGTCACCTCCTGCGGGTACGTGTGCGCGGTGACGGTGCCTCCGGTGCCCTCGGTCTCGGTGTAGAAGGGGGTCCAGTCGGTGCCGTTCCCGGAGATCTCCAGGGCGTACTTCTTGCCGTAGGCGGCTTCCCAGTCCAGCACGACGCGATCGACGCGCAGGGTGGCGCCGAGGTCGAGGCGTATCCACGCGTCGTCGGCGAACTGGCTCGACCAGCGGGTCGAGGCGTTGCCGTCGAAGGCGGCCCCCGGGCCGGGGGTGCCGGGCTCGTTGCCGGACGCGGTCGCGGACCCCGGGTTCGCGGTGTACGCCTCGGCGGCGCGGTCGGTGTCCCAGGCCGCGACGGCGACCGCGCCGGGAGGGTCGGCGGGCGCGGCGGAGGCGAGGCCCGTCATCAGGGCCAGGCCGCAGGCCGTCGCGAGCGCGACGACGGGGGTGAGTCTCTTTCTTCGGAAGGTGCCGGAGTGCATGTCGCTCTCCTCACGGATGGGGACGTAACTGGTCTGGGGGGTAAGGCGGTTCAGGGGTACGAGACCACCGTGGACGGCACCGTGTCGGAGCCCGACGTGGGAGACCCGATCCCGTTGATGACGTGCGCGTACTGGCCCTTGCCGCCGAGTGAGACGACGAGCAGGTGGTGGAACTTCACGCCCGCCTTGTTCGGCGCGGCGAAGCCGTGTTCCTGCACGATGGTCGGGTCGACGTTGTAGTAGCAGTAGCTGCCGAGGCCCCAGCCCTCGTGGGTGTTGACGGAGTCGGCGACCTTGTACGCGGCGAAGCCCCGGATGCTGCCGTTCTGGATGGCGGCCTGATTGGGGGCGTCGTAGGCCTTCTCGTTCTGGTAGAAGATCGTGCGCCCGCGCTCGCCGTTCCACTGCACGTCGTACTTGTTGAAGTGCTCCACGAACAGGCCCGTGGCCAGGACGTCCGCGCCGTTGACGACGACGCCGTAGTCGGCCCGGTTGGTCTCCCAGCCGACGCCGTCACCGTGGTCGGCGCGCCAGACCCAGGTGTGGTCGACGATGGTGTGGCGGCTGTTGATCACCATGCTGGTGGTGGCCTTGCCCGCCCCCGCGCCGCCGATACGGATGAACACGTCCTGGACGGTGGTCGGGTTGCCGACGTGCGAGGCGCTCGCGCCCGCGGGGCCGACCTCGACGAGCGTCGGGGAGTTCTGCGGCCCCGCGTCGACCAGGAACCCGGCGAGCCGCACCCCGTCCACGTCGGCGGTCTTCACCGCGGTGGCCCCGCCGTCCGGGATGAGGGTGGCGTACCCGATGCCGAGGACGACGGTGTTCGCCCGCTTGACCTCGATCGGCCGGTCGAGGTGGTAAATGCCGGGCGTGAGCAGGAGGTTGAGCCCCTGGTCGAGGGCGGCGTTGAGGGTGGCCGCGCTGTCGCCCGGCTTGGCGAGGTAGAAGGCGGACAGGGAGAGGGACTGGCCCTGCGGGGTGCCGCTGCCCCAGCTGGTGCCGCGGGCGTTGGTGCGCAGGGCGGGCAGGAAGACCTTGTACTCCGCGCCGTCGAGGTAGATGAAGGGCTTCTCGCGGGAGTACGGGGTGTTGTTCAGGGTGGTGTAGGGCGGGTTGGGGAAGGAGTCGCCGGGCGCGCCCTCCACCCCGGAGAACACCATGTTCCACACCGCGTTCAGCCAGCCGCCGATCGAGCTGTCGCGGGTGTACCACTGCTGCTGGGAGTACGGCTGGACGGTGCCGTCGATGCGGCTGTCGGCGATGTAGCCGCCGCTGGCCCAGCCGTAGCCGTTGGGCGCGAGGTTCAGGTCGCCGCGTATGTGCATGCGGCGGAACGGGGCGGCCTGGGAGACCGCCCAGCGGTTGGCGCCGCTGACCGGGGAGAGGGAGAGATTCTCCGCCGAGCGCCAGAAGTTCTGCGTCGCGTTTCCGTTGAACCAGCCCGCGTCGACGGTGACGTCGCCGTTGAAGTGCGTGTTGTCGGGGGAGAGGCCGAGGCCCATGATCGAGGTGTAGAAACCGATCTGGGCGTTGAGGCCGCTGTAGTTGCCGGGCTTGAACAGCAGGGCGTAGCGGGCCGAGCCGAACTGCGCCGATTCCTGCTGCTTGAAGATCTCGTCCAGTTTCGCCTGGATGCCGCCGGTGGACGGGTCGAAGACGATGACGTTCGGGCCGAAGTCGGGGGCGAGGGCGTTCGCCGGCTGAGGGCGGCGGGCGGCGGGCGCCTGCGCCGGGGGCGCGTCGGGAGCGGCGACCGCCTGCGAGGCGAGCAGGCCGGTGGCCGGGACGGCGAGGGCGGCGGCGAGGGCGGAGCGGCGGGAGAGGGTGGATCTGGGGGCGGGCGAAGGCTGGTGCTCGGACATGGCAAGTCCTTCTGTCGGCGGGGCGGTTGGCGCGCTGAGGTGCTCGTGGTGGGGGCGGTGCGGCTCCGGAGTGATGGGGGCGGAGCGGGAGTCCCGTACTTGAGTTCAGATACTTAAGTTCAGAACCTGAACAGTGAGCTCGGAGAGAGCGCTCTCTCGCGTTGGATAGTTGTGTCTCGGACGAGGCGCGTCAAGGGGGTGCGCACGATGTCGCGCTGACTGGACGGAGAGAAGTCAACTAGGTGCCGCTGTGGGCAAGTTGACGTCAATGAGGGGTACGTGGGGTGAAATGTCCACGGGGGTATGGGCGCGGGCACAACCGCGGTTGTCGGCACGGGAGTTGATATAACGCCCGCCTCGGAGAACCGAACGATCTCCCGACCGGTTGCTACCCGGTTGCTATAAAGACCCGGTGACTGCCGACGCCATGCGCCCCGCCCGCCCCGTGACCCTGGAGGACGTGGCCAGGACGGCCGGGGTGTCGCGCGCCACCGTCTCCCGGGTCGTGAACGGCGCGCCCACCGTCGACCCGGTGCTGCGCCGCAAGGTGGAGGAAGCGGTCGAGGCCACCGGCTACGTCCCCAATCAGGCCGCCCGCTCCCTGGTGACCCAGCGGACCGACTCCATGGCTCTGGTGGTGTCCGAGCGGGAGCGTCGGCAGGTCGAGGCTCCCTTCGTGGGCCGGATGTTCACCGACCCGCACTTCGGGCGGGTGGTCGGCGGGCTCCTGGACGTGCTGCGCCCGGCGGGGGTCCAGATGGTCCTGATGCTGGTCGACGACGACACCTCGCGCCGACAGCTGCTGTCGTATCTGCGCCAGGGTCACGTGGACGGCGCTGTGCTCGTCTCCTCGCACGCCTCCGATCCGCTGCCGGGGCTGCTCGCGGAGACCGGCCTGCCCGCCGTGCTCGCGGGGCGCCCGGCGGAGACGGTTCCGCTGCCGTACGTCGAGGTGGATCAGCGGGTGGGTGCGCGGATGGCCGTCGACCGCCTGGTCGCCGGGGGCCGCCGCAGGATCGCCACCATCGCCGGTCCGCAGGACATGCCGGCCGCCCAGGAGCGCCTCGAAGGTTTCCGCGAGGCGCTGGCCGCGCACGGGATCACCGACGCTCCCTGGGCCGAAGCGGACTTCACCCGGGTGGGCGGGGCCGAGGCGATGCGGCGGCTGCTGTCCCAACACCCCGACTTGGACGGCGTGTTCGTCGCATCGGACCTGATGGCGCAGGGCGCGCTGCAGACGCTGCTGCGGGCGGGCAGGGTGCTGCCACGGGACGTGGCGGTGGTCGGCTTCGACGACAGCGAGGCCGCCCGATCCTGCGAGCCCGCACTGACGACGGTCCGGCAGCCGGTGGAGGAGATGGCCGCCGAGATGGCCCGACTCCTGCTGTCCCGAATCAAGCAGCCGGGGGAGGCGCCGCTGTCGATGGTGTTCCGTCCGGTGTTGGTTGAGCGGGCTTCGGGGTGAGGGGTGGGGGGTGGGGGGCGAGTGGGGGATCGCTCCGCGGCGCGGGGGAGACTGGGAGGCGGGGGCGGGCCGGAGTCGGGCCTGGAGGGGGGAAGCGTGGGGGGATCTGATCTCCCGGTAGCCCGGTAGCCCGGTAGCCCGGTAGCCCGGGAGTCCGGGAGTCCGGCGGCGGGAGCCTGGGAGCCGGCGGCCCGGGAGGCCGGCGGCTTGGGAGGCCGGCGGCTTGGGAGGCCAGCAGCCCGGCAGTCCGGAAGGCCCGCGCTCGACGGCTCGCCTCCCCGATAATTCGTTGCCAGGCACGATCGCGTGAGGTGATGATCCCCCCATGGCTCCGACTCCTCCTGCGGTCCCGACACCCCCTGGGGTGCCGAGTCCCCCTCCGGCCCAGAGTCCCCCCGCAGCCCCGTCTCCCCCTCCGGCCCCAAGTCCCCCCGAAGCCCCGTCTCCCCCCGACGGCCGTGCCGGGATTGATGTTGGGCTGGTGAAGCGTCTGGTTGCCGCGCAGTTTCCGCAGTGGCGTGATCTGTCCGTCAGGCCGGTGGAGGTTGACGGGTGGGACAACCGGACCTACCGCCTGGGTGAGGCCCTGACGGCTCGGCTGCCTACCGCCGACGGTTACGTGCCCGCCGTGGCCAAGGAGAACGAATGGCTGCCCCGGCTCGCGCCGGCCCTGCCGGTCGCCGTTCCGTCGATCATGGGCGAGGGCGTCCCGGGTGAGGGGTATCCCTACCCGTGGTCCGTGCGTGGTTGGTTGGACGGCGAGACGGCTGCTCGCGGACGCATCGACGACATGGAGCAGTTCGCGGTCTCCCTCGCCGACTTCATTCTCGCTCTCCAGCGCTGCGACACCACCGGAGGCCCACCCGCGGGCGAGCACAGCTGGTACCGAGGGGCGTCCCCGGCGTACTACGACGAGGAGACCCGGCGGTGCCTCGCCGCACTCGACGGCCGTGTCGACACGGGCAGGGCCGCGGCCGTCTGGGAAGCCGCCCTCGACGCCGAGTGGAGTGGGGAGCCGGTCTGGTTCCACGGCGACATCGCTTCGGGCAACCTCCTTGTCGCCGACGGCAAGTTGACCGCCGTCATCGACTTCGGCACATCGGGCGTCGGGGACCCGGCCTGCGATCTGGTGATCGCGTGGGGGATGTTCTCGGGCGACAGCCGGGAGACGTTCCGTCGCGCGGTCGGCCAGGACGAGGGCACCTGGGCGCGGGCCCGCGGCTGGCTGCTGTGGAAGTGCCTGCTGACCCTGACCGGGAACATCGACACCGACCCGGAGCGGGCAGCCGTCGACCAGCGGCTCATCGCCCAGGTCCTGGCCGACCACGAACGCTTCGGCTGAGGCGGAGGCTGAGGCTGAGGCGGAGTTCGGCGGGGCGAAGCCCTACGTCGGTACGACCGTCGCCTCCGTAGCCTTCACGCTGGTCCACACCGACGTCCCGTCGGTGAGGCCGAGTTCGGCCGCTGCCTGCGGAGTGATCTCGGCGACCAGGTCGGGGGCCTGGGGCGAGGTGATCAGGAGGCGGAGCCTGCTGCCGCTGGTGGTGATCTCGCGGATGGTGCCGGGCCAGACGTTGCGGGGACTGCCGGTGGGCTTGTCGCGGTGCACGGAGACCGCCTCCGGCGCGATGATCGCCAGCGCCTCCGTGCCCGGCGGGAGCGGCTCTGCGGTCACGAGGGTTCCCCCGCCGGGGAGGACCAGCCCCTCGGGTCCCGCCGTGCCGGGCCAGGCGTTGCGGCCCAGCATCCGGGCCACCCACGGAGAGCGGGGGTGCCGGGTCACCTCGGCGGGCGGCTCGTCCTGGAGGGCGAGCCCTTGGTCGAGTACGAGCACCCGGTCGGCGAGGGACACCGCTTCCACCGGGTCGTGCGTGACGATCAGGCAGACACCGCCGAAGGTGTCGAGGTGCGTGCGCAGGGTGTGGCGCACGTGGGCCCGGGTCGTCTGGTCGAGCGCGGCGAGCGGCTCGTCCAGGAGAAGCAGCCGGGGGCGGGCCGCCAACGCCCTTGCCAGCGCCACCCGTTGAGCCTGTCCGCCGGAGATCTGGGCCGGCCTGCGGTGTGCGAGATGGCCGACGCCGAGCCGGTCGAGCCACTCCTGCGCACGTCGCCGCGCCTCGGCCCGGGGAACACGCAACGCGCGCGGGCCGTACGCCGTGTTGGCGAGGGCGCTCATGTGCGGGAACAGGGCGCCGTCCTGCGGGACCCAGGCGACGTGGCGGCGGTGCGGTGGCAGCCCGGTGACGTCCGTGTCGCCGAGCCGCAGTTCGGCGTGCGCGCGCGGCGTGAGGCTGAGGAGCGCGCGCAGCAGCGTGGTCTTGCCCGCGCCGTTGGGCCCGACGACGGCGATCGTGGTGCCCGGTTCCGCGTCCAGGGTGAGCTGGTTGAATCCGGAGACCTCGGCGTGCAGGGACCAGCGCTCCGTCGAGGGCGGCGAGGGTTCGTCCGCCACCGCCTCGGGAAGCCCGAGCCCGTACGCGAGGCCGGGTCCCGGCCCACCCCCGGACCCGAACCCAGGCTGCCCACCCCCGGACTCAGCCCCACCCCCAAACGCGACCGCCTCGTCCGGCAGCCCTCCCGCGGGCCGCCGCCCCCGGCCCCTCCCGCCCGGAGCACTCATCCAGCGCCCACGCAGCGCGACGAGCACCGCCATGGCGATGGCGAGCAGCAGCAGCGACACGGACGTCGCGGCTTCGGGGGAGTCCTGGAGCAGCAGGTACACCTGGAGGGGCAGGGTCTGGGTGGTGCCGGGGAGGTTGCCCGCGAACGTGATGGTCGCGCCGAACTCGCCGAGGGCCCGCGCCCAGGTCAGAGCGGCTCCGGCGATGAGCCCGGGAGCGACCATGGGCAGCGTGACGGTACAGAACACCCGTACGGGAGAGGCCCCCAGGGACGCCGCCGTCTCCTCGTAACGGGGGCGGAGCCCGCCGAGCGCGCCTTCGAGGCTGATGACGAGGAAAGGCATCGCGACGAAGGCGGCGGCGATCACCGCGCCGGACGTGTGGAACGGCAGGGTGATCCCGAACGCGTCCTCCAGCCACGGCCCGAGCAGTCCGCGCCGCCCGAAGGCGAGCAGCAGGGCGACGCCGCCCACGGTGGGCGGAAGCACCATCGGGAGCAACACGAGGGAACGTACGACCGCCTTGCCCGGAAAGTCGACGCGGGCGAGCAGCCAGGCCAGCGGCACCCCGAGCAGCAGGGAGATCCCCAGCGCCCAGAAGGAGACGACGAGGGACAACTTCAGGGCCTGCGTGGTCCCCTCGGCGGTCAGATGGGCCCCGAGCTCGCCCCACTCCGTACGGACGAGGATCCCGAGCAGCGGCAGCATCAGGAACGCGATGGCGAGCAGCGCGGGGATCGCGAGGGCGAGCGGGGTGCGGGGGCCGGTGGTGCGGCCGCGCAGGCG
Organism: Streptomyces sp. NPDC051218; assembly: GCF_044455475.1. Taxonomy (NCBI): domain Bacteria; kingdom Bacillati; phylum Actinomycetota; class Actinomycetes; order Kitasatosporales; family Streptomycetaceae; genus Streptomyces; species Streptomyces sp. NPDC051218. Next base: position 429,905 of record NZ_JBITEU010000003.1, on the reverse strand, counting down.
TTTCATCGTGGTCCCTGGGGTGCGCGCGGGCTGGTCCGCGAGGTGAGGGGGCGTACGGGGCGTTCCGGGGGACGGCCCGGAGCACCCCGACCGGGGAGGCGGTCGGCCCCCTCACCTCGGCGTGCGGGCCACGGTTTCGCGCAGCCCGCGGGCAGGCGGGCCACGGCTCTGCGAAGCGAGCCCGCGGGGCATGCGGGCCACGGCTCTGCGAAGCCGGCCCGCGGGGCATGCGGGCTACGGCTTCTCGAAGCCCGCGTCCTTGAGGATCTTCTGCGCGGCGGGCGTCGAAAGCCACTTCACGAAGGCGTTCGCGGCCTCCGTGTGCTTCGACGTCTTCAGGGTGGCCGCGGGGTACGAGGCGATCGCGTTCCGGCCGTCGGGGATCTTGACCGCGTCGACCCTCTTGGGGGCGGCGGCGGCATCGGTCTTGTAGACGAGCCCGGCGTCGGCCTCACCCAGTTCGACCTTGCTCAGGACCGAGCGGACGTCGAGCTCCTGCGACACCGGCTTCACGTCGATCTTCTGGTCGTCCAGGATCTGCTCGCTGTAGCGGCCGACCGGCACCTCGGGCGCGGCGAGCACGACCTTCAGCTTGCTGTCCGAGAGGTCCTTCAGCTCGGCGACCTTCTTCGGGTTGCCCTCGCCGACCGCGATGACCAGGCGGTTCTTGGCGATGACGGACGGCTTCCCGGTGTCGGCCTTCAGCCCGTCCATCGTCTTGGTGTCGGCGGTGACCAGGGCATCGGCCGGGGCGCCCTGCTTGACCTGGGCGGCCAGCTGCTGGGAGCCACCGAAGGAGAAGTCGACCTTCGTCCCCGGGTTCTCCTTCTCGTACGCGGCTCCGGCGGCCTTGAACACATCGGTGAGCGAGGCGGCGGCGAGCACCATCAGGTCGGCCTTCGGGGCAGCGGCGCCCGCGGGCTTCTTGCCGCTGTCGTCCTTGCTGTCGTCGTTGCCGCAGGCTGCGAGCGGGACGAGCAGGGCGGCCGTGAGCACGGCGGCGGCGGTGCGGCGCCGGGCGGGGGTGAGAGTGAGCGACATGAGCGTGGAACTCCTTGGGAGCGGCCGGCGGCGCGGTCCGGCCCGTGGTTGCGGACCCTGGGGTGCGGACCAGGGGGTCAGGTGCGGTCGATGTGCACGCTGGTGGACTTCACGCGGGCGGTTGCCTGCATGCCGACCTCCAGGCCCAGCTCCTCCACGGCCTCCCGGGTCAGGAGCGAGACGAGCCGGTGCGGACCTGCCTGGATCTCGACCTGGGCCGCGACGTCACCGAGCTTCACGGCGGTGACGATGCCGGGGAAGGCGTTGCGGGCGGAGGTGTAGGGGACGTCGTCCTCGCCGTTGCCTCCCTGTGCCTGGCCCTGCGCGACCTCGACCGAGAAGGCGGCGAGATCGCGGCCGTCGATGAGCCGGCGCCCGCCTTCGTCCCGGTGGGTGGTGACCCGTCCGGCGTCCGCCCAGCGACGAGCGGTGTCGGGGCTGACGCCGAGCAGGCGCGCCGCCTGTCCGATGGTGTAGGACTGCATGCGCGACACGATAGGCCGCTTCACCTGGCATCTACAACACTTCTGGGTCTTTCTACGTCGCAGATGCGACCTCACTTGGAGGAAGTGTCAAGAGGTGGATTCCTCGGGGTCGCCCCCGGAGAACATGGCCTCCCGTACCTGCGGCACCCGCCCCAGAACGATGCCGAAGTGGGTGGCGTACGCGTCGAGCACCTCGGCGTCGGTGGCCAGTTCGACGCTCTCGCGCTCACCGCCCGTCGTCGTGGTGAGGGTGCGGCCGCTGAGGGTGATCCGCCCGGTCCCGGTGAGCATCGAGCAGACCAGTGACCGCGTGAAGTGGGACCGGGGCGAAGTGCGGTGCCACCAGGCGCCGGCCGTGAAGTCACCGAGGGCGCGCGGGCGCCGGTCGACCACGTACTGCCGCTTGCCGTCCCTGCTGACGTCCAGATCGCCTTCGGGGGTCTCGTCGATACGGAACGTGCCGCCGGGGTCCTGCTGGTCCCCGCGTTCGCCGAAGGTCAGGGGGAATTGGCTGTGGGTGCCGAAGCCGACGTCCGCGAGCCGGTCACCGCCGTCGGAGGTGCGCACGTGCAACGCCAGGTGGTCGTAGGGGATTCCGGGATGCCCGTCGGCGTCGTACACACGGGCCTGCAGCAAGGTGACCTCGAAGCCGAGCGCGGTGAGCAGCGCGCCGAACGCCCCGTTGAGTTCGTAGCAGAAGCCGCCGCGATGGGCGCCGACGATCTTTTCGACCAAGGATTCCTCGGTGAGTTCGATGTTCTCGCCGAGATGGATGGAGAGGTTCTCGAAGGGGACGGCGCGCAGATGCGCGATGTGCAGGTCGTGCAGGGCGCGCGTGGTGGGGGCGGCAGGACGCTCGACACCGATGCGGCGCAGGTAGGCATTCGTCTGATCAGAATCCATGGGCAGATTCTCGCCCCCGGGCGCGTCATGGGCCTGCCGCGAGTGGTGTTGACTTTTTGACTTAGGTTAGGCTTGGCTAAGTTGATGTTGTCGTGTGCTGGACCAGGAAGGCGGGGAACGATGCGGGTCCTCTTCGTGTGCGGATGACGGTCACCGCGGGGGTGCTCGCGGCCGACGCGGCGCCCCGCAGGCTCGCGGGCGCCATGCCCCGCGTCGAGCGCGTCGCAGCACGCGCCGCCGACGCCACCGAAGCCGAACGTGCCGTCATCCTGGAGGAGTTCTGGGCGGATGTCACGCGCCGCGGCACCCCCCTGGTCGAGGCGCTCGACGGCGACCCGGAGCATTGCGCCGTGACGTTCCTGTGGCGCGGCCACCGCGCCACCCGGCAGGTCCTGCTGCTCGCCGAAGGCCTCGCGGACCCTGCCGACCTCGCGGCGTCCCGGCTGAGCCCACTGCCCGGCACGGACATCTGGCACCTCACCTACCGGCTGCGCGCCGACCACCGCGGCTCGTACCGCATGGCCGCCGACATCTCGCCCGGCGAACCGCCCGCCTCGCCCGAACGCCTCCAGCGACGGCTGCTCTCCCTGTCCGCGCACGCCGCCCCCGACCCGCTCAACCACCGGCGGACTCCCGGCCGTTGGCCGGACCGCGACACCTCCGTGTTCGAGCTTCCGCAGGCGCCCGCGCGGGCATGGACCGAGCGGCGCTCCGGGGCGGCCCGGGGGAGGGTCGAGCGGCACCGGCTGCCCGCGGGGGTGCTCGGCGCCGAGCGTGACGTGTGGGCGTACCTCCCGCCGGGCGGCCGGGACGGCGAGCTGCCGGTGCTCGTGCTGAACGACGGCGACATGTGGTTCGGGCGGCTCGCCTTCCAGGACGCGCTGGACGCCCTCGTCGCCGACGGCGCGGTGCCGCCGCTCGCCGTCCTCGCCCCGGACTCCGTCGACAGGGCCACGCGCAGCCGGGAACTCGGCGCGCCCGACAGTCACGTGCCCTTCCTCGCCGACGAGCTGCTGCCGTGGGCGGCGGGCCGCTGGCCCCTCACCACCGACCCCGCGCGCACGCTCGTCGCGGGCCAGGGCCTCGGCGGACTGACCTCGCTGTACGCGGGATTCCTCCGGCCGGAACGGTTCGGCAACGTCCTGGCCCAGTCGGTACCCCTCTCCGCAGCCTCCCCCTCGCCCCCTTCGCGTATCGGTGACGGCGCGTCCCGGCCCGTCACCGTGCGCCTCGACGTCGGACTGCGCGAGGACGCGATTCTCGGCCACCACCGCGATCTGTACGAGACTCTGCGCTCGCGCGGCTGTCCGGTGACCCTGAACGAGTACAACGGCGGTCACGACTGGGCCTGTTGGCGTGCCTCCCTGGCCGAAGGGCTTGTGGGACTCCTGGGACACTGACCCGCCGGCCCTGGCACACTGGTCCGCCCGCTCCGTGTCGCTGTTGGGCTGAACGGGTGAGGTCGCGTAAGAATGAGCCAGTGCAGATATCGAGTGCGAGCCAGGACGGGGTGGAGCGTTGAACAGCCACGACGTCACCGATGAACAGTGGGAAGGGCTCGCCCAGGTCGTACCGCTGCGCAGCCGCAACGAATGGCCGTCCTGGCCAGGACACCGCGCGATGCCCGAAGCGGAGACCGAGGCGCGGCGGCGTTTTGTGGTGATGCGGGTGAACATCTTCGCGGACGCCCGCGAGGTCGCCGAGACGGTGATGGCGCAGATTCCGGTCCTGCTCGACCTGACCGGTGCGGAGACGGAAGTCGCCAAGCGCGTCCTTGACTTCAGCAGCGGCGTGGTCCTCGGCCTCGGTTGCGGAATGCACCGCGTCGACAAGAACGTCTTCCTGCTCGCGCCGCCCGGGACCGAGGTGCAGGGGCTCGTCGCGGCCGCACAGTCGTAGGCGGTGCGGGAGCCGCTCCCCGGAAATCCCTCATTCGTAGGAAGGTTACTTGGACGGAACGGTTCACCAGTTCCGTCGCCGCCTACCGTCCGGACATGACTGTGCATCTCCCGGTGGCGGGCGCCGAGCCACTGTCGGGTCCGGACCGGAGCCGCGTCACCGAGCTGCGGCTCTCGGCTTTCGCCTCGCATCGGGGCGCCGTGTTCCCGCTCGGCCCGCTGACCCTGGTCGCGGGGCCGAGCGGGAGCGGCAAGTCCACCGCGCTCGCCGCGTACGAGGCGCTGGCGCGGTTGGGCGCGGGTGAGGAACTCGTCGATGTCTTCGCCGATCCCGTGGCCTGTGTGCCCGACCGCGCACGAGGCGACGAGCAGCAGCGGCGCGGCTTTCGCATCGGTTGCACGGTCGAGGGCCCCGTCGGGGCGGTGCGGCTCGACGTCGCCGTGCAGGCCGAGCCCGAACTGCGGGTCGTGGGGGAGCGGCTGACCTTGGGCGGGCTCACGCTGCTCGAGACGGCGCTGCGCGATCCGGGGCGGCGCGCGGTGCAGGCCGCCTGGCACACGGCGGGCATGACGCCGGTCACGCGCGGACCACTGCCGGACGACCGGCTCGGCACGGCGCTGCTCCCGCTGCGCGTCGCGGGCAAGACCGAGGGGCAGCGCCTGGTGCTCGCCGCGGCCGAGCAGGTGGTCGTCGCGCTGCGCTCGGTGTTCCCGTGCGCTCCCCGGCCGGGGCTCATGCGGCTGCCCGTGCCGCCCGGACTCATCGGTGCCGGCCGCCTGTTGAGCGGCTGCGACAACCTCGCGGAGGTCCTGCTCCGTACACGGCAGGAGTGCGGCCACCGGCATGCGCGGCTCGTGGCGGCGGTGCGGGCGGGGTGCGCGGGGCCGGTCGCCGATGTGTTCGCGGAGGTGACCGACGACGGGTCGGTCCACGCGCTCATCGACCGGGGCGGCGGGGTCAGGTCGCCGGTCGGGCGGCTCGGGGACGGCGAGTTGAGATATCTGGCGCTCGCCCTGGTGCTGCTCACCGGGCCCGGTGTACTCGAGGTGGACCCGGTGGCCGAGGTGCCGTCCGCCTACCAGAGCCTGACCGTGCTCGCCGACGGCCTCGACCACTTCCTCGACCAGCGCCAGAAGCACGCACTGGCCGAACTGGCCAAGAGCACTTGCGACCGCGGTCACATCCGCCTCGTCGGGACGGTGAGCGACGCGTCGTGGGCCGCTCAGGTGGGCGGGGCCACGATGGTAGACCTTGAGGCGTGACGGAACTCGATGTAGCGGGACTGCAGCGCAGGCTGGCCGAATTCGCGGCGAAGCGGGACTGGGAGCAGTACCACACGCCGAAGAACCTGGCCGCCGCGCTCAGCGTGGAGGCCTCCGAACTCCTGGAAATCTTCCAGTGGTTGACCCCAGAGGAGTCGGCGCGGGTGATGGCCGAACCGGACTCGGCGCACCGGGTGACGGACGAGGTCGCCGACGTGCTCGCCTATCTGCTGCAGTTCTGCGAGGTGCTCGGCATCGACGCGCTGGCGGCGCTCGCCGCGAAGATCGACCGCAACGAGCAGCGCTTTCCGGCGACGTGAGTGTGTGGATCGTCCGTGAATCTCTCCGCAGCGCCTAGATCCATCACTCTCCGGAGTGGACGAGTTATCCCCACTCGATAACTTGTCCACAGATTTCCTGGTTGCTCTGGCTTTTCGTCCGACTGGCACTCACTCTGGGTAGTGGGCAGGGCAGTTCGGGCGAACGTGCGGCGGACGCGCGCGGTTGGGTGGTGGTGCGCATGGAGGCGATGCGGCTCATCGAGGCGAGCAGGCACGCTCTGGCGCGGAGCCAGGAACCGTCGGACGTCGTCGCCGAGGTGTGGCAGTCCCAGGCTCTCGCGCAGGCGATCGGCAGCCGCCTCGCGATCGCGGGGCCTCCGGAGTTACGGGGCGAGGCGCTCGGCCTGAGCGAAGGCGGGGGCAGGGGCTGCGGGGCCTTCGTGGCACCTGGCCTCGGCATGGAGGGGATGCGGGCGTCGCGGCTGACGGGCATCGGCCGGCCGTACGAGGTGCTGCGAGGCCTTGACGAACTGCTCGGCGACGTGGGCATCGCCCTCGTGGGCGTGGCCATGGGCGCGGACGACGAGGGGGTGTACTGGCAGTGCATGGAAGCGATCGACGCCGCCGACGAGTCGAGGGACCGGGTGCTCGAGATGCTGCGCAGGCTCGCGGTGCGCGAACAGAGCCTGCCCGAGCCCGACTCGGCGGCGGGGCCGCCATGATCCGGCGCTCTGACGGCGGCCGCGGACGGCCGAGTGGCACAGGCGCCGGGGGAGCGCCGGTGCCGTCAGAGGCGGGTGGGCTCGTCGTCGGCGGAGGGGCGCGGGGCAGGGGGCGCGGTGTCGCCGGCAGGGGGACGCGGGGTGGAGGCCGCGGTGCCGCCGTCCGTCGTGGACTGCTGCAGATCCGCGTCGAGCTGCGTCAGATCCGCGTTGAGCGCGGCCATCAGCTCCTCCATCTGCTGGAGCAGACCCTTGGGTGGGCCCTGCTGCTCGGGCACGGACGTCTCGCGCGCGGCCTCCTGCTCGGGTACGGCTTCCTGCGACATGGCGGCCTCCTCGGCCCTCGCCCTCGCGGTGCCGGAGGGCTGCTGATGCGAGCGACGCACCAGCAGCGGCCGCCGGCGCGGGTGCCGGGCGGTCCGGCTCCGCCCGAGCCAACGATCACCCGCGTCGGCGGGTCACTGGGGCGGAGCCACACCGGATGCCGGGTTGACGCGATTTCACCCTGCCGGGGCCGCGTGGGAGCGGCGCGGCCGGCGGAGTTGACGGGAGCGTCCGGTCCGTCGCGCCCTGGCCGGTCGCGCCCTGGCCGGTCGCGTCCGGGTCGGGTGCGCCCTGGCGCGTGTCCCGTTCGGGGTCGGTCGTGCTCGGGCGGGGCGCCGTCAGGTCAGCTGCGACATGACCTCGGAGGAGATCAGCTCCAGGTGGTCGAGATCGTCCAGGTCGAGGATCTGGAGATACATGCGCTGCGAGCCGACGGCCTGGTAGGCGGCGATCCTCTCGACGACCTCCGCCGGGGAGCCGGCGAGACCGTTCGCCTTCAGGTCCTCCACCTCGCGGCCGATCGCGTCGGCGCGGCGCTTCACCTCCGCGTCCGTCTTGCCCACGCAGGCCACCAGGGCGTTGGAGTAGGTGAGGTCGTCGCCCTTGCGGCCGATCTCCTCCGCGGCGGCGCGTACGCGCTTGAACTGCTGCTCGGTATCGGAAAGAGAGGCAAAGGGAATGTTGAACTCGCTCGCGAAGCGGGCCGCGAGGGCGGGGGTCCGCTTGGCGCCGTGGCCGCCGATGAGGACGGGCACCTTGGGCTGCGCGGGCTTGGGAAGGGCGGGGGAATCGGAGAGTTGGTAGTAGGTGCCGTCAAAGGTGAAGCTCTCGCCGACCGGGGTCTCCCACAGGCCGGTGACGATGGCGAGTTGCTCCTCCAGGCGTCCGAACTTCTCCTTCGGGAAGGGAATTCCGTACGCGGAGTGCTCCGCCTCGTACCACCCCGAGCCGAGGCCGAGCTCGATGCGGCCGCCCGACATCTGGTCGACCTGCGCCACCTGGATCGCGAGGACGCCCGGCAGTCGGAACGTGCCCGCGGTCATCAGGGTGCCGAGCCGGATCCGCCGGGTCTCACGGGCCAGTCCCGCGAGCGTGATCCAGGCGTCCGTAGGGCCGGGGAGACCGTCGGAGGAGCCCATCACGAGATAGTGGTCGGAGCGGAAGAAGGCGCTGTAGCCGAGGTCCTCGGTGGCCTTTGCGACGCGCAGGAGCGTCTCGTAGGTCGCGCCCTGCTGCGGTTCGGTGAAGATTCGAAGGTCCATGCACCCATCTTGCCCGGATGCCGGATCCACGTTCAGTCCCGCGCAGGCCGTGTTGCCGCTGCTCGCGAGCGGGCCGCGAGGAGGTGCTCGGCCGTACGGCGCCGGGGGCCGGAGGTTAGGCTTCGGCACTGACTGTCCGGGCGAGGGGCCCGGAGGTGGTGTTGAGGTTGGGGTGGTTGAGATGGTCGCAGGCAGGGTTGTCCGGTTCGACGGCGCGCGGGGGTATGGCTTCATCGCTCCCGAGGATGGTGGGGAGGACGTTTTCCTGCACGCCAACGACCTGCTGATTCCGGAGCCTTTGGTGCATACGGGAGCGCGGGTCGAGTTCGAGATCGAGGAGGGCGAGCGCGGGCCCAAGGCGTCGTCCGTCCGGCTGCCCAAGGGGGCGCAGGCGCCCACGGCGCGGCTGCCGTTCGCGGGTGGCAGGGCCGAGGTGCCTCCGTCGATCCAGGCGTCCGCTTCGGGGTTCGACGACGGGGAGGAGCCGACCTGCGATGTGCTCAGCGTCGCGGAGTACTCGTTCGAGATGACCGAGCTGCTGCTCGACGCGGCTCCGTGGATGACCGGTGAGCAGGTCAAGCAGCTGCGCGAGCAACTGGTCCAGCACGGAAAGGGCCACGGCTGGGTGGAGGGATGACGGGTCACGGGGCAGGTTCCGGGGGCAGCGAAAACCCCTGAGTGACTCGGTGATGTTCGCTGTACGGTCTAGAGGCGCGCTGGAGCCGCAACCGTAAGTTTCCGCAGTTCAGATTGCGTTTCGAGGCATACCCGTGTTCCTGACGATCAGTACCTCCGGTACCCCCGACAGCCCCGCGACCGACCTCGGTTTCCTGCTGCACAAGCATCCCGAGAACGCGCAGGCGTTCTCCACTTCCTACGGCAATGCGCACGTCTTCTACCCCGAGGCGTCCGAGGAGCGTTGCACGGCCGCGCTGCTGCTCGAGGTGGATCCCGTGGCGCTGGTGCGGCGGGGAAAGGGGAAGGGCCGGGGCGGGGCGCCCGACGCGGCGCTCGCGCAGTATGTGAACGACCGGCCCTATGCCGCTTCGTCGCTGCTCGCGGTCGCGCTGAGCGCGGTGTTCTCCAGCGCCATGCGCGGGGTGTGCAACGCGCGGCCCGAGCGGGCGCGGCGCCCGCTGCCGCTGCGCGTCGAGGTTCCCGCGCTGCCCGCGCGCGGCGGCGCGGACCTGGTGCGCAAGCTGTTCGAGCCGCTGGGCTGGACGGTCGCGGTGACGCGGATTCCGTTGGACGAACAGTTCCCGGAGTGGGGCGACTCGCGGTACGTCCACCTCGTACTCGACGTGCCGGACGGCAAGTTGACCCTGAGCGAGGCGCTTCGGCACCTCTATGTCCTCCTCCCCGTGCTCGACGACGCCAAGCACTACTGGGTGTCGCCGGACGAGGTCGACAAGCTGCTGCGCGCCGGTGAGGGCTGGCTCGCGGACCACCCGGAGCAGAAGGTCATCACCAGCCGCTATCTGGCGCGGCGCTGGTCGCTGACCCGGGAGGCCACGCAGCGCCTCGAACTGGTGCGGCTCGCCGAAGCGGACGACACGGACGTCGACGACCTCGACAACGCGGTCGACGTGGAGAGCGACACAGAGGAAAAGCCCGTGCCGCTCGCCGTGCTGCGGCGTGAGGCGATCCTCGCGGCGCTGGCCGGTGCGGGTGCCGGGCGCGTGCTCGATCTCGGTTGTGGGCAGGGCCAGTTGGTGCAGGCGCTGCTCAAGGACACGCGGTTCACCGAGATCGCTGGTGTCGATGTGTCGATGCGGGCGCTGACCATCGCGTCACGGCGGCTGAAGCTCGACCGCATGGGTGAGCGGCAGGCCGGGCGCGTCAAGCTCTTCCAGGGCTCGCTGGCGTACACGGACAAGCGGCTCAAGGGATACGACGCCGCTGTGCTCAGCGAGGTCATCGAGCACCTCGACCTGGAGCGGCTGCCCGCCCTGGAGTACGCGGTGTTCGGCTCCGCGCGCCCGCGCACGGTGCTCGTGACGACGCCGAACGTCGAGTACAACGTCCGCTGGGAGACGCTCCCCGCCGGGCACGTCCGGCACGGGGACCACCGGTTCGAGTGGACGCGCGAGGAGTTCCGCGACTGGGCCGCGCGCGTGGCCGAACGGCACGGGTACGACGTGGAGTTCGTGCCCGTCGGGGACGACGACCCCGAGGTGGGGCCGCCGACCCAGATGGCCGTGTTCACCCAGGCCGACAAGAACGAGAAGAACGACAAGAGCGAGAAGAACGAGAAGAGCGACGCGAACCTCAAGTCCGGGAAGGAGGTGCAGGCAGCATGACGCAGGAAACCGGCACCAGCACCGAAGCCATGAGCCCGGGACGCGTGCTGCCCGTCACCGATCTCTCCCTCGTCGTCCTCGTCGGCGCCACAGGCTCCGGCAAGTCCACCTTCGGCCGCACGCACTTCAAGCCCACCGAGGTGCTCTCCAGCGACTTCTGCCGCGGCCTCGTCGCCGACGACGAGAACGACCAGAGCGCGAGCCGCGACGCCTTCGACGTGCTGCACTACATCGCGGGCAAGCGCCTCGCCGCGGGCCGCCGCACCGTCGTCGACGCCACCAACGTGCAGAGCGAGAGCCGCAAGCAGCTGATCGAGCTCGCCAGGCAGTACGACGTGCTGCCCATCGCCATCGTCCTGGACGTGCCCGAGGAGGTCTGCGCCGCGCGCAACGCCGAGCGCGCCGACCGGTCCGGTATGCCCCGCCGCGTCATCCAGCGCCACCAGCGCGAACTGCGGCGCTCGCTCAAGCACTTGGAGCGTGAGGGATTCCGAAAGGTCCACGTCCTCAAGGGAGTAGAGGAGGTCGACCACGCCACCATCGTCACCGAGAAGCGCTACAACGACCTCTCGCACCTCACCGGCCCCTTCGACATCATCGGCGACATCCACGGCTGTGCCGCCGAGCTGGAGAGCCTGCTCGGCAAGCTCGGTTACGTCGACGGCACGCACCCCGAAGGGCGTACGGCCGTGTTCGTGGGCGACCTCGTCGACCGCGGCCCGGACTCCCCGGGCGTGCTGCGCCGCGTGATGTCGATGGTCGGCGACGGCTCCGCCTTGTGCGTCCCGGGCAACCACGAGAACAAGCTGGGGCGTTACCTCAAGGGCCGCAAGGTCCAGCTCACCCACGGACTCGCCGAGACCGTCGCGCAGTTGGGGGCGGAGAGCGAGGAATTCCGCGCCCGCGTGCGGGAGTTCGTGGACGGCCTCATCTCGCACTACGTCCTCGACGGCGGCAAGCTCGTCGTCTGCCACGCGGGCCTGCCCGAGAAGTACCACGGCCGTACGTCGGGCCGGGTGCGCTCGCACGCGCTGTACGGCGACACCACCGGCGAGACCGACGAGTTCGGCCTGCCGGTGCGCTACCCCTGGGCGGAGGACTACCGCGGCAGCGCCGCCGTGGTCTACGGCCACACCCCCGTGCCCACGGCGACCTGGCTGAACAACACCATCTGCCTGGACACCGGCGCGGTCTTCGGCGGCAGCCTCACCGCGCTGCGCTGGCCGGAGCGCGAACTGGTCGACGTACCGGCGGAGAAGGTCTGGTACGAGCCCGCCAAGCCGCTGCGCACGGAGGCGCCCGGCGGCCACGACGGCCGGCCGCTGGACCTGAACGACGTGCACGGCCGCCGCGCGGTGGAGACGGGGCACGCAGGCCGCGTCGCGGTGCGCGAGGAGAACGCGGCGGCGGCCCTTGAGGTCATGAGCCGGTTCGCCGTCGACCCGCGGCTGCTTCCGTACCTCCCGCCGACGATGGCGCCCACCGCGACCTCCCAGCGCGAGGGGTATCTGGAACACCCCGCCGAGGCCTTCGCGTCGTACGCCGCGGACGGTGTCGGCCGGGTCGTCTGCGAGGAGAAGCACATGGGCTCGCGCGCCGTGGCGCTGGTGTGCCGGGACGCGGACGTGGCCCGCGAGCGCTTCGGCGTGGACGGGCCGACCGGCTCGCTCTGCACCCGTACGGGACGCCCCTTCTTCGACGACGCGGAAATCTCCGAGGAGATACTCGGGCGCCTGCGCGCCGCCGTCACCGAGGCGGGTCTCTGGCAGGAGCTGGACACTGACTGGCTGCTGCTCGACGCCGAGTTGATGCCCTGGTCGCTGAAGGCTTCGGGCCTGCTCCGGTCGCAGTACGCGGCCGTGGGCGCGGCGTCCGGTGCCGTCTTCCCCGGTGCGATCGCCGCCCTGCAGGCCGCGACGGCGCGCGGCGTGGACATCGGGGGGCTCCTGGCCGGGCAGCGCGAACGAGCCGCGGACGCCGCCGCGTTCACGGACGCCTACCGCCGCTACTGCTGGCCGACCGACGGCCTGGAGGGCGTGCGTCTCGCGCCCTTCCAGATCCTGGCCGTCCAGGGCCGCAGCCTCGCCGCGCTCCCGCACGACGCACAGCTCGCCCTGATCGACCGCATGGTGGAGCACGACGGCAGCGGCCTGCTCCAGACCACCCGGCGGCTCTATGTCGACACGGGCGACGAGGCGTCGGTCCAGGCAGGCATCGACTGGTGGCTGGAGATGACGAGCCGCGGCGGCGAGGGCATGGTCGTCAAGCCGGTCGAGGCGCTGGTCCGTGACGGGAAGGGCCGGATCGTGCAGCCCGGCATCAAGTGCCGCGGTCGCGAGTACCTCCGGATCATCTACGGCCCGGAGTACACCCGCCCCGACCACCTCGACAAGCTGCGCGGCCGTTTCCTCGGCCACAAGCGCTCGCTCGCGATCCGTGAGTACGCGCTCGGCATCGAGGCCCTGGACCGGCTCGCGGCGGGCGAGCCGCTGTGGCGCGTGCACGAGGCGGTGTTCGCCGTCCTGGCCCTGGAGTCGGAGCCGGTGGACCCGCGGCTCTAGCCGAGCCGGACGGCTCGGGCAAGCCGGACGGCTCGGGCGAGGCCGACGGCTTTGGGCAACAGCGGGCGTCGGCCGCCCGGCAGGGGAAAGATGGGCTCCATGGGATTCCATGTCGACTCCGAGGCCGGGCGGCTGCGCCGCGTGATACTGCACCGCCCCGATCTGGAGCTCAAGCGGCTCACCCCGTCCAACAAGGACGCGTTGCTCTTCGACGACGTGCTGTGGGTCCGCAGGGCCCGCCAGGAACATGACGGATTCGCCGACGTGCTGCGCGACCGAGGCGTGGCCGTGCACCTCTTCGGCGATCTGCTGACCGAGGCCATGGACGTGCCCGGCGCCCGCCTCCTCGTCCTCGACCGGGTCTTCGACGAGAAGGAGTACGGCCCGCTGGCGACGGACCACCTGCGGGCCGCGTTCGAGACCATGCCGTCGGCCGAGCTCGCCGACGCGCTGATCGGCGGGATGACCAAGCGGGAGTACCTGGAGCGCCACCCCGAGCCGACGTCCGTGCGCTTCCACTGCATGGACCTGGACGACTTCCTGCTCGGCCCGCTGCCCAACCACCTCTTCACCCGCGACACCTCGGCGTGGATCTACGACGGCGTCTCCATCAACGCGATGCGCTGGCCCGCGCGACAACGCGAGACCGTGCACTTCGAGGCGATCTACCAGCACCACCCGCTCTTCCGGGCCGAGGAATTCCACATGTGGTCCCAGGGGCAGTCGGACTACCCCTCCACCATCGAGGGCGGCGACGTCCTGGTGATCGGCCGCGGCGCGGTCCTCATCGGCATGAGCGAGCGCACCACCCCGCAGGCCGTCGAGATGCTCGCGCACAAGCTCTTCGCGGCGGGCTCCGCGCAGACGATCGTGGCCCTGGACATGCCGAAGAGACGCGCGTTCATGCATCTCGACACGGTGATGACGATGGTGGACAGCGACACCTTCACGCAGTACGCGGGCCTCGGCATGCTCCGCTCGTACACCATCGAACCCGGCGTCGACGGACGGGAGTTGAAGGTCACCGACCATCCGCCCGAGCACATGCACCGGGCGATCGCGGCGGCCCTCGGGCTGAGCGGCATCCGGGTGCTCACGGCCACCCAGGACGTGCACGCGGCCGAGCGCGAGCAGTGGGACGACGGATGCAACGTGCTCGCGGTCGAGCCGGGCGTCGTCGTGGCGTACGAACGGAACTCGACCACGAACACGCATCTGCGCAAGGAAGGCATCGAGGTGATCGAGATCCTGGGCAGCGAGCTGGGGCGTGGCCGGGGCGGCCCGCGGTGCATGAGCTGCCCGGTGCAGCGGGATGCCGTCGACTGACGCCGTATATAAATGTGGGGCATCGTATAGACTTCCAGTGTCCCCGTACGCGTACCCCTGGAGCGCCATCATGGCCATCGACCTCACCGGCCGCCACTTCCTCAAGGAGCTGGACTTCACCGCCGAGGAGTTCCGCGGCCTGATCGAGCTGGCCGCCGAGCTGAAGGCGGCCAAGAAGGCGGGGACCGAGACGCGGCGTCTGGCGGGCAGGAACATCGCGCTGATCTTCGAGAAGCCCTCCACGCGGACCCGCTGCTCCTTCGAGGTCGCGGCGGCCGACCAGGGTGCTTCGACGACGTACATAGACCCGACCGGCTCGCACATCGGCGGCAAGGAGTCCGCCAAGGACACCGCACGGGTGCTCGGCCGGATGTTCGACGCCATCGAGTTCCGCGGCGCCGCCCAGGCGACGGTCGAGGAGCTCGGCGCCCACGCGGGCGTGCCGGTCTACAACGGCCTGACCGACGACTGGCACCCCACCCAGATGCTCGCCGATGTGCTCACGATGACCGAGCACAGCACCAAGCCCCTCACCGAGATGGCCTTCGCCTACCTCGGTGACGCCCGTTACAACATGGGCAACTCGTACCTGATCACCGCCGCGCTCCTCGGCATGGACGTACGCATGGTCGCGCCCAAGGCCTACTGGCCCGCCGACGAGATCGTGGCCAAGGCGCGCGAGCTCGCCGAGAGCAGCGGCGCCCGGATCACGCTCAGCGAGGACGTCGCCGAGGGCGTCGCGGGCGCCGACTTCGTCGTGACCGACGTCTGGGTCTCCATGGGCGAGCCCAAGGAGATCTGGGACGAGCGCATCGCGGCCCTCGCGCCGTACGCCGTGACCATGGACGTCCTGCGCGCCACGGGCAACGCCGACGTGAAGTTCCTGCACTGCCTGCCGGCCTTCCACGACCTGGGCACGCAGGTCGGCCGCGAGATCCACGCCCGGCACGGTCTAAGCTCTCTCGAGGTCACCGACGAGGTCTTCGAGTCGGAGCACTCCGTCGTCTTCGACGAGGCCGAGAACCGTCTGCACACGATCAAGGCGGTCCTCGTCGCCACGCTCGCCTGAACGCGTTACCGCACGCTCACACGGGTGGGGCCGGGGAACACCTTCCCCCGGCCCCGCTTTTTTTCGCGGCATACCCCCGCCGCTCCCCGCACCACCGAAATGAGAACCACCGCATGCGCCCGACCGGTCCGGCAGGACTCCGCATCAAGTCCCCCGAACTCCTCGTCGCCGAATCGGGCGCCGACCTCGAAGGCCATGGTCTGAAGCGCACCATGGGCCTGTTCCAGCTGGTGTGCTTCGGCGTCGGCGCGATCGTCGGCACCGGCATCTTCGTCGGCCTGTCCGACAGCGTCGCCGAGGCGGGCCCCGCGGTCGCCGTCTCGTACTTCCTTGCCGCCGTCACCTGCATCTTCACCGCCTTCTCGTTCGCCGAGCTCGGCGGCGCGATCCCCGTCTCCGGCAGCTCGTACTCCTTCGCGTACGCCTCGCTCGGCGAGCGCACCGCGTTCCTCGTCGGGTGGTGCCTGCTCCTGGAGTACGGCGTCTCCGTCTCCGCGGTGGCGGTCGGCTGGAGCCAGTACCTGAACGAGCTGCTCGAAAGCCTCACCGGCTGGCATCTGCCCGACGCGCTCTCCGCGGGGCCCGGCGAGGGCGGCGTCGTCAACCTGCCCGCCGTCGTGGTGATCCTGCTGGCCGCCGTGCTGCTCGTGCGGGGCATCCGAGAGAGCGCGCGGGCCACGGCCGCCATGGCCATCCTCAAGATCGGGATCCTGCTGTTCTTCCTCGCGATCGCGTTCACCGCGTACGAGGCCGGCCACCTCAGCCCCTTCGCGGGCGCCGGAGCCTCCGGCATCACCGCGGGCGCCTCGCTCGCCTTCTTCTCGTTCATCGGCTTCGACGCGATCACCACGGCGGGCGAAGAGGTCAAGAACCCCCGGCGCAACATCCCCATCGCCATCCTGATCTGCATCGG
Organism: Streptomyces sp. NPDC051218; assembly: GCF_044455475.1. Taxonomy (NCBI): domain Bacteria; kingdom Bacillati; phylum Actinomycetota; class Actinomycetes; order Kitasatosporales; family Streptomycetaceae; genus Streptomyces; species Streptomyces sp. NPDC051218. The sequence continues at coordinate 413,557 of NZ_JBITEU010000003.1, read as the reverse complement.
CGTCGCCACGCTCCTGTACGTCGCCGTCGCCCTCGGAGCGATCGGCGCGCTGGGCGCGGACGCGGTCGCCGACAAGCCCGCCGCGCTCTCGCTGGTCGTCGACCAGGTCACCGACTCGTCGGTCGGCGGCGGCATCATCGCCTTCGGCGCCGTCGTGGCCATCGCGTCCGTCGTGCTGGCCGTGATGTACGGACAGACCCGCATCCTGATGTCGATGTCCCGCGACGGGCTCATCCCGCGCGTCTTCGAGCGCGTCTCGCCGAAGACGTCGACGCCGGTGGCCAACACCTGGATCGTCGCCGCGGTCTTCGCCGTCCCCGCCGCCTTCTCGTCGCTCGACGTGGTGGTCAACCTGACGACGATCGGCACGCTGGCGATCATGGTCGTGGTGAACGTCGCGGTGCTCGCGCTGCGCCGCTCGGCGCCGGAGCTCAAGCGCACCTTCCGCGTGCCGCTGTATCCGCTGAGCCCGATCCTGGGCGTGGGCTTCTGCCTCTATCTGATCTGGGGCACGGGCTGGACGACGTGGGTGCAGTTCGCGGTGTTCCTGATCGTCGGCTCGCTGGTGTACGCGCTGTACGGGCGCCGTCACTCACGGCTCGGCAAGGCTGCCGACGCCGATTCGGCTACGCCGCGGGAAGCGTGAACCAGACCGCCTTGCCGGAGTCGGTCGGGCGGTGACCACAGGACGAGCTGAGGGTGCGGATCAGGAGCAGGCCGCGCCCGTGTTCCTGCCAGGGGTCCGGTTCGCTCATCGGCGCCGGGTTGCTGAGGTTGCCGGGCGGCAGCGGGTTCGAGTCGTGGACCTCGACCTGGCAGCCGGTCGGCAGGAGCTCGATGACGAGCTCTATCGGGTCCTGCCCCGAGGTGTGCTCCACCGCGTTGGCCACCAGCTCGGCCGTGAGCAGCTCGGCGGTATCGCTGTCGGCGGAGGACTCGATCTCCGCGAGCGCGGTACGCACGAGCGCGCGGGCGATCGGTACAGCCGCAGCGGTGTGCGGCAGCGCGATGCGCCACGAGGCAGGAGCGGGTGGTTCGTGCAAGGCGGGTCCGTTCAGGGCAGCAGGCGATCCTGCTTTCAACCGTACGAATCTTAAGCGCTATGTCGACAGGGTCGACGGTCGGGCTTGTCGAGGACGTCCGGCCCTTGAGTCCGTCACCTTTATCGCGTGCTCGTGACGGTGGTCACGGATGAGTGATAACTTCGAATACGGAGAGCACTCCACGCTGTAGCAAGAGGTGGACCGCCGCCGCCCCGACCGAGGAGGCCGCAAGTCGTATGAGTCCCTTCACCGGCTCCGCCCCCCGCACCCCCGACTGGCAGCACCTGCGCTTCGAGGTGGACGACGGGGTCGCCACGGTCACCCTCGCCCGCCCCGACAAACTGAACGCGCTCACCTTCGGCGCCTACGCCGACCTGCGCGATCTCCTGGCCGAGCTGTCCCGCGACAAGTCCGTACGCGCCCTGGTGCTCGGCGGGGAGGGGCGCGGCTTCTGCTCGGGCGGTGACGTCGACGAGATCATCGGCGCGACCCTCGGCATGGACACCGCCCAGCTGCTCGACTTCAACCGCATGACGGGCCAGGTCGTACGGGCCATCCGCGAGTGCCCCTTCCCGGTGGTCACCGCCGTGCACGGGGTGGCCGCCGGCGCGGGAGCCGTGCTCGCCCTCGCCTCGGACTTCCGGGTGGCGGACCCCTCGGCGCGGTTCTCGTTCCTCTTCACGCGGGTCGGCCTTTCGGGCGGTGACATGGGGGCGGCGTATCTCCTGCCCCGCGTCGTCGGGCTCGGCCACGCCACCCGCATCCTGATGCTGGGCGACCCGGTGCGTGCCCCGGAGGCCGAACGGATCGGCCTGATCAGCGAGTTGACGGACGAGGGCAAGGCCCCGGAGGCCGCGCAGGCCCTGGCCCGCCGCCTCGCCGACGGCCCCGCGCTCGCGTACGCGCAGACGAAGGCGCTGCTGACCTCCGAACTGGACATGCCGCTCGCCGCCGCCGTGGAGCTGGACGCGGCGACGCAGGCCCTCCTGATGACCGGCGAGGACTACAAGGAATTCCACGCGGCGTTCACGGAGAAGCGCCCGCCCAAGTGGCAGGGGCGCTGACGATGAGTGAGCCACGAGGGAGCGGTCTGCCGACACCGATCGAGGGCCCGCCCCCCGGCGAGCGGCCAGCGGCCGCCGGGCGGCCCGCGCCCGGCGAGGCATCCGCGCCCGGCGAGCGGCCCGTGCCCGTCGAACCGCCCGCGCCCGAACCACCCGTGCCCGCCGAAGCGCCCGCGCCCGGCGAAGCGCCCGCGCCCGTCGGACCGCCCGTGCCCGTCGGACCGCCCGTGCCCGTCGGACCGCCCGTATCCGTCGAAGCGACCGCGCCCGCCGCCCGGTCCGCGCACGGCCGGCCGGGCAGATCCGCCCAGGCAGCCGGGGCCGCCCGGAGGCCCACACCCCCCACGCTGCCCGAGGCGCACCGCATCGCCGTCATTGGTGGCGGTCCCGGCGGGCTCTATGCCGCTGCCCTGCTCAAGCGGCTCGATCCGGAGCGGGAGATCACCGTCTGGGAGCGCAACGCCCCGGACGATACCTTCGGCTTCGGCGTCGTCCTTTCGGACGAGACGCTCGGCGGCATCGAGCACGCCGACCCCGTCGTGTACGCCGCGCTCCAGGCAGAGTTCGTGCGCTGGGACGACATCGACATCGTGCACCGGGGAAGCCGCCACACCTCGGGCGGGCACGGCTTCGCGGCGCTCGGGCGGCGCAGGCTGCTCGGTATCCTGCACGAGCGGTGCCGACAGCTCGGCGTCGACCTGCGTTTCCGCACCGAGGCGCCACCCGCCGACGAGCTCTCGGCCGCGTACGACCTGGTGATCGCGGCGGACGGCGTGCACAGTCTCACGCGCGAGGCGCACGCCGAGGCCTTCGGGCCGCGCATCGAGACGCACCGCTGCCGCTACATCTGGCTCGCCGCAGACTTCGCCTTCGAGGCCTTCCGCTTCGAGATCGCCGAGACCGAGCACGGCGTGATGCAGCTGCACGGCTATCCGTTCTCCACGGCGGGAGGCGGCGAGTCCACCGGGCAGTCCACCGTCATCGTCGAGATGCGCGAAGAGGTGTGGGAGGCGGCCGGGTTCGCGGAGCTCGACGAGCGTGACGCGACCGAGCGCTGCGCCAAGATCTTCGCCGACGCACTCGGCGGCAGGACCCTGCGCGGCAACAAGTCCGCCTGGATCAACTTCCGCACCGTCGTCAACAAGCGCTGGTCGCACGGCAATACGGTGCTGCTCGGCGACGCCGCCCACACCGCCCACTTCTCCATCGGCTCCGGCACCAAGCTCGCCGTCGAGGACGCCCTCGCGCTCGCCGCCTGCCTTCAGGAGCAGCCCGGCATCCCCGAGGCACTCGCCGCGTACGAGACGGAGCGCCGTCCCGTCGTCGAGTCCACGCAGCGTGCGGCCCGCGCGAGCCTGGAGTGGTTCGAGCGGCTCCCGGACCATCTCGGCCAGCCACCACGCCAGTTCGCCTTCAACCTCCTCACCCGCAGCCGCCGCGTCACCCACGACAACCTCCGCCTGCGCGACGCCCACTTCACCGAATCCGTCGAGCGTGAATTCGGCTGCCCGGACGGTACGCCGCCGATGTTCACGCCCTTCCGCCTGCGCGACCTCACCCTGCGCAACCGCGTGGTCGTGTCGCCCATGGACATGTACTCCGCCGTGGACGGCGTCCCCGGTGACTTCCACCTCGTCCACCTGGGGGCGCGGGCGCTCGGCGGCGCGGGCCTGGTCATGACCGAGATGGTGTGCGTCAGCGAGCGCGGCCGCATCACACCGGGCTGCGCCGGGCTCTACACCGACGGGCAGGCCGACGCCTGGCGCCGGATCACCGACTTCGTGCACGCGCAGGCGCCGGGCACCGCGATCGGCGTCCAGCTCGGCCACTCGGGCCGCAAGGGCTCGACGAAGCTGATGTGGGAGGGCATCGACGAACCCCTCGACGAGGGCAACTGGCCGCTGGTGGCCCCCTCGCCGCTCCCGTACAAGGAGAACAGCCGGCGCCCGCACGAACTGGACCGGGCCGGGCTCGACGCCATCCGCGAGCAGTTCGTCTCCGCCGCACGGCGGGCCGAGCGCGGCGGGTTCGACCTCCTCGAACTGCACTGCGCGCACGGCTATCTGCTCTCCGGGTTCCTCTCGCCGCTGACCAATCACCGGACGGACGCGTACGGCGGCTCGCTGGAGAACCGGCTGCGCTTCCCCCTCGAAGTGTTCGACGCGATCAGGGAGTTGTGGCCGGAGGGCAAACCCATGTCGGTCCGCATCTCGGCCACCGACTGGGCCGACGGCGGCACGACCGCGGACGACGCCGTCGAGATCGCCCGCGCCTTCGCCGCGCACGGCGCCGACGCGATCGACGTCTCCACGGGCCAGGTCGTCTCCGACGAGCGCCCCGCGTACGGCCGCTCCTACCAGACCCCGTTCGCCGACCGCATCCGCAACGAAACCGGCGTCCCCGTCCTCACGGTCGGCGCCATCTCCTCCTGGGACGACGTCAACTCGCTGATCCTGGCGGGCCGTACGGACCTGTGCGCGCTGGCCCGCCCGCATCTGTACGACCCGAACTGGACGCTGCACGCCGCGGCCGAGCAGGGTTACGCAGGACCGGGTGTCGCCTGGCCCCAGCAGTACCGCGCGGGCAGCCGCCGCCCGCAGACGGGACGCACGGACGCACCCAAGCCCCGCCTCACGCTGGGGAGTTGACGCCTCCGGAGCCCTCCGGTGTCACGAACCCCGCCCCCGCGACCCGCAGCCGCCCGTCCAGTGCCGCGAAGACCTCGGCGGACCGGTCTCCGGGCCACCCCTCCGGGAGGAGCTCTCCCGGCAGCCCGGGGTCGGCGTACGGCAGTCGGCGCCAGGAGTCCAGGGCGAGGAGATAGTCGCGGTACGCCTCTTCCGGCGGGGTGTCCGTCCGCCGCTGCCAGGCCCTGAGCACCGGCTCGTGGCGGACGAGGAACGCCTCGTGCTCCTTGGCGATGGAGGACAGGTCCCACCAGCGGGCCACCGCGTCCGCCGTAGCCGCGAAGCCCAGGTGCTCGCCCCGGAACAGGTCGACGTACGAGGCGAGTTGGAGCCGCTCCAGGGTGTGCCGGGTCTCCTCGTACAGGTGCGCCGGGGCGATCCACACCCCCGGGGCGGCCGTCCCGAAGCCGAGTCCGGCCAGGCGTGAGCGCAGCACGTGCCGCTTCTGCCGCTCCGACTCCGGCACGGAGAAGACGGCGAGCACCCAGCCGCCGCCCTGTCGCGCGGCCGGGGGAGAGGCGTAGATACGCCGGTCGCCGTCCTCCAGGAGCTGGCGCGCGTCCGGCGAGAGGGCGTACCCCGCCGCGCCCGCCGCCGTCCGCGCGGGGACGAGGAGGCCGCGCCGCTTGAGCCGGGACACGGACGAGCGCACGGACGGGGCGTCCACGCCGACCGGGGCGAGGAGCCTGACGAGCTCGGCGACGGGCACCGGGCCGGGGGCCGCGCGCCCGTAGGCGCCGTAGAAGGTGACGATCAGGGACCGTGGAGTGTGCTGCTCGGACACGTGATCACTCTACGGGGCCCGGCTCCCGCAGCCGGAACCGTTGCAGCTTGCCTGTCGCGGTGCGCGGCAGCGCGTCCAGATAGACGATCTCGCGCGGGCACTTGTACGGCACCAGCTCGCCCTTCACGAACGCGCGCAGCCGGTCCGGGTCCCGTTCCGTTCCCGCGCGCGGGACGACGTACGCGACGACTGTCTGGCCGCGCAGCTCGTCGGGGCGCCCCACGACGGCCGTTTCCAGGATGTCGGGGTGGCGCATGAGCGCCTCTTCGACCTCCGGGCCCGCGATGTTGTACCCGGCCGAGATGATCATGTCGTCCGCGCGGGCCACGTAGGTGAAGTAGCCGTCGGCGTCGCGGACATAGGTGTCGCCCGTGACGTTCCAGCCGTGGCGCACGTACTGGAGCTGCCGCTCGTCGCCCAGGTACCGGCAGCCGACGGGGCCGCGCACGGCGAGCAGGCCGGGCTCGCCGTCCGGCACCGGCGCCCCCGAGTCGTCGACCACGCGCGCGTGCCACCCCGGAACGGGCCGGCCCGTGGTGCCGGGCCTGATCTCCTCATCGGCGGCGGAGATGAAGATGTGGAGCAGCTCGGTCGCCCCGATGCCGTTGATGATGCGGTGCCCGGTGCGCTCGTGCCAGGCCTGCCAGGTGGCCGCGGGAAGGTTCTCGCCCGCGGAGACGCACCGCCGCAGCGAGGAGACGCCGGGCGCGCCCGGCGTGCCCAGCTCGTCGAGCATCGTGCGGTAGGCGGTCGGCGCGGTGAAGAGCACCGTCACGCCGTGCTCGGCGATCGCGGGCAACAGCTGCTTCGGGCCCGCCTGTTCGAGCAGGAGCGAGGAGGCGCCGACCCGCAGCGGGAAGATGACGAGACCGCCGAGCCCGAAGGTGAAACCGAGCGGAGGGCTGCCCGCGAACACGTCGTCGGGCCCCGGCTTCAGGACATGACGGCCGAAGGTGTCGGCGATGGCGAGCACGTCACGGTGGAAGTGCATGCACCCCTTGGGGCGGCCCGTGGTGCCGGACGTGAAGGCGATGAGGGCGACGTCGTCGGCGGAGGTGGCGACGGGTTCGTAGACGTCGGGCTGCCGGGCGGCGCGCGCGAGGAGGTCGTCGTCCGCGTCCCCGCCGAAGGTGGTGACACCGAGCCCGGGAATCCCGGCCTTGATCAGGTCGTCCACGGCGCGGGCGTCGCACAGCGCGTGGCGGACCTCGGCGATCTCACAGATCGTGGTCAGCTCGTTCGGGCGCTGCTGGGCCAGGACGGTGACCGCGACGGCGCCCGCCTTCATCACCGCGAGCCAGCAGGCCGCGAGCCAGGGGGTGGTGGGGCCGCGCAGCAGGACGCGCTGACCGGGCCGTACACCGAGCTCGCCGGTCAGGACGTGCGCGATCCGGTCGACGTGCCGCTGCAGCTCGCCGTACGTCCACACCTCGCCGGAGCCCGCACGGAACGCGGGCCGGTCGCCGCCGAGCCGCTCCACCGTCCGGTCGAGGAGCTCGGCGCCGCAGTTGAGGCGATCGGCGTAGTGCAGTTCGGGCCGGTCGTGGACGAACGCGGGCCACTGCTCCGGCGGCGGGAGATGATCCCGGGCGAAGGTGTCCACGTGAGCCGATGGGTGGAGTCGCAGTGCACTCTTGGCGTCCACAGCGGGTCGCCCCCTTGCCGTTCGGGCTTGTGGTGAGCTCGCGCAACGAGCGTATCGTGTTGGTGACGGCAGTCAACGGTGCGCGATAGAGGAGGGGCCCGGCATGACGGCATTCTCGCTCAATCCGGAGCAAATTGCCTGGTGTGCGGAGCTGCGCACCCTCGCCGACGAGCGGCTGCGCCCGCTGGCGGAGAAGGGTGAGCCGGGGCGCGTGAACCGGCCGCTGCTGGAGGCGCTGGGGGAACTGGGGCTGCTCGAAGTGCTCTTCGCGGGGGAGGCCCCAGGCGCCGGGCCCGCATCCCGCGCCCCGCACGCCACCTCCCGCGCCCCGCACGCCACATCCGGAGCCCTCGGTCTCTGCCTCCTGCGCGAGTCCCTCGCCTACGCCTGTACGGAGGCCGAGACCGCCCTGGCCCTGCAAGGCCTCGGCGCACACCCGGTCGCCGCCCACGGCTCCGCGCGCCAGCGCGAACAGTGGCTCGCGCCGGCCCGAGCGGGGCGCGCCGTCGCCGCCTTCGCGCTCTCCGAGCCCGGGGCGGGCTCGGACGCCGCCGCGCTGGCCCTGCGTGCCGCGCCGGACGGCGCGTCCACCTGGCGGCTCACCGGCGAGAAGTGCTGGATCTCGAACGCGCCCGAAGCCGACTTCTACACCGTCTTCGCCCGTACGACCCCCGGCGCCGGCGCCCGCGGTGTCACCGCCTTCCTCGTGCCCGCCGACCGGGCGGGCCTCACCGGCACGCCGCTGGACATGCTCTCCCCGCACCCGATCGGCTCCCTCGCCTTCGAGGGCGTGACGGTCACCGGCGAAGACGTACTCGGCGAACCTGACCGCGGCTTCCGTGTCGCCATGACCACCCTCAACCGTTTCCGCCCCAGCGTCGGCGCCTTCGCGGTCGGCATGGCGGCGGCGGCCCTCGACGCGACACTCGCGCACACCGCGGGGCGGGACGCGTTCGGCGGCAAGCTGAAGGACCTCCAGGCGGTGGCGCACCAGGTCGCGGAGATGGCCACCCGGACCGAGGCGGCCCGCCTCATGGTGCACGCGGCAGCAGCGGCGTACGACCGCGGCGAGCCGGACATCGCCCGACGCGCCGCCATGGCGAAGCTCCTGGCCACGGAGACGGCGCAGTACGTCGTGGACGCCGCGGTCCAACTGCACGGCGCGCGCGCCTTGCAGCGGGGGCATCTGCTGGAGCACCTGTACCGCGAGGTGCGGGCACCGCGCATCTACGAGGGGGCGAGCGAAGTCCAACGGGCCATCATCGCCAAGGAGTTGTACGCCGCGCAGGCCGACCCGCAGGCCGCACCCCGCTCCACCCCGCAGCCCGCGACCCGTCGGCAGTCCGCCACCCGTGAGGAGCCCTCCGCATGAGCATCGCGCGCGTCAACCCCATCGAACTCTCCCCGGCCACCGGCTTCTCGCACGCCGTCACCGCGACCGGCGGCCGCCTCGTGTTCCTCGCGGGCCAGACCGCGCTCGACGCCGAAGGCAAGGTCACCGGCGCCACCCTTCCCGAGCAGTTCGAGAAGGCGCTGACCAACCTCCTCACGGCCCTGCGCCACGCGGGCGGCACCCCGGCCGACCTCGCCCGCGTCACCGTCTACGCCACGGACGTGGCCGACTATCGCGAGCAGGCCGCACAACTCGGGCGTATCTGGCGGAAGTTGGCCGGGCGAGACTATCCCGCCATGGCGGTGATCGGCGCGGTCCGCCTCTGGGACGAGGAGTGCCTGGTGGAGCTGGACGGGGTGGCGGTCATCGACTGAGCCACATAGCGTCAGGGCCACCATCGGCGAGGAAACGGGGAGGCCATGGCACGGATCGAGCTCACGGCGGGACCGATCGAGTACGAGGACACCGGAGGGGCGGGCACCCCGCTCGTCCTGCTGCACGGCCTCGTCCAGGACGGCAGCGTATGGCGTCATGTCGTCGAGGCATTGCGGGACCAGTTCCGCTGCCTGGTGCCGACCCTCCCGTACGGCAGCCATCGCGTCCCGCTGAAGCCGGGCGCCGAGCTGACGCCGCTGACCATGGCGCGGCTGATCGGGGAGTTCGCCGACGCGCTGGAACTCGGCGACGACGCGGTGTTCGTCGAGAACGACGCCGGGCGGCTCCAGCAGCTTGCGGCCGAACGCCCCGACCGCGTCGGCCGGATGGTGATCGCGGGCTGCGAGGCCTTCGACAACTACCCGCCGGGCGCGGGCGGCAAGATGCTGGACACCGCCGCGCGCGTCCCGGGCGGTATCGCGTTCCTGGCTCGCGTCCTGTCCGTACGCGCCCTGCGCCGAGTCCCGGGCACGGGATTCGCCCTGATGGCCCACCGCCCGGTCCCGCACGACCTGACGGACCGCTGGATCGCACCGCTGCGCACCGACCCTGTGGCCCGTCAGATCCTGATCCACTATCTGCGGTCGGCACGCAGGACGGAGATGCTGGAGGCGGCGGAGGCCCTGCGCACGTACGACAGGCCGGCCCTGGTCGTCTGGGGCAAGCAGGACAAGATGCTGCCCCCGGAACACGGCCGCAGATTCGCCGAGTTGCTCCCCAAGAGCCGTCTGGTGGAACTGGACGACTGCCGCACTCTGATCCCGCTGGATCGCCCCGACGGCCTGGCGGCAGCGATCCGGGAGTTCGTGGCGGCAACGTGAACCGGCGCCTCAGCCGCGGCCCTCGAACGACGTAGTGGCGAAGGCGGTCATGTCACGGGTCGTCGTGCCGTCGGTGAGCCACCAGTGCGTGGGATCCTCGCCGTAGAGGCCGAACAGTGTGCCGGGGGCCCACGTCAGGATCAGCTCCTCCTTGCCGTCGCCGTCGAAATCGGCGGCGGCATACGGGCGGGCGTGCCGCCACCGTGCCGGGGTCTTCTCGCCGTCGTCGCGCGCCGGGCCCTCCCGGAGGATCTTCGTGCGCTTCTCGCCCTCGATCAGCAGGGCGCCCTTGTCCGTGGCGACGAGGATGCCGTCCTTGCCGTCTCCGTCGGGGTCGGCGGCCGTGTAGTCGCCGGGCCCGTAGTAGGAGTTGGTGCTGGGCGGGATCTTGTGGGTGATCGGCTCGCCGCCCTTGCCGGGGTAGACCGCGAGGGAGGCGACCACCTCCGGCGCCTCGCCCGTGTCCGGTTCGTTGTTGCGGCCTCCGTCGTCGCCGATGGCCAGATCGCGGATGCCGTCCCCGTCGTAGTCGCCGAACGCCACCGCGTTGCCCTCGCGCAGCGGGACGGGGGTGCGGGAAAGGCCGCTGCCGTCGCGCGCCGGGTAGAGGACCGCGCCCGTCTGCTCGCCGTCGTCGTCCTCGTGGACGAGGAGACCGGTCGCCCGCGCCTTGCCCGACGGGTCGATGTCGTCCGCGGCGAGCCAACTCCCTGTGCCGGGCCGGGTGTCGGTGCGGGCCGGAGCGCCGGAGCGGGTGACGGGGCCGTACAGCAGGGTCACGGACCCGTCCTGCCTGACCGCCGCGATGTCGTGGTGCCCGTCCCCGTCGAAGTCGCCGCGCACCGGCCGGGACAGGCCCTCGCTCGACCCGCCGTCCGGCGCCTGGAGCCGGGTCGGCTGCGCGTCGGTCTTCGGCCCGCTCGGGCCGCCCCAGCCCACGGTCAGCACCCCTCGCGGCGCGGGCCTGTCGACGGAGACGAAGTCGGGGTAGCCGTCGCCGTCCAGGTCGGCGGTGGTGGCGATGCCAGGGCTGTAGTCGTATACGGCGTGTGTCGACGGGTCGAGCCCCTTGGCGGAGCCGAAGACGACGGCGGTCCGCCCTTCTCCGTTCTCCCTGGTGGGGGTCACGGGCAGGAGCAGATCGCGGTGCCCGTCGCCGTTGATGTCGTCCGGGTCCTTGGACCCCTTGCCGTCGGAGGGCAGGGGACGAGAAGCGGTGGGCGTCGACACGGGGTTGCCGCCGCCCTTGGAGGGCGAATGCTTGCCGCGGTCGGCCTGCTCACCGCACCCCGCCGCGAGAAGGGCGAGCGAGGCACAGAGCACGACGAGGGCGCGTGTGCCGGGGACGGGGGTGCGATCTGCCACGCACCCACCCCAGCACCGCGCCCTCGTACATCTCCAGACACGACCGGCGATCGTTGCCCAGTCGTGTCGGGGGAGCCGGGCCGCAGCCCGTTTCTAGATGTCCCGGAACGTCTCGATCTGCGCGCCCACGGAGTTGAGCCGCTCGGCCAGCTCCTCGTAGCCGCGGTTGATCACGTACACGTTGCGCAGGACGGACGTGCCCTCGGCCGCCATCATCGCGAGCAGCACGACCACGGCGGGCCGCAGCGCGGGCGGGCACATCATCTCGGCGGCGCGCCAGCGGGTCGGGCCCTCCACCAGCACCCGGTGCGGGTCCAGGAGTTGGAGGCGGCCGCCGAGGCGGTTCAGGTCGGTCAGATAGATCGCGCGGTTGTCGTACACCCAGTCGTGGATCAGCGTCTTGCCCTGCGCCGCCGCCGCGATGGCCGCGAAGAAGGGGACGTTGTCGATGTTCAGGCCGGGGAACGGCATCGGGTGGATCTTGTCGATCGGCGCCTCCAGCTTGGAGGGCCGGACGGTGAGGTCGATCAGACGCGTACGGCCGTTGTCGGCGAAGTACTCCGCCGTACGGTCGTGGTCGAGCCCCATCTCCTCCAGAACCGCGAGCTCGATCTCCAGGAACTCGATCGGGACGCGGTTGACGGTCAGTTCGGACTCCGTGACGACCGCGGCGGCGAGCAGGCTCATCGCCTCGACCGGGTCCTCGGACGGCGAGTAGTCCACGTCGACGTCGATGTCCGGGACGCCGTGCACGGTGAGGGTGGTCGTACCGATGCCGTCGACCTGCACGCCGAGCGCCTCCAGGAAGAAGCACAGGTCCTGGACCATGTAGTTCGACGAGGCGTTGCGGATGACGGTCGTGCAGTCGCTGCGCGCCGCGGCGAGCAGGGCGTTCTCGGTCACGGTGTCGCCGCGCTCGGTCAGCACGATCGGCCGGTCGGGGACGACGTCACGCGCGACCTCCGCGTGGTAGAGCCCCTCGGTCGCCGCGATGTCGAGCCCGAAGCGGCGCAGCGCGATCATGTGCGGCTCGATCGTGCGGGTGCCGAGGTCGCAACCGCCCGCGTACGGCAGCTTGAAGCGGTCCATGCGGTGCAGCAGCGGGCCCAGGAACATGATGATCGAGCGGGTCCGGATCGCGGCCTCCGCGTCGATCGCCTCCATGTCGAGCTTGGCCGGCGGCACGATCTCCAGGTCGACCCCGTCGTTGATCCAACGGGTGCGGACGCCGATCGAGCCGAGCACCTCGAGGAGGCGGTAGACCTCCTCGATGCGCGCCACGCGGCGCAGCACCGTGCGTCCCTTGTTGAGCAGGGAGGCGCAGAGCAGCGCCACGCAGGCGTTCTTGCTCGTCTTGACGTCGATGGAGCCGGAGAGCCGGCGGTTGCCGACCACGCGCAGATGCATGGGCCCCGCGTACCCGAGCGAGACGATTTCACTGTCGAGAGCCTCGCCGATACGGGCGATCATCTCAAGGCTGATGTTCTGGTTGCCGCGCTCGATGCGGTTCACCGCGCTCTGACTTGTGCTGAGCGCCTCGGCGAGCTGCGACTGCGTCCAGCCCCTGTGCTGACGGGCGTCGCGGATGAGCTTGCCGATACGTACGAGGTAATCGTCTGCCATGTTCCGCAGGTTATCTCAGATATGAGATGACGCACGAGCTGGGGTGGGCCATACGGGAAATGACCGATTCAGTACGGAAGTTCCCGTACGTCGCGTCGCCCTCCCGGGTCAGCCGCATCCGCAGGATGCGTGCCGCCCACCGTGCACCGCGGCCTGCGCCGTGAGCCGAGGCCCGGCCGCCGCGCGCGTCACCCGGGCGGCGGCGGCGCGCCCGGCCGACGAGTCGGCGTCATGCACCACTGTGCCCCCGGTCAACGTCAGACGCACTTCGGAAGAGCTGATATCGGCCACCGGACACCGCGTCACATCGCGGTCGAGCAGCACCAGATCGGCCGACTTCCCCGTTTCGACGGTCCCGGTCCGATGGTCCATACGGAGCTGACGCGCCGTACCGAGGGTGTGCATGAGCAGGGCCGACGAGCGGCTCAGCCCTTCCTTGTCCCGGTACAGATCACCCTCGCCCTCTGCTCCGAACCGGTCTACGGAGGTACGTACCTGGTTCCACACCTGGAGCGGATCCACAGGCCAGTCCGAGCCACCGGAGAGCCGCGCCCCGTGCCGCTCCAGACTGCGCGCCGGGTACTGCCAACGGTGGCGCCCCGCACCGATGTACGGCAGCAGGGCGTCCATGGTCCAGGTGTTGCGGGTGGCCCACTGGAGCTGCATGCAGGGGATGACGCCGAGCTGCGCGAACCGCGGCAGGTCGGCGGGGTCGACGAGTTGGAGATGGGCGGTGGTGTTGCGCAGGCCGCGCGCCCCCGTCCTGCGCAGGGCGTACGCGTACCCGTCGAGGGAGGTGCGGACGGCGCGGTCACCGATGGCGTGCGCGTGCATCTGCCAGCCCTCCTCGTTGAAGGCGGCGGTCAGCCGGCCGTAGTCCGCCGCCGACACGTACAGGTCGCCGCGGTGGTCGGTGGGCCTGCCGTCCTCGTCGAGATAGGGCTTCAGGAGCGCCGCGGTCTGCGCCGGGTACTCGATGACCCCGTCGAGGAACACCTTGACGGTGCCGAACCTCAGCGCGCGTACGTCCTCGAACTCCTCGCGGAGCCCTCGCGCGAACGCCACCGCGGCGGCCGGGTCCTTGGTCTTGTCGGTGTCGATGCGCAGGGCGGGCACGATGCGCTGCGGCAGCTTCCCGCTCTCGGCGAGCGCCTTGTAGAGGGCCAACTCGCTCTTGCCGACGACGGCTTCCATGAACGTGGTGATCCCGGACGCGGCGGCCTCGGCGAAGATCTTCGCGGCGGCGGCGACCAGCTGCTCCTGGTCGGGCTCGGGGATGTGCCGGGTGACGAGCGGCTGGGCGTCGTCCTTGAGCACGCCGGTGGGCTTGCCGTCCCGGCCCTTGACGATCTTGCCGCCGACCGGGTCCGGGGTGGACGCGGTGATGCCCGCGATGTCGAGGGCGCGCTGGTTGACCCATATGTTGTGCCCGTCGCCGCCGCGCAGCGCCACGGGCCGCCGGGTCGGCAGCGCGTCGAGCATGGAGTGGTGGGGTGCGGTGCCGTGCGGAAGGAGCCCCACCGGGTTCCAGTCCTCCACCACGAGCCACCCGTCGGGTTCCTGATCGGCGGAGTCCTTCAGGAACGCGGTCAGGGTCTTCTGCAGCTCGGCGACGGTCTGCTCGGCACCGGCGAGGGAGGGGCGCAGCGAGCGGCTCGCGGCGTCCATGGGGTGGGCGTGCCCGTCGTGGATGCCGCTCATCAGGGTCCCGCCGGCCGCGTCGACGACTTCGGTGTCCCGCCCGATGAACCGCATAAGCGAGGAGTCGCTCCCGACGGCGAGGATCTTCCCGTCCCTGCCGACGGCGACGGCTCGCGCGTGGTCGTGCTGCCGAGTGCCGGTGAAGACACGGGCGTTGTGCACGACGAGGGCGGCGGAGCGCCGGGGGGAGGCGGCGGCGGGCGCACCCACCGCAGCGAGCAGCCCGGTGGCCCCGGCGGAGGCGAGGAGGCCGCGGCGGGAGAGGGGGGAAGTGTGCGGAGAGGGCATGGGCGCTCCAGGGTGCGGTCTACCCCCGACACTGACGATGTGCCGCGGGGTATATCGGGTGGGTGGGCGGGAAGGATCCGCCGCGCAGCGGCGGCACGAACGCTGGCCGAGTAAGGCGTTAACCAGAAGCCACCCGCTTCGACGGAATCCGCATCCGTACGATGAGCCCCGTGCCCAGGCCAACCCTCGCCGACATAGCCCGCGCCGCGGAGGTGTCGACCGCGACGGTCTCGCACGCCCTCAACGGCACGGGCCGCCTGGCCGCCACCACCCGCCGCAGGGTGAGGGAAACCGCCACCGCCCTCGGCTACGCCACCCCCCGCACCGCCCCGCGCACGCGGACCCTCGGCGTCGCGGTGACCACGTACGCGAGAGCCTGGAACTACGCCGAGGTCGCCTACTTCTCCCGGGCCCTCACCGCGGCCACCTCCGCGGCCCACGCGCACGGCTACGCCCTGACCACACTGCCCGCCGACCGCGCAGCCGACGACGCGTGGCATGGCCTCGCCGTCGACGGCATGCTGATCATGGACAGCCCGCGCGGGGACCCGATGGTCCACGCGCTGCGCGCCCGCGGCATCCCGCTCGTCTTCGACGGCGTCCCCGGCGACCCGCGCCCCGGCGACCACTGGGTCGACAACGACCACGAGACGACCACCCACGAGGTACTCGACCACCTCGCCGCCTCCGGCGCCCGCCGCATCGCCCTGCAGTCCGGCAGCGGGGATGAGCACTATGCGCGCGCGGTGACACAGGCGTACGCCGGGTGGTGCGCGGAGCGCGGCGCCGATCCGCTGATCGTGCCCTTTGACGAGACGGACGGCCAGGGGAGGGCGTTCGACGCGCTGTTGCGGGGCCCGGACCGAGCCGACGCCGTCTACGCGGCGTACGACCCCGGCGGCCGACAGCTCCTGGCCGCGGCGGCCAGGCTCGACCTGCGCATCCCCGACGCACTACGGGTGGTGTGTGCGAGCGAGGACCCCGGATACGCGACGACACGACCGCCGGTGACCACGGTGACCCTGAACCCGGAACAGACGGCACGCGCAGCCGTCACCCTCCTCGTGGACCTGATCGAGGCAGGCCCGGCACCGACCTCGGTCGTCGTGCCGGCGGGCCTTCTGGTGCGCGACTCGTCACGCGGGGGTCCCCCGTCCGCGCCAGGGCATGCCGGACTGTGAGCGGGCGCACTTCGTCGTCGCGCCGGGTCATGTACTAGAGTTATCTCGACATCGAGATATCTGCCGAGGCGCACCAGAAGCCGCCACCCGGTAAGGGTTACCTAACTAAGCCTTACCTTAGCGGATCGACGAGGAGTCGTGGCGGCAGGATGTGACGGAAACGCGCACATATATGAAGGAGACTGTCGTGTCGGCGAACAGCTTCGACGCCCGCAGCACGCTGCGCGTGGGCGACGAGTCGTACGAGATCTTCAAGCTGGACAAGGTAGAGGGCTCCGCGCGGCTGCCCTACAGCCTGAAGGTCCTCCTTGAGAACCTGCTCCGCACCGAGGACGGCGCGAACATCACCGCCGACCACATCCGTGCGATCGGCTCGTGGGACTCCCAGGCCCAGCCCTCGCAGGAGATCCAGTTCACGCCGGCCCGCGTGATCATGCAGGACTTCACCGGCGTGCCCTGCGTCGTCGACCTCGCCACCATGCGTGAGGCCGTCAAGGAGCTCGGCGGCGACGCGGACAAGGTGAACCCGCTCTCCCCGGCCGAGCTGGTCATCGACCACTCCGTCATCGCCGACAAGTTCGGCACGGCGGAGGCCTTCGGCCAGAACGTCGAGCTGGAGTACGGCCGCAACAAGGAGCGCTACCAGTTCCTGCGCTGGGGTCAGACCGCCTTCGACGACTTCAAGGTCGTCCCCCCGGGCACCGGCATCGTCCACCAGGTCAACATCGAGAAGCTGGCGCGTACGGTCATGGTCCGTAACGGCCAGGCCTACCCCGACACCCTGGTCGGCACCGACTCGCACACCACCATGGTCAACGGCCTCGGCGTCCTCGGCTGGGGCGTCGGCGGCATCGAGGCCGAGGCCGCGATGCTGGGCCAGCCGGTCTCGATGCTCATCCCGCGCGTCGTCGGCTTCAAGCTGACCGGTGAGCTGCCCGCCGGCACCACCGCCACCGACCTGGTGCTGACCATCACCGAGATGCTGCGCAAGCACGGTGTCGTCGGCAAGTTCGTCGAGTTCTACGGCGAGGGTGTGGCGGCCACGAGCCTCGCCAACCGCGCCACCATCGGCAACATGTCGCCCGAGTTCGGCTCCACCGCCGCGATCTTCCCGATCGACGACGAGACGCTGAAGTACCTGCGCCTGACCGGCCGCGACGAGCAGCAGGTCGCGCTCGTCGAGGCGTACGCCAAGGAGCAGGGCCTCTGGCTCGACCCGGCCGCCGAGCCCGACTTCTCCGAGAAGCTGGAGCTCGACCTCTCGACGGTCGTCCCGTCGATCGCCGGTCCCAAGCGCCCGCAGGACCGCATCGTCCTCGCCAACGCCTCGCAGCAGTTCGCCCAGGACGTACGCAACTACGTCACGGACGACGAGGAGGCCGGCAAGGAGTCCTTCCCGGCGTCCGACGCCCCGGCCAGCGCCAACGGCATCCCGACGAAGCCGACCACGGTCACCGCCCCCGACGGCTCGACGTACGAGATCGACCACGGCGCCGTCACCGTCGCCGCGATCACCTCCTGCACCAACACCTCGAACCCGTACGTCATGGTCGCCGCCGCGCTCGTCGCGAAGAAGGCCGTGGAGAAGGGCCTGACCCGCAAGCCGTGGGTCAAGACCACCCTCGCCCCGGGTTCCAAGGTCGTCACCGACTACTTCGACAAGGCGGGGCTCACCCCCTACCTCGACAAGGTCGGCTTCAACCTCGTCGGCTACGGCTGCACCACCTGCATCGGCAACTCGGGCCCGCTGCCCGAGGAGGTCTCCAAGGCGGTCAACGACGCCGACCTGGCCGTGACGTCCGTCCTCTCCGGCAACCGGAACTTCGAGGGCCGCATCAACCCCGACGTCAAGATGAACTACCTGGCGTCCCCGCCGCTGGTCGTCGCGTACGCCATCGCGGGTTCGATGAAGGTGGACATCACCAAGGACGCGCTCGGCGCGGACCAGGACGGCAACCCCGTCTACCTGAAGGACATCTGGCCCTCCGAGGCCGAGGTGAACGACGTCGTCGCCAACTCCATCGGCGAGGACATGTTCAACAAGTCCTACCAGGACGTCTTCGCGGGCGACGCCCAGTGGCAGGCCCTCTCGATCCCGACCGGCAACACCTTCGAGTGGGACCCGCAGTCGACCTACGTCCGCAAGCCCCCTTACTTCGAGGGCATGACGATGGAGACCACCCCGGTCTCCGACATCGAGGGCGCCCGCGTCCTGGCCAAGCTGGGCGACTCGGTCACCACCGACCACATCTCCCCGGCCGGTGCGATCAAGGCCGACACCCCGGCCGGCAAGTACCTCACGGAGCACGGCGTCGAGCGCCGTGACTTCAACTCCTACGGCTCGCGCCGTGGCAACCACGAGGTCATGATCCGCGGCACGTTCGCCAACATCCGCCTGCGCAACCAGATCGCGCCGGGCACCGAGGGCGGCTTCACGCGTGACTTCACGAAGGAGGACGGCCCCGTCTCCTTCATCTACGACGCCTCGCAGAACTACCAGGCGGCCGGCACCCCCCTCGCGATCCTCGCGGGCAAGGAGTACGGCTCCGGTTCGTCCCGCGACTGGGCCGCCAAGGGCACCGCGCTCCTCGGCGTCAAGGCCGTCATCGCCGAGTCGTACGAGCGCATCCACCGCTCGAACCTCATCGGCATGGGCGTCCTGCCGCTCCAGTTCCCCGAGGGCCAGACCGCCGAGAACCTCGGCCTCACCGGCGAGGAGTCCTTCTCCTTCACCGGCGTGACCGAGCTGAACGAGGGCCGCACGCCGAGCACGGTCAAGGTCACCACCGACACCGGCGTGGAGTTCGACGCGGTCGTCCGCATCGACACCCCCGGCGAGGCGGACTACTACCGCAACGGCGGCATCATGCAGTACGTGCTGCGCTCGCTGATCCGCAAGTAAACGCGACAGCAGCGTAGTTGGGCCCGTACCCCCCTGACCGGGGGTGCGGGCCCTACGCTTTGTGTGCGGGGGAAAGCGCGGCGGCGACGGGGGATCGTGTGGACGCTGGAGCAGTCGGAATCAAGGTCGCGTCCTCGGTCGTGGTGCCGTTGCTGAAACGGCTGCTGCTTCCGCCGCCCAAGGCGCCCGGCGCCGAGTACACCGAACAGCCCGTACGGATCAAGGGGTTGCTCTCCTTCGCGGGGGACCACCCCTCGCTCAGCAAGGACGACATGCACCGGCTGGCCCGGGAGCTGGTGCGCCGGGCGGTGCGCGCCGCGGGACCGCACGAGCGGCCGATCGCGGACGACGAGCACGACGCCGTCGGACAGGCCCTGACCCGCACTCTCTTCGCCCTCGGCGAGCTCGACATGGACGACGTACAGGTCTTCGTGCTCGGACCCGACGAGCTGGCCAGGGAGCTGTCACGCAAGGCCGGGCCCGACACGCGCAGGCTCCTCACCCGCGACGCGGCACTCTTCCACGACGTACTCCTGCGGACCGCCTGCGTGCACCTCGTGCGGTTCTTCACCCAGCGGCCCGGGTTCGCGGCCCGCGCGCAGCTGGAGGAGTTCCAGGAACTGCGGCGCCAGCGCGACCAGTTGGAGGTCATCCTGCGCCGCGTATCGGGCGACGACTGGACGGCGGCCGACGCCCGCTTCGAGGAGGACTACGCACGCTACGTCGTCAAGCGCCACGGCAGCCTCACCCTCTACGGAGTCGATCTGCGTGACCCCCGCGGCAAGGAATGGCCCCTGGAGAGCGCCTACCTGAGCCTGCGGGCCGTCGCGACGGCCGCCGCGGACGACGAACCGGACGTGGACCGCGAGGGGAGGCCCGCGCAGGTCGAGGAGAGCGTCGAGACCGTTCTGGTCGGACACCGGCGCGTCCTGCTGCACGGGCTCGCCGGTACGGGCAAGACGACGCTCGTCCAGTGGCTGGCCCTGACCACCGCGCAGCAGGACTCGGTGCCCGGACATCTGCCCCAGCTCCTCGGGCGCGTCCCCTTCGTCCTGCCGCTGCGCACCCTGGTCCGTGAAGGCACCGAACTGCCGCTGCCCGACGACTTCCTGCGCCGGATGGGCTGCCCGCTGGCCGGCACCGAACCCGCGGGATGGACGGCCCGTCTGCTGCAGAACGGCCGCGGAGTCCTGCTCATCGACGGCCTCGACGAGATCCCCGCCGCCGACCGCACCCGCACCCGGGACTGGCTGCGCGATCTCCTCGCCGCCTTCTCCGGCAACATCTGGCTCGCCACCACCCGCCCCTCCGCGCTGGCCCCCGGCTGGCTGGAGCGCGAGGGCTTCCACGAGTTCACCCTGAACGCGCTGCGCCCCGACGACCTGCGGCGCTTCATCCAGCGATGGCACACGGCCGCCGACGCGCGCGAGGGAGAGGACGACGCGCTGATCCAATCCCTGCGCGCACGACCGGAGTTGAGCAGGCTCGCCACCAACCCGCTGATGTGCACGCTGATCTGCGCCCTGCACAGGGAACGCAACGGCTATCTGCCCGCGGGCCGGGCCGCCCTCTACAAGGCGGCCCTGTCCATGCTGCTCGAACGGCGCGACGTGGAGCGCGGCCTGCGCGGCCTCAAGCTCAGCGAGGAGGCCGCCGCCGAACCCCTCAAGCGCCTCGCGTACTGGCTGATCCGCAACGAACGCACCCAGATCGAGCGCCCCGACGCCGTGGACCTCGTCCGCAGGCTCCAGCCCCAGGTGCCGAGCCTGCAGAAGATGGGCGAACCGGAAGACGCCCTGCAGTACCTCATCGAACGCACCGGAGTGCTCCGCGAGCCCGCGTCGGGGGCCGTGGACTTCCTGCACCGCACGTTTCAGGATTATCTCGGCGCCAAAGCGGTGCTCGAAGAGCGGGACTTCGGCATTCTGGTGAAGAACGCCCATGCCGACCAGTGGGAGGACGTGGTGCAGATGGCCGTCGCGCAGAGTGATCACAACGGACGTGCCGATCTGCTCATGCGGCTCAACGACCGGGGCAACCGCGAGAAGGACGCGACGGTCCAGGCCCGGCTGCGACTGCTCGCCCTCGCCTCGCTGGAGCAGGCCACCCGCCTCGACCCCGCCGTGCGGACGACCATCGAGGCCGAGGCCGCGCGCATGGTCCCGCCGCGCAGCCTGCGCCAGGCCAGGCTCCTAGCGCGCACCGGGCCGCTGCTGCTCGGCCTGCTGCCGGGCGCGGGCGAGCTCGACGGCGACGAGGAGCTCGCGACCGTCCACGCGATCTGCCAGATCGGCGGTGACGCCGCCATCCCGCGCCTGCGGGAGTTCCTCGGCACCCGGCAGGCCGTGGTTCGAGCCCAACTCCTCGGCCACTGGGACCGGTTCGAGACCGGGGTGTACGCCGACGAGATCATCCGGCCGCTCCTCACCGCCGACCCCTCGCAGGCCGTCACCGTACGGTCGAGCGCCGAACTCGAAGCGCTCGCCGCGCTGCCCGGCTGCGAACGCGTAGGCATACATGGCGACTTCACTCCGGAGGCCGTACGCGCGGCCCTCGACCCGCAGCGCCTGCGCGAGCTCAGGCTGCGCGGCGCGCTCCAGCTGGACGACCTCGGGCTGCTCGCCGACTTCCCGGCACTGGAGAGCCTCACCCTGCAGGGCTGCCGCAACCTCCGGGAGCCCGCGCCGCTCACCCGGCTGCCCGAGCTGCACACCCTGGTGCTCGATGATCTGCCGCAGTTCGAACCCCTGGCGAAGTTGGCCCAGTGCCCCCGCCTGCGCGCCCTGCACCTGGGTCTGCAAGTGCCCTGGCGCGGGCTCGCCGACCTCGCGGGCCTCGGGGACCTGCGGGTCCTTGCGCTGCCGATGGGCACGGTCGAGCTGGCGGAGATCGGGCACTTCCGGGCGCTGGAGGAACTGCGCCTGCACGAAGCGGGGGAGCGGCTGCTGCCGGACGGGTGGGGCGCGCTGCTCGCCCGACTGCCCGAGCTGCGCACCCTGACGCTCTCCCCGGAGCAGCTGAGCACGCTGCTCTTCGATCCCAAGGCACAGGTCTCGCAGGTCACGCACCTGTACGTGTACGCGAAGCCGGGCGCCCTCGTGTCGCTGCGGCGTATCGCCCGGCGGCTGCCGGGCCTCGTCGAGATCCATCTCACCCAGGGAACCGACATCGATCTCTCGCATCTGGCGGGCCTGTCCGAGCTGCGGAGGGTCAGGCTCGCGTACCCGGGAGAGGTCCGTGCGGCGGCGAATCTCCCGGACCGGGTCGATCTGGAGATTTACCCGCAGCCCTGATGGGAAGGGGGGTAAGTTCCACAGGTCCGAGCTGAGTTGGCGCTCCAGGGGGAAGCGGGAAAACGTCGGATGGGCAAGCCGCAAACGCCACTGCTGTACGGGCGCGGTCCTCTGGTGGGCTCACTCATCCCGTCGCTCACGGGTCTTGCGTACGACGAACGGGCGCGCACGAAACGGGAGTTCGGTGACGACGTGCCCGTGGTCCTGCTCACCGGGCAGCACGGACTCGGCCGCAGCGCGGTCCTCGACGGGCTCGCGCGGAACTACCGCAACAGGCTGCCACTGGCCCATGTGCGGGTCCTGGTGCCGGGAGCGTCCGCCGCGGCACCCGTCGTGACCGCACAGGCCGAGGACGTGCCCGCCACGCCCGCGGCCGACTTCGTGCAGATCCTCGAGCGGATCGTGTGCGCGCTCGCACCCGGGCTCGGCCTCTTCCCGGTCCTGCTGCCCGGCCTGTTCGCGGTGTCCGGCTGGTCCCTCGCCGACGCCGACGGACGGGACGCCGTGTGCGCGCGGCACGCCAGGCTCCTGATCGCCTGCGGGGTGATGGCCGGGGGCGAGCGCGACGTGGCGCGGCAGTGGTCGGAGCAGGTCGTGGCCTCCGTCGACGCGGCGACCGAGGCGGCGGCCTCCGGTGCCGACGTGGCGGACGACGACGCCACGCAGCCGGTCACCGCGGCGATCCTGCGTGAACTCCAGTCCCTGCGCGGCCTCACCACGGCCCGCAACTGGTACGGGCAGCGGCACACCATGCCCGAGGGGGAGACGGGGAAGCCCGATGCCCTCCTTGAGCTCGGCCGCCGCTTCCACCGGGGCGGCGACTACCGCCACGCCGTCGAGAACACCCTCATGGCCGCCTTCCTGGAGGAGGTGGCCGCCGCCTACGGCCTGGTGCGGCACCTGAACCGTGAACCCTGGCCGCTGATCCTCCTCGACGAGGCGCACGCCCCCGCGGGGCGGCGCTTCCTGGACCTGCTGCTCGAACACCGCGCCGGCGCGCAGCGACCCCACCGCGACCGGATCACCGTCGTCGCCACCCGCCTCGGGGACGTGCCCGAGGAGGAGGCGCCGCAGGCGGTGCGCCGCGAACTGGCCGACCTGCTGCCGCCCGTGGGCAGCGCGCGGCGCAAGCAGGCCGCCGCCATCTGGCAGCGCGCCGGACACGATCCGTCCGCCGGACTGCTCGTCGTGCCGCTCACGCCGCTGGGCAGGGACGACGTCCTGTCGATGCTCGACCGGGCCTCGGCGCGGCTCCTCCACCCCCACCTGGCATCGGCCCTGCACTCGCTGACCGGCGGGCACCCCTCGGCGAGCACCGTGCTGTGCGACGCCGTGGTGCACGCGGCCCGGCACCACCGCGCGGTGGCCCCCAGGGACCTGCTCGACCTGCCCACGCCGCAGGGCCGCCCGGTCACCCAGGTGCTCCTGGAGGATCTCCTGCCGGACCGGCGGCAGCGCGACCGGCTCCTGGTGCTGTGCCTGGCGCGGGACAACGCGACCGCGGAGGCCCTCGCCGAGGATCTGCGCCTGGACGGGCCCGAGCAGTTGCCGGCCAACGCGGCGGCGCAGTACCTGGTGGAGCGGCAGTGGCAGCA
The DNA here is from genome assembly GCF_044455475.1 of Streptomyces sp. NPDC051218. Lineage (NCBI taxonomy): Bacteria > Bacillati > Actinomycetota > Actinomycetes > Kitasatosporales > Streptomycetaceae > Streptomyces > Streptomyces sp. NPDC051218. Next base: position 389,737 of record NZ_JBITEU010000003.1, on the reverse strand, counting down.
GTCCGTGCCGATCGATGCGCCGTTGGTCGAGAGCAAGCTCCTGCAGGCGCTCCTCGTCCACGAGGCGCGCCGCACCTCGCCGCCGCCCGACGACCCGCACAGCTGGCACGAGATACACCGCTTCCTGCACCGCTACCACGTGCAGCGCACCGCCCGGGGAGAAGCGGACGCGTTGCGGCACAACCTCGCCGCCGGGAACGCGGCGGGGGCGGTCGAGATGCTGGCGGACGAGTTCGGCGCGGAGGAGGCGGTGCAGAGCGTCGAGCACTGGCTGAAGTGCCTGCGGCACTGCGCCACCGCCCCCACCCCGCCGTCGAAGAACACCGCGGTGGACGCGAACTCCCAGGACCAGCCGGGTGGTTGGAGCGACCACCGGGTGGAGATCGCGCTCGGCGAACGCGCCGCCCAGTTCGCCCACCTCGACGAGGCGGGCCGCAGCATCAACCGGCTCCTGCACGCCCTGTGGTACCTGTCCGAGCCGTACGCCGACGCGGCGATCGACCCGGATGCCGAGACCCTGTGCCAGGCGGTGGGTGACGAACTCGGGTTCCTCTCCCGCCGCCACCGCACCTGGTACGCGGCCCTCGGCAGAGCAGCCCGCGACTGGCCGACGGCCGCCCGCAAACGGCAGGTCCTGCCCGTCCCCGCCAGTGAGGGGTCATGATGTTCAAGAACCCGCCCAAGGAGTGGGGCCCCCTCGAATGGCTCGTGGCCGCGGTGGTGGTCATCGCCCTCGTCGGCGGCCTCATCACGTGGAACAGCTCGCGTCCCGGTCCGTGCGGTGAGGGCCTGGAGGAGATCGCGGGGGAGTGCGTCGGGGTCACCGCCCAGGCCTTCGACGCGGACGAGGAGACCAAGAGCCTCATCAAGGCCGTGGCGGACGAGAACGCCCGCGTCCGGCAGGACTGGGAGAACCCCACGGACGACAGGGCCCCCATCCCCTACGTACGGGTCGCCCTGATGATGCCGTTCACATCGAACGCGTCGAGCGCGATGACCGGCGACATGATCCGGCGCTCCCTGGCGGGCGCCCTCGCCGCGCAGCTCGAGGCGAACAGCGCGAGCGGGCCGCACTACCAACTGCTGTTCGCCCCCGACGGCAAACACCTCAGCGAGTGGCGGCCCGTCGTCGACCGTCTCGCCGAGCTGACGCGGGACAAGGCGGCCCCACTGGTCGGCGTGACGGGCATCCCCAGCAGTACGACGGAGACCCGCGAGGCGGTCGCCGAGCTCACCGGGCGCGGCATCCCCACGGTCGGCCCGGTGATCACCGCCGCCTCCATGAACTTCCGGTACTTCTTCAAGACCTCGCCGAACAACGAGCAGTTCGCCGAGGCCCTGTCCCGCTACCTCGACCGCTATCCGCAGAAGGAGAAGGGCCTGCTGCTGTGGGACAGCCGCGAGGGTGACGTGTACTCCCAGAACCTGCGTGAGGTCTTCGACCGGCACTTCGGCAAGACCTACGACCTCAAGAACCACAACTCCCACTACATCGGCTCGTCGGGAGACGACCAGGGCATCCCGCAGCGATTCGCCGACGCCGTCGCGCGGATCTGCCGCGACCAGGCGGACACCGTCTTCTTCGCGGGCCGGGACCAGGACCTGCCCGCCTTCATCAACCGCCTCGCCAATGAGGGCGGTTGTGACCGCGGCGGCCACAAGCTGCGGATCCTCAAGGTCGGCATCGGCCTTGAGCCGACACTCACCGCCGCCGGCATCGAACGCAGCCTGCGCAGGGCCAACGCCATGATCGTCGACGCGTCGGCCTACGACCCCGACTGGGCGAAGGATCCCGGCGAAGCACCCTCGGGCTTCTCCCCCTTCCACGCCCGCTTCAAGAAGATCCAGAGCGAGCACGAGCTGGGAACCAAGCCCCTGGAGGACGGGTACGCGGCCATGTACTACGACGGGTTCGCACTCCTCGCGTCCGCCGTCGACCGCTCGTACAGCGAGATCACCGAAGGCGGCCACACGGAGCGGCTGCCCTCCACCAAGGACGTCTACAGCACGCTCACCTTCTCGACGATCAACGGCGGCACATGCACGGGCTGCCTCGTCGGCGCGGGCGGCACCTATGGGTTCACCGGCCCCGGCGAGAACAACCAGTGGGCGGTCTGCAAGCCCGTCCCGGTCATCGAGTTCCCCCCGGTGGCCCGCTCCGGCGACAAGAAGAAACTGCCGCTGTACCGGACGTTCCGGGGGGACGAGGAGAAGAGCTGCCCCTCCTGAGCTACGCGGGGAAGCCGCCGTACGGCACGGTGATGATCTCCATGGCGTGGCCGGACGGATCCAGGAAGTACACGCCCCGGCCGCCGTCGTTGGTGTTGAACTCACCCGGCAGCTTCTGCTGCGGATCGGCCCAGTGCTCGATGCCGCGCGCCCTGATCTTCTCGTACGCCGCCTCGAACTCCGTCTCGGAGACGAGGAACGCGTAGTGCTGCGGGGTGATCTTGTCCGCGGGGATGGTGGCGAAGTCCAGGGTGACGGAGTTGCTCAGCTGCACCGCGATGAACGGGCCCCACACCGAGGCGATTTCGAGTCCCATCAGGTCCGAGAAGAACTCGGCGGACTCCCGGTTGCCCCGGGCGTGGATGATCGTGTGGTTCAGTTCGACTGACAAGGAATGCCTCCAGAAGGCATCTCCCGACACCTCCATGCCTCACCCAGCCGGTGACCGACACGCGATGTCGCCGTGGATCTTAGCCACGGCGACATCACGCTGTCGAGCGATTACCTGCGACGCGTCTCAGCTGAGCAGTTCCACCTCCGCCAGCGTCGCGGACCCCTCGGGCACGAGCCGGTAGTGGCGGTACGTGCCCGGGGCGTCGACCGTGAACACCCGGGTCTGCTTGTCCCAGGCGAAGGACTCGCCGGACCGCTTGTCCAGCTCCTGCCACTTCTCGCCGTCGGACGAGCCCTGAAGGACCCAGCCGCGCGGCGCCTTCGCCTTGTCGGACGATGACGTCAGCGTGTACTGCACGGCCTTCGTTTCCTTGGCGACCGGAAGGTCGACGGCGGTGTCCGACGACGCGTCCGTGTCGGAGGTGTTGTCGAAGAGCGCGCCGTCACCCTTGATGGCGTCACCGCGCGGCGACGGCACCTCGTCGTCCTGTGTGACCGACGTCGGCTGGGCGTTCTTGCCCGTGCCCCACGCCGACGGCTTCGGCCCCATGTCGAACTCCAGGACACCACCGCGGGCGATCTCCTTGTGGGGGAGCGCCGTCGAGGTCCACTTCTTGCCGTTGACCTTCAGGCCCTGGACGTACACGTTCTTCGCGCTGTTCTTCGGCGCCTTGACGACCAGGTCGCGCCCGCCGTCCAGATGCACGGTCATCTTGGTGAACTGCGGGGAGCCGATGGCGTATTCGCCGCTGCCCATGACCAGCGGGTAGAAGCCGAGCGAGGAGAAGAGGTACCAGGCCGACTGCTCGCCGTTGTCCTCGTCGCCGTGGTAGCCCTGCCCGATCTCGCTGCCGGTGTAGAGGCGGGAGAGGACCTCGCGGACCTTCTCCTGCGTCTTGGACGGCTCACCGGCCGCGTCGTACATGTAGGCGGCGTGGTGGGCGACCTGGTTGGAGTGCCCGTACATGCCCATGCGTACGTCGCGTGCCTCGGTCATCTCGTGGATGACGCCCCCGTAGGAGCCCGCGAACTCCGCGGAGCCGGTCTCCGGAGTGGAGAAGTACGTGTCCAGCTTGTCGCCGAGTCCCTTGCGGCCGCCGTAGAGGTTGGCGAGGCCGCGTGAGTCCTGCGGGGCGGTGAAGGCGTAACCCCAGGCGTTGGTCTCCGTGTAGTCGTGACCCCACACGCGCGGGTCGAACTTGTCGGAGGGGACGCGCCACTCGCCCTTCTTGTCCTTGCCCTGGAAGAAGCCAGGCGCGGTGCCTCCGCCCGCCGCCTTGTCGTCGAAGAGATGCACGTAGTCCCGGGCGCGGTTGAGGAAGTACTCCGACTCCTCCTTGTAGCGCTTCTCGCCCGTCTTCTTGTAGAGGGCGTGGCCCATCCGCGAGATGCCGTAGTCGTTGAGGTAGCCCTCGAGCGCCCAGGACAGGCCCTCGTGGGTCTCGCTCGGCGTGTAGCCGAGGAAGGGCGAGGTCTCCATGCCCTTGCGGCCGACGCCCGAACTCGGCGGCACCACGGTCGCGTTCTTCAGCGCCGCATCGTACGCGTCCTTCGCGTCGAAGTCCACGCCCTTGACGTAGGCGTCGGCGAACGCCACGTCCGACGAGGTGCCCGTCATCAGGTCCGCGTAGCCCGGCGACGACCAACGCGACGTCCAGCCACCGTCCTTGTACTGCTGTACGAAACCGTCGACCAGCTCACCCGCCTTCTTCGGCGTGAGGAGCGAGTAGGCGGGCCAGGTCGTGCGATACGTGTCCCAGAAGCCGTTGTTGACGTACGGCTTCCCGTCGACGATCTTCGCGCCGGTGTGGGTCGGGGTGTCCGGTCCCGTCTGCGGCGAGAAGGGCGACGCGTACTGGTACTTCGACTTGCCGTTCGCCGAAGTGACCTTCTCGAAGCCCGAGTTGGGGTAGAGGTACAGGCGGTACAGGCTGGAGTAGAGCGTCGTGCGCTGGCCCTCGCTCGCGCCCTGGACCTCGACCTTGCCGAGGATGTCGTCCCAGCTCTTCTGCGCGCGGTTCTTCACGCGCTCGAAGGAGCTGCCCGACGGGATCTCGCGGTTCAGGTTGGCCTTGGCCTGGTCGAGGCTGATCAGCGAGGTCGCGAGGCGCAGGTTCACCGTGCGGTCCTTGCCCGGCTTGAAGCGCAGATAGCCGGTGACGTCACCGCCACCCCCGCCGTCGAGCTTGCCGCCGGCGGTGACGGGCGAGTCGAAGGTCCCGTACACGAAGAGGCGGGTGGCGCCGGTGGAGAGCCCCGACTTCACGTCCGAGTAGCCGCTGACGATCCCGTTCTCCTCGTCGAGGGTGAGGCCGCCCTTCTCGGAGACGTTGTCGAAGATGACGCTCGCGTCGTCACCGGGATAGGTGAACTTCATCATCGCCGCGTGATCGGTCGGGGCCATCTCGGCCTTCAGACCGTTCTCGAACGTCACGCCGTAGTAGTGCGGGCGTGCCGTCTCCTTCTCGTGCTTGAAGGGCAGCGCGCGCTTGGTGCGGGACGCGGACGGCGTGTCCTTGTCGACCGACGGCATCATCTGGAAGGTCTGCCGGTCGCCCATCCACGGGCTCGGCTCGTGGCTCGCGCTGAACGCCTGGATCGTCGGCAGGTTGTCCGCGTTGTTGCCGCGCGCGTAGTCGTAGAGCCAGCTCAGGGAGCCGGCGTTGGTCACCGGCGTCCAGAAGTTGAAGCCGTGCGGTACGGCCGTCGCGGGGAAGGTGTTGCCGCGCGAGAAACCGCCGCTGGAGTTGGTGCCGCGGGTGGTGTCCGCGTAGTCCGATGGGTGGGCCTTCGGCTTCGCCGGGGCCTTCTCCTTCAGGGACACGTCGTCCACCCAGCCACGGAACTTCGCCGGGCCCTTGGGGGAGTCGTACGCGACGAGCACCCGGTCGACGGTTTTGCCGCGCGCGACCTGCCCGATCCGCGCCTGGACGTTGTTCCACTGGTTGACGTAGAGCCCCTTCGCGGCGCCCTGGCCCTGCGGCGTCAACGGGAAGCCGTGCTGGTCCATCGCCTTGAGGTCACTCAGATAGGTGCCGTCGGTGAAGGCCAGGTCCACGGACACGTTCGTGGCGTCGTAGTCGAGGTCACCCTCCGCCATGGACGGGAAGACCCGGTAGGACAGCTCGGTGTCACGCCGCACCGAGACGTTCACGTCGAAGACCTTGTTGTACGAGTAGCCGCGCCCGTCCACCTTGTGGGTGCCCGCGTAGCGCAGCGCGCGCTTGCCGGTGAACCCGGCGCCCGACTTCGCGGTCGGGGAGCCGCTGGGGCCGCGGTCCACGAGGGAGAGCATGTCCTCGGGGTCGGGCGTCTGGCTGCCGCCGACGGAGAGGTGGACGTCGGAGAGCTGGAGGGCGTCGGACGCGCCGTTGTTGGCGGTCACCTCCAGGCGGTAGTGCGCATACGTGGTGGAGTTCTCGAAGTCGTACTTCTTGGTCTGGTGGCGCTTGTCGAACGCCTCACCCTTCCGGGTGTCCAGGACCTTCCAGTCCTTGCCGTCGGTGGAGCCCTTGAGGGTCCAGTCCTTGGGGTCGCGCTCGGCGTGGTCGTTCGCGGACGTCAGCGCGTACGTCACCGTCTTGGCGGGCTCGTCCAGGTCGTACTCGACCCAGCCCGTCGGCTCGAACGTGAGCCACTTGCTGGTGGGCTCCCCGTCGACCAGGTTCTCCTTGACCTCGCCGCTCCCGGAGTTCTCACCGCTGGCGCGGACCTCCGTCACGTGGTCGTTCACACTTCCGGGTATCCCCGAACTGAACGCGCCGTTGACACCGGCGGTCCGCTTCTTGCCGTCGGGACCGGTCTCCACGGTGTTCAGCCAGTCGGGCTGCGCCTCGCCCTCTTCGAACGAGGAGACGAACTCCTTGGCCGCCTTGGGCGGTTCCTCCGGCTTGGCGACGGCTGCGCCCTGCGCTGTCGCGACGAGCGTGAACGCGGCCGCTCCCAGGACCGCGGCCGAACGGTGGTGTCTGAAGCGAGGTCTGCGTGATCTGTGCGGCATCCCCGAACCCCTCCCTGCGAGTCGGACAACGTTGTCACATCGCTGCGCAGGGTCCAGTAGGGCGGCAAGTGGTGTGTGGTGTCAAGGCTGTTGAAAGCGCCGAACGGGGCCTGGAGGGGGGCGGGGGCCGGGGGAAAGTCCAAGGGGTACGGGAGAAAGTCCAATGAGGTGCAAGTGAGCGCCAGGGAAGATCAAGGGGAGGGAGTGACGGCGGGTCCAAGTCGCGGCCGATCCGTTCGGCTGAATTTGCTCACGCCGTGAACGAACCAGTCCGTATCTCCGCGAGGTCTCAACTCGGGAAAGACTGCTGGCCGAGGCTGCGTTCGATCTTGCTCTGCTGCCGAGAAGTGGACTATACCTATCGGCACCCTGAGTGGCGGGTGCGAGCCCTTGCCATGTAGTTGTCGCACGCAACGCACCACGAAAGCTTCAACTGACCCGCGGTGTCGGGCCCTTCGCCACTGGCGAGCTGTCGGGAGCCCCGTACGCCGCCTGAGTCCTGGAAGGCGAGGACTTGAGCATGGGATCCACCAGCATCAACCGTCGTGACGTGATGAAGAGGGCGGCGGCCACCAGCCTTCTCGCAGTGCCGGCCGTGGGCGCCCTGAGCTCGTGCGCGAGCGGTGGCGGAGAAGAGAACAAGGCGGAAAAGGGCGAGAAGTCCAAGAAGAACCCGCTCGGCGTGAAGGACGACGCCGCGCTCGCCGTGGTCGTCTTCAACGGCGGTTACGGCGACAAGTACGCCCAGTTCGTGACCGACATGTACAAGAAGCGGTACCCGGACTCGGACGCCGGCCAGAAGTCGACGACGAAGGTCGCCACTCAGGTGCAGCCGAAGATCGTCCGCGGCAAGCCGACGGCCGACGTCATCAACAACTCCGGCGCCGACCAGATGAACCCCGGCAAGCTGGTCTCCAACAAGCAGGTGGCGGACCTCACCGAGCTGCTCGACGCGCCGTCGTGGGACGACCCGAGCGTCAAGGTGCGCGACATCCTCGCCCCGGCCGTCGAGGCGAGCGGCAACTTCGGTGGCTCGGGCACCTGGCAGGCCGGCATCTCGCTGACGGTCTACGGCACCTTCTACTCCAAGAAGCTCCTGGAGGAGGGCCTGGACTCCGAGTACCCCAAGACATGGGACGAGATGCTCGCGGTCTGCAAGAAGGCCAAGGCCAAGGGCATCCACGGCTGGAGCTACCCGGGCGGCCACCCCCGGTACATGTTCTTCAGCATGTACACGATGTTCGCGCAGCGTGGCGGGCGCGAGATCGCCACGGCCATGGACCACCTGGAGCCGGGCGCCTGGAAGAACGACGCGGTCAAGGACGTCTTCGAGGCCTGGGAGGAACTGGTCGCCAAGAAGTACGTGTTGACCGGCTTCGACGGCACCGAGGCGCACACCGAGATGCAGACCGCCTGGACCAAGGGCGGCAAGTGCGTCTTCGTGCCCAACGGTTCCTGGGTGGAGAACGAGGCCAAGGACACCACCCCGAAGGACTTCGGGATGTCATTCGGCCCGAGCCCGTCACTGGACTCGGGCGACAAGATGCCGTTCGGCACGATCAACGCACCGGCCGGTGAGTTCTACGTCGTCCCCGAGAAGGCGAAGAACCGGCAGGGCGGCCTGGAGTGGTTGCGGGCGATGTACAGCAAGGAGGCCGCCCTGAACAACTTCAGGGAGCTCTCCGCCCTCCCCGTGGTCAAGGGAGCCATCGACGGCCAGAAGCTGCCGTCGGGTGTGGCCAGCGTGCAGAAGGCGATCGAGGCCGCCGGCGACAACGTCGTCATCGCGAAGCACATGGACTGGTACAACGAGCTGTTCCGCGAGGACTTCAACGACATGATCGCCAAGTTCATGCTGGGCCAGATCGGCACCAAGCAGGCCATGGACATCATGGAGAAGGCCGGGGCCCGGATCCTCAAGGACCCTGACGTCGTCAAGGTCAAGAAGTCCTGACCAGCGGCTGATCGACCGAGAACGCGGGCACGTGAGCGAGGCGGGGCGAAGTGGCGTGAAGAGTGACACCCGGGTGGACGATTCCCCACCTTCGAAGAAGGCACGCAAGGCACCGGACCGGCCGGGCCCACGCAAGGCGCCGGGCCGGGCGCTGTTCATCCTGGCGGTGCTGCTGCCGCCCCGCTTCACACCGGAGAGCGTGCGCTACGACCGGCGCTACCGCACGCTCGACAAGTACCGCTTCATCGCGGGCTTCCTGGCCCTGCCGCTCGCGTTCTACGCCCTGTTCGTCATCTCGCCCTTCGTCCAGGCGATCTACTACTCGTTCACGGACTGGTCCGGCGGTCCCGTGGCGAACTTCATCGGCTTCGACAACTTCACGAAGATGTGGAACGACGAGCGCTTCTGGGAGTCCCTGGAGGTGAGCGTCACCCTGGCGGTCGTCGCCCCGGTGCTCACGCTCGTGCTCGGCATGTTCTTCGCCTACATGATCACGTCGGGCGGCCGGCACCGTAAGGGCCAGGCCATCGCCGGGGTCGCGGGCTCGTCGTTCTACAAGGTCGTCTACTTCTTCCCCCAGGTCCTTTCCGTCGCGATCATCGCGGTCGTCTGGGGCCGTGTCTTCAACACCAACAGCGGTCTGATCAACGGCGGCCTCGACAAGGTGGGCATCGACGGGCCCGCCTGGCTCGGCGGCGACCGCTCGCTCGCCCTCATCGCGGTGATGGTCGTGCTCTCCTGGAGCTTCGTCGGCTTCTACGTGGTGCTGTTCTCCGCCGCGATGGGCGCGATCCCCAGGGACATCTACGAGGCCGCGCTGCTCGACGGCGCGGGCCGGGGGCGGACCTTCTTCAGCGTGACGCTCCCGCTGATCTGGGACACCGTGCGGACCGGCTGGATCTACATGGGCATCCAGGCCCTCGACTCGTTCGCGATCGTGCTCGTGATGGTGCCCGAGCACGTCCTGAAGGTGACCCCGGTCTTCCTCTACGAACGGTTCCGTGACGGTCAATACGGCTATGCCACCTCCATCGGCGTCGTCCTCCTCGTCCTCAGCATGGCGTTCTCGCTGATCGTCATGAGGATCGGGAATCGCGACCGGATCGAATACTGAGCCCGCGGGAGCCACTGCATCATGACCACGACCACCGTGCCCCGCACCGACGCCGCCGACGTACCCCGCCGGGAGGGCGATTCGGCCGGCGGTGCGACCCTCAACGTCTTCTCGCACGCCTTCCTCGTCCTGTGGGTGGTGCTCGCGGCGGGCCCGCTCGTCTGGGTCGCCCTCACCGCGTTCCGTCCCTCGACGGAGATCCTCAGCGATCCGATGGGCTGGCCGGCCTCCTTCCACTGGGAGAACTTCACCAACGCGTGGACCGAGGCCAGCATCGGGCAGTACGCCCTCAACTCGGTGATCATCCTGGCGGGTTCACTGACCGGCACGATGCTGCTCGGGTCGATGGCGGCCTATGTGATCGCCCGCTTCACCTTCCCGGGCAACCGGCTGATCTTCATGCTCTTCGCGGGCGGGATGATGTTCCCGGTCATCCTCGCCCTCGTGCCGCTCTTCGCGGTCATGGAGAACTTCGGCCTCTTGGACACCCGACCTGGCCTGATGATCGCGTACATCGCGTACTCGCTGCCCTTCACCACGTTCTTCCTGACGTCCTTCTTCCGTACGCTGCCGACCGGCGTCCAGGAGGCGGCGATGGTCGACGGGGCCTCGCACACGCGCACGTTCTTCCAGATCATGCTGCCCATGGCCAAGCCCGGCCTGGTAAGCATCGGCATCTTCAACTTCCTCGGCCAGTGGAACCAGTACCTGCTTCCGCTGCTGCTCAACAACGAGGAGGAGAGCCGGTACGTGCTGCCGCAGGGCCTCGCGACGCTGGCGGTCTCGCAGGGCTACCGGGGCGACTGGGGGGCGCTCTTCGCGGGCCTGACGATCGCCATGCTGCCGGTGCTCGTCGTGTACGCGGTCTTCCAGCGCCAGGTGCAGGCGGGGCTCACCGCGGGCGCTCTCAAGTAACCCTGTCCGGCTGTGATTTCAGCTTGGCCACGAAAGTGGTCTAGGCCTGTTGCGGCAATTCCGGCCGTGAGTAATGTCGGCGCCACGGCGCCGCGGGGGGACCTTTGCCCGCGTTCAAGTCGACACCGATGTCGAAGGGTTGAACAGCATGAGGAATCGAGTAATCGCCACCGGTGCGGCAACGCTCGCCATGGCCATGGGACTTACCGCGTGCGGCGGTGACAGCGACAGCGGCGACGGCAAGACCATCAAGCTCGTCGCCGCGGACTACGGCGACAAGGCCTCCAACGCCTCCAAGAAGTACTGGGACGGCGTCAAGAAGGAGTTCGAGAAGGAGAACAAGGGCTACAAGGTCGATGTCCAGGTCATCAACTGGAACGAGATCGACAAGCAGGTCAAGAACATGATCCAGTCGGGCAACCAGCCCGACCTGCTGCAGACCGGCGGCTACGCCGACAAGGTCGCGGACGACCTGCTCTACAAGGCCGACGAGGTCCTCTCGCCCAAGACGAAGGAGAACCTCATCCCCACCTTCGCCAAGGCCGGCGAGGTCAAGGGCACCCAGTACGGCATCCCGTGGGTCTCCTCCAGCCGCGTCATGTTCTACAACAAGGACGTCCTGAAGAAGGCGGGCGTGAAGACCCCGCCCAAGACCTGGGACGAGGTCGCCGCCGCTGCGAAGAAGATCAAGTCCTCCAAGGCCGCCGACACCCCGTACGCCCTGCCGCTCGGCCCCGAGGAGACCCAGGGCGAGACGATGATGTGGGAGCTCGGCAACGGCGGTGGCTACACCGACGAGAGCGGCAAGTACACGCTGGACAGCGCGCAGAACGTCGAGACCTTCGACTGGCTGCAGAAGGAGCTCGTCAAGCCCGGCCTCACGTACTCCAACCCGGCATCCACCGACCGCAAGACGGCCTTCGCCGACTTCGCGGCCGGCAAGGTCGGCATGCTCAACGGCCACCCGAGCCTCATCCAGATGGCCAAGGACGGCAAGGTCGACTACGGCGTCGCGCCGATCCCCGGCAAGGACGCTCCGCTGGAGTCCACCCTCGGCGTGGCCGACTGGATGATGGCGTTCAAGGACGGCGGCGCGGAGAAGGAAGGCGTCAAGAAGTTCCTGGACTTCACGTACTCCAAGAAGATGCTGGAGTTCGACGAGATGTACAACCTGATGCCCGTCACCCAGGACGCGCTCAAGACGATGCAGACCAACGGCAAGCACAAGGACCTGGAGCCGTTCTTCGAGGTCCTGCCGAACGCCAAGTTCTACCCCCTGGGCGACACCTCCTGGGACGTCATCTCCGCCGAGATGAAGAAGACCGGCGGCAAGGCCGCGAGCGACGACCCGAAGACGGTCCTCGGTGACCTGCAGAAGAAGGCGGAAGCGGCGGCTGCCGAGGCCAAGTAGCAGGCAGACAGCTCCCGTTCGCTCCGTACGCAAGGAGACCTTGTGTCACTGAAGGCCCCTCCGCCCCCGGCCGACACCGGCCAGGGACGGAGCGGGCGCGCACCCAGGCCCGTGAGCCGCCGCAGCGGCATCGCCCGGCTCGGCCCGCTGCCCTGGATAGCGCCCGTCATCCTGCTGATCCTCGCCGTGGTCATCTGGCCGGTCGTCGAGCTGATCCGCACCTCGTTCCTCAACATCTCGATCGCCGGCATCGTGCGCGGCAGCGCGGGGACCGACAAGTACAAGAAGCTCTTCGAGGAGACCGACTTCGGGTCGGTCCTGCTCTGGACGGTCGTGTGGACCGTCGTCGTCGTGAGCGTGACGATGCTGCTCTCGCTGGCCCTCGCCCAGCTGTTCAACCAGAAGTTCCCCGGCCGCACCGTCACCCGCTGGGCGCTCATCGCGCCCTGGGCGGCGTCCGTCCTGATGACCGCCATCGGCTTCAAGTGGATGCTCAACCAGACCGCGGGCGTGCTCAACACGCTCATGCTGGACCTCGGCCTCATCGACAAGTCGAAGGACTGGCTCGGCCAGCCGGAGACGGCCTGGCCGTGGATGATGGCCGTCGCGATCTTCGTGTCGCTGCCCTTCACCACGTACACCCTGCTCGCCGGTCTGCAGACCATCCCGGGCGAGGTCTACGAGGCGTCGCGGATCGACGGGGCGAGCCCCTGGCAGACGTACCGGCACATCACCGTGCCGATGCTGCGGCCCGCGTTCCTCGTCGGCGTGGTCATCAACCTCATCAACGTCTTCAACTCCTTCCCGATCATCTGGGCCATGACGCAGGGCGGTCCCGGCTATGACACCTCCACGACCATGGTGTTCATGTACAAGCTGAAGGAGACCGACATCGGCGAATCCGCCGCCATGTCCGTGGTCAACTTCGCGATGGTCGTCGTGCTCGTGCTGATCTTCCTGAAGGTCAGCCGCTGGAACGAGGAGGACTGATGGCCACGGCGACGGAGACCCGCGCGGGGTCCCCGAAGAGCCCCGCGCCCCGGCCGAGGGCCAGGCGCACGTTCCGGCCGCGCACGCTGGTCATCACCGTGGTCGCCTGGGCCCTGGCGGCGATCTTCCTGGCTCCGTACCTGGAGATGGTGATCACCGCGCTCCGGCCCAAGAGCGAGCTGCGGGACCGGACGTACCTGCCGCAGAACCTGGAGTGGTCGAACTTCATCGAGGTCTGGAAGGAGTCGGAGCTCGGCCAGAACCTCCAGGTGACCCTCCTGGTCGCGGGCGGCGCCACGCTCCTGGTGCTCCTGGTCTCGCTGCCCGCCGCGTACTACACGGCGCGCATGCGCTACCGCGGACGCAAGGCCTTCCTGCTGCTCGTCCTGATCACCCAGATGTTCCAGCCCACCGCACTGCTCGTCGGCCTCTACCGCGAGTTCCACCAGCTGGACATGCTCAACTCGGTCTGGACGCTGATCCTCACCAACGCGGCGTTCAACCTCGCGTTCGCCGTGTGGATCCTGACGGCCTACATCAGCTCCATCCCACCGGAGCTGGAGGAGGCGGCCATGGTCGACGGCACCAGCCGCTTCGGCGCCATGGTGAAGGTGACGCTGCCGCTCGCGCTGCCGGGTGTGGTCACCGCGGTGATCTTCACCTTCATCACCTCATGGAACGAGTTCGTGATGGGCCTCACGCTCACCACCGAGCCCGACAAGCAGCCGCTGACCGTCGGCATCAACAACTTCATCGGCGCCTACACCGTGGAGTGGAACTACCTCTTCGCGGCCTCCGTGGTGGCGATCGTGCCGGTCATCGTGCTGTTCGCCTTCATCGAGCGGCACGTGGTCTCGGGTCTCACCGCGGGATCGGTCAAGTAACGGATCGGCCCCCACAGGCCGGGTCTGGGTGGTTTGGGGTGCATCCTCGCCGCTTGGACCCGGCCTGTCCCGCTGTTCGGGAGGGGGATTTCCGTCAAGGACTTGACTGCGCCAACCCGTTCAGCAGAGCTTGGAGTTCACAACTTGTACGGGCGGCGAAGGTGCTGCTTCTACATTTACGTCATACGGAATAAGGGTGGCTGAGTCAATGGAGACTCCGGGGTCGCAGTCGTCGCTGCACCGGGCCAATCTCGAGCGGGTCGTACGTGCCGTACGGCTCGCCGGATCGCTCACTCAGGCGGAGATCGCCAGGACGACGGGCCTGTCCGCGGCCACGGTCTCCAACATCGTCCGGGAGCTCAAGGACGGCGGAACGGTCGAGGTCACGCCCACCTCGGCAGGCGGCCGACGGGCCCGCAGCGTCTCGCTCAGCGGCGACGCCGGCATCGTCATCGGCGTGGACTTCGGCCATACGCACCTGCGCGTGGCCGTGGGCAACCTCGCCCACCAGGTGCTCGCCGAGGAGTCCGAGCCGCTGGACGTGGACGCGTCGGCCGCACAGGGCTTCGACCGCGCCGAGCAGCTGGTCAGCAGGCTGATCGCGGCGACCGGCGTGGACCGCTCGAAGATCGCGGGCATCGGCCTCGGCGTGCCGGGGCCCATCGACGTGGAGTCCGGGACACTCGGCTCGACGTCGATCCTGCCGGGCTGGTCCGGCACGAAGCCCGCCGAGGAGCTCAAGGACCGCATCGGCGTCCCCGTGCACGTCGACAACGACGCCAACCTCGGCGCGCTCGGCGAGCTGGTGTGGGGCAGCGGCCGCGGGGTCAAGGACCTGGCGTACATCAAGGTCGCGAGCGGTGTCGGCGCCGGGCTCGTGATCAGCGGGCGGATCTACCGCGGGCCCGGCGGCACCGCCGGCGAGATCGGGCACATCACCCTGGACGAGTCGGGCCCGGTCTGCCGGTGCGGCAACCGCGGCTGCCTGGAGACCTTCACGGCGGCCCGCTATGTGCTGCCGCTGCTCCAGTCCAGCCACGGCACCGAGCTGACCATGGAGCGCGTGGTCGCCCTCGCGCGTGACGGGGACCCCGGCTGCCGCCGCGTGATCGCCGACGTCGGCCGGCACATCGGCAGCGGCGTGGCCAACCTCTGCAACCTCCTGAACCCCAGCAGGGTCGTCCTCGGCGGTGACCTCGCGGAGGCCGGTGAGCTGGTCCTCGGGCCCATCAGGGAGTCCGTGGGGCGCTATGCGATCCCCAGCGCGGCCCGGCAGCTTTCCGTCCTTCCGGGGGCCCTGGGCGGCCGCGCCGAGGTGCTCGGAGCACTGGCTCTCGCCCTCAGCGAAATGGGCGATTCGACCCTTTTGGACGGCTCTCTCCCTGCGACCGCACCTGCCTTCACTTAGATAACGCATGGCACCGTTGTCATCTCGTTAAGGATTTACTCCTTGACGCTGGTGTGGCGGCCGAGTTGACTTCGAGCCACCTCGGCCGCAACGACGCGGCCACGTCAGGGAGGTTCCCAAATGAACACGCGTATGCGTCGTGCCGCCGTTGCCGTTGCCGCCACCACCATGGCCGTCACCCTCGCCGCCTGTGGCAGTGCCAAGGAGTCCGGCGGTGACAAGGATGAAGCGGGCTCGGGCTCGAAGAAGGGCGACGCGCTGAACATAGGTCTGCTCCTGCCGGAGAACCAGACCGCGCGTTACGAGAAGTTCGACAAGCCGCTGATCGAGAAGCACGTCAAGGAGCTGACCGACGGCAAGGCGAAGGTGACGTACGCCAACGCCAAGCAGGACGCGAACACCCAGAACCAGCAGGCCGACACCATGATCACCAACAAGGTGGACGTGCTGATCGTGGACGCGGTGGACTCCAAGGCCATCGCGGGGTCGGTCAAGAAGGCCAAGGACGCGGGCATCCCGGTCGTGGCGTACGACCGCCTTGCCGAGGGCCCCATCGACGCGTACACCTCCTTCGACAACGAAGAGGTCGGCCGCGTCCAGGGCAAGGCCCTCCTCGAGGCCCTCGGCGACAAGGCCAAGGGCGGCACGATCGTGATGATGAACGGCGCGATCACCGACCCGAACGCCAAGCTCTTCAAGAAGGGCGCCGAGGCCGAGCTCAAGGGCAAGGTCAAGATCGGCAAGTCGTACGACACCAAGGAGTGGAAGCCGGAGAACGCCAACGCCAACATGGAGGGCGCGATCTCGGCGATCGGCAAGGACAAGATCGACGGCGTCTACTCCGCGAACGACGGCATGGCGGGCGGCATCATCACCGCCCTCAAGGCCGCGGGCGTCAGCAAGCTTCCCCCGGTCACGGGCCAGGACGCCGAACTCGCCGGTGTGCAGCGCATCGTCGCGGGCGAGCAGTTCATGAGCGTCTACAAGTCCTACCCGCAGGAAGCCGAGATCGCCGCGAAGATGGCCGTCGCGCTCGGCAAGGGCGAGAAGCTCGACTCGATCGCCAAGACGACCGTCGACAGCCCCACCGCCAAGGACGTTCCCACGGTGCTCGTGCCGGTCGTCTCGCTGACCGACAAGAACATCAAGGAGACCGTCATCAAGGACGGCATCTACGCGGTCGACGAGATCTGCACGGCCAAGTACAAGGCCGACTGCGGCAAGGTCGGCCTGAAGTAAGTCCCCTCGTCTCCACGGGACTTCACCACCATTGAGGCCTGTCCGGCGCCCCGTTCCAACAGCCCCGCAGCTCCAGGCGGGGCGCCGGACAGAAACGCGCTCCGGTCGCGTACAGGTCTTCTCGCTCCTCCCGTTCTTCTCGTTCTTCTCGTTCTCTTCTGTTCAACCTCCCGCCGGTCAGGCGGCGAAGGAGATGGTTCACGTGTCCGCTACGCCCGTGTTGGCGTTGCGCGGGGTCTCCAAGCGATTCGGTGCCGTCCAGGCGCTCACCGACGTCGAGCTTGAGGTCCACGCCGGTGAGGTGGTCGCCCTGGTCGGCGACAACGGCGCAGGAAAGTCCACGCTGGTCAAAACGATCGCCGGCGTGCATCCCATCGATGACGGCGTCATCGAGTGGGAGAACAAGGCCGTCCAGATCAACAAGCCGCACGACGCCCAGAACCTGGGCATCGCGACCGTCTACCAGGACCTCGCGCTGTGCGACAACATCGACGTCGTCGGCAATCTCTACCTCGGTCGTGAGCTGCGCAGGCGCGGAGTGCTCAACGAGGTCGAGATGGAGCGCCGCGCCCGCGAGCTCCTCACCACGCTGTCGATCCGCATACCCAGCGTCCGCATCCCGATCGCCTCGCTCTCCGGCGGTCAGCGCCAGACGGTGGCGATCGCCCGCTCGATGCTCGGCGAGCCCAAGCTCGTCATCCTCGACGAGCCCACCGCGGCGCTCGGCGTCGAGCAGACCGCCCAGGTCCTCGACCTGGTGGAGCGGCTGCGCGAGCGTGGCCACGCGGTCATTCTCATCAGCCACAACATGGCGGACGTCAAGGCCGTCGCGGACAAGGTGGCGGTGCTCCGGCTCGGCCGGAACAACGGCGTCTTCGACGTGAAGTCCACCTCGCAGGAAGAGATCATCTCCGCCATCACGGGCGCCACGGACAATGCCGTGACCCGTCGCGCGGCGCGCAATGGGGAGGCCCAGAAGTGAGCAGCATCGACAAGACCTCCACGCCCGGCGACGCGCCCGTCGACGCCCCCGCGGCCGCCGCCGACGCCGTCACCGCGGTGGACCCCCGCCTGCTCGTGCGCGAGCAGGGCTTCGCGGGCTACATCACCGAGTTCAAGCGGAAGATGCGCGCCGGTGACCTGGGTTCCATACCCGTCGTCGCGGGCCTCATCATCATCTGGGCGATCTTCGCCTCGATGAACTCGCGCTTCATGACCGCGGAGAACCTCAGCAACATCTCCGTCGCCATGGTCGGCACCGGCATGATCGCGGTCGGCATCGTCTTCGTGCTGCTGCTCGGCGAGATCGACCTGTCGGTCGGCTCGGTCAGCGGTGTCGCGGGCGCGGTCGCCGCCGTGCTCGCCGTCACGCACGGCGCACCCGAGTGGGTCGCGCTGATCGTCGCCGTACTCTCCGGCACCGTGATCGGCACGATCCACGGCTTCTTCTTCGCGCGCATCGGCGCCCCGGCGTTCGCCGTCACCCTGGCGGGCCTGCTGTTCTGGCAGGGCTTCATGCTCCAGATCCTGGGTGACAACGGCACCATCAACCTCGACTCCGAGGGCCTGATCGCCAAGCTGACCTCGTACTACTTCACGGACGTCGCCGCGGCCTACGGCCTCGCGGTCGTCGCGGTCGCCGCGTTCTTCCTCTCCTCGTTCCTGGACAGCCGCCGCCGCGAGGCGGCCGGTGTCCCGTCCCGGCCGCTGAGCGAGATCATCGTCCGTACCGCGGTCCTGGCCGTGGTGGCCTTCGCCGCCGCGATCATGTTCAACCAGTACAAGGGCCTGCCCCTCGCCCTGGTGATCTTCCTGGTGGTCCTGGTCGGCACCGACTTCGTGCTCCGCCGCACCGGCTACGGCCGCAAGGTCTTCGCGCTCGGCGGCAGCGTCGAGGCGTCCCGCCGCGCGGGCATCAACGTCACCCTGATCCGTACGTCGGTCTACGCGATCGCCGGTACGTTCGCCGCGGCCGGTGGCCTCTTCATGGCCTCCAAGATCGCCGCCGCCAACCAGGGCGCCGGTACCGGTGACCTCCTGATGAACGCCATCGCGGCGGCCGTCATCGGCGGCAC
The DNA here is from genome assembly GCF_044455475.1 of Streptomyces sp. NPDC051218. NCBI lineage: Bacteria > Bacillati > Actinomycetota > Actinomycetes > Kitasatosporales > Streptomycetaceae > Streptomyces > Streptomyces sp. NPDC051218. The sequence goes on along the minus strand of NZ_JBITEU010000003.1, from coordinate 371,125 downwards.
CAGCCTCTTCGGTGGCCGGGGCCGCACCTGGAACGCCCTCCTGGGTGTCATGGTCATCACCTCGATCCAGTACGGCCTTGCGCTCGAAGGCATCGCAACGCCGGTCCAGTACATGATCACTGGTGGCGTACTGCTCGCCACGGTCGTGATCGACTCCGTGACGCGCAAGACCCAGAAGACGGCAGGACGCGCCTGACCTGCCAGAACCCGGAACAGGGCTGCCCGGCACCGCAACGGCGCGGTGCCGGGCAGCTCGCTGTCCGCCCCCTGTCTACCGCCGATCGCGTGACGTGGAACTCACGGCCCGGACTCCGCCGCCGACGGCGGAACATTAGACTCAACAGGCCCGGCAACAATCCGGTCAACGCTTGAACAGCTCTACTGCACGCTCTACTGCAAGGAGGCACGGGTGCCGCTGCTGACCCGCATCAGGGGACCGCGCGATCTGGACCGGCTCAGCCTGGAGGAGCTGAACCAGCTGGCCGGCGAGATCCGCGCCTTCCTCGTCGACGCAGTGTCCAAGACAGGCGGCCACCTCGGCCCCAACCTCGGCGTGGTCGAGCTCACCATCGCCATGCACCGCGTCTTCGAGTCCCCGCAGGACAAGGTGCTCTTCGACACCGGCCACCAGAGCTACGTGCACAAGCTGCTCACCGGCCGCCAGGACTTCGGCAAGCTGCGCACCAAGGGCGGCATCTCCGGCTACCCCTCGCGTGCCGAGTCCGACCACGACGTGATCGAGAACTCGCACGCCTCCACCGTCCTCGGTTGGGCCGACGGCCTCGCCAAGGCCAACGAGGTGCAGGGCAAGGACGACCATGTCGTCGCCGTCATCGGTGACGGCGCGCTCACCGGCGGCATGGCCTGGGAGGCGCTGAACAACATCGCCGCCGCCAAGGACCGCCCCCTGGTGATCGTCGTCAACGACAACGAGCGGTCGTACGCCCCCACCATCGGCGGCCTCGCGAACCACCTGGCGACCCTGCGCACCACCGATGGCTACGAGCGCTTCCTGGCCCGCGGCAAGGACCTCCTGGAGCGCACCCCGGTCGTCGGCAGGCCCCTGTACGAGACGCTGCACGGCGCGAAGAAGGGCCTCAAGGACTTCATCGCCCCGCAGGGCATGTTCGAGGACCTCGGCCTGAAGTACGTCGGCCCCATCGACGGCCACGACATCGAGGCCCTGGAGTCCGCCCTGGTGCGCGCCAAGCGCTTCGGCGGCCCGGTCATCGTGCACTGCATCACCGAGAAGGGCCGCGGCTACAAGCCCGCCGAGGAGGACGAGGCCGACCACTTCCACGGCATCGGCCCGATCCACCCCGACACCGGCCTGCCCATCGCCGCGGGCGGCATGGACTGGACGTCCGTCTTCGGCGAGGAGATGGTCAAGCTCGGCCACGAGCGCGAGGACATCGTCGCGATCACCGCCGCCATGCTCCAGCCGGTCGGCCTGCAGAAGTTCGCCAAGGCGTTCCCCGACCGGGTCTACGACGTCGGCATCGCCGAGCAGCACGCCGCCGTCTCCGCGGCCGGCCTCGCCACCGGCGGCCTGCACCCCGTCTTCGCCGTCTACGCGACGTTCCTCAACCGCGCCTTCGACCAGCTCCTGATGGACGTGGCCCTGCACAAGTGCGGCGTCACCTTCGTCCTGGACCGGGCGGGCGTCACCGGCACGGACGGCGCGTCGCACAACGGCATGTGGGACATGTCGATCCTGCAGTGCGTGCCCACCCTGCGCATCGCCGCCCCGCGCGACGCCGACCAGGTCCGCCTGCAGCTGCGCGAGGCCGTCGAGGTCACGGACGCCCCGACCGTCGTGCGCTACTCCAAGGGCGCGGTCGGTCCCGCGGTCAAGGCCGTCGGCAAGGTCGGCGGCATGGACGTCCTGCGCAAGGCGGGCACCAGCCACCCCGACGTGCTCCTGGTCTCGGTGGGCGCGCTCGCTCCCATGTGCCTGGAGATCGCCGACCTCCTCAACAAGCAGGGCATCACCACGACGGTCGTCGACCCCCGCTGGGTCAAGCCCGTCGACGAGGCGCTCGCCCCGCTCGCCGAGAAGCACCGCGTCGTCGTCACCGTCGAGGACAACTCCCGCGCCGGCGGCGTCGGTTCGGCCGTCTCCCAGGCCCTGCGCGACGCGGGCGTCGACGTACCGCTGCGCGACTTCGGCATCCCGCCGCGCTTCCTGGACCACGCGTCCCGCAAGGAGATCATGGCCGAGATCGGCCTGACCGCCCCGGACATCGCCCGCCAGGTGACCGGCCTCGTCGCCAAGCTCGACGGCCGCTTCGAGCGCCCGGCGGCCGTCGACTCGGTCGAGGCGGGGGAGCCCGCGCGCGACTGACGTCAACGACCACCGCCGATGGGCCGGTTCCGACACCCTGTACGGGTGGTGGAACCGGCCCATTCGCGTGAATAGGCTCGCGCCGGGGCCAATGGGGTACCCGCCCTCTCGATCATGTCGAGGACGACAAGCGTGGAGGTACGTCCGTGGCAAGCAGCCTTTTCAGAACGAAGAGCATCGAGCAGTCCATCCAGGACACCGAGGAGCCGGAGCACCAGCTCAAGAAGTCGCTGTCCGCCCTTGATCTCACGGTCTTCGGCGTCGGCGTCGTCATCGGCACCGGCATCTTCGTGCTGACCGGGGCGGTGGCCAAGGAGACCGCCGGGCCCGCCACCGCGATCGCCTTCGCCGTCGCCGGAGTCGTCTGCGCCCTCGCGGCGCTCTGCTACGCGGAGTTCGCCTCCACCGTGCCGGTGGCCGGATCGGCGTACACCTTCTCGTACGCCTCGCTCGGCGAGCTGCCCGCCTGGACCATCGGCTGGGACCTGGTCCTGGAATTCGCGCTCGGCACGGCGGTGGTCGCCGTCGGCTGGTCCGGCTATGTGCGCTCCCTGATGGACAACGCGGGCTGGGAGCTGCCCGCGGCACTCTCCGGGCCCGACGCCTCCGATGGCTTCAGCTTCGACATCCTCGCCACCGCGCTGGTGCTCGTCCTGACGGTCGTCCTGGTCCTCGGGATGAAGCTCTCCGCCCGCGTCACCACGGTCATCGTCGCCATCAAGGTGGCCGTCGTCCTGATCGTCATCATCGCGGGTGCCTTCTTCATCGACGCCGACAACTACAAGCCGTTCATCCCCAAGGCGCAGGAAGTGCCCGCGGGCAACAGCATCGATTCCCCGCTCATCCAACTGATGTTCGGCTACGCGCCCACCAACTTCGGCGTGCTCGGCATCTTCACCGCGGCCTCCATCGTCTTCTTCGCCTTCATCGGCTTCGACATCGTGGCCACCGCGGCCGAGGAGACGAAGTTGCCCCAGCGGGACATGCCGCGCGGCATCCTCGGGTCGCTCCTGATCTGCACCGTCCTGTACGTCGCCGTGTCGATCGTCGTCACGGGCATGCAGCACTACAGCGAACTATCGGTGGACGCCCCGCTCGCCGACGCCTTCAAGGCCACCGGGCATCCCTTCTACGGCGGTGTGATCAGCTTCGGCGCGGCCGTCGGCCTCACCACGGTCTGCATGATCCTGCTGCTCGGCCAGACCCGTGTCTTCTTCGCGATGAGCCGCGACGGTCTGCTGCCGCGGTTCTTCTCGCACGTCCACCCGAAGTACCGCACGCCGCACCGGCCGACCATCCTGCTCGGCGTCCTCATCGCGATCCTCGCGGGCTTCACCAGCCTCGACGAGCTCGCCGAACTGGTGAACATCGGCACGCTCTTCGCCTTCGTCGTGGTCGCCCTGAGCGTCATCATCCTGCGCCGCACCCGCCCGGACCTGCCGCGCGCCTTCCGCACCCCGCTGGTGCCGCTCGTACCCATCCTCTCGGTGGCCGCATCGGTGTGGCTGATGCTGAACCTGCCGGCCGAGACGTGGCTGCGGTTCGCCGTCTGGATGGCGCTCGGCTTCGTCGTCTACTTCGTGTACGGGCGCTCGCACAGCCGGCTCGGCCGGGAGGGCAAGCAGCAGACCGGTGACGTCCGGTAATCGTATCGGTCACTTCCAGTCAATCGTCCGGCCCCGTATGTCCCGATCCGATGGGAACTGCGGGGCCGGATAGCGTGCACCTCATGCTCGCCGAGCCCTCCGCATCACCACGCTCCGTACACGGGCCGCGGCTGTCCCGCCCGCGTACGGAGTCGTACTGGCCGCGTCTGCTCCCCCTCCTCGCCGCCCTGGCCTGCGTCACCCGGATCCCCTCTTTCCGGTGGCCGCTGTGGAGCCCGGACGAGGGCTATATCGCCGTCCAGGCAAGGATGCTGGCCGACGGGGGAGAGCTCTACGAAACGGTCGTCGACCGCAAGCCGCCGCTCGTCCCCTGGCTGTACGAGGGGGCGTTCGCGCTCTTCGGCGACGGGACGCTGCTCCCGCTGAAGGTGCTCGCGGTGGCGGCCCAGTTCCTGACCGCCGTGCTCCTCGTCTGCATCGCAAGGCGCCGCTGGGGCGACGGCGCCGGCCGTACGGCCGGCGTGCTCTACCTCCTCGTCTCGGTGGGGCTGAACCCCGAGGACGCCCAGGCGGCCACCTTCGAGGTCTTCATGCTGCCGTGCACGGCGGCCGCCCTGTGGTGCGCGGACCGGCGCCGCTGGGGGGCGGCGGGTGCGGCGGTCGCCTGCGCGTTCCTCGCCAAGCAGACCGGGGGAGCGGTCCTGGTGCCGGTGGTGTGGCTGCTGTGGCAGGCGGGCGGCGCCCGAAGGGACGTACTGCGCATGGGAGTTGGCCTGACCGCCCCGGTCCTCGCGGCGGCGGCTCTCACGCATCCGGCGGGATTCCTGTTCTGGACGGTGACGGGCTCGGGGGCGTACGCCTCCTTCACCGGCTCCGAACTCCACGTGCTCTTCAGGGGCCTGACGAACACGGCGATCCTCGCGGTGGCCTGCGGGGGGATCATCCCGCCCGTCGTACGGGTCCTGCGCATCGCCCGCACAGGCTCCACAGAGCTGTGGCTCTGGCTCGCCTCATCGGCGGCAGCGGTCCTGGCCGGCTTCCACTTCTTCGGCCACTACTACCTCCAACTCACCCCACCTCTGGCCCTCTTGGCCACGGCAGCGCTCCACATCCTGCCTCGGGAGCGCACACGGACGGCGGTGTCGGTCTCGGCCGCCGCCTGCGCACTGTTCCTGACCTGGGGAATGCTCGCGCCCCGCCCCGAACTGGCGCACGCCACGCGCCTGGCGGAGACGGTCCGCGCGCTCACATCACCCCAGGACAAAGTGCTGTTCTGGGGGATACACCCGGAGACGTACTGGCTGTCCGACCGCACCCCCGCGAGCCGCTACCTCACGGCAGGGCTCCTGACCAACTACAGCGGCGGCAGGAACGGCCCCCAGGTGGGCGAAAGGTACGCGGTCGAGGGCTCCTGGAGGGTCTTCCGCCGAGAACTGGAGGACCACCCACCAACGATCATCATCGACGACTCCCAGGGCAAGCCGTTCACGCCGACCCGACTGCCGTCCCTGCGACGAATCCTCACGGTCGGGTACGAGCCGGTGGGGCGGGTGGGGGGAGCGGTGGTGTACGCACGAACGGACCGAGGTCAGCTGTCGCGGACCGTTCGGGGGCCCACCGATAGTGCTCCCAACTCGTCGACCCTTCGGCGCAGCTCGCGGTCGGCCGTGACGACCACGCAGGGTCTGTCCGCCGCCTCGGCGACCAGCTCCACGATGCGGTCGTCGCCGCTGCCGGGTGCGGGGACCACGCGTACGCCCTCGACCGACTCGACGTAGCGGGCCGCGCCCTCCACCACGAGGGTGATGTCCAGCGGCCCCGGATGACCCGGGATGCCCGTGTCGGCGTACGCGACGAGCCGGTCCCGCAGGCGCTCGGCCGCCCCGTGCCGGTCGCGCCACCAGCCGTCGGGCACCGAGCCCACGACGTTGGCGGCGTCCACGACCAGGAGAGTTCTCATGGCGCCACCCTGGCACACCGGCGGCCGGGCCCCGGCCGGAAGCCGCGTGCGTCAAACGTAGACTTAAGGCCCATAGGCAGCCACGGTCCACGGGCTGGCCAGAGCACCGCAGCAGACGACCACTCGCAGGAAGGCCGACGCCGAGTCATGCCGCAGAGGTCCGCACCCGGGCCCGAGGGAGAATCCTCCCGCCGGGCCGCCGCCGGCCACGCCGCGACAGGCACCCTCGCGACAGGGCGCTGGCTGCTGCGGGGCACGGACGGCAGGCTCACCGCCTATGCCCGCGCGGACGAGGGCCTGCTGCGCTGGACGGAGGCCCGCCCCGGCGGCCCGGAGTGGTCGGGCCCGGAATTCTTCGAGGCACCGGACCTGACGCACCTCACCCTGGCCCAGGGTGTCGACGGGTACGTCCACTTCATCGGCCTGCGCAAGCGCGGGACGGAGGTCGACGTGGTGCACAGCATCCAGTACCAGTCGGGCCGCCCGCTCATGGACTGGCGCTCACTCGGCAACCCGCACACCAAGATGGTCGAGCGCGCCCCGCACCTCGGCGCCCCGACCGCCGCCGTGGACGCCGCGGGCTCGGTCCACGTCTTCGTGCGCGACGCGGTGAACAGCGTCCGGCTGCGGCGCGAGGGCAAGGGCGGCAAGTGGGAGGGGTGGAAGGACTTCAAGGTCCGCGAGGTCCTCGACGGCATCACGGCCGTCGCCACCTCCACCGGCCGGATCGAAGTCTTCGGCCCGGCACGGAACAAGACGCTGCACTGGACCCAGGACAAGCAGGGCGCCGACTTCCAGCGCACCGACGATATTGCCCTGCCCCCGTCCCCCGGTTCGGGCACGGCCCTGGAGACGGCCGACGACCGCCTCACGTACTACGCCACGGACGCCCGCGGCTCAGGCGTGGTCGCGCACCGCGGTGTCGACGAGGACACGCGGCCCCTCGGTGGAGCCCCGGACACCGGCCACACGGCAGCCGTCCGCGCGACGATAGAGGGCCACGACTGCACGGTCCTCGCCCACCGGGGAGCGGACGGCCGCCCGGTCATAGCGGCCTACCCCACGGAGGACGAGAAGGCGGGCATCTGGTGGGCCGAGACGGGCGAACCCTGCCTGGGCTCCCCGGCGTTGGCGCTGGACGCGCAGGGCCGCGTGGTCATGGCGGCCATCGGCCTGGACGGCACGCTGCGGCTCGCGCGCCAGAAGGCGGAGTCGGGCCTCGCGCTGGAGGCGTGGACGCGGGTCTGAGGGAGCGCGGGTGAGGGAGCGCTGGTCTGAGGGGTACTGACACCGCGGCCTCGGCCGGCGACCTCACCGCTCACGAACCCCCGCCCCGCACGGGCGACTTCCTGGCCGACGCGGGCACCGGCTCATCGGTCTTCAGCGCCGACCACAGCTCGTCGGCCTGCGGCTGCGCGGCGACCACGCGGTTCGGGTCGCTCTTGTCGTAGGCCACGGGCAGCGTGACCGTCTCCATGCTCCGGGGATCGAGGCCGTCGAGGCTCCTGGCGAAGGAGGCCAGGTCCGTGAGCGAGGCGAGGCCGGAGTCGGTGGTGAGCGACTTGGTCGCGGCATCGGCGACCTCGTAGAGCTTGTTGGGGTTGCTCAGCGTGCCCTGCTGCTTGATCTCCGAGAGGGCCGCCAGCATGAACTGCTGCTGGAGGCCGATGCGCCCGAGATCACTGCCGTCGCCTATGCCGTGCCGGGTGCGGACGAAGGCCAGCGACTGGGTGCCGTCGAGCCGATGGGTCCCGGCCGCGAGCCGCAGGCCGCTGCCCTTGTCGTCGATCGGCTTGTCCGTGGTGACGGTGACGCCGCCGAGCGCGTCGACCAGCCCCTTGAAACCGGCGAAGTCGATCTCCACGAAGTGGTCCATGCGGATGCCGGTCATGTTCTCGACCGTCTTCACCACACAGGCCGGGCCACCCGCGGTGTAGACGGAGTTGAACATCACGCGCCGGGCCTCCGGCAGCTTCCTGCCGTCGGCGGTGGCGCACCCCGGCCGCGTCACCAGCGTGTCCCGCGGAATGCTCACCGCGGTCGCCCGGCCGCCGCCCGCGGGCAGATGCACCACCATGGCGGTGTCTGACCGGGCCGTGCCGCCGGTGTCGCCGCCCGCCAGGCCCTTGTTGTCACCGGACCGCGAGTCGGAGCCGATGACGAGGATGTCCTGGCTGCCGTTGTCGGTGTCGGCGGGGCGGTCCATGCCGAGGGCGGCGTTGATGTCGACGCTGCTGAGGTTGCCGGACAGCTGGCGGTAGGCGAGGAAGCCGATGCCACCGCCGACGACGAGCAGCCCCGCCAGGGTCCAGCACACGATTCTTCGGATCTTCCGACCCCGCGGTAGCCCGGCCATGATGTTCGTCCTTCGCGCCCCGTCCCGGAATGGTCCGCCGGGATCGGTGGGGCACGGCCCGGCGCGGGACGTCACACGACGCCCCACTCCATTCGACGGTGCCGCGCACGCTCCGGTGCGGGGGCGAAAGTCCTGACCGGCCGAACGGAAGTCCCGAGTGGGATTTTGGAATCGGCAAGGACCTTTGTCCCTGCCGGTCAGGACCAAAGCGTCCCGGTTCGATTCACCCTCCCCCGTAAGGTTGGAAATTCCGCTCTCGCGTGACGTTCCTTACGTGGCGTTCTTTATCGGCTGGTGGCTGAGGGGTTATGAAACGGCATTCGCTGAAGGATGTCCAACAGCAGACGTGCAAGAGGCGCGATGCCTGGTGGACGGTTCTTCTCGTGGACCCCGTAGCCACCCGACTCGTCCGGTTCCTCGCGCGCTTCGAACGCGTCACGCCGAACGGCGTGACGTGGTCGGCGCTCCTTCTCGGCATCGCGGCGGCCGGCTTCTTCGTGCGGGGCGACCAGCTGTCCCTCGTCGTCGGCGCGCTTCTCTACCACGTGAGCTTCATCCTCGACTGCGTCGACGGGAAACTTGCCCGCCTCAAAGGGAACGGCACGGTGTTCGGGGGCTGGCTCGACTACGTCTTCGACCGGATACGGGTGCTGTGCTGCGCCATCGCCCTGATGGGCGGCCAGTATCTGTGCACCGACGACGAGTGGTACCTCGTGGGCGCGCTGGCGGTCGTCTTCCTCGACATGCTCCGGTACGTCGACGCCCTGCAGATCTACAAGATGCGGGTGGCGATGCGACGCAGGATCGAGGACCTGGCCGCCGAGCGAGGGCAGGGCGGACGGGCCGGCAACACCCCGCCGGTGGTCTTCATGGAGGACCTGATGCGGGAGAACCCGGACCTCGACCCCGAGCGGCAGCAACCGCCCCGCAGCGTGACCGTCGTCGACCTGCACGCAGGGTTCCGCGGCCGCTTCCCCTGGTACGCCCGCGTACGCAGGACACTGACCGAGCACCGTATCCGGCCGCATCTGGTGAGCGGAATCGAATTCCAGATGGCGATCTTCATCATCGCGCCGCTGACGGGATGCATTCTGCCCGTCACGGTGGTCGCCGGCGTACTGCTCGCCCTTTTCGAATTGGCCATCATGTACAAATTCTGGCTCTCCACACGGGATTTCAGCCGCGTCATGGAGAAACGGGAGTGGAGCCTCATATGACGCCGAGACTGAGCATCATCGTCCCCTTCTACGGGGTGGAGGAGTACCTCTTCGACTGCCTCCAGTCGATCGCCGAACAGACCTTCCGTGATTTCGAAGTCGTTCTCGTGGACGACGAGTCACCGGACAACAGCGCGGACATCGCCCGTGATTTCGTGGCACGGGATCCGCGTTTCCGCCTCGTCTCACAGCGCAACGGCGGACTCGGCCACGCACGGAACACGGGATTCACGCACGCGGACCCGGGTTCCGAGTTCATCACCTTCGTCGACAGCGACGACGTACTGCCGAACTACGCCTACAGCGTGATGGTCAAGTCCCTCGAAGAGAGCGGGTCCGATTTCGTCGCGGGAAATGTCCACCTGCTGTACGGCGCGGGCACCCGGCAGTCCCCGCTGCACGCCCCGCTGGCGAAGAAGCGGACGCGAACGCACATCAGCGAGGTGCCCGACCTCGTCAATGACCGCACGGCCTGGAACAAGGTGTTCCGCCGTGACTTCTGGGAGAAGCACGCCTTCGCCTTCCCCGTCGGGGTCCTCTACGAGGACACCCCGGTCACCATGCCCGCCCACCACAAGGCGACCGCCGTCGACGTGATCGAGCGGCCCGTCTACTACTGGCGCCAGCGCGAGGGCTCGTCGGCGCCCTCGATCACCCAGCGGCGCACGGAGGTCAAGGGCCTCGTCGACCGCGTCGCCGCCTGCGACGGCGTCAGCCGCATGCTGGCCGAGGCCGACGCCGCCGACGGCCGACGGCGCAAGTACGAGTACGACCTGCGCGTCCTCACCTCCGACCTCCCGCCGTTCATGAAGGTCCTCCTCGACGCCGACGACGCGTTCCGCGCCCGGTTCCAGGAGCTGACCCGCGACTACCTCGGCCGCGTCGAGGCGGAGGTCCTCGACGCGCTGCCCGCCCAACTCCGCCTGAAATGGCACCTGGTGCGGTCCGACGCATACGAGGACCTGCTCGCCCTGTTGGCCAGGGAGCGGCGCGGCGAGAAGCTCGCCGTGCGCCACGGCCTGCGGCACGCCTACCTGAAGTACACCCCCGAGGTCACCGGCCGGCGCGTGCCCAAGTCCGTTCTGCGCTGCGACGACGAGCTCTCGGCCCGCGCCGTCCTGACCGACGTCAGCTGGCAGGACGGCCGCATGCGGGTCGAGGGGTACGCCTACATCCGGCACGTCGACGCGGCCTCGCGCATCGGTTCGTTCAAAGTGGTGGCGCTGCGTGAACGCGGCACCCGCCGCACGCTCCCGGTGCGCGTACGCTCCGTGCGCCGCCCGGACGCCACCGCGGGCTCGGGCCAGTACCACCGCAGCTACGACTGGGCCGGCTTCTCCTTCGAGGTCGACGTCCAACGGCTGCGCCACCGGGGCGAGTTGCACCGCGGCACCTGGGGGCTGCGCATCGGGATCCTCTCCGGCGGCAAGCTGCGCCTGGCCAAGCTCGCCAAGGGCACCCGCGGCTCGGCGAGCCACCCGCCGTACTACTGCCCGGACGAGAAGACGCGCGTGATCCCCGCCTTCGGCGGCGGTGGCCTGCTGCTGCGCGTGGAACCCGTCCGCGCCCTGGTCACCGGCCACCGGCTGTCCGGCGACCACCTCGAACTGCGGATCGACCTCGCCCGGCGCCACCGTGCACGGGCGGCACTGCGCATCCAGCACCTCGCCCTCGGCAAGTACCGCGAGTACCCGATGGAGCAGCTCGGCGGCATGGAAGGCCCCGGGGTGCGCGTCGTCCGCATCCCGGCCCGCGACCTCGCGGAGTTCGGCGTCGACGGCCGGCACGGCTTCCAGCGGATGCTCAACACCTCGGACAGCAACGGCTGGCGCTGCCAACTGGTCCTCGGCAGGAAGACCGTACGCATGATGGTCGACCCGATTCTCGCGGAGGGCCACTACCTCGCCCCGGACCGCCCCGGCGCCGCCGCGGGCAGCAGGCAGCTGGTGGTGCACCAGAACACGTCGGGAGACCTGGCGCTCTACGAGACGGACGTCTTCGCGGTGGCCACCTCGGTGAACTGGGGACCGGAAGGTGAACTCCAGGTCGAGGGAAGCCTGTTGGGATCCCACCGGGTGGGCGGGCGGCTCGTGCTGCACCACCGGGGGCAGAAGGAGGAGTGGACCTTCCCCGTAGAGGTGTCGGGCCACCACTTCCGGGCCACGCTGCACCCGGCCGCCGTCGACTCGCTCGCCGGTACCGTGCCGCTGCGGCCCGGCGCCTGGGACGTACGCTTCCGCGCCGAGGGAACCGACGCGGGCGCCGACAGCCCGGTGCGTCTGGACCGGCCGCTCCTGGGCTCCCTGCCCCTGGCGTACGGAGCGTCCGGCTTCACCGTGGAGCGGGCCCGCTTCAACCAGCTGATCGTCGTGGCCCCGTCCCGCGTCGCCGAACAGGAGCGCGGACCCTACTGGCAGCGCAGGCTCCAGCACGACGTCTACCCCGCCGCACGGCGCGAGCCGCTGCGCGACGCGGTGCTCTACAACAGCTTCACCGGCCGCCAGTTCTCCGGAAACCCGCGCGCCGTCCACGAGGCACTGCTGCGCAGGCATGAACCCCTGGAACACCTCTGGGTCGTGCGTGACGACCAGGTGCAGGTGCCCGCCACGGCCAGGCCCGTGACCATGTGGAGCCGCGAGTGGTACGAAGCCCTCGCGCGCAGCCGCTACATCGTCTCCAACACCCATCTGCCCGAGTGGGTCGAGCGCAGGGAGGGCCAGGTCATCGTCCAGACCTGGCACGGAACACCTCTGAAGCGGATCGCCCACGACATCGAGAACGTGCGCTTCTCCGACCAGCGCTACCTGGAGAAGATGGCCGAGGAGGTGCCCCACTGGAGCCTGCTCGTGTCGCCCAACAGCTTCAGCACCCCGATCCTGCGCCGCGCCTTCCGGTACGAGGGCGAGATCCTGGAGTCCGGCTACCCGCGCAACGACATCCTGTTCTCCGACCGCGCCGCTGACGTGGCCGCCGAGGTGCGCGCCCGCCTCGGCCTGCCGCCCGGCAAACGCGTCGTCCTGTACGCCCCCACCTGGCGGGACGACCTCTTCCACAGCCCCGGCCGCTACAAGCTCGACCTGCGCATCGGCCTGGAGCGGGCCCGTGAGGAGCTCGGCCACGACCACGTCCTGCTGGTGCGCAAGCACCCCAACGTCGTCGACGACGTGCCGGGCGCGGGTGACGGCTTCGTCTTCGACGTCTCCAAGTACCCCGACATCGCCGACCTCTTCGTCGTCACCGACCTGCTCATCACCGATTACTCGTCGCTGATGTTCGACTTCGCGATCACCGGACGCCCGATGTTGTTCTTCACCTACGACATGGAGCGCTACCGCGAGAAGCTCCGCGGCTTCTACTTCGACTTCGAGGCGGAGGCACCGGGCCCACTGATCCCGGACTCCGAGACCCTGCTGCGGGCCATCCGGCGCGTCGACTCCATCGCACCCCAGTACTGGCCCCGCTACCAGCGGTTCCAGTCCCTGTTCTGCGACTTCGACGACGGCCACGCGGCCGACCGTGTCATCGACCGCATGACGGAACTCGCCTGGCCGTTCCGCGAACGGCATGCCGCCCGAGGGCGGCACCGCAAAGCCGCCTGACCCCCGCCCCCCACCACCCCTCACGACTGGTAGTGATTGCCGTGAAGAACCCGTTCCCCCGTCGCCAGCCCCCGCCCGACTTCTCCAGGCTCTACGCTGTCGGCCAGGCCCTGGAGAAGCACAGGGAGCTCAAGCAGGCCGCCTGGGTGTACGAGCAGGCGGCCCGGCTCGACCCGGACGGACTGCCCGTCGACCTGAAGCTGATCGCCTCGGAACCCCAACGCTTCATGTACCGGCGGCAGATGGCCCGCTTCCTGACCGAACACCTCGACACGCTCAGGAGCAGGGTCGGGGACGGGCCCGTCGAGGAGAACACGGACCCGAAGATCTTCGTCTACTGGGCGCAGGGATTCGACGACGCGCCGCCGATCGTCAAGGCCTGCCGCAAACAGCTGGAGGCCCTGCACATCGGGGAAGTGATCGAACTCGACAGGGAGTCACTGCACCGGTGGGTGGACATCCCCGCCGACGTACGGCTGCACGCGGAGCCCGACCGCACCCACTACTCGGACCTGGTGCGCTTCGCCCTGCTGCGCCGCTACGGAGGGGTGTGGTTCGACGCCACCTGCCTGGCGTCCGAATCGGTGTTCGGCAACTTCGACGCCCTGGTCACGTCGGGCTTCTTCGCGTTCCGTTACCACGACGCGCTGATCTCCAACTGGTTCCTCGCGGCACGGCCCGGCAACTACATCACCGAGATGATGTACCAGGCCCAGTGCGCGTACTGGCGCCACCGGAACATCGACGTGCACTACTTCTTCCCGCACCACATGTTCGAGTCTCTGTACTACCTGGACCCGCAATTCGCCGCCGTCTGGGACGCCACCCCCGACCTGAGCTCCCACCCGCCGCACGAGCTGCAGAAGGCGATGCAGGAGCCGTACGACGACGCCCGCTTCGGGCAGCTGGTCTCGAAGTCCTTCGTCCACAAACTGACGTACAAGCGCGACGCGAAGCCGGGCAGCATCCTGGAGCGCATCGCGAGCGCGGCGGCCTGACCAGGGCCCGGCGGGGCGCTCCGGACACGGCGAAGGGGTGTCCGGTCGGCCGAGCCGCCGGACACCCCTTGCACCACACGGTCGTTACGCGGGAACGCTGGCCACGCCCGGCGCCAGGAACCGCTTGCCGGTGACGCGCTCGCTGACACCCTCACGGTCCAGGTACGGCGTGATGCCGCCCAGGTGGAAGGGCCAGCCGGCGCCCGTGATCAGGCACAGGTCGATGTCCTGCGCCTCGGCGACGACACCCTCGTCGAGCATCAGGCCGATCTCCTGCGCCACGGCGTCGAGCACGCGGTCGCGGGTCTGCTCCTCGGTCAGGACGGTGTCGCCCTGCTTGAGGAGCGCGGCGACCTCGGGGTCCAGCTCCGGCTTGCCGGAGTCGTAGACGTAAAAGCCGCGCTTGCCGGCCTTGACGACCGCCGCGAGGTTCGGCGAGACCGTGAAGCGCTCCGGGAAGGCGCGGTTCAGGGTCTCGGACACGTGCAGACCGATGGCCGGACCGACGAGCTCGAGCAGCACCAGCGGCGACATCGGCAGGCCGAGCGGCTCGACGGCCTTCTCGGCCACCGCGACCGGGGTGCCCTCGTCGATGACGTTCTGGATCTCGCCCATGAAGCGGGTGAGGATGCGGTTCACGACGAACGCCGGGGCGTCCTTCACCAGGACCGCGGTCTTCTTCAGCTTCTTGGCGACACCGAACGCCGTGGCCAGCGAGGCGTCGTCCGTCTGCTCGCCGCGCACGATCTCCAGGAGCGGCAGGATCGCGACGGGGTTGAAGAAGTGGAAACCGACGACCCGCTCGGGGTGCTTCAGCTTCGACGCCATCTCGGAGACCGAGAGCGAGGAGGTGTTGGTGGCGAGGATGGCGTGCGCCGGAGCGACGGCTTCCACCTCCGCGAACACCTGCTGCTTGACGCCGATCTCCTCGAAGACGGCCTCGATGATGAAGTCGGCGTCGGAGAAGCCCTCGGCCTTGTCGAGCACGCCGGAGACGAGCCCCTTCAGGCGGTTGGCCTTGTCCTGGTTGACGCGGCCCTTGAGGAGAAGCTTGTCGATCTCCTCATGGACGTAACCAACGCCCTTGTCGACGCGCGCCTGGTCGATGTCGGTCAGGACGACCGGCACCTCAAGACGGCGCAGGAAGAGCAGCGCGAGCTGCGAGGCCATCAGACCGGCACCGACGACGCCGACCTTGGTGACCGGGCGCGCCAGGTTCTTGTCCGGGGCACCCGCAGGGCGCTTGGCGCGCTTCTGGACGAGGTTGAACGCGTAGATGCCGCTGCGCAGTTCGCCGCCCATGATGAGGTCGGCGAGCGCGACATCCTCCGCGTCGAAGCCCTTCTGCAGGTCGCCGTCCTTGGCGGCCGCGATGATCTCCAGGGCGCGGTAGGCGGCCGGGGCGGCGCCGTGCACCTTGGAGTCCGCGATGCCACGGCCACGCGCCACAGCGGCGTCCCAGCCCTCGCCACGGTCGATCTCGGGACGGACGACCTCGACCGAACCGTTGAGGACGGAGGCCGTCCAGATCAGCGACTGCTCCAGGAAGTCAGCGCCCTCGAAGAGCGCGTCGGCGATGCCGAGTTCGAAGACCTGCTTGCCCTTGAGCTGACGGTTCTGGTTGAGCGAGTTCTCGATGATGACCGAGACCGCGCGGTCCGCACCGATGAGGTTCGGAAGCAGCGCGCAGCCGCCCCAGCCCGGTACGAGACCGAGGAAGACCTCGGGCAGCGAGAAGGCGGGCAGCGCCTTGGAGACGGTGCGGTACGAGCAGTGCAGACCGACCTCGACGCCGCCGCCCATCGCGGCACCGTTGTAGTACGCGAAGGAGGGAACAGCGAGCCCGGAGAGCCGCTTGAAGACCTCGTGCCCACCCTTGCCGATGGCGAGCGCGTCTTCATGCCGCTTGAGGATCTCGACGCCCTTGAGGTCGGCGCCGACGGCGAAGATGAACGGCTTGCCGGTGACGCCGACACCGACGATCGTGCCCTCGGCCGCCTCCTTCTCGACCTGGTCGATGGCGGCGTTCAGGTTCGCGAGCGAGCCAGGACCGAAGGTGGTCGGCTTGGTGTGGTCGAAGCCGTTGTCGAGCGTGATGAGCGCGAAGCGCCCGGCGCCCGCGGGCAGGTCGAGGTGGCGCACGTGCGCCTGCGTGACGACCTCGTCGGGGAACAGCTCGGCCGCACCCTTCAGAAGCTCGGTGGTGGAGCTGGTGGAGCTGCTCACTTGTCGCCTCCGGCGTCCTTGTGGTTCGGGTTCTCCCAGATGACGGTGGCGCCCATGCCGAAGCCGACGCACATCGTGGTCAGGCCGTAGCGGACGTCCGGCTGCTCCTCGAACTGCCGCGCCAGCTGCGTCATCAGACGCACGCCGGAGGAGGCGAGGGGGTGGCCGTACGCGATGGCGCCGCCGTACTGGTTCACGCGCGTGTCGTCGTCCGCGATGCCGTAGTGCTCCAGGAAGGCGAGCACCTGCACGGCGAAGGCCTCATTGATCTCGAAGAGGCCGATGTCGGAGATGGAGAGCCCGGCCTGGGCGAGAGCCTTCTCCGTGGCGGGGATCGGTCCGTATCCCATGACCTCGGGCTCCACACCGGTGAAGGCGTACGAGACGAGCCGCATCTTGACCGGCAGGTCGTGCTCGCGGGCGAAGTCCTCGGAGGCGATGATCGACGCCGTGGCGCCGTCGTTGAGGCCCGCGGCGTTGCCGGCGGTGACGCGGCCGTGCGTACGGAACGGCGTCTTGAGACCGGCGAGGCTCTCGAGCGTCGTCCCCGGCCGCATCGGCTCATCGGCGGTGGCGAGACCCCAGCCGGTCTCGCCGGCTTCCTCGTTGGTCCGCCGTACGGAGACGGGCACGAGGTCCTGCTGGATCTTGCCGTTGGCGTACGCCTTGGCGGCCTTCTCCTGCGAACGCACGGCGTACGCATCGGCACGCTGCTTGGTGATCGTGGGATACCGGTCATGAAGGTTCTCGGCGGTCATACCCATGAAGAGGGCGGACTCGTCGACGAGCTTCTCGCTCACGAACCGCGGGTTCGGGTCGACGCCCTCGCCCATGGGGTGGCGGCCCATGTGCTCGACGCCACCGGCGATGACGGCGTCGTACGCGCCGAACGCGATGGAACCGGCGGTGGCCGTGACGGCGGTGAGCGCGCCCGCACACATGCGGTCGATGGAGTATCCGGGCACGGACTGCGGAAGCCCGGCCAAGATCCCCGCCGTGCGGCCCAGCGTCAGACCCTGGTCGCCGATCTGCGTGGTCGCGGCGATGGCGACCTCGTCGATCTTGGCGGGGTCGAGGGCCGGGTTGCGGCGAAGGAGCTCCCGGATGGCCTTCACGATGAGGTCATCCGCACGGGTCTCGTGGTAGATGCCCTTCGGGCCCGCCTTGCCGAACGGGGTGCGGACGCCATCAACGAAGACGACGTCCCTGACGGTACGAGGCACGATGGCTCTCCTCCAGGGTGCGGGTGCGCCTGTCGGCGCGCTTCCGGTCCCCATGCTACTTGCCGGTAACTAGACTGCCCAGTCCCGGCTCGGGGAGGCGAAGGTCACACTTGGGGTCGGCTTTGCGGGGCCGGTGGCGTTGCTGCGTGCCGGGGCCATCCGGTGTCCCGAGGTTGGTGGTTCCGGTCCGGGAGTCAAGGGCGCTCCTCCGGCGCGTCGGCTACGCCGATTCCGCTGCGCTCCACCCTTGACACCCGCCCCTCCACCACGCGAGGGAAGACGACCGGACGGCCCAGGAGCGGGACTCTCGACCACTGCCGTCATTTTTTTGGGTTTGGGTGCCGGGTGCGGACTGGTTCGTCGGGGGTCACCCGGCAGTGGGCGGGGTGCGCGGCCGGTTCGGGAAGAGGGCCCGGTCTCGTCAAGCGTCTGCCGACCGGATGTGCGCGGAGTGGCCGAGGTGGGGAGACGTGCGCGGGCTTGAGATTGGCGGGACTTTTCTGCACTCCGTGTGATCGTGCGGTGGTGCGGTGGTGCGGTGGTGGGTGGGGGGAGGCGCACCTACTTGGCAAAGTTGTGTTCTGGCAGTTGGGGGGCGTGCGCGTTGGCTGATGCGCCTTCTCGGAAATAGGTGCCGGACCCTCACGTCCCTCGCGTGGTGGAGGAGCGCCCTGGATGGCCCCGGCACCCAGCAACGCCACCGGCCCCGCGAAGCCCCCGCCAACTACCCCGCAGCCAGCGCCGTCACCAAGGCCGGAGTGACCTGGGTGATCTGCCAGCGCCGTGCCCCGTGCGAGGCCAGCGCCGCTGCCACGGAATCCGCGTCCACCTGTGCCGGCGGCTCCCAGCAGACCCTTCGTACCGTGTCCGGAGTGATCAGGTTCTCCTGAGGCATGTTCAGTTCCTCGGCCAGCGCCGAGACAGCCGCTCGTGCCGCGGAGAGCCGCGCCGCCGCGGCCGGGTCGCGGTCCGCCCAGGAGCGGGGCGGCGGCGGCCCGGAGACCGTCTGCCCCGGCTGCGGGAGCTCGGAGTCGGGCAGGGCCCTGGCCCGGTCCACCGCGGCCTGCCACTGTTCGAGCTGGCGCCGCCCCATGCGGTGCCCGAAGCCGGTGAGACCGGCGAGCGCGTGCACGTTGGGCGGCAGACCCAGCGCCGCCTCCACGATCGCGCCGTCACTGAGCACCTTGCCGGGCGACACGTCACGCCGTTGCGCGACGCGATCACGCGCGGTCCACAGTTCCCGTACGACCGCCATCTGACGGCGGCGCCGCACCTTGTGCATGCCCGACGTACGCCGCCAGGGGTCCACCCGCGGCGGCGCGGGCGGCGCGGAGGAGATCGCGTCGAACTCCTCGCGGGCCCACTCCAGCTTGCCCTGCCGGTCGAGCTCCTTCTCCAGCGCGTCCCGCAGGTCCACGAGCAGCTCGACGTCCAGCGCCGCGTACCGCAGCCAGGGGTCGGGCAGCGGCCGCGTCGACCAGTCGACCGCCGAGTGGCCCTTCTCCAGGACGAAGCCGAGCACGCCCTCGACCATCGCGCCGAGGCCGACCCGGGGGAAACCCGCGAGGCGCCCCGCGAGCTCCGTGTCGAAGATGCTGGTGGGGATCATGCCTATTTCCCGCAGGCAGGGCAGGTCCTGCGTGGCCGCGTGGAGGACCCACTCGGCTCCGGAGATCGCCTCGCCGAGCCCTGACAGGTCGGGGCAGGCGACGGGGTCGATCAGGGTGCTGCCCGCGCCTTCACGGCGCAGCTGCACGAGGTAGGCACGCTGGCCGTACCGATAGCCGGACGCGCGTTCGGCGTCCACGGCCACGGGGCCACTGCCTGCCGCGAAAGCGGCGATCACCTCTGCGAGGGCGGTCTCGTCGGCGACCACCGGGGGGATGCCATCACGCGGCTCGTCCAGGGGGATCGGCGCCGTTTCGACGTCGTCCGGAGGGCCGCCTCCGGTGGTTCGCAGTGAACTGTCTGCTGCGGTCTCTTGGGCGTCGGTCACCTGTCAAGGGTATCTGTGTATGCACAGCGCCCGTCGACGGAACGTTCCGTCGACGGGCGCGCGAGGGGTGTAAATGAGTCAGTGGATGATTCCGGTGCGCAGGGCCACCGCCACCATCCCGGCGCGGTCACCCGTGCCGAGCTTGCGTGCGATGCGGGCGAGGTGGCTCTTCACGGTCAGGGCGGAGAGCCCCATCGAGACACCGATGGCCTTGTTCGACTGACCCTCCGCGACGAGGCGGAGAACCTCCACCTCACGGCCGGACAGCTCGCGGTAGCCACCGGGGTGGCTGGGAGCGCCCGGCGGGCGGCGGTGCATTCGGGCGGCGGCCGAGCCGATGGGCGCGGCGCCGGGGCGGGTGGGGAGACCGACGTTGTTGCGGGTGCCGGTGACGACGTAGCCCTTGACGCCGCCCGCGAGGGCGTTGCGTACGGCGCCGATGTCATCGGCGGCGGAGAGGGCGAGGCCGTTCGGCCAGCCCGCCGCGCGGGTTTCTGAGAGGAGCGTCAGGCCGGAGCCGTCAGGGAGGTGGACATCTGCGACGCAGATGTCACGAGGGTTGCCGATGCGGGGACGAGCCTCCGCGATCGACGAGGCCTCGATCACGTCGCGAACACCGAGGGCCCACAGGTGGCGGGTGACGGTGGAGCGGACGCGCGGGTCGGCCACGACGACCATGGCGGTCGGCTTGTTCGGGCGGTAGGCGACCAGGCTTGCGGGCTGCTCGAGGAGAACGGACACCAGGCCTCCTGGGGTGCGGGACTGAACCGGCTCGGGGAAGAAGCCGGGACGAACCGTGCTGTCAAGGTCACCAACCTCTTCGGCACCAAACCCGTCCGCCTTTAGAGAATGATCACGATTTGGTGAGTAACAATTCGGGCGATTCGGACATGCGATCGATCATCCGAAGATCAACCCGAATCGCAGTCGTTCAGAATCGTTCGCACTCACGGCGTCTGCGGTCCCCGCCGCTGGGGCAGCGACACCACCGAGCCGTCGCCACCGTGCGCCTGGTTCGCCGGCGGCAGCCCCGCCACCTGGCAGAGCAGATCGCACCACGCCGCGAGATGCGCGGCCGTGTCCGGCGTCCCGCCCGTCCCCTCGCGCGGCGTCCACGACGCTCGGATCTCGATCTGCGACGCGGGCGGCCGCTCGGCGAGCCCGCCGAAGTAGTGCGAGCCGGCGCGCGTGACGGTGCCGCTCGGCTCCCCGCACGCCAGACCGCGCGCCTGCAGCGCGCCCGTCAGCCAGGACCAGCAGACCTCCGGCAGCAGCGGGTCCGCGGCCATCTCCGGCTCCAGCTCCGCCCGTACGAGCGTGACGAGGCGGAAGGTGCCCTGCCAGGCGTCGTGCCCCGCCGGGTCGTGCAGCAGCACCAGACGCCCGTCGGCGAGGTCCTCGTCGCCTTCGACCACCGCGGCCTCCAGGGCGTACGCATGCGGGGCCAGACGCTGCGGTGGCCGCGTCGGGTCGATCTCGATCTCGGGCCGAAGCCGTGCCCCGCGCAGCGCCTCGACCGCCGCGCGAAAGGGCAACGGAGTCGAATCCGCCACCTTCCCCTCCGTACTTTCCATCTCGCCAGCGCCGTCCGACCGTTGTCCCTGAGCCGCAGCCATGCGGGGAAGATTAAGGGGAACGGCGGCTTCGCGCAGGGAGAGACACCCGTGCGGGGGGCCCCGGTCAAGGCAGCGTGCCCCTGCGAACCGGGGGCGTGGCGGCGTCGGGTGGGGGTCGGGCCGGGGTCGGGCGGGGGCCGAGCGGGGGCCGGGCGTACGCGTGCGAGACTTTCCGCGTGAGTGCCAACAGCAGCAGCCCCGCGGGCCAGCAGAACGCAGCGACGGACGCCGTCAAGGATTCAGCCTTCATGAAGGCCTGCAGGCGTGAGCCCGTGCCGCACACGCCGGTCTGGTTCATGCGGCAGGCGGGGCGCTCACTTCCCGAGTACCGCAAGGTGCGCGAGGGCACGGCCATGCTGGAGTCCTGCATGATGCCGGAGCTGGTCACGGAGATCACGCTGCAGCCGGTGCGCCGCCACAAGGTCGACGCCGCGATCTACTTCAGCGACATCGTCGTCCCCCTCAAGGCCATCGGCATCGACCTCGACATCAAGCCGGGTATCGGCCCGGTCGTCGCCAACCCCATCCGCTCGCGCGCCGACCTCGCCCAGCTGCGGGATCTGACGCCGGACGACGTGCGTTACGTGACCGAGGCCATCGGCATGCTGACGGCCGAGCTGGGGTCCACCCCCCTCATCGGATTCGCCGGCGCACCTTTCACCCTCGCGAGTTACCTGGTCGAGGGCGGTCCGAGCCGTAACCACGAGCACACCAAGGCGCTCATGTACGGCGACCCGCAGCTGTGGGCGGACCTGCTCGACCGGCTCGCGGAGATCACCGGCGCCTTCCTCAAGGTGCAGATCGAGGCGGGCGCGAGCGCCGTGCAGCTCTTCGACTCGTGGGTGGGCGCGCTGGCCCCCGCCGACTACCGGCGCTCCGTGATGCCCGCGTCGCAGAAGGTCTTCGACGCCGTGGCGTCGTACGGCGTGCCCCGCATCCACTTCGGTGTCGGTACAGGCGAACTGCTCGATCTGATGGGCGAGGCGGGCGCCGACGTGATGGGCGTCGACTGGCGCGTCCCGATGGACGAGGCGGTCCGCAGGGTCGGTCCCGGCAAGGCGCTGCAGGGGAACCTCGACCCGGCGGTCCTCTTCTCCACGCGTGAGGCGATCGAGGCCAAGACGGACGAGGTTCTCGACGCCGCGTCCGGCCTCGAGGGGCACATCTTCAACCTCGGCCACGGCGTCCTGCCGTCCACGGACCCCGACGCCCTGACGCGCCTCGTGGAGCATGTCCACACGCGGACCGCACGCTGACCGAGTCGTTTCGTGGTCGGTTCGTAGTTGGCCGAAAATCTCGCCTGAATGTGATGGGTGAGTCCGGCTCGAGAGCGGCCCGGGCCCACCCGGCGGTCCACCCAGGGGCCTACCCCGGGGCCCGGACCGCCGCGACCGCCTTGCGTGCCGCCACCAGGACCGGGTCCCACACCGGCGAGAACGGCGGTGCGTAGCCGAGGTCGAGCGCGGTCATCTGGTCCACCGTCATGCGGGCCGTCAGCGCCACGGCCGCGACGTCGACCCGCTTGCCCGCGCCCTCCCGGCCCACGATCTGAACACCGAGCAGCCGTCCCGTGAGGCGCTCGGCGAGCATCTTCACGGTCATCACGGCGGCCCCGGGGTAGTAGCCCGCGCGGCTCGTCGACTCGATGGTCACCGAGACGAACTGCAGTCCCGCCGCCCGCGCCTCCTTCTCGCGCAGGCCCGTGCGGGCGATCTCCAGGTCGCAGACCTTGCTGACGGCCGTGCCGACGACCCCGGGGAAGGTCGCGTAACTCCCGCCCACGTTCGAGCCGATGACCTGCCCGTGCTTGTTGGCGTGCGTGCCGAGCGCGATGTGGCGTTCGCGGCCCGAGACCAGGTCGAGGACCTCGACGCAGTCGCCGCCCGCCCAGATGTTGTCGTGGCCGCGCACCCGCATCGCGAGATCCGTGAGCAGCCCGCCGTACTCACCGAGGGGGAGACCCGCCGCGCGGGCGAGCTCCGTCTCGGGGCGCACGCCGATGCCGAGCACCACCACGTCCGCCGGATACTCCGCGTCCTCGGTGGCCACCGCCCTGACCCGGCCGTCGTCATCGGTGAGGATCTTGGTGACCTCGGCGCCGTTCACCATCTCGATGCCCATGCCGGACATCGCGTCGTGGACGAGGCGGCCCATGTCGGGGTCGAGCGTCGACATCGGCTCCGTGCCGCGGTTGACGACCGTCACCTCGTAGCGACGCTGGATCAGGGCCTCGGCCATCTCGACGCCGATGTAACCGGCGCCGATGACGACCGCCCTGCGGCCCTCGGTGTCCGCCAGCGTGTCCAGGAGCGCCTGGCCGTCGTCCAGGGTCTGCACACCGTGCACGCCGGGGGCGTCGATGCCGGGCAGGGAGGGACGGACCGGGCGGGCACCGGTACCGATCACGAGCTTGTCGTACGTCGTCCAGGCCTCCGCGCCGGATTCGAGGTCCCGGGTGCGGACCCGGCCGCCCTCGACGTCGATCTCCATGACCTCCGTACGCATCCGCAGGTCGATGTCGCGCTCCCGGTGCGCCTCGGGCGTACGCGCGATCAGCTCGTCGCGGGAGAGGACGGCGCCGCCGACCCAGTAAGGGATGCCGCAGGCCGAGTACGAGGTGAAGTGGCCGCGCTCGAACGCGACGATCTCCAGCTCGTCCGGGCCCTTGAGCCTGCGTGCCTGCGACGCGGCGGACATGCCCGCCGCGTCGCCCCCGATGATCACCAGTCGCTCTCTCGCGCTACTCATACGGACACGCTACGACGAAGCGGCAGTTGGCGGCCCCCTAGTCGTCGCCGCCCTCGCGCGCCGCCGTCACGGCGGGCCGCCGCGACAGCCGGGGCCGCACCAGACGCTGCCACAGCAGGAACAGCAGCGCCGCCACCGCCGCGAACGGCAGGACCGCGCCGAGGGCGACCGCGAGCCACCGCAGCATCGTCACGAAGGCGCTCCAGCCGCCGGACAACGCGTCCATGAACGTCGGGTCGTCGTCCTGCGCGTCCGCCTTCTTCACGGCCGTCTCGCTGAGCGAGAGCGTAATGGTGGACATGCTCGTACGGTCCTTGAGCGAGGACTGTTGTGCCAGCAGCGCCTCCAGTTCGGACTGCCGACTGCTCAACTCCCCTTCCAGGGTGACGACATCGCTCAGCTTCGTCGCCTTGTCCATCAGCTCCCGCACCCGCGCCACGCTCGCCCGCTGCGACTTGACGCGGCTCTCCACGTCGACGACCTGCTCGGTGACGTCCTGCGCCTTGGCCTTGCGCTCGATCAGCTTGCCCGTGCCCTCCAGGGCCTCGAGCACCTCCTCGTACCGGTCCTGCGGGACGCGCAGCACGATGCGGGAGCGTTCGTCGCCGCTGCCGTCGCGGTCCGTCGTCTCGTCGCCGACGACGCCGCCCGCGTCGGTGGCCGCCGCGCGCGCCTCGTCCAGGGCCTTCGGTACGTCCTTGACGCGGACGGTCAGGGTGGCGGTGCGGATGATGTGCGTGCCGGTGATCTTGGGCGGCTTCTTCTGGCCGGACTTGTCCGCCTGGCTGCCACCGCCCACCCCCTTGTCGTCCTGGCCGCCGGAGTACTGCGCTTCCTCCTTGGCGCCGCCCGCCGCCTTGGCGCCGTCACCGCCGCCGTCGTTGCTGTCGCCCGCGCTGCACCCGGTGAGGGCGAGGGCGACCGCGAGCAGGACGGCGGAGAGAACCTGGACCGTGCGGTGCCTTGACGTGGTTTCGCTGGACGCGTGCATCGCGGCGTACCCCCCGAGGGTCGTGGTGACTGATGCTCCTTTGACGCCGGAGAGAGGCGAAACGATGGTTGCTGACCGGTCCCGATGGGGTCACGGTCGGGACTCGCGCGACTCACGGAGCGCGACTCGTAGAGTGGAGGCATGCGCGAAACGGACACACGTACGGGTCATGTCGTAGTCATCGGTGGCGGGATCGCCGGACTGGCCGCCGCCCACCGATTGCTCGGCACCGGCGCCCGCGTGACCGTCCTCGAAGCCTCCGGCCGCCTCGGCGGCAAGCTGCTCCCCGGCGAGATCGAGGGCGTACGCGTCGACCTCGGCGCCGAGTCGATGCTGGCCCGCCGCCCGGAGGCCGTCGCCCTGGCCCGCGAGGTGGGCCTCGCCGACCGGCTGCAGCCACCCGCGACCGCGACCGCGGCGATCTGGACCCGCGGGGCCCTGCGGCCGATGCCCAAGGGCCACGTCATGGGCGTACCGGGCGACGCGTCGGCCCTGGCCGGAGTGCTGTCCGACGAAGGTCTTCGGCGCATCGAGCAGGACCGTGAACTGCCGCCCACCGAGGTCGGCGACGACGTCGCGGTCGGCGAGTACGTGGCCGCGCGCCTGGGCCGCGAGGTCGTCGACCGCCTCGTGGAGCCGCTGCTCGGCGGGGTCTACGCGGGCGACGCCTACCGCATCTCGATGCGCTCGGCCGTCCCGCAGCTCTTCGAGGCCGCCCGCACGCACGCCTCCCTCACGGAGGGCGTCCGTGACATCCAGGCCAGGGCCGCGCGGAACCAGCAGACCGGGCCCGTCTTCATGGGCATCGAGGGCGGCGTCGGCCAACTCCCGCTCGCGGTAGCCGAGTCGGTGCGTGCGCAGGGCGGGCAGATCCGCACCGGGACGCCGGTCACCGAGCTGCGGCGCGCCCCGGACGGCTGGCAGGTGAGCACCCCGGAGCAGACCATCGACGCCGATGCCGTGGTCGTCGCCGCCCCCGCCTACGCCGCCGCCGCGCTCCTCGGCGTCGAGGCCCCCGCAGCCGCCGCCGAGCTCGCGGGCGTCGAGTACGCCTCCATGGCCCTGATGACCCTCGCCTACCGCCGCAGCGAGACCGACCTCCCCGAAGGCAGCGGTTTTCTCGTGCCGCCCGTCGACGGGCACACCATCAAGGCGTCCACCTTCGCGTCACGCAAATGGGGCTGGATCGCCGAGGAGGACCCCGACCTGCTGGTTCTGCGCACGTCGGTCGGGCGGTACGGCGAGAGCGAGATCCTGAAGCGCGACGACGCCGAGCTCATCGAGCTCTCCCGGCACGACCTGCGCGCGGCCACAGGCCTTGACGCCGCACCCGTCGCCACCCGCGTCACCCGCTGGCACGACGGCCTGCCGCAGTACCCCGTCGGCCACCACGCGCGCGTGGCCCGCGTCCGCGAGCACGTGAGCAAGCTGCACGGCCTCGCCGTGTGCGGAGCGGCGTACGACGGAGTGGGTATCCCCGCGTGCATCGCGAGCGCCTACGCGGCCGTGGACCAGCTGGGCGGTGACCTGGCCGGTGTGCAGGAGCTCACCGCCAACCCGGTGCAGAGTCTGCACGGCGGCGGAGGAGAATAGGGCCATGAGTGACGACGCCCCCGCCAAGAGCCCGAACGCGGGCAAGAAGGCCAAGGACCTCAACGAGGTCATCCGCTACACGCTGTGGTCCGTCTTCAAGCTGCGCGACCTGCTGCCCGAGGACCGCACCGGCTACGCCGACGAGGTCCAGGAGCTGTTCGACCAGCTTGCCGCCAAGGACATCACCGTCCGCGGCACGTACGACGTGTCGGGCCTGCGCGCCGACGCGGACGTCATGATCTGGTGGCACGCCGAGACCTCAGACGAGCTGCAGGAGGCCTACAACCTCTTCCGGCGCACCAAGCTGGGCCGCGCCCTGGAGCCGGTCTGGTCGAACATGGCGCTGCACCGCCCCGCCGAGTTCAACAAGTCGCACATCCCGGCCTTCCTGGCCGACGAGACGCCGCGCAACTACATCAGCGTCTACCCCTTCGTGCGCTCCTACGACTGGTACCTGCTGCCCGACGAGGACCGTCGCCGCATGCTCAAGGACCACGGCATGATGGCCCGCGGCTACCCCGACGTGCGCGCCAACACGGTCGCCTCGTTCTCCCTCGGGGACTACGAGTGGATGCTCGCCTTCGAGGCGGACGAGCTGTACCGCATCGTCGACCTCATGCGGCACCTGCGCGCCTCCGAGGCCCGCATGCACGTCCGCGAAGAGGTGCCGTTCTACACCGGCCGCCGCAAGTCCGTCGCCGAGCTCGTGGCGGGCCTCGCCTAGGCAATTCGGTGCGCTGTTAATTCGGTTGCCGCGCCCTGTCCGGTGCGGGTTTCATCGAGAGGTCGAAGCCGAGGACAGAAAGATGGTGCGTGTATGCCCAGGGCCCCGCGGATCAGCTCGAAGCCAGCCCATTCCGCGACGCACTGGAGTCCACCCCGTCATGTCCCGCAACACCTCTCGGCGGGCCCGCACTGAAGCGCGCGCCCAGTCCTTCCGCTGCCTGCAGTGCGGTCTCGACGTATCGATGACCGCCCCCGGCACCGGCCACCGCAACCACTGTCCCAACTGCCTGTGGAGCCGTCACCTCGACGACACCCCGGGCGACCGGGACGCCGACTGCGGTGCCCGGATGGAGCCCCTCGCCATCTCCGTACGAGGAGACGGCGAATGGGTCCTCGTCCATCGCTGTACGCACTGCGGCGTCCTGCACGCCAACCGCACGGCGGGCGACGACAACGCCCTGCCGCTGACCCGGCTCGCGGTGCGCCCGCTGGCCCAGCCGCCGTTCCCGCTGGAGCGGCTCGGCGCACTGTGACCGGCTAGCGCTCCTTGGGGAGAGCCGCGGCCCGCGCGCCGGACAGCGGCTTGGGCTCCTTGTGCGGTGCGCACTCCGCGCGCCGCACGGGGAGCCTGCCCTCGAGGAGGTACGCCTCCATGTGGCCGTTGACGCACTTGTTGGGGCCCGCGCCGATGCCGTGGGTGCCCGCGTCCCGCTCGGTCACCAGGACCGAACCGTCCAATCGGCGGTTCAGCTCCTGGGCGCCCGCGTACGGGGTCGCGGCGTCCCGCTCGGCGGCCAGGATCAGCGTCGGGGCGAGCTCACCACCCTCGGTGCGGACGTCCACGGGCTGCTGCCGGGCCTCGGGCCAGTAGGCGCACGGCAGGTTCATCCAGGCGTTGTCCCAGGTCTCGAAGGGCGCGACGCGTGCGAGAAGTGAGTTGTCGCGGTTCCAGGTCTTGAAATCCGTCGGCCAGGGCGCGTCGTTGCACTCGACCGCGGTGTAGACGGCGTTGCCGTTCTCCTGCTCCTTGGCCGCCTTCGGCTCGGGCGCCGCCTGCTCGATCAGCGGCTTCGGGTTGCCCTTCACATACGCCGAGAGCGCGGACGCGCGCGCCGGCCAGTAGTCGTCGTAGTACCCGGCCTGGAGGTACGCCGACTGCAGCTGACCGGGGCCGACCTTGCCGCCCGCGGGCTTGGCCGCGAGCTCCTCGCGCACCTTCTCGTACCGGCGGAGGACCGCTTCGGGCGTCTTGCCCAGGTGGTACGTCTTGTCGTGCTTGGCCACCCAGGCGCGGAAGTCGCCCCAGCGCTGCTCGAAGGCCGCGGACTGGTCGAGGTTGTTGCGGTACCAGATCTGCTGCGGGTCGGGGTTGACCGCCGAGTCGAAGACCATGCGGCGCACGTGCGAGGGGAAGAGCGTGGCGTACACGGCGCCGAAGTACGTGCCGTACGAGGCGCCCATGAAGGTCAGCTGCTTCTCGCCGAGCGCCGCCCGAAGGACGTCCAGGTCGCGGGCGTTGTTCAGGCTCGTGTAGTGCCGCACGGCCTTCCCGGAGCGCTTCACGCAGCCCTCCGCGTACGCCTTCGCCTGCTTGACGCGCTCCAGCTTGTACGCGGTGTCGGGGTGGGTCGGCGACTGCGTCGGGGCCTTGGCGAACGCCTTGGGTTCCTGACAGGAGATCGGGGCCGAGCGGCCGACACCGCGCGGCGCGTAGCCCACGAGGTCGTACGCCGCCGCGATGCGCTTCCACTCGGGGAGCATGCCGACCATCGGGAAGTACATGCCGGACCCGCCGGGTCCGCCGGGGTTGAACACGAGAGCGCCCTGGCGCTTGACGGACTTGCCCCGCCGGGGTTCGGCCCGCTCCGTGGCCTTGGTGCGGCTGACGGTCAGTCTGATCTGCTTGCCGTCCGGGTGCGCGTAGTCGAGCGGCACCGAGACCGTGCCGCACTTGATCGAGGGGGGCAGGCTCTCGACCGCGGGGCAGGCGCCGAAGCGGATGCCGGCCGCCTGCGCGCGCTGGGCCGCGACCTGGGTGCCGTGCTCCGCCCAGGAGGGGTAGGCGGGGTGGCTGTCGGCCGCGGACGCGCTTCCCGCGGGGGCGGCGACGAGTGCGGTCAGGACCAAGGATCCGGCGGTTCCGTAGAGGGCGGCTGCTGCTCTCATCGCTCTTCATCCCTTCATTCGGCCGTGCGTTGCTCGAACAAAAGGGATGATTCGTTTGGTAATAGGTGAAGTAAAGCACCGCCCCGCCGGTGTCGGGCGTGTCGGGCTCAATGACCCCGATGCGCCGCGTCCCGGTGCGCGAAGGCCGCCCGCAGCTCCGGATCGGCGAGGGCGCGGGTGCCTCGTACGGCGACGGCGGTGAGGTCGGAGCCGCCGCGCGCCGGGAGTGCGCTCAGGAGGAGCTGGCCCGCGGGCGAGGCCCAGCGGGGGTAGGGGTGGATCTCGAAGCGGGCGACGGCGAGGCAGCTCGCGTTCAGGACGAGGGGCAGCGCGAACCAGAGCGCTACGGGCACCTGGCCCGAGGGGTCCTGACCGGGCATCAGGAGCGCGACGGCTCCGAGGGCGACCACGGCCACCGTGGCCGCCCGCACCTGCCGGACCGCTCCCGCGACCCCCGACCAGGCGCCGTCGGGCAGGGCGAGGCCGGCCGCGACGAGACGGTCGGCGAGGGCGCGCATCGCGTCGGTGCCGGCCGCGGCAGTGCGCACCGGCGCTATCGGGGACTGGCCGCCGGGTCCTATCGCGCCGAGCACGGACCTCTCCATGTCGTCGCCGCCCACCGGGTCGACGACCGTCGCCCAGCCGGTGTGCGCGAGCAGCAGGCGCCGGGCGCGGGCCATCGACACCAGGGTGAGGTCGGTGACGCGGGCGGGACCGCCGGAGAGGAACGCGGCTTCGTAGAGGGTCAGTTCGTGGCGGTACGCCGGGGTCGCGCGGTGCGGGGCGGCGCGATACGCGGTGAGGCAGAGCCGAGCACAGGACAGGCCCGTCGCGACCCAGGCCACGAGAAGGAGCGGAAGCCAGAACATGCCGGAGTTCTATGCGAGGGGGCGGGGGCGGCGCCATGGGTTATTCACCATGCGGACGCGGGGTCGCGGGAGGATAACGTTCCGCTCAGCCGCGGTCCTTGTCCTTGTCTCTGTCTTCGTCCACCTCGGGTTTGGGGCGGGATGCCGGTGGGGGCAGGGAGAAGGTGGGGGAGGGGGAGACCGGGGTCGCGGGGTCCGGTGACGGGGTCGGGCCCGGTGGGGCGGGGGAGCGGGTCACCGGGACGGGGCCTGCCGATGCCGCGTCGCGCGCCAGGTCGTCGAAGTCGACGAGGCCCGTGCCTTCGAGGACCGTGAT
The DNA here is from genome assembly GCF_044455475.1 of Streptomyces sp. NPDC051218. NCBI lineage: Bacteria > Bacillati > Actinomycetota > Actinomycetes > Kitasatosporales > Streptomycetaceae > Streptomyces > Streptomyces sp. NPDC051218. The sequence goes on along the minus strand of NZ_JBITEU010000003.1, from coordinate 340,574 downwards.
GTGGTCGAGGACCGTCGTGTTCGCGTCGTCCGCGAGGGCGCGCACCAGGGAGTTACGGGTGGTCGCGCGGACCTCGGCGACCACCGAGAAGACCTTGCCGTGGGCGGCACGCAGGATGTTGGCGAACTTCTCGTCGTACGCGTCGCCGTGCGCGTCGCTCATCTCGTCGAGCCAGCGACGCTGCTGCGCGGTCGGCTGATTGGGCAGCTCCAGGTCGAGCCGCGTCGCCACCTCGCGTACGCGTGCGTCCAGGAACGTATGCCCCTCGACGAGATGTTCGCCCGCAGTCTTGACCGCCTTGGTGGTGCCGCGGGCCTCGGCCTGCTGCCCGGCGGGGAGCTCCCAGAGGCCCGCGAGCCGCACCTTGGTGATGAAGTCCCGGTCGAGCGCGGAGAGCGGACCGAACTCCGTCGACACGGTCTCCGCGTCGAGTCTGTCCACGCCGGTGCCCGACCTGTCCTCGTACGACCAGACGGGAAAGAGCAGCGCGGCCAGGGTCGCGACGAGTCCCGCGACGATGAGGCCGGTGCCGTTGATGGATCGCATGACGCCTCCAGTTGCACCGCCGCACGCTAGTGCGCCCCGCGAAGGCACCTGCGGGATACAGCCCGGAGTACGTCAACTGCCGTACCGGTAAGGGGCATGGGAAGCGGGGCGCCCGCTGCTCGCAGGGGGAGGGGCTGTTCTCGACGCGACGCGGGGCGGGAGCCGTGCATGCGGGGTCGCGGCTAGGAGCTGCCTCCGCCTCCGCCGCCTCCTCCGCAGCCGCCACCGCCGCCCCCGCCGCAGGAGGACGAAGAGCCTCCCCCGCAGCCGCCGCCGCCGGAACTCCCGCAGCTTGAGCCGCCGCATGCCGAGCTGCCTCCGCCGCACCACGCGATGGTGGTCCCGGAGCTTGCGTACGTCGAGGATGTCGCCGACGTACGTCCCGGGCGGACGCGGTGCGCGGCCTGTAGCTGCGCGCGCAGGTCGGGGTCGAGGACGCCGACCAGGCCCTCGACCGCCACGCGGTGCGCCGCGCCGGACACGTGCGCGCCCGCGGCGCGGTACTCCGCGAGAGCGGTCCGGCCCATGGCGGTCACCCTCGTCCGGGTGGCGCGGCCGCAGAGCAGGCCGATCAGGGAGCCGACGACCCACGCCACGACCAACACGATGGTCGACACGCTCACGGGGTCCCATGAAGGGCCGTCACCGTCCTCGACGGCGATGACCCCGATGACGAGGAAGAACCCGACGAAACTCAGGACGTTGTGCCGGATCTTCCGGCGCAGACGGTCCAGGACCTCGGGGCGCACCATCAGGCCACGCCGCGCCATCGTGTCGCCGATCGCCTGCACGGCGGCGCTGCGCATCACGCCGATACGCAGCCAGTGCAGGGCGCCGCTCGGCGCGGCGGCGTGCGCCTGGAGGACCGCGCCCTCCACGGCGTTACGGGCGTCGGCCGACTGGATCGCGACGATGCCGGGGAACGCGACGACGAGGCGTCCGTCCTCGTGCAGTGACGCGATCGCGGCGTCGGCGACCCTGCTGGGCCCACCGGCGAGGAAGGCGGCCTCCAACGGATCGAACACCGCGCCGTGCTGCGCGTCGGGCTGCGGAGGCGTCGGCTGCCGGATGCGGGAGACACCGACCAGCAGACCGGCCGCCGACACCCCGATCAGGATGGCGAAACAAGCCGACAGGATCTCCAAGACCATCGCCCCCTACCCCCGTCGCAGCGTGAATCGCGCCGCGCGCAACCACCGTGTGACCGGCCCCGCGTCCAACGGTGCGGGCCCGGACCGTTCGAGCCACCACCGTGTCAGCCTGCCGCGCGCCTCCGCGTCCTCGGGCTGCCCGGACAGGAGCAGCCGCTCGGCGAAGTCCAGCGCGTCACGCCGGTAGCCGCCGGACATCGGCCGGGTCTGGGCGTACGCGAAGAAGTCCGCGCGAAAACTCCCGCCGAGAATCTCCGGCAGCTCGGGCGCCACCTTCGCCACGACGTCCGCCCGCTTGCCGGTCAACGCCCGGCTCTGCACGGCAAGCCGGGCCCGGTCGAACCCTTCGGGCGCGGGCGTCCCGGCCACCAGGGCGGACAGGAGCGCGGTCTGCGCGAGGGCGAGCCGCTGACGGGTGGCGTCGGGCACCGCGGCAGCTTCACCGGTCGCCGGGGCTGTGCCGGAAGCGCCCTCACCGGAAGCAGGCGCCTTCGTCCGCACGGTCTCCCGTATCGCGTCGAGCTCCCGCTCCAGCTCCCGCGGCGCCGGAAAGTTCTCGTCCCGCTCCAGCAGGACACCCGGCGGGCTTACCCGTGCGGCCAAGTCCGAAAGGATCGCGAGGACCGGCTCGGGCACCGGGTGCGCGTGGCTGTCGTGCCAGACGCCGTCCCGCTCGAAACCACCGGCGACGTGCACGTACGCGATGGCCTCGACCGGCAGCTCGTCCAGGGCCTTCGACGGGTCCTCGCCGCGGTTGACGTGGTTGGTGTGGAGGTTCGCGACGTCGATGAGCAGGCGTACGCCCGTGCGCTCGACGAGCTCGTAGAGGAACTGTCCCTCCGTCATCTCCTCGCAGGGCCAGGAGATGAGCGCCGCGATGTTCTCCACGGCGAGCGGCACCGGCAGCGCGTCCTGCGCGATGCGCACGTTCTCGCACAGCACGTCGAGGGCGTCACGGGTACGCGGCACCGGCAGCAGGTGGCCCGCCTCCAGCGGCTGCGAAGCCGTCAGCGGGCCCCCGGCGCGTACGAACGCGATGTGCTCGGTGACCAGCGGCGAGCCCAGTGCCTGCGCGCGCTCGGCGAGCGCGGCCAGGCGCGTCTCGTCGGGGCGGTCGGCCCCGCCGAGGCCGAGCGAGACGCCGTGCGGCACCACGGTGACGCCGCGCTCGCGCAGCCGGAGGAGGGAGTCGGGGACGTGCCCGGGGCACAGGTTCTCCGCGACAGCCTCGACCCAGTCGATGCCGGGCATCCGTTCCACGGCGTCCGCGATCTCCGGACGCCACCCTATTCCGGTCCCCAAATGCTTCATGTTCCCCCTCCTCCGCCAAGACCCCGCGTCGTGCCCCGTGTCTTGGGAACGTGTGCAGGAGTCATGGCCCCGGCCGCAGCGGCCGAACCCCTGAGGAGGGACGTTCAGAGCTACATTTGAGGTTCCGGCCGGTTCGTGTTGACTTCGCCGGGCGGCGGGGGCGAAGGCCGTGACGTGGTGGACACATCGCCGGTCGGACCGGCCGCCGGGGGCACCGGAGGGACGCCGGAGGGCGGGGGAGGACCGCTGGGGCTGGCCGTCGCGGTGGCGGCGCCGCCGTTCGCGATGTCGTCGAAGTCGACGAGGCCGGTGGCCTCCAGCATCGTGATGTGGTCGAGGACCGTCTGGTTGGAATCGGTGGCCAGCTGCCGGATCAGGGTGTTGCGGGTACTGTCACGCACATCGGCGATCGCGCTGAAGACCTTGCCGTGCGATACCCGCAGCAGATTCGCGAACTTCCGCTGGTACGTCTCGCCGCTGGCCTCGGTCAACTCCTGCAGCCAGCCCTGCTGTTCGGCGGTGGGCTGGTTCGGCAGCTCCACGCCGAGCTGCGCCGCGACCGAACGGGCCCGCTTGTCGAGGTCCGTGTGGCCGACGATCAGATGGTCACCGGCCTCCTTGATCGCCTCGGTCGGCGCCCGCTCGACGGCCTGCTGGCCCGCGGGTATCTCCCAGAGGCCGGCGAGCCGCACCTTCACCAGCAGATCGCGGTCGGCGGCGGAGAGCGGACCCCACTGCGTGGCCACGGACCCGGCGGCCAGATTGGCGGGCCCCGTGCCCGAACGGTCGGCGTAGGACCACATGGGGAACGCGAGCGCGCCCAGAGTGACCACGAGTGCCGCGATGATCAGAGCCGTGCCGTTGATTCGCCGCAATGTGCCGTGCCTTCCTGCCCGTCAACCTGCCGTGGGGGCAAGCTACTTCCTGGTACCGGTTACTGGTACCGGGAGATACGGAAGAGGCGGGCGTGATGTTCAACGCTTTTCAAAGCCTTCCCTGTCCGGTGTGATGCCCCGGCGACCGCCCCAGGAGGGCCAGCATCTCCTCCAGCGGCGATGCACCCTCGCCGGTGGGCAGCGGCGGCGCGAACGCGGCTCCGGGGCCTCGGTGTTCGGGGTCCTTCGGGACCCGGCGGGCTACGTCGAGCGCGGCATCCACGACCGGCCGGGGGAGGTCGAGGCCGACGCCGATGTCGATTCCGAGGGTGGTGGCCACGTCCCAGGAGTGCACCACGTAGTCGAGCAAGTGGAAGCCGACGGCGGTCCGTCCCGGGAACGCCCCGCCGACCTCGGGCAGCGTGAACCCCCGCTCCAGGACACCCTCTTCGGCGAACGCGGCCAGCACGTGCCGCACCGACTCGTCATAGACCTTGAACGGGTCGCGGCCGAGATCCGGCGCGATCCAATACGTACGGTCGGCCCCCGAGCCCCGCGCCGCCGCCGCGAACCCGTGGTGTTGCGCGGCCATGTGCGCCACCAGATCGCGCAGCGTCCAGCCGGCGCAGGGGGAGGGGCGTTCCCAGTCGGTGTCGCGGGCGATGCGGAGGATGCGGAGTGATTCTTGGAGGGCGGTGCGGTCGAGTGCGATGAGGTCGTGCATGAGGTCTCAGGGTCCCTTCGGAGAGTTAACTACCATGTCTGGCCAGGGAGTTGGGTCGCCGATGAGCGTGCTCGCAGTCGCCCAGAGAGTGCCAGGGGCGAGCCCGTCCACCGCCCAGGCGGTGGCGCGCATCGAGCCCCGGCTCCGGTGCGCGCGGACGATCCGCAGATGGTCGGGGCGTCCGACGAACGCGTGCAGGGATCGCTCGTCGGTCCAGACCGAGACGGATCCCGAGCGCTTGCGCCACGGATCGATCCAGAGCCACATGCCGACGGCGCCGGGCGTCCGTGGCCAGGTCCGACGCAGTCGGAGCCCTGACAGGGCGATCGGCACGGTCTGGGTGTGCCGGTGGGCGGTGAACTCCGTGACACTCACCAGGAGTTGGCCCGGCGCGTGCACCTCCGGGCCCGCTTGCCACGGCGTACGCATGATCGATCGGGGGATCGGTGAAGACATGCGACGAGCTTAAAGCTAAACGAACGGTCGTGCTACTTGTTTGACCGGAGCGGGCCCGGAACCAGGTCGGCGGGGCCGCGCTCAGGAGTGTTCTGGTGCGGCGTCCAGGGGGGTCTGGGGGATTTGAGGGACCTGTGACGGGTCCGTCGCCGCAGCGCGCAGGCGTGCCGTGATGGCGGCGCCCGCCCTGCGGTAGACGCTCGGCTCGTCGTGCAGCACCGAGTGCGCGTTCGCCATCTCCATCAGCGCGATGAGCTCGAAGGCGAGCTGGGGGACGTCGGTGCCGGGGTGCAGCTCGCCGGTGTCGCGGGCCTCCGCGACGCACCGCTCGACCGTGCCGGTCCATTCCCGGTCGGCGAGGACCAACGCGTCGTGCACCGCGCCTTCGCGGGCGTCGAACTCGGCGATCACCCCGTGGAAGAAGCAGCCGCCGGGAAAGACGCGCTGTTTCGAGTAGTCGAGCCAGCGTGCGCACAGGTGCCACACGCGGTCGAGGCCGGGCGGGGACTGCGTGGCCGGTTCCACCACCGCGTCGAGGAAGATGCGGCCCGCCGCGCGGATGGTCGCGAGCTGCAGTTCCTCCTTGGAGCCGAAGAGCGCGAAGACCCCGCTCTTGCTGAGCTTCAGCTCGGTGGCGATGCGGCCGACCGAGAGCGCGTCCAGGCCCTCGACCGAGGCGATGTCGACCGTGCGGCGCAGGACGAGACGCCGGGTCTGGTTGCCGCGTTCGACGCGCCCGTCGAGCTTGGAGCCGCGTGGGCGGGCGGCGCCGGTATCTGCACCTACGCCAGCACGCACGCCTGCATCCGTGCCCGCATCCACGTCGTCGCTCGCGCCGAGCTCGCTCGCCATGTCGGTCTCCTCAGCGCCGTTCGGTCGTGCGTTTGTCGAGGTACATCCTCCCCCGTGGCACCGGGCTCGGGAGCGGCCTCGGCCCCACGGTCACCCTCGACGCGGGGCGGGAGGGTCTCCTCAACGCAGGGCGGGGTGGTCGGCCACCACGGTGCAGGAGCCGGGGGCGATCTCCGTGAAGCCGGCGTCCCGCACCACCGGCAGGCCGCTCGCCACGAGTTCGCGCCAGAGGGCGGCGTCCGGGGTGCGGACGGAAAGTGGGAAACCGGCGTCCCGCCAGGCCACGCGCTCCTCGTCCGACAGCTCCCACCAGGCCAGTTGGGCACCGTGCCCCGCCTGCGCCATCGCCTTGCCCGCCGACATGTCGACATCGGGGCTCATCCACAGGACCGGCGCGGTCGCGTCCGCCGGTGGAACCGCCTCCGGGTCGTCCAGGTCCGTGCCCGAGACCTGGAGGCGGGCCAGGTCCTTGGGCCAGCCGTCCAGCGGCACCGGCGGGAAGACGCGGACCTCTGCCGACTTGCCCGTCACCGTGATACCCGGGAGTGCCTCGGCCCGCCGCCACTCGGCGCCGCGGGCCCGCCGCACCACCTTGCGGATCCTGGCGTCCTGCCAGTCCCGCATGGCCTGCGCCCACTCGCCGTCGCCGCCGGACCGCTCGTCGCCGAGCATGACGAGCACCGCGCGGGCCGCGGTCTCCAGGGCGTCCGTACGGTGCGGGGGCTCGGCACGCTCGATGCGGGCCACCAGCGGCAGTACGTACTGCGGCGCTTCGTCGCGTGTCGTCTGCTCCACGCGGAAGGGGCTGTCCTGGGAGTCCGGGGTTTCCGGGGTGTCCTGCGGCTGGGGATTCCCGGCGGTCTGGTCGCTGCTCACGCGTCCAGTCTGCCAGGCGGAAGATCGGCGGTCGGGCCGGCCTGCGGGCTGGCATCGCGCAGGGGGTGAGCGCGCCGCTGCCGGGTCCGGGCGGCGGGTGGCAGGTGCCCGGTGGGTCAGCCGGAGCAGGCCGTGCGCTGCGCCTCGTGCCACTCACACACGGGGCACAGCGTCACACCCTTGTACGACTCCGGGTACTCGGTGGGCTCACGGCACAGCACACACTCGGCGAGCGGGCCCGAGTGGGAGGTGGCGGATGCGGTGTCGTCCATGTCGGCAGCCTAGCCGCGTGCGCGAGCCTCCCCCGCCGCCCTGATCTGCTCCGACACCCGGACGAACCGGAAGCCGCGCTCGCGCAGCTTCGGGACGATCGTCCGCAGGGCACGTTCCGTCGTGGGAGCCGCGCTGCGGGTGCAGTGCATGACGACCACCGAGCCGGGCCGCACCCCGTCGAGCACCTGCCGGGCCACCGCGTCGGCGTCCGTCGCGAAGGCGTCGCCGCTCACCACGTCCCACTGCACCGCCGTGACACCGCCCGGAGCCAGCGCCCGCAGCGCCCGCTTGTCGTAACAGCCGCCGGGGAAGCGGAAGTACGGCACCTGGCGCTCGACACCCGCCTTGCGGAAGGCGGCGAAGGCGCGTTCCACGTCGGCGCGCATACGGGAGGCGGGGACGGTCGGCAGGCCGTAGCAGCGGTCGGTGAAGGCGTAGTGGCTGTACGAGTGGTTGGCCACCTCGAAGAGAGGGTCCCGGCCGATGTCCTTGGCCTGCGCCGGGTACTCCTCGGCCCACCGCCCCGTCATGAAGAACGTCGCGGGCACCTTCAGCCGGCGCAGGGTCGACACCAGCGCCGGATTGTCGAACCGTTCACCCGCCGCGGCGCGTGGCCCCTGGTCGGCGGTCATGTCGGCGTCGAAGGTGAGCGCGACGGCGGGGGCGGCGGACGCGGGTGAGCGGGGGGCGTTCTTGAAGACGGGAGTGAGGCCCGCGGGGCCGGGGGCGAGCGTCGCCGGGCGGGGCGGTGCGCTCGCGGTGGGGCGCGCGGTCTTGTCGCGGTTGCCGGGTGCGGGGTCCGTACCGCAGGCGGCGAGTGCGGTGAGGGCGAGGGCGGTCAGGGCGCAGGCGGCGGTCAGTGTCCGTGTCGGGGCGATCATCTGGCGAACGTATCGACATAAAAAGGACAAACTGCCGAAGGTGGCGGCCACGCTGCCCAGCACTGCCCCGGACGGCCGAATCATCGCCCGCGCCGCTGACGCTGACGTACTGCCTGCGGCGGTGTCGGTGTCGGCGTTGGCGGGGCGGAGGGGCGACCGAAAGCCCATTGGGCACCGACCTGCCCGGCCGCCGGTGCCCCACGCGGCAGCCAGCAGCTCGCGCGGTCGTCAGTGCGACGTCAACTTCCTTACAGGAAAGCCTCGTTCGCCGACTTCAACGGGCCCGAGTCACCCCACGCTGCCCCTAGATCCAGCCGTCCAGCGACCCCATGTACGCGTCGAAGTCGTCGCGGTGGATGGTGTGCCCGGCGCCCTTGACCGTCCGTACCTCGAACCCGCGCCGCTCCAACTCCCCCCTCAGCTCGTCGGACACGAGGAAACTGGGGTCCGCGACCTGCACCAGTGACGGGACCGTCGGCGCGGCGGGCGTGCGGTCGATGGCATTCGTCCCGGAGACGGCGAGCGCGGTGTCCGGGTCCCAGACGGCCAGCGTGGCGACCTCGACGTCGAGATCGGCCTCGTCCCAGCGCGGGTTCAGATTCGCGATCGTCGTCCGGCTCGCATGCCGGAACTCGACGAATACGGAGGGGTCCACGCCTGGCGCACCGAGCGCCCACGCCGGGTCGGAGTACACGGCCCGTGCCGGCGCGAGCCGCTCCACGGCGAGGGCCAGCGCCATCCCGCCCAGCGAGTGCCCGACCGCGAGCTCCACCCCGCTCGGCACGGTGTCGACCAGGTCGTCCGCGAATATCTCCGCGCTGTACGGGCCGCGCCCGCTCGCCCCGTGCCCGCGCAGGTCGACACCGATCACCCGGTATCCCTTGTCGGCGAGGGCGGGTCCCACGCGGCGCCAGGTGCGGTGGTCCGACATGATGCCGTGGACCAGGACGGCGACGCGCTCGCCGGTGCCCCATTCGCGGGTGTGCAACTTCATGCTGATGACCTGCTTTCCAACGTCTGCCTGCCTTGCGGTGTTCTTCTTTCGAGCGCCTTGCTTTTCAGCGTCTCGCCTTTATACGTCTTGCTTTTCAGCGCCTTCTTTCGCAGCGTTCGTACGTTGTCCTTGCCGATGCCTCAGCGAACTCCGCGTATCGGGCGGACCGCGAGCGCGCCGAGGACGGACAGGACGGCGCCCGCGATGAACAGGGCCGTGTAGCCGCCGCCGTCACTGCCTCCGCAGAGCGAGACGATGACCGACGCGACGAACGGGGCCAGGATCTGTGGGCCCGCCTGTGCCATGTTCAGTACACCCAGATCGCGGGCCGCGTCGTCGGCGCTCGGCAGGATCATGGACACGAGCGCGTTGTCGACGGCCATGAAGCAGCCGAAGCCGAGGCCGTTGAGGGCGGCGAAGACGAGCATCGCGGTCCAGTTCGGCGAGACGGCGGGGATGAGAAGGGCGACGGCGGAGATCACCGCGGAGGCCGCGACGAACAGCTTGCGCCGGTCCATCCGGTCCGAGAGCACACCGCCGGCGACCGTGGACACGGCCATCGCGACCGCGCTGATGGGCGCGAGGACGGCGACGGCGTCCTCCGGGTCCATGCCGGCGGGCAGGGCGATGTGGTCCTGGAGTATGTAGAGCTGGTAGCCGAAGACGCAGAAGTAGCCGAGCACGAGCAGGGCGCGCCCGATGAACGCCCAGCGGAAGTCGCGGTGACGCAGGGCGCCGAGAAACGCCGCGAACTGCTTCTTGAGCGGGGCCGACGCGGGCTCATCCGACGTCTCCTGCTGCGGAGTTGGCTCTTTCCGCGCGGATGACCTCGGCTTCTCCCGGGCGAAGGCGGTGAACAGCGCCGCCGAGAGCGCCACGAACAGGCCGAGCACCAGATATCCCGTACCGAGGTGGTCGGCGAACACCGAGCCGATGAGCGCGCCGAGGGTGGAGCCGATCGGCAGGCCGATGCCGACGGCCGCGGACGCCCTGCCGCGGGCGGCGAGCGGCACGCGATCGGGGACGACCGAGGTGAGGGCGGCCTGGAAGACGTTCATCACCGCCTGGCCCAGACACCAGGCGATCGTCACGAGCAGCACCGTCCGGACCCCGCCGAGCAGGGCCATCGCGCCGACGGCGGCTATACCGCCGCCCAGAATCCAGGGATTGCGCCGGCCGCTGCGGTCGGAGAGGGCGCCGGCCACGGGGTTGAAGATGGTGGCGAAGACCGCGCTGACGCCGCTGACGAGGCCCAGCATCGCGACCTTGTCGGCCTTGTCGATGTGCTCGATCTGGAGGGGCAGCAGCACGCTGCCCACGCCGACGTAGAGCGTGTACATCGCGGTGTTGGCCAAGGTCAGGAGGGGCATGAGGCCGCGGGGAGTGCTGGGGGTGCCGGTGGTGTTGGGGGTGCCGGCGGTGCTAGTGGTGCCGGCGGCCGGGGGCGGCTGGTCCTGGTGAGCGGAAAGGGCCACGATGCCCTCCTCCTCAGAAGGTCGGTCGTGACGACCGAAGGGGTGGGTGACACGTGTAACTTGACACGTGTAAGTGCATTCCTAGCACCCGCCCCACGTCCGCACCAGAGCCGCGGCGGCAAAAAGCCGCAGTGAAAGGATGGGCAGCAGATGAACGGCAGCTCGGACCCTCAGAGGGGTGGCATGTCAGGTCCTCAGACAGGTGCGGGTGGGGTCGCGGGTCATCAGGCAAGCGGCACTTCAGGTCCTCCGAGGGCCGTGCCGACGCCGACCAGCACCTCTGTCGCCCGCCTCGCCGGTGTCTCACGCGCGACCGTCAGCTACGTCCTGAACGGCCTGGCCGCGGGGCGCGTCAGCGACGCCACGCAGGAGAAGGTCCGCGTGGCCGCCGAGGAGCTCGGATACGTGCCGCACGCCGCCGCCCGCTCCCTGCGCTCCGGCAGCAGCGGGCTCGTACTGATCGCCGTGCCCGCCGATACGGTGCCCGCCTTCGGGCCGCTGTTCACGAACTTCGTCGCCGCGTTCCAGGCGGAGTTGCAGGCGTACGGATACACCGGTGTGCTGCACGGTGCCAGTGCCGGGAACACCCCGCGGGACGCCGCCCGTGCCTGGGCCGAGCTGCGGCCCGCCGCCGTCATCGCCATGATCGGCGCCCCGCTCGACGAGGCCTCCGTCGAGACGCTGAAACGCTCGGGCACCTCCGCCGTCGTCTCCTACGGGCCGCCGCCCGCACCCGGCGCGCACGGTATCGCCATGGACCAGGAGGAGGTCGGCGCCGTGGCCGGTGCGCATCTCCTCGGAGCCGGGCATCGGCGTATCGGCGTCGTCGTCCCGGTCGAGCACGGCCTCGCCATGTTCAGCGCGCCGCGCCTGGCGGGCGTTCGGTCCGCTGCCGCCGCGTATCCCGACGCGCGGGTGGGACCGGTCGAGCTCGCCTACGCGGAGGAGTCGGCGGCGGAACTGGCCGCTGGCTGGCGGGACTTGGGCCTGGATGCGGTATTCGCCTACAACGACGAGTACGCCATGCTCCTGATGCGGGCCTTGCAGGACACCGGAATCGACGTCCCCGGCGAGGTGGCCGTCGTCGGCGCGGATGATTTGCTGCTCGGCAGGCTGCTGCGGCCGAGACTGACGAGCGTACGCATCGAGCTGCCCCCGCCCGCCGAGGTGGCTGCCTTGGTCGACCGCCTCATCCGCGAGCCGGACACGCCGCCGACGGTGCACGGGCGATCGACGGCGCACATCGAGGCCAGGGAGTCCAGCGGCAGGCAGGGGTGAGACTTCAACCAGCAGTCGGCAATTGACGACCTACAACTGCCGTCCAGCAAAAGACAACTGACGCGCCGCCACTTAAGGAAAGGCCTCACCCATGCGCTCCACCCTCTACAACGTTGCCTTCGACTGTGCCGACGCATACGAACTGGCCCAGTTCTGGAGCAAGGTGGTGGGCCACCCGCTCAACGACGACGATCTCCCCGGCGAATCGACCGCGGCCATCGCCCTGCCCACCGGTCTCCACCTCTATTTCGCCGAGGTCTCGGAGCCGAAGACCCAGAAGAACCGTGTCCACCTCTGCCTGCGGCCCGAGAGCACCCGTGACGCCGAGGTGGAACGGCTCCTGGAGATAGGTGCGACCGTGGCGGCGGACCGCCGGAACGCCGATGGCTCGGGCTGGGTGGTCTTCACCGACCCCGAGGGCAACGAGTTCTGCGTGCTGCGCAGCGCGGCGGAGCGTGCGGTCGGCGAAGCGGCCAGTTGTGACCGTGCCGCTGTGTGAGAGCACCGGGCTCGGTCCCTCAAGCCTCTACAACACCTTCGGCGGCAAGCGTCAGTCGTATCTGCGCGCACTGCGGCGCTACTACGAGACCAGCACCGCCGAGCAGGTGGCGATCCTGCGGGGCGAGGGCTTCGACCGGGTGGAAGGAGGAGCTGCGCGCGGTCGTGACGGCCGGAAGGCGCAAGGGGGAGCTCCGGTCGGCGGCCGACGCGTGGACCGTGGCCCGCCGGGTGCAGAGCACGTACTACGGCCTGCGCGTTCTCGCCCGCGTGCAGGACGACCGGCAGGCGCTGCTCGACACGGTGGAGAGCGCGCTCGCCGAGCTGTGACCGGCGGGTCTTCCCGGCGGCGCCCCAACGGCGCCCGCGTGCGCGGCACTTGAGTGCTGCCGGGTCGCACAGAATCGGCGCGTCATCGCCGCGGGATCTTTGTTCACGTGCAGTATCCCCAGAAGTAGCGGCGGCTGGTTGGATGTGCGACGCCCACCCCCCGTTCGGACGCCCATCCCCGTTCTCAGGAGATTCAGTGCCGCACCCAGCGCTGCGCAGGACGCACGCCGCCGCGATCACCACGGTGCTCGCCGCGGCCACACTCGCCGCCGTCGCTCCGTCCGCGACCGCCGCCGACGCGCCTGCCGCCTCTGCCGACACTCCCGCACTCAAGGTGCTCTCGTACAACGCGTTCCTCTTCAGCAAGACCCTTTACCCGAACTGGGGTCAGGACCACCGCGCCAAGGCCATACCGGCCGCGGACTTCTTCCAGGGCAAGGACGTGGTCGTCCTCCAGGAGGCCTTCGACAACTCCTCGTCGGACGCGCTGAAGGCCAACGCCGCGAACCGTTACCCGCACCAGACCCCCGTCATGGGCCGCAGCAAGGGCGGTTGGGACGCCACCGGCGGGGCGTACTCCTCGGTGACCCCGGAGGACGGCGGCGTGACCGTCCTGAGCAAGTGGCCGATCCTGCGCAAGGAGCAGTACGTCTACAAGGACGCCTGCGGCTCCGACTCGTACTCCAACAAGGGCTTCGTCTATGCCCAGTTGAACGTCAACGGCACGAAGGTGCACGTCGTCGGCACCCACGCCCAGTCCACCGACCCGGGCTGCGGTTCCGGTGAGGCGGCCGCGACGCGCGCCCTGCAGTTCAAGGAGATGGACGCCTTCCTGGACGTTAAGAACATCCCGGCGGGCGAACAGGTCATCGTGGCGGGGGACTTCAACGTCGACTCCCGCAGCGGTGAGTACGCCTCGATGCTCGCCGACGGCGGCTTCGCCCCCGCCGATGGCCGCGACGGGCACCCCTACTCCTTCGACACCCAGGACAACTCCATCGCGTCCGAACGCTACCCGGACGACCCCCGCGAGGATCTGGACTACGTCCTGCACCGCAAGGGCCACGCCCGCCCCGCCAGCTGGCGCAACGAGGTGGTCAAGGAGCAGAGCGCGCCCTGGACGGTCTCCAGTTGGGGCAAGGAGTACACGTACACCAACCTGTCCGACCACTATCCGGTGATCGGCTCCTAGAGCCTGACCCGAGCGCCCCTGGGCGCTCGGGTCAGAGCCGGTCAGCTCCGGTCAGGTCCGGTGCCAGGGGCCCGTCACCGCGAACGTGGTGCCGGGGGTATAGCAGTTGACGTACATCGTGTCGTGGTCCGGTGAGAACGAGACGCCCGCGAACTCGCCCCACTCGGGCTCATCGGGGGTGCCGATGTTCTGCCGGCCGCGGGCCATCGCGTAGACCTCGCCGCGGCGCGTGAGGCCGTACACGTGCTGGGCGCCGCCCCCGTCCTCGGCCACCATCAGGCCGCCGCTGGGCGCGAGGCAGATGTTGTCGGGGGACTCGCCCGGCAGCTGGATGTCGGTGCTCGGGCCGAAGACGATCACCAGGGTGAGGCGGCGCTTCGACGGTTCGTAGCGCCAGATCTGCCCGAAGTGGTCGGCCGCCGAACCCTCCGCGCTGTGGGCGAACGACGAAACGAAATAGACGGAGCTTCCGCCCCAGTAGCAGCCCTCCAGCTTCTGCGCGTGCGTGATGCCCTTGGGCCCGAAGTCCTGGAGGCGGATAGGAGTTTGGGCGGCGAGCGGATCCGGTACGTCGACCCATTCGATGCCCGTGAAGCACGCGCCCGTCTCCTGGACCGCGGACAGGTCGGGTACGCCCGGCACGCGCATGGCCTGGAGCTTGCCGCCCGCGCGGAGCGAACCGCGGCCGCCCTCGGGCTTCTTGGGCAGGAAGCGGTAGAAGAGGCCGAAGGGCTTCTGGAAGGCGTCCTCGGTCTCGTAGACCACGCCCCGCCTGGGATCGACGGCGATCGCCTCGTGCTGGAAGCGGCCCATCGCGGTGAGCGGCACGGCTCCGGTGCGGCGCGGGTCGACGGGGTCGACCTCGAAGATGAAGCCGTGGTCCTTGGTGTAGCCGTTCGTGCCTGCTTTGTCCTCGGTCTCCTCGCAGGTCAGCCAGGTGCCCCAAGGCGTGGGCCCACCCGCGCAGTTGACCGCGGTCCCGGCGATCGCGACGCGCTCGCCCAGGACGTTGTTGTGGCGGTCGAGCGCGAGCGCCGTACAGCCGCCCTTGCCCATCGGGTCGTAGGTGAGGCCCTTGACCGTGGGCACGGGGACTCTGCCGTCCGCGCGGTTCTCGTGGTTCCGGACGAGATGGGTGCCGCCCTTCCTCCCTCGGAAGGCGGCCATGCCGTCGAAGTTGCTCGGCACCTTGCCCTCACCGGAGGACAGTGCGTCGCCCTCCCGGGAGAGGACCTTGTAACGGAAACCTTTCGGCAGATCGAGCAGCCCGGCGGGGTCGGGCACCAGCGGCCCGTACCCGGCCTTGCCCTGCGCGGCAGCGCTCCCCGCGAAGAGTTCAGTGAGCGCACCGGTGAAGGCGATTCCCGCACCCACCGCACCGGTACGGGCTAGCACTTGCCGTCGTGTCGTGGACATAAAAGGTCGACCTCCTGCTGGCGGACAGGAACATGACCGGATGTGTGTACCACGCGCTTGGGCGTGCGGGAACCACGCGCGTAGCGGTGAGTCGCTACGGCTTTACGAGGCCCCTCGCGTCCCGTGCGAGCGCCGTGAGCCGGGAGATGGCCCGGAAGTACTTCTTCCGGTAGCCGCCGTTCAGCATCTCCTCGCTGAACAGCTGGTCGAAGGGGACGCCCGATGCCAGTACGGGCACCTCGCGGTCGTACAGCCGGTCGGCGAGCACGACCAGGCGCAGGGCGGTCGACTGGTCGGGGACCGGCGTGACGTCGGTGAGGCAGACGGCCCGGAGGTCGTCGGTGAGCGCTCCGTACCGGCTGGGGTGGACGCGTGCGAGGTGGTCGAGCAGCTGCGGGAAGTCGTCGAGGCTCGCGCGGTCGGTCGCGTACGCGGCCTTGGTGACCTGCTCCTCCGAGTACGGAGCGGGCGCCTCCGGAAGACCCCGGTGGCGGTAGTCCTCGCCGTCGATGCGCAGCGACTTGAAGTGGGTCGCAAGACCCTGGATCTCGCGCAGGAAGTCGGCGGAGGCGAACCTGCCCTCACCGAGCTTGCCCGGCAGGGTGTTCGAGGTCGCGGCGAGCGCGACGCCCTCGTCGACGAGCCGTGCGAGCAGCGAGGAGACGAGCACCGTGTCGCCCGGGTCGTCGAGCTCGAACTCGTCGATGCAGAGCAGCCGGTGACCGCTGAGCGTGCGCACGGTCTGCTGGAAGCCGAGCGCCCCGACCAGGTTCGTCAGCTCGACGAAGGTGCCGAACGCCTTCTGCTCGGGCGCGGCGGGCGTCGCGTGCCAGAGGGAGGCGAGGAGGTGGGTCTTGCCCACGCCGTAACCGCCGTCGAGGTAGACACCGCGGGGGCCCGTGGGGGCGGCGGGCTTGGCGCGGCCGAACCAGCGCTTCTTGCCCGACCCGGATGCGTGCGCCCCGCCGAGCCCGGCGGCGAAGCCGCTCAGGACCCGCACGGCCTCGGTCTGGCTCGGCTGGTTCGGGTCCGGTATGTACGTATCGAAGCGGACGGAGTCGAAGCGCGGCGGCGGCACCATCTCGGCGACCAGACGGTCGGCGGGCACATGGGGCTCGCGGGCGCACAGCGACAGGGGAGCCGCTTCGGCTATGGGGCTCTGCCCGGGGGCGGCGGTGGAGGACGACACGGTTCCTAACTCTAAGCGCCGTGCAAGACTGCTGGACATGCGACGCCTGTTCCCTGTGACCGACCAGACAGACGAAACATCCGTACGACCGGACGAGACATCCGTACGAGCGGACGAGGCATCCGTACGAGCGGACGAGGCATCGGTACGGGAGTGGGAGCTCGGGGAGCTCGCCGACGCGTACGCCTACCCGCCGGGCGACGCCCCCTGGCTGCGCGCCAACATGGTGTCCACGCTGGACGGGGCGGCCCAGCACGACGGCCGGTCGCACCCCATCTCGAACGCCACCGACATGCGGATCTTCGGCACCCTGCGCTCGGTCGCCGATGCCGTGGTCGTGGGTGCCGAAACGGTACGCCAAGAGGGTTACCGCCCGGCACGCGCGCGTGAGGCCTTCGCCGAGCGCAGGGCTGCGGCCGGGCAGACGGTGGTGCCCGCGATCGCGGTCGTCAGCGCGAGCCTCAACCTGGATTTCACCCTTCCGCTTTTCACCTCGCCCCTGGTGCCCACACTCGTGGTGACCGGTGCGCAAGCGCCCGCCGACCGGGTCGCGGCGGCCGAGAAGGCGGGCGCGGTGGTGGTGGTCGCGGGGGAGGGCGCCGTGGTCGAGCCGGAGCGGGTCGCGCCCGCCCTGGCCGAGCGCGGCCTGACCCGGCTGCTCACGGAGGGCGGGCCCCGGCTGCTCGGCCAGTTCGTGGCGGCGGGCGCCCTGGACGAGCTCTGTCTGACGGTGTCCCCGATGCTCACCGCGGGGGACGCGCAGCGGATCGCCTGGGGGTCCGCGCTCGCGGTCCCGGAACGCTTCGCACTGGCTTCCGTACTGGAGGAGGCCGGGTTCCTGTTCACCCGATACCGTCGAACCTGACAATCAGCGGAATCAGCCGTTCCGTTTCGCTTCCGTTGGGCACACTAAAAGTCGCAGACCCCGTGCGGCCACGGGGCAGGATGGTTTCCGCAGGGGCCTGCCGAGACAGACTCTCGGCAGCCCACGGATGAGAAGGGCGCCTGTCGTGTTCACAAGCGTATTGATGATCGAGAAGGCCCTGACCTCCGCCGACGTGGAGTTCGTCACCACCTTGCACGGCGAGGAGACGGTCACCTTCCGGGTGCTGCTCCAGCCCCGCGGCGACCAGGCGGACCGCCTGCTGCGGGCCATCGACGACGTGGCTCTGGGGGAGCTCGACGAGGCGGCGAAGGAAGGGGACGTCCCCGAGGGGCAGGACGCCACGGCCCCCGCGCAGAAGGCGCTCGCCGTCTCGCTGACGGCCCTGCGCGCGTCGGGCTGCGACGCGACCGGACAGCTGATCGAGGACCACCCGCTCGACGCGCTCAGGCAACTGGTCGACGAGGCGAACGCGGACGAGGTCATCGTGCTGACCGACCCGCACTACGTGGAGGAGTTCTTCCACCGGGACTGGGCGTCCCGTGCCCGGCACAAGGTGGGCGTGCCGGTCCTGAAGCTGTTCTCGCACACCGAGGACTAGGAATTAGGCTGGGCCGGCCCAGTTACTAGGCTGGACCCCGCCGGGCCGCACGGCCCGGCGCGTTCAGTCGCCGTCACACCTGGAGAAGAACCTATGGCACCCGGCCTTCCCACCGCCATGGACCGACCGCACTTCATCGGCATCGGCGGCGCCGGAATGTCGGGCATCGCCAAGATCCTGGCCCAGCGTGGCGCCAAGGTCGCCGGCAGCGACGCGCGGGAGTCCGCGACCGCAGAGGCCCTGCGGACCCTGGGCGCCACGGTCCACATCGGCCACGACGCCGCGCACCTCGCGTCCGACGCGACCTGCGTGGTCGTCTCCTCCGCCATCCGCGCCGACAACCCCGAGCTCGCCCGCGCCACGGAGCTCGGCATTCCGGTCGTGCACCGCTCGGACGCGCTCGCCTCCCTCATGGAGGGCCTGCGTCCGATCGCGGTGGCCGGCACGCACGGCAAGACCACGACGACGTCGATGCTCGCCGTCACCCTCTCCACCCTCGGCCTCGACCCCTCGTACGCGATCGGCGGCGACCTGGACGCGCCGGGCTCGAACGCGCTGCACGGCGACGGCGACATCTTCGTGGCCGAGGCGGACGAGAGCGACCGCAGCTTCCACAAGTACGCGCCCGAGGTCGCCATCGTCCTGAACGTGGAGCTCGACCACCACGCCAACTACGCGTCGATGGACGAGATCTACGAGTCCTTCGAGACCTTCGCGGGCAAGATCGTCCCCGGCGGCACCCTGGTGATCGCGGCGGACCAGTCGGGCGCGGCGGAGCTGACGCGGCGCGTGCGCGACGCGGGCGACCTGAAGGTCGTCACGTACGGCGAGTCGGAGGGCTCCGACCTCCGCATCCACAAGATCACCCCGCGCGGCCTGACCAGCGAGGTCACGGTGATCCTGAACGGCAAGTTCCTGACCTTCACGGTCTCGGTCCCCGGCCGCCACTACGCCCACAACGCGGTGGCCGCCCTGGCCGCGGGCATCGCCCTCGGCATCCCGGCGCACAACCTCGCATCGGCCATCGGCTCGTACACCGGCGTCAAGCGCCGCCTCCAGCTCAAGGGCGAGGCCGCGGGCGTACAGGTCATCGACTCGTACGCGCACCACCCCACCGAGATGAGCGCCGACCTGGAGGCGATGCGTTCCGCCGCGGGCGACTCGCGCATCCTCGTCCTCTTCCAGCCCCACCTCTTCTCCCGCACGCAGGAGCTCGGCACGGAGATGGGCCAGGCCCTGGCCCTCGCGGACGCCTCCGTGGTCCTCGACATCTACCCGGCGCGTGAGGACCCGATCCCCGGCATCACCAGCGCCCTGATCATCGACGCGGCCGTGGCGGCGGGCGCCGACGTGCGTGCCGTCCAAGACAAGGCGGAGGCCGCGGCGGTCGTCGCGGGAATGACGCGGCCCGGTGATCTCGTTCTCACCATGGGAGCGGGCGACGTCACGGACCTCGGCCCGCAGATCCTGTCAGAGCTGTCGAAGTAATCGACCGCGGTTCTCGAAGTAAGGGGTTCAGTCTCATGTCGTACGACGTCGAGAAGCCGGACGAGCAGTGGCGCGCGGAGCTGAGCCCCTCGGAGTACGCGGTGCTGCGCCAGGCGGGCACGGAGCCCGCGTTCGTGGGTGAGTACACCGACACCAAGACCAAGGGCGTCTACTCCTGCCGCGCGTGCGGAGCGGAGCTGTTCACCTCGGCGGAGAAGTTCGAGTCGCACTGCGGCTGGCCGAGCTTCTTCGACCCCAAGGACACGGACGCGGTCGAACTCCTCCAGGACTCCTCGCACGGCATGGTGCGCACGGAGGTGCGGTGCGCACGCTGCGGCTCGCACCTCGGCCACGTATTCGAGGGCGAGGGCTATGCGACACCGACGGACCAGCGGTACTGCATCAACTCGATCTCGCTGACGCTGGCGGCCGAGGAGGGCTGAGCGGCGGTTCACGTGACGGGCGCCCGGCAGCGGACAACCGCTGCCGGGCGCCCGTTCGTGGTCCGGAACGTCAGAACGTCAGCTTCCAGCTGTTGATGTAGCCGGTGTCCTGCGCCGCCACGTCCTGCACGCGCAGCTTCCAGGCGCCGTTGGCCGGTTCGCTCGATGCGTTGACCGTGTAGGTCGCGATGACGTTGTCCGCCGAGTCGTTGCCGCTCGAGTTCTTCAGGCGGTATGCCGTGCCGTCGGGGGCCAGCAGGTCGACGACCACGTCTCCGCGCCAGGTGTGCCGGATGTCGACGTCCGCCTTGAGGGTGGCGGGGGCGTTGCCCGTGCGGCCGGTGATGTTGATCGACGAGGTCACGGCCGCGCCGTTGTCCGGGATGGCGACGTCAGCGGTGTTCTCGTACGTGTCGCCCGGCGGGACGGGAGTCTCCGTGCCGAGCGTCCAGACGGCGTGGGCTATGGCGTCGCTGTTGCGGTCCAGGGCCGTGTCGTTGATGTTCGACGTCGTGTCGCACGACGAGTGGTAGCAACGGTCGAAGGCCTGGCCGGCCGTGCCGCCCCACTTCTGGGCCTGGGCGCTGGACTTCGTACGGCTCGCGCCGGTGAAGAGGCCGCCGACCGGGATGCCCACGTTCTTGAAGCTCGCGTGGTCGGAGCGGCCGTCGCCCTCGGTCTCGATCTCCGTGGGGACGTTCAGGGCCGCGTAGTAGTCCTTGAAGGTCTTCTCGATCGTGGGGTCGTCGTCGTAGACGAAGTAGCCCGGGTTCGGGGAGCCGATCATGTCGAAGTTGAGATAGCCGGAGACCTTTGAACGCTCGGTGGTGGGGAGGTTGTTGACGTAGTACTTCGAGCCGATCAGACCCAGTTCCTCCGCGCCCCACCAGGCGAACCGCAGGTGTTTCGTCGGCTCCAACTGCGCGCGTGATACCGCGAGTGCCGTCTCCAGGACTCCTGCCGAGCCCGAGCCGTTGTCGTTGATGCCGGGGCCCGAGCTGACGCTGTCGAGGTGGGCGCCCGCCATCAGGACCTTGTTCGGGTCGCCGCCCGGCCAGTCAGCGATGAGGTTGTAGCCGGTGGCGCCGCTGGAGGTGAACTGCTGCACGGTGGTGGTGAACCCGGCCGCGTCCAGCTTGGCCTTCGCGTAGTCGATCGAGGCCTTGTAGCCGGGGCGTCCGTGGGCGCGGTTGCCGCCGTTGGCCGACGCGATGGACTGGAACTGGGAGAGGTGCGCCTTGACGTTGGCGAGCGGGATGTCGGGGGCCGCGAGCGTCGGGGAGGGCGCGGCGGTGGCCGCGGGCGCGGCGGTGGCGAGCAGTCCTGCGGCGGCGAGGGTGGCGACGCCCGCGGTGGCCCGTCTCAGGGCGCGGGGTATGGCGGGTCTGGAGATTCTCATGTGGGGCTCCGAATTCCGAACAACGAGGGGGACGGAACGTACTGACGCCCTGCGACGCGGATGCCGCAGGGCGCTGGAGCTGTGCTGAGCAGAGGTGCAGAGGTGGGGCGCGTGGTGCGTTGCCTGATGTTGGGGCTGGGGCGGGGCAGCGTCAAGAGGCGAAACCGGTCAGATGCCGGTCAGCCAGTTTCGGATAGCGGACACCTCGCGCGCCGACGCGTCCCACCGGGTCCTTGCCGTCGCCGGGCTCAGTCCTCTTCCGGTGTCTCCGGACGCAGCAGCGGGTGCTTCACACCCGGGAACACCCGGGCCTTGATCACCGGCTCGGCGTCCGCACCCTGGACCACCGTCTCGGCGATGCCCCAGGGGCGGCCGGGCAGGACGACGAAGATGGTGTACGAGGACGCGCAGCCCATGCACTCGTAACGGTCCACCCAGGTCTCGACCTCGGTGCGGCTGCCGGGATAGCGGGCCACGTGGCGGTGGCGGGCGTGGCAGCGGTCGCACTTCTCACCCGGCTCGCAGGTGCCGCCGCAGGGGCACGGCACGTCCAGGGTCTCGGCCGGCTGCCAGCGCTGCGTGACGACGGCCTCGCGGGTGGCGCCCATGTCCTTCATGGCCTTGAGATTGCGGGCGGCGACGTTGTACGACTCGCCGGTCGACGTCATCCGGTTCCGGATCACGTCCTTGCGTCCGCGGTTCGTCGTCATTCTGGGCCTCCTGGGGTTCACGCAGCCCACCAGGAGGCCCATGAGATCGGTCCCTCTACGGTACCCGCCGTCCGGCGCGGGCCCGAATTCCGGACCGCGGTCCGGACTACTCGATGACCAGCTCGACCTCGATATTGCCGCGCGTGGCCTTGGAGTACGGGCAGTACGCGTGCGTGGCCTCGACCAGCTGCTGCCCGGTCTCGCCCGCCAGGGAGTCCGGCAGCTCCACGCGCATCACGACCGCGAGCCCGAAGCCCGCGTCGTCCTTGCCGATGGAGACCTCGGCGGTCACCGAGACGTCCTTGGTGTCGACCTTCATCTCACGGGCCACCGCCCCCATCGCACTGGCGAAGCAGGCCGCGTACCCGGCGGCGAAGAGCTGCTCGGGGTTGGTGCCCTGTCCGTTGCCGCCGAGGGCCGGGGGCATGGCGAGCGCGAGGTCGATCTGACCGTCGGAGCTGACGGCGCGGCCCTCGCGGCCGTTGGCGGTGGCGACGGCGGTGTACAGCGCGTTCATGGGTGTCCTCTTCCCTCGGGGGGCGTGCTCGGTGGCTATGCCATAACCATTGCACACAATTAAGTTGTGCACAACTTAATCGTGCGTGCCAGGTACGCTGGGACCCATGACGTCATCGCCGACCGCCGTACCCCCCGGGCCGACCGGGCCTCCCGGGTCGACCGGAGGCGAGCTGCCCGGCGTGCCCGACGCCGAGCTGCTCCGCCTCGACCACCAGGTCTGCTTCTCGCTGCACGCCGCCTCGCGCGCCTTCGGCGGCGTGTACCGCGATGCCCTCAAGGATCTGGGGCTCACGTATCCCCAGTACCTGGTCATGCTGGTGCTCTGGGAACACGGCCCGCAGCCCGTCAAGGCGATCGGGGAGCAGCTGCGCCTCGACTCCGGCACGCTTTCGCCGCTCCTCAAGCGACTGGAGAGCGCGGGACTCGTGCGCCGCGAGCGCAGCGCCGCCGATGAGCGCTCCGTCACCGTTCAGCTCACGGACGCCGGAGCCGAGCTGCGCGAGCGGGCGCTGCCCGTCCCGCGCCGGATCCTCGCCTCGACCGGCCTGACGGTCGAGGAGGTGCTTGCCCTGCAGGGGCTCCTCGGCCGGCTGACGGGGGCGCTGGACGAGGCTCAGTGAGACGCGGATCAGCCGGTCGCGGCCCGCGTCACCGCTTCAGATCGCGCACGTACTTCGCGAACTTCTCCAGGCCGTCGATGTTGCGCGGCCCGCTGATGCCCTCGTTGTAGTCGAGGACGAAGAAGTTGTTCTTCTTCACGGCGGGCAGGTCCTTGGTGTGCGGGGACTTCTTCAGGAAATCGATCTTCTTCTTGGCGGGCATGTCGCCGTAGTCGAAGATGATGATGACCTCGGGTTCGGCCTCGGCGACGGCCTCCCAGTTCACCTGGGTCCAGCGCTCGTCGAGCCCGTCGAAGATGTTCCTGCCGCCGGCTGCCTTGATGATGTCGTTGGGCGGGACCTGGCTGCCCGCCGTGAAGGGCTGGTCCGTTCCGGAGTCGTAGAGGAAGACGGGGAGCGGGTCGCGCTTGAGGGATGTGGGGGCCTTGGACTCGGCGGCGGCCACGCGCTTCTTGAGGCCGCTGACCACGTCGTGCGCCTTCTTCTCGACCTTGAAGATCTTGCCCAGGCGGTCCAGGTCCGAGTAGAGCGCCTTGAACGGGGTTACTTTCTGCGGGTACTTGGGGTAGTTGAAGCAGCTCTCCGTGTGCATGAAGCTCTGGATGCCGAGCTTGTCCAGGATCTGCGGGGTGATGCCGCGCTGGTCGCTGAAGCCCGAGTTCCATCCCGCGACGACGAAGTCCGACTTGGCCTCCACGACGAGTTCCTTGTTGAGCAGGTCGTCGCTGAGCATCTTCACCTTGGCGTACTCCGAAGCCCAAGGGGACTCGCTCACCGGCGGGTTGGCCGGAGGCATCACGTAACCGTGGACGTGTTTCGTCAGGCCGAGGCTGAACATCTTGTCCGCGCTGCCGCCCTCGTAGACCACCGCGCGCTGCGGGGTTCGGTACGCGACCGGCTCACCGCAGCGCTTGACGGTGACCTTCTCGGAGGCGCCCGCGGACCTGGGGTCCGGGTTGACCTCGGCGCCGCAGCCGGCGAGCAGCAGGGACGCCGCGAGCGCCGATCCGATGGTGGTGCGTGTTCTGGGCATGGTCCGGTGGTGCCTTTCACAGGGGAGTGGAGGGGGCTAAAGGGGAGTGGAGGGGGCTAAAGGGGAGTGGAGGGGGCTAAAGGGGAGTGGAGGGGCTGAGCGCGTAGAGGAGTTGGGGGTCGCCGGTCAGCGGGTGGGTGATCACGCTGGCCTTGACGCCGAACACCTCGTCGACGAGACCGGTCGTGAGCACCTCTTCCGGCGTACCGGCGGTCACCAGTGCGCCCTGGGACAGCACCCCGATGCGGTCGCACGCGGCCGCCGCGAGGTTGAGGTCGTGCAGGACCACGAGGACGGTGAGGCCCGAGCCCTTCAGGAGCGAGAGGAGCTCTATCTGGTGGCGGACGTCGAGGTGGTTGGTCGGCTCGTCGAGGACGAGGATGCGCGGCTCCTGGACCAACGCCCTTGCCAGCAGGACCCGTTGGCGTTCGCCGCCCGACAGGGTCAGTACGCCGCGGTCGGCGAGGCGGGTGAGGTCGAGGAGCGCCATCGTCCGTGCGCACAGGTCGCGTTCGCGTGCGCCGAGTGCTTGGTTGCCGCGCAGGTGCGGTGCGCGGCCGAGGGCGACGACTTCCTCCACAGTGAAGTCGAGGTCTACTGCGCCGTCCTGGGCCATCGCGGCGACGAGCTGCGCACTGCGGCGCGGCGCCAGGCGTGAGAGGTCGTCGTCGCCCACCCTGACCACGCCGGAGCTGGGGCGCAGCGCGCGGTAGACGCACTTGAGCGCGGTGGACTTGCCGCTGCCGTTCGGGCCCACCAGCCCCACGATCTGGCCGCTGCCGACCTCCAGGGACAGGTCCCGGACGAGGAGCTTGCCGTCGATCGTCACGGACAGACCGTCGAGTGCGAGATTCATGGCATCCATCTCAACGGCCCCCGAACATATAGCCCTTGCGCCGCATCAGCGTGACGAACACCGGTACGCCGACCAGTGCCGTGATGACCCCGAGGGGCAGTTCGCGCGGCGCCACGAGGGTGCGCGACACGAGGTCGACCCAGACCATGAACACCGCTCCGACCAGCGGTGCGACGGCGAGTACGCGGGCGTGGGTGGCCCCGACCACCATGCGTACGAGATGGGGCATGACCAGGCCGACGAAACTGATCGCGCCGCTCACGGCGACCATCACCCCGGTGATGAGCGAGGCGAGCAGGAGCAGGCCCTTGCGGTGCCGGTCGGGGCTGATGCCCAGGCTCGTCGCGGTCTCGTCGCCGAGCGCGAGGACGTCGAGCGCCCGGCTGTACCGGTGGAGCATGGCTGTGCCGAGCACCACGCAGGCGGCCACGACGGGGAGGGCGCCCCAGCTCGCGGCGCCGAAGCTGCCCATCGTCCAGTACAGGACCATGCTGGTGGCCTCGCTGTCCGGCGCGAAGTAGATGATCACGCTCATCACGGCCTGGAAGCCGAGTGCCATGGCCACACCCGTCAGGACGAGCCGCAGCGGCGAGAGCCCGCCGCCGCGGCTCGCCGATGCGACGTACACGAGGAGGGAGGCGACGAGCGCTCCGATGAACGCTCCCGCCGACACCGCGTAGATGCCGAGGGCCGCGAGGCCGCCGGTGACGGTGACGGCGACGGCTCCGACCGAGGCCCCGGACGAGACGCCGAGTACGAAGGGATCGGCGAGGGCGTTGCGCACCAGCGCCTGGATGGCGACGCCGACCGCACTGAGCCCGGCGCCCACAAGTGCCGCGAGGAGCACGCGAGGTGTACGGATCTGCCAGACGATCTGATACGTCGTCACGTCACCGGAATCGATGCTCCCGCCGCTGATCGCGGCCCACAGGAGCCGGGCGGTGTCGCCCGGCGAGACGACGGCGGAGCCGAGGCCGATGGCCACGACGACGGAGCCGAGGAGGAGAAGCAGCAGCCCGGCACAACCTGCCACCAGCCCCACCCGGGAGGAAAGCAGACTCCGGACGCTCTTGGCCCGGGGGCCCGATGGAGGCGCGTCAGGGACGGGAGCAATGGCTGCCGAGGGGGAGATCGCGGGCGGCGGGGGCATGGCGGGGCGGGCCTCTCGGTCGGGTTGGGGGTAGTTGGGTTGGGGGTGGGTTCGGGTGCGGTGGAGACCTCGGCAGGCGCCGGCGGATGGCTGTGGAGGGCCGGCAGGGTGAGGCCGTCAGGGGTGGGCCGCCGGGGTTGGGCTCCGCTTGCGTCGGGGATCGGCCGCCGGGGGTGGGCCCCGCTTGCGTCGGGGCAGGCGCGGAGGAACGGCTCCGGGACGGCACTAGGTGACGGTCCCGCCTCCCTTCTCCGGACCGTCCGCTGCGGGGATCTCGTTCGCAGGGCTGACGTGGCTTGTGGGGTTCTGCTTCGCGGGGGCGTCGTCTGTGGGGGTCTGGACCGCCGGGTCGTCGTTCGTGGGGGTCTGGGTCGTCGGGTCGTCGTCTGTGGGGGGCTGGGTCGTCGGGTCGTCGTCTGTGGGGGTCTGGACCGCCGGGTCGTCGTTCGTGGGGGTCTGGGTCGTCGGGTTCCGTTTCGGCGGAGTTCCGTCCGCCGGTTGATCCGTGCCCGGGTCCCGATCGCCCCGATCCCGATCGCCCGGGTCCTGATCGCCCGGGTCCGGGTCGCTCGGGTCCGGGTCGCTCGGGCCCCGGTAGCTCGGGTCCGGGTAGCTCGGGTCCGGGTAGCCCGGGCCCCGGTAGCCCGGGCCCCGGTCGCTCGGGCCCCCGTCCTCCGGGTCCCGGCCCCCCGGGGCAACCGCTTCAGCCCTCAGCACGAGAACCGCCGCCACCAGTGCCGCCACCACCAGCAGCCCGAAGGTTGCGGCGATTCCCGCGTAGCCGGCCAGGCCAAGGCCCAGGCCGCCCAGGCCCGCGCCTGCGAAGACTCCGAGGCTCATTCCCGCCGCGTTCACGCTCAGGGCCGCGCCGCGTTGCGTGCCGCAGCGGCGGACCAGCAGGCTGATCACGCACGCGGCCACCACGGCGTGGCTCGCGGCGTGCAGGGACGTCATCGCGAGAGCCAGCGGCAGCCAGTGCGTGAAGTAGAAGCCCACCACCGAGACGAGCGCGGCGACCAGGCCGATCGCCAGCAGCCGCTCGGTGCCGATCCGCGGCTCCTCGGAGTTCGCGACCCGGCCCGTGAGGAGGTTGCTCACGAAGAACGACGCCCCGCTGAGCGTCCACACGAACGCGAAGAGCCCGGGGCCGAGTTGGAAGCGGTCGTCGTAGTAGGCCGCCAGGTAGGAGAGGTAGCCCATGAACACCGCCGTGCGCAGCAGGGCGATGAGAAGCAGGGGGGCTACCCCCGGGATCCTCGCCAGTGACGCGAACGAGGCCGCGTAGCCCAGGCGTTGGGTCGGCTCTACCGCCTCCACCCGCTTGTCCTTGCCGCGTACGTAGAAGATCGCCGCGAGCAGCAGCGAAACCCCCGTCACCGCGAACAGATCACCCTGCCAGCCCCAGAGCAGCGCGGGCAGCGCGATGACCGGCGCCGCCAGCATCGCCGTCATCGACTGCGTCGCCGTGACGAGTGTCGCCGCGCGCCCCGCCGCCTTCCCCGAACCGAAGCGGTCGGCGGCGGCCGCGGTCAGCGCCGGGTTCAGTACCGACGTACTGGCGCCGACGAGCAGGCAGAACACGGCGAGCAGAATGAAGTCCCCGCTCGCACCGAGCGCGGCGGAGACCCCGAGCGCGGCGAGACCGCCCGCCGCTGCCCACTCCTTGCGCACCCGGTCGATCAGCGGGGCGAGCGCGGTGCCCACCAACAGGGCGGCGAGACCGCCGAGTCCGCGCAGGCCGCCAAGGGTCGCGACACTGCTGTCCGCGTCCTCGGCCATGGGCACCAGATACGTGCTGAAGATGGTGAACGGCAGCAGACCGACCGCGGAAGCGACCAGGACGGGCCACAGCGTACGGGCCATCCGCAGGTCGCCCGGTAGTGCTTCTTCAGTGACGGCCGGCGACGCGGAAGCCGCGGACTGCCCCCTGGAGTTGACGCTCACGCCGCCTCCTTGTAGCGGTAGAGCGGCGTCTCGTCGGCGCTGAACTGCGAGAAGGCGAAGGGTTCCGCGGAGAGCCCGGTCACCCCGGCGGGCAGGAACGCGCGGGCCACCGCGCTGCCGCTCTGGGCGTACACCACCAGCGGCACCCCGTGCTCGCGGCAGTGCGCCAGGATCAGGTCGAACGTACCGTTGCTCAGCGTCATGCCGGTGGCGACCACGGCGTCGGCCTCCTTGAGCACCTCCGTCATGTCGTCGGTGATCCGGTCGCCCCACTGGGTCGTACGGAGATTGAGGTCGCAGGGCAGACAGACGCCACCCCGCTCACGTATCGCCGCGACAAGGGGGTTGACCACACCGATGAGCGCCACCTTCGCGCCCGGCTCGATGTCCAGCAGCCCGGCGATGGCGGCATCGCGGGCCTCCGCGCGGACCTCCGGCGTACCGGTGGGCAGCGTGACGCGCTCGGCATCCGCGGCGTCCCGGTGCGGGCTCACCTGCGCGAGATACGCGTCGAGCGCGGCGATGCGGACGGGCGTGGACTCGGCCCGCAGCAGCTTGTCGAGGCTGTGGCCCGAGGCGTTCTCGCAGAAGTCCGGGGTGAGTTCACCGGCCTCGAAGGAACAGGCGCCGAACGCCGTGCCGACACGGAGCAGCAAGTAGTGGTTGTGGTACGTCACTTGGCCGCCCGCGAGCCGGGTGGTGTTGTACAGCCAGAACGCGCTGGTGACGGTGAGGTCCTGCGGATCGGGACCGTACGCGCCGGCCAGGACGGCGTCGATGAGTTCCGCGACGTTGTGGGGCGTGCGCGGATCGGGGTGGGACATGTGGTGTGCCTTCGGGAGTGGGAGTGGGGACGGGGGTGGTTGCTGTCAGGGGAGGTCGGGCCAGGACGTCGTCGACCAGGGGTGCCGCAGCTCGTCGAGTGAGGTGATTTCGTGGGGCTTCAGGGTGTCGATGTCCGGCGCCTGGGCGTGTTTCGCGTAGGCGCTCTCTACATAGCGATGACCCGTGTCCGCCGCGATGAACACATACGTACGGGAATCGTCTCGGCGCTGTTCCCACAGCGTGGTCAGATAGGCGGCGCCGGTGGAAAGGCCGGCGAAGATTCCGCTGGTCCGCAGGAGCGAGACCGCGCCGGAGACCGCGCAGTCGAAATTCACCCAGTGCACGCGGTCGTACGCCTTGTGCCGGACGTTCTGGAATTCGATGGCACTGCCGATCCCGGCGATGATCATGTCCGGGTCGGCCACGTGCTCCGAGCCGAAGGTGACGCTGCCGAAAGGCTGCACGCCGATGAGTGACACATCGCGGCCCGCCTCCCGCAGATAGCCGGCGATGGCGCCGGTCGAAGCTCCCGAGCCGACCCCGCCCACCAGGGCGAGCGGACCGTCGGGCACCTCGGCGTCGATCGTCTCGGCGACCTCGCGATAGCCGAGGTAATGAATGCTGTCGTGGTACTGCCGCATCCAGTGGTACGAGGGATTCGCCTCGAGTATCTCCGCGATGCGCCGCACTCTCAGCTCCTGGTCGAGCCGGAGATTCTTCGAGGGCCGCACCTGTTCCAGCGTGGCGCCGAGTATCTCCAGCTGGACCCGCAGTGTGTGGTCCACGGTCGTGGAACCCACGATGTGGCATTTCATTCCGTGGCGGTGACAGGCGAGCGCGAGCGCTTGCGCGTAAATGCCGCTGGAGCTGTCGATGAGGGTGTCGCCGGGTTTCACGGCGCCGGAATCAAGAAGGTGACGGACTGCTCCCAGGGCCGAATAGATCTTCATCGTCTCGAACCGGAGACAGACCAAGTCCGGCTCCAGGGATATGAGATCGGGTTTCTTCACCGCTTCGGCTATGTGGTCGTGCATGTCTGCCCCCTGTGTGTCCCTGGACGTGGGTCCCCGGGTGTCCCTGTGTGTTCCTGCGTCTGCCGCCGAGCCGAGAGCATCACACTAGATGAAAATGATTGTCAAGACGGATAGGGTTGTGGCAGCCTGTGGGCGCTGAAGATGTCGGGACGTCGGGAGGAGACTTGTGAAGCTGTCCGTGGAGGCCGGGCCGAGGCCACGCGTGGCGGGTGCGGGATCGGCCGGCATCGGAGTGGGTACCGCCTTCGGGACCTTCGGCGAGCTGCTTCAGGGCGTGCTGCCGGAGGGGGACGGGGACTTCCTGGTGACGTTGCCCGTCGCGCGGTGGACGATGGCCACGTTCCGGCGGGAGCCCGACTCCGGGGGTGAGGTGACGGTCCGGCCCGCGCGCAAGACCAAGGCGCTCCAACTCGCCCGCACCATTGGTGAGTTGGCGGAGCGGCAGACCGGAGTGTCGACCGGGGGGACCCTCCACGTCGACAGCGTCATCCCCGAGGGCAAGGGTCTGGCGAGCTCCTCGGCCGACCTGGTCGCGACCGCGCGTGCGGTCGGGCAGGCGCTGGGTGTCGCGATGCCGCCGACGCGTATCGAGCGGCTGCTCGCGGACATCGAGCCCACGGACGGTGTGCTCTACCCGGCGATCGTCGCCTTCCACCACCGCACGGTGCGGCTGCGCGGCGTCCTCGGATCACTCCCGGTCATGGCCGTGGTGGGGATCGACGAGGGCGGCTCGGTCGACACGGTCGACTTCAACCGTATCCCCAAGCCGTTCACCCTGGCCGACCATCATGAGTACGCGCGCCTGCTCGACCGGCTCGCGTGCGCCGTCCGCCGCCGCGACCTGGCGGAGGTCGGCAGGGTCGCGACCCGCAGCGCCCAGATGAATCAACTCCTGCGCCACAAATGGACGTTGGGGCCGATTCGGGAGATCTGCCGGGAGGTCGGGGGCCTGGGTGTCGTCGTGGCGCACAGCGGCACGGCCGTGGGCATCCTCCTCGACACCGAGGACCCCTCGTACACACAGCGTGTCAGCGCGGCGGCGCAGGCGTGCGGGGAGCTGATGGGTGGGCGTACGGAGGGCGGGGTTTCGGTGTACCGGACGCTGAGTTTCGCGAACGGTCCGGGCTAGGAGAGCACCCGAGCGTTCCGGGCTGGAAAAGCACCCGAGCGGTCCGGGCTAGAAGAACACCCCGCACTGCAGCAGCACGTTCGCGTACGGCGTGGCCTCGCCGGTGCGTACCACCAGGCGGGCCGTGGCCGTGCGGCGCTTGAGTTCCTCGTGGGGGACCAGGGTGAGGGGGGTGACGCGGGAGGACAGGAGGTCCGCTGTCGCCGGGCTCGCCTGACGGACCTCCGTCGCCGCCGTTCCGCCCTCGGTCACCAGCTCGGCGAGCAGCCCGTCAAGTACCTCCGCGAACGACGGGACCCCCGCCCGGAAAGCCAGGTCGACGACCCGCGGCCCCGGCGGGATGGGCATGCCCGCGTCGCAGATGAGGACCGTGTCCCCGTGGCCCAACTCGGCGAGTGCGCCGGACAGATGGCGGTTGAGGATGCCGGTCTTCTTCACGCGCTCGCCACCTCGTCCGCCGTCGGGTACGACTCCTGCGCGCCCCGCCGGGTGACCGAAGCGGCCCCCACGCGCGCCGCGTACGCCGCCGCCGTCGGGAGGTCTTCGCCGAGGCCGAGGCGCCAGGCCAGGGCCGCCGTGAACGCGTCGCCCGCGCCGGTCGTGTCCACCGCCTCCACCTTCGGGCTCGACACCGTGACGGGGGAGCTGTGGCCGTCCGCCGTCAGTGCTCCCTGCGCGCCCAGAGTGATGACCACCGAGCGCGGGCCGAGGGCGAGCAACGCCCGCGCCCAGTCCTCGGGGGAGCCCTCGACGGCCGCGTCATCGCCCAGGATGTAGCGCGCCTCGTGCTCGTTCACCACCAACGGGTCGCACGCCGCGAGGACTTCGGGCGGGAGCGGGGCCGGTGGAGAGGGGTTGAGGACGAAACGGGTGGCGGCGGGCACGGTGCGTACGACCTCCGTGACCGACTCGATGGGGATCTCGAGCTGCGTCGAGACCACTCGGGACGCGGCGAGCAGGCTGCCCGCCGCGCGGATGTCCTCGGGGGTCAGCCGGGCGTTGGCGCCCGGCGAGACCACGATGCTGTTGTCGCCCGACGGGTCGACGGTGATCAGCGCGACGCCCGTGGGCGCCCCGCCGACCAGCACGCCGACCGTGTCCGCGCCCGCCGCCCGCTGCGAGTCGAGCAGGAGCCGGCCGTGGGCGTCGTCGCCGACCCGCGCGAGCAGAGCCGTGCGGGCTCCGAGCCGAGCCGCCGCGACCGACTGGTTCGCGCCCTTGCCGCCGGGGTGCGTGACGAGGTCGGAACCGAGGACCGTCTCGCCGGGGGCGGGCCGGCGCTCGACACCAACCACCAGATCGGCGTTGGCCGACCCGACGACCAGGAGGTCGTACGTGGCGTCGTCGATATGAGGCTCGTGGTCGTGCATCTGTGGGTCCAACTCCTGCTCGTACGGTGTTGAGGCAATGGAGGCGCGGTCAGGAGAAGTCGGCCGCGTTCTTCTTCGTGACCACCTTGACCGGGACCTTCACCGTCTCCTCGACCTTCTTGCCGCGCATCGCCTTCACCGCGTTCTGTACGGCGATCCTGCCCAGCTCCTTCGGCTGCTGGGCCACGGACGCGTACAGCGTGCCCGCCTCGACGGCCTTGAGTCCGTCGGGGGTTCCGTCGAAGCCGACCACCGAGACCGACTTGCCCGCCTTGTTGCCGAGCGCCTTGGCGGCGCCGAGGGCCATCTCGTCGTTCTCGGCGAAGACGCCGTTGATGCCGGGGTTGGACTGCATGAGGTTCGTCATGACGTCCAGGCCCTTGGTGCGGTCGAAGTCCGCGGGCTGGGAGGCGACGACCTTGATGCCGGGGTACTCCTTGATGCCCTCGGCGAAGCCCTTGCCGCGCTCGCGGCTCGCCGACGTGCCCGCCACGCCCTGGAGCGTGACGATCTTGCCCTTGCCGCCCAGCTTCTCCGCGAGGGTCTTCGCGGCGAGCTTGCCGCCCGCGACGTTGTCCGAGGCGACGAGCGTCGCCGCCTTCGCCTTGTTCACGCCGCGGTCGGCGGCGATCACCGGGATGTCGGACTTGTTGGCGCCGCGCACCGCGGGGCCCACCGCGTCCGAGTCGACGGGGTTGACGATGATCGACTCCATGCCTTCGCCGGTGAAGTTCTGCAGCTGGTTGGTCTGCTGCGATGCGTCGTTCTGCGCGTCCGTCACCGTCAGGTCGACGCCCGCCTTCTTGGCCTCCGCCTGCGCGCCCTCCTTCATCTGCACGAAGAAGGGGTTGTTGAGGGTGGAGAGCGACATGCCGATCTTCGTCGTCGTACCGGACGAGCCGTTGTTGAAGAAGGAGACGGCGCCCACGACGGCCGCCACCAGCACGGCCGCGATGCCGAGCTTCAGTATCTGCGGACCCTTCTTCCCGCCACCGGCCGCCGCGCCCGTCGAGGCCCCCGGAGTCGCCCCCGCCTTGCGCCGCAACGTGTCCAGGAGGACCGCCAGCGCGATGACGACGCCGATCACGACCTGCTGCCAGAAGGCGGACACCGAAAGGAGGTTGAGGCCGTTGCGCAGCACCGCCAGGATCAGCGCACCGATCAGCGTGCCGGACGCCTTGCCGACACCGCCCGCCAGGCTGGCGCCGCCGATGACGACCGCCGCGATCGCGTCCAGCTCGTAGCCCTGCGCGGCCTGCGGCTGCGCGGAGACCAGGCGGGAGGCGAGGACGATGCCCGCGACGGCGGCGAAGAGGCCGGACAGGCCGTAGATGACGAGCTTCTGCCGCTTCACGCGGAGCCCGGAGAGACGGGCCGCCTCTTCGTTGCCGCCGATCGCGTACATGGAGCGGCCGATGTACGTACGGCCCAGGATGAGGGCGGTGACCAGACCCATCGCGATCATCACGATGACCGGGACCGGCAGCCACCCTCCGATGGTGTCACCGAGGTTGGAGACCGAGTCGGGGAACGGGATCGGGCTGCCCTGCGAGATGACCAGGGAGAGACCGCGGGCCACCGACAGCATCGCCAACGTCGCGATGAACGGCGGGAGTTTGCCGTACGAGACGAGCAGACCGTTGACGAATCCGCACGCGATGCCGGTGCCGACGGCGAGAACGACCGCGAGCCAGACCGGCAGCCCTTCGGACGTCGCCGACCACGCAAGAACCGTCGCGGAGAGCGCAGCCACCGAGCCGACCGACAGGTCGATGCCCGCCGAGACGATCACGAAGGTGACACCGAACGCGAGGATCGCGGTGACGGCCGCCTGCACGCCCACATTGAGCAGGTTCTGGGTGGTGAGGAAGTCCCCGGACAGCAGCGACATCGCCACCAGGAGGACGACCAGGGCGCTCAGCGCGCCGTTGTCGAGCAGCACGCGGCGCAGACCGGTGGCGCCACCCGCGTTGCTCTTCAGCGTTTCAGTGGCCACGGGAGGCCTCCCCTTCGTTCGCGTCGTTCTGTGTCGCTGCCGACACGTCTGTCGGTGCGGTGGTGCTGACGGCCAGCGCCATCACCGCGTCCTGCGTCGCCTCGTCCGCCGCGAGTTCGCCCGCGATGCGGCCCTGCGCCATGACGAGCACGCGGTCGCTCATGCCGAGGACCTCGGGCAGATCGCTGGAGATCATCAGGACCGCGTGCCCGGAGGCTGTCAGTTCGTTGATGAGCTGGTAGATCTCGACCTTCGCGCCGACGTCGATGCCGCGCGTCGGCTCGTCGAGGATGAGGACCTTGGTGTCGGCGAGCAGCCACTTGCCGATGACGACCTTCTGCTGGTTGCCGCCGGACAGCGTGCGCACATGCTGGCCGAGGCCGGCCATCCGCACGCCGAGCTGCTCGGCGATCCTGGCGGCCGCGACCCGCTGCCCCTTGAGGTCGACGAGCCCGGAGCGCGTCGCCGAACGCAGCGTCACCAGGCCGAGGTTCTCCTGAACGGAGGCGTCGAGCAGCAGCCCTTGCCCCTTGCGGTCCTCCGGTACGAGGCCGATGCCCGCGCCCATCGCGGCGATCACGTCATGCCGGGGCAGCCGTTCGCCGTGTACGTCGACGGAGCCCGCGTCGTACGGATCGGCGCCGAAGACGGCGCGGGCCACCTCGGTGCGTCCCGCGCCGACGAGCCCCGCGAGGCCGACGACCTCCCCGGCCCGCACCTCGAAGCTGACGTCGTGGAAGACGCCGTCTCGGGTGAGGCCCTTCACCGTGAGCAACTCACCGCCGGTGTCGGGACGTTCACGTGGGTACTGCTGCTCGATGCTGCGGCCCACCATCAGCCGTACGAGCTCGTCCTCGGCGGTCGACGCGGGCACCTGGTCGACGCTGCGGCCGTCGCGCAGGACGGTCACGCGGTCGCCGAGGGCGGCGATCTCCTCGAGGTGGTGGGTGATGAAGACGACTCCGACGCCGTCCGCCCGCAACTGCCGCACGATCGCGAAGAGCTTGTCGACCTCCTCGCTCGTCAGGACGGCCGTCGGCTCATCCATGATCAGAACGCGGGCCTCCAGGCTGAGCGCCTTGGCGATCTCCACCATCTGGAGCCGGGCGATGCCCAGTTCACGTACCTTGGCGCGCGGCGACACCTGGACGCCGACCCGCTTCAGGAGCTCCTCGGCGGCCGACTCCATCGCCTTGCGGTCGATCATCCCGAAGCGGCGCGGCTGGCGGCCCAGGAAGATGTTCTCGGCGACGGTGAGGTCGGGTACGAGGTTGAACTCCTGGTAGATCGTGGCGATGCCGAGCCGCTCGGCGTCCTGCGCGCCGTGGATGCGGGTCTCCTTCCCGTCCACGAGGATGCGGCCGCTGTCGGGGCGGTAGGCGCCGGAGAGCATCTTGATGAGCGTGCTCTTGCCCGCGCCGTTCTCACCGAGCAGGACGTGCACCTCGCCGCGGCGCAGGTCGAAGTCGACCGAGTCGAGCGCGACGACGCCGGGGAAGGTCTTGCGTATTCCCTCGATGCGCAGCAGCTCGTCGGGGTCGCGGTCGGCGCCGCGCGGCAACTCCTCTGCGGTACTCACGTGTTGCTCCTCCGGTCGGTGGGGGACTCGCCGCAGGAGCGGCGTACGACGAGACGGGCGGGCAGGGTGACGGACCGGGGGCTCCTGCCCTCGATCAGGTCGACCAGGGCCTGCACCGCCGCCCGGCCCAGATCACCGGTCGGCTGGGCGATGGCGGTGATCGGCGGGTCGGTGTGCACGAACCACGGGATGTCGTCGAAGGCGGCGAGCGCGATGTCGTGCGGCACGCGAAGGCCGCGCCCGCGGATCGCGTCCAGCGCGCCGAGGGCCATCAGGTTGTCCGCGGCGAAGATGGCGTGGGGCGGCTCGGGCAGCGCGAGGAACCGCTCGGTGGCGCGCAGCCCGCTGTCGGCCTGGAAGTCGCCCTGCCCGATGTACTCGGCGGGCAGCGGGAGCCCGTACGCGGCGAGTGCGTCGCGGAAGGCCTCGACGCGCTCGCTGCCGGTGGTGGTGGCCGCGGGCCCGGCGATGATCGCGAGCCTGCGGTGGCCGATCGCGTGCAGGTGGGCGACCAGGTCACGGACGGCTTCGCGGCCGTCGGCGCGGACGACGGGGACGTCCACGCCCGGGATCCAGCGGTCCACGAAGACCATCGGGGTGCTGGAGCGCGCGGTGTCGAGCATCAGCGGGGAGCCGCCGTCGGTGGGGGAGACCAGGAGCCCGTCGATCCGCCGGTCCAGGAGCGTGCGCACGTGGTGGTCCTGCAGCTCGGGCCGCTCGTCGGCGTTGCCGATGATCACGCTGTAGCCGAGTGCGCGGGCCGCCTCCTCGACGGAGCGGGCCAGGGCCGTGAAGTACGGGTTCAGTACGTCGCTGATGACCAGCCCGAGCGTGCGGGTCTGGGCGGTGCGCAGGGAGCGGGCGACGGCGTTCGGGCGGTAGCCGAGGCTCTCCGTCGCGGCGATGACGCGGGCACGGGCGGCCGGGCTGACCGAGGGGTGATCGTTCAGGACGCGCGAGACCGTGGCGACGGATACGCCTGCCTCGGCCGCGACGTCCTTGATGCTCGCCATCGCCGGTCCACCTCCTCGTGGAATCGATTACACGGAGGATTGGAATCGATTACACGGGCAGGTGGCAAGACCCTGACGGGACAGCGAGACCAGATTGTGATGCGGGGCGCTCAGGTGAGCGGGACGATCACGGGCGCCCCCGGGTCGCTACCGGATCACTGGAACGGCACCGTCAGCCACGGGCTGTCCGGATCCGAGACCAGCTCGCGGTGGGCCTGGAGGACGGTCGTGTACCAGTCCCCGAACTGCTCCTCGTCGAAGTGGAGGCAGCGCCCGAGGACGTAGCCGGCGGAGAACTCCTCCCATGACGTGTACGCCGTCCGGGCCGCGTGGCTCGCCCGCCCGACGGCCGCCTCCAGCTCGGCGTGGGTCGCGTACCGGGCGCCGCGCCCCCAGCGGGCCATCTTCGACGCGCGCCCGATGTCCCAGGCCGCGATGGTGCGGACATGGCCGTCGGGCGGCAGGAGCTCGTCGGCCCTGAAGCGGGACTCGTAGCGGATGATCTTGCCGACGAGGCCGCGCAGCGCGGCGACGAAGTCGTCCAGGTCGGGGTCGTCGCCCGGCTTGTGCGCGACATCATGGCCGCCGTTCTCGGCCATGCGGTTGCGGATCGTCACCTCCACGCACCGGCGCCACAGCTCCGGGTCGACGCGCGGGCCGAACTGCTCGATCAGTGACGTACGGGCGCCGAGGACGAAGTCCCAGTACCAGGGGCTGACTTCACCGTTCAGGAGCCGCTCCTGTGTGTCGAGCCAGTCCTCGCGGCCGTGCACGCCCCACCACTCCGCGAGGCGCTCCACCTCCGAGTCGTACCCCGCGCCGTGCCAGTGCAAGGTGTTCCAGGCGTCGCCGTTGGCGAAGCAGAGGTGGGCGCCGCAGGCCAGGCCGTGCAGCAGGACGGGGGACTCCGGGGCGCCGGTGCGTCGGGTGTCGATGCGGTCGTGCAGACGGCCGTCGACGTAGAGGTCCGCGTGCAGGTCCGCCCAGACATCCCGTTCCTCGTCCGTCGTGAGATAGAACTGCTGGCAGGGGGTGGCCGCGTTGACCACCAACAGGTCGATGTCGTCGGGCAGTTCGGCGGCGAGCATGCCCAGCGTGACGAACTCGTACACCACCTCGGGGTGCGGGCGCGGCAGAAGACCGACGGTGTACATCTGCGCGATCCGGCGGCCGTCGGGGAGGTCGATGGTGAGGACCGGGCGCTCGGTCGCACCCGGCACGACGTGGGTCGCGGCCACCGGGCGGTACAGACCCGTGACGGCTATCGCCCGCAGATAGGTGTACCCGTCGTCGGCCTCGCACAGTTCGTACAGATGCTCTTCGAGGTCGGCCGGCGCCTGCCAGGGGGTGCCGTCGTCGGGAGCCTCTGCGCTCGGGAAGATGTCGTCGTGGTTCTCGTCATCGGTGGCGGGGACGGCTGCGCCGTGCATGCGGGAGTCTCCGTGGTCGACGGCGCGCGGGCTCGCGCGCGGGGTTCGCGGTGGATCTTGAACCGTATCCGATGGCTACCGCGTACTCGGCACGTGGACCGGCACCGACTTGAGCCCGTTGATGAAGTTGGAGACAAGGCGCCGCGGCGCTCCGGCCGGCTCCGGAGGCGCGGGCCACACGTCCCGGAACTCCTCGTACAGGACCCTGAGTTGGAGTCGTGCGAAGTGTGCGCCGAGGCAGACGTGTGGGCCATCGCCGAAGGAGACGTGGGGGTTGGGGGAGCGGGAGAGGTCGAGCCGGTGCGGGTCCGCGAAGACGCGCTCGTCGTGGTTGGCGGAGGCGTGGAAGACGACCACCTTGTCCCCGGCGCGGATGGTCCGGTTCGCCAGGATGGTGTCCTTGGCGGCTGTCCGGCGGAAGGTGAGGACCGGGGGGTGGTGGCGCAGGAGTTCGTCCACGGTCGTGGAGATCGGGGCGTCGCCCTCGCGGAAGCGGCGGTACTCGTCCGGGTGCTCGGCGAACGCGAGGAGGCCGCCGGGCGCCGCACCGCGCACGGTGTCGTTGCCCGCGACGGTGAGCAGGAAGAAGAACATCTCCAGCTCGGGGGCGGTCAGTTCGGGGTCGGTCGCGAGGGTGGTCATGATGTCGTCGGCGGGTACGCGGCGCTTGTGTGCGGCGAGGTCGCGCGCGTAGCCGAACATGTCGCGCAGCATCGCCGGTGAGCGGGGGTTGACCGGCTTGCCGTCAGGGCCGAGCGTCAAGGCCGCTGCCTCTTCCGGGTCCTGGTAACCGATCACGCGCTGGGTCCAGTGCAGCAGCAGGCCGCGGTCGCTCTCCGGAACGCCGAGGAGGTCGGCGAGGTTGAGCAGGGCGTAGTCGTCGGTGACGGCGGGGACGAGATCGCAGATGCCGTCGGAGTCCCCGGCCCGGTCCATGGCCGTCGCGAGCAGGGTGCGGGCCCGGTGGCGCACCAGGGACTCGAAGCGTTCGACGCGCCGGGGCGTGAACGCACGGCTCACCATCCTCCGTAACCTGCCGTGCGCAGAAGGGTCCTGATTCAGCATCATGCGCCGTATGAACGGCAGGTCGTCCGGGTCCGGGTCGCGGATCTGCGTGGCGCCCAGATACGACGAGTACGTGGCGGAGTCCCTGAGCACCCGGACGACGTCCTGGTGCCGGGTCACCGCCCAGAAGCCGGGCCCCGCGGACCAGTCGAGCACGCGCGGCTCGTTCTGCCAGGCGACGGGGCACCGGTCGCGCAGGATGCGATAGCGGTCGTGCGGCACCCCGGCGGCGTACTGCCGGGGGTCGAACACATCGGGGACGGCGGTCAGTTCGGTGCTCACGAAAGGCTGTCTCCGCTCACTCGGTCACTCGCGCCGTCCTTGCGCAGAAAGTCCTCCACGGCGCGGATGAGCGCCAGCGGCGTCTCGTCCATCGCGTAGTGGCCCGCCTGGGGGAGCTCGGTGAGTTCGGCGCGCGCGTACCAGCGCAGCCAGGTCCGGCGCATCAGCTCCGCTCCCAGCGCGGGGTCCAGCTCCCCGACCACCGCGAGGGCCGGCACGGTCGAGCCCTCGATCCGGTCGTGGAAGTCCTCGCCCGCCCAGGAGTCGAGCCAGGTACGGAAGGCCTTCGCATCGCTCACCTCCAGCGAGCGCTCCACCATGCGGTCGAGCCAGGCCGCCGGCCGGGTGCCGCCGGTGGTGACATCGATGATGGCGCGGCGGTTCCCCGGCAGCCGGTCGGCCTCGGCGAACAATTCCCACTGCTCCGGCGGAAGTTCGAGACCGGACGCGGGCACGGGCGAGACGCCGACCAGCCTGCGGACCCGGTGCGGTGCGATCGCGAGGACCCGCTGGGCGACGCTGCCACCCATGGAGTGGCCGATCAGCGAGAAGCGGTCCCAGCCGAGGAGGTCCGCGAGCGCGACGACGTCGGCGGCCCCCTCGGAGGTCGTGCAGGCGCCGGCGGCGTCCTTGGCCTCGCCGTATCCGCGCAGATCGACCACCGCGTACTGGAAGGACGCGAGGTCGAGGTCCGCGAGCAGCGGCGCGTACGCCGAGCGGTCGGCGAACCAGCCGTGCACGGCGATCACCTTGTGGGGGCCGTCGCCCAGGAGGGCGTGCGGGAGCTGGAAGGACGGGGAGGAGGCCATGTCGACTCCGATCACCTTGCGGAAGGCGCCTTGAGGAAGTGGCCGTGCGTGGCGGCCCGGGACAACGTTGGACCCAACCCCTCGGGCCCGCAAGGGTGCACTGCGGTGCACTGGCGCGCACCGCGTCTCCGGAGAGCAGGGCGTGGTCCGAGTGATGACCGAGGAAGGTGAAAACTTGGCGGACGGCCTGCGATCGAGGCGCGCGGATGGTCACAATGTGGCATGGCCATCCGCCGACTCAGCTATCGGCTCGACGAGGAGCCGGTCACCGGAGCCGTCCGTCTGATCCCCGCACAGGCGGGGCCGCAGGAGCAGGAGAGCGAACAGACCCCGGAATCCCCCGAGGTGGCCGAGTACGTGCGCGCCGTCGGCCACCGTGAAGGACTCAGCCGCAGCAGACTCCCCGGGGGCGGCGCGCTCCTGTGCGCCACCGTCGACGCGGGGCGCCGGGTCGACGCCGTATGCGTCGACGCGCTCGATGAACTCCCAATGCCCGCACTGGACTTGTCGACAGAGCAGCTCGTCGGCTTCGCCCGCGAGAACGCGCCCCGGGTCGAACCCTTCCTCGCCGACGTGCGCCGGTTGTTCGACGAGCGGGCCGGACGGCAGATCGTCGTCGCCGCACACGACCCGCTGACGGTGGCCCACTGGGTCGCGCTCGCCTGTGCCTCGCTCCCCGGACCGTACGCGTCCTCGCTGACGTTCAGTACCTGGACGGCGCAGCCGCGACGCGCGCCGCAACAGATCCTCGGCATCGGCCCGGACGCCGACTTCGACCGGTTCGACGGCACGACGCTCGACCACCTCTACCGCGTCCACGACGGCATCGGCGGCCAGGGGAGCACCCCGATACCCGACACCTGGGCCGAGGTGACCGCCCGGCAGTGGATCGAGGGGACACCACCCCAACCGGGCGCCGATGACGACCCGTTCGCGCTGACACGACCGACCCTCGACGTACGGCAGTTGGCCGCGATGTCCGGTGACGCCCGCCAGGAGATCGTCCGAGCCCATGCCGCAGCCGTGGCCGAGCAGAGCGCGGGCAGCCCTCTCGTCGACGAGCTGTACGCCCTGTGCCAGGAGCTCGGCACGGAGGACCGCGCCGCCGCCGAACCCCTCGCCCTCGCCCTGGCCCGGCACTACGTGTCCGTGGCCGAGGACCAGGACACGCTGCCCGACCTCGCCGCCTGCGAACGGCTGCCGCTGAGCGCGGAGGCCTGGCTGCGGCTGCGCGGAGAGTTCGGCGGGCGCGCGGACGACGAACTGCGCCGCAGACTGCGCGCCCCCATGGGGACCTGGACCGAGCCGCTGCGGCTCGCACTCGCCATGGGCGCGGACGCGGGGCGCGGACTCGACGAGGCCATGCGGCGGCTCGCCAGGGCTCTGCTCAACCCCGGGCGGCGCGAGTGCGCCGAAGCCGTCGAGGTCCTGGAGGCGCTGGGCCACACCGGTCTGAACCGGCGGGTCCTGAAGCTGCTCGCGCAGGACCTCAACGACCCGAAACTGGACCGGCTGCGTGACTTCGTCAACGCACCGCAGGGAGCGTGGCTCCTGCGGCACATCGACGACGCTCCCCTCGCCCTCCGCCTCGCCGAAGCCGCCGCGCGCCTGAGGAGGGAGTCCGGCGGGCCGCGAGGCGCCGACCTCTTCGACGCGCTGACGGAGCTGCTGCCGGGGCGGCGGGTGCACGACGTCGAGACGCTGCGGCTGCTGTGGCGGCTGGTGTGGGGCGGCCGGCAGCCCGACCGCGTCGACATGATGCGCCTCGCCAGGACCTGCACGGCACGCCTGATCATCGACGCGGGCTACGGCATCCGTCTCATGGGCCTGCTCATGGAGCCGGAACGGGTCGACGCCGAGCTGGTCGACCTGGCCAGGGCCCTGCACGCCCTGCGCCTCGGCCCGCGTGAGCGCGCCACCGCCGGACTCCTCGTACTGGCAGCGGACTTCGCCGACCTGCGGGTGCCCGCGGACCGCGCCGTCGGCGAGCTCGGCACCACCCTGCGGCGGGCGTCTCCCGTCCATGTCGTCCTGCGCAGGGGAGTGGACGAGCTGGTCGCGCGGGGCCTCGCCAGGGTGGACCCGGCCGACCTGTACCGCTCGGGGGTGCTGCGGGACCTGATGGCCGCGGAGGGCAATGTGCTGCGGGCGTACCGCGCTCACCTGCTCGACGACGGGGCCTGCGAGCGCCTGGTCCACGCACTGCCGCACAACCCCGCTCTCATCGCCGCGCTCTACAACACCTGGCGGCCCCGCCAAGGGCGCGGGGTCACCGCGGAGTGGCAGCGGGTCTCCGAGGAACTGCTCGCGCGAATCCTGGCCCCCGTACTGCCCCGGCTCGAGGACCTGGTGCTCGGTCAGGTCGCCACGGAGCTGGCCCGGCTCACGGAGAGGCGGGGACAGCAGCGCGTCCAGGAGTGGAACGCGTGGCGCGCCGGACTGGCGGAGGCTCAGGGCCCACCGAGACCGCAAGGTCCCCCGAGACCGTGAGGCCCCCCGAGACCGCAAGGCCCCACCTCCTGACACCTCTTCCACAGACGACCAGCCCCCGCTCCACAGACGACGCGCGAGAGGACCAGCGTGAGGAAGACCAGCGACACCAGTGTGACCGTCGAGGCGCAAGCCGCCGCCGACAATTTCCCCGGCGGAAGCATGGCCAACCGCCCCGTGCACTTCATCTGGATGCTCGACTGCTCGGGCTCCATGGGCGTGAACGGCAAGATCGGCGAACTGAACTTCGCCATCCGCGAGGCCATCCCCGAGATGCAGCAGGCCGCCGAGTCCAACCCGGCCGCCTCGCTGCTCGTGCGCGCCATCTCCTTCGCCAGCGGCGCGAGTTGGCACGTGGGTGAGCCGACCCCGGTGGACCGGTTCTCCTGGGAGGACGTGCACACGTACGGCGGCACCGACATGGGCGCCGCGTTCAAGCTCGCGGCGGGCGCGCTGCAGACACCGCCGATGCCGCAGCGGGCGCTGCCCCCGGTCCTCGCGCTCGCATCCGACGGGCAGCCCACCGACGACTGGCGCGCGGGCCTGCGGGAGATCGACGCGACGCCGTGGGGCAAGCGCGCCGTGCGGGTCGCGGTGGCCATCGGGGACGACGCGGACAAGGGCATGCTCAAGGAGTTCCTCGGCAACCCGGAGCTGGAGCCCCTGCAGGCCAAGAACCCCCGCCAGCTCGCCGCCGCCATCCGCTGGATGTCGACGGCCGTCGTCAAGGACGCGTCGACGCCGAAGGTCGAGGACGCCAGGCCCGCGTCCCCGCTCGGCCCGGCGCCGCTGACCAAGGACGACGAAGACGACATCTGGTGAGCGGCTCCTCGACACCGGCAGGCACCCAGCGGGCGACCGACAGCTGGGCCCTGCTCAGCGCCACGGTCAAAGGGGTCGGCAAGAAGTACAGCCAGGACAGCTGCGGTGTGCTCTCCGTGGCCGAGGGGCGCGCCGCGGTGCTCACCGTCGCCGACGGCCATGGCTCCGCCGCCCACTTCCGCAGCGACTTCGGCTCCCGGTGGGCCGTCGAGGAGTTCACCGCGTGCGCGGAGGGCTTCGCGCGGGAGGCCGTGCGGGTGGGCGCCGACGCGACCGGCTGGAACGGCCTGCGCGCCGAGGCCCGCAGGCTGCCGCAGCAGGTGGCGCACCGCTGGCGCGAGCGCGCGCTCCTGCACGACTGCAACTCCCCGGCGCACGGCGCGCGCCGCCTGTCGGCCCCGGCCGACGAGCCGCCCGACCTCGCCGTGTACGGGAGCACGCTCATAGGCACCGTAGTCACCCAAAGCATGCTGTTCTGTTGGCAGTTGGGCGACGGGGACATCGTCCTCGTCGACGCGGAAGGCACCCCGCACACTCCGCTCTCGACAGGACCCGACATGGGGGACGAGACGGACTCGCTGTGCGAGCCCGAGCCCTGGCGCAAGATGCGCTCGCACTGGCAGCCCTTCACCGGGGGCGCGCCGCCGGTCGTGCTCCTGTCCACCGACGGCCTCTCCAAGAGCTTCGCCGACCACCAGGGGTTCCTGGACTTCGCCACCGGCGTCACCGAACGCGCCGCGGAGCAGGGCGTGCCCGCGGTGCAGGCACAGCTCGCGGACTGGCTGGAGCGCGCCGCCAAGTTCTCCGGTGACGACACCACGTTCGTGGGCGCCTTCGCGGCCACGGCACCAGCTGAGACCGAGAGAGGAACCGCATGGTGAACGGCATGCTCGCCGCCGGAAAGACCCTGGTGGCCGAGTCGGGGGAGAAGGTGAAGGTCGCCGAACTCTTCGGCTCCGGCGGCCAGGGCGAGGTCTACCGCGTGACGACGCCACAGGGCGACCGCGCGCTGAAGTGGTACTACCCGCAGCTGGCCGACGCCCGCCAGCGGCAGATCCTCGAAGGGCTCATCGCGCGCGGCTGGAGCGACGACCGCTTCCTGTGGCCCACGGCGATCGTCCTCGACCCGGAGGGCAGCCA
Source organism: Streptomyces sp. NPDC051218 (assembly GCF_044455475.1). Classification (NCBI taxonomy): domain Bacteria; kingdom Bacillati; phylum Actinomycetota; class Actinomycetes; order Kitasatosporales; family Streptomycetaceae; genus Streptomyces; species Streptomyces sp. NPDC051218. The sequence continues at coordinate 295,627 of NZ_JBITEU010000003.1, read as the reverse complement.
ACCGGGCTTCGGCTATCTCATGGACGTACGCCCGTCGCGCTTCCAGGATCTGCCCGCGCTGTTCCGCCGCGACCCGTCGGTGTCGGCGGCGACGATGCGCACGCTGGTCACCGTGGCGCTGCACACCGTCGAGGCGTACAGATCGCTGCACTCCAGGGGCATCGCCTACCGCGACATCAACTGGGGCAACATCTTCTTCGACCCGCGCACCGGGGACGTGCTGGTGTGCGACAACGACAACGCGGTGGTGGAGGGCGAGTCCGCCGCGGTCGCGGGGACGATGGACTTCATGGCACCCGAACTGGTGCGCCGCGACAAGGGGGTGCAGCCCGGCACCCAGACCGACCTGCACTCGCTGGCCGTCCTGCTCTTCCTGCTCCTCATGAACGACCACCCGTTCAACGGCGCGCAGGCCCTGCAGATCCGCTGCATGGACGAGGCCGCCAAACGGCGTCTCTACGGTACCGACCCCGTCTTCGTCTACGACCCCTCCGACGCCCGCAACCGGCCGGTCCCCGACGAGCAGCCGACCGTGGTCGCCACCTGGGGAGCGCTGCCGCCGATCCTGCGCGACCTGTTCATCCGTACCTTCACGGAGGGGGTACGGACACCGGTCAAGCGGGTCCGCGAGTCGCAGTGGTGCCACGCCCTGAGCCAGGTCCTCGACGCCATCACCCAGTGCGGCTCCTGCGGCAAGCAGAACCTCACGCAACCGGACGGCGCGGCCCCCGACTGCTGGAAATGCGGTCGTACGCTGGTGCTGCCGCCGCGGCTCGAACTGGTCACCGGTACGGGGACCTCGCGCACCCGGCGCGGCATCAGGCTCGCCCCGAGCGCGCGGGTCTACGCCCATCACCTCGTCGAGTACCCCGACCGGCACGACTTCCGGGCCGTCGTGGGCGAGGTGACCGCACACCCGCAGAACCCGGGGAGGTTCGGCCTCACCAACCACACCAAGGACGTGTGGACCGCGCGGAAGGACGACGGGACCGTGCGGGACGTGGAGCCGGGCCGGACCATCGCGCTGCGCGAGGGGCTGCTGCTCGAGTTCGGGGGCGGGGCCGAGGCGGAGGTCCGGGGCTAGGGCCGAGAGGACGCGGGCGGCTGCTTCGTGCGCCACCGACGCCACCACGTCCGCCACCAGGGGGTGGGCGGCGGCGGGAGCGGTGGCGGCGCGGCGGGCAGCACGGCCCGCGCGGACGGCGCGCCGATGGCCACGGCGTCCGGCCTCGGCAGCGCGGTCACGGTGAACCGGCACTCCGCCGGGGAGACCTGGAGCACCACGGGCCGCCCGGAGACGTGCTGGCTGCGTGCCACGCGCCGCTCACCGCCGCGCAGCCCGTCCTCCCAGGAGATGAGGGTGAGGACGGCGGGCTCGGGCCACGCGAACCGCAGCTCGGCGCGGTCGGCGGCCACGCGCCGCACCTCCAAGTCCCTTACCTCTCCCTGGTGTTCGACCACCACGTTCGGTCCGGAGACCGCGCGGTCGCCGAGCACGCTCACGGCCGTCATCCGCAGCCGCTCACGGGGCGGCGGCAGCACGTCGACGGAGGTCGGCGGCGCGCCGTCGGGCGGGTCGAGACGACCCACATGCTCGGACACGTCCGCGCCCCGTGGCACGGGATGCGCGAACCACGGCACCAGGTGGGCATCCCCGCGCGTGGGCGGACGCCACGCGACACGTACACGGCCGTCGTCGAGGCGCCGTACGGAGAGCTCCTCCACCGGCGACGGCCAGCGTTCGACACGGGCGGTGACCGTACGCCCCGGTGACCGGACGAGCCGCCCGCCGGGGCCCGCGTAGGCGCACCGGACCTCGTAGACGTAGCCGCCCACGGCGAGCGGCGTGTCCAGGAGCCGGTCGTGCTCGCAGAACACCCGCTGCCCGGGGCCGTTGTCGCCGTCGGCCCTCCGCACGACACTGACCTCCAGGGCCGAAGGGTCGGGCAGCCACCGCAGCCGCACGCCGTCCGGCACCGCTTCGACGCGCAACTCCGTGACGTCCGGCGTGAGCAGTACCTGTGCGGTGACGCGCGGGACCCCGGCGATGCGGTCCCCGCGCATCGGGAACACGGCGTAGCGCAGCGGACGCCCGGTGGGGGGATCGAGGTCGGCCCGCGCGAGGGCGGTGTCGTCGGCGGACACCTCGACGGCGAGTTCGGGAGCGCCGTCGGGGTACCGGAGCACGCGGTACGACACCGGGGTGGTGGCCGGGCGCGTGTGCGTGTCCCGGCCGTGCCGGCTCGGGGCGCGCCAGGAGAGTCGTACGGTCCGTTCGCCGACGGAGGCCGTCACCTCCGACTCCGGTGAGGTGGCGGGGGCGTCGGCCAGGAGCGCGGCCACGCGCAGGAGACCGGCCCGCGCGTCCACGTCGTCGCGGGCCTGCCGCAGGGCGCCGAGCCAGGCGGCGGCCGCGTCACGCAAGTCGCCCCTGGACGTCAACTCATCTGCTGTGCAGCAGAGTTGGCCGACCGTGGCCGCCCGGGACCGAAGCGTGCCGAGCAGTGCGGACAGGACGTGATCCGTGGGCGCCGGGGCGATCAGCTCCGCGAGCCGTTCGGCCTCGCGAAGACCGGTGCCGGGCCAGACGTCGTTGAGGGTCTCGGCGGCGTGCCTGGCCTCTCCGGACGCCGGGAAACGGACGGCGGAGACGGCGTCCACGAGCGGTCCGGCCTCGGTGCGGTGCACACCGAGGGCGACGGCGTGCGCGGCAGCGGGAGGTGTGCGGGAGGCCCTGCCCTTACCCTCCGCGGCGCTGTCGACCAGCCGGCAGCACAGCTCCCACAGGACGATGCGGCGCAGGCCCATCGGGTCGTCGCGCACGACGGTCTCCAGGGTGTCCACGACGGCGGCCACGTCCAGGGCGCGCGGGTGTGCGGAGGCGTTCCACCGGGCGCGGCACTCCTGGACGTACGCCAGGTCGACGCGCTGCCACAGGCCGCCGCGGGCGGGGAACCACAGGCCGTCGAGGATGCGGAAGCCGTCGTCGGTCTCCGCTTTCGGCAGTGTGCCGAACAGTGCCTGCGTCGACTGCCCGGAAGCGCTCGCGGGGGCGCTCGCGGGCGCGTTCGCCGGCGCGGGAGCGCGGAGGGCGTCGGCGGCGTGTCGGAAGCCCAGTTTCCTGATAGCCGCGTGCAGTTGGACGTAGCCGCGCATCGCGGGGAAGGCGGGGAGGTTCGGCAGGGGGAGGCCGGAAACGTCGTCCGGCGGGCGCTCGCCGGGGAGCCAGTTCGTCATGGATCAGCCGCCGGGCACCGTGTAGAAGTACACCCTGACCGTCGCCGTCGACACGGGGTCGCCCAGTTTGTGGAAGTCGTCCGTCGCCGTCTTCTTGGTGAACATCCCCGGACGGCCCTTGTTGAGAAGCGAGTTGACGCGGTGCGCGTACGCCTCGCCGCTCCTGGACCCGCCGAACGTCAGCACGAGCGCCGCCTCACGGCCCGCCCACTTCCCTGTGCTCTTGTGGATCTGCGCGGCGAGATCACCCTTGTCCGTGCCCTTGACCCGGAACTCCTCGGGCTGCAATTCCACCGAGCGGGGGCCCGTCGGGGTGGGGGACGGGGAGGGCTTCGGGCTCTCCTTGGACGCCTTGGGGCGGTCGGCCAGGGGGTCCGGGCGGTCGGCCATCGACACCAGGGCCAGGACGAGGAGCAGATCGGCGAAGAGCCATCCCGCGAGTACGACCACGCTGATCCGCCCCCGGCGCCGCGTTCGGCTCACGCGTCGCCTCCGCCGGGCGACCGGTGCGGGGGCCACGGCGGCGGCTCGACGGGGTCGGCGGGTGCGGGGATGTGCCGTCCGCGGGCATGCAGGGCGCGGGTCGCCTCACTGCGGAGACTGTCGTCGGCGACGTGCTCGTCGATCGTCTGCTCGTCGACCGTCTGCTCGTCGGCGGCGAGCCCGTCGGCAGTGTCGACGCTGAGGCCGCTCCACGGATCGCCGGTCGCCGTGTGGACGCCCGTCGGATGGGCGCCCGCTGTGCCGCCGTTCATCTCCGCGCCGCCTCTCCAGCCGTGCCCATTGCCCGCGGCCCCGGCCGGGGCAGGCACGCTCGGCGCCCCCAGCGGCATCGATGACCCCGCCAGCGCGCCGATCCGTGCGTCGAGCCGTGCCGCCGCGTCCTGCCAGTGCGCCGCCGCCGCGTCCCACCGCTCCGTCGCCTCACGCATTCCGTCCACCGCGTCGCCCGTACGCCCGGTGCTCGCGACCAGGGCCTGCGACGCGCGGTCGGTGGCCTCGGCCACCGACTCCGACTTGGTGACCAGCGACTGCTGCGCGGCGATCAGGGACTTCAGCGAGGCCTCGACCGTGTCGCCCGCCGCCTTGACGCGGTCGGCGATGCCCCGCGCCGCGTCCGCGCCCGCCGTGCTCGCCTTGTCCGCCGCCGTCCGGCCGTCGCGCAGGGTCTGCTCGATGCGGGATGCCGCGACGCCCAGCTTCGGCACTTCGAGGGTGAGCGCGTCCGCCGCCGCCTTCAGTGCGTCGATGGATTTGCTCACCGTCGTCGTCGTACCGGTCAGTGCCTTGTGGCTGGTCTCCGCCTTCGACGCGAGCTGCCGCATCTGGCCCGCCGCCTTGGTGAGCTCGGAGGTGAACTGCTGGGGCGAGGCGCTGCGGTGCGGGGCCAGCACCATCTGCGTACGCGTGAGGACGGAGGCGAGTTCGGCGAGGAGACGCTCCCGCTCGCTCTGTTGCTGCGTCTCCTCGCGCTCCGTGCGCGCCCGCACTCGTGCGTGCCACACCGACAGCAGGACGAGGAGGGCGATCAGGAGCACCGCCATCAGGGCGACGTTCTCGAAGCGGCCGAGGGGCGACAGATGCCCGCCGAAGCCGGACTGCCACAGCTGGAGGAAGGGGCGCGTCGACTCCTTGGGGTCCTCCTTGCTCAGGTCGCCGTACGCCCGCACCGCCTCCCGCAGCCCGAACCACGTCACCAGGAGCGGAATGAACACCAGAATCCCGAGGGCGGCTTCGAGGCGGCCGTCGTGGCGCCCCGCCCGCCCGGCGGGCGGCGTGAGGACACTCTCGGGACGTACGTAGGCGTCCACGAGATCCACCTCGGCCCACCGGTCGAGCTGGTGGGCCGGTTTCAAGTCCGCTGCAAGCACCGACAGTTCGGCCGAACGGGGCGCGAGTGATGGATGGGCCGCCAGACGCTGCAACTCGTCGATGAGTTTCTGCTTGTCCAGCAGTTCTGCGGGCGTCAAACGCTTCCCCCTGTTCTCGGGCCCCGCCGGTGGCGCACGTCGCGGTTCAACCGCCGCAACAGGGCCCCGGCATCGGCATGTTCAGGATTCCATGTGAGGCACTTCCCCAGGGCCTCAATCGCTTCATCGCGCCCCCCGAGTCGCTGCACTTCGACCGCGTGCCGGTAGGTGCGCTCCGCGAGCAGCCCGCGCACGCGTTCGCTGGTCGGGTCGTGGCCGTACGCGCACCGCAGCCAACGCTCGGCGTCGGCGAAGTGGCCGGGCGAGGTGTCGGCCATCGCGGCCGCGCAGTGCACGTCGATCATCGCGTCGAGCACGTCGGCTCCGGCGGGCCTGGTGGCCGCCCCCATCCACGCCGTGTGCGAGGCCTGCACGGCCTCCTCGTACCGGCCAAGTTCCAACAGGCTCTCCGCTCGGGCGAGTTGACGCAGCGCGACCCGGTCGACCGGAGGCGGAGGCGGAGGCGGAGTCTGGGTGTCGGGCACGACGGACGGCGGCTCCGCCGTCAGCTCGTCGAGCAGCTCGCCCGCCTCCGAGACGATCTCCCGCAGCAGTGCCACCGCCTCCTGTGCGCGCCCCTGTCCCACGAGCAGCCGCGCCTGCTCCACATCCCTGCGCGGCGAGAACGAGAACTCCCGGGCCTGTTCGACGCCCCCGACCACCGTGGCCGGCAGGGCAGGCGCGTCCGACAGTGTGTCCTCCGCCGGGTCGGCGGGCTGCGGCGGGCCCTCCTCCAGCGCGGTGGACCCGGCGGCCCCGCCCGCGAGACGCACCGCGTGCTTCAGCGCCCCCAGGGCGAGCAGCTCGGGCGGCGCCTGCACCCGGCGCCCGCCGAGCTCGGCCACCCCCGAGCCGATCTGCTCCATCAGGGTGGTGCCGCCCGTCAGGAGCAGCGTGTCGACGTCCGCGGGAGTCATCCCCGCCTGGCCGAGCAGCGACCGCGCACGGTCGACCGTACGCCGCACGTACCGGGCGAGGTAGGCGTCCAGGTGGGGCCGCGTGAACCGCACCTCGAGCGGCGGCCCCGCCCCCACGTCCAGGGACAGCTCGGCGGCGTCCGCGCCGCCCGGTGTGCTCAGCGCCTCCCGCGTCTCCTGCGCCCGCTCCCGCAGCGCGAGCCACACCTCCGGGTCCACGCCCGGCACCGAGCTCGGCCCGCGGTGCCTGCGGAGCAGACGTACCGCCGACGACAGGAACTCCCCGTCGAAGGCGCGCCCGCCCGAGGTGGCCGCGCCGTCGAGGCCGAGCGCGCGGTAGTGCCCCCGCACCCCGCGGACCAGGCCGAGTTCGAAGCCGTCGTACCCCATCCCGTACACGAGAAAGGTCCCGCTGTCCCGCTCCGATGAGTGCCCGACGACCGCGGCCATCGCGTCGCTGATCAGCCGCGCGGGCGCGAGGCCCGCCTCCTGTGCGGCGTCCCGCAGCGCCGCACGCTGCGCCGACCGGTAGGAGACGGGCACGCTGATCACGGTCTGCGCGACCGTCGCCGACGTCAGGGCCTCGAGCCGCTCCCGCAGCTCCCGCAGCCTCCGCACCACCAGGCGCTCCGGCGGGAACGAAGCCCCCCGCACCAGGACGGGCCGCCCACCGCCGACCCGGCTCTTGAGGCTGGGGAAGGAGACGGGCAGGACGCCCGCCGGGGCGGGCTCGCACAGCAGCCACGGCCAGTCGGGCCGGTCGGGTGGATCGGGCAGGTCGGGCAGGCCGGGCCGGTCGGGCCGGTCGAAGGGCGCCGTGTCGAGCCGGCGCGCGGGCTGCCCCGGCACCGCGAACAGCGCGCGCAGGCCCGTGCCGCCGAAGTCGAGCCCGAGGCACACGGAGTCGCGCCCCGCCCCCGCACTCATCCGTCGACCGTGTCTTCCCCGACCTGGAGGATGCCGCCGTAGTCGGGCCGGTCGGGCAGCGACCGCACCCGGCGCTCCGACTGGGCCACCGCCACCAGACTGCGGAGATTGCGGGCCTGCTGCGACGTCTGCACCCGGTTGCCCTGCCGGTGGGCCTGCTTGACGAAGTCGACCGCCTCGTTGATCTGCCGCACCGTGTCCGGCGGCGCGCCCTCCGAGGCCAGCTCCGCCTGCCGGAACTGGCTGGCCAGGCCGCACTGGTGGAACACGTCGTCGAGGAGCAGCTCGGTGAGCCGCTTGTACTCACCGCTGTCACCCATCGCCGCCGCCCGCTGCGCCTGCTCGATGTCACGGCGCACCTTCATCGCCTGCACCGGCTCGATGTACGTGCCGTACCGCTTCAGGAAGTGGTCCGCCTCCCGCTCGGCGTACCCCAGCTCCTCGCGCAGCACATGGCTGTCGACCTCCGCGCCCGTCTCCGGCGGCGGGGTCCTCGGCCGCTCGCGGTTCGGCGTCGCCTCCAGGGTCATGTCCGTGCCGCGCACACTGATGCGTACGGTGATGATGCGGTCGGCGGAGTAGTTGAACGACACGTCCACATGCCGGTTGACCTCGATCTCCTGCGGCAGGTCGAACTCGACCACGCCCTGCTCGTGGTTCTCGCTCGCCACCTGGCTGTCGCCCTCGTAGACCGGGACGCGGATGCGGCGGCTGTCGGTCGCGTGGAAGGTCCGCTGCCGCGGCTCGGGCAGCGGATAGGGCGAACCGGCCGGAATGATCTCCACGAACACATCGCGCTGGGAGCCCTTGACCGCGGCGATCCCCATGGCCATGGGCGTCGACTCGTACAGGCCCGTCGAACCGACGGGGCGGGCGTTGACCAGGCTCTCCGCGCAGTCCTCGCAGGTCTGCGCGGAGTCGTCGTTGACCTTGGCGCACTGCGGGTCCGGGCACTCCACGCCGTCCAGGGTCTCGGCGAGCACCCCCGCGCCGAAGGCGACACACTCCATAGGGTTGATGTTCCTGCGGACCTTCTCCTTGCCGAAGTACCCCTCGACCGCCTCGTACACCGGCCTGGTCAGCGTGCCGCCGCCCACCAGGAGGACGTCGGAGATGTCGCCGGGCGCCAGTTCGTAGCGGCCGAGGGTCTCCGTCACCAGGTCCATCGTCCGGGAAACCAGCGGCGCGATCATCGCGTTGAACTCGCCCTGGGAGAGCGTCATCTCGACGTCGAGCACGCCCTTCCGGCCGGTGTACGCCGCCGGGATCACGATGTACGTCTCGTCGAGGTCGTTCAGCTCACGCTTGGCGCGCTCGGCGGCCTTCTTCGCCTGGAAGAGGAACGACTTGTCGCCCGACGGGTCGACCTGGTGCTCGTCCCGCATCCACTGGATGATCCGCTCGACGATGGCGAGGTCGAAGTCGTCACCGCCGAGCCAGATGTCGCCCGCCGAACGCAGCACCTGGAACTGGCTGTTGCCCTCCCCGTCCTTGACCGCGTTCAGGACCGAGATGTCGAAGGTGCCGCCGCCCAGGTCGTAGACGAGGACCCGGCTGCGCTCACCGCCCGGCTTGTGCAGGCCGAAGGCGACCGCGGCGGCCGTGGGCTCGTCCACGATCTTCTTCACCACCAGGCCCGCGCGCTCGGCGGCCTCACGGGTGGCGGCGCGCTGGGCGTCACGGAAGTAGGCGGGCACGGTGATCACGGCGTGCGTCACCTGTTCGCCCAGGGTGCGCGTCGCGTCCTGGACGAGCTTCTCCAGGATCATCCGCGATACGTCGGCGGGGGTCAGGATCTTCTCGCCGAGCAGCACGTGGGCGCGCGGATCGTCGTCCGGCCCCGCGACGATCTCGTAACTCAGCCTGCCGCGCGCCTCGGCCACCGACGTGTCCGCGAAGTCCCGTCCCATCAGGCGCTTCACGGACACCACCGTGTCCTTGGGCTGCCTCATCGCCCAGTTCAGCGCGTCCTCGCCGACCAGCGGCTGGTGCGGGCGGTCCTGCCGGGCCAGGCCCACCACGGACGGGGTGAGCCGTTCGCCCTTGCTGTTGGTGAGCACCGCGATGTCCGCGCGGTGCGGGTCGTGGGCGGCGACCGCGCTGTTCGTGGTGCCGAGATCGATGCCGATGGCCTTCATGAACGCTCCGTTCCCTGCTCAGGGCCGCCGGTGACGGCGACGACCACCCGGGCGGCGCGCAGGACGTGCCCCCGGTATCGGTATCCGCGCTGCAGAATCTCCAGGACCTCGTCGTCGGCGGCACCGGGCGGGGCGGCGCGGACCTCGGTGACGTGGTGGGTCTCGGGGTCGGCGCGCTCGCCGACGCGGCCCACGGGCTCAACTCCCTGACCCGCCATGGCTGTTTCCAGCTGGCGCGCGATCAGTTCCAGGCTTCTTCGGTACGACTCCGGGTCGCCCGCCCTCCCGTCGGCGAGCAGCCGGTCGAAGGAGTCCAGAGTGTCGGCGAGCACGAGAAGGAGCTGCTCGGTCAGTGCCCGGTGGGCGGCGTCCCGCGCGGCGATGGCCAACGAGTTCTCGTAGGCGAGGCGGGCGGCGGTGGCCGTCGCCGCGGGGGACGGGTCCTGCGTACTCATCGAAGGCGGTTCCTCAGATGTCGAAGGTGATGAGGGTGTCGAGGAGGTGCGTGATGCCATCCGGGAGCGGCTGTGGGGGCGGATCCTCGCGCCCGAGAGGCTCCCGCACGGCGAACGCGGCGCCGAGTGCGGCGTCGAGCACCGCGTCCGCCGCCGGTAGCTCCGCGGTCAAGTCAACGTCGTACAGAAGCAGTTCGGCCAGCATCCGGCGGCGTACGACGCGCAGCTCCTCCCAGGCCTGCTGAGTGGCCGGTGTCATCAGGCGCCGCGCGAGCAGCTCGAAAGAAACGTCCTGAAGGCCGGCGTGCGGCATACCGGGGGTGACGCCCACCTCGGCGAGCGCGTCGTAGGGGTACGGGCCGCCGTCCCAGCTCGTCGCGGGGTCCTTGATCACTGTTCGTCTCCCTCTGCCGCGCTGTCGATGAGGCCGTCGAACCGCCGCCGCACCGCGTCGAGCAGGGCCCGCCGGATACGGCTGTTCGTCGGGTCGGCGCGGGTGGCGCGGATCAGGTGGTGCAGGGCGCGCCGGATGTCGCCGCGGCCGAGGGATTCCTCGGCTCGGTCCGTCAACAGGGCGGCCCAGGCGCCCAGTTGATTTTCATCCGGCGGGTCCTCCTCGCTGTCGCTGCGCATCAGCTCCCGCAGTCCTTCCACCCCGAGGTCCTGGGCGAGGAGCCGCTCCAGCTCGTCGAGGGCCTCGCCGAGGGTCTCCCGGTAGCCGTGCGTCAGGGCCTGCCCGAGACCCACGTCCAGGAGGCCGAGCGCTTCGTGGAGGATCTCCAGGCGGCCCGGAATCGTGTGCGTGTGCGCGTCGAGGGTGAAGACCAGGGCGCGCGCCAGATTGTCCCGGGCGTGGCTGGACGCCGGATTGAGGGCAAGGGCGCGGCGCAGGTCGGCCTCGGCCCCGTAGGCGTCGGAGCGCATGCCGTACTTGGTCCGCGTATAGCCGCGCCACACGCCACGCATGGACAGCAACGCCGACAGTTTCGCCTGCAGTTGATCCACCAGGTCACGTTCGAGCGGATGCAGGACAGGCGGTACCGCCTCGACGAGCGTGACGGCCTCGTCCAGGCAGTCACCGCGCTGTGCGCCACCACGGTCGACCAGGGCCTCGACGCGGCCGAGCACGGCGGTGACCACGGCCTTCTTGCTGCGCGCCTGCATACCGGCCCGCCGGGACACGCGCACGAGCTCGGCCCACTCGTCGAGTGCGCGGTCGAGGCCGCCCGCGCCGTCGGCGAGGGCGGTACGGGAGAGGGCCAGGCGCACCCGCACGGCCAGCTCGACGCCGTCCTGGAGCAACTTGGTCCTCCGCTCGGGAAGTTGTACGTACGCGGGGTTGCGGCGCAGGAAGTCCCGGCAGTGCGCGCACGCCTCGATGTGCGCGGCGGGAGCGGGGGCCGATGCCGGGCCCGCGCAGTCCTCCGGGAGCGTGGTGAGGGTGGCGAAGGCGGGCAGCGCACGCAGGGCGGGCTCGAACTTGTGGACTTCGGAGAGGGCGAAGCTCTGCGCCAACTCCGAGAAGGCCCACCGCAGTTCGCGCGCCGCATAGGCCCCGGGGTCCTTTCCTAGCTCGGCCGCCGTGTCCAGGGTGGCGGCGAGTGCGCCGAGCGGCGCCTCCAGGTGGAGCAGGCGCAGGTAGCGCGGGCCGCAGGCGAGGGGGGCGGATCCGGTGCCGGCTACGTCGCGCAGGCCACCCAGGTCCTTCAGGACGCGGGCCGCGCCGAGTTCGGCCTCCAGGAGGGCAGCCAACTCCTCGTAGGCGGCGGCCTGTTCGGGACGCTCCTGCTCGGTGTGCCGCTGTTCGCACGCGGACAGCTGCCCGAAGAGGTGCTGGCTCAGTTCGAGCCGCAGCTGGGCCATGTCCTCGCCCGGCAGATCCCGTCCGTAGCAGGCGGCGCGCTCGGCGCGCCAGCCGTCCCAGTACTCGTCGTCGCTCAGGAGCGTCGCCCAGTAGGCCAGCGCGGACTCCCAGGCGGTGACGGCGTGCTCCCAGGCCCCGCTCTGCTCCAGCTCCTGCGCCTGCCAGAGCCGGGCGGCGGCGAGTCCATGGACGACGGCCATGTCGCCCGGAGCCGCCGCGAGCCGCCGCTCCCATTCGGCGGCGGCCGCTTCCCGGTCCCGGGCGAGCAGCAGCAGGAGGGGCGCGTCGCGGGGAAAGCGTTCGCACAGGTCACCGATGAGCCCGGCGCCGGCCCCCGTCCCGGAGCCCGCCCCGGACCCTGCCCCGTCGTCCGGTGAGAGTCCGGCCATCGCGTCGCGCAGTGCGTCGGGGGAGTGCCACCGGTACAGGAGTGCGTCCAGTTGGAGCCGCCGCGCCGGAAGTCGCAGCCGGTCCCAGGCGACGCGCTCGGACCACGTCATGCCGCCGCGTTCGAGCAGTGTGTACGAGGCGTCGTTGACCACGTCCATGGTGGCGCCGGGGTCGACGCCGGCGTCGCGCAGTGCGAAGTAGGGGTACGTCGGGTCGCTGGACGCGAAGGGATCGGCGACGAGCGGGGCGCTGGTGAGGCCGTCGGCCCACGGCAGCAGTTCGAGCAGCCGTCGGAGCCTGCGGCAGCGTGCGTCGGCCCGGTCGAGGCCCTCACCGGCCCGCTCGTACGCGGCGACGGCGTCGCTCCACCGCCCGCCCGCTTCGAGTAACCGCCCCTGTGCGTAGGCGAGATGGGCCTCGGCGTCCCGGTGCCCCGCACACTGCTGGAAGGCGTCGGCGGCCTGCTGCCACTCCTGGTGGGCGTCGGCTAGACGCCCGCGCGCGTAGGCACCGAGCGCGGCGGCGTCACGGTACTCCCCGAGTGAGGCGGCCTCCTCCTGCACCCGCCCCCAGTCCCCCTCGGTCTCGGCGAGCCGCACCTGGGCGTACCTCCGCCGGACGACGGCATCCTCAAAGCCTGCGGCCTCGGTGCCCAGGGCACCGTAGGCACCCACGACATCACGCCACTGCGACGCACTGGCCGCGCCCGCCTCATCAATCCGAGCCCGCGTGTACCGCCGCCGCACCACGACATCTTCCCAACTGCCGGGCAGCGCCTCGTAGCTGAGGAGCGCATCGGCCCAGTCGCCGCTGAGCTCGTGGGTGCGGGCGAGAGCGTAGAGGTGGAGGTTGCGGGGTTCTTGGTGGGGGTCGGGCTCGCTGTCCGGGGAGGCCGTGTTCGCCCCCTCGGCAGCCTCGGCAGCCTCGGTGGGGCAGGGGAGGGGCTCCCGGCGGGGGGTGTCGTCGGTGCTCGCTTCGGGTTCCCCTGCGGGGAGCCCCCGGGCGTAGATCTCGCAGGCCCCCGCCCAGTCGCCCCTTGCCTCGGCCAGGCGGCCCTCGGCCTTGCGGCGCAGGGCGCCGACCGTGCCGGTGCGGCCCGTGTCGGGGACGTCGGCCAGCAGGCTCAGGACCGCGTTCCAGTCGCCGCGCAGTGCGGCGGCGACGCGGGCGCGCGCGTAGCGGCGGCGGTCGCGCACATCGCCGTGGGCGTACGTGTCGGGCAGCCGGCCGAAGCCGTCGATCACGCCGGACCATTCGGCGCGGGCGTCGGCGACCCGGCCGCGTGCGTACAGGAGGCGGTCGGGCACGTCGAGGAGGTCCGACGACAGCCGGGCGAAGCAGTCCAGCGCGTCCTGCCAGCGCGCCTCGTCCTGGCAGCGGCGGCCCTGCGCGTAGGTCCCCAGCGCCTCCGCGTCGTCGAGCCCGCTGCCCGCCTCGGCCGGCCCCGCGGCGACGCACTCCGCGAACGCCTGCGCAGACTTCGACCAGTCACCGCCGGAAGCCGCCAACTGGCCCTGGACATAGTACTTGCGCGGCCGCACATCCCGGTGCTCCGGGGGCAGCAGGCCGAGGTTCACCAGTGCTTCGGGCCAGTCGCCGGTGGCCGCCGACTCCAGCGCGTGCTGGTACACCCGCTCCCGCAACCCGCTCAACCACGGCTCCGCGTCCCACCCTTGGGCTGCAGCGGCTTCCAGGTCGGCCATCGCCTCCGCCCAGGCCTCACGGTCCGCGGCACAGCGCCCCCGCGCGTACAGCAGCCGCACACTCCCATCCAGGAATCCATCGGCACCGGCGAACCCCACTACGGCGTCGGCCCAGGCACCTTCCCTCTCGGCGGCACGACCGCTTGCGTAGGCGTACCAGCGGGCGAGGTCGAGGCCGGGGGTTTCATCCCCCGCCTCCGCGCACCCCGCCCCCGCCTCCGCGAACGCCCGCGCCTCCCCGAACGCCGCCCTCGCCGCCCCCCACTCCTCCGCCTCCGCAGCAGCACGCCCCCGTACGTACGCCGCCCGAGCCGTGGAGTCCTCGAGCCCTCCGCACGCCGCGTACCCGGACTCCGCCCCGCTCCACTCCCCGGCGTCCTGCGCGACCCGCCCGCGCACGTAGGCCGCGCCCGCCGCGGCGCCGAGGTGGTCGGGCCGCAGGGCGAGGACATCGGCGTACGTGACCGCGGCGGGCGCCCAGTCCGAGCGGTGGCGGGACCGCTCGGCGGCGCCGAAGGCCTCCGACACGTGGAGTTCGTCGCGGGCCGCGGCGAGGCGGGCTGCCGTGTCCCTGAGGCCCGCGGGGTGCGCGGAGAGCAGCTCCTCGTACCGCGCCACCGCCTCGGCCCAGTCGCCGGACCCCTCGGCGGCACACGCCTGTTCCGACAGCCCGCTGAGGTGCCGCAGGCGCTCCACCTCCGCGGTGAGGCAGGCCGGCGGGGGGCCGGGCAGCGCGCCACGGAAGGCCTCGAACCGCTCGGTGACCGCCTCCGCGTCCGCGTCACGCTCCGCGGCCAGCAGCGCGCACAGCTTCTCCAGCTCCACCCAGGCGAGCTCGAACGCCGCCTCCGCACGCAGCCGCCGCTGTTCGTCCTCGAACTGGCGGGTCTCGGCCCGCAGTATCCGCTGCACCTGCGCCCACTGCCCCAGGTCGCGCTGGAACCGCGCCGCGCCGATCAGGACCGTCGACTCGACGTGCCCGACGGGCCGTTGGAATGCCAGCAGCGCGTCCGCCCCTTCACGCAGCGGATCGGCGACGGCGCCCCCGTCGTCCCGCACCTCACGCGCCTTGAACAGCCAGCCCTGACGGCACGACTCGTGCAGGAACAGCGCGGGCGTCGCCCACTCCACCGCCGTGTGGCCCGGCAGATGCGAGATGCGGCGGCGCGCGGCGCCCATGGCCTCGTCGATGGTGCGGTTCGCCGCGAGTCCCTTGAACAGCTCCGGGCTGAACTGCCCCGCCGACACGTCACTCACCCGCCCCCGCATCGCCACCACGGCGGGAACACCCCCGCCGATCAGCGCCTGGGCGAGCCCGGAGAAGGGCTCCGCGAGTGAACTGTCCGCGCCGGAGCAGAGGTTGAGCACGACGAGGCGCAGACCCGGCGCCTTGAGGAGGATCCCGCTGAGAAGATCGGCGGGCACGCGGTCGACGCCGCCGCCCTCGGTCTCCAGGGCCACCACACCCTTGCCGAGTTCATGGTCGTACGCCCCGTGCGCGATCAGCAGCAGCGCGGTGGGCAGAGGGGAGTGCGCGCCGAGGGCCATCTCCAGGCTCTTGCGCGTCGCACGTTCGAGCACGGTGGTCTGCACGGCGACCTCGGGCAACTCCTGGCGCAGCGCTGCCACTTCGGTGTCGGGGCGCAGAGGCCGAAGGCCCGCGTCGACGGGTGACGCGCAGGCCACGAGCAGCCGGATCAGGCTCGGCTCGTCCGCGGGCTCGGGGAGCCGCTGGCCCAGTGGGCCACCGGGCAGCGAACGCACCAGCGAGTAGCCGTGGTTGAGGGCGAGCGACTGCTGCGGTTGCCCCGGCGGCGCGCACAGCGTCTCGAAGGGGAGGTCGCGCAGTTCCTCCGGCACGTCGAACCGGATCCGCAGCCCGCGCGCGGGCCGCATCCGCTGGGCCCGCTCCAGCGCCAGACCGACGCAGGCGCCGACGCCCTCCGGGTCGGGCCCGGGACCGGGCCCTGGGCCCCGCTCCCCGAAGAGCAGCCGGAAGACACCGCGCCCAAGGCCCCGAAGCTGCGCCACGGTGTGCTGCTCGCCCATGGGGGCGAGGCCGAGCTCGGCGGAGATCAACTGGTCCCACTGGTCACGGAACGCCGCGGGCTCACCGTTCACCGCGATCACTTCGGCGGCGGTCGCGGGGCCGTTCGCCGTGACCAGGTAGCGGGACGTGCCGATGGGGCGTATACGGATGCGGAGTTCCTCGTAGGCGAGCATTCGGCCGCCGTCACCTCCCGCTCTCTGGCCGCGCGGCCTCTTGCGGCACCGCTTCTTGCCGCTCTGACCCGACACGGCCCAGGTCGGCCAGGGCGGCGTCGCGCTGCTCGGTCAGCTCGGGATCCTCGGGGAAGTGGACGAGCGCGGCGTCGATCCGGTCCAGTGCTTCCCGCAGGGCCGCCCTGGCCCCGGACACGCTCCCCGAACGCCACCGCCGCGCCGCGAGCCCGCGCAGTACGACACCGAGGCTGACCTGCGCGCGCAGCAGATGCGGGTTGAAGGCGACGGAGCGTCTCAGGTCTGCCGTGGGTCCGTCGAGGAGGGTGCCGTCCCGATTGACCGCGGAGATGCCCCGGTCGGCGAGCAGCCGCGCCAACTGCCCCTCCAGCCTGCCTCGTTCATTGGCGCCGGTGATGGAGCGGACCGCCTCCAGCGTCTTCACGGCCCGGGTCGGATCTCCCGCGCGATGCGCCGCCCGCGCCGCGCCGAGCGCGAGGTCGACGACGGTCACCTGGGTCTCGCGGTAACGGTCCATCTCCCGGCTGTGCACCAGGGCCCGCCGCCACGAGGCCGCTGCCGCGTCGAAGTCGGGTCGCGCCGCGAGGAGTTCGAGGCGCCCCAGGTCGATCCGGGCCCGCAGCGCCAGGGCGCGGGCGTCGCGGGTGAGGCGGCGGTGCTTGTCGGGGTGCCCGGCATAGGCGGGGTTCAGCTCGTCGAAGCGGGGGCAGTCCGGTTCGCAGATGGCGGCGGCGACGGTGCGCTCGCGGCAGTCGGGGCAGCGCAGTTCGGTGAGCGCGGCGAGGGCATCGGCGGGCTTGTCCTGCTTCAGGAGGAGCTGAGCGAAGCCAAGTTCGGAGAAGGCGAAGGCCAATTGGGTGCGCGCGGCCGTGGATGCGCTGGTGCTCGCGCTCGCGGCGAAGGCGCCGAATTCGTCGACGAGGCCGAGCGCAGTGATACGTAACGGACCGCCCAGCAGAGAGGCCTCGTGATGCCCGGCCGCTGGGAACCCGCCCGCCCCAGCCAGAATCCTGGCGGCGTCGGCCTCCCGCTGAAGCAGCGCGCCGGTCGGCACACGGCCACCGGTGACACTCTCCGGCAGCCGCCGCTCGAGCAGCTCCCGCAGATCGGCCCGGAGCCCCGCGTCGAGCCCGTCCTCCACGGGTACGCCGAACCGTGCCTCGGCCGCGCCGCGCCGGTGCTCCCAGAAGGAGTCGTCGTGCAGAAGCGCACCCCAGGCGGCGACACACTGCTCCCACCCCTGGCCGCCCATTCCGCCCGAGTTGAGCAGAGCGAGACCCAGGGTGTGGGTGATCCGGTAGTCGGCGGGTCGCCGCCGAGTGGCATCCACCAATAGCTCAACGGCGGCGTCACGCCGCCCACCATGAACAAGGACGACGGCATACAACGGCACGAACGCACCCTCAACAGCGCCGCCCAACGACAGGGCCCTCTCAATCAACCGAGCGGCCCGCCCAAACCTTGGCCCCTCCAGACCGCCACCCCACTCAACCCCCTCCGCATCCCCCTGCCCGCCCAGCACCCCCAACGCCGCCTTGCGCAGCAGCAGGCCAAGGCCCTCAGTCGCTCCCGCGCCCGACAGCGCCGCCACGACCCAGCGGCCGTCCGCGTCCAGCGCGTCCTCTTCCCTTGCCGCGCGCAGGTCGGTCAGCGCCTCCTCGTACCGCCTCAACCGAGCCCGCGCATAGGCCCGTTGGATGCGCGCTCGGGGGTGCGGCTTCGGGCGGGCCAGCGCCGAGGTGAAGTACTCATCCGCCGATTCGTACGCCTCCATGTGGGCCGCCGCGCATCCCAGCCAGTGCAGGGGATGGGACGCGTCGGGCTCTGACTCGTGCGCCCGGCGGAAATGCGTGGCCCCCTGCTCGAAGTCGCCCGCCGCGAGGCGAATTCGCCCGAGGCCGACATCGGCCCGCGCCCGGAGGACCACATCGGCCCGCGCCCGGAGAGCCTCGTCGTCCCCCGCCCCGCCCTCGGTCAGGGCAAGCGCAGCCAGGAAGTCCCGCTCGGCGGCTTCGAAAGAGCGGCGCGCCAGGTTCGACTCGGCCCTCGCGCAGGCCTGTTCCGCGCCGCTCCGGTCCCTCTGCGGCCCCACCTCACCACCCCCGATCCCCGGCGGATCAGCCGGCAGCCGCCTCGTCCAGTTCGGAGCGCCAACGGCCCTGTTCCCTGTCGTAGTGCAGCGGGCCCTCGCGGAAGTCAGCCAGGTCGAGGCCGAGGAGCTGGTCGTACGCCTCGCCCGGCAGGCCAGGCTCCAGGACCACCCGCAGTCCCGTACGCCGGTCCTGGAGCACCAGGGGGCGAGGGGCGGAAGTGGCAGGGGCCGCGGGGTCCGTCGTGCGCGCCGACCTGCGTACGACATCCTTCAGCGCCGTGTACGAGTCCTTCACCGCCTCCGCGCCAAGACCGCTCAGGAACGCTTGCAGTGGCAGGGACGCCAGCATGATCCAGGGGATCTCCGCCGCGCCCCGGTGATCGACCGCGCGGCGCACCCGGGCCGTGTGGACGCCCAGGCCTTCCAGGGCGGAGACCAGATCCCGCCGCAGGTCGTCGGGGGCGTCCCGGTCGAGGAGTAGCTCCGCGGGCAGCGGGGCGTCGGTCATGTGGGCGGTCCTTCCCGGGCGGCTGGTGTCGTGCCTGGTCTCGTCGCTGACGTGGAAGCTGATCTCCGTCCCGCAGCCTAGAGGCGCCCACCGCGCCGGGGCGGGGAAACCTACGATTCCGCCGCCGCGGCTTCCACCGCCTTCCGCTCCAGCTCGGCCAGCAGCGCGTCGGCGGTGGCACGGCCCCGGTCGGTGTCCTGCAGCGCATGGAGCATCCGCTGTGCTCGTATCGCCTGGGTGTAGTCACCGAGGAGCACGAACTCCTCGCGGAGAAACGCTAGTTGGGGCCTGCTGGGTCCGGTGGCGTCGAGCGCGCGGATCAGGTAGGCGCGGGCCTGCTCCACCATCCCCTGCTCCCGCGCCAGCTCCAGCCAGGTGCATTCCGGTTCGTCGTCCGGGTCCACCCCATAGTTGGAATCATCGAACGAGCGCGCCCACTCCCGGACTTCACCGGCCTCCTCCGGAAGCCCGCCCAGGCCGCACCAGGTGTCGTACGCCGTCTCATGCACCTCGCGCAGCAGCGGCAGGTCATCGGGCAGGCACTGGAGTCCCACGAGGACGACGGCGAGCCGCAGTTCGTCGGACATGGAGGCGTCCGCCTCGTGTTTGAGGAGGTGGCGCAGGAGGGTGTGGTCCGTGTTCCGCCGGTCGTACTGCGCGGCGCGGAGCACCGCCAACCTGCGCCCGCGGTTTCCCGCCACGCCGTCCCGGACCGCGCGGTCACCCGTCCGCAGCAGGGCCAGGTCGGTGCGCCCTTTGGCGAGCACCTGTTCCCACAGGGGCGGGCGGGGGTGGGAGTCGAGACGCCTGTACGCCCGGTGCTCGACGGCGTTGAGGAGGAGGTGGTCCGGTTCTGTGCGCAGGAGCGCCGCGTGCAGGCGCGCGACCAGCTGCACGGGGGAGCGCTCGGGGAGCCCGAGCGCGCCGCGCAGCTCGGTGCGGCGCTCGTCGAGATCGGGCACGCAGTCCTCGCGGAAGTCGCCTTCCGTGTCGGCGATCTCGGCGAGTATCCGTGCCCCCCCGTCGGTCGGCGAAAGGCCCACGTAGTCCTGCCAGCCGGGCAGCCCGACGAGGATTTCCAGGGCTTCGTCCACGCTGTCCCCGATGGCCCCGGCGGACCCCTCGGAATCGGCGTACAGCACGGAACCGTCCCCGCACACGAAATACGTGCCCCCCGAATCGTCCCCCGCGATCGGTTCCAGCGGGCCGCCCGAGGCCAGGCGAACCTCTTCGACGTGGTCCGCGCGGGACAGGTCGAATGCGAAAGGGAACGCGGCCAGCTCGGCCAGACGTGGATCCTGTCGCAGCAGGCGGAGTGCACGTTCGGTCATGCTTCGAAAGTAACAGCGGTCACTGACAGCAGACCCACAACAGGACTCCCCAATTCCCTATACGCTTTCCGATACTTTTACTGCGGAATGGGGGATTCGCGGAACTGTGTCGGGGGTGCCGGGAGTCTTCTCATGTGAGGGGGCGGCCACTGACCGGGCCGTTCAACCGGCCTCAGAGCAGGGGAATTCGGGGCATTCGGCCCCAGGGCTGAGGCGCATTGCGTGTGCATTGATCAACACGGGGGTGTTCATCTTGACCGACATCATTGAGCGCATCACGGAGAGCCTCACGGAGCGCCCGGCGGAGACGCCGACGGGGGAACTGACGGCGGAGCTGACGCCGTACGTCACGCCGCTGCCGGTGCCGCCGGTCCTGCGGCCGGACTCCGTCGACGTACGCGACGAGACCGATGTGCCCGCGGAGACCGAGGTCGCGCTGCGCCCGGCCTGGATCCGCCTGCACCCGCAGCTGCCGCCGACCCTGATGTGGGGGTACGGCGGATGTGTGCCGGGGCCGACGATCGAGGTGCGGCGCGGCAGGCGCGTCCGCATCGCGTGGACCAACCGCATCCCGAACGGCGCCGAGTATCCGGTCACTTCAGTAGAAGTGCCGCAGGCCGTCCCGAGCCCCGCCACCCTGCCGGGGCGCGCGGGAGTCGAGCCGAACAAGGACGTGGCCGCGCTGCCGCCCTGGTCGGTGACGCACCTGCACGGCGCGCAGACCGGCGGGGGCAACGACGGATGGGCGGACAACGCCGTGGGCCCCGGCGACGCACAACTCTCCGAGTACCCGAACGACCACCAGGCGGTGCAGTGGTGGTATCACGACCACGCCATGAACATCACCCGCTGGAACGTCCAGGCGGGGCTGTACGGCACGTATCTGGTGCGGGACGACGAAGAGGACGCGCTCCATCTCCCCTGCGGGGAGCGGGAGATCCCGCTGCTGCTCGCCGACCGTAACCTGGACACGGACGAGGACGGGCGCCTGAACGGCCGCCTGCTGCACAAGACCGTCATCGTCCAGGCCGAGAATCCCGAGACGGGCAAGCCGGTCTCGCTCCCCTTCACGGGCCCGTACAGCACGGTGAACGGCCGCATCTGGCCGTACGCGGACGTCGACGCGGCCTGGCACCGTTTCCGCCTGGTGAACGCGTCGAACGCCCGTATCTACGATCTCGTCCTCGTCGACGAGGAGAACAACCCCGTGCAGGGTGTGATGCACCAGATCGGCAGTGACGGCGGCCTGTTGCCGCGTCCCGTGCCGGTCGACTTCGACGAGGAGCTGCCCACGCTCACCGTCGCGCCGGCCGAGCGCATGGACCTCCTGATCGACTTCCGTGCCCTCGCGGGCACGCGGCTGCGTCTGGTGAACAAGGGCCCCGGCCAGGCCCCCGGGGTGCCCGACCCGGCGAACGGCGTGAGCTATCCGCAGGTCATGGAGTTCCGGGTGCGGGACGCCGAGGTCGAGGACTCCTTCGCACTCCCGGAGATCCTCTCGGGCTCGTTCCGCCCGCTGAGCCATGACGTCGAGCACGGCCACCGCCTGATCGTCCTGACGCCGCCCGCCACGAAGGGCGGCGGAGGACATCCGGAGATCTGGGAGATGACGGAGGTCAAGGACGCGGGCGACATCCGGGTCCCGACCGAGGGCGTCATCCAGCTGCGGGGCGCCGACGGGAAGACGAAGACCTACCGCCGGACCGCCCGCACCTTCAACGACGGCCTCGGCTTCACGATCGCCGAGGGCAGCCACGAACAGTGGAGCTTCCTGAACCTCGCGGTGAACCCACCGGTCACCCACCCCATGCACATCCACCTGGCCGACTTCCAGCTCCTCGGCCGCGACGCGTACGACGTCTCGGGCTTCGACGTCACCGTGGGCGGCACCCTCGCGCCGGTCGCCTTCGACCCGAAGAAGGAGATCCCCCTCGCCCCGAACGAGCGGGGCTGGAAGGACGTCTTCCTGGTCCCGGGGGGTCAACTCCTGCGGGTGATGGGCAAGTTCGACGGCGCGTACGGCCGTTTCATGTACCACTGCCACCTCCTGGAACACGAGGACATGGGCATGATGCGGCCCTTCGTCGTCATGCCGAAGGAGGCCCTGAAGTTCGACCACGGGGCGGGTCACGGCGGCCACGAGGGAGGTCACACGGGCTGACGGATACCGCACACCTGGACGTCACTCTTTCGTGAATCGTCGCGCCGGGTGACGCCGGGTAGTTCTGTGGCCGGAGGCGAGCCCATGGAACAGACTGCGTTGCGTCCCAAGCCGATGCCCGGACAGGAATCGGGGCCGGGCGGCGAGTACGGCAGATTCGGCGCCGGGCGGAGGTTCGGCATCGGGCGAAAGGCCCGCGCCGGGCGGACACCCGGGGCGAGCCACAGAGGCGGCCCTGGCCCCGGGGCCGGGTCAGGCTCCAGCCCCGGGTCCGGGGCCGGTCCCAGATCCGGCCACCGTCCGCACGCCGCGCGGCGGCGCGGACGGCGGCTGGTCACCCTGCTCTTCGGGCTGCTCTTCTCGGCTGTCCTCGTGCTGACGGGGGTGGGTCTTGGCACCGTCAGCGCCACCGTCATAGGCATGAGCAAGCTCGCCGACATGCAGAAGCAGGCGCAGAAGCAGGCTCAGGGGCAGGCGCAGGGCGATGCCAAGGGCAAGGGCGCGCAGGCACCGCCGGGCGGCCCTGCGGTGCCCGGTGCCCCTGTCGCTCCGGGTACGGCGTCCAAGCCCGCCACCCCGCCGAAGCCGCCGCGGAAGGAGGCCGACAAGGCGGGGGAGCGGACCGCCGCGCGCCCCACGCTCGGCGTGGAGGCCGTCGACGCCCCCAAGGGCGCGGGGGCCCTGCTCGTCGGCGTGCACAGTCCGGGTCCGGGCTATACCGCCGGTCTCGTACGCGGTGACGTACTGCTCGCCCTCGGCAAAACCCGCGTCACCTCGGCCAAGGCCCTGGCGGCCGCGGTCGCCGCAGCCGCGCCGGGGAGGAACGTCACTGTGACCGTCCGCCACGCGAGCGGAGGGCGGCAGCTGCTGTCGGTGACGCCGGGCTTCGTGACATGAGGCGGCGTGCGGCGAGGTGGCGTGCTGCGAGGTGGCCCGCAGCGAGGCGGCGTGCGGCGAGGTGGCACGGCGTGACATGACGTGACGGGGGCCGCCGCAAATCGGCTCGCGCACGCGTCGGGGCAGGGGCAGGATCGGCACCACCGGTACCGCGCGGTACCGCCGTCCCGCCGAACCGCCGTGCACGCCGAAGCGAGCAGCCCTGGAGGCCCCCATGACCGGCACCCCCGCGACCGGCATAACCGGTACCCCCGCGCCCTTCACCGCCGACGACTACAAGGCCCGCATGGACCGCGCCGCGGCCGACGCGGCGGACGCGGGGCTCGCCGGACTGCTGGTCGCGCCCGGCCCCGACATGGTCTGGCTCACCGGCTACCGGCCGACCGCCGACACCGAGCGCCTCACCGTCCTCGTGCTCACCGCGGGTCAGGAGCCGGTGCTCGTCGTGCCCACCCTGGAGGCCCCGGACGCGGAACTGGCCGCGGGCGCGAGGGCGCTCTCCTTGCGGGACTGGACCGACGGCAAGGACCCCTATGCGGCGACCGCGCCGCTCCTGGACGTCGACGGCCGCTTCGGGATCAGTGACAACTCCTGGGCCATGCATCTCCTCGGCTTCCAGAAGGAGCTGCCGAACACCTCCTACGTGTCCCTCACCGAGGCCCTCCCCATGCTGCGCGCCGTCAAGGACGCCGCCGAGCTGGAGCGCCTCGCTGCCGCGGGCGCCGCCGCGGACTCCGCGTACGAAGAAATCAAGAAGGTCCCCTTCGCGGGCCGCAAGGAGACGGACATCGCCGCCGATCTCGCCGACCTGCTGCGGCGGTTCGGGCACTCCCAGGTCGACTTCACCGTCGTCGGCTCGGGACCGAACGGCGCCAACCCGCACCACGAGGCGAGCGCGCGCGTCATCGAACACGGCGACATGGTCGTCCTGGACTTCGGGGGCCTGCTGCACGGCTACGGCTCCGACACCTCGCGCACGGTGCACGTGGGCGAGCCGGGGGCCGAGGAGCAGCGCGTCCACGACATCGTGCGCGAGGCGCAGGAGGCGGGCTGCCGCGCGGTGCGGCCCGGCGCCGCCTGCCAGGACGTCGACAGGGCGGCGCGGGCGGTGATCGCCGATGCCGGGTACGGCGAGCAGTTCATCCACCGCACCGGGCACGGCATCGGCGTCACCACCCACGAGCCGCCCTACATGATCGAGGGCGAGGAACTGCCACTCGTGCCCGGCATGTGCTTCTCCGTGGAGCCCGGCATCTATCTGCCGGGCCGCTTCGGCGTGCGCATCGAGGACATAGTGACGGTCACCGACGACGGCGTACGGCGCCTCAACTCCACGCCGCGCGAGCTGGCGATCGTCAACTGACCGCCCCCCCGCAGGCCCGGTAATGCCTCAGGGCGTCGCGAGCACCGCGCACGACTCGGCCGGCAGCCGCAGCAGACCGTCCGCGCCGGGTGCGGTCACCGGCTCCCACGCCGCGAGCACCCGCGCGCCACGGCCGCCCAGCGGGATGTCGACCGTCTCCTTGCCGATGTTCACCGCGACCCGCAGATCACCGCGCTTGATCGCGAACCAGCGCTTCTGCTCGTCGTACGCGACCCGCAGCGCCGCCAGGTCGGGGTCGAGGAGGTCGCCGCGGGAGCGGCGCAGGGCGATCAGCTCGCGGTACCAGGCGAGCACGCGCGCGTGGGGGTCGGTCAGGGGCTCGGCCCAGTCGAGACAGGAACGGTCCCTGGTGGCCGGGTCCTGCGGATCCGGAATGTCTCCCTCGGCCCAGCCGTGCGCCGCGAACTCCCGCCGCCTGCCCCGGCGTACGGCATCGGCGAGTTCGGGATCGGTGTGGTCCGTGAAGAACTGCCAGGGCGTCGCGGCGCCCCACTCCTCGCCCATGAACAGCATGGGCGTGAACGGCCCGGTGAGGGTGAGCGCGGCGGCGCAGGCGAGCAGGCCGGGGGAGAGGGTGGCGGAGAGCCGGTCTCCTTGCGCGCGATTGCCGACCTGGTCGTGGGTCTGCGTATAGCCGAGGAAGCGGAACGCGGGAGTCCGGGCGCGGTCCACGGGGCGGCCGTGCCGGCGCCCCCGGAAGGTCGAGTAGGTGCCGTCGTGGAAGAAGCCGCCGGTCAGCGTCTTGGCGAGCGCGGCGAAGGGCGCGCGGGCGAAGTCTTCGTAGTAGCCGCTCGCCTCACCGGTGAGTGTGGTGTGCAGTGCGTGGTGGAAGTCGTCGTTCCACTGCGCGTGCAGGCCGAGACCGCCCTCCGCGCGCGGGGTGACGACGCGCGGATCGCCCTGGTCGGACTCGGCGATCAGTGAGAGCGGCCTGCCGAGCTCGCCGGCCAGCTCGTCCACGGCCGCCGAGAGCTCTTCCAGGAAGTGGCACGCGCGCGTGTCCCGCAGCGCGTGCACCGCGTCCAGACGCAGGCCGTCCAGGCGGTAGTCGCGCAGCCAGGCGAGCGCGCTGCCGGTCAAGTACGCGCGCACCTCGTCCGAGCCGGGGGCGTCGAGATTGACCGCGGCCCCCCAGGGAGTCTGGTGGGTCTCCGTGAAGTAGGGCCCGAAGGCGGGCAGATGGTTGCCCGAGGGGCCGAGGTGGTTGTGGACGACATCGAGGACGACCCCGAGGCCGTGCGCGTGCGCGGCGTCGACAAACCGTTTCAGCGCGTCGGGGCCGCCGTACGGCTCGTGCACGGCCCACAGGGAAACACCCTCGTACCCCCAGCCGTGCCGCCCCGGGAACGGGCAGAGCGGCATCAGCTCCACATGGGTGACGCCGAGCTCGGCGAGGTGGCCGAGCCGCCCCGCGGCCGAGTCGAGCGTGCCGTCCGGTGTGTACGTCCCCACGTGCAGCTCGTACAGGACCGCGTCCCGCACTCCGCGCCCCGCCCAGGGCGCGCGCCACGCGTACCGGTCGTGGTCGACGACGGCGCTGAGCCCGTCGGGGCCGTCCGGCTGGCGTCGCGAGCGGGGATCGGGCAGTACGGGCCCCTCGTCGAGCGAGAAGCCGTACCGCGCCCCGTCGGCGGCGTCCGCCCGCGCCGTCCACCACCCGGCCCGGCCGTCGGCCCGCTCCATCGCGCTCGTGGCGCCCTCGCACTGCAGCGCGACACGCTCGGCCCCGGGTGCCCACACCTCGAACTCCACCGACAGTTCCCCCTTGTCCGCCATCCGCTGTCGTCCGTCCGTCTGCTGCCGTACGTCATCTGTGGTGACGTACGTCCCATCGTGCTGCAGAAGTGATCGGTTCGCGGTCGTTCCGCGTTTTCTGGACACCCCGGCCGAGCTGACCGACAATCACCAGGGTGACGTCGTCCTTTGAGATCCACACGTACCCCGCGCGGCTTACCGACGCCGAGCGAGACAGGGCGCTGGAGGTGCTCAGGGAGGGCGCCGCCCTCGGCAAGCTGTCGCACGACACGTTCGTGCGGCGCATGGAGCTGGCGCTGGCGGCCCGTCAGCCCGACGAACTCGCTGCCCTCACCGCCGATCTGCGGACCGAAGGACGCCTGGCGCGGGCGGTGTTCGGCTCTGTCGGCGCGGTCTCCGGGTTCACGGTCCGGCTGCGCAGGGCCTGGCAGGCCGAGAAGCTGCCGAAGCTGCTGCTTCCGGTGCCGGCGAACCCGTATCCGCTGCGGATCGGCCGCGACCCGGCGAACGGCCTCAGGCTCAGCCACGAGACGGTCTCCAGGGTGCACGCCGAGCTGAGCAGGCAGGGCGGCATGTGGGTGCTGCGCGACCTCGGTTCGACCAACGGCACGTCGGTGAACGGCCGCAGGGTGATCGGCGCCGCCGTGGTGCAGGACGGCGATCAGGTCAGCTTCGGGAAGATGGGCTTCCGGCTCTCCGGTTCGTGAAGCGCGCTTTCGTGAAGCCCGCTTTCGTGAAGCCCGCTCAGGTCCCCACGCGCGCGTGGCGCGCCGCGGCGACCGTCGTCCGTGACTGGTGCTCGACCTGGTTCTCCAGTGGCACCCAGCGCGCCCTGAACCGCTCGGCGAACGCGTCGCTCCAGTGCAGGACGAGCCGTTCGAGGCGCGGCGCCGCAGGGTCCCCCGCCGCGTCGAGGACCCGCAGCAGCATCGCGGCGGCCCGCAGCGGAAGGCGGCGTCCGAAGGCGTCCACGCTGCCGATGTACGCCATCGACGTCCCCGCGGGCGGCAGCCGGGCCCAGTCGTCGGCGAGGCCAGGCACCAGGTCGAGCGCCCAGCGCGCGGCCCGCAGCAGCGGCCCCCGCGCCTCCGGGAGCCGTGGCAGCGCCTCGTCGAGAATGTCCTCGACCAGGCGCGCGTCCCGCCGCAGCCGCTGCGAGTAGCCGCGCAGCGCGAGCACCGGGGAGGGATGGACCGCCGCGTCGTCCACGAGGTCGCTGGCCCACATGGGGACCTCGACGATGGCCGTCAGGCCGCCGTACCGGTGGGCGTGGTGCCAGGTGGTGTGCCGGGCGTCCTCGGGAAGGCTCGGATAGGCGGCCGCCGAACCGGGACCCGGCAGCACATGGACCCCCGGCCCCGAGACCGGCCAGCCCGCCGCGTCCGAAGCCCCCGTCTCCACCGGTATGTGCAGCTCCGCGGCCGACTTGGCGAACGGCTCCGCCAGTCCCGGTATGTCCCGCGTCAACTGCACCCAGCTGCCGCCGAGATCGGTTCCGTGCAGCGACACCTGCAAGTAGGGCCGCAGTTCGTCGATGACGCCGGTCAGGACGCGGGTCTCGGGAGGCAGCCGGTCCGGCGGCAGCACGGAGGGGGACCACTCGGGCTGCTCGGGGCCCGCGGGGCGGAAGAAGTGCCGGTGGTAGTCGAAGAGGGAGCGCGGGGCAGGCGTGCGGTGGAGGTGCGCGCCGTCCGGGTCGGCGCACAGGAGGAAGTGCCAGGAGGTGTCGGCGCGCAGATCCTCGTCGCGCAGGGTCCACTCCGCGAGGTGCAGCAGTGTGGAGCCGCCGGTCGGTTCGTTCGCGTGGGCGCCCGCGACGACCAGGACGGCGCGCGGGGAGCTGCCGACGGACAGCAGGTGCAGAGGTCTTCCGGCGCGCGACGCGCCCACCTGGCGCAGGGAGCTGAGCTCGGGGCGATGAGCGGCCAACTCCCGGGCGGACAGCACGAGTTCGGCCACACTGGGATAGCGCTGCTCCGCCAGTTGACTCACCCCCGTCTTGTCCGCTGACGCAACCCGCAGTACGCCACGCGGTCGGGCACGTGTCAAGCGTGCGACCCAATGGATGTCACCCCACGTCGCCCTTGTCCGACAGCGTCACCCGAATGGGTGTATGGGAACTGCGTGAGCGGCCCTTCGGTGATGCTCTGAATCCGTGCCCCCGAGAACCGTGTCGTCGAGCTCGGCCCCTCGCGGGCACCCTTTGTCACCGTCCCCGCCGAGTCCGTCCTCAACCCCCGGACGGGCCGGCATCCCCAGCCTGCCGGCCCCCGGCAGCCTGCTGGCCCCGGGCGTGGAGCGTGATCCCTATCCGCTCTACCGCACGCTCCGCGAAGGGTTCCCCGTCGTCCGCGACGAGCTCCTCGGGGCCTGGCTCCTCAGCAGGTACGCGGATGTGCGGGCCGCGCTCGTCGCCACCCGGCCCGGTGCGGCGGGGCCCCGGCCGAGCCCGGCCCACCTCAGGCTCCTGGAGCCCGCGCTACGGTCCTCCGCCGAGCGCACCGCCTTCGTGCTCGCCCGGCGCATAGCCGGGCGGCGAGAGGTCGACCTCGTCGCCGAGTTCAGTGCCTGGCTCCCCGCGGCCGCCACCGTCGCCGCCCTCGGGCTGCCCTGGGAGGACGCCGCGCGCGTGCAGGAGTGGTGCCGTACGGGCCACCCGCAGTCCGACGCCTCCCACCCGGAGTTGGCCGCGCTGCTGCGCCCCCACGTCGAGCGGCGGCGTGCCCACCCCGGTGCCGATCTGCTCTCCGCGCTGTGCGGCGCCCGGGTGGACGGGCAGGCGCTCTCCGAGGCCACCGTCACCGGTCTCGCCGGGACGCTTCTCACCGGAGGCGGCGAGACCACCGCCCTCGCGCTGGCCTCCTTCCTCGCCAACCTCCTCGACCATCCCGCCCAGTTGGATCTCGTGCGCGCCCGCCCGGGGCTGATACCCGGCGCCTGGGCGGAGTCCCTGCGCCGCGACCCGCCTGCTCCCGTCGTACTGCGCCGCGCGACCGCGCCGATCACCCTGGGGGGCACCACGCTGCCCGCGGGAGCCGTCGTGGCCTGCCTCATCGGCTCCGCGGGCCGCGATCCGTTTCGCTTCGCCGACCCCGACCGCTACGACATCTTCCGCGCGGGACAGCACCTCTGCCCGGTCTCGCCCCTGGCCGGCCTGGTCGCCGAATGCGGCCTGCGGGCCCTGCTCGACGCCATGCCGGGCCTGCGCTGGGCGCCCGGCTTCAGACCCGCGCCCCGGGGCCTGATGGCGCGGGCGCCGCGCCTGCTACTCGTCCGCCCCTCCTGAGACCTGCTCCTGCCCTGCCGGGACCCGCTCCAGAAGCACCACCGGCAACTCCCCGAGGAGCTCCTCCACGCGCGCGTGCCCCGTGAACTCCCGCCCCGGGGTGAGCAGATCCGCCCACCGCCCCGGCGGAAGCCCCAGTTCCGTATCGCGCCAGCCGCCCGCTTCGGCCAGGCGCGAGGAGAGCCGGGTGACCGCCGCGATCACCTCTCCGGAGCGCGCGAAGGCCACACAGTGCGCCGCTCCAGGACCCCGCGCCGCCAACGGCTCGTACGTCGCAGCGCCGCCGAAGAGCTCCGGGCGCCGCCTGCGCAGCCGCAGCGCGGTCGCCGTGAGCGCCAGCTTCTCCTCGGAGAGGTCCCAGCGGTCACGGTGCTGCTCCAGGTACTCCAGGACGTGCGGCTGGAACCGCACGGGACGCCGGTTGTCCGGGTCCACCAGGGCCCGGTACTCGCCCTCGGTGCCCTGGTAGAGGTCGGGCACCCCGGGCATCGTCAGCTGGAGCAGCGCGGCGCCGAGGACGTTCGCCCGCACATGGGGCCGCAGGGCGCCCGCGAACTCCGCCACGGTGTAGAGCGGCGGCCCACAGGGGCCCGCCTCCACGAACGCCGTCACGGCCTTCTCGTACGCCTCGTTCGGCTCGGTCCAGCTCGTGTGCAGGCCCGCCTCGCGCACATGCTTCAGGAGGGCGTTCTGCAGCCGTTCGTCGTAGGGGAAACCGAAGCCGACGGCCGTCTGCCAGGCCGCCCAGGCGAGTTGGGGGTCCGGCGCGCTCGTGCCACCCACGCGCGCGGTCTGCTCGGTGACGTCGACCAGGAGGTCGGCCCACCGCTCCGGGCACTGCGTGAGGACGGCGATGCCCGCCCGTACGTCGGCGCTGCGCTTCGTGTCGTGCGTGGTCAGCACCGTCCCCCCGTAGGGCCAGTCGCGCTGCACGCGCGCGCAGTAGGCGTGGAAGGCCTCCGGGGAGAGCGCGGGGCGCTCGGGGGCGCCGCCCACCTCGGCCGCCGACAGGAGCGGCGCGTGCCGGTAGAACGCCGTGTCCTCGACGGCCTTGGCCCGCAGCGCCGACGAGGTCTGCGCGAACCGCGCCCGGAAGCCGTCGACCGCTGGCCCGGACCCAAGACGGCCCAGGGCCAGGTCCCGTACGACATCGACCGCCTCGGCCTCCTCCCGCACGGCGAAGGCCGCCTTCGCCTCCTCGGCGGCCCTCACCGTGAGCACCGAAGCCGGTTCGGCGCCCCCGGAGACGTAGGGCCGGTAGACGGGAAGCCGCACGAGCAGCTCCAGGAGCGCGGTGCGCAGCGCCCACGGGGCATGGTCGCGCAGCGCGGGGTCCGCGGCGCAGAGCGCGGTCGCCTCACGCGTGAGGCGGTCGGTCTCGGCGGCCAGCTCATGGGTGAGCACCTTGTACGCCGCGCGCCGCACCGTCGCGTCCCAGTCGCCGCCCCGGTCCACCGCCGGCGCCGCGAACCGCCGGTACTGGCCGAGGAGCTCGCCCGCCCCCGCCGGGTCCGTGAAGAGGCCGTCGAGGTGGCGCAGCGCGTCGTAGCCGGTGGTGCCCGCGACGGGCCACGCGGCCGGCAGCCGCTCCCCGTCGGCGAGGATCTTCTCGACGACCGTCCAGCGCCCGCGTGTGGCTTCGTGGAGCCGCTGAAGGTACGCCCCCGGCTCCGCGAGCCCGTCGGGATGGTCGATCCGCAGCCCCTCCACGACCCCCTCCCGCAGCAGTTCGAGGATCTTCGCGTGGGTCGCCTCGAACACTTCGGGGTCCTCGACGCGCACCCCGATGAGGTCCGAAATGGTGAAGAAGCGCCGGTAGTTGAGTTCCGTACGGGCAAGCCGCCACCATCCGAGCCGGTACCACTGGGCGTCGAGGAGCTGAGGCAGGGGCAGCTCAGCGGTGCCTTCGCGCAGGGGGAACGCGTGCTCGTGGTAGCGCAGCACGTCGCCGTCCACCCGCAGACGCTCCAGCTCGTCCCCGACCCCGCGGCCGAGCACCGGCAGCAGCACGCGCCCGTCGCCCGCGTCCCAGTCGATGTCGAACCACCGCGCGTACGGCGACGCGGGACCCTCCCGCAGGACCTCCCAGAGGGCGTGGTTGTGGCACGGCACCGCCGCCATGTGGTTCGGGACGATGTCCACGACGAGGCCGAGCCCGTGCGCCCGCGCGGTGCGCGAAAGGGACCGCAGCCCCTCCTCGCCGCCCAGCTCGTCGCGCACGCGCGCGTGGTCCACGACGTCATAGCCGTGCGTGGACCCCGGAACGGCCTCGAGGACCGGAGACAGGTGCAGGTGCGAGACCCCCAGCGATGCCAGGTACGGGACGGCCGCCTCGGCGGCTTCGAAGGGGAACTCCGGCTGGAGCTGCAACCGGTACGTGGCGGTGGGCGGCGGCGGAACCGCGGACTCTGGGCGCTCAGGCGTCATGCGAACGTACGTACCCGCCTGGCGGGCTTTCGTGCCATCGACTCATGCTTCTGGCCGTCAGAGTGTCGCTAGCTTCGGACGATGGCTGCAAAAGCACAGGTCGCACAGGACGGGCCGCGGGACGATCGAGACCACCCCGAGAACCGCGCGCACCGGGGCGCGCCCGGCCTCCTCGGCACCTACCGGGAAGTGATCGGGCACACCGGAGCGCTCCTTCCGGTGATCTCGTTCCTCGGCAGGCTCCCCGTGGCCATGATCCAGTTCGGCAGCGTGCTGCTGGTCACCGAGACCAGCGGATCGCTCGCCACGGGCGGCGTGGTCGCCTGCGCGCTGGCGCTCGGCCAGGTGACCATGGGCCCGCTCGTCGGCCGCCTCGCCGACCGGCGGGGCCAGCGCTCCGTCGTCCTCGCCTTCTCGCTGCTCAACGCCGTGGCCATCGCGGTGTACACCCTCGGCGCCCTCCTCGACCTGCCCACGCCCGTGCTCGTCGCCCTCGCGGTGCTCGCCGGCGCGAGCATCCCGGGCATCGGGCCGCTGGCCCGCGCACGAGCCGTCCCGCTGGTCCGCCGGGCGGGCGGAGACAGCCGTCAAGTCAACACCGTGCTGTCCCTGGAGAGCACGATGGACGAGCTCTCCTTCGTGCTCGGCCCCGCCTTCGTGGGCCTGGCCGCGGTGGCGGGCCACCCGGCCTACGCCTTCGGTGCCGCCGCGCTCCTGGTCGCCGTCTGCGGCTCCGGCTTCGCGCTGCACCCCACGGGCCGGACGGTACGGGCGACGCAGGAAGCGCCCCATGTGACGGGGGAGGCACCACGCGCGCGTGGCGACCGCGGCCGGCAGCGCCTGCCGCGCGCGGTCGTCGTCGTACGCGTCGGGCTCGTCTTCGTCGGCGTCCTGCTCGGAGCCTGTGGAGCGGGCATCACGGCCCTCACCGAGGAGTTGGGGCAGCCGGGCCAGGCGGGGCTCGTCTACGCCGCCATGGGCGTCATGAGCGCCGTCGTGGGGCTCTCCATGGCCGCGCTGCCCGAGCGCTTCGGCCTGTACGCGCGCTGGCGCGTGGCGACAGCCGCGGCGGCGCTGCTCTCGCTCCCGCTGGTGTGGACGGACAGCATGACGGGTCTGTACCTCGTGGTGACCGTCTTCGGCGCGATCTTCGCCCCGAACCTGATCACCGGCTTCGCGCTCACCGAGCGCTCCTGCCCGCCCCAGCGCCTCGCCGAGGGCATGACGTTCGCGGCGAGCGCGTTCGTCGGCGGCCAGGCGGTCACGCTCGCGGTGGCGGGCCGCCTGGCCGAGTCCTACGGCCCCGGAGCGGCGTTCGCGCTCGGCAGCGCGGCCGCCGCCGTCGCGTTCCTCGTCGCGCTCGTCGCCCGCCCCCCGGCGGAGGGCGGGCGGGAGGTCACGCGGGACGCCGCAGGACGGTGAGGCTGCGGTCGGTGAGCGTCAGGCGTTCACCGGCCCCCGCCTTCGGCCCCGTGTCCGTCGGCACGCCCGCCTCCAACGAGGTGTCCACGATCACCTCCCACTGACGGCCGTGATTGACCGGGACGACGAACTCCAGCGGCTGGTCCGACGCGTTGAACATCATCAGGAACGAGTCGTCGGTGATCCGCTCGCCGCGCGTCCCGGGCTCGGAGATGGCGTTGCCGTTCAGGAACACCGTCAGCGCCCGAGCCTGCGACGCGTCCCAGTCCTCCTGCGTCATCTCATCGCCCTCCGGCGTGAACCACGCGATGTCGGACAGCTCGTCGTGCGTGCCCTCGACCGGGCGGCCGTGGAAGAACCGCCTCCTGCGGAACACGGGGTGGTCGCGCCGCAGCCACGCCATCGCGCGCGTGAACTCCAGCTGGCTGCTCTCGCCCTGCGGCCAGCGCACCCAAGCGATCTCGTTGTCCTGGCAGTAGGCGTTGTTGTTGCCCCCTTGCGTCCGGGCGAACTCGTCGCCGTGGCTGAGCATCGGCACGCCCTGCGAGAGCATCAACGTCGCGATGAAGTTGCGCATCTGCCGCTCGCGCAGCTCCAGGACGTCCGGGTCCTCCGTATCGCCCTCCGCGCCGCAGTTCCACGAGCGGTTGTGGCTCTCGCCGTCCTGGTTGTCCTCGCCGTTGTCCTCGTTGTGCTTGTCGTTGTACGAGACGAGGTCGTGCAGCGTGAAACCGTCGTGGCAGGTGGTGAAGTTGATCGACGCCAAGGGGCGCCGCCCGTCGTCCTGGTAGAGGTCGGATGAGCCGGTGAGCCGGGACGCGAACTCCGCGAGCGTGCGCGGTTCGCCCCGCCACAGGTCGCGCACCGTGTCGCGGTACATGCCGTTCCACTCGGTCCACAACGGCGGGAAGTTGCCCACCTGATAGCCGCCCTCGCCGACGTCCCACGGCTCGGCGATCAGCTTCACCTGGCTCACCACGGGGTCCTGCTGCACGAGGTCGAAGAAGGACGACAGCCGGTCCACCTCGTGGAACTGGCGGGCGAGCGTCGCCGCGAGATCGAAGCGGAACCCGTCCACGTGCATGTCGGTGACCCAGTGCCGCAGCGAGTCCATGATCATTTGGAGTACGTGCGGCGACCGCATCAGGAGCGAGTTGCCGGTCCCCGTGGTGTCCATGTAGTAGCGGGGATCGTCGGTGAGGCGGTAGTACGAGGCGTTGTCGAGGCCCTTGTAGGAGAGCGTCGGGCCCAGGTGGTTGCCCTCGGCCGTGTGGTTGTAGACGACGTCGAGGATCACCTCGATGCCCGCCTCGTGCAGCGCCTTCACCGCCTGCTTGAACTCCAGGACCTGTTCGCCCCGGTCGCCCCAGGAGGCGTACGCGTTGTGGGGCGCGAAGAAGCCGATCGTGTTGTAGCCCCAGTAGTTGTTCAGGCCCATGTCGACCAGACGGTGATCGTTCACGAACTGGTGCACCGGCATCAGCTCCAGCGCCGTCACCCCCAGTTGCACGAGGTGATCGATGACCGCCGGATGCGCGAGCGCCGCGTACGACCCGCGCAACTCGTCGGGCAGGTCCGGGTGTTGCATGGTCAGGCCCTTCACGTGGGCCTCGTAGAGCACGGTCTCGTTGTACGGGGTGCGGGGCGGCCGGTCGTCGCCCCAGTCGAAGTAGGGATTGACCACCACCGACGTCATCATGTGCGGCGCCGAGTCCATGTCGTTGCGCTTGTCCGGGGCGCCGAAGCGGTAGCCGTACACCTCCTCGCCCCAGTCGATCCGGCCGCTGACCGCGCGCGCGTACGGGTCGAGAAGGAGCTTCGCCGAGTTGCAGCGGTGCCCCTGCGCGGGGTCGTAGGGACCGTGCACACGGAAGCCGTACCGCTGGCCCGGCATCACGCCGGGCAGGTACGCGTGGAGTACGAACGCGTCGGACTCACGCAGCTCGACGGCTGTCTCCGAGCCGTCGTCGTGCAACAAACAGAGCTCTATGCGGTCGGCGGCCTCGGAGAAGACCGCGAAGTTCGTACCGGCGCCGTCGTACGTGGCACCGAGTGGATACGCCTGCCCTGGCCACACCTGCATGCATATGACTCTTCCACTACCGCCCCCTCGGCTCGGGGTCACTTCGCTCAAGGTTCCCCGAAAGTAGGGCAACCACCCAGGAGTTGAGCCCGTCTAACCGATCGACCACATACTCGGTATGCCCATGAGTGGGACACCAGGGGAAGAAGGGGGAGGATGTGCGCGAACTAGTCAGACGCCATCTGGGGAAGGTAGTGGCGGGCACGGCGGTCGCTGTGGCCGCCACCGCCGTGATGGCAGGAATCACACTGCCGGGAACGGCCGGGGCGGGGGAGTCCCGAGGTCAGGACCGCAGTGCGGCCGCAGGAGCGGCGCAGCAGAACGCGATCCCGAAGGACGCGGTCGTCGAGGCCGCGCCCGAAGAGGGCGAAAAAGGCATCGGCAGCGACCCGTTGACCGACGACGAGATGAAGCGGGCCGAGACGATAGCCATGAAGGGCGACCTCCGCAGGTCCGCCCGTGACGTGGAGGGGGACCGCGGCCCCCAGCTCCTCGCGAACAATCTGAGCGAGGTGGCCCCGACCGAGGCCGTCGACCCCGAAAGGCCGCGCCGCGCGGACATCGTCTACTACGACTACAAGAACGACGCGCTGGTCACCAAGACCGTCAATCTCGCCACCGGCAAGGTGGAGAACACCGACACCTCGCACGGCGTCCAGCCGCCGCCGGCCAAGGACGAACTCCGTGAGGCCGCCGAGCTGTTGATCGCCGATCCGCTCGGCGCGGACCTCAAGAAGGACTACAAGGACGCGATGGGCAAGGAGCTCACCTCGCCCGGCCAGCTGACCCTCAGCGCCTTCGTCTTCCACAAGGAGACCGTCGAGAAACTACCGGCCCCGCTCGACAAATGCGGCGAACACCGGTGCCTCAGTGTCGTCAGCAAGGTCGTCAACGGCCCCTGGATCGACACCCGCGACCTCATCGTCGACCTGAGCGACCGCAAGGTCACCCGCCTCCGCTGAGCGGCACAGGCACCCGCTCGCACTCTTTCGCTTCCGCACAAGGGAGTCATCTCGCATGCACGTGAACAGACTTGGGCGCGCCCGCAAGCGCGCCTCCATCGGCCTTGCGGTCACCGCGCTCCTGGGCGCCGCCGTCGCCGCAGCAGGCCCGGCGGGCGCCACGCAGAACAGCGCCAAGGACGCCCCCGCTGCCGCCGCCCCGGCCTGCAGCGCCGACTACCGCATCGAGCAGACCGTCGACGGCGGCACCACCTGGCGCATGTGCTGGCACTACAACACCAACGCCGGTCTGGTCCTCGACAACATCTCGTACCAGCCGAAGAACGAGCCCAAGCCCATACCGGTCCTCACCAGCGCCCGTCTCGCACAGGTCCACGTGCCCTACGACGACGGCGAGAACGAGTACCAGGACATCACCGGCGCCTCCTTCGGCACGGACCTCCTGCCCCTGAAGCCCGCCGAGTGTCCCGGCGGCACCATCAAGACCGTCAAGGTCGGCAACTCCTCGCCCATCCCCGGCGGCAAGGTGAAGGGCCTGTGCACCACCACGCGCGCGCGTGGCCACGCCTACCGCATGACCCCGGACATCTACGAGAATCCGGAGAAGATCTACCAGGCGCAGGGCAAGGACCTGCTCGTCTACACCGTCAACCAGGCGTCCTGGTACGAGTACATCACCGAGTGGCGCTTCTCGTCGGACGGCACGATCACCTCGAACGTCGGCGCCACCGGCAGCCTCTCGCCCAGCGACTACAACGGCACCGACGGCCGCGGCTGGCCCATCGGCAAGGGCGCGAGCGACTACGCGGAGAGCCACAGCCACAACGTCTCCTGGCGCCTCAACTTCGGCCTCGACGGCTCCCCGAAGGCCAAGGTCGAGCAGTACGACTCCAAGGTGACGCCGCCCACCGGCAACGGCCAGCCGAAGACGAAGACCACCCGCACCCCCGTCACCAAGGAACTCATCGGTGACGTCAAGGGCATGCGCTGGTGGCGCGTGGTGAGCACGGCGGGCAAGAACGCAGACGGCCACCCCAGGTCGTACGAGATCGTGCCGGGCCGCTCCGTCAAGCACCCGGGGCGCGCCTACAGCAACCACGACGTGTACTTCACCGAGTACAAGAAGTGCGAGCAGTACACCAGCGACAACCTCTCGTCGAACTGTGGGCCCAAGAGCGTCGACAAATGGGTCAACGGCCAGACGCTCAAGCACCCGATCACCTGGGTCAACATCGGGTTCCACCACGTCGCACGCGACGAGGACCAGCAGCCCATGCCGGTCCACTGGCAGGGTTTCTCGATCGCCCCGCGTGACGTGACCGCTATGAATCCGCTCACTCCCGCCGACCTCGCCGGCCAGAACGGCAATCCAGAGGGCGGTAGTTGAGAAAGCTCCCTCTCCATCCTGCTGCACCGGCCGCCGCTCCCGGAGTACCCTTCCTTGATCGTTGAACGGGGGAGTGCTCGGGGGAGCGGAAGGGGTGCGCTGGGTGAGCTCGGGAGGGCGGGAACTGCCCCCTGGTGACGAGGGTCACGAGGGGGGTTCCGCGGACGGCCCGCCCGGAGCGGTGTCCCTGGCGCGGCCGATGGAGATGGGATCTCAGATCGGACCCGAACTGGACTGGGGCGCCGACGCCTGGCGCGAGGTGCGCACCCGCGCCCAGCGCGCCGGGCGGGCCTACATCTGGCTGAATCTCGTGGAACAGCGGCTGCGCGCGGTCGTGGCCGCTGTCCTGCGCCCCATCTACGAACCGGTCCACGCCGACGACTGGGTGGTCGCGGCCGCCGGGCCCGCCGGACAGGAGTGGGTGCAGCGGGCCGTCGCCGTACGCGAAGTGAGCCGCCGCAAGGGCTACTTGCTCGACCCGGCGGACGACAACGTCCTGAGCTTCCTCACGCTGCCCCAGCTGCGCGAGCTGATGGTGCAGCACTGGCCGTGCTTCGAGCCGTACTTCGACGACCGCAGGGACGTCGAACTCGCCCTCGACGAGCTGGAAGTGACCCGCAACGTCGTCTCGCGCAACCGCGCCCTGTCCACCGCCGTGCTCGACCAGGCGGAGCGCGCGTCGGCGAGGCTCCTGGACATACTCGGCACGGGCACCGACACCCCGTCCGCACGCCGGTTGCCCGTCGACGCCGTCGAGTCCCTGGTCGGCGACCGGTATGCCGACGTGGTGGGCGTCCACCCGGACCGGGTGCGGCTCCTGCGGCAGTTCCCCGCCGAGGACATGTTCGGCGGCGCCCGGCGCGTCGACGCGATCGGGATAGGCCTGAACCTCCTGGTCCAGAACTTCTCCGGACGCCGCCTCGTGCGGCTCGCCGAGTCCGGCTGCCGGGTGCGGCTGCTCTTCCTCAACCCGGCGAGCAGCGCGGTCAAGCGCAGGGAGCGTGAACTGGGCCTGAAGCGGGGCGAGCTGAGCCGCAGCGTCGAGATGAACATCCTGCACATGCGCCGGGTGCGGGCCCGGCTGCGTGACCCGGGCGCCTTCGAGATCCAGGTCTTCGACGAGACGCCGCGCTTCACCGCGTATCTGGTCGACGGGGACGGCGCCGACGGCATCGCGGTCGTCCAGTCGTATCTGCGCAGGACGCGCGGGATGGAGGCGCCGGTGCTCGTGCTGCGCGGCGGCCGCCGGGTGGTGAAGGCGGACGAGCCGGACGAGAACGGACTCTTCGCGACGTACCGGGAGGAGTTCGAGCTGGCCTGGGCGGACTCGCGGCCGGTGTCCTGAGCCCGGTCTCCCGCGCCGCCGGCCCGGTCTCCCGCGCCGCTCCGGCCGGCAAGCGGAACGCGGACCTCGGATTGTCAGTGGTGCGTGGGATCGTGGTGGTCAATGGGGGAAAGCACCACAGAGAAGGGGGGCGGCCATGGGCTGGCACCGGGAGCTGCTGATCGGTTTCGACCTGGAGACCACCGGGACGGACCCGCACGAGGCACGCATCGTCACGGGCGCGGTGATCGAGGTCAGGGCTGGCGAGACGCTGGGCCGCAAGGAGTGGCTCGCCGACCCGGGGGTCGAGATCCCGGCGGATGCCGAGGCGGTGCACGGCATCTCGACCGAGCGGGCGGCGGCGGACGGCAGACCGGCCGCGGAGGTCGCCGACGCGATAGCGGCGGTCCTCGTGTCGTACTGGCAGACGGGCGTCCCGGTCGTCGCGTACAACGCCACCTTCGACCTGACCCTGCTCGCCGCGGAGTTGCGCAGGCACGGCCTGCCGTCCCTGCGTGAGCGGCTGGGCGGCGCGGAACCGGCCCCGGTCATCGATCCGTACGCGATCGACCGCTCCGTCGAGCGGTATCGCAAGGGCAAGCGGAACCTCGAAGCGGTCTGCACCGAGTACGGCGTGCTCCTGGAGTCGGCGCACGACGCCACGTCGGACGCCCTGGCCGCGGCCCGCCTGGCCGGCGCGATAGCCGAGCGTCACCCCAAGCTGGCCGCTTTCGGCCCGGCGGAGCTGCACCGTCGCCAGGTCGAGTGGTATGCGCAGTGGGCGGCGGACTTCCAGAAGTTCCTCAGGAAGAAGGGCGAGACGGACGCGGTGGTGGACGGGACGTGGCCGCTGCGCGAGGAGTTCAGCGCGTCCGGCGTCTGACGTCTCAGAACGGATACCACCGCACGGTCGCATCCCCGTCCCGCAGCGACGCCACCCGGCGGCGGAACTCGGCCAGGGCCTTCGGATTGGTGGGGGCATGCTGTGCGACCCATGCGCAGCTGGCCGTCTCCCGGGCGCCGCGGAGCACCGCGCACCCCTCCCACTCCCGCACATCCCACCCGTACTCATCGACGAACCCGTCGTACGCGTCGGTCGGCAACCCGTAGCGGTCCCGGGAAAGCGCCATGACGACCAGATCGTGCTCGCGCAGATCGGAGGAGAACGTCTCGAGGTCCACGAGAACCGGCCCGTCCGCGCCCACCAGGACGTTCCGCGGCAGGGCGTCACCGTGAATGGCCCCGGGCGCGAGCCGCGGCGAGAGCGCCGACGCCGCCGCCTCGAACCCGTCCCTGCGCTCGCGCAGGTAGTCCGCGTCCTCGACGTCGACCGCGTCGCCCGCGAGCCGCAGCCACCGCTCGACCCCGCCGAGGAGCTCGCGCCGTGGCAGCTCGAACCCGGGGGCGGGCAGCGCGTGCACGCGCCGCAGCAGTGCGGCGAGGTCGCGCGGCTCAGCGGGCCGCACGGCCTCCGGCAGCCGGTGCCACACCGTCACCGGATGCCCGTCCACCAGGCGGGGTTCGTCCTCGGCGGCCCGCACCGCGGGCACCCCCGACTCCTCGAGCCAGCGCGCGACCCGCAACTCCCGCCGTGCACGGTCGAGGAGCTCGGGCGCCGCACGCCCGACCTTGACCACCGACCCGCCGGAGCCGAACACCGCGTTCTCGCCGAGCGCGAGCAGCGCCGCGTCCCGACCGAGACCCGCGGCGTCCAGTACGTCCCGTGCCCGCGCCTCGTCCATCCGTTGCCTCCCGCACCCTTCGTTCCGTTCGCTGCGTTCGCCGGCACAGTCTCCCATTCGCACTGGCCAAGCGGCTGTGAGGCCTGCGTAGCTGCTTGACGTATCAAGATCCCATCAGCACGATGACGGGGGCCGCCTGGGCGGCCAAACCTCGATGAGCCGCCCAAAGGAGCCGATTCCGTGACATTGGCGACCGCGCAGAAGCGGTCAGCGAGAGGCGCGTCCGCCCGCAGAGGTGCGGACCACGGCGCCTGGTTCCTGGTCCTGCCCGCGCTGATCCCGATCCTGATCCTGAGCGTGGGCCCTCTTCTCTACGGCATCACGCTCGCGTTCACCGACTCCCAGTCGGGCCGCACCGAACCCACCGAGTGGATCGGCCTCCTCAACTTCCAGGACCTGTGGCACGACACCCTGTTCTGGGACTCGTTCCGCATCGGCCTGCTGTGGGCGGTCGGTGTGACCGTGCCGCAGTTCCTCCTGGCCCTCGGCCTGGCCCTGCTGCTCAACCAGAATCTGCGCTTCCGCTGGCTGGCGCGCTCGCTCGCGATCATCCCCTGGGCGATGCCCGAAGTGGTCGTCGGCATCATGTGGCGCCTGGTCTACAACCCCGACGCGGGTGTCCTGAACGAGACCCTGAGCAGCCTCGGCCTCGGGGACGGCCGCGACTGGCTCACGGGCCTCGGCACCGCACTGCCCGCCGTGATCGTCGTGGGCATCTGGGCAGGCATGCCGCAGACCACCGTCGCGCTGCTCGCAGGCCTCCAGAACACCCCGCGCGAACTGCACGAGGCGGCCGAGATGGACGGCGCCGGAGCCTGGCGCCGCTTCCGCACGGTCACCTGGCCGGCGCTGAAGCCGGTCGCCCTCGCCATCACGGCGCTCAACTTCATCTGGAACTTCAACTCCTTCGCCCTCGTCTACGTCCTGACGAACGGCGGCCCCGGCGGCCGCACCCGCCTCCCCATGCTCTTCGCCTACGAAGAGGCTTTCCGCTACGGCCAGTTCGGCTATGCCGCGGCGATGGGCTGCGTGATGGTCGCGGTGATCTCGGTGATCCTCGCCTTCTACCTCGTGGGCCGACTGAAGGGAGGCGACGAGAAGTGAGCACCACACGCACCAGCAAACCCGCGCGCGCCGGGCAGTACCTCGCGCTCCTCGGCTACCTCGTCTTCTTGGCCTTCCCCTTCCTCTGGCTGATCTCCACGGCCTTCAAGCCGCCGCGCGAGCTGGCCAGCCTGCACCCCACCTGGATTCCCAAGGACCCGACCCTCGCCAACTTCCGGCAGGCGTTCGACGAGCAGCCGCTCCTGCGTGCCGCGGGCAACTCCCTGATCGCGGCCGTCTGCGCGGCACTCATCGCGGTCGCCATCGCGACACCCATGGCGTACGTCATGGCGCGCCACCGCACGTTTCTCGCGCGGGCGGCCACCGGCTGGGTCGTGGTCAGCCAGGCGTTCCCCTTCGTCCTGGTGATCATCCCGCTCTTCCTCGTCCTGAAGAACCTCGGCCAGATCAACTCGCTGCCGGGTCTGATCATGGTCTACGTGGTGTGGGCGCTGCCCTTCGCGCTGTGGATGCTGGTGGGCTATGTGCGCGCCGTACCCACGGAGTTGGAGGAGGCCGCGGCCGTCGACGGC
The DNA here is from genome assembly GCF_044455475.1 of Streptomyces sp. NPDC051218. Lineage (NCBI taxonomy): Bacteria > Bacillati > Actinomycetota > Actinomycetes > Kitasatosporales > Streptomycetaceae > Streptomyces > Streptomyces sp. NPDC051218. The sequence goes on along the minus strand of NZ_JBITEU010000003.1, from coordinate 253,387 downwards.
GCGGGCAAGCTGCGTACGCTCGTCTCGATCACCGCGCCGCTGCTCGCGCCCGGCATCGTGGCCACGATCCTCTTCGCCTTCATCACCGCGTGGAACGAATTCTTCTTCGCGCTCGTCCTGCTCAAGACCCCGGAGAAACAGACGTTGCCGGTCGTCCTCACGCACTTCATCGGCGCGGAGGGTGCTGCCGACCTCGGCCCGCTCGCCGCTGCCGCGTTCCTCGCCACGCTCCCCTCGCTCGTCATCTTCGCGATCATCCAGAAGCGGATCACGGGCGGCATGCTCACCGGGGCGGTGAAGAGCTGATGCGCGCACGCCTCACCACCGCGGTGACCGCGGCCCTCGTGCTGCTGCTCGCCGGATGCAGCGGTGACTCCAACAGCTCCGACGACGGCAGGGTCACCCTCCGCTTCCAGTCGCTGGCCTGGCAGAAGGAGTCGGTCGACGCCAACAAGGAACTGGTCGAGGAGTGGAACGCGAGCCACCCGGACGTCAAGGTCGAGTACGTCCAGGGCAGTTGGGACAGTGCCCACGACCAGCTCCTCACCTCCTTCGAGGGCGGCGAGGCGCCGGACATCATCCATGACGCGTCGGACGACCTCGCCGACTTCGCGTACGGCGGGTATCTCGCGGACCTCGGCGAACTGCTCCCCGACCGGCTCAAGTCCGACATTCCCGAGCGCAGTTGGCAGACGACGACGTTCGGTGACGGTGTCTACGGCGTGCCGTTCCTCCAGGAGCCCCGCGTCCTGATCGCCAACGCGAAGTGGCTGAAGGAGTCGGGCGTACGCATCCCGACCCCCGAGAAGCCCTGGTCCTGGGACGAGTTCCGCTCGGTCACCAAGGAACTGAGCGATGGCAAGGGCAAGTACGGCGTGGCCTGGCCGCTCAAGGAGCCGGTGTCCGCGACGCTCAACCTCTCGCTCTCCACCGGCGGCCGGATGTTCCACCGCGGCGAGGACGCCAAGGTCGACATCCGCTTCGACAAGGCCGACGAGATCATGCCCCGTACGGTCCACGACCAGGTCAACACCGACAAGAGCGCATCCAGCACCACCCTGGGCATGGGCGGCTCGGACACGCTGCCGGGATTCTTCGGCGGCAAGTACGCGATGGTCCCGCTCGGCTTCTCCTACCGCCAGCAGATCGTCCAGCAGGCACCCAAGGGCTTCGACTGGCAGGTGCTTCCCGCCCCGGCGGGAGCGGAGGGGCTCGCGCAGGGCGTCAGTCCGCAGACGCTTTCGGTCTCCGAGGACACCGAACACAAGAAGGAGGCGGTCGAGTTCATCGACTTCCTCCTTCAGCCCGAGAACATGGTGCGCCTCGCGCAGGGCGACTGGATGCTCCCCACGGGTACGGAGGCCTTGAAGGACCCGGCCCTGCGCACCGAGAAGAACGACTGGGCGGTGGGCACGGCCCTGGCGAAGGATCTCCGCTCGGCCCCCGCGCAGTCGGTGCGCGGCTACGCGGAGTGGAAGGACAAGGTGGCGACCCCGGTCCTGCAGGAGTACTACAGCGGAGCCATTGACCTGGACGAGCTGAGACACCGGCTGGTCGAGGACGGGAATCTGGTCCTCGCGCGGTATCAGCGGTAGGCGCGGTTCCCCGCGCCCCTTCGGGGGCGCGGGCGACACTCAGACCGCCACCGACTCCTCCATCTCCTCCTCGGACTCCGCGGCCTCAGCGGACTTCGCGGACTTCGCGTACTCCGCGGAGGATTCGTGGCGCCGGCCCCGCTCCCAGAGCGCCGCGACGGCGGTGATCACCAGCCCGGCGAGCAGCCAGACCGCCAGCGTCCAGACGTGCCCGCCCAGTGCGTGGCCACCGAAGTAGAGGTGGCTGCGGATGCCCTCGACGAATCCGGCGCCGTTCCAGAAGGCGTGCAGCGAGCCGAAGAAGCCGTTCTGCAGCTCGGGCCTGAACAGGCCGCCGGAGGACGTGAAGTTGAGCATCACGAAGAGGATCATCATCGTCAGCGTCGTCCAGCGCTTCAGGAACGTGTGCAGCCCGACGCCGATGAAGAGGATGCCGGCCGAGTACAGCCACGCCATGGCCCACACGCCCCACAGGCCCTGGTGCACCAGGTGGAAGACGGGCCCGGCGAGCGCCGCGCCGATCAGGCTCACGGCGAACGAGACACCGACCGCGAGCCCCGCCCGTGCCCGCATCCGCATCCCGGCCCCCGCGGCGCCGAGCGCCGCCACCGACGCGTACGAGCCGATGCTCACCGCGACGAGCAGGAAGAACAGGCCCTGCCCCGTGGGGTCGTCGTCGACGGTCGCCGCGACGTCGGTGACCTTCAGCGGGACACCGTGCCCGGCGGCGACCGGCGTGAAGACCTTCTCCACCGCCATGGCGCTCATGTCGGAGCCCGCGGTGGCCACCATCACCTCCGGGGTCCTGGCATCGGGGATGTAGGCACCCGAGATGTCCATCGACTTGAGCTCGTCGACCGCCTGCGCGCGGGAGCCGACGGTCCGCACGTCCAGGGCGTCGCCCGCCTTGTCCTTGACGGTCTGCGCGAGGGCCTGCGTCTGCTCGCCCGATCCGACGACGGCGATCGGCAGGTCGTGCGGCTCCGGAGTGACGAACGCGCCCATGTAGGCGAGGCCCATGCCGAGGCACATCAGCAGGGGCGTCACCAGGTGGAGCAGGACGTGGCGGAGTGGTCCGGAGGCGGTTGCCGGGCCGGCTGATGCCTTGTGGGCGGGCGCCGAGGTGGCGGTCATCGGGAGACCTCTCGAAATGGTTGGCTTATACACTCATTCTCGGTGTTGTACTGTACAACCATTCGCGAAGAGGGAGAAATCGTGGCCGACGGTGACGGGTCCGACAGGGACGGGTCCATCGAGATCATTCAGCGGGAGATGACGGCGTTCGCCCGGCGGGCCCGCGCCACCGCCGCACGCATGCACCCCGAGCTGTCGCTGGTCTCGTACACGCTCCTGAGTCATCTCGAATACCAGGGCGGATGCCGGGCCACGGACCTCGCGGCCCACTACACGCTGGACAAGTCGACGATCAGCAGGCAGGTGGGCGCCTTGGAGAAGGCCGGTCTCGTGGAGCGGCGGCTCGATTCGACCGACCACCGGGTGCACGTGCTGCATCTCACCGACCGGGGGATCGAGGTGCTCGCGCAGGTCACGGACGCGCGCCGGATCGCGTTCCGTGAGCGCCTCGCGGAGTGGGGCGAGCCGGACCTGGAGAAGTTCGCCGAGTACTTGCTGCGCTACAACGACGCCGCGTCGCGCGGTGACCTGTCTTTCGAGTAGGGGAGGGCCGCATCGAAAGAGCCAGGAGGGGGTCGCATCGAAGAGGTTGCACGAGACGTATCGTCTCGCTTAAGGTTGGCGCATGACCTCACTCCAGCGTGCCCATATCGCCATGTTCTCGATCGCCGCGCACGGGCACGTCAACCCGAGCCTCGAAGTGATCCGCGAGCTCGTCGCCCGCGGCCACCGCGTCACGTACGCGATCCCGCACCTCTTCGCCGAGAAGGTCGCCGCGACCGGCGCCGAGCCCGTTCTCTACGAGACGACGCTGCCGGGTCCCGACGACGATCCCGAGGCCTGGGGGACCGAGCTGATCGACAACATCGAGCCGTTCCTCACCGAGGCGATCGAGACGCTGCCGCAGCTGGCGGCGGCGTACGCAGGCGATGAGCCGGACCTCGTCCTGCACGACATCACCTCCTACCCCGCACGCGTCCTCGCCCGCCGCTGGGGCGTGCCCGAGATCTCGCTCTCGCCGAACCTGGTCGCCTGGGACGGGTACGAGGAGGAGGTCGCCGAGCCGATGTACGCCGAGCTGAAGGAGACCGAACGCGGGAAGGCCTACTACGCGCGCTTCCACGCCTGGCTGCAGCAGAACGGCATCACGCAGCACTGCGATCCGTTCGTCGGCCGCCCGCCGCGCTCGCTCGTCCTGATCCCCAAGGCGCTCCAGCCGAACGCGGACCGGGTCGACGAGAGCGTGCACACATTCGTCGGCGCCTGTCAGGGCGACCGCTCGGCGCAGGGCGACTGGCAGCGTCCCCCGGGCGCGGAGAAGGTGCTGCTCGTCTCGCTCGGCTCGTCCTTCACCAAGCAGCCCGGCTTCTACCGCGCCTGCATCGAGGCGTTCGGGGAGCTGCCCGGCTGGCATGTGGTGCTCCAGGTCGGCAAGCACGTCGATGCGGGGGAACTGGGGGATGTCCCGGCGAACGTGGAGGTCCACCCGTGGGTGCCGCAACTCGCGGTGCTCAAGCAGGCCGACGCCTTCATCACGCACGCCGGCGCCGGCGGCAGCCAGGAGGGGCTCGCCACCGGGACGCCGATGGTCGCGGTCCCGCAGGCCGTCGACCAGTTCGGTAACGCGGACATGCTCCAGGGGCTCGGGGTCGCCCGGCACCTGCCGATGGAGGAGGCCACCGCGCAGACGCTGCGGGACGCGGTGCTCGCCCTGGTCGACGACCCGCAGGTGGCACGCCGCCTCGCGGAGGTGCGGGCCGGGATGGCGGGGGAGGGCGGCACGAAGATGGCGGCGGATCTGATCGAGGAGGAGCTCGCGAAGTCGGCCGGGTGTGACACTCCGTGAGGCGTTTCCGTTGCGTCACGGGCGTTTCTGTTACGTACCTGTCGTTCGGTAACGCTCAGGTAACGCATGGTGGTTCTGGCATGGGTATTGACTCGTCCTGAAAGGTTGACCGTTACCCCCGGCCAAAGGTTGCACGGTCAGGTTCTTGTTCCTTGAACCAACACCTTCCTAGCGTGAGGTGAACGCTCCGCGAACGCCAGGAAGTTGACCCCCATGAGACGAGACATACCGCCCCTCGCAGAGGTGCGCCGCATCACCCAGAAGAAGCGCGACGCGTGGTGGACCGTGATGCTGGTCGATCCGGTCGCCACGCCGCTCGTGCGGTGGACGGCGATGCGGACGAGAATCACGCCCAACCAGATCACCTGGGGCGCGTTCTTGCTGGGGCTCGTCTCTGCGGGGTTCTTCGCGCTCGGTGACTGGCAGTGGCTCGTCGCCGGCGCCGTCGTCTACCACTTCAGCTTCATCCTCGACTGCATGGACGGCAAGGTCGCCCGCCTGACCGGCACCGGTTCGGTCTTCGGCGCGTGGCTCGACTTCGTCTTCGACCGCATCCGCGTCATGGCGTGTGCGGTGGCCCTGATGGGCGGCCAGTTCCACCGCACCGGGGATGCCTTCTACATCTGGGCCGCGGTCGCCGTGGTCGCCCTCGACACGCTGCGCTACATCAACGGGCTCGAGATCTTCAAGATCCGGCACACCATGCGCAAGCAGATCAAGGTCCGCATGCGGGCGGCCCGCCGGGCGGAGAACGAGGCCGAGCTGGCCTTCATGGAGGACCTGCTCCGGGAGAACCCCGAGGCCGACATCGAGCAGGACCTCCAGAAGACGCGGGCGGAGCAGGGGGTCCCCGAGGCTCCGGAGGCTCCCGCGTCCGGGCCCAAGCGCCAGGTCATCGACCTGCACCAGGAGTTCAGGGGCAAGTTCCCCGCCTACCTCCGGGCACGTTCCTTCCTGCTGCGGCACCGCATCCGTACGCACCTGGTGAGCGGCATCGAGTTCCAGATGGGCGTCTTCATGATCGGCCCGCTGTTCGACGTGGTGCTCCCGGCGACGATCGTCTCCGGCGCCCTGCTCCTCGTCTTCGAGCTGGCGATCATCTACAAGCTGCTGCTCTCGACGCGGGACTTCACGCGGACGATCGACTCCTTCGAGGAGCGCAAGCTGATCGCCGCGGCGTAGGCGCGTATCACCGAGTTCGTCATCGAGCGCCGGACAGGCTGGGTACCTCCAGCCCGTCCGGCGCTCGACGTACGTCACAAGCCCCTTACATCTATGAGGACTTGAAGGATTCGCCCGCGCGGTGTCCGATCTGGCGCCGGGGGCCCGTTTTGTTATTACAGAACCTTGTTGAACAAGTCACAGGTGTATGTAGGTATTGATCTGCGCGCGTCAATCAGACATGGTTTCGTCCCAACGCCCGGAGATCTTCCGGATCTCAAGGGTCGTTGCAGTGAAGTTTTGAAACCCCCCACATCCCCCCACATCACCACGAGGAGACCCCTCTTCATGGCAACTCACAAGCGTGCACGCTCGGTGAAGCTCGTCTCGGCGATAGCCGCCACGGCCACCGCAGTCGGCGTCACCGTCTTCGCCACCTCGTTCGCCGGCGCGGCGACCCCCGCCGAGGGCAAGGTGTACGGAGCCGACGCCAAGGGCGCCGTCTCCGGCAGCTACATCGTCATGCTCGACGAGAAGGCCGACAAGGGTGCCAAGTCCGACCTGGCCGAGGAGTACGGCGGCGAGCTGAAGCGGAACTACTCCTCCGCGATCAACGGCTTCTCGGCGAAGAGTCTCAGTGAGACCGAGGCCAAGCGCCTGGCGGCCGACCCGGCCGTCGGCAAGGTCGTCCAGTCGAAGAAGTTCACCATCGACGCCACGCAGGACGACCCGCCGTCGTGGGGCCTCGACCGCGTCGACCAGGCGGACACCGCGGGCGACAAGAAGTACACGTACCCGGACGCCGCCGGTGAGGGCGCCACCGCGTACGTCATCGACACCGGTGTGCGCGTCAGCCACAAGGACTTCGGTGGTCGCGCCACGTCCGGCTTCGACGCCATCGACAACGACGACAACGCGGACGACGGCAACGGCCACGGCACGCACGTCGCCGGCACCATCGCCGGTGAGGCGCACGGCGTCGCCAAGAAGGCGAAGATCGTCGCGGTCCGCGTCCTCGACGACCAGGGCTCCGGGACCACCGAGCAGGTCGTCGCGGGCATCGACTGGGTCACCAAGAACCACCAGGGCCCGTCGGTCGCCAACATGAGCCTGGGCGGCGGCGCCGACGAAGCGCTCGACGCGGCGGTCCAGAAGGCGATCGCCTCCGGCGTCACCTTCGCCGTCGCGGCCGGCAACGAGTCCTCGGACGCCGGCCAGGGTTCGCCCTCCCGCGTGAAGGAGGCCATCACGGTCGCCTCCTCCACCAAGGACGACGAGCAGTCGGACTTCTCCAACTTCGGCTCCGTGGTGGACATCTACGCCCCGGGCTCGGACATCACGTCCGCCTGGAACACGGACGACAACGCCACCAACACCATCTCCGGCACGTCGATGGCCACCCCGCACGTCGTGGGCGCCGCCGCCCTCTACGTCGCGGCCCACCCGGACGCCAAGCCGGACGCCGTCGCCAAGGCGCTGACCGACGGCGCCACGGCGGACAAGATCTCGAACCCGAGCGAGGGCACGCCCAACAAGCTGCTCAAGGTCGTCGAGTAAGCACCCTCTCGTCGCTCCCACGAGCGACACCCACGGGACCGGCGGCCGTCGCGCCCACCCCCACGGGGCGCGGCGGCCGCCTTATGGTGTGCGGATGACGGTCAAGGCATACGCGGCTCTGCTCCGCGGCATCAACGTGGGCGGCAGCAGGAAAGTGCCGATGGCTCAACTGCGCACGCTGCTCGACGGGCTCGGGCTCGGCGACGTACGCACCCATCTGCAGAGCGGCAACGCGGTCTTCACCTGCGAGGCCGGCGACGAGAACACGCTGGCCGCGCGGATCGGCGAGGCCATCGAGCGGCACTTCGGGTTCACCGTGGACGTCCTGGTGCGCGACGGCGCCTACTTGAAGGCGGTCGCCGACGCCTGCCCCTTCCCCGCGGCCTCGCTCGAAGGCAAGCAGTTGCACGTCACGTACCTCTCCGAGCCGGTCGACGTGTCCCGGTTCGACGCGATCGACGCGGCGGCCTTCCTCCCCGAGGAGTTCCGGCTCGGCGACCGTGCGCTCTACCTCTACGCACCGGACGGCCTCGGCCGCTCGAAGCTCGGCGAGGCCCTGTCGCGGCCCGTCCTGTTCCGGGGCGTCATCGCCACGTCCCGCAACTGGAACACCGTCACCAAGCTGGTGGAACTGACACAGGAGTTGGACCGTGGCTGACCGCACGCCCGCCGTCGAGGCGGCCATCGAGGCCGAACTGCGCCTGCTCGCCCCCGAGGTGCGTGCGTCCCCCGAGCTGCTCGGGCAGCTGCTGCACCCGGAGTTCACCGAGTTCGGCACCTCGGGCACCCACTGGGACCGCGCGTCCATCATCAAGGCCCTGACCGAGAGCACGGACCGGGAGGGCCGCCCGATCATGACCTCCCGGATGCGGGGCGTCCAGCTCGCCGAGGACATCGTCCACCTCACCTTCGACACCGACAGCAACGGCCGTACGTCACACCGCAGTTCGCTGTGGCGTCTTTACGAGGGCGAGTGGCTGCTCTGGTTCCACCAGGGAACGCCGTTCAGCGCGGACGGACCGTCCGAGGCCTGAGGCCGCCGGAAGCCGGATCTTCCCGGGGTGATGTGCGAGGCTCGGCCTCATGCGCTACATCATCATCGGAGCAGGGGCGATCGGCGGCACCGTGGGCGGGCGTCTGGCCGAGAGCGGACATGACGTGGTCCTCGTCGCGCGGGGCGCGCACTACGAGGCGGTGCGGGAGAGCGGCCTTCGGGTCAGGACGCCCGAAGGGACCCTGACGCACCGCCTCCCGGCCGTCCAAGGCCCGGCGGAACTGGGCGAGTTGAGGGCTGACGATGTGCTGTTCCTCGCCGTGAAGACGCAGGACTGCGAGGCCGCCGTCGACGCCTGGAGCGGTCGTCCGGTGGCGGGCGGCGGGACGGCGGGCGAGGTTCTGCCGCTGGTCTGCGCGCAGAACGGCGTCGAGAGCGAGCGCATCGCGCTGCGCCGCTTCCGGCGGGTGTACGGGATGTGCGTCTGGCTGCCCGCGACCCATGTCGAGCCCGGCATGGTCTCCGCGGCCGGCGCCCCGTACACGGGCATCCTGCACATCGGCCGCTACCCGAAGGGCACGGACGACACCGCCCGTCTCGTCTCCGCCGACCTGGAGAAGTCGAAGCTGCTCGCGCCCGTCGTGGCGGACGTGATGCGCTGGAAGTACGGGAAGCTGCTCGCCAACCTGGCCAACTCCATCGAGGCGGTCAGCGGCGCGCTCTCCGACAACGAGGCCGTCGCGCTCTATCGGCTGGCCCGCGCGGAGGGCGAGGCGGTGCTCGAAGCCGCCGGCATCGAGGCGGTGAGCGAAGAGGAACAGAAGGAGACCCGTGGCGACCGCATCCGCCTGGAGCCCCTGGACGGCTCGGTACGCGGCGGCGGCTCCTCCTGGCAGAGCCTGACCCGGGGCACGGGCACCATCGAGGCGGACTACCTCAACGGCGAGATCGCCCTGCTCGGCCGACTGCACGGCGTACCGACACCGGTGAACGACACTTTGCAGAACGCGGCGAACACCTTCGCACGGGAGCGACGCGAGGCGGGTTCGATGCCGGTGCGAGATCTGCTGGGGCTCGTGACGGCGGCGGAGGAGCGGGCCGGCGGCGTTCAGTGAGCGGTCCAGCCTCCATCGAGGACGAGGTTCGCGCCGGTCATGTACGAGGAGCGGTCCGATGCCAGGAACAGGGCCGCCTCCGCGGCCTCCTCCGGGGTGCCGAGCCTTCCCAGCAAGGTTCGTTCCTCGAACTGCCTGCGCCGCTTGTCGGGGTCGCCCGTCGAGTCGAGGGCCGTCTGCAGCAGGTCGGTGAGGATCACGCCGGGGCTCAGGGTGTTGACCCGGATGCCGTCGGCGGCATGGTCGACGGCCACCGCCCGGGTCAGTTGCAGCACACCTGCCTTGGACGCCGAGTAGGCCGCGACCGCCTCCGAACCGACCAGCGCGAGCTCGGAGGCGACGTTCACGATCACGCCACCGCCGGCGTCGCGCATCGCGGGCACGGCATGCTTGACGCAGAGGAAGACGCCCTTGAGGTTGACGTCCATCAGCCAGTCCCACTCGCCGACCGTGGTGTCCTCCACCCGCTTGGCGAACTCCACCCCCGCGTTGTTCACCAGCGCGTCGAGCCGCCCGAACCGTTCCACGGCCCGGCGCACCAGAGCGACGACGTCTTCCTCGCGGGTGACGTCGCAGCGCACCGCGAACGCCTCCCCGCCCTCGTCCGCGATCAGCCGCACGGTCTCCGCGAGCGGCCCCTCCTTGTCCCCGGCCACCACGACCTGAGCCCCGTCCGCCGCCAGACGCCGTGCGATGGCGCGACCCAGCCCGCTGCCCGCTCCGGACACCACCGCACATCGGCCGTCCATGGACATGCTCCGCTCCCGTTCACTCGTCACCGCTCCATTTGAACCTGTCCTCAGCCGAGGACCGAGGTCATCAGGAGCGTGGTGCGGCCGTTGTCCTCAGCAACCGCCTTGCCCTGCGTGTAGCCGAGGCGCTTGAGGACGGTCAGGGAGGCCGTGTTCTCCGCGTCCACCGTCGCGTGCACCTCGGTCAGGGCCAGCGTCTGATGGCCGTACGTGGTGAGCAGACGGGCCAGCTCCGTGCCGAGCCCCACGCCCCAGCTGCCGCGGAAGAGACCGTAGACGATCTCGTGACCGTCGAGCCACTTCTCGGGGGACGGCTTGATCTCCGCGTGGCCGATGTAGCGCCCCTCGTGCCGCACCGCCCAGACCGGGAACTGGTTCTCGGCGTACACGAGGCCGAAGATCCGGCGGAACAGCGCGTGGGTCTGCTCCACGCTCTGCATCCCGTCCCCGAACCAGCGGCCCACGGCCTCGTCCTGGAGGAGCGAGACGAACTGTTCCTCGTCGGCGGCGACATAGGGGGACAGAATCAGACGCTCGGAACGGAGTACGGGGGTCATCGGCGTGACGGTAGGGGCACAAGGGGTAGTTCGGCAACCGGATTGACTAATCCGTGGGCCGCGGCAGTCCGATCGGGTTGGGGAAGGGGACGACGCCGGCCGTCAGGATCTCCCGCACCGGCCGTTCCAGCGCGGCGAGCAGCGTGTCCGCGTCCCGCGCGGCCAGCGGGCGCAGCAGACGCGCCGAAAGCCGGTCCGTGGCGTCCTCGATCAATTCACGCTCGGTGCGGCCGTGTTCGGTGATGTGGCCCTCCCCGTCCACCAGGCCGCGCCCGCGCAACCGGTCCACCGCTTGCGCCCACTCCTGCTCGTCCCACCCCCTGTCGTGGCGGATGGTGTCCTGGTCCACGCGGCCCGTGGCGGCGGCGAGCACCAGCGACTCACAGGCGTCGAGGCCGTGGTCGGCCAGCACGGCGACATGCGCGTCGCCCCTGAACTCGCGCACGCACGTGGCCAGTTGCCACAGCCGCTGCACCGGGTCGGACCGCTCGCTCACGTCGCGGTTCGCCGCGAAGAGCGGGCGGGCCAGCGCGGGCGCGTCCTCGACCATCGCCGCGAGCGGCGGACACAGGGCGGCGGCCTGGTCGTCGATGTCCGGGACCAGCACGCGCAGGGCCCGCGCCGTGCAGGCCGCGCGCTCCTCCACGATCCGGCCGGGCGACGCGTACTGCCAGGCGGACGGAAGGGCACGCTCCACCATGCCCGGGGCGAAGACCCCGAGCGCGGCCGTCGCGGCGCCCGACTCGACCGGGCCCATGGGAGCCGTGCGGGCCGCGAAATAGCCCATCCAGAAGCCCTTGAGGCCGAGCGCCCTGCCCAGGTCGCGGCAGCGCTCCTCGAAGTAGATCACTGCGTGCAGGGGCTCGGTCCGCAGCCAGAGCGTCCGGGATCTGGAGAGCGTCATGAACCCACAAACTAGGCCAGCACGGGAACCCGCGCCAGGGGAGTAACGTGCCCAAGCTCTCAGGCCGGTTCGACCAGGCAGGAATCAGGGCCGTTCTCGACGCGGAAAACGTCGGCCTTTCCCGTGGGGGTCGCGGCGTAGAGCGTGCCGTCGGGAAGGGTCAGGGTATCGACTGCCCGGACCTTGGTGGCGAGGCTTCGGCTGTTTCCCTTGAACGTGTGAACACGGCCGGCGGAAACGTGGATACCGCAGTTCTCGAACACTCCGAGCTGTGCCTCACCCCGGCCGGATCTGACCGGTGATCCATCTTTTGACGTCAGCCCCAGAAGACGGACGCGCTGAATGGTTCCGCCGGCGCCGAGGGAATAGGAACCTACGACGACGTCATCGTCCTGGGTCGAGCAGTCACTGACGAATCCCGGTATCCGGCGCACCAAACTGCCGTCGGACATCCGGTATTCACCGGGGTTCTTTCCCAAGGTGATGACGGAGCGGCGCTCCGTGGAAATGCAACCGACAGGGCCGGGGAGCTTTTCCGGGACTTCCCTCGGTTCTGCGGAGGGATGCTTCAAGTCGAGGACAAGGGTGCTCCACTTCTCGGCTCTTCCCTCTCGCCGACTGGAAACCGTCAGCATGGACCGGTCCGCGGCGATACGCCCTTGAGCATTGACGGAATTCTTCGCGAACGATTTCCGGCGCGAAGCTCCCTCGAGGTTCGAGACCATGCCCTTCGAGGTGGAACCCACCCACCGTCCAGGGGCCGGGCTCCAATACACGTTGACGTTGGGGTCCTTCAGAGAAGTGACCTTGCGTGTCGCCTTGCCCGTCCGCCAGACGATTCGGGAGCCCGCGACGCCGGGCGACATCTCGTGAGTGGTGGAGAAAACCGCGTTCGGGCAGGTGTCGGTGCAGTGCGTCTCGACCGGGAAGGTCTTTTTCTCCTTCCACACCGTTGCTCCCGCACGGGTGTGTCCCGCGAGTTCCTCGCGGTCGCTGTCGTAGGTGATGTAACCGGCGCGGTCGGCGTCCACAAGGGTGATGTTCTGGGCCTTCCACGCCCCCTCACCCGGGGTGGCGGAAGGGGCAGCTCCGGGAGAGGTGGTGTCCGTGCACCCGGAGAGAAGGGCGACGACGGAGACGACGGCTGCCGTGCCGGTGGTCAACCGGCGGTGGGGGGCTTTACTCATCGGCTTCTTTCCGATTCTGACGAGCGGTCCGGGGTCCCCGTGTGGCTGTCCCCGGACCGCTCGCACTACCGCAGGCGGGTGATGATCAGAAGTTGAACGTCAGGGCCGCTTCGCAGTGCGTCGGCCACTTGTCCATGAAGAACCAGGCCTCCACCCCGAGGCGCGTCTTGCCCTTCTTCGTCTTCACATCAGGCGTGTGGTAGTACCTCCAGGAGGACTTCAGATTCTTCTCGCCCTCCTTGTACTCGACCCAGCCCTTCTTCTTCGTGTTCCCGCTGAAGAGGAAGGCCTGGAAGTCGTTGTCCTTACGCTTGCTGACGCCGCCCTGGCTGCTCGTCTTGAACTTGTACGACATGTGGTCGTACGTGGTCCGCGAGGACTTGTAATAGTACGAGACGACCTTTACCTTGGCCTGCTTGCTCGGTGTCCAACCACCCGTGCAGACCGCGACGGGGCTGGTCTTGATGACCCCAGACGCGGACGTGTCGGATGAGTCGGCTGCATTCGCCGGCATGGTCAATGCCAGCACACCGGTGGCCGCCAGAGCTGCCACCGCTGTCTTGCTACGCGTTTGCACGCTTCCCCTCTCGTTTGTTCAACGAGATGATCTTCGCAGCGATAACTGGGAAGGACAAGGGAGTTGAGCTGCATCTGAGCTGGCTATGCCGCCGAATAATGGATGCGGCTCGATACGGAAATCGCCGAATCGTGGCGTTGGAGAATTAGTCGGGCCATTTCAGGACAGTTGCTCAGCGGGGCTCCGCAGAAGTCGGCATCCGCCGACACGGCATCGGCCGAGATCCGGTCCGGCAGGACTCCGGGCGCGATGACGTACGGCGCCACGGCGATACGGCCGATGCCGGCTGCGCGCATCTCCCGGATGGCGTCCCTGGTACGGGGCAGAGATGCGGAGGCGAACGCAGGCCGCACGGCGCACCAACCGGTGTGCCGCCACTCCCGCGCGATTTCAGCGATCACTGCGATCGCCTCCGGGTCAGAGGATCCCGCCGAGGCCAGTACGACCCCGGTCGAGGATTTGTCGGCGGGTGTGAGGCCGGCCTCGTACAGCCTGCGCTCCAGCGCGTCGAGGAGCAGCGGCGAGGGGCCGAGCACCTCGGCCTGCCGGATGCGCATCCATGGCAGCCGCGCGCCCGTCTCGCGCAGTACGGCGGGGATGTCGGCCTTCGCGTGGAAAGCGCGGGTAAGCAGGAGCGGAAGGGCGACCACGTCACGTACGCCCTCCGAGGCCAACTTCGCCAGCGCCTGTGGCACGGACGGCGTGTTGAAGTCCAGGAAACCGGCCTCCACCCGCAGCTCCGGCCGCAGCGACCGCACCCGGCGCACCAGGGCGTGCACGGTCGCGGCGTGCCGCGGATCGCGGCTGCCGTGGGCGGTGACTAGGAGGGCGGAGCGCTGCATGTCGTGTGCTCAGTTCTTGACGAGGAGGCCGCGGTTGCGAAGGACCCAGCGCTCCAGAGGACTGAAGATCAGCAGTTCGACGGCGATGCCGACGATGAGGATGAGCAGGATCGCGGCAAGGACCCAGGCCATGTCCTGAAGTTCACGTCCCTGTTCGAGGAGTTGCCCGAGCCCTACGCCCAAGTCGCCTGACTTGACGATGAGTTCGGCGGCCATAAGCGAGCGCCAGGAGAAGGCCCAGCCCTGCTTGAGGCCCGCGATGTATCCGGGCAGAGCCGCCGGAAGCAGGATGTGGCGCACGGCATTGAAGCCTCGCGCCCCGACTACTCGGCCTGCCCGCAGATACAGGGGCTGGATCTGATCGACCCCGGCCACCAGACCGTTGGCGATGGACGGCACAGCGCCGAGCAGGATCACCGCGTAGATGGTGGCGTCGGTGAGTCCGAACCAGATGATCGCCGCGGGCACCCAGGCCACGGACGGCAGGGACTGCAGCCCGGACATGATCGGCCCGATCGCGGCACGCACCACCTTGACCCGCGCGATGATCAGCCCGAGTGGTGTGCCGATGGCCAGGGAGATGAGGAAGCCGAAGGCACCCCGGGAAAGGCTGGTCCACACGAAGTCGAGAAGGGTGCCGTCCAGCCACTTGTCCCGTAGCACCCGCGCCACGTCCACGGGGCTCGGCAGCAGATAGTGCTCTTTGACCTTGAAGTGGTAGGCGAGCTGCCACAGCACGAGGACGATGGTCACCGCCACGAGCGGTGGCACGGCCTTCGAGAGCAGCGTCCTGCCGATGGGAGTGCGCTGAGTGGCGCGCGTGTCCAGGGCGTCGAGACCGGCCTCCAGGCCTGCCAGTTGGTCGGACGCGGTGCCCGGCGCTCCCGGCTCGCTCTCCGATTCCTTGTGCTTGACGTCAGTGCTGGCCATGTCGGCGGATCTCCCCCCGCAGCTGTTCGGTGATGTCGATGGACAGATCGGCGACCGCGAGGTCCTCGATCCGGCGGGGGTGCGGGATGTCGACCGTCCACTCGCGGGCGATACGGCCGGGGCGGGACGACAGCAACACCACTCGCTGAGCGAGGCGGACCGCCTCACGGACGTTGTGGGTGACAAAGAGGACCGAGAGGCCGGTCTCCCGCCAGATGCGGGTCAGCTCGTCATGCAGCACGTCCCGGGTGATGGCGTCGAGGGCTGCGAACGGCTCGTCCATCAGCAGCAGTTGACTGTCCTGGGCGAGGGCACGCGCCATGGCCACACGCTGTCGCATGCCGCCCGACAGCTCGTGCACCCTCTTGCCGTGCGCTCCCTTGAGCCGTACGAGCTCCAGCAGGCGCTCGGCCTCGTCGCGACGGTCAGCTTTCGGCAGGCCGCGCATCTTCAGGGCGAGTTCGATGTTCTTGCCCGCGGTCAGCCAAGGGAAGAGCGCGTGCTCCTGGAACATGAGGGCGGGCCGTCCACCGGGCACGTCGATGACTCCGGCAGACGGCGCATCCAAGCCCGCCGCCAGGCTGAGCAGGGTGGACTTGCCGCACCCGGAAGCTCCCAGGAGGGTGACGAACTCGCCCGGGGCGACATCGAGCGTGATGTTGTCGAGGACGAGCTGCGAGCCCGCGGGCCCGGCGAAGGATTTGGAGACATGCTCGAGACGCGCGGCGTACTCGGCTGGTCCGCCGTCGTCCGGGGCCGTGGTGCTCTTGGTGAGTGTGCTGGTCATGGTGGTCACCTCCTGGGAACTGACGGGATGCCGGATCTACTTGAGGCCGAGACCGGCGTCGTCGACGCTCGGCTGTCCCTCGGCCTCGAGGACCTTGTTGAGGGGCCGGAGGTCGTAGATCCCCTTCAGATTCGGCTTGTCGAGAAGGCCCGCCTTGACCGCATGATCGGCCTCGGTTTCGAGGGTGCTGGCCAGCGGGTCGTCGGTGAAGTCGATGGACTTCCATGCCGGGTCGATGACCTCGGCGGGCAGCGGCTTGCCGACGAGCTCCTCCAACTGGGTGTTGGCGGCGGCCTTTGCCTTTTCCGGATTGGCGTTGATCCACTTGTTGGTCTTCACCGTGCCGCGCAGAACGGCGTCGACGACCTTCGGGTGCTCGTTGAGGAAGCTCTGCTTCACGATGATGTTCGTGATCACGAACTTCTTGTCGGGCCACAGGTTCTTCTCGTCGAGCAGGACCTTCCCGCCGTCGGCCACCAGCTTGGAAGCGGTCGGCTCGGGCACCCAGGCGGCGTCGATGTCACCGTTCTTGAAGGCGATCGGCGTCACCTTGTTGTCCGTGCGGGTGACGGTGACATCGCCCTTGCCCGAGCTGGCGTCCACCTTGAACCCCTTCTCGGACAGGTAGTTCAGCAGGGCGACGTCCTGGGTGTTGCCCAGCTGCGGAGTAGCGATCTTCTTGCCCTTGAGATCGTCAAGGTTCTTGATCTTCTTCGGGTTGACGACCAGAGAGACTCCACCGGAGGCTGAGCCGGAGATGATCCGCAGGTTCTTCCCCTTGGACTTGGCGTAGCCGTTGATCGAAGGGGAGGGGCCGATCCAGCCGATGTCGATCGAACCGGAGTTGAGCGCCTCGATCTCGTCCGGGCCCGCGTTGAAGTCCTGAGACTTGATCTTCGTGCCGCCCAGTTCCTTCTGGAGCTGCCCCTCCTGCAGGCCCACCAGCGCCGTGCCGTGCGTCAGGTTGGGGAAGTAGCCGAGCCTGACTTCCTTCAGGCCTCCGATGGGCGCACCTTTGACGGCCACCTTTTCCTTGTCGTCCTTGGCTTCGGATCCGTAGCCGCAGGAGGTGATCACCACGGCGAGCAGCGGCAGGGCGGCGGCGGCGCCCAGGGCGCGGCGGCGGCCGGTGGTGCGGGAAGTGCGGGAACTGGCAGGCACGGGAGGTGGTCCTCTCGTTGGCCCGGCGGTCACACCGTCAGGGTGTGGCCGGGAGATCGGCAGGTTTTCGTCTTCGCAGGTCGAACTCGCGGGGGGTGTGGGCGCGCAAGCGGTGCGCGTACGTCATCACGCACATCGCCCGACTCCGCCCTGCCCCGCGCCGAGGGCGCCGCTGCCGACGCGGCCGCCCTCCTTCGCGAAGGTCGAGAAATAGTCGATCGTGGCCATGGTCAGAAGTCCCAGCCCTCGTCGTCCGCCGCCTTCTTGGCCTCTTCGACCGTCTCGACGGCTTCGGCGAACGCGTCGCCCGCCATGCCCGCCGCGAGCGTCGTGCCGTCGGCCGGGTCGATCAGGAGGAACGAACCGGTGCGGCGCGAGGCTGCGTACGAGTCGACGGCGATCGGCTCGGCGGTGCGGATCACTACGCGGCCGATGTCGTTGGCGACCAGCTGCCCCGGCTCCGGGTGCTGGGAGAGGTCGTCCAGGGTGAGCCGCGAGGGGATCTCCTTGACGATCGCCTTGACCGTGCGGGTGGTGTGCTTGAGCAGCACCCGCTGGCCCACGCTCAGCGCGGTGTCCGCGACGTGGCAGACCGTCGCCGTGAGGTCCTGCGAGGTCCCCGGCTGGTCGCCGCTCGGCACGATCAGGTCGCCGCGCGCGATGTCGATGTCGCTCTCCAGGAGCAGCGTCACGGACTGCGGCGTCCACGCGACATCCACCGGCGTGCCGAGGAGGTCGATGCCCGCGATCTTCGACGTCTTGCCCGAGGGAAGCACGGTCACGGACTCGCCGACGCGGAAGGTGCCCGCCGCGATCTGTCCCGCGTAGCCCCGGTAGTCGGGGTGCTCCGCGGTCTGCGGGCGGATCACGTACTGGACGGGCAGGCGTGCGTGGCAGGAGGTCAGGTCGTGGCTGACCGGCACCGTCTCCAGGTGCTCGAGGACGGTGGGGCCGCCGTACCAGTCCATGTTGGAGGACGGCTCCACCACGTTGTCGCCGGCGAGCGCGGAGATGGGGATCGCGGTGATCTCCGGGACGCCCAACTCGCTGGCGTACGCGGTGAATTCCTCGGCGATCTTCGCGAAGACGGTCTCCTCGAAGTCGACGAGGTCCATCTTGTTCACGGCGAGCACCACGTGCGGGACGCGCAGGAGCGCGGCGACGGCCGCGTGCCTGCGGGTCTGCTCGATGACGCCGTTACGGGCATCGACGAGGACCACGGCGAGGTCGGCCGTCGAGGCGCCGGTGACCATGTTCCGGGTGTACTGCACGTGTCCCGGGGTGTCGGCGAGGATGAACCGCCGCTGCGGGGTCGCGAAGTAGCGGTAGGCGACATCGATGGTGATGCCCTGCTCGCGCTCGGCCCGCAGGCCGTCGGTGAGCAGCGCGAGGTCGGGCGCCTCCTGGCCACGGCCGAGCGAGACGCGCTCCACGGCCTCCAGCTGATCGGTGAGGACCGACTTGGAGTCGTGCAGCAGCCGCCCCACCAGGGTGGACTTGCCGTCGTCGACGGAGCCCGCGGTGGCGAACCGCAGCAGGGTGGTGGCCGAAAGCTGCTCGGCGGAGAGCGGCTGCGCCTTGTCGGGTTCGGTGGTGCTGGTCATGTTTAGAAGTACCCCTCGCGCTTGCGGTCTTCCATCGCGGCCTCGGACATCTTGTCGTCGGCGCGGGTGGCGCCACGCTCGGTAAGACGGGACGCGGCGATCTCGGTGATGACGGCGTCCAGGGTGGTGGCGTCGGAGTCGACGGCGCCGGTGCAGGACATGTCGCCGACGGTGCGGTAGCGGACAAGGCGCTTCTCGACCGTTTCGTCGTCCTTGGGGCCGCCCCACTCGCCGGCGGTCAGCCACATGCCCGAGCGCCGGAACACGTCACGCTCGTGCGCGAAGTAGATCTGGGGGAGTTCGATGCCCTCGCGGGCGATGTACTGCCATACGTCGAGCTCGGTCCAGTTGGACAGGGGGAAGACGCGGACGTGCTCGCCGGGGGCGTGGCGGCCGTTGTAGAGCTGCCACAGCTCGGGGCGCTGGCGGCGCGGGTCCCACTGGGAGAACTCGTCCCGCAGCGAGAAGACCCGTTCCTTGGCGCGGGCCTTCTCCTCGTCGCGGCGTCCGCCGCCGAAGACGGCGTCGAACTTCTCGCTCTGGATCTTCTCGGTGAGCGGGACGGTCTGGAGCGGGTTGCGGGTGCCGTCGGGGCGTTCGCGCAGCTTGCCCGCGTCGATGTAGTCCTGCACGGAGGCGACGTGCAGCCGCAGGCCGTGCTCGGCGACGACGCGGTCGCGGTATTCGAGGACCTCGGGGAAGTTGTGCCCGGTGTCGACGTGAAGGAGCGAGAAGGGGATCGCCGCGGGGGCGAACGCCTTCAGCGCCAGGTGCAGCATGACGATCGAGTCCTTGCCGCCGGAGAAGAGGATCACCGGCCGCTCGAACTCACCCGCCACCTCGCGGAAGATGTGCACCGCCTCGGACTCAAGGGCGTCCAGGTGGGACAGCGCGTACGGGCTGTCCGTCTCCTCGGTCACTGTGGCCACGGTCGTGGTCATGCTGCACCCCTTTCGTTCGCTTCTCCGCCTGCGCGGCGCAGAGGTGCGGGTTTCGCGGTCGTCTGCGGCTGGGCGGCCGCGCATGCGTCGCTCACAGGACACCCCTTTCGATGAGCAGCGCGCGCACGGCCGCCGCGGACTCCTGCACGGTCTGGTCCTGGGACTCGATGCGCAGATCGGGTGACTCGGGTGCCTCGTAGGGGTCGTCGACCCCGGTGAGCCCGGAGATCTCGCCGGCCGCCTGCTTGGCGTACAGACCCTTCACATCGCGTACGGAGCAGACCTCCACCGGCGTGGCCACGTGGACCTCCAGGTAGGGCGTGCCGCCCGTCTGGTGGCGCTTGCGTACCGCGTCGCGGCTGTCCGCGAACGGCGCGATCACCGGCACCAGGACCTTCACGCCGTTACGGGCGAGCAGTTCGGCGACGAAGCCGATGCGCTGCACGTTCGTGTGCCGGTCCTCGCGGCTGAAGCCGAGGCCCGACGAGAGGAACTCACGGATCTCGTCGCCGTCGAGCACCTCGACCCGGTGGCCGTCCTCGCCCAGCTTGCCCGCGAGTTCGTAGGCGATGGTGGTCTTGCCCGCGCTGGGCAGGCCGGTGAGCCAGATGGTGGCTCCGGTGGTCACGTGCTTCTCCGATACGTTCCGGGGACCGGTGTCCTGCTGAGGCCGAGTCGCTGTCTGAGGCTCTGTCATCAGTGGATCCCGCACTCGGTCTTGGCGTTGCCCGACCAGCGTCCCGCGCGGGCGTCCTCGCCCTCCAGGAGACGGCGGGTGCACGGCGCGCAGCCCACGGAGCCGTAACCGTCCATGAGGAGAGGGTTGGTGAGGACGCCGTGCTCGGTGACGTAGGCGTCCACGTCGTCCTGCGTCCAGCGGGCGATCGGCGAGACCTTGACCTTGCGGCGCTTCTCGTCCCAGCCGACGACCGGGGTGCCCGCGCGCGTCGGCGACTCGTCGCGGCGCAGGCCCGTCGCCCACGCGGAGTACGAAGTCAGGCCTTCCTCAAGGGGCTTGACCTTCCGCATGGCGCAGCACAGGTCGGGGTTGCGGTCGTGCAGCCGCGCGCCGAACTCGGCGTCCTGCTCGGCGACGCTCTGCCGCGGCGTGAGCGTGATGACGTTGACGTCCATCACGGCGGCCACGGCGTCACGGGTGCCGATGGTCTCGGGGAAGTGGTAGCCGGTGTCGAGGAACACGACGTCCACTCCGGGGCGGGCGCGCGAGGCGAGGTGGGCGACCACCGCGTCCTCCATGGAGGAGGTCACGCAGAAGCGGTCGCCGAAGGTCTGAGAAGCCCACTGGAGGATCTCCAGGGCGGAGGCGTTCTCCAGGTCGCGCCCGGCCTGCTCGGCGAGCGCCTTCAACTCCTCGTCGGTGCGCTGCTCCTGTTTCTGAGCAGTCGTCATATCTCTTCCCCTCCACCGCTGTTGCGCTGAACTCCCTGGGCGAGCAGCCCGAGGAACTTCAACTGGAAGGCCCGATTGCACGCGGCGCATTCCCAAGCGCCGTGACCGGTCTCGTTGGGACGCAGGTCCTCGTCGCCGCAGTAGGGGCAGTAGAAGGGTGCGGCGCGCTCGCTCATGACAGCGCCTCCTCGCTGGCGCGGGCCACCCAGGTGGCGAAGCGCTCGTCGTCCGCGCGCTCCTTCTCGAAGCGCTTGATGACCCGCTCGATGTAGTCGGGCAGCTCGTCCGAAGTGACCTTCAGACCACGGACCTTGCGGCCGAACCCGGCCTCGAGGCCGAGCGCGCCGCCCAGGTGCACCTGGAAGCCCTCGACCTGGTTGCCCTCGCCGTCCAGGACCAGCTGTCCCTTGAGGCCGATGTCGGCGACCTGGATGCGGGCGCAGGCGTTCGGGCAGCCGTTGATGTTGATGGTGATCGGCTGGTCGAACTCCGGGATGCGGCGCTCCAGTTCGTCGATGAGCGAGGCGCCACGCGCCTTGGTCTCGACGATCGCCAACTTGCAGAACTCGATGCCGGTGCACGCCATGGTGCCGCGCCGGAAGGGGGAGGGAGTGACCCGCAGGTCAAGGGCTTCGAGCCCGGCGACGAGGGACTCGACCTGAGCCTCCTCGACATCGAGCACGATCATCTTCTGCTCGGCGGTGGTACGCAGCCGGCCGGAGCCGTGCGCGGCGGCCACATCGGCGATCTTCGTGAGCGTCGCGCCGTCCACACGGCCGACGCGGGGTGCGAAGCCGACGTAGAAGCGGCCGTCCTTCTGCTTGTGCACGCCGAGGTGGTCGCGCCAGGTGCCCGCGGGCTGCTCGGGCGCGGGCCCGTCGAGGAGCTCGCGCTCGAGGTACTCGTCCTGAAGGATCTGCCGGAACTTCTCGGGTCCCCAGTCGGCGACGAGGAACTTCAGGCGGGCACGGTTGCGAAGCCGCCGGTAGCCGTAGTCGCGGAAGATGCCGATGACGCCGGTCCACACCTCCGGCACCTCGTCGAGCGGAACCCAGGTGCCGAGCCGCACGCCCAGCTTGGGGTTGGTGGAGAGCCCGCCGCCGACCCAGAGGTCGAAGCCGGGCCCGTGCTCGGGGTGGTTGACGCCGACGAAGGCGACGTCATTGATCTCGTGCGCGACGTCGAGCTGCGGCGAGCCCGAGATGGCGGTCTTGAACTTGCGCGGCAGGTTCGAGAATTCGGGGTTGCCGATGAAGCGGCGCTGGATCTCGTCGATGGCGGGGGAGCCGTCGATGATCTCGTTCTCGGCGACACCGGCGACGGGCGAGCCGAGGATGACGCGGGGCGTGTCACCGCAGGCCTCGGTGGTGGAGAGCCCCACGGCTTCGAGCCGCTCCCAGATCGCGGGGACGTCCTCGATGCGGATCCAGTGGTACTGCACGTTCTGCCGGTCGGTGAGGTCGGCGGTGCCGCGCGCGAACTCCTGCGAGATCTCGCCGATGACGCGCAGCTGCTCGGTGGTCAGCCGCCCGCCGTCGATCCGGACCCGCAGCATGAAGTACTCGTCGTCCAGCTCCTCCGGCTCCAGTACGGCGGTCTTGCCGCCGTCGATGCCCTGGCGACGCTGGGTGTAGAGCCCCCACCAGCGCATACGGCCGCGGAGGTCGTTCGGGTCGATGGAGTCGAAGCCGCGCTTCGAGTAGATCGTCTCAATGCGTGTCCGCACATTGAGACCGTCGTCGTCCTTCTTGAACTGTTCGTTGCCGTTGAGCGGCGTGAAGTGGCCTACGGCCCACTGGCCCTCACCACGGTGACGGCTCACCTTGCGCCTGGGCGCGGCAGTCGTGGGCTTTTCGGGGGTGGCAGCCATGGCTATTACGTCCTTCAAGGGCGGGCTGAGGGCGGCTCTGACCTGCACACTTCGCGCAGGAGGCGCGGCGGTGCGCAAAAGGTCGGTCAGGAAGAGAGAGGCGGCGGCGCTGGTGCTGTCAGCTCGCCGGACACATGGCGCTGGACATGCGGCAGAGATCGACGTGACGCCGACTCACCAAGGCAATTCCAGTGCGATCCATGACGGAAGCGTGTCATGGGACTTTCGGCCCAGTCCACCATTATCCAAAATGTGGACCGCTGGGTCTCGCTATGCGAGACGGTGTGGTCTCGGTCACTTCTTCCGGCACCCCTGAGGGGGTCGCGGAGCTACGCGCCGGGCCAGGGGCCAGGGGTGGGAACGTCCGGCTCCTGTTCGACCTTCGTGTCGAACAGCTTGAAGCCGCGCCGCAGGTAATTGTCCATGGCGTGCTCGCCGTCCTTGGAGCAGGTGTGCAGCCACACTCGCTTGGTCGGGGTGAGCTCGGACCACCGCTCGGCGAGGTCCCAGGCCCGCCGCACCCCGTACGCGAGCAGGTGTCCGCCGATCCGTCGGCCCCGGAAGGCGGGGATGAGGCCGAAATACACGATCTCCACGACACCCTCGTCCCGCGCCGCCAGTTCCACATAGCCGGCGGGCGTTCCCCTCTCGTACGCGACCCAGGTCTCCACGCCCGGCTTGCCGAGCTCCTCCTGCCACTGGGCGTAGGAGAGGGAGAGGCGGTCCGTCCAGCGGATGTCGCCGCCGACGGAGGCGTAGAGGAAGCGGCTGAACTCGGGCGAAGGGATCTCGGCCCGGACGATCCGCACGTCGTCGCCCTCGGGGGCGGCGGCGGGAAGCAGATCCGTGGGAGCGGTCTGCTTCAGGGACCAGGTGGTGACAGTGAGGCTCATGCAGGTCAGAGAATCACGGCGCCGGGACGGCGGCCAAGGCGGGCAACCGCACTCAAGGCTCCGGCACCCTCCGCGCCGCCTGCACCGCGGGCGCCGTCGAGTGCGGCAGCAGATTCGCCGGGTGCTCCGGCATGATCACCATCACGTCCACGTCCTCGGGGAAGCGGTAGGGGCGGTGGGCCAGGAGTCCGCCCAGGTAACGCCGGACCCGGGAGAGCTCGGCGCGGACCGTCACGGTGCGCGCCGGATCGCCGAACATGTCATCGGCGAGGCCCGACGCGCTGCGGCCCTTGCGGTGGGTGCTCAGGAGGAACAGCAACTCGGCATGGCGCGGGCTGAGTTCGTGCGTCCAGCCGCCGGTGCCGTCACCCTCGACGGTGACCGACCAGCGGCGCGGCCCGCTCACGTCCAGGATCACGCGGGTCGCGGTCAGCGGCCGCGGGTCGTCCTCGACGCGCAGCAGCCAGCCGCCGGGCAGCGGTTCCACCGTGCAGGTGCCGAGCGAGGGCAGCCACATGTGGCCCGCGGCCATGGCCTTGGGCAGCGCGAGCCGGTCCGTGGGCGGCATACCCGTGACCGCCGCCGTCCACCCGTGGGCGTCCACCGCAAGGGCGCGCCCCGTGAGGCGCGCGAGGACCGGCGCCGCCACCGAGCGGAGCCGGTCGAGCGCCGTCACATGGGTCTCCCGCAGCCGGGCCTCGGCGAGCTTGGCCACCGAGTCGACCAGGGCGAGCGTCGCCGGATGCATCGTGTTCAGCGGGCCGCTGATGTCGACCACGCCGAGGAGGCGGCCGTCGCGGGGATCGGTGATGGGCGCGCCCGCGCATGTCCACGCGTGGTGCGTCTCCACGAAGTGCTCGGCGGAGAACACGTGCACGGGGCGGCGCACGACGAGCGGTGTCCCGATGCCGTTCGTGCCGACGACGCTCTCCGCCCAGTCCGCGCCCAGTTCGAAGCCGAGCGAGTCCGCCTTGCGCAGCACCGGGGCGTTGCCCTCGCGCCACAGCACCCGCCCATCCGGGTCACAGACGACCATGATGTGGTGCGCCGCGTCCGCCACCGAGACGAGCGCATCGCGCAGCACCGGCATGATCTCCGCCAGCGGCGACGCGCGCCTGCGTTTCTCGAGCTCCTCGACGCCGAGCAGCCTGGAGCGGTAGTCGTGGTCGGGATCGACCCCGTCGAGCTTCATGCGCTCCCAGGACTCCTCGATCACCGGACGCGGCAGCACGCGCGGGTGCACCCCGGCGAGCGCCGCGTGACGGACACCCGCGAGGAGCCGGGCGGCCTGCGTACTGTCCATGGCGGAGATCCTCGCGAGGCTGATCGTCGAAGTCGCGTTCATCACCGGGTCCTTCCCGAGCAGAGCCGGCGCGTCGGGGCACTCACTCATCGTGCCCCTTCGGCGACCGCAAGGGTATTGGTTCAGTAATGAACAGCTGACTTGCAACCATCTGCAACTCTCGCGAACGGCCGTGCGGTGATCGAAGCTGATGCCGACGCCGTTCGCGCGGCGTGCACGCTCCGCAACGGAGCCAGAACGCGGGGGTGGTGCCGTGTCGGCGCAGCACCACCCCCGCGCTTCCGTCATGACCCGCCGGACGGCTTCTAGTTGTCGCGCGGAGCCGCCCGCTCCACCACGGAGGCCAGATCGAGGCTGTGCGGCAGCGTCCCGAACGCCGAGCCCCAGTCACCGCCGAGCCGCGAGGCACAGAACGCGTCGGCCACCTCCGGGGGCGCGTACCGCACCAGCAGCGAGCCCTGGAGCACCAGAGCCATCCGCTCCACGAGGCGCCGGGCCCGCGCCTCGATGGCGTCCAGGTCGGCGAGTTCGGTGAGCAGCCCCTTGATCGCGCCGTCCAGACGGTGATCGGCGCCGCGGGCGAGGCCCACCTCCTGGAGGAAGGCGTTCAGCGCCAGCGGCTCCCGCTGCAACGCACGCAGCACGTCCAGCGCCTGTACGTTCCCCGAGCCCTCCCAGATGGAGTTGAGCGGCGACTCGCGCAGCAGCCGCGGCATCCCCGACTCCTCGACGTAGCCGTTCCCGCCGAGTACCTCAAGGGCCTCCACCACGAGGGGCGTGCAGCGCTTGGTCACCCAGTACTTCGCGGCAGGCACCGCGATCCGCAGGAACGCGCGCTCCTGCTCGCTCCCGTCGTCGTAGGCGGCGGCGAGACGCAGCGCGAGCGTCGTGGCCGCCTCCGACTCCAGGGCCAGATCGGCGAGGACGTTGCGCATGAGCGGCTTGTCGATGAGCTTGCCGCCGAACGCCTCGCGGTACGTGGCGTGGTGCACGGCCTGCGCGACGGCCTGCCGCATGAGCGCGGCCGAACCCACGACGCAGTCGAGCCGCGTGGCGGCCACCATCTCGATGATGGTGCGCACCCCGCGCCCCTCTTCCCCGACCCGGCGCGCCCACGTCCCGTCGAACTCGACCTCGCTCGACGCGTTCGACTTGTTGCCCAGTTTGTCCTTGAGGCGCTGAATGGCGAAGGCGTTGCGGGTGCCGTCCTCAAGGACCCGCGGCACGAGGAAACACGTCAGTCCCGCACCGGTCTGCCCGAGCACGAGAAAGCCGTCGGACATGGGCGCGGAACAGAACCACTTGTGGCCCGTGAGTTCATAGGCACCCTCTTCCGCGAGAGCACGCGCGCGTGTCGTGTTCGCACGCACATCGCTGCCGCCCTGCTTCTCCGTCATGCCCATCCCGAAGAGCGCTCCGGCCTTCTGGGAGGCGGGCCGCAGCCCCTCGTCGTAGACGATGGAAGCGAGTCGCGGCTCCCACTCTGCGGCGAGCGCGGGATCCGTCCGCAGCGCCGGAACCGCCGCGTGCGTCATGGAGACCGGGCAGCCGTGCCCCGCCTCGACCTGCGACCAGACCAGGAACCCGGCCGCGCGCCGCAGATGGCCGCCGGGCTGCGACCAGGCGGTCGTCAGACCCGACGACACCGCCTTGCCGAGCAGCCGGTGCCATGCCGGATGGAAGGTGACTTCGTCGATGCGGTTCCCATAGCGGTCATGGGTGTGCAGAACGGGCGGATTCTCATTGGCCAGGAACCCCCATTCCCGCGCCTGCGCCGAACCCGCGGTGCGCCCGAGCAGGGAGAGGTGCTCGCGGGCGCCGTCGAGGAGCGCGGGATCGAGATGCCGTTCGACCCCTTCCACGAGGGCGCGGTCAGACGTAAAAACGTCATATCCCACCAGGGGCGGAGCCTGGTTGGTCACTGTGTGGGTGGTGGCTGCCATGCCGCTACGGTAAGGAGGTGCACCAGGCAAAAGAAACACCCGGGAGGCCGTCCGGCCGCTGGAACCGGGCCCGCGCTCTCTACAGCAACGTCTCCAAGCGCAGGACCGCCTGGCTGCTGCTCAAGGACACGGTCAACTCGTGCGTGGAATACCGCATCCTGGGACTCGCCGCCGAGGCGGCGTTCTTCACGCTGCTCTCCGTGCCGCCGCTGCTCCTGAGCCTGATCGGCCTGCTCGCGTACGTGGACCGGTGGACCGGCGCGAACACGATCGCCAGCGTCGAGAACAACATCCTCGAAGCCTCCCGTACGGTCCTCTCCGACAAGGGAGTCCGGCAGATCGCGGAGCCGATACTGGAGGACGTGATGCGGGTCGGCCGGCCCGACGTCATCTCCATCGGATTCCTGTTCGCCCTGTGGTCGGGCTCGCGCGCCGTGAACGTCTTCATCGACACGATCACGGTCATGTACGGCCTCGACGGCGCGCGCGGCATCGTCAAGACCCGCCTCCTCGCGTTCGGCCTGTTCATCGTGGCGCTGCTGATCGGTTCGGTGGCGCTGCCGCTGATGGTGGCGGGTCCTGACGCGGTGGTGAATCTGGTGCCCGGCTCCACGACGGTGGTGCAGATCCTGTACTGGCCGGTGGTGACACTTCTGTCGGTGGTCTTCCTGACGACGCTGTACCACGTGTCCGTCCCCGTGCGCTCGCCCTGGGTGGAGGACATGCCGGGCGCGCTGATCGCCCTGGGGATGTGGGTCCTCGGCAGCTTCCTGCTCCGGATCTACCTGACGAGCACGGTCGAAGGCCCCACGATCTACGGTTCGTTGGCGGCGCCGGTGGCCGTGCTCCTGTGGATCGGCGTGTCGGCGTTCGCGGTCCTTGTGGGCGCGGCCGTGAACGCGGCCATCGACCGGGTGTGGCCCTCCGTCGCCACGGCCGCTGCGCGAGCTGCCAATGACCGGATACGGGAGGCGCGGGCGGTGGAGGTGGTTGCGCGGGCCGCGGCTGCTCGGGAGGCTTCCGCGGACCCGGACGACCCCGACATGCCGTCGGAGTTCCCCGAGCGCTGGTCCCGCTTTCTGCCCCCGGATGACGTCTCTTCACGCCTGCGGACGCACGTGAAGAAGAACGGGGCGAACGGGGAGAAGCCGCCGGAGTAGGGCGGATTCATCCCCAACCCCGCCCCTTCCCGAAAACCGTGCCTGCGCCCCGGGCCTACCTGGGGCTCCGCCCCAGACCCCACTCCTCAAACGCCGGAGGGGCTGAATTCTCAGCCCCTCCGGCGTTTGAGGAGGCCCTCGCGCAGCCAGTTTTCGGGAAGGGGCGGGGTTGGGGAATTTCACGCCTTCCAGACGCCCGCCTCCGCCTGCTCCCTGGCGAAATCAGCGAAGTCACGCGGCGCCCGCCCCAGAATCTCCCGCACCCCCTCGGAGAGATACGCGTTGCGGCCGTCCAGGTTCGTCTCGAAGAGTTCGATCAGGAACTCCGCCTCCTCCGCAGGAACCCCGTACTCGGCAAGAGCACCCCCGTACTCCCTCGCCGAGACGGGGACATACCGAATCTCCCGCCCCACGGCCGCCGACACCTCGCCCACCGCGTCGCGGAAGGAAAGCAGCCGCGGCCCCGATATCTCCACCACCCGCCCCGCGTAGCCCGAGTCGGGGCGAAGGACCGCCACCACCACATCCCCGATGTCCCGCGCGTCGATGAACGGTTCGAGCACCTCCCCGGCGGGGAACACCAGCTCCCCGGCCCGCATGTCTTCGAGCAGCGGCCCCTCGCTCAGGTTCTGGGCGAACCAACTCGCCCGTACGACCGTCCACTCCGCCCCGGACTCCCGCACCGCCCGCTCGGCCGGCTCCGCCTGGTCCTCGCCCCGTGCCGACAGAAGGACGAGCCGCCGTACGTCGAGCTCCACCGCCCGCCGGGCCAGCGCGCCCACCGTGTCACCCGCGCCGGGCGCGCCGACGTCCGGCATGTAGGCGAGGTACGCGGCGTCCGCGCCCCGCAGCGCGTCGTCCCACGTCGAGGTGTCGTACCAGTCGAACCGCACGGCCCCCGAGCGCGATGCCGCCCGCACCGTGCAGCCCGCCGCCTCGGCGGCCTCCGCGACTCGGCGCCCGGTCTTGCCGGTGGCCCCCGTCACCAACACCGTCATGTTCTGCGTGCCATTCGTGCTCTGCGTGCTCTGCGTGTTCCCCGCGTTCTCTGTCATGACTTCAGTGAACTGGCTCGCGCCACAAGGAACCATCCGCCAGGGACTCACCCCCATACGCGTGCGTCTACGCTCGTGACATGGACGTACTCGCAGGCTTGCTGGAAGGCCCCCGCGCCCGAGGAGCCTTCATGATCCGCGCGTGCTTCGACCCGCCCTGGTCCGTCCGCATCGCGGACGAGGCGCCGCTCTCGGTCATGATCATGGTGCGGGGATCCGCCTGGATCGTGCCCGATCACGACGAACCCCAGCTGATCCGCCCCGGAGACGTCGCCATCGCCCGCGGCCCAGACCACTACACCGTCGCCGACGAGCAGGCGGCCCCGCCCCGCGTCGAGATCCGGCCCGGCGAACACTGCGTGCCCCTCGGCGACACCCCGGCCGACCAGTACCGGGACCTGGGCCCGCGCACCTGGGGCCAATCGCTCGACGGCGCGTCGGAGATGCTGATCGGCACCTATCAGGCGCGCGGCGAGATCACCGGACGGCTCCTCGACGCCCTGCCGCCGCTCCTCGTCCTGCCCACCGAGGTGTGGGACTGCCCGCTCACCCCGCTGCTCGCCGACGAGATCGCCAAGGACGAGCCGGGGCAGGACGTCGTCCTCGACCGGCTGCTCGACCTGCTGATGATCGCTTCGCTGAGGGCGTGGTTCTCGCGGCCGGAGGCGGAGGCCCCCGCCTGGTACCGCGCGATGGGTGACCCGGTCGTCGGACAGGCGATCCGGCTGCTCCAGGACGACCCCGCACACCCCTGGACGATTGCCGCGCTCGCCGCGAAGACGGGCGTATCGCGGGCCGCACTCGCCCGGCGGTTCACCGAACTCGTGGGCGAGCCGCCGATGGCGTACCTCACGGGCTGGCGGCTCGCGCTCGCCGCCGACCTGCTGCGGGACAGCGAGCAGACGATCGCCTCCATCGCCCGCCGTGTCGGATACGGCAGCGCGTTCGCGCTCTCCAGCGCCTTCAAGCGGGTGTACGGCGTCAGTCCGCAGGAGCACCGCTCACCCGCCGCGTGACCCCGTTGGCGGCGTAGCCTGAAGAACGTGTCGTACGAGAGCGTCGAGTACGCGGAGCGGCCGTCCCGGCTGGCGGGCGCGGTCCTGTGGACCCGGGCCTCCGGCGGCGCGGCGGGCCCCGTGTACCCCGTCCTGCCCGACGGCTGCATGGACCTGCTGTGGACCGGCGGCAAGCTCCTGGTCGCGGGCCCCGACACGCGCGCCCACCGCCCCGAGGCGAACGTCGCCGCCCGGTACGTGGGCATCCGTTTCTACCCCGGAACCGCCCCCGCCTTCCTCGGAGTGCCCGCGCACGAACTGCGTGACCGGCGCGTCGACCTCGCCGACCTGTGGCCGTCCGCAGAAGCACGCCGCCTGACCGAACGCATGGCCACGGCCCGCGATCCCGCGGCCGTCCTGGAATCCGTCGCCCTGGCGCGCGCGGGCGCCGTGGAGCCGCCCGACCCGCTGCTCGCGCATGTCGTCAAGGCGCTGGACGCGGGGCGCAGCATCGCGGCGACCGCCGAGGAGGCGGGCATCAACGCCCGCCGCCTGCACCGGCGTTCACTCGCCGCGTTCGGCTACGGCCCCAAGACCCTGGCCCGGGTCCTGCGGCTACAGCGCGCGCTGACCCTGGCCAGGGGAGGCCTTGCGTACGCGGAGACCGCGGTCGTCGCGGGCTTCGCGGACCAGGCCCATCTGGCGCGTGACGTCAAGGAGTTGGCGGGCGTACCGCTGAGCGAGCTGCTCAGCCCGCGGCCGGAGTAGGCAGCGGCGCGAACAGGTCGACGCCGTTGCCGTCCGGGTCGAGGACGGAGGCGTACCGCTGGCCCCAGAAGGCGTCCCACGGCTTGAGCTCACCGTGATACCCGGCGCCGACCAGCTCCTCGTACGCCGCGTCGACGCCCGCCGGGGTCTCGCAGTGGAACGCGAGTCCGATGCGGCCCGAACCGCTCGGCGGCTCCCAGTTCTCGGCGAAGGAGCGGATGGTCTCCTCGGTGTCGAACGCGATGCGCAGGCCGCCGGGGAGCGCGGCCTCGACGTGCGGCTGGTCCTCGGAACCCGCGGGGAACTCCAGGCCGAGGCGGCGGTAGAAGGCGAGTGTGGCGGCCATGTCGGCGACGACGATGCCGACGAGGTCGAAACGGGGTGTGATGTTCGTGTTCATGCTTCGCAGCGTAGACAGCCCTTCGCCACCCGTATTGAAGAAATCGGACGCCCCATCGGCCGACTGTCCCGTGCCGCGAATCCTCGCCACGGTGGATGCCATGCACTTGCCGAGCGACAATCGCGGGCGTGTGCTGCTCGTGCGGCGCAGTGGGACCGAGCGGTTCCTGCCCCGAGTGTGGGGCGTTCCGTGCGGCAAGCTGGAGCCCGGCGAGAGTCCCCTGGACGGCGTGCTGCGGGAGCTGAAGGAGGAGACCGGCTCCTCGGCGAGGTGCTCGAAAAGGTCGGCGAGTCGTCCTTCGTTAGCCGGTACCGCGGGCACGAGGTCAAGAACTGGTAGGACAACTTCCTGGTGCGGCCGCTGAGCCTCGAGGTGTCGCTGCCCCACCCCGACCAGGACCACCGCTGGCTCGCCCCGGCCGACTTCGGCACGGCGCCGGGTCACGGGGAGATCAGTTTCGCCAGAGACTCCAGCTCCGCCAGATACTCCTCCACCTCCATCGGCCGCTTCACCACCGCCTCTGCGCGGCCACCCGCGTGCGATTCGGACGACTCGGCCGAGCCGGTCGAGGCTGCCGAGTCGGCGAACACGTCCGTGTGGCCAGTTCGCGCACCAGGTCGAAGAGTCGTTCGGGGGAGCCGAGTTCGGCGACAGCGACGCGGGCGGCCCCCCGCAGCCGAAGCCGCCGAGCCAGCCCGCGAACCGTCCGGGGCGTGAGTAGTGCTGAGTCACCGGAAATCCCCGGTCAGAGCGAGGTTCCCCCGGGCGTATCCGGTACCGGCGGCTCTTCCTCGGGCGTGGCGTCCCGGTACGAGAAGGTGAACGCGAACTCGGCGGGTGCGGCGTGGAGTTCGTAACGTGGCAGAACCCCGGGGCCGCAGGACTGCGAGCCGATGCCGTGCTGCCCGTGGTCGAGGTGGACCCACACCGTGTCGCCCGGGGTGAGATCCGTACGGTGCGTGGCCGCGTCGAGCTGCTCGGTGGTCCAGCGGCGCGCCGTGAACCAGAAGGCGGGCTCGCCGACCATCCGTACGCCCTCGCCGGTGAAGCCCGCCCGCAACTCGGCCCAACGGACGTCCGCACGGGCGCCGTTCTCCTGAGGGCGGACGTAGGGCGTCTGCATCCGGTCGACCGGTGAGAAGTGCCGACTGCTGATGGATGCCGCCGCCGTGTCCGGATAGGCCTCGCCGATGCCGCCGAACCAGTGCGCGTACCCGTACGCGGCAGGCAGCCCGAGCCGGATGCCGAGCCGGGGCAGCGGCGCCGTCCACTCGCCTTCGGGCGTGACCGAGACCGTGAGCGTCAGCCGGTCGCCGTCGGAGGTCCATCGGTAGGCCGTGCGCAGGCCGATGTCACGCGCGGCGGGTGCCACGCGGGTACGGACGGTGAGGCCGTCGTCCGTCAACTCCACCGCGTCGACCCGGTGTTGCATCCGATGCAGGCCGAGCTCGCGCCAGACGATGCCGTGGCGCTGCCCGCTCTGCCAGGACGCACCGTTGTCGTTGTCGGTGGGGGCGCGCCAGATGTCCAGGCGGGGGGCGCCGGACAAGGTGATGTCGTTCAGGGTGAGCAGCTCGCCGGTGCGGGCGTCGAAAGTGCCGGGGCCGAGCGTGATGAAGTGCCCGCCGTGCACCGGGCGTTCACCGGTGGCGGCGGGGACGGCCGGCCGTGGCGTGACGGGGAACTCGGCCCGCGCGACGACGTGGTCCAGCTTCGCCCAGTTCGTCTTGACGCCGACCATCGCCGTGAGGTGCAGGAGGGTCTCGGCCCGGCGGCTCGCGGGCGGCGCGTCGGGCAGCTTCAGGTCGACGGATTCACCGGGACCCAGGTCCGGTGGGACGGCCAGCTCTCCGGCCTCGTACACCGCGTCGTCGTCGCTGATGTACGACCACTCGAACGACAGATGGGACAGGTCCGCGAAGTCGTGGAGGTTGGTGATCCGGGCCGTCCCCGCTTCCGCGTCGTACGCGAAACCCACCGGCTGGATCACCCGCTTGTACACGTCGAGCCCCGGCGACGGCAGCCGGTCGGGGAAGACCAGGCCGTCGCAGACGAAGTTCCCGTCGTGCAGCTCCTCGCCGAAGTCGCCGCCGTACGCATAGCCGAACTCCGGGTGCCTGAGGCCGTGGTCGATCCACTCCCAGACGAAGCCGCCCTGGTTGCGCTCATGCGCGTCGAACAGCTCCTGGTACTCGCTCAGGCCGCCGGGTCCGTTGCCCATCGCATGGCCGTACTCGCAGAGGATGAAGGGGAGTTGGCGCCGGGACTCCGGACCGTCCGTGTCCGCTCGGTGGCCGATGCGCTCGACCTCGGCATGGTCGGCGTACATGCGCGAGTACATGTCCGTGTCCGCGCAGGAGCGGTCGCCCTCGTAGTGGATGAGGCGACCCGTGTCCCGCGCGCGGATCCAGTCGGCCATGGCGGTCAGGCCGCGGCCCGTGCCGCATTCGTTGCCGAGGGACCAGATGATCACCGAAGCGTGGTTCTTGTCGCGCTCGACTATGCGGGCCGCGCGGTCGAGGAGGGCGGGCGTCCAGCGGTCGTCGTCGACGGGGTTGCCGCGCCAGCCCTGCTCGGTGAAGCCGTGGGTCTCCAGGTCGCACTCGTCGATGACCCACAGGCCGAGCTCGTCGCAGAGGTCGGGGAAGGCGGGGTGCGGCGGATAGTGGCTGGTGCGTACCGCGTTGATGTTGTGCTGTTTCATCAGCAGGACGTCGGTGCGCATGGTGTCGAGGTCGAGCGCGCGGCCCGTCTCCGGGTGGAACTCGTGCCGGTTCACGCCCCGGAACAGGATCCGCCGCCCGTTGACCTTGATGACGCCGTCCTCGACGGCGACGGTGCGGAAACCGATCCGCAGCGGGACGCGTTCGCCCGTCGTGGCGAGGACACCGTCGTAGAGGCGTGGTGTCTCGGCGGTCCAGGGCTCGACGACCACCGTCACGGACTCGCCCGTGGCGACATCGATCCCCAGCTCGGGCACACTGACCCGCCCCTCGACGTCCGATGCGACGCGCAGGGTTCCCGTCCCCGCGCGATGGTCGTACGACGCGTGCGTGAAGAAGTCGGACACGCAGCCCTCGGGGCGGTGCAGCAGGGTCACGTCCCGGAAGATTCCCGGCAGCCACCACTGGTCCTGGTCCTCCAGATAGGAGCCGGACGACCACTGGTGGACGCGGACCGCGAGGACGTTGCCGGACGGCTTCAGAAGGTGGCCGACCGCGAACTCGTGGGGCAGGCGCGAGCCCTTGAACTCACCGAGCTCGGTGCCGTTCAGCCAGACGCGCGCACAGGACTCGACGCCGTCGAAGCGGAGTGTGCCGCCGCCGGTCGCGGGCCAGTCGTCCGGCAGGTCGAAGGTGCGCAGGTGGTCGCCGGTCGGGTTCTCGGTGGGCACGCGGGGCGGGTCGACGGGGAAGGGATAGACCACGTTGGTGTAGATGGGCGCGCCGTGGCCCTGCAACACCCAGTGACCGGGCACCGCCACGGTGTCCCAGCCATCGGCGTCGAAGCCGACCGATGCGAAGGAGGCGTCGGTGGTGTCGGCGGCAGGGGAGAGCCGGAAGCGCCAACTGCCGTTCAGCGAAAGGGAGATGGCATCGGACTTCGCATACCACGCGCGGGGCGGGAGGCTGCCGGTGCCGGGGGATACGTCCTCGAGGTAGGGGAGCTCCATGGCTTCCATCAGACAGGGGAGGGGCGGGGCGTCACAACACTCACGCGGCGGGGGTTGTTGGATTCTCGGCGGCGCGGTTGGACGAATCGCGCATGAGGTGCGGATTTCGTCGTACGTCGCCGACTACTCGGGCGTAAACCGCTGAGGTATGGCATTCGCGGCACGATATCGGTAGCTTGCGGAAGCGTGACCACCAGCGAACAAGCCACCAGCGAACAAGAAAGCGGGCCGGAGAGCGCCCACCCCGTGCCCCAGACCTCCCCCTCACCCCCACCCCCGCCCCTGTCCGGCACGCTCCCGCTGACCGACCGCACCCGCCACAGCCGGCTGCGGGAGCAGGGCAGCCAGGACCGCGCCGACCTCGAAGCGATCCTCGACGCGGGGTTCATCTGCCATCTGGGCGTTGTCGTAGACGGTCACCCCATGGTCGTGCCCACCGTCTACGGCCGCGACGAGAGCCACCTCTACCTGCACGGCTCGGTCGCGAGCCGCAGCCTGGCCGCCGATCCCGAGGCCACGGTCTGCGTCACCGTCACCCACGTGGACGGTCTGATCCTGGCCCGCTCGGTCTTCGAGCACGGCGTCAACTACCGCAGCGCGATGATCTATGGCGTCCCGCGCAAGGTCACCGACCCGGACGAGAAGCTGGCGGGCCTGCGTCTGCTCACCGAGCACGCGACCCCCGGCCAGTGGGACTACGCCCGACGCCCGAGCCGCAAGGAACTCGCCGCCACGACCATCCTCGCCCTCTCCCTGGCGGAGGCCTCGGTCAAAACGAGCGAGGGCCCTCCGGACGACGGCGAAGGCCCGGACGCGAACCTAGGACTCTGGGCGGGAAACCTCCCCCTGACGTCCACTTGGGGCACCCCGCTCGCCGACCCGCTGCTGCCGCCGGGCATCGCGGTCCCGCGGCACATCGCGGAGCGGGGCGGGAGGCGGCACGGCTGAGAGCACCCGGAGTGGAGGTGGGGCGCTCCGGTCCGCCGACCAACTGCTGGCGCCCGGCACGCTCCGGGACCGCACGTGACGCCATCAACAGGGACCAGGCCGCCGCTGCTCCGATCGGTCCGTGCTGCGGGGCGGCGGGGCGCTCACCCTTGTCGTCGCCCTGGGCATCTGCTTGACTCCGCCCGCCAGAACGCGAGTACAGCTGAACGCGAGTACGCCAGAACGCCAGTACGCCATCTCACCGGCGGAGGCCGCCATGGACATCACCCGCAGACGTCTGTTGTCCGCCCTGTCGGCCGCAGGCCTCCTGGCAGTGGTCCCCGCACCGCCCGTCGGTGCCGCCGAGGCCGCGGCCGGCGGGGAACGCCTCCTGGCCAACACCGTCGGGATCTTCGCGGGGACCGCCGAGTCCAACGCACGCCCAGAGACGGCCGCCAAGCTCGCCGCGATCGACAGGACAGCCCGGACGAACCTGAAGGCGATGGACGACGCGGGCGAGGGCGAGCTCTTCGCCGGTCAGGCGCTCGGCACCGACGACGCCAACCTCAACACGGCCTTCAAGCGGCTGTACGAGATCGCCCTCGCCACCCGCACACCGGGCTCCCTCTCCGACCTCCACGGGAACACCGCCGTGCAGCGCCGCGTGATCGACGGCCTCGGATGGCTGCACGAGCGCTACTACGGCGACCAGTCCAAGGGCTACTACGGCAACTGGTTCAACTGGGAGATCGGCATCTCCCAGTCCGTCAGCAAGACACTCGTACTCCTCCTCGACGAGGTGCGCGCCTACAAGCCCGACCTCATCACCACGTACGTCGCCTCGATGGACGCCTACCTCCGCAACGGCACCGACGGGGACGTGAACCTGGACTCGCGCTTCCACACCGGCGCCAACCTCGCCGACATCACCACCAACCGGATCCTCCAGGGCGCGCTCCTCGGCGCGGGCGGCGAGGCCCGCATCCGCAAGGCCCTCACCGACCAGCTGACGGTCTTCGTCACGATCGACCCCTACCGCCTCAACCATGGTGTGACGGACGGCCATTACGCCGACGGCTCCTTCATCCAGCACGCCTCCGTCGCGTACACGGGCTCGTACGGCAAAGGTCTGCTCACCCGGGTCGTGCAGACCCTCAAGATCCTCGACGGCACGGGCTTCGCGCACGGCGAGGAGCTGGTGCCGACCATCCGGGGATGGGTGCGCGACGGCTTCGCTCCGCTCATCTTCGAG
Organism: Streptomyces sp. NPDC051218; assembly: GCF_044455475.1. Taxonomy (NCBI): domain Bacteria; kingdom Bacillati; phylum Actinomycetota; class Actinomycetes; order Kitasatosporales; family Streptomycetaceae; genus Streptomyces; species Streptomyces sp. NPDC051218. The sequence continues at coordinate 216,094 of NZ_JBITEU010000003.1, read as the reverse complement.
GGCTGGATGATGGAGATCGTCAAGGGACGCGCGGTGTCGCGGCCGGACGGCGGCTACGTCGACGTGGCGGTCGTGGTCGAGGCCGTCGTCGACCTCTCGTCCATCTCCACCGGCGCCGACGCCACCGCCCTCAAGAGCTACGTGAAGCACATCCGCTCCACCTCGCGCGCCACGCTCAACCCGACCGCATTCGTATCGCCGGTCAGCGTCGCGCTCCACGCCGACATCATCGGTGACGCGTCGGTGCCGCCCGCCGACCTGAACCCCGCCTCGCGCAGCGTCGCCTTCAACGCCATGGACAAGACCGTCCACCGCAGACCGGGCTACGCCTTCGCGCTCGCGCGCAGCTCCGACCGGATCAGCAAGTACGAGTACATGAGCGGCGAGAACCTCATGCCGTGGTTCCAGGGCGACGGGGCGTACTACCTCTACCTCTCGGGACAGGACCAGACGCAGGCGTACGGGGTCGACTACTTCACCACGGTCTCGCCGTACGGCCTGGCGGGAGTGACCGCGCCCGTCGAGCAGCGCCGGACGGTACCGGACCTCTACGGGAAGCCGTACTACGACAACCCCGGCCACCCGCTGAACTTCACCGCGTCGTCCGAGTCGCAGAACAAGTACGTCTACTTCCCGCGCGGCACCAACCAGTACTCGGGGGGCGCCGTCCTCGGGACGTACGGCGCGGCCGGGGCGGTGCAGTCCAGTGACGCCGCCTTCCACGACCGGGAGTTGCTGCCGGACGACTTCGTGGTCTACCGGGGCGCGACGGCGACGAAGTCGTGGTTCTTGCTCGACGAGGAGATCGTCGTGCTCGCGGCGGGCGTCGGGGACGGCGCGGGGCGGGCCGTGACGACGACGGTCGACGCGCGGACCGCGGCACCGGACGACCAGGTCTCCGTCACCGGGGAGTTGCGTGACGGCCGCCCCTGGACCGGCGCGGGCACGGGCGACCTCCGGTGGCTGCGCTACGCCAACACCACGCAGCGCACCTCCGTCGGCTACGTCTTCCTGGACACGCCGAAAGTGCGGGTCGCCCTGGACAAGGTCACCCGAAGCCGCCGGGTCGTCCGCACCGCGAACCCGGACACCGCGGTGACGCGCACGGTCCTCGGCGTGAGCGTGGACCGGGCTGCCGGCGCCCGGCCCGTCTCCCTGGCGTACGCGCTCGTGCCGAACGCGGCCGATGCGGGGCTGCGGTCCTACCGGGGCGGACGGCCGCTGAAGGTCCTGGCGAACACTGTCCGGCTCCAGGCCGTCAGCCACGCGGGCCTGGGCCTGACCGCCGCGAACAGTTTCACGGCGGGCCGCCACGAGGTCGCGGGGCTGCGGATCGATGGGCCCGCCTCCGTACTCGTACGGCGCGAGCGGCGCGGCACCACCACCGTGGCGGTGTCCGACCCGACGATGGACCGCGCCGGTATCAGCGTGTGGCTGCGCGGCCGTCTGCTGCGGGAGGTGAGGGCGGATGAGGGGGTACGCGTGAGCCGGGCCCACGGCGGAACTCGGATAGACGTGAACACCCGCCAGGCGTACGGCAGAAGCTTCACGGTGACGCTGCGGGTCTGACAACTGCTGCTAGGGCGAAGGGGCTTGGTCCGATGCCGCTACTGCAGTGGGGTCACTGAGCCCACAGCCAGGCCGAACAGCTACTCGCCCGGGGGGCCGTCGAGGGTAACGGCCTGCACCGGGCAGGCCCGTACGGCCTCGCGCACCAGCGGGTCGCCGCCGCCGTCGGCGCGGCCGGGGAGCACCTCGCTGAAGCCGTCGTCGTCCTGGGTGAAGACGCTCGGCGCGGTGAGCGCGCACATTCCCGCGCCCACGCACCGGTCCTTGTCCACATGAACGTTCACACTCATCGCTTCCCGCTCCTCCATCTCCTACCAGGTGACGGGCAGTTCGAGCATCCCCTGGATCGTGTCGCCCGGCTTGAACGGTATCTCCCGTGCGGGCACCGCGAGGCGAAGCTCCGGCATCCGGTCGAAGAGCGTCCGCAGGGCGATCTCGATCTCGGCGCGGGCGAGGTTCTGACCGAGGCACTGGTGAATGCCGAACCCGAAGGCGAGATGGTGGCGGTCGGCACGGTGGAAGTCGAGCTCCTCCGGCGTCTCGTAGGCCGCGCCGTCGCGGTTGATGAGGGAGGTGGAGAAGATGACGCCGTCGTCCGCGCGGATGGTGCTTCCGGCGATGTCGATGTCCTCCTTCGCCACCCGCAGCATGCCGTCCGCGATGGACAGGAAGCGCAGCAGTTCCTCGACGGCCGCGGGCATCAACTCCCGCTGGGCGCGCAGTTCGTCGAGCTGGGCGGGGTGCTGCAGGAGGGTGAAGACCCCCAGGGAGATCATGTTCGCCGTGGTCTCGTGCCCCGCTACCAGCAGGATCGTCGCCAGGCTGACCAGTTCGCCGCGGTCGAGCGCGCCCTCGGAGAGCTGCCGGTGGATCAGCTCGTCGAGGAGCCCGTCTCCCGGCTCCCGCCGCTTGCGGTCGATCAACGCGTGGAAATACGCGTCCAGTTCGTCCCGTGCCCGCTCCGTGTCCTCGGCGCGGGGGCCGCGAAGCAGCCGGCGCGACTGCTCCTCGAAGAACTCGTGATCGGCGTAGGGCACTCCGAGGAGGGCGCAGATCACCATGGACGGAACCGGCAGCGCGTACGCGCCGACCAGTTCGGCCCGTGACCCCTGCGCCTCCATGGCGTCGAGGAGCCGGTCGACCGTCTCCTGGATCCGGGGCCGCAGCGCGGCGATCCGCTTGACGGAGAAACTCGGGATCAGCATGCGGCGCTGCGCGTTGTGCACGGGGTCGTCGACACCGAGCAGGGCGACCCGGCGGTTGCGTAGCTTCGCGAAGCGTTCGGTCGGCGCGGGAAACGCCTCGTTCTCGCGGTCGGTGGACAGGCGCGGGTCGATGAGCAGGTCACGGGCGGCGGCCTGCCCGGTGACCACCCAGACGGAACGCCCGTCGAACAATCGCACCCGCGACAACGGCCGGGCCTCGCGGAGCGGCTCGTACGACTCGGGCGGGTGGTAGGGGCAGGTGCGGTCCTGCGGGAAGGCGACTGACTCGGACGCGACTGACTCGGTCATGGACGTACCTCACAAGCGGAGGGGCTCCTTTTACCTGTTTCCATTGGATGCCTGGGGCATCTAGTTGGTCCACGGCAAGACAAGCCAGATCACACCTGATCTGCGGCGTAAATCTGGCCGGAACCAAACCCTCCGCTCAACCTCGGGAACCCGGCGGCTCCGCCGAGCCCGGCCCCTGTGCGCGGACTGCGCGGGGTGTCGTGTTCCACCAGCGGCGGCAGCAGCGGTTCAGGGCCGACTGTTCGGAGAGGCCCAGGAGCAGGGCCACCTGGCCCAGGGGGAGGTCGGTTTCCGTGAGGTAGCGGTGCGCCGCCGTGCGTCGTTCGGCGTCGATGACCTCGGCGAACGTCGTGCCCGCGGCCCGCAACCGGCGCTGCAGGGTCCGCGGATGGACGTTCAGGAGGTGCGCGACGGTGCCGATCTCCGGTGGCGATGTGCCGAGCGAGCGGCCCACCACGGCACGGACGCCGCTGACGATCTCCGTTCGCTCCGCGGGCAGTTGCTCGTCCAGGTACGCGAGGGCGAGGCGGCGTAGGTGGGCGTTGCCGCCGCCCAGCGGCCGGTCGGCCAGGCTGAGCGGGACGCGCAGCAGCGCCGCGGGGCGGTCCGCCTTCACGGGTACGCCGAAGAAGTCCTCGTACGCCGGCAGCGGGGCAAGGAGCGGATGCGGCAGTTCGACCGAGCCGAGGCCGTACGGGCCGACCAGGTAGACGATGGCCCGGTGCATGAACCCCAGGGAGAGGTCGATGCCCTGCGGCGGCGCCGCCACCCCCTCGCGCACGCCGTAGCGCAGGGCGGCCACCCCCGGCGTGCCGTACGGGTCCGGCTCCAGGCTCAGGCTCAGCGAGCGCGCGTGGACGAACAGATAGCGCGTGGTGCACTCCAGGGCGTCCCCGAGCGTGGCGGAGTTCTGGATGGCGAGGGCCAGGGCGCCGAGCATGCCCAGGTCCTGCCGGGCCGCGATGCGCAGGCCGAGGTCGGGGCAGACGAGGTCCTCCGCGGCCAGCTCCAGTACCGTGGCCATCGCCTCCTCGGGCACCAGAAGGTCGTCCCCGTCGAGCGCGGCCGTGGGCACGCCCGCCTGCCGGGCGTAGGCTTCGGCGTCGCCGCCGAGCTCCGCCACCGTGGCGCGGAACCCACGTAGCCCCGCCGATCTGATCACGGACATGTCGTCCAGGGTCAAAGATCTGTCGTCCCGGGTCAATTCCTGCCGGGTGTGCTTCCGGACACTGGAGGAATGACGTACTCCGCAGACTCAAGGACCGAGGGCCCGGAAGGCGCCGCCGACCCCGGCACCCCCACCGAGCACATCGACGTCGTGATCGTGGGCGCCGGGCTCTCCGGCGTCGGCGCCGCCTACCGGCTGCAGACCGAGTGCCCCGAGCGCTCGTACGCGATCATCGAGGCGCGGCAGTCCATGGGCGGGACCTGGGACCTGTTCCGCTACCCGGGCGTCCGCTCGGACTCCGACATGTTCACCCTCGGCTACGCCTTCAAGCCCTGGCGCGACACGAAGGTGCTCGCCGACGGCCACTCCATCCTGAGCTACATCAAGGAGACGGCGGCGGAGTTCGGCATCGACCGGCGCATCCGCTACGGCACCAAGGTCGTCGGCGCCGACTGGTCCACCGCGACCGCACGCTGGACCGTGACCCTGGAGCGCACCGACGCGGACGGCAGCCGCACCCTGACCACCATCACCTGCGACTTCCTTTACTCCTGCGCGGGCTACTACGACTACGACCAGGGCCACGCCCCCGAGTTCGCGGGCGTCGACTCCTTCACCGGCACGGTCGTGCACCCGCAGTTCTGGCCCGAGGACCTGGACCACGCGGGCAAGCGCGTGGTCGTCATCGGCAGCGGCGCCACCGCCGTCACGCTGGTGCCCGCGATGGCGAAGAGCGCCGCGCACGTCACCATGCTGCAGCGCAGCCCGACCTGGATCGGCTCGCTGCCCTCGCGGGACAGGCTCGCGGACGGCATCCGCGCCGTACTGCCCGCGGGCGCCGCGCACCGGGTCGTGCGGACGAAGAACATCCTCTTCGCCATCGGCCTCTACCAGTTCTGCCGCCGCAGCCCGAAGGCCGCGCGGAAGCTGCTCACCGGCCTCAACAAGCGCATCGTCAAGGACGACCGCCTGGTCGCCGACCACCTCACGCCGTCCTACGACCCGTGGGACCAGCGGCTGTGCGCGGTGCCCGACGCCGACCTGTTCGAGTCGCTGAAGGCGGGCGACGCCGAGATCGTCACCGACCACATCGACCGCTTCGTCCCCGAAGGCATCCGGCTGAAGTCCGGCCGTGTCCTGGAGGCCGACGTCGTCGTGACCGCCACCGGGCTCCAGCTCCTCGCCTTCGGCGGCATCGCGCCCCGCGTCGACGGTCAACCGGTCCAGCTGAACCGGCAGTTCGTGTGGCGCGGCGCGATGATGACGGGCGTACCCAACTTCGCCGTGTGCATCGGCTACACCAACGCGTCCTGGACGCTGCGCGCCGACCTCACGTCCCGGCTCGTCTGCAAGGTGCTCAACCACATGCGCGCCAACGACTACGCGGCGGTGGAACCGAAGCCGGCCGGCACGCTCACCGAACGCCCGCTGCTCGACCTCGCCTCCGGATACGTCCAGCGTTCCATCGACGCCTTTCCCCGGCAGGGCGACCGCGGCCCCTGGAAGGTCCGGCAGAACTACGTGCTCGACGCCGCGTCGACGATGCGTACCAACCTGCGCAGGACGCTGGCGCCCACGCCGATGTCCGCCGTACGCCGGGCCCGCGCGGCGGCGGCCGTGTCGCCCGTCGCGGTCGGGGGCGTCGCGGGCGGGCGCGTCGTGGGCGGGCCTGTCGCGGCCGGGCGGGAAAAAGGTTGGCGCTCCGCCTGAGGCCGGGGCTAGGGTTGGTTCCGTTCCACCGGCGGCCGTGAAGGCCGTCGGTCGTCGGCGGAGTGTGTGATCCAGGAGGTGTGACCGATGGCTGTCGTTGAGATGGGCGCTGCCCGCATCGAGAAGTCCGTTCATTCCACCTCCGTGGCCACCGGCTGACCTTCCTCTTCTTCGCGCGCCCGTGTGCGCGTGCGCCGGGGCCACCCCTGTGAAGGGTCCCCCTTGTCTTCCTCTTCTCCATCCCAGTTTCGATCTCAGCCTTCATCCGCGTCCTCGCACCCTCTGGCGCCCTACGGCTGGGACGAGGACTGGGAAGCCGAGTTCACCCCGTACGCGGCGCAGGGTCTGCTGCCCGGCCGCGTCCTGCGCGTCGACCGAGGCCAGTGTGATGTCGTCACGCCGGACGGCACGGTCCGTGCCGACACCGAGTTCGTCGTGCCCCGCGACCCGATGAAGGTCGTGTGCACGGGGGACTGGGCCGCCGTCGACCCCGACGGCGGCGATCCTCGGTACGTCCGTACGCTGCTGCCGCGCCGGACGGCCTTCGTGCGGTCCACTTCCTCGAAGCGGTCCGAGGGGCAGATCCTCGCGGCCAACGTCGACCACGCGATCATCGCGGTCTCGCTCGCCGTCGAGCTCGACCTCGGCCGGATCGAACGGTTCCTGGCCCTGGCCTGGGAGTCCGGGGCCCAGCCGCTGGTCGTCCTCACCAAGGCCGACCTGGTTCCGGACGCCACCGGCCTGTCGTACCTGGTCGAGGACGTCGAGACCTCGGCCCCCGGCGTCCAGGTGCTCCCGGTCAGCGCGACGACCGGGGAAGGCGTCGACATCCTGTGCGCCGTCGTCGCCGGCGGTACGTCCGTCCTGCTCGGCCAGTCCGGAGCGGGCAAGTCGACGCTGGCCAACGCGCTGGTGGGCGAGGACGTCATGGTCGTCAACGCCGCCCGTGACGTGGACGGCAAGGGCCGCCACACCACGACCACCCGCAACCTCCTCGTGCTCCCCGCGGGCGGCGTACTCATCGACACGCCGGGACTGCGCGGCGTCGGCCTGTTCGACGCGGGGGCGGGCGTCGGCCAGGTCTTCGCCGAGATCGAGGAGCTGGCGGCCGACTGCCGCTTCCACGACTGCGCCCACGCCGCCGAGCCCGGCTGCGCGGTACTCGCCGCCGTGGAGGACGGCACACTCCCCGACCGCCGCCTCGACAGCTACCGCAAGCTGATCCGCGAGAACCAGCGCATCGTCGCCAAGACGGACGCGAAACTCCGCGCGGACATGCGCCGCCTGTGGAAGCTGCGGGGCGCGGAGGGCAAGGCAGCGATGGAGGCGAAGCGGGGGCGCGTCCGCTAGGGGTGAGCCTGGGGGACGCCCGGTGCGGGGCAGGTCACCCACCCCGCACCGGGCGTCCCCCTGCCCAGCAGCAGCGCACCCGGCGCCACGCGACCTTCGTCCAACGTGGTGTCCGAAAGCCGCCAGCCGATGTGGGCTCGGCGTCGCACACTGGGAGGTGTGATCGATGACGAGAACAGGTACGAGGCGGTTCGCAGTCGGGACGCTCGCTTCGACGGGGAGTTCTTCTTCGCCGTCGAGACCACCGGCATCTACTGCCGGCCCAGCTGCCCCGCCGTCACCCCGAAGCGGCAGAACGTCCGCTACTACACCACCGCGGCCGCCGCCCAGGGCTCCGGGTTCCGGGCCTGCCGGCGCTGCCGTCCGGACGCCGTGCCGGGGTCCGCGGAGTGGAACGTACGCGCGGACGTCGTAGGGCGCGCCATGCGCATGATCGGGGACGGCGTCGTGGACCGCGAGGGCGTCCCCGGTCTCGCCGTCCGCCTCGGCTACAGCTCCCGGCAGGTGCAGCGGCAGCTCACCGCCGAGCTGGGGGCCGGTCCCGTCGCCCTCGCGCGGGCCCAACGGGCACACACCGCCCGGGTGTTGCTGCAGACCACCGCCCTGCCGATCACGGAGATCGCGTTCGCCGCGGGGTTCGCCAGCGTGCGCCAGTTCAACGACACGATTCGGGCGGTGTACGCCCTGACTCCCACCGCCCTGCGCGCCGCCGCGCCACGTGGCCGGGGCGCGGGTGCGGGACGGGCCACCCCGGCCGCCGGGATCCCGCTGCGGCTCGCCTACCGAGGGCCCTACCAGGCAAGCGCCGTCTTCGACCTGCTCTCCGAAGAGGCGGTGGCGGGGATCGAGCAGGTCAGCGGGGAGCGGGGCGGGCGGACGTACCGGCGTACGCTGCGGCTGCCGTACGGCACCGGGATCGTGGCCGTCGAGGAGAGCGACCACGGGGTCGGCGGATGGCTGGACGCCAGGCTCCACCTGACCGACCTCCGTGACCTCACGACCGCCGTGCAGCGGCTGCGACGCCTCTTCGACCTCGACGCGGATCCGTACGCCGTGGACGAGCGGCTCGGCACGGACGTGCGGCTTGCTCCGCTGGTCGCGGCGCGGCCCGGCCTCCGGTCGCCCGGGGCCGCGGATCCGGAGGAGTTCGCGGTGCGGGCCCTCGTGGGGCGTGCGGAGGCTTCGCTCCTGGTGGAGCGGTACGGGAAGGCGCTGGACGCGCCGTGCGGCTCCCTCACCCATGTCTTCCCCGAGCCCGGCGCGCTCGCCGGGGAACCGGGGCCTTTGGGGGAGCTGGCCGCCGCGCTGGCCGATGGGCGGGTTCGGCTTGACGCGGGGGCGGATCGGGACGATGCGGAGGCTGGCCTCGCGGCCTTGGGCGGGGTGGATGCGGGGGCCGTGGCGGTTGTCCGGATGAGGGCGCTGGGGGATCCGGATGTGGGGTTGCCGGGGGTGGGGGTGTCTGAGGGGTGGCGGCCGTGGCGGTCTTACGGGGTGCGGCATTTGCTGGTGGCGGGGTAGGGATTTTGTCCCCCACCCCGCCCCTTCCCGAAAACCGTGCCTGCGCCCCGGACCTACCTGGGGCTCCGCCCCGGACCCCGACAAGACGGTCTCAAAGGCCGGCCGGGCCAGCTACTGCTCAAGCCCCCAGCTATGGATCCGCCGAGGATGGATCCGGATCAGCTCCTCGCTGAAGTGAGGGCCCAACTCATGCGGGCCCGCGAGGAGTTCCGCGTCCCCTCGGATGTCGACGCCCCGCACCTTCCACGGCCGCTCACTCACGATGTCATCGACGACCAGTGACACCTTCGGATTCCGCTGGAGGTTCCGCCACTTCTTGGTGGTGCCCAGCGCGTAACCGCCGATCAGGATCGTCCCGTCGTTCTGCGGGAAGAACCCGACAGGATTCGCCTGCGGCTGCCCCGTCGCGTCGACGCTGGCCATCCGGCCCAGACGCTGGGACTTGAGGTACGCCCGCTCGGCCTCGCTGAATTCGGTCATGGAGCGAGCCTAAGCCGCAGGCAGGCCCCAGCGCGGCGCCTCCTCGTCCGGTTCGACCGGAGCGATCCGCAGGTCCGGCCGGTCGCCCTCGGCCGTGATCAGCGCCGACCCGCCCCGCCGCAGAGCGATCCGCACGGCGCCGTCGCCCGCGTCCTCGTACGAGAGGGGCCGCCCCCGCTCGTCCCGCACCTCGATCGCCCCCGCGATCCCGTGCCGCACGACGCAGGGCGCCCCCGCCTCACTCACGAGCCGCACCCACCGGGTCGCCCCGCCCTCCCGTACCGCGCTGAGCAGGAACGCCCCCTGCGTACGGAAGTTGTGCACCGTGAGGTCCGCCCACGCCGTCGGCAGTGCGGGGAAGACGCGGATGACGTCGCCCCAGGACTGGCAGACCATGTCGTGCAGGGACTGCGCGGCGGAGAGCGGGGTCTCGATGACCGGGCCCGACTCCTTGTACATGGTGTTGGGCTGGATGAAACGCGCCATCAGCTGCCCCAGGTATCGCAGCGCGTCCTCGCCCTTGCCGAGGAGCGCGGACATCGACGCGGCTCCGGTGAACGTGTAACCCTGCAATGCGCCCTCGAAGCCGACCCAGTGTGCCAACGACCGCTCGATCAGGGCTCGTTCCTCCGCCGTGCGGCCCGTCACCTCGTACAGCGGGTAGACCGCGAGCAGGTGGGAGTAATGGCGGTGCGACTTCGCGAAGGGGATGTCCGCGCCGATCATGTAGCCGTTCGCGTCCGTCGGATACGCGGCCAGCCTGCTGCCGACCTCCCGCCAGCGTGGCGCCGACTCGTCCTTCACATCGAGGAGTTCCGCTGTCTCAAGCAGCGTGCGGCAGCCCCACTTCAGCAGCATCAAGTCATAGTTGCAGTCGCGCGAGTTGCCCCCGTACTCGGGGGAGTAGGTCGCCGGAAGGTGCAGCTTGCCGTCCGAGCCCGGCTCCAGGAAGTGCAGGTAGTAGTTGATCGCCTTCCGCAGGAGCGGGAAGAGGACGTCGCGCAGGATCGCCTTGTCCATCGTGTGGCGGTAGCTCAGCCAGACGTTGTGCAGCGCCCAAGTGAGGTTGCCGACCTCGGGTGTCGGCGGGTCCTGGCCGGGGATGCCGACTCCGTAGCCGCCGTCCGTGACCGATGCGCCGTTCACCAGGGACGCGTCCGTGGTGCGCGGGACGCCGAGCGAGTCGGCGCGGTAGGGGGCCGCCATCTCCTGGGTTAGGTGGGCACGGAACTCGCTCAACGCACGTGTCACGGCGTCCAGTTCCAGGTGGTTGGAGCCGTGGATCAGCCAGTACTCCAGCTGGACGTTCAGGTTCCACCAGGTGTTGGGCCACGGCGTGGGCTCCAGCCAGGGGCCGCAGGTCGCCATGACCGGGGCGTCGCGGCGGGCGGCGGCGGCCGCCTTGTAGAGCTGGATCCAGTAGAAACGCTGCATCCTGGCATCGGGCAGCGACAGGAAGCTCCTGCGGTAGTACGCGTGCCACCTGGCCCGATGCGATCTCGCGAGCCAGTCGTACGAGAGGCCCGCGGCACCCCGCACCGCGCGCACCGCACGGTCGCGTGCCGTCGTCCCCGGATGCGAGTGCGCCACGTTCACGTACAGCGTCCGGACCTCGCCCCGTGTCCGCTCCCGCCAAGCGGCGACGTGCCCGCCGCCCGCGAGCAGCGGCTGGACCGCGGCCGAGACGCCGTCGTACTCCTTGATCTCGGCGGGCGGGTTGCCCGCGTAGCCCTCCGGCAGCGGCTTGAACGCGGCGCGCGGACTGATCGCCTCCGCGGGGTGGAACACCCAGCGGAAGCCGCGCTCGCCCGCGCTGGGCGTGACCTCGACGGCGAGGACGGAGCGCGTGTCGTGCACGTGCGCGCGGAGTTTCAGGGTGCCCTTGTCCGTGGTGAGGGTGCCGGTCAGCTCGGCGTCGCGCAGGCGCAGCCGCCAGTCGACGCCGGTGATCCTGCCGACCGGTTCGAGGGTGAAGTGGCCGATGGGCAGGCGTGCGAGGCCGAAGAGGGAGCCGAACTCGGGGCGGTGGTCCTGTACTTCCGAGTGCTGAACGTTGAAGCGCAGGGCGGTGATCGCGCCGTCCGGCCGCGTGCTCGGTTCGGTGTAGATCCCCGAGCCGAGGAAGCCGTTGCCGAGGAACGGGCCCTCGTACCAGGTCTTCGGGAGCTTCTGCCAGACCAGGTCGGCGTCGTCGAGGACGGTGCGCCAGGGGTCGCCGGGGGTGGTCACCTCGGCCGCGCTCAGGCCGGCCGTGCTCAGGCCGGCCGTGCTCACCTGCGCCGCCTCCCGGGGCGCGGCGGTGGCCTGGGCGGGCAGGGCGCCGGCGATCAGGGCGCCGCCCACCGCGGACCCGGTGGCGAGCACGGTCCTTCTGGACGGACTGGCGGATGGTTCGGCGGACGGTCCGGCGGAAGGTCTGGGCATCGCGTCTCCCGAGGCATGCACGAGTCATCGGAGTCATCGGAGCTTTACCTCGCTGAAAGCTAGGGAAGGGGCGTCATCCCGTCAATGAGTCCGGAAAGATCCGATGGAAGTGTGTCTACGTGAACACATGCCGCCCATGTGCTCAGCCCCAGATCAGCACCCCGAGCCACGCCCCCGCTATCAGCAGGCACGCGAACAACTCGGTCAGCACGCTCCAGCCGCCCGCCCGCATGGCCGCCCGCGTGGCGGTCACCGCCTGCCCGTGCCCCCCGAGCCGCAACCGTTCCCCCAGGTAGATCCCTCCGATGAAACCCGGCAGCGACCCGATCACCGGCACGACGCAGAACCCGACGAGGGCCCCGGCCCCCGCATACACAGCGGTACGGCGCGTGGCGCCGCTCTGCCGGAAGCGCCGGGGCGGCAGCAGCCATCGGATGCCCTGCGCCACGAGGAGCACCACGGACGCGCCGACGAGGACCCACCAGGCGACCGGGTCCGGGTCCTTCAGTGCCCACCACAGAACCGCGGCCCACACCAGCCACGGCCCCGGCACGCCGGGTACGAGCACTCCGCCGATCCCGAGCAGCAGCACCACTCCGACCAGCAGGAGTTCCCAGGCTCCCATCTGTCAAGCGTGCCGGAAACGGGGCAAAACCGCAGGTCGCACGAGTCCCCGCAAGCCTCCTGAGCAGGCTCGGCGAACCCTCAGCGCGCCACCCAGCCCCGCTCGTAGGCATGCCAGCCCAGCTGCAGCCGCGTCGTCACGCCCGTCAGCTCCATCAGGCGCTTGACCCTGCGCTGCACCGTCCGAAGGCCGAGGTCCAGCTGTTTGGCGACGCTCGCATCCGTCAGGCCCGCGAGCAGCAGCGACAGGATCTCCAGGTCAGCGCTGTCGGGACCGTCGGGGGCGTCCTCGGTCACCGCGTGGCCGCCCTCGCCGAGCCGCAGCGGCAGCGCGTCCCGCCACACCGCTTCGAAGAGCCCCGTCAGGGATTCGAGCAGGCCGCTCGCGTGGACGACGAGCGCGGCCGGCTCCGCCCTGCGCGAGGTCAGCGGCACCATCGCGAGCGAGCCGTCGGCGATCACCAGCTTCGTCGGGACGCGGTCCACGACCCGCACCTGTTCGTCGCGGCCGATCGCCGTCGACAGCTCCAGGAGGCCGGTGGGGAGCGCGAGGACGGACCGCTCGACCACCACGCGGTAGGTGACGCCGCGGCCCGCCGCCTGCTCCTCCGCGTCGTTCTCCATGCCGGTCACCGCCACCGGGTTGCCGGTCACCAGCGCGCACACCTCGTGGCTCGCGCCCAGCTGTAGCTGGAGGAAGCGCTGCGAGACCGCGCCCGCGCCGGTGACCACCTCGACCAGGTCGTGCACCGCGGGCTCGGCGGCCTGCGCGCGGTACTCCTCGGCAAGGAGCTTCGCCGCGAGCTCCGCCTTCTCCAGCTCGTGCCGCTGCTGGGTCAGGAGGGCGCCGAGCGCCACGCCGGGCGGGGCCGCCACCCACCGGCCCGCCTTACCGGAGGCCTGGGCGGCCAGGCCGTGCAGTTCGAGGCGGCGCAGCGCGCTCACCGTGTCCGGCTCGCCAAGCGAGAGCCGCCGCGCGAGGTCGGGCACATCGGCGGCGCCCACCGCCACCAGCGCGCGGTACGCCGATTCGTGCAGCTCGTCCAGACCTATCGCAGCCAGCATGCGGCGACGCCCCTCCCCACGGATCCGTTCCGACGGCGCCCTGGCGGAAAACAGCCACGGCGTAAACCCGCCCCGGGACATCATCCCCGTACCCCCCGGCTCTCTGCCAAGGTGACGCCACCGCAGCACCAACGGCAGCCGCGATTAGGGCCTTTGGTCCGATTTCAGCTGTGGTTCCGCATGCCTGCACAGGCATGTCCGCCAACCGCATGCCCATCAACCCTGGGGAGAGCGATGCGCCCGATATCGCGCACGGCCTTGGGGGCGGCGTCCGCCGTCGTCCTCGCCGTCACCGCGGCCGTCCCGTCCGTGGCCGAGCCACGTACGGCGGCGGACACGAGTCCGCTGGTCGGCAGCGCCCCACAGGGCGAGGGGAGTTCCGTCGTCACCCTCGTCACCGGCGACCGCATCCTCGTCTCGACCGACGGCAAGAAGCGGGCGGGCGCGAGCGCCCTGCCCCGCGCCGACGGCACGGTGCCCCTCGTCCAGACCAGACAGGCGGGCAAGGACCTGTACGTCTACCCCGAGGGCGCCGTGCACGCGATCGCCGCAGGCAAGGTCGACGAGGAACTCTTCAACGTCACCAGCCTCGTCCGGCAGGGCTACGACGACGCACACGCCAAGAAGCTCCCGCTGATCGCCGTGTACGACACGTCCGTCGACGTCACGCGCGCCGTGCCTGCCACTCCGCGCGGCGCCGAACGCGGGCTCGTCCTCGACCCCGTCGACGGGGTCGCGATGAAGGCCGACAAGAAGAAGGCCGCGGACTTCTGGGCGGACATCACCTCACCCACGTCCCGTTCCGCGTCCGACCTGAAGAAGCTCTGGCTCGACACCAAGGTCGAGGCCACCCTGGACCGGTCGACGAAGCAGGTGCACGCCCCCGAGGCCTGGGCAGCGGGCTACGACGGCAAGGGCACCAAGGTCGCCGTGCTCGACACCGGCGCCGACGCCGCACACCCCGACCTCAAGGGCCGGATCGGCGCCGCCAAGAACTTCACTGACTCCCCGGACGGCGAGGACCGCCAGGGACACGGCACCCACACCACCTCCACCGTCGGCGGCACCGGCGCCGCGAGCGACGGCAAGAAGAAGGGCGTCGCGCCCGGCACCGAGCTGCTGCACGGCAAAGTACTCAACGACAGTGGCTCCGGGGCCACTTCGTGGATCATCGCGGGCATGCAGTGGGCCGTGGACGAGAAGGCCGACGTCGTCTCCATGAGCCTCGGCAACCCGGCGCGGTCCGACTGCACCGACCCGATGAGTACGGCCACGGAGGAGCTCGCGCAGTCGAGCAAGGACACCCTCTTCGTCCTGGCCGCGGGCAACACGGGACCGAGCCTCAACTCCGTGTCCTCGCCCGGCTGCGCGCCGAGCGTCCTGACCGTCGGCGCCGTGGACCGCGACGACTCGACGGCCTCGTTCTCCAGCCGCGGGCCCGCGTACGGCTCGCACACCCTCAAGCCGGAGATCGCCGCACCCGGCGTCGACATCTCCGCCGCAGCGGCGGGCGGCAGAGGCGTATACGCCTACCAGTCCATGAGCGGTACGTCGATGGCGACCCCGCACGTCGCGGGCGCCGCTGCCCTGGTCAAGCAGCGCCACCCGGACTGGAACGCCCAGCAGATCAAGTCGGCCCTCGTCTCGTCGGCGGACAGCGTCATCCCTGGTGACGTGACCGAGACGGGCGGTGGCCGCCTCGACGTGAAGGCCGCCATCGACCAGAAGGTGCTCGGCTCGCCCGCCGTGCAGGGCGGCAGCTTCGGATGGCCCCAGGACAACTCGGACCGGACGACGGTCGACGTCCCGTACACCAACACCACAGGCAAGGCTGTGGAGTTGAAGCTGTCCGTGCAGGGTGTCACCGGCAACGACGGCTCGGCCGTGCGGTCGGACATCGCCCGGCTCGGCGCGCGCTCCGTCAAGGTCCCCCCAGGGGCCACGGTCAAGGTCCCGCTGAAGCTGGACCCCGACGCCCACCTGAAGAAGGCCCAGTACGGCGACGTGACCGGCCGCGTCCTGGCGAAGGCCGACGGGGACGTCGCGGTCTCCACGCCCTTCTCCCTCTACGTACAGCCGCAGACGGTCAGCCTCCGCGTGAAGCTGGTCGACCGCGCCGGAAAGCCCGCCGACGGACCGTCGTCCGTCGACCTCATCGGCACGGACGACGCCACCGGTGAGCGCCGCTTCAACGAGGGCGCCAACGACCAGACGTACCAAGTCCGCCCGGGCGCCTACTTCCTGACCGGATTCATCGCGACGCCGGACGCCGACGGCGGCACCCTGACCGACTCGCTCACGCACATCGCCCGGCCCCAGGTCGAGGTGAAGAAGGACATGACCCTCACGCTCGACGCCCGCGAGGCACACCGCCTCACCGTCAAGACGGACAAGAAGTCCGAGGTGCGCGGCGCCACCCTCGGGTTCGCCCGCTCCTGGGGCACCGACAACTGGCTGCACGCGGGCACCGCGGCAGGGCCGCGTTCCATCCGCGGCTTCTATCAGTCCGTCGAGGGCAAGGCGACCGACGGCACCTTCGAGTCGAGCTCCTACTGGCGTGCGGCGGCGCCCCTGCTCTCCGAACTCGCCGTGGTGGGCGGCACATCACTGCACCCCACGCCCGCGTCCACCGGATCGGCCAACCTCGACGGCACGGGCAAGGCTGCCCTCGTGGACGCCGGGTCCGGTACTCCCGCGGAGCTGGAAGCCGCAGGGGTGAAGGGCAAGATCGCTCTCGTCAAGGTTCCGGACGGCGGCGGCGCCAGCGCCGTGGCGACGAACGCGAAGGCGGCAGGCGCGCTCGCGGTCGTCGCCCACCGCACGGCACCGGGCCGCTGGTACCCCTCGGTCGGCCTGAGCGGATCACCGCTGCCGGTACTCGGCATCCCGACGACCGAGGCGACCGCGCTGCTCGCCGAACTGGCGCAGGGCAGCGTCGGGTTGAAGTGGAAGGGAACGGCGAAGAGCCCCTACGTCTACAACCTCGCCTTCCCCGAGACCGGCCAGATCCGCGACGACCGCACCTACCGGGTGCGGGACAAGGACCTCGCGGCGAACGAGGCGACGTACCGCGCGATGGGCACGGCCACGGACTATGTGGACCTCCCGTCCGCCGTCCGTCCCTCGGGTCTTGAGGTGTACTTCGCCGACATCGAGTCGGTCCCGGCCCCCGGCAAGCGCACCGAGTACTACTCGGCCGGCACGACCGGCTGGGGCCACCAGGTCTCCAGCAGCTTCCCGTTCGGTGAGTTCATGATCGACCCGGTGCGCACGTACGAGAAGGGGGAGCGGCGCAGCGAGAAGTGGTACGAGGGTGTGCTCACCCCCGTCGCGCCACGCGACGCCGACGGCGGCCTCGGCCTCGCCGGGGAGCGGCAGGGCAACCTGATCGGTGTCGCGCCCGGATTCTGGGGGGACAGCCAACACGCAGGAATCCAGGGCGGGTTCGGCGACATCGGCGGCCTGGAGCTGAAGCGGGACGGCGAGGTCGTGGGGGAGACGGGCTGGCCGTACGGCGTGTTCTCGGTCCCGGCCGGCGACTCGGCGTACGAACTCACCCTCCACACGCACAAGATCGGCTCGAAGGTCTGGAAGCGTTCCCTGAACACCCAGACCACGTGGGCGTTCCGCTCGCACCTCGACGAGGAGGTCTACTCACAGGGCATCCCGATGCTGTTCCCGCGCTACCAGCTGCCGGAGGACGGCATGAAGACGCTGGCCGCCGAGGACGGTCTGAAGATCGGGATCACCGCGACAGGACACGCGGGCTACAAGCCCGGGGCGCTCAAGTCGGCGGCCCTGTCCTACTCCTACGACGAGGGCAAGACCTGGACCGAGGCGAAGACGTCCGCCTCCGGCGGCAAGTGGACCGCCACCGTGGATCACGCGGGCGCCTCGGGCAAGGAGGTCTGGCTCAAGACCGAACTGACGGATACGAACGGAAGTTCCGTCACTCAGACGGTGGCCCGCGCCTACGACGTGCGATAAACACACAGACACCGCCGGGCGGTCCTCCCGTGGGGGGTGGGCCCGCCCGGCGGCCCTCATCACTCTTCCGGTGGCCGGAATTTCCGGATGCACCGTTTTCGTACGGCCTTTGCGGTGGACAATAGGGGCATGAGCCAGCAGGGGGAGAGGCGCGACGGAGCCTCCGGCCAGGAGGACGACTGGTGGGGTCAGCTCTACGACGACTCCGCTCATGACACGGGTCCGGCCGAGGCGGCCGACACCCTCGACGACAGGTTCGCGTCGGCGGTTTCCGCGTCGGCGGGCGAGGGCGTGGTCGTTGCGGCCCCCGAGGACGAGGCCGAGGCTGTGCAAGGGGCACCGCCCCGCTCCGGCCGCTTCCCCGCCCCGGAGCCGCCGCCCCCGGGTTTCCAAGACCGGCGGAGTGCCCCCGGCTCCGCCCCTGGCCCCGCTCCCCGGCCGCCGGACTCCGCGCCGCCGCGGGAGCCATCGCCCCCGCCCTCTGCCGCAGCGCCCCCGCCCTCTCCCGCAGCGCCGCCGCCTCCCTCGTACGGCCCGCCTCCACCCACCGCCCCCGTCCGCCAGGACGTCGCCCCCTGGGAGCCATCCGCAGCGCCCACGGGACCGGTGACCTTCCCGGCGGGCCCGGCGAAACAGCCCGGCGACGCTAGCCGCACCACCGCCGTCCCCGCGCCCCGCACGCCCGAGGAGTCCGCGGTTCCGGAACCGCAGGCACCCGCCCCGGTGGCATCGCGGCCACCCGCCCCAGCGGACGCGGGACCGGCCGTGGTGGCGGCAGCACCCGTGGCGGCGGCAGCGCCCGTGGACGCCGTCTCGTACGTCGGCGACGGGCCGCCCACCTATGACGCCGAGCCCACCGTCCTGCCCACCGCCGACCCCGACGACCTGGGCGATCTGGTCGCCGACACCGTGCTCGACGGCGCCCGTTACGGCA
Source organism: Streptomyces sp. NPDC051218 (assembly GCF_044455475.1). Lineage (NCBI taxonomy): Bacteria > Bacillati > Actinomycetota > Actinomycetes > Kitasatosporales > Streptomycetaceae > Streptomyces > Streptomyces sp. NPDC051218. The sequence goes on along the minus strand of NZ_JBITEU010000003.1, from coordinate 197,748 downwards.
ACTCCACCCTGCGGGCCGTCTCCGTGCGGGGGGACTCCGCGCGCTATCGCGGTGAGCCGCGCCGCGACTCGCTGCTCACCGCCCGGTTCGGGACCGGGGAGAGCGCCCTGGTCCTGGTGGCCATGGCCACCGGCGCGCGGGCCACGCCGGGTGCCCACCGCGCCGCCGCCGAGGCCTGCGCGTGGATCGGGCGGGCCGTGGGCCGCAGCCATCAGCGCCTCTCCGAGGACATCCGGGCCGCCCGGCGCGGGGACCTCAAGAGCGGCCTTCACCGGCTCACGGACCGCAGCCTCGGCAAGCTCCGCGCGCACGCCGCCGACCTCGGCATCGAGCCCGAGGAGTACGCGGCGTCGCTGCGCTGCCTCCTCCTGCCGGCCGACCCCGAATGCCGTACGCGCGTCTTCTTCGGTGTCGGCGGCGGCGGACTCTTCCGGCTCAGGGACGGCGCATGGCAGGACATCGAGCCGCATGTCAGCGACTCCGCGGGTGACGCGGGACCGCCCGTGGTCGGGTTCGGTTCCGTGCCGCCGGAGACCCCCGACGGCGATCGGCTCACCATGGACATGGGGATCATCACGCCCCCGAGTCCCTACGAGCCCGCACCCGAGCCGCCGCCCCGCGAACCCTTCCGGTTCCGGGCCTCCGTAGCCCGCCCGGGTGACGCCCTGCTGCTCTGCAGCGGCGGCCTCGCCGAGCCCCTGCGCGGTGAGCCCGAGCTGGCCGCCCACCTCACGCAGCGGTGGGCGAAGAGCGGTCCACCGGGGCTCGCGACGTTCCTCGCGGACATCCAGGTCAGGGTCAAGGGGTACGCGGACGACCGGACGGCGGCCGCGGTCTGGGAGGCATGAGCGCCCGCCCTTGGGAGGCGTGCGCGTCCGCCCTGTGAATTCATGGACCCCAAGAGAACAAGGGGACTGAAGGGTTCGTGAAGCCATGGCCAAGCAGAACGTCGCCGAACAGTTCGTCGACATCCTCCACCGCGCCGGTGTGCGCCGCGTGTACGGAGTCGTGGGCGACAGCCTCAACCCGGTCGTGGACGCGATCAGGCGCACCAAGGGCATCGACTGGGTGCAGGTCAGGCATGAGGAGACGGCGGCCTTCGCGGCCGGCGCCGAGGCCCAGATCACCGGCAGCCTCGCCGTCTGCGCCGGCTCCTGCGGCCCCGGCAACCTCCACCTGATCAACGGCCTCTACGACGCCCACCGCTCCATGGCGCCCGTCCTCGCCCTCGCGTCGCACATCCCGTCGAGCGAGATCGGCCTCAGCTTCTTCCAGGAGACCCACCCCGACCGGCTCTTCCAGGAATGCAGTCACTACAGCGAGATGATCTCCAGCCCGCAGCAGATGCCTCGGCTGCTCCAGACCGCCATCCAGCACGCGATCGGGCAGTCCGGCGTCAGCGTCGTCACCCTGCCCGGAGACATCGCCGACCAGCCCGCCCCCGGCAAGTCCCCCGAGAGCGCCCTGGTCACCTCGCGCCCCACCGTGCGCCCCGGCGACACGGAGATCGACAAGCTCGCCGAGATGATCGACAAGGCCGGCAAGGTCACCCTCTTCTGCGGCAGCGGCACGGCCGGCGCACACGCCGAGGTCATGGCGTTCGCCGAGAAGATCAAGTCCCCGGTGGGCCACGCCCTGCGCGGCAAGGAATGGATTCAGTACGACAACCCGTACGACGTCGGCATGAGCGGTCTCCTCGGCTACGGCGCCGCGTACGAGGCCACCCACGAGTGCGACCTCCTGATCCTGCTCGGCACCGACTTCCCGTACAACGCCTTCCTGCCCGACGACGTCAAGATCGCCCAGGTCGACGTGCGGCCCGAACACCTCGGCCGCCGCACGAAGCTGGACCTCGCCGTCTGGGGCGACGTACGCGAGACCCTGCGCTGCCTCACCCCGCGCGTCGCGCCAAAGAGCAACCGCAAGTTCCTCGACAAGATGCTGAAGAAGCACGCGGACACCCTCGAAGGCGTCATCAAGGCCTACACCCGCAAGGTCGACAAGCACGTCCCGATCCACCCCGAGTACGTCGCCTCCGTGGTCGACGAACTCGCCTCCGACGACGCGGTGTTCACCGTCGACACGGGCATGTGCAACGTCTGGGCCGCCCGCTATCTCTCCCCGAACGGCAAGCGCCGCATCATCGGATCCTTCAGCCACGGCTCGATGGCCAACGCCCTGCCGCAGGCGATCGGCGCCCAGTTCACCGACCGTAAGCGTCAGGTCATCTCCCTGTCGGGCGACGGCGGATTCTCCATGCTGATGGGCGACTTCCTCACCCTCGTCCAGCACGACCTGCCGGTGAAGGTCGTCCTCTTCAACAACTCGGCGCTCGGCATGGTCGAGTTGGAGATGCTCGTGGCCGGGCTCCCTTCGTTCGGCACGGACAACCACAACCCCGACTTCGCCGCCGTGGCCCGCGCCGCCGGTGCCTACGGCGTACGCGTGGAGAAGCCCAAGCAGCTCGCGGGCGCCCTGAAGGACGCCTTCTCGCACAAGGGGCCCGCGCTCGTCGACATCGTCACGGACCCCAACGCCCTCTCCATCCCGCCCAGGATCAGCTCCGAGATGGTGACCGGCTTCGCGCTCTCCGCCAGCAAGATCGTCCTGGACGGCGGCGTCGGCCGCATGGTCCAGATGGCACGCTCGAACCTGCGGAACGTGCCACGCCCTTGAATGATCTGACGACAGATCAGGCGGGCCGCAGCCGCAGCGTCACGATCTGGAACGGCCGCAGCGCGAGGACGAGCCCCGCGTCGTCGGTGTGGGCCGTTTCGAGCGGACGCTCCAGGAGGTCGGTCACCTCGGCCGCGCTCACCGCGAACGACGTGGTGAGCGTGGCGGCGGCGCGCCCGCCCCGCGACTCGTAGAGACGCACCACGACATCACCGCTCCCGTCGTCCGCGAGCTTCACCGACTCCACGGTCACCGCCGGATTGTCCACGCTGACCAGCGAGGGCAGCGCGGGACCTTCAGCGACCCGCAGCGGCAGGTTCAGCGCGAGGCCCTCCGCGACCGCGTCACCCGTCGTCGCCCCGGGCAGCAGCGCGTACGTGAACCGGTGCACGCCCAGATCCGTCTCCGGGTCGGGGCTGTGCGGGGCACGCAGGAGCGTGAGCCGCACGGTGGTGCCGAGCCCCTCGTCGTGCGGCACGCGCGTCACGTCATGGCCGTACGTCGAGTCGTTCAGGACCGCCACGCCGTACGACTCCTCGGCGACCCGCAGCCACCGGTGCGCGCAGATCTCGAAACGGGCCGCGTCCCAGCCGGTGTTGGCGTGCGTGGAGCGGTGGACGTGGCCGAACTGGATCTCGGCGGCGGACCGTTCGGCGTGTACATCCAGCGGGAAGGCGGCCTTGAGCACCTTCTCCGACTCCCGCCAGTCGACCTCCGTGACGACGTCGATCCGGCGGCTGCCCGCGGCGAGCCGGATCTCCTGGGTGATGCGCGAATCGCCGAAGGCCCGCACCACACGGACGGCGACCCGCAGCGGCCCGTCCTCGACCAGCTCCACCGACTCGGCGTCCGTGAGGTCGGTGTGCGTGTTGCGGTAGTGCTTGTCCAGGTCCCACGCGTCGTAGTGCGTGGGGTGATCGGGGTGCAGCTGGAGGAGGTTGCCGCGCGATCCGGGGGAGAGGACCTCGCGGTGCGCGTCGATGTCGTGCACGGAGGTCAGCAGCCCGTCCGCGTCGACGGCGACGCGCAGATGCTCGTTCAGCAACTGGATCTCGCCGTCGGCGAGCAGGGCGGTCGCACCGGTCTCCCGCGTGTACGAGGCCGCCTCTTCGAGACTCTTGCTCCCCAGCGCCGGGACGTTGACGTGTACGAGGTCGCCGTCGTCAGCCGTGACGACCTCGCTGCGAGCGTACGGCGACGCGTTGAGCGCGACGGGTCCTCCCGGGCCCAGGGAGCGCACCGCCGACGCGGTGATCTCGTCGAGCTCGGCCAGCACGCGCGCGTATGTGTCGCGCGCTTCCCGGTGCACCCATGCGATCGACGAGCCCGGCAGGATGTCGTGGAACTGGTGCAGGAGCACCGTCTTCCAGAGCCGGTCCAAGGTGGCGTAGGGGTAGACGTAGGCGGGGTCGCGGACCGCGGCGGCCGTGCACCACAACTCGGCCTCGCGCAAGGCGTGTTCGGTGCGGCGGTTGCCGCGCTTGGTGGCCGCCTGCGTCGTGTACGTCGCGCGGTGCAGCTCCAGATAGAGCTCGCCGGACCAGACCGGCGCCTTGGCCCCGTACTCCTCCTCGGCGGCGGCGAAGAACGCCGAAGGCCGCTCGATCTCGACGCGCGGCGACCCCTCCAGGGACCGCAGCCGCCGTGCCTTCTCCAGCATCTCGCGCGTCGGGCCTCCGCCCCCGTCGCCCCAGCCGAACGGCACGAGGGAGTGGGACGCGCGTCCCTTCTCGGTGAAGTTGCGTTCCGCGTGGGCGAGTTCCGCGCCGTGGATCTGGGAGTTGTAGGTATCGACCGGAGGGAAGTGCGTGAAGACGCGGGTGCCGTCGATGCCCTCCCACCAGAAGGTGTGATGCGGCATCTTGTTGGACTGGTTCCAGCTCAGCTTCTGGGTGAGGAACCAGCGGATGCCCGCGAGCTTCGCCAGTTGCGGGAAGGCAGCCGTGTAGCCGAAGGAGTCCGGCAGCCAGATCTCCTCGGTCTCCACCCCCAGCTCGTCGCGGAAGAACCGCATGCCGTGCGTGATCTGCCGGGCGAGCGCCTCGCCGCCCGGCATGTTGGCGTCCGACTCGACCCACATCGAGCCCACGGGCGCCCAGTTGCCGTCCGCCACGGCCTTCTTGATGCGCTCCCAGATGTGCGGCTGATGCTCCTTGACCCAGGCGTACTGCTGGGCCTGCGAGCAGGCGAAGACCAGCTCGGGATAGTCATCGGCGAGAGCCGTCACATTGGCGAAGGTGCGCGACGCCTTGCGTACCGTCTCGCGCAGCGGCCACAGCCAGGCCGAGTCGATGTGGGCGTGTCCGGTCGCCGACACCCGGTGCGCGCTGGCGTGGGCGGGGCTCGCGAGGACCTCCGTCAGCTCGGCCCGCGCCGCTGCGGCCGTGCCCGAGACGTCGTGCAGATCGAGGGCGTCGAGCGCTCGCTCCAGGGCGCGCAAGATCTCGTGACGCCGCGGACGGGTGGCGTCCAGTTCGTACATCAGCTCCGAAAGGACTTCCATGTCCAGGGTCAACTGCCAGACGTCCTCGTCCAGTACGGCGAGATCGGCAGACGCGAATCGGTAGATGAGGCCATCGCCCGCGGTCAGTACGTCGCCCAGGGGGGTCGGTTCGAAGTCGTGCAGGACGGCGGGGTTGGCCGCGGCCTCCAGGAGGAGGTGCACCGGCTCGTCGCCCCGCGCGGAGGCGGCCACGGGGACGTGCCGGTTGCGGGGGTGAATGCCCTTGAGGGGGACGCCCGAGGCGTCGTACACCAGACCCTCCGCCTGGAAACCGGGGCCCTCGCCGGTGAACCCGGGGTCGATGACCACCTCGACGTGGCGCCCGCGCCAGGCCTCCGGCACCTGGCCGCGCAGCCGGAACCAGCTGGTCGACCAGGGCTTTCCCCAGGCGGTGCCCGTCTCGAAGGGCTCGTACGCGGCGTCGAGGGCCTCGGCGACGGGGACCGGTTCGCCCGGCGCGTGCCAGACGGAGAGGGCGAGCGACACACGGTCCGCGTACTGGGCGGGGCGGATGAACTGCCGCAGGGCGCGCTCGAGGCGGCCCTCCACCAGCAGTCGGTCGTCGTGCACGGCGGCTCCTCTGAATGCTCGGGCGGGCCCGGAGCGGTGCGTCCGGGCCCGGTCAGGATCATGTGGAAACGGTCCACCGCTTCACTTCCCCGCCGGGCTGGGGTGCACCCACTCCAATGGTTGACGAATGGACATGAGTGCCGCCCACCGGGTGGGGCATGCATTCCGTGAGGGTGTTCGAGCAGGGAGGAATGGACTCAGTTCGTGGGCGGGGGTCATGACCAGGCAGTTAAGAGGGGGCGGTCCGATTCATCTCGGGACCTCTTCACCGAAGGCAAGGGACGAGGCGATCGACGACAAGCCGGTGGAGCTCGAGCGGGCTCAACTCCGGCGCAGATTGGGGCGATCCGACCTGCGAGCGGTCCCTGAGGTCAGGGGCGCGCTGCGCGAACTGCTCCGGACCTGGGGGAGGCCCGGACGATCCGAGACAGCCGAGCTGCTGACCAGCGAACTGGTCACGAACGCACTGGTGCACACCGATCGCGATGCCATCGTGACGGTGACCGTGCGGCCCGGCAGGCTGCGCGTCGAGGTCAGGGACTTCGTGGGGCGCCGGCCGAAGCTCTGCGCGGCGAACGCCGACGACAGCACGCACGGCAGGGGCCTGATGCTCGTGCAGTCCCTCGCCGACGCGTGGGGCGTGCGGGCGCACGGGGTCGGGAAAGTGGTGTGGTTCGAGCTGGACGGCGGCCCGGCCTGAACCGGACCGCCTGCCAACTCCCGTCCTGCGCTGCTGACATCAGCCGAACTGCTGCTCCAGATCCTTGAGCTTCTGCTCCAGGGAGTCGAGCCGCGGCAGCGTCTGGGTGTCGTCCTCGGCGGTGAGGTCGACGGTGACGGGTTCAGTGCCGTTCTTCACGGCCTGGAGGGAGGGACGGGAGCGCAGCGGCAGCTGGTCCTGTTCCTGCGGCGCCGGGCCGGGGGCTATCGCAGGGTCCGCGCCGACCTGCGCGGACCCGGCGGCAGGAGCGACGGCCGGCAGATCGACCTGCCGTCCGCCGCCGCGGCCCGGGAGGCTGCGATGGCCCCTGCTGATCGCCTTGAGCTGCGCACGCTCCAGCTTCTCGCGGCCCCGCCTGGTGATCTTGGTGCGCTCCTTCTCGCGCCGGTCCTCGCGGACCTCCTCGACCGCCTCGTCCAGGGTGCGTACGCCTTCCAGGAGCATCAGCGACCAGGCGCCGAAGGTCTCCCGGGGCGCGCGCAGCCACCGTACGATCCGGATCTGCGGCAACGGCCGCGGCACCAGGCCCTGTTCGCGCAGCGCCGCCCGGCGGGTCTGCTTCAGCGCGCGGTCGAAGAGCACCGCCGCCGACAGCGACATCCCGGCGAAGAACTGCGGGGCGCCCGCGTGGCCGAGTCCTCTGGGCGCGTGCACCCAGTTGAACCAGGCGGCGGCGCCCGCGAACGTCCACACCAGGAGCCGCGAGCCGAGGGCCGCGTCACCGTGGCTCGCCTCGCGCACGGCGAGCACGGAGCAGAACATCGCCGCGCCGTCGAGTCCGAACGGGACCAGGTACTCCCAGCCGCCGGTCAGGTTGAGGTTCTGCCGGCCGAAGCCGACCAGGCCGTGGAAGGAGAGTGCGGCGGCGACCGCCGCACAGCAGAACAGCAGAACGTACGAGGCCGTTCCGTAAACGGCCTCCTTGCGCCTGCGGCGCTCCTCGCTGCGTTCCCAGGAGTCGTCACCGGAGATACCGGCGGTCGCCTTCTGCCCGGCGCGCTTGCCGCGTGCGAGTACCGCCACCGCCACCAGCATGCCCAGGAGCAGGACGCCACCCGGAAGCAGCCAGTCCAGCGATATGTCGGTCAGTCTCATCTGGGGTCCCTTGCGTCGCGGTAGGGCGTTCGGGCGCCATAGTGGCCCAATCCCGCCGGCCCCCAGTGGGCTTTTGGAGCAAGAGAACGCCAAGGGGGGTGCAAAGGGGTGCGGCGCGCGCCGTTTTGCTCGAACTCAGGCCTCAGTAAGGAGAGTTGAGTTCGATTAAACGAACACGAAAGGGTGGTTCAACGGGGAGGGGTTCGCGGTTTCGGCTCGGGAAGGAACTCCGGGTCAGGCCGCCGCAGCGGCGCTGAGGCGCGCGACGCGCTCCGCGTCGCAGGTGCGCGGGCAGGTCACACAGGTGTCCTCGGGCCGCAGCGTGTAGAACATGCAGCAGCTCGCGCGGTCCCGCGTCGGCAGGGACTCGCCGTTCGGACCCCGCAGCTCACGGAACCCCGCCGTCCCCACGTACGGCTTGGTGGCACCCGGAAGCAGCCGTTCGAGCTCGGTCGTGGCGCGCTGCTCCTCGCCGAGGAGATGGGCGATGTACCAGAGCCCCTCGACGATCTCGTCCGTGGCGACGCTCCACAGGGCGCGCGAGCGGCGCCGCATCCGTGGCCCGAAGGCGTCCAGGAGCGGTCCCAGGTGCTCGGCGACGGAGGCCCGCACCTCCGCGCGCAGCGCCTCCTCGTCCGGCACGACGTGGGCTCCGGGGAGCGAGGCGGCCGGATCGCCGGGCAGGCAGGCGAAGCCCGCGCTGCGGACGGCCAGGCGGCCGAGGGTGCGCTGGAAGGACACGTTCTGTACGGGGTAGCGGGGCACCCGGCGGTGCAGGAACCACGGCAGGGTGATCAGGAGCGTGGCCGGCCAGGCGTAGCGGTGCAGCGCGAAGCTGGCGATGACGTCCGGACGCCCGGCCTGGCCGTAGTCCTTGCGTACCTGCGCCTCGTCCCACGCCATGAAAGCGTCGAGGTCGGCCCCGCCCTCCGCGAGCCGGGAAGCGGTGACCCAACCGCCGCCCTGGGGGGCCTGCTCCTCGTCGACGAGCTCGGTCACGCGCAGTCCGGGGAACACCTCGGTGAGGCGGGCGTAGGCGTCCGCGAGGGCGCTCGGGGCGCTCTTGGCCAAGGTGGGTACGGACATGCGGGGACCACCGAATCACGATCGATTACAGGTAAGCCTAACCTTACCCAGAATGATCGAGGTTTCAACCGCGGGGCTGTCCGCCTATGGTGCCTCTCGTACCTTTCGGACCGAGCGGACTTTGGGGTGGACCTCGTGGAGCAGGCCAGAGCGCATGACGCGTACCGCCTCGCCGTCCGTGTCCCGGAGCAGGTGCGGGCCGCGACGGCCCGGGACGCGAGCCCGGCGGCGCCTGCGAGTGCCGTCCGCGGTGAGCACACGCACGGGGAGTCGGCGCTGCCCGCGCCCCGCGCGCCCCGTAAGACGGTCCAGCGGAACTCGGTACGCGGGCAGATCCTGGACGCCCTGCGGAACGCGCTTGTCGGGGGCGACCTCGCGCCCGGCGAGGTGTACTCGGCGCCCGTGCTCGGCGAGCGCTTCGGGGTGTCGGCGACTCCGGTGCGCGAGGCGATGCAGCAGCTGGCGATCGAGGGCGCCGTGGAGGTCGTGCCGAACCGCGGCTTCCGGGTCACCGAGCGGAGCGCGCGGGAGCTGGGGGAGCTGGCGGAGGTGCGGGCGCTGATCGAGGTGCCGGTGATGCTGCGGCTCGCCCGTACGGTGCCCGCGGCGCGGTGGTGCGAGCTGCGGCCCCTCGCGGAGGCGAGTGCGGTGGCGGCGGCGGGCGGTGATCTTGCCCGGTACGCGGAGGCGGACCGGGCCTTTCACGGGGCGGTGCTGGGTCTCTCCGGGAACCAGCAGCTGGTGCAGGTGGCGGATGACCTGCACCGCCGGTCGCAGTGGCCCCTCGTGAGCGGGCCCGTCCACGCCCGCCGCGCGGACCTCGTCGCTGACGCGGCGGAGCATATGGCTCTGCTGGAGGCGTTGGTGGCGCAGGACCTGGGGGTCGTCCGGTCCCTGGTGCGGGAGCATTTTGCGGGGGCGGAGGGCTGAGGTCCGGGCGGTCCCTGCGGGGCATTCCCCAATCCCACCCCTTCCCGAAACTGGGGCTCCGCCCCAGACCCCGTACAAGATGGCCTCAAACGCCGGACGGGCTGGAAGTATCCAGCCCGGCCGGATACTTCCAGCCCGTCCGGCGTTTGAGGACGAACTCGGCGGAGCCGGTGATGACGCCCACCAAGGCCCCCGCGCCAGAGCGGGTTTTCGGGAAGGGGCGGGGTTGGGGAATGAAAACGCCCCTGCCCGCAGCCGCCTACGCCGCCGGCGCCGGGGGAATCAGATGCTGCGCCAGCCAAGACGGCACCCCGCCCATAAGGCGGAAAAGCCGCGCCGCCTCGGCCCGGAGGCGGCCCGCCTCCGGCTCCGGCTCCGCGTCGGCGAGCGCGGCCAGCGCGGGGGCCGTGCCGACCAAGTACCCGAGCTCCTCCCGAATCCGTAGCGACTCCGCGAACCCATGCCGCGCCTCCGCCAACTCGCCCTCCCGCAGGGCGAGTCCGGCCAGGTGGCGCCAGGTGAAGGAGAGCAGCAGAGGGTCGGAATGCGCCGTCGCCCCCGCATGCGCACGCCGGTAGGCGGCCCGTGCCGCCTGGGGCGAGTCCGAGATGTGCTCGGCGATCAGGCCCCGGCGGAAGTCGAGCAGAGGGCGCCCCGAAGCATTCGGGGCAAGGAGCGCCGCCGCCCGCCCCAGCGCCGTACGCGCCTCGTCCGCCCGGTCCCGCACGGCAAGGACCGTGGACGCGTACGCCAGTTGGCCGCGCTCGCACGCCGCCGCCCCGCGGTCCTCGTCCGCCACGGCCAGCGCCTCGGCCGTCCGCAGCCCGTCCTCCGCCTCGGCCCAGCCCTCTCCCGTGAACAGGCACCGCTCCACCAGGAGTGAGGTTCTCTGCAGTGCGGGCCCCGGGCCCTCCCGCGAGGCCAGCAGCGCTGCCGCGTCGGTCCAACAGCCGCGCGAGCGCAGCCGCCATACCGCGGTCTGGAGTGGATCGTCCCCTGCAGTCGTTCCGGAACCAGACATGGCGGTATGCGCCACGTTGCCCTCCCCGAGCACGCCATTGAGCTGTTGAGTCGTGGGCGCATCTCAGCATGGATCGGCGCACCCGGCCAAGAGGCTGGGTGAAAGAATTCACAAAGGGCGGGTCATGAAAGGTGTTCGACGCAGGCCGACCGTGTCAGCTCATGCGCAGTGCCAGGAAGAAATCGAGCTTGTCCTCGAGGCGCGAAAGGTCACGACCCGTCAACTGCTCGATACGCCCCACCCGGTAGCGCAGCGTGTTGACGTGCAGATGGAGCCGGGCCGCGCACCGCGTCCAGGAACCGTCGCAGTCCAGGAACGCCTCCAGCGTCGGAATGAGCTCGGCCCGGTGGCGCCGGTCGTAGTCCCGCAGCGGGTCCAGGAGGCGGGCGGTGAACGCCTTGCGCACGTCGTCCGGGACGAAGGGCAGCAGCAGGACGTGCGAGGCCAGCTCCTGGTGGCCCGCCGCGCAGACCCGCCCCGGCCGCGCCGCCGCGACCCGGCGGGCGTGCCGGGCCTCCTCCAGGGCGCCGCGCAGGCCCTCCGCCGAGTGCACGGAGGCGCTGACACCGAGCGTGAGGCGGCCATCGCCGTCGAGGCCCGCGGAGAGCGGCTCGCGGACGGACTCCAGGAGGGAATCGGCCAGCAGGCCCGTCTCCGAGCCGTCGTGCTCCGCGGAGACCGCGGGCAGCGGCACGAGTGCGATCGCCTCGTCACCCGTATGGGCCACCGCGATGCGGTCGGATGGTTCGGGCCCGGCCGACAGCGGGTCGACGAGGATCTCTTCCAGGAGGGACTGGGCCACCGGGCCGCCCTCGATGTCGCCGCCGTCCCACTCCACGCGGGCCACCACGACCTGCCAGTGCGGTGCCGCGCCGAGGCCGGGCAGCAGCACGGGGGCGGCGACCCGCAGGCGCGCCGCGATCTCCGCGGGGGCCGCGCCCGTCTGGACCAGCTCCAGGACCTCCTGGGCCAGCCTGCGCCGCACCGTGCGGGCGGCGTCGCGCCGGTCGCGCTCCACCGCGATCAGCTGCGTGACGCCCTGCAGCAGGTCGAGCCGCTCCTCGGGCCAGTCGCCCGCGTCGGCCTCGACCGCCAGGAACCAGTCGGAAAGGACCGTCTCGCGTACGTCGCGCAAGGCGGCCGTGCTCGCCGCGGCGGCCGCCGAAGCCGACGCCGCGGCCGGTCCGCGCCCACTGCTCCGAATGGGGAAAAGGGAGTACGTCGTGCCGTCCAACTGCACGCGATGCGGGCCCCTGCGCCCCGTACGGACAGCGGCCAGGTGCTCGCCCCCCAGGCGTGTGCAAACGGCGGCCGGGAGGGCGGGGCCCGCGGCGCTCGACCCCGCGATGGCGCGGCCCGCGGGGGACAGGACCCAGGCCCGCAGGTCCAGGTCGGAGCCGAGCAGGTCGAGGACGACGTCGGGGCCGCCGCCGGCGGGGCCCGAGGTCATCAGGCGGCGGTGGCGGTCCACGACGGCGGCCAGGTCGCCCGCCCGCTCGCCGGAGACCTGGCGGACGACGTGCTCGGTGATCGTCGCGAAGGCGACCGACTCGTTCACGGCGAACAGCGGCAGGCGGTGCCGCGCGCAGGCGTCGACGAGGTCGGCCGGGACGTCCCCGAGCTCGGCCTCACCCGCGGCCAGGGCCGCCACTCCGGCGCTCGCGAGGATGCGTACGAAGGGTTCGGTGTCCGAGGCGTCGCGGCGCCAGGCGAGGCCGGTGAGGACCAGCTCGCCACCGGCCAGATACCGGCTGGGGTCTCGCAGGTCCGTGGTCATCACACCGCGCACGGTGCGGTCGAGCTCGTCCTCGCCGCCGAGCAGCCGCAGGCCCAGCGCGTCGGTGTCAAGGAGTGCGCGCAGCCGCATGGTGGTCGCCGCCGATCTTGTCTCGAATGGGATGTACAGGCAGTTCGGGTCTGTCGACTCTGTGTGGTCGCCGACCGCCCCAGGCCCCTGTGTCCTGGGGTCCCTCCGGTTTCCGGGGGGAAGCCGCGAGGTTACTGAGGCTCGTTCTTCATACGAATCTACAAGACGCGCGCCTTGGCCAGCCAACTCCTTCATGGTTTCGGTGACTGACCCCATCGGACGGCGGAGCGGTGTACTTGGCCCAATCCGCGTTAACAGCACATGAACAAGCAGTCGAGAGGCCTCCGGCCCGACTTGGCTGGATCCTCTCGAACGAACGACCCAATACGAAGAAGAGAGCCTCATGGACTTCCTTCGCCCTGCCAGCTGGGAGGAGGCGCTCGCCGCCAAGGCCGAGCACCCGACAGCTGTGCCGATCGCGGGTGGCACCGACGTGATGGTCGAGATCAACTTCGACCACCGTCGTCCCGAGTACCTGCTTGACCTCAACCGCATCGCCGAGCTGCGCGAGTGGGCGGTGGGCGAGGAGACGGTCCAGCTGGGCGCCTCGGTTCCCTACACCACGATCATGGAGGAGCTGCGCACCGAGCTCCCCGGTCTCGCGCTCGCCTCGCACACCGTCGCATCCCCCCAGATCCGCAACCGCGGCGGCGTCGGCGGCAACCTCGGCACCGCGTCCCCGGCCGGTGACGCCCACCCGGCGCTGCTCGCCGCCGACTGCGAGGTCGAGGTCGAGTCCGTACGCGGCTCGCGCCTCATCCCGATCGACGAGTTCTACACCGGCGTGAAGCGCAACGCCCTCGCCCAGGACGAGCTCATCAAGTCCGTCCACATCAAGAAGGCGGACGGCCCGCAGCAGTACTCGAAGGTCGGCACCCGCAACGCGATGGTCATCGCCGTGTGCGCCTTCGGTATCGCCCTGCACCCCGAGACCCGGACCGTACGGACCGGCATCGGTTCCGCGGCCCCGACCCCCATCCGGGCGAAGGCGGCCGAGGAGTTCCTGAACGCGGCGCTCGACGAGGGCGGCTTCTGGGACAGCAAGAAGATCATCACCCCCTCGATCGCCAAGCAGTTCGCGGAGCTCGCCTCCGGTGCAGCCAACCCGATCGACGACGTCCGCGGCACGGCGAACTACCGCCGGCACGCCGTCGGCATCATGGCCCGCCGCACGCTCGGCTGGACCTGGGAGTCGTACCGCGGCCAGGGCCGCAGCACTGAGGGAGTCGCATAATGCGCGTGAACTTCACGGTCAACGGCCGTCAGCAGGAAGCCGACGACGTCTGGGAGGGCGAGTCCCTCCTCTACGTCCTGCGTGAGCGCATGGGGCTTCCGGGCTCCAAGAACGCCTGTGAGCAGGGCGAGTGCGGTTCGTGCACCGTCCGTCTCGACGGCGTGCCGGTGTGTTCGTGTCTGGTCGCCGCCGGACAGGTCCAGGACCGCGAGGTCGTCACCGTCGAGGGCCTCGCGGACTACGCGAAACACCGCGACGACGCCCACCCGGGCGGCGCCTGCGGCTCCGTCTGCGGCGGCACCAGCCTCCAGGAAGCCCGCCAGTGGCAGGCCAAGGGAACGGACGGCCAGACCGGCGAGGGCGGCGAACTCTCCTCCATCCAGCAGGCGTTCATCGACGCCGGTGCCGTCCAGTGCGGTTTCTGCACCCCCGGTCTCCTCGTCGCCGCCGACGAGCTGCTCGAGCGCAACGCCTCGCCGTCGGACGCCGACATCCGTGAGGCGCTCTCCGGCAACCTCTGCCGCTGCACCGGTTACGAGAAGATCCTGGACGCGGTCCGCCTGGCGGCCGCCCGTCAGGAAGAGACGGTCTGATCATGGCTGGAACCAAGACCACCACGGGCGCGCCCACCGAAGTCACCCAGAAGCACAACAAGGGCGGCATCGGCGAGTCCACGCTCCGCCCCGACGGCACCCTCAAGGTCACCGGCGAGTTCGCCTACTCCTCGGACATGTGGCACGAGGACATGCTCTGGGGCCAGACGCTCCGCAGCACCGTCGCGCACGCCGAGATCGTCTCGATCGACACCGTCGAGGCGCTCAAGACGCCGGGCGTGTACGCCGTTCTGACGTACGACGACCTGCCCGCCGAGATGAAGAACTACGGCCTGGAGATCCAGGACACCCCGGTGCTCGCGCACGGCAAGGTCCGGCACCACGGTGAGCCGGTCGCCCTCGTGGCGGCCGACCACCCGGAGACCGCACGCCGTGCCGCCGCGAAGATCGTGGTCGAGTACAAGGAACTGCCCCTCATCACCGACGAGGCATCGGCGACCGCTCCGGACGCCGTGCTCGTGCACGAGGGCCGCGACGACCACCACATCGGTCACGTCCCGCACCCCAACATCGTGCACCGCCAGCCGATCGTCCGCGGCGACGCCGACGAGGCCGCCAAGAAGGCCGACTTCATCGTCAAGGGCGAGTACACCTTCGGCATGCAGGACCAGGCCTTCCTCGGCCCGGAGTCCGGCCTCGCCGTACCGTCCGAGGACGGCGGCGTCGAGCTGTACGTCGCCACCCAGTGGCTGCACTCGGACCTCGACCAGATCGCCCCCGTCCTGGGCCTGCCCAAGGACAAGGTGCGCATGACGCTCTCCGGCGTCGGCGGCGCGTTCGGCGGCCGTGAAGACATCTCGATGCAGATCCACGCCTGCCTCCTGGCGCTGCGCACCGGCAAGCCGGTCAAGATCGTCTACAACCGCTTCGAGTCCTTCTTCGGCCACGTGCACCGCCACCCGGCGAAGCTCTACTACGAGCACGGCGCCACCAAGGACGGCAAGCTCACGCACATGAAGTGCAAGATCGTCCTGGACGGCGGCGCCTACGCGTCGGCCTCCCCGGCGGTCGTGGGCAACGCCTCGTCCCTGTCGGTCGGTCCGTACGTGATCGAGGACGTCGACATCGAGGCGATCGCCCTCTACTCGAACAACCCGCCGTGCGGCGCGATGCGCGGATTCGGTGCCGTCCAGGCCTGCTTCGCCTACGAGGCCCAGATGGACAAGCTCGCCGACAAGGTGGGCATGGACCGGGTCGAGTTCCGCCAGCTCAACGCCATGTCGCAGGGCACGCTCCTGCCGACGGGCCAGTCGGTCGACTCGCCGGCCCCGGTCGCCGAGATCCTGCGCCGCGTCAAGGCCCGCCCGCTGCCGCCCGAGCGCCAGTGGGAGTCCAGCGAGGGCGCCGACGTCCGCGCGCTGCCCGGCGGACTCTCCAACACCACGCACGGCGAAGGCGTCGTCCGCGGTGTCGGCTACGCGGTCGGCATCAAGAACGTCGGCTTCTCCGAGGGCTTCGACGACTACTCCACCGCCAAGGTGCGCATGGAGGTCATCAACGGCGAGCCGGTCGCGACCGTGCACACCGCGATGGCGGAGGTCGGCCAGGGCGGCATCACCGTCCACGCGCAGATCGCCCGCACCGAGCTCGGCGTCCAGCAGGTGACCATCCACCCCGCCGACACCCAGGTGGGCTCCGCCGGTTCGACGTCCGCGTCCCGTCAGACGTACGTCACCGGTGGCGCGGTCAAGAACTCCTGCGAGCTCGTCCGCGAGAAGGTCCTGGAGATCGGCCGCCGCAAGTTCGGCTCGTACCACCCCGCGTGGGCCACCGCCGAGCTGGTCCTCGAAGGCGGCAAGGTCCTCACCGACGGCGGCGAGACCCTCGCGGACCTCGCCGAGCTCCTGGAGGGCGAGAGCGTCGAGGTCGAGGCCGAGTGGCGGCACCGTCCGACCGTGGCCTTCGACCTGAAGACCGGTCAGGGCAACGGCCACGTCCAGTACTCGTTCGCCGCGCACCGCGCGGTCGTCGAGGTGGACACCGAGCTCGGCCTGGTCAAGGTCATCGAGCTGGCCACCGCCCAGGACGTCGGCAAGGCGCTCAACCCGCTCTCCGTGGTCGGCCAGATCCAGGGTGGCACCACCCAGGGCCTGGGCGTCGCGGTGATGGAGGAGATCATCGTCGACCCGAAGACCGCGAAGGTGCGCAACCCCTCCTTCACGGACTACCTCATCCCGACCATCCTCGACACGCCGACCATCCCCGTCGACGTACTCGAACTGGCCGACCCGAACGCGCCCTACGGCCTGCGCGGCATGGGCGAGGCCCCGACCCTCTCCTCGACCCCGGCCGTCCTCGCGGCGATCAGGAACGCGACGGGCCTGGAGCTGAACAGGACGCCGGTACGTCCCGAACACCTCACCGGTACCTGATCCCAAGATCTCTCCGGGCGGCGCGTGCCTCCCAACGGAACGTCACACTTCCCGTCGCCCGTGCCGCCCGGAGAACCCCAGTACCGCACCGCTCGCGGTCAGCGCAGTACCTGAGCAGTACCTGAGCAGCACCCACGCAGCACCCACGCTCTTCGGAGCCCCAGTTCGTCTCGGGCCGTCCCCCGGGTCGTGCAGCCAAACGCACCATCCCAAATCCCGCAGTCTCCACAGGCCCAACCCTTGTTCGATCAGCCTGTTGCGGGTGCCCCTATGAACCTTGGGAGTTAGGCACCATGACCCAGCAGTCAACGGAGCCGAAGACCACGGCAGCGGACGCCGGCAACGGCACGCGCGTCCCCGCCGGCAGGTCCTGGCTCGACCGGTATTTCCACATAACCCAGAGAGGGTCGACGGTCGGTCGGGAGGTGCGTGGCGGCGTCACCACCTTCATGGCGATGGCCTACATCATCCTTCTGAACCCCGTGATCCTCTCGGTCCCCGACGCCACGGGACACCGGCTCGACGGTGATCAGCTGACCACCGCCACCGTCTTCGCGGCGGCCGCCACCACCATCGTCATGGGCATCCTCGGCAATGTGCCGCTCGCCCTCGCGGCGGGACTCAGCGTCTCCGCCGTCATGGCCTTCCAGGTCGCCCCGGAGATGACCTGGGGCAACGCGATGGCGATGTGCATCATCTACGGCGCCATCATCATCCTGCTGGTCCTCACCGGCCTGCGGACCCTGATCATGGACGCGATCCCCCTGGCGCTGAAGCACGCCATCACCATGGGCATCGGCATGTTCGTCACGCTGATCGGCCTGGTCCAGGCGGGCTTCGTCACCTCCATGCCGTCCGAGCACGGCGACATGTACGCGAAGCCGATCCAGCTGGGCGTCGACGACAAGCTCATGGGCTGGCCCGTCCTCTGCTTCGCCGTCACCGTCCTGCTGATCTTCCTGCTCCAGGTCCGCAAGGTCCCCGGCGCGATCCTCATCGGCATCGTCGGCGGCACCGTCTTCGCGGCGATCGTCCACCAGGTCGCGGGCATGAGCCCCAAGGAGTGGGGCCTGAACGCCCCGGAGCTCGACGGCTCCGTCGCCTCGTCGCCCGACTTCGGCCTCTTCGGCGAGGTGTCCTTCAGCGGCATCGGCGACATCGGCGCCATCACCGTGGGTGTCATCGTCTTCACCCTGGTCCTCGCCGGCTTCTTCGACGCCATGGGCACCATCATCGGCATCGGCCAGCAGGCCAACCTCGCCGACAAGGACGGCAAGATGCCGGGTCTGAACAAGGCCCTGGCGATCGACGGTGCCGGTGGCGTCGTCGGTGGCGTCGCCGGTGCCTCCGGCCAGACCGTCTTCGTCGAGTCCACCGCGGGCGTCGGCGACGGCGCGCGCACCGGCTTCGCCAGTGTCGTCACCGGTCTCGCCTTCGCGCTCTGCCTCTTCTTCACCCCGCTCGCCCAGCTCATCCCGACCCAGGTCGCGTCCGCCGCCCTCGTCGTCATCGGCGCGATGATGCTGAGCAACGCCCGGCACATCGACTGGACCGACCAGGCCACCGCCATTCCGGTGTTCCTGACCACGGTCCTGATGCCGTTCACGTACTCCATCACGGTGGGTATCGCGGCCGGTGTCATCGCCCACGTCCTGATCAAGGCCGTCCAGGGCAGGGCCCGCGAGATCGGCTGGCTGATGTGGGTGCTCGCGCTCGTGTTCCTCGCCTTCTTCGCGCTCCATCCGATCGAGAACTGGATGGGCGTCAAGTAGCCCATCCTGGAATCACACACCCGTTAGGAGACGGACATGCTGGACATCGCCGCGGAGCTGAACCGGTGGGTCGAGCAGGGACGCGACTTCGCCGTCGCCACCGTGGTGGCGGTCGGCGGCAGCGCGCCCCGGCAGCCCGGTGCGGCCCTGGCCGTCGACTCCGACGGCACGGCGATCGGCTCCGTCTCCGGCGGGTGTGTGGAAGGCGCCGTCTACGACCTGTGTCAGCAGGCGCTCGAAGACGGCGAGAGCGTCCTCGAACGCTTCGGATACAGCGACGAGGACGCCTTCGCCGTGGGCCTGACCTGCGGCGGAATCATCGACATCCTCGTCACCCCGGTCCGCGCGGACTCCTCCGTGCGGCCGGTCGTCGCGTCTGCCCTCGCGGCGGCCGCGTCGGGTGAGGCCTCGGCCGTCGCCCGCATCACTTCCGGACCCGCGGACCTCGTGGGCCGGGCTCTTCTCGTACGCTCCGACGCCGACGCCCCTCATGAGGGCGGCCTCGGCGGACATCCCGAACTGGACCGCACCGCGGCGGGCGAGGCCCGCGCGATGCTGGACGCGGGGCGCACCGGCACGGTGGAGATCGGTGAGGACGGCTCGCGCTGCGGGCAGCCGCTCACGCTCCTCGTCGAGTCGAGCGTCCCGCCGCCCCGCATGATCGTGTTCGGCGCGATCGACTTCGCGTCGGCGCTCGTCAAGATCGGCAAGTTCCTCGGTTACCGCGTGAGCGTCTGCGACGCGCGGCCCGTCTTCGCCACGGCGGCCCGCTTCCCTGACGCGGACGAGATCGTCGTCGAGTGGCCGCACAAGTACCTGGAGCGGACGGAGACCGACGGCCGCACCGTCCTGTGCGTCCTGACGCACGACGCCAAGTTCGACGTGCCGCTGCTCGAACTCGCCCTGCGTCTGCCGGTCGCCTACGTGGGCGCCATGGGATCGCGCCGCACACACGAGGACCGCAACAAGCGGCTGCGCGAAGTCGGCGTCAGCGAGCTGGAGTTGACCCGGCTCCGCTCGCCCATCGGCCTCGACCTGGGGGCGCGTACCCCGGAGGAGACGGCCCTCTCCATCGCCGCGGAGATCGTCGCGAACCGGCGGGGCGGCAGCGGGGTCTCGCTGACGGGCGCGCACACGCCGATCCACCACGAAGGCGGGCGGCGCCCGGCCGGACGCATCGGGTCGGTGGCCTGACGTCCCGGGTCGGGCAGTTCCAGGGGTTCATGACATGCGCCTGCTACGTTGCGTCACATAATGCCCATTATGTGACGCAACGGGAGCGTTCGTGAAAGTCGCCTGCGTCGGTGGCGGGCCCGCCGCCCTCTACCTCTCGATCCTGCTCAAGCGGCAGGACCCGTCCCACGACATCACCGTCCACGAGCGCAACCCGGCCGGGTCCACGTACGGCTGGGGCGTCACCTACTGGGGCGGCCTGCTCGACAAGCTCCGCGCCGGCGATCCCGAGTCCGCGCGCGCCATCAGCGAGCACTCGGTCCGCTGGAGCGACGGCGTCGCGCACGTCGGCGACCGCAGAGCCGTCCACCACGGCGACGAGGGCTTCGGCATCGGGCGCCACCGGCTCCTCGACATCCTCACGAGCCGGGCCCGGTCGCTCGGCGTACGCGTCGAGTTCGAGCGGGAGATCACCGACGCGGCCCAGCTGCCCGACGCGGATCTGATCGTCGCCGCCGACGGCGTCAGGAGCGCCCTGCGCGAGCGCCACACCGACCACTTCGGAGCCGAGGTCGCGCTCGGCCGCAACAAGTACATCTGGCTCGGCACCACCAAGGTCTTCGACTCCTTCACCTTCGCCTTCGTGGAGACCGCGCACGGCTGGATCTGGTGCTACGGCTACCGCTTCAGCGACGAGCGGAGCACCTGTGTCATCGAGTGCGATCCGCGGACCTGGACGGGCCTCGGCCTGCACGAGGCGAGCGAGGCCGACGGCCTGGCCCTCCTGGAGCGGCTCTTCGCGGGGCCCCTGGACGGGCATCGCCTGACCGGCCGCACACGCGCCGACGGCAGCGCGCAGTGGCTCAACTTCCGGACGCTGACCAACCGGACGTGGCACCGCGGCAACGTGGTCCTGCTCGGCGACGCCGCCCACACCACGCACTACTCGATCGGCGCGGGCACGACGCTCGCCCTGGAGGACGCGATCGCCCTGGCGGACGCGCTGCGGGGGAGCGGCGCCTCGCGGGGGAGCGACGCGCTGCGGGGAGACCCGCAGCTGACTCCCGCTCTCGCGCGCTACGAGCGGGAGCGGCGCTCCGCCCTGCTCTCCGTGCAGAGCGCGGCGCGCTACAGCGCCCAGTGGTACGAGAACCTGCCGCGCTACATCGGCCTCGACCCGGCCCAGATGTTCGCGCTCCTCGGCCAGCGCCACTCCCCGCTGCTCCCGCACGTCCCGCCGCAGCTGTACTACCGGATCGACCGCGCCGCCGAGCAGTTGGAGCCGTTGCGCAGGATGAAGCGCTGGCTGGGTCCGAGGGTGGCCCGCACCCTGCACGGCCGTTCGCGCCCGCAGACTTCACGGAGCTGAGCCGCGGCGGGCCGGGTCACGCGTACGGGCGCGGCGGGGGAGCGGTGAGCAGGCCGTCCACCGCCCGTCCGAACATGCGTCGCGCGGCGGCCCGGAGTACCCCGTCGAAGGCCCGCGGCAGCCACCGCACCCGCAGTTCCTCCCGCCAGACGACCGCCGAACCGGCAGTCCCCGGCCGGGCGGACACCTCGATCTCCGCCCACCCCGTCACGAACGAACCCCGCTTCTCCAGTCGGCACATGCCCCCGCCTTCCGCGGCGGGGCGCCACGTCACGACCTCCATCACGTCGTCGAACCCGACGGGCCCGAGACCGCTGCGGGCGACGAACACCGTGCCCTCGCCGCTGGGCGGGGGCGTGCGGACGGTGATCCGCGTCAGCGGCACCACATCGGCATGCCGCTCCCACGTGGTGAGCCGGCGCCAGACCTCGGCGGCGGGCAGAGATGATTCCCGGTCGATACGGAAGAGAGCCACACGACGATCCTGCCAGGGCTAGGGGCGGTAGACCTTCCCCGGCTCGGCCTTGCCCGGCGCGAGCAGCTGCGGAACCGTCACGAAGACGTAGCCGCGCTTCTTCAACGCGTCGATGATGCCCGGCACCGCGGGCACCGTCCCCTTGTAGATGTCGTGCAGCAGGATGATGCCGTCCCGCTTGGTCTGATCGATGACGCGCTTTCGGATCAGTACGGAGTCGTTGGTCGTGTAGTCCTTGGCGGTAACGCTCCACAGGACCTCCGAGAGGCCTTCCTTACGCGAGATCTCGTTGACGTCGGGGTTGGTGCGGCCTTGCGGCGGGCGCATCAGCGTCGGCTTGTGGCCGGTCAGCTTCTCTATCGCCTCGTCGGTCCTGCGCAGTTCCTCGCGCGCCTCGTCCGGCGTGATGTCGGTGAGGATCTTGTGCGACCACGTGTGGCTCGCCACCTCGTGCCCCTCGGCGGCCATGCGCTTCACCAGTTCGGGGCGCTCGGCTATGTGGTTCTTGCCGAGCAGGAAGAAGGTGGCAGGCACCTTCTCCTCCTTGAGGATGTCGAGCAACCGCGGCGAGTTCTCGCTCGGCCCCGCGTCGAACGTCAGGGCCACGCACTTCGCCTTGCGGCAGTCGACCGTTCCCAGCTTCGCCTGACGCTCGACGCTCACGGCCGCCGCGTCCTTGCGGACGGAACTGGGCGCCGTCGTGTCCACCTTCGTGCATCCCGTCAGGGCGACGGCCATGACCGCGGAGGTCATGGCCGTCATGGACGCGGCTCGACGGAACGCCGGGGTGGATCTCTTCATCTTGTTATGTGCAGCAGGCATGGCGAGCACTATACATAGCATGTATAAACGCTATGTATATACGGGGTGCATAGAGGGGCGGAGGCCTTCAGCGGTCGCTCGTAAGGCCCCTCATCCAGGCCTCGACCGCCGCGGAATCGCGTGGGAGCCCGGCCGACAGGTTCTTGTTGCCGTCGGCCGTGACGAGGATGTCGTCCTCGATGCGGACCCCGATGCCCCGGTACTTCTCGGGCACGGTGAGGTCGTCCGGCTGGAAGTACAGGCCGGGCTCGACGGTCAGCACCATGCCCTCTTCCAGTACGCCGCCGACGTACTGCTCCGTGCGGGCCTGGGCGCAGTCGTGGACGTCGAGGCCGAGCATGTGGCCCGTGCCCGCCATGGTGAAGCGGCGCTGCAGGGCCAGCTCGAAGACCCGCTCCGGGTCGCCGTCGAGGAGGCCCCACTCGACGAGCTTGCGCGCGAGGTGCCGCTGCGCCGCGTCGTGGAAGTCGCGGTACGCGGCGCCGGGCTTCACGGCGGCGATGCCCGCCTCCTGTGCCTCGAACACCGCGTCGTAGATCTTGCGCTGGAGCGGGGTGAACGTGCCGTCGATGGGGAGGGTGCGCGTGACGTCGGCGGTGTAGAGGGTGTGGGTCTCCACGCCCGCGTCCAGGAGCAGGAGTTCGCCTGGACGTACCGGGCCGTCGTTGTCCTGCCAGTGCATGATCGTGGCGTGCTCGCCCGCCGCGCAGATCGAGCCGTAGCCGATGTGGTTGCCCTCCAGACGGGCGCGGCGGAAGAAGGTGCCCTCGATCCAGCGCTCCGACGTGGCGACCGCCGTCGACAACTCCCTTACGACATCGGTGAATCCGCGAACCGTCGAGTCGACCGCCTTGCGCAGCTCGCCGATCTCCCAGTCGTCCTTGACCAGACGCAGGGCCGACAGTGCCTCGTCCAGCTCGGCGTCGCGCTCCTCGTCGGTCGTGACGGCGGCTTCGAGCGCCGGGTCGTGGCCCCGGACGATGCGGGTCGGTACGTCGGGCGAGGCGGCCAACTCGGCCGGGGCGTCGCGGACATCGCGGCAGGGCAGGCCGAGGAGAAGCTCGGACTCGGCGAGGCTGCGCCTGCGGCCCATCCACAGTTCGGCCGTCATGCCTGTCCAGAACTCGTCACTGTCCCGGCTGTCACGGGGGAGTTGGTAGAGGTGCGCGTCGTGGTCGTCTCCGTCGGCGCGCGGTTCGAGCACGAGAGCGCAGTCCCGGGCCTGGTCGCCGGTCATGTGGACGTACGCGGAGTACGCACGGAAGGGGTAATGGTCGTCGTTCGAACGGGTCTTGAGCTTCCCCGAGGGGATCACCAGGCGCTCGCCCGGGAACAGTGCGGACAGGGCGGCACGGCGGCGTGCGGCGTGCGGGGTCTGTTCGACCGGTCGCAGGTCGCGCTGCTCGGTGTCGGCCCAGCCGGTCCTCATCAGGGCGGAGAGCTCGGCGGAGATCTCGGGATAGAGCCTGTTCTTGCGCACGTTGGGTGCGGCGGGGCCTGCGGAGGCCCTGGAATCCTCGGAGTTGGCCATGGGGCTCACCTCTTCATCTCTTCTTCCGGTGGCGTTTCTGCCAGCGTAGGGACCCTTGGCCAGTAAGGGAACATGTGACATAGTACTGGCGTGACAAAGCGGCTGACCTGCGATGTTGTGGTAATCGGCGCCGGGATGGTGGGCGCCGCATGTGCCCTGTACGCGGCGCGGGCGGGACTGTCCGTCGCCCTGGTGGACCGCGGCCCGGTGGCCGGCGGTACGACCGGGTCCGGCGAGGGGAACATCCTCGTTTCCGACAAGGAGCCGGGACCGGAGCTCGAACTGGCCCTTCTCTCCACCCGGTTGTGGACACGGCTCGCTGCCGAGCCGGGCGTGGGCGAAGCCATCGAGTATGAGGCCAAGGGTGGCGTGGTCGTGGCGTCATCCGAGGAAGGACGCGCGGCCCTGGGGGAGTTCGCCGCCGGGCAGCGGGAGGCCGGGGTCGACGCGCGGGCCGTCACGGCCGACGAGCTGCACGACCTGGAACCGCACCTCGCTCCCGCCACGGCGGGCGGCGTCTTCTACCCGCAGGACGCCCAGGTGATGCCGTCCCTGGCGGCAGCCCAACTGCTGCGTATGGCACGGCGTTTAGGGGCCGAGCTGCGCACAGGCTGGACCGTCACCGCCGTGCTGCGAACCGCCGCCGGTGAGGTACGCGGCATCCGCGCCGACCGGGGCGAGATCCACGCCCCGTACGTCGTGAACGCGGCGGGTACCTGGGGTGGCGACCTCGCCGCCCTCGCCGGAACCGCGCTGCCCGTGCTGCCCCGGCGCGGCTTCGTCCTGGTCACGGAGCCGCTGCCGCGCATGGTCCGGCACAAGGTCTACGCCGCCGACTACGTGGCGGACGTGGCCAGCGGTTCCGCCGCGCTCCAGACGTCGCCGGTGGTCGAGGGGACGGCGGCGGGGCCGATCCTGATCGGGGCGAGCCGCGAACGGGTCGGCTTCGACCGCTCCTTCTCCCTGCCGGTCATGCGGGCGTTGGCGGCAGGGGCGACCCGGCTCTTCCCGTTCCTCGCGGACGTCAGCGCGATGCGCGCGTACATCGGCTTCCGCCCCTACCTGCCGGACCACCTCCCCGCCATAGGCCCCGACGCCCGCGTGCCGGGGCTCATCCACGCCTGCGGGCACGAGGGGGCGGGGATCGGACTGGCCACAGGGACGGGCCACTTGATCGCCCGGACGCTGACCGGGACGGCCCCGGATCTGGACCTGACTCCGTTCCGTCCCCACCGTTTCGCCGACAGCCGGTCGTCCGAGGAGGCGCCTTGAGTGGACGAATGAGTGCACGAATGAGTGGACACACCGTCACGTTCGACGGCCGGGAGATCCCGGCCCTGCCGGGCCAGACGGTGGCCGCGGCGCTCTGGTCGGCGGGCATCACGGCCTGGCGCAGCACAAGACGGGGCGGCGAACCGAGGGGCGTCTTCTGCGGGATCGGCGTCTGCTTCGACTGCCTGGTGGAGATCAACGGGCGGGTGAATCAACGGGCTTGCCTGGTACTGGCGGCTTCCGGAGTTGTGATCAGGAGCGGGGGTGAGGACGTTGCGTGACGGCGGTGGCGCTTCCCCGGAGCGCGGCTGGTCGCTGCGGGGCAATCGGGCGGGTGGGCGGGAAGGCTTGTTCGTCCAGGGTGAGATGCGGGGTTACGGCTGGGTGGGCGGGATAGGCGGGAGAGGCGGGAGAGGCCCGTTCGGCAAGGGCCGGATGCCGGGGGCCCAGCGGTGACGCCGGAGGCGAAGCCGCCCCGCACACTGGCGGCGATCGGCGCCGGCCCCGCAGGCCTCGCCGCCGCCATCGCCGCCGCGCAGCGAAACGTGCGGGTCACGCTGATCGACTCCGCCCCGCAGGCGGGCGGACAGATCTACCGCCGCCCCACTGTCGCGCTCGGCGCCCGCCGCCCGCAGGCCTCGCGCCACCAGCGGCGTACATGGGAGCGACTGCGGGACGGACTCGCGCAACAGATCGCCGCGGGCCGCATCACGCACCTGACAGAGCATCACGTCTGGTTCGTGGAGCGCGTCGAGGGACACGGCGGCTTCGCCGTGCACGCCCTCCTCGGGCCCGAGCAGCAGGAGTCCGTGGCCCTGCGCGCCGACGCCGTACTCCTCGCCACCGGCGGATACGAGAAGGTCCTGCCCTTCCCCGGCTGGACCCTGCCCGGCGTGGTCACCGCCGGTGGCGCGCAGGCCATGCTCAAGGGAGGCCTCGTGCTTCCCGGCCGCACCGCCGTCGTGGCCGGAACCGGGCCGCTGCTCATGCCCGTCGCCGCAGGGCTCGCGGCGGCCGGGGCCGAGGTGGCTGCCCTGGTCGAGTCCGCCGACCCCAAGGCCTTCGCGCGGCACGCCGCCACCCTCGCCGCCCACCCGGACAAGCTCGCCGAGGCTGCCCGGTACGGCGTGCAACTGCTGCGCCACCGCGTCCGGTTGGCGCCCCGCCACACCGTCGTCGAGGCGCACGGCAAGGCGTCCCTCGAAGCGGTGACCATCGCCGCCCTCGACCCCGCGGGGCACGTCAGGCCAGGCACCGAGCGCCGCATCCCCTGCGACACCCTCGCCGTCGGCCACGGCATGCTGCCGCACACCGATCTCGCCGAAGGGCTCGGCTGCCGCGTCGACGGCCTGAACGTCGCCGTCGACGCCGAGCAGCGCACCGACGTCCCCGGCGTCTGGGCCGCGGGGGAGGCGACGGGCATCGGTGGTGCCACCCTCTCCCTCGCCGAAGGGCACATCGCCGGGCGCTCGGCCGCCGCCCGCCTCCGGGGACGTACGCCCGACCCGCACGCGTGGGCCGCCGCCGGCAAGTCCCGTACGAGAGCCAGGGAGTTCGCCGCCGCGATCAGCGCCGTGTACCAGCCTCCCGCGCACTGGGCCGAGCGACTCCGCGACGACACCCTCGTCTGCCGCTGCGAGGAGGTGCCGGCATCGGCGGTCCGCGAGGCCGTCGACGAGCTCGGGGCCACGGACGCGCGGACCGTGAAACTCCTGACCCGGGCCGGCATGGGCTGGTGCCAGGGCCGGATGTGCTCGGCGGCCGTCGCCGGACTCGCGGGCTGCGAAGAGCGCTCCGCACGGCGGCCCTTCGCCAGACCTGTCCCCCTCGGCGTACTCGCGCGGACCCCCGACGAAGACGAGCCGACCCCCTCCTCCTGACCCGCGACGAAGGGACCCCGCCCATGACTCAGCCCATGACTCAGCCCATGACTCAGCCCGTGACTCCGCCCATGACCATGTCCGCCGACCACACCCACCGCCCCTGGCACGGCGTCCTCGTCGCCACCGCCCTCCCCCTGGACGAGGACCTCTCCGTCAACTACGGCCGCTACGCCGAGCACTGCGCCTGGCTCGTCGAGAACGGCTGCGACGGCGTCGTCCCCAACGGGTCGCTCGGCGAGTACCAGGTGCTCACCCCCGACGAACGCGCCAAGGTCGTACAGACGGCCGTCGCGGCGGTCGGCGGGCAGCGCGTGATGCCCGGCGTCGCCGCCTACGGCTCCGCCGAGGCCCGCCGCTGGGCCGAGCAGGCCAAGGACGCGGGATGCGCCTCCGTGATGCTGCTCCCGCCGAACGCCTACCGCGCCGACGAGCGTTCCGTCCTCGCCCACTACGAGGAAGTGGCCAAGGCGGGCCTCCCCGTCGTCGCGTACAACAATCCCGTCGACACCAAGGTCGACCTGGTGCCGGAGCTCCTCGCGAAGCTGCACGCCGAGGGGTACGTGCATGGCGTGAAGGAGTTCTCCGGTGACGTGCGCCGCGCGTACCGCATCACCGAACTCGCCCCGGAACTCGACCTGTTGATCGGCGCCGACGACGTCCTGCTCGAACTCGCCCTCGCGGGCGCCAAGGGCTGGATCGCCGGCTACCCGAACATGCTGCCCGCCGCGTCCGTCGAGCTCTACCACGCCGCCGTGACCGGAGACCTGGGCACGGCCACCAAGCTCTACCGGCAGCTGCACCCCCTCCTCCGCTGGGATTCAAGGCCCGAGTTCGTCCAGGCCATCAAGCTGTCCATGGACATCGCCGGGCGCCATGGCGGACCCTGTCGTCCCCCACGGGTGCCGCTCCTGCCCGAGCAGGAGCAGGCGGTACGCACCGCCACCGAGCGAGTCATCGCCGCCGGGCTCGGCTAGCAGCCCCCGGCACCGAAGCGACAAGCGGAAGGCACCGCACATGCGCAGCAAGCTCGTCCTGCACGCGGTCGACTCGCACACCGAAGGCATGCCGACGCGGGTGATCACCGGCGGCATCGGCACCGTGCCCGGCGCGACGATGAACGAACGCAGGCTTCACTTCCGTGAGCATCGCGACGACATCAAGCAGCTCCTGATGAACGAACCGCGCGGGCACGCGGCCATGAGCGGCGCGATCCTCCAGCCGCCCTCCAGGACCGACTGCGACTACGGTGTCATCTACATCGAGGTCTCGGGCTATCTGCCGATGTGCGGACACGGCACCATCGGCGTCGCCACCGTCCTCGTAGAGACCGGCATGGTCGAGGTCGTCGAACCCGTCACCACGATCCGTCTGGACACACCGGCGGGCCTCGTCGTCGCCGAGGTCGCCGTCCAGGACGGCGCGGCGAAGGCCGTCACGCTGAAGAACGTGCCGTCGTTCGCCGTCGCCGTCGACCGCGAGATCACCCTGCCCGACGGCCGTTCGGTGACGTACGACCTGGCCTACGGCGGCAACTTCTACGCGATCCTGCCCCTGGAGCAGTTCGGACTCCCCTTCGAGCGCGGACGCAAGGACGAGATCCTGGCGGCGGGGCTCTCGCTGATGGAGGCGATCAACGCCGAGGGCGAGCCGGTGCATCCGCAGGACCCCTCCATCCGGGGCTGCCACCACGTCCACCTCTACGCACCCGGCGCCACCGCCCGCCACTCGCGGCACGCGATGGCCATCCACCCCGGCTGGTTCGACCGCTCGCCGTGCGGCACCGGAACGAGCGCGCGCATGGCCCAACTGCACGCGCGCGGGGAGCTGCCGCTGGACACGGAGTTCATCAACGAGTCCTTCATCGGCACGCGGTTCAGCGGACGGCTCCTCGGCACCACCGAGGTCGCGGGAACCCCCGCCGTACTGCCCAGCTTCACCGGCCGTGCCTGGGTGACGGGCACCGCGCAGTACCTCCTCGACCCGGAAGACCCCTTCCCGGCAGGGTTCGTGCTCTAGCGGGCTGGGATACTCGACGCAGTCGTACGACGTGACATTGCACCCAGGAGGAACCGCCCCCATGGCCGCCCGGCGCACCCCCGCCCCGTCCGCAGCCCCCGCCGCCCTGCCCAGCCTCGGCGGGACCCGCAGCAGCTACCGCGAGCGGGTCGCGGACGCCCTGCGCGCCGCGCTCATCGCGGGTGAACTGCGGGCCGGCGAGGTCTACTCCGCGCCCACCCTCGCCGTCCGCTTCGGCGTCTCCGCCACTCCGGTCCGCGAGGCCATGCTCGACCTCGCCAAGGAGGGGCTCGTCGACACGGTGCCGAACAAGGGCTTCCGGGTCACCGCGGTCTCCGAGAAGCAGCTCGACGAGTACAAGCACATCCGCGCACTCATCGAGATCCCCACCACGGCGGAGCTCGCCACGTCCGCGGACCCCGCCGCGCTGGAGGCCCTGCGGCCGGTCGCGCGGGAGATCGTCACCGCGGCGACGGCCGGCGATCTCATCGCGTACGTGGAAGCCGACATCCGCTTCCACCTCGGCCTGCTCGCGCTCTCGGGCAACGACCACTTGGTCGATGTGGTCGGTGACCTGCGCAAGCGCTCCCGCCTGTACGGCCTCCAGGCACTCGTCGACGCGGGGCGCTTGGAGGCGTCGGCAGAGGAACACCTGGAGATCCTCGACGCGCTGCTCGCCCGCGACGAGGACGCCGTACGCGCGGTGATGACCCGCCACCTCGGTCATGTGCGCGGCCTGTGGGCGACCGAGTAGCGCCGAGACCGTGTCAGTCGTCGCCGGCGTCCGGGGCGAGGTTCGCATCCGCCAAGTACGTGGCCGTTGCAGTCAGTTCGGGGGTGCCCGTCGGCGTCCGCCCGAGTAGGGTCGGGGGCTGCGTGACGCCCGGCGGTCGCCGCCTGACGTCTCGCGGGCAGTACGGCGGGCCTCCGGGCCCGTACCCCCCACACAAAGAGTCGCGCGTGCGCGGCCGCAGATCAGGAGCACCAGTGCAGGGCACCCCCCACATAGCCAGCACACCGCACGACGGGCGAATGCCGTCCGAACCCTCCTGCCCGCCGGACGCGCTCGGGCGCCCGGCGCGGCAAGGCGCCGTCACGACGAGGTCGAACGCGGCCGTAAGGCTGCCCCCCGCCGAGCCGCACATCCCCGTTTTCATCGACGAGTCGGGCTGGCGCAGGCGGACGCTGCAAGGGTTCGGGCTCGCCGTGGGCTGCGCCTGCGTCGGGTATCTGCTGTTCGTGGGCACGATCGTCAGCGGGTTCTGGCAGCCCGTCGGCACGCGGCCGCCGAGCACGAACGCACCGGCCGGCCCGAACGCACCCGCGGCCCCCTCCCGCCAGGACGCGGGCACGTCGCCGGAGGACCCCGGCGCTCCCGTCCCCGCCGGGGCCCGCGCGGACCGGGACGACCACCGCCGCCCGCCGGCCGGCAGAGCAGCCCCGCCGACCGGAGGCCCGAAGCAGTGAGCCGGCGCGACGCCGCTGTCCGCCGACCACCGCGCGGACACTGGCTCGTGCTCCTGCTCGTCCTCCTCGTGGTCGCCGTCGCGCTCCTCTTCGAGGGCTGGACCACCCACCAGGTCGACGCCGCACGCACCAAGCCGCCGTGCACCCGGCCGATCCCGCGCGAAGCGGACGACGGCAAGCCGCTGCTGCGCTTCGGCCCCAAGGGGGTCACCACCGCGAACATGCCGCCGGGCACCGCGGCGCTCACCTTCGACGGCGGGCCCGACCCGGTGTGGACGCCGCGCCTGCTCGACCTGCTGCGCAGGCACCACGCGCGGGCGACCTTCTTCGTCTACGGGAAGGACGCGGCCCGGCATCCCGAGCTGACGCGGCGGATCGTGCGCGAGGGCCACGAAATCGGTTCGTACACCTACAGCGGCGGCGATTTCGGCGTCGCGTCCCCGCTGCGCGCCCGTCTCGAACTCTCGCTCACCCAGACCGCCTTCGCGGGCGCGGCCGGTGTCCGCTCCACCCTGCTGCGGCTGCCGCACACCACCGCGGCGGACACACTCTGCGGCCCGCAGTGGCCGGCCGCGAAACGCGCGGCCGAACAGGGCTACCTCGTGGTCGCGTCGGACCACAAGGACCGCAAGCCGTGGCGCGGAGTGGTGACGCAGCACAGCCAGACCGACCTCGGCTACCGCGAGGCCGAGGAGTTGCTGCGCGACCCCAGGGTGACATCGTTCACCACCGTCAGCGGCGGCCTCGGCCGTCCCTCCTTCACGCAAGCGGTCCCGGTCGCCCAGGAGATCGAGGGGGAGGGCCTGATCTGGTCGCAGCGGCTCGGCAAGGCCTTCCTCACGGTGATGGTGTGGACGCTGACCCTCGCGGGCGTGCTCGGCGTCCTGCGGATGCTCCTGTTCGCGCTCTTCGCCCGGCTCCACGTACGCCGACTGCACCGGTACCGGCCCGGCGCGCCGCGCCTGCGGGAGGTCCGTGACCCGGTGACGGTCCTGGTGCCCGCGTACAACGAGGAGGCGGGCATCGCCTCCACCGTGTACTCGCTGCTCGCCTCGACCCACCCGCACTTTCAGGTCATCGTCATCGACGACGGCTCGACCGACGCCACCGCCGACATCGCCGAGGACATCGACGACCCGCGGGTGACGGTGATCCGGCAGCCCAACGGCGGCAAGCCGAGCGCCCTCAACACGGGCCTCGCGCACGCCCGGCACGACATCGTCGTGATGGTCGACGCCGACACCATCTTCGAACCCGAGGCCCTCGCCCGCCTCGTCCAGCCGCTCGCCCACCCGGCGATCGGCGCGGTCAGCGGCAACACCAAGGTCGGCAACCGCCGTCGCCTGCTCGGCAAATGGCAGCACCTGGAGTACGTACTCGGCTTCAACCTCGACCGGCGGATGTTCGAGGTCCTGGAGTGCATGCCGACGGTGCCGGGGGCGATCGGAGCCTTCCGCAGGGACGCCCTGATGGGTGTGGGCGGCGTCAGCGACGAGACCCTCGCCGAGGACACCGACCTCACGATGGCGCTCTGGCGGGCCGGCTGGCGCGTCGTCTACGAGCAGTCGGCGGTCGCGTGGACCGAAGTGCCCAGCAGCGTCCGCCAGTTGTGGCGGCAGCGCTACCGCTGGTGCTACGGCACCCTCCAGGCGA
Source organism: Streptomyces sp. NPDC051218 (assembly GCF_044455475.1). Taxonomy (NCBI): domain Bacteria; kingdom Bacillati; phylum Actinomycetota; class Actinomycetes; order Kitasatosporales; family Streptomycetaceae; genus Streptomyces; species Streptomyces sp. NPDC051218. The sequence goes on along the minus strand of NZ_JBITEU010000003.1, from coordinate 165,626 downwards.
TGTGGAAGCACCGCCACGCGGCGGTGGAGGTGGGCCCCGCGGGACGCTTCGGCCGCCGGGTCATGCTCTACGTCACGCTGTTCCAGATCGTGCTTCCGCTGTGCGCACCGGTCGTCGACATGTTCGCCCTGTTCGGGGCGCTGTTCCGCGACCCCGTGGAGGCAGGGCTCGTCTGGTGCGGTTTCCTCGCCGTCCAGTTGGTGACCGCCGCGTACGCGCTGCGGCTCGACCGCGAACGGCTGCGCGTGCTGTGGGTGCTGCCGCTCCAGCAGTTCGTCTACCGGCAGTTGATGTACCTGGTGGTCATCCACTCCGTGATGACGGCGCTGCTCGGCACCCGCCTCAAGTGGCACAGCATGAAACGCACCGGCACCGCCGACCCGTATCTGCTCGAAGCGCCGCCCCAGGAGGCGCGGCGGAGCCTGCAAGGGAGCTGACGATGACAGACCCACTTCCGTTCACCGACCGCCCCAGCTCCCACTACGGACCTCGGCGCGCCCACGCCCGTCAGTCGAAGAAGAAGCGCAGGCGGCTGCGGCGCGCGGTGCTCGCCGTGCTGACCGGCGCCGTCATGGCCGCGGGCGGCACGTACGGCTGGGCCGAGACACGGCTCCAACGAGAGGTCGACCTCGGCGCGTACGGGGACCGCCCGCCACCCGGCGAAGGCACCAACTACCTCATCGTCGGCTCGGACAGCCGCGACGGTCTCTCGCCGGACGCCGTGCGGGACCTGCGCGCCGGCGGAGGCGGCGGGCGGCGTACCGACTCGATGATGCTGCTGCACACCGGGGCGCACGGGACCAGCATGGTCAGCCTGCCGCGCGACTCCTGGGTCACCGTGCCCGGCCGCCTCGACACATCGACGGGCAAGACGAAGCGGCCCGAGGGGGACAAGCTGAACGCCGCCTTCGCCTACGGCGGCCCCGAACTCCTCGTGCACACCGTGGAGCGGAACACCGGGCTGCGCATCGACCACTACGCGGAGATCGGCTTCGCGGGGTTCGTGAACATCGTCGATGCCATCGGCGGCGTACGGATGTGCCTCGACCGGGACATCAAGGACAAGAAGTCGGGGGCCGATCTGCGCGAGGGCTGTCACACCCTGGACGGCAAGCAGGCGCTCGCCTTCGTCCGCCAGCGGCACCAGGAGAAGGAGGGCGACCTGGGCCGGTCGAAGAACCAGCAGAAGTTCCTGTCGACCCTCGCCCACCAGGCCGCGAAACCCGGCACCCTCTTCGACCCGACGGAGATCGGCCCGGCGATGCGGGCCGGGCTGGAGACGCTCATCGTCGACAAGGACATGAGCCTGCGCGATCTCAGCGAGATGTTCCGCGCCGTGCAGAGCGTCTCGGGCGGACAGGGCAAGCGGATCAACGTGCCCGTGTCCGGCTTCGGCGTCCCCACCTCCAAGGGCAACGTACTGAAGTGGGACGCCGAGAAGTCGGCCCGCCTCTTCGCCGACCTGCGGCAGGACAGGCCGCTGAGATGACTCACGCCATCTCGGGCTGTGGTTCCGGCTGGAGCGCGGGCGCGGCCTTCGGCTCCCAGGGCCGGGTGGTCCGTACGTAGCCGTAGATCACGGAGAGCATCGACAGGATGACCAGAGGGCCGAACACCCACGGATGGCGGGCCATCTCCATCGGCAGGTAGCGGTAGGTCACCAGAAGCGCGGCGAAGACCGCCGTGCCGTGAGCGATCAGCCGGATGCCCGACGGGTCCCAGCCGCGGTCGTACGCGCGCAGGGCGCCCTCGACCGTGAGGGCGAACACCACGCCGGCCACGAGGTCCACGCCGTAGTGATAACCGAAGCCGAGCGTCGCGCTGAGCGTGGCGACCAGCCAGAAGGTCCCCGCGTAGCGCAGGAGCCGCGGGCCCTTACGGGAGTGGATGAAGATCGCGGTGGCCCACGCGGTGTGCAGACTCGGCATGCAGTTACGCGGGGTGATCCCGTCGTACGGCACCGGGTGCGGGGCGCTGATCGGCGGCGGGGTGTGCGGCCACAGGTCGGCCGCCGCCCACTGCAGGCCGCCGGTTCCCGAGGTGCCGGGGCCGTAGGCGAAGATCGGGCCGACCACCGGGAAGATCATGTAGACGGCGGGGCCGAGCAGGCCGATCACCAGGAAGGTGCGCACCAGGTGGTGGCGCGGGAAGCGGCGCTCGGTCGCCACGTTCCGCAGCTGGTACAGGGCGGCGACGACCGCGGCCACCGCGAGCTGGGCGTAGACCAGGTCGATGACGTGGGGGACGAGCGGGCCGCTGGCGTCGAGTATCCGGCCCGCGAGCCACGACGGGTTGCCCAGCGCGTGATCGGCGACCGCCAGATAGGGGTCGAGCACGGTCGGGCGGGTCTTCGCCGTGATGAGCAGCCAGGTGTCACCGGTCTTGCGGCCGGCCACGAGGAGCAGACCAAGCCCGACGCCCTTCAGGAGCAGGACGCGTTCCTCGCCCGTGCGGCGCGTGAACGCGACGAGCGCCCAGCCCAGCATCACCCACAGCGCGCCGTTGCCGAAGAACTGGCCCTCGGGCACCTCGGCGTCGACCGCCCACCGCACCCCCACGAAGACGGCGTCGATCCCGATCGCGGCACCGGCCGAGATGAACCGCTGCCGCCAGGTGAGCACGACCATCATCAGCGCCAGACCGCCGTACAGCGGCCCCGGTTTGGGTGGGAAGAGCACCTCGCGCGCCTGATTGGTGAGCGGCCCCGGAACGCCGCCGTAGCGACGCGCGGCGATCTCCAGTGCGATCAGGAAACCGAGGGCCACCGCGCCGGCCGCGACCCAAAGGATCACCCGCGGCCGAGACCGCGCGGGCCGTGCGGGCTGTGCGGGACCTGCGGGCTGCGGGGCCCGCTCGGCGGAGTCGGCTCTGCGAGGTATTCGCGAAATCACTCGCGAAACTATAGGTATCCACTTTTTCCCACCGACGGCGGGGCAGGGTACTCCCTCGGCCGATGGCCGAAGTCGCCCCCTACGGGATCGAGGCCTCCGAGCGGCATGTTTGCATATGTCCATGATCATTAGCGCAGAGCAAACACCGGGCAGCGTCCAGCAGATACCGGGCGGCCCGCAGCAGGCGCCCGCCCCGCGGACGTACGTGGACCGCATCCTGGAGCACTGGAACAAGGACGAGGACGCCGAGGCGCTCGTCCAGGGTTCGCGGCGGCTGACCCGGGGCGAGGCGCGGCGGCAGCTGTTCCAGCTGGGGCACGCGCTGCGCCGCCAGGGGCTCGAACCGGGCGACGGAGTAGGGCTTTTCCTGGCCAACCGTGTGGACTCCGTCCTGGTGCAGCTCGCGGTCCACCTCATCGGCTGCCGCGTCGTGTTCCTGCCGCCCGAGCCGGGCCCCGGCGAGCTCGCCGCGCTGGTCGAGCAGTCCCGGGCGCGCGTCGTGGTCACCGACCCGCTCTTCGCGCTGCGGGCCGCCGACGCGGCAGGCCGCAGTGTCCACGCCCCCGAGCTGCTCAGCCTCGGCCCCTGCGAGCAGGAGTGCGCGGACCTCCTCGCCCTGGCGGCCGAGTGCCCCGAGGTGCGCCCCGAGGGCGTGCCCGCCCCGGGGGAGGACGAGGCCGTCACCGTCCTCTACACCGGCGGCACGCTGGGTCGCCCGAAGCTCGCCGCGCACAGCCACCGGCTCTACGGCGCACTGGTGGACCTGGCGCAGGACGCCCCGCAGGAATCCCGCCCCTCGGTCTTCCCGGTCATGGCCCCGGGCGCGGACAGGGTGCTCGCCGCCACGCTGCTCACGCACGGCAGCGGCCATCTCACCTCGGTCCAGGCGCTGGTGACAGGTTCCGTACTCGTCGTCCTGCCGGAGTTCGAAGCGACCGCGGCACTGAAGGCGCTCCGCTACGAACACATCACGGCCACCATGTTCGTACCGCCGATGCTGTACGCGCTTCTGGACCACCCGGAGTGCGTGCCGGGCGCCCTGCCCGCGCTGCGCCGCATCGTCGTCGGCGGGGCGGCCTCGTCACCCAGCAGGCTGCAGCAAGCGGTCGAGGTCTTCGGGCCGGTGCTCAGCCAGGGCTACGGCCAGTCGGAGGCGCTCGGCATCGCCGCGTTCGGCGCGGAGGACCTCGCATCGGAGGGCGCCAGGCGCCCCGAGCTCTGGCGCAGTTGCGGCCGGGCGATATCCGACACCGAGATCGAGATCCGCGCCGGGGCCGAAGCCGAGGACAGCACGGCGCCGCTCCCCGCCCGCCAGGTCGGCGAGGTGTGCGTCCGGGGCAAGACGGTGATGCTCGGCTACTACGAGGACCCGGACCGCACCGCGGAAGCACTGCACGACGGCTGGCTGCGCACCGGGGACATGGGCTACCTCGACGCCGACGGCTACCTCTTCCTCGTCGACCGTGCCAAGGACATCATCGTCACCGGCAGCACCAGCGACAACGTCTACTCCAGGGTCCTCGAGGACTTCCTGCTCACACTGCCCGGCGTGCGCAACGCGGCGGCGCTCGGCGTACCGGACGAGGAGTTCGGGGAAGCCGTACAGATCTTCCTGGCCACGGCCGAGGACACGACCGTCGACCCGGCCACGGTCGGCGCGGCGGTGACCGCCGAGCTGGGGGACCTGTACACACCCCGCAGGAAGATCCTGCTCGACCGCCTGCCGACGACGAAGGTCGGCAAGGTGGACAAGAAGGCGCTGCGGGCGGCGTGGACGGATGGGGCGGCGGCTCGCTAGAGCGGGGCCGGTCGCCCCAGAAAGGGCTCGCCGCTACAGCCAGTCCCGCCGCTTGAAGATGAAGTACAGGCTGACGCAGACCACTGCCATCAGGCCGATCGCGAACGGATAGCCGAAGGCCCAGTGCAGCTCCGGCATCTCGTCGAAGTTCATCCCGTAGATCGTTCCCACCAACGTGGGTGCAAACAGAATGGCGGCCCACGAGGAGATCTTCTTGAAGTTGTCGTCTGCGGGGCGCCGACCTGCGGGGACTTGCTGGCCACCCGCTTTGGCCTGGGCCGATGGCCATTTCTGGCTGTTTCGTCGTGCTGCGTGTTTGCGCGGTCGATTCTCCCCAGGCGCTCCCCAGCTGGCCATCGTTCTCCCCAGATTCTCCCCAGCCGTTCCGGCGGGGAGGGCGATCCGAGGGTTGCTCGGACATGGTTGGCCCGTCACTCATCGTGTTGGTGAGGGCCCCGCGCCAATGGGGGCGCGAGGGCGGCTAGACACTCGGCTCGTCCGTGTCGGGCGTCCAGTTGCCCCGGGCGTCGAATGGCCAAGGGTGAGTGTGAAGGTCCCCTTGGAGGAACTCACGCAGAGCTTCTCGGTTGGCGGGGGGATCCGGTGGGGCGAGGAACGGGGAGCTGAGCGGGTCGAGTGTCGCCGCGTACGCTTCGGCCCACTCGAGCCATTCCTGTTCGGCTGCCGACATCGGGTCGTCCGTGCGAGAGCGCGCAGCCCGGCACAAGTCCCTGATCTCGATGGTCTGGCGCCAGGCTTGCGCCTGTTCGACTAGAGCCTTGGCTCGATGTTTCTTGATTTGATTCCGCCGAGCCTGCGCGATCACCGCGTACCACTGGCGCCGCTGTTCGGCCTCCCGGAATTCCCTCTCGCGTTGTTGGCGTTCTGCTTCCGCTGCCCGGTCTTCGAGATCGCGCAATAGGTGGCCCAGACGGGACTCCAGGGTCCAGCGGGCACCGTCGCCGTGTGCATGGGAGCTCTGCCAACGGTTCCGCACGGGTGCACCGATGGAGAGGCGGCCGTTGAACTCCTCGTCGTACTTGGGGATGCGTGTCCAAGGGTTGCGCTGCTGCTGTCGGATCTCTTGAGGGGTTGGTTCATGGGGGACCTTGGCCTTCTGCTCGGTGATGGTGAGCGAGAAGGCGCGTCCCTGGATGATGATGACGAGGCCATGCTCGGCCTCGCCGCGTTGAAGTTCGCTCCGCGTCTCTACCTCGTAGCCGCGGTTCTCCGCCTCGTTCAGCAAGGCGTGCATGATGCGCAGGGCCCGATCCACGAGGCCACGCGATGTGTGGAGAGGGATCACGTCGGCCTTGTCGCGGGTGTCGACCACGGTCTGAGAGCGGCCGAGGGCCTTGCGAGTAGCACGGACGAGACGGTGTGGAATGTCCAGCGTGTCAGGGACCTCGACGGACGGCACGGGGGGAGGCTGGGCGGCCCTCTCGGCTTCCTCGTCGACGAGAGTGAAGACGCAATCCCCCGTTGCCGGCCCGACCAGCGCAGTTTGTGTCCCTCGGGCAGGTGTCCCTGGTGGAGGGCGTCGAAGTACGCGGCCCTCCACCGCCCTCGCGTCTTGGGGCCTGGATCGCTCACAGTGAGCTTCCCGGCAGCTGATCTCAGGCGAGTGATGAGATCGGCTCCACCGACGGGGGCGAGAGCGGCCTGACCCGAATCGCCCTTCAGGCGTTCCTTCTCGGCCCGTATCTCCTGGGGATGCCTGCCGTGCTTGAGGTAGTAGCGACCGTCTGCGGTCACGATCGCGACGTGCGAGCCCTTGCTGGTCCAGCTGCGTTTGATCAGGCCGCGTTGCTCAAGGGCCCAAGCCGTGTTCGTGCTCCTCGACGGGACGGGCAGTGCGCCTGAGGAGGCTGCAACCTCGCGAAGCAAGCTCACCTGTTGTTCCGTCAACACATACGTCACGGGTTCGCCCCCACTCGCTGTAACTGGTTGGTCAACGTACGGCGCCGAAGAGAGTTGGTGAGCCCTCGTCCCACGGAAGGGTGGCTTGCTTGGGCTTGGGCTCCTCTGGGCGGCCAACTGGTGTACGGAAACAGCCACAGTGGCTTCCCGCTTGCCATCCACACTGTCTGTAGGGAACGCAGGAGGGGGCGTGAAATGGTGCTCTGCAGAAGGCTGCTCTTGAGCGTGGTGCTCGCATGGGACCCTGGATTCCGCGACAACCGGGGCGCTACGCATGACCGGCTTGCAGGCGGTCTCTCAGACGCTGGCTTCGACGTCCACCGACGCCAGGGCACGCACCTCGTCACCGCGGGTGTCACCAACCTGTGAGAGGAGGACGCCCTCGCCTTCTTGCGCTGACCGCCAGAAGGGTGCGCCGGGTCGCGACCTCAAGCTGCCTTCTACGACAGCCCGAAGAGCGGTGCCGCTAGACCCGCCTCGTCTCCTGCGAGCGGGAGAACGTCCTGCGAGCAGCCGCTTCACGGTGAGGGCACTGGTAGGGACTTCCGAGTCGTCCGGCCAGCCACAGTTCGCGGTGAACGGCCCCGATGGCCACTGCTGTGAGGAGTGAGCTTCAGGAACCGGGCAGCAGGCCGGTGACCGTGGACTGGACAAGTTGGGCCGCGGCGACGACGCCGGGGATGCCGCCGCATCGTTCGACAAGGTTTTGAAGCATGTAGAGCATGGTGCCGGGGTCGCGCTCGGGGTCGTCGAGGCGCGGGGCGATCATGTCGAGGTCGCGCAGGGCACCGTCCACCTCGGGGTATTGACCGCGCAATTGTTCCAGGAGTCGTCGCAGGTTGGCGATGCTGGCACGAGCCTCATCGACGGCTTCGTTGGTGATGTTGTTGGTCTGGGTGGCGTTCTGGGAGAACGGCGCGGCTTGAGCGGGCGCGGTCATATGGCCGGTGTTGACGATGCCGAAGTTGGGCCCGTTCGGGGCCGGGTCTGGCTGTCGACGGATGGGCATTCGGGGCTCCTGGCAGCTCTCGGGTCAGTTCGTCATGGAGGGATTCATGGAGAACGGCGTGGCCTGTACAGCACCGGTCATGGTGCCGCCGTTCATGACGCCGAAGTTGTAGATGGCCGTGGACTGTTGGCGGTAGGCGGCGATGTCCACGTTGTGGTCACGCAGGAAGATCTCTGTTGAGTCGAATACGCGGCGCTGCATCATCTGCACGTAATAGCGTGCGTCGTCGTTCGTGTGCATGTCCTCGATCCAGCGGGTGCTGTAGACCTCGCGGAGGCTGACCGGCCCGTTGCCCGGGTCGAGTTCTGGGCGTTTGCGGGGCTTCCGGCGAATGAGTCGGTCGAGTCCGACGTAGATGTCGGCGAGGGCGTTAAAGGCGGCACGGCCGAGCCACTTGAGGCTGCGGGGGTCAGTGGGCTTGAGGCCGGCGACCTTTGGGTTGAGCGGGCCCATGATGTGCGGGCGGACAGTGGCGCGCAGGAAGCCGCCCTGGTAGGCGAAGTGGACGAGTATGGCGGCGATGAGGTCGCCGTTCCAGGCTGTGACTCGAGCCCAGATGTAGCGGCGGGCGATCTCCTCGGCAGGCTTGCTGCCGGGGTTGTCCCCGGCGAGGGCTCGTAGGCTGTGCCAGGCGTCATCATCGATCTGGCCCCAGCGCTGGGAGTGGATGGCGGCAATGCCGATGACTTCCATGCGCGGATTGGGGTGATCGCGGTGATGGGCGGGGGCCGGGTCGTCCAGGCGGCGTGCGACGTGGGCGTGCAGTTGGGCAACGGTGAAGTGCTTCAGCGGCTTGCGGACCACGGGCCGGTTGTGTTTGCCGAGCGCCTCCAGGACGGCCTTGGCTACTTCGGCCATGTCGGGCTGGCCTGGGCTTTGTGCTGGTGAGCTAAAGCCTGGAAGCGGCCCCGTGTCGTCGTCTTCTTCGTCTTGACCCTCGGGGGCGGGCTCGACGTCGATGCCGATTACCGCCTCCTGCCATGCCTGAAGACCTGCCCCGAGGAACCGGTGGCGATCGCCGCGCTGGCGGCGCTCGTAGTGATACGGCAGGGCATGAGCTTGTACTGCTGTCGGAGGGGCTGGGAGTTCCCCAGCCAGCAGGGCGTTGAGTCTCACCTGCGCCAGGTAGCGTTCCACGAGGTAGACGCCCCACACGCCGACCAGCAGGACCAAGGCTGCCTGCCCCGCCGTCAGGGAGCGTGTGAGCATCGGCCAGATGGCGAGCACAATCACCGAGGTGATTGCTACTCGACGTCTTCGCATGTGGCCAATGGCTCGGTCGCTGGCGTGGATGGCCGGTTCCTGGTGAAACCCGTATACCGGCACCGGCCGTGCTGACTTCTTGATGCGGCGCCGGACCCAGACTGCATAGTCATCGCCGAGTACGACGGACGGCGGCGCTGGTTCGGACGAGCTGGGAGCGGGCTCTTCCTCCTTGGCAGGGAGCAGCCACCGCAGGCGCTTCCGCACGGCCGCCTTCAGCACTTTCCACAGTTCCGCCAGTTGGACGCGGAGTACGGTCAGCCAGTCTGTACGTGCGAAGGCTGCGGCGCTCAACCGGCGGGTTCGCCTTCGGTGTACGTCCCGTGCCGGACCACCTCTCCGGTGCCGTCCGCGGTCCCCAGGGGTACCGCGGGTACAGAGAAGACCGACTTGTGATCAGCGAACGACAACTTCCCGCCCCCGTCTCTCCCAGTGCCGACCGTGGTGACGCAGCGGCGGACACAGAGGGGCATCTTCTACGCGCACGGTATGCGCCGCCAGACCGCAAACCCGCACAAGTCGCGCACGGAGGCCCTCAAGCCGAACATTGACCGAAAGGTGCCGCAGTTCAGCGAGGGCTCACGGGCGGCGTCTCTGCGGTGCACCCAGGTCACCTCGGCGCCTGCCCAACAGCCTGCGGCGGTGGTGATCACCCGCTGACCGGGACCAAGGGAGAAGGACTGGACGCAGCCTCTGGGAGATGGACCACGCGTGCCCTGGTCAGGCCAACCAGCGCGATCGCCACTGCCGCCACGACTACACGACGAGAGGCCCCCCGGGAGCCGTTGCCCACAGGGGGAGGCTTGAGCCGAGGAGTCCGCTTGAGGTCGGTGCTGGGAGGCAGCTGGTCAGAGGGTCGGGGTGAGTTGGTCTCGAGTGGTCCCGATGGGGCTTGGGGGAGATCATCTCCCAAATTTCTCCCACGCTCGGACTCGCGGGGAGCGGATCGGAAAGCGCCAGAGCGTTTACATGTGGTTGCTCATGCATATGCGTGCGGCACTGTGCGCCCCTCGTGCCCCCTTGAGTATCGCCCCCACCTGGGATCAGCTTTCCCTCTCACTACAGGGGAGCAGGGCGCGGCAGACGGCCGTCCCGTTCGGAGGGGGAGAAATGGCGGTGAAGGTTCTTCCTGTGTCCTCGGCGCAGGACCACCTGATCGAAAAGGCTGTGGCGCTAGGCGATCGGGACACCAGGACGCTCGGCCTGATGACGCCTCCTGCGTATCGCGCGATGGCCGATGAGGGAGGGCTCCTGATCGCTGTTGAGGACGAGGAGGTCGTTGGATACGCCCTCTTCGGCCTACCGAAGAGGAATCCGTACATTCGGCTGGCGCATCTCTGCGTAGCGACGGAGCACCGGAGCAAGGGCATCGCTCGGGCGCTTGTGGAGACGATCAAACGTCGGCATCCGCAGCGGCTCGGGGTAAGGGCCAAATGCCGCAGGGATTACGGCCTCAGTGGCATGTGGCGCAACCTGGGGTTCGTGCCCCAGGGCGAAGCTCGCGGGCGGGGGCGCGACGGGGAGTTCCTCGACGGGTGGTGGCTGGACTTCGGACACCCGGACTTGTTCTCGAGCGTGGAGAGCAACGCTCTGCTGGTGGTGACGATCGACCACCAAGTCTTCGCCGACCTGAGCGGGCCCACCGTCGAGGACGGGGCAGAGGAGTCCCGCGCCTTGGAGGCGGGGTGGATGACCGACCTTGTCGAGCTTGCCTATACACCTCAACTCGTCCACCAGATACGGGACATCACTGATGCCGCCGAGCGGCATCACCAGCGAGCCGCTCTGAGCAGTTTGCGGCAGCTCGCCCCTGACGCCGAGGCCGTGACCCGGCGAAGTGATGAACTGCAGCGGACCGTCATCGAGATGATGCCGGAGATTCAAGGGGATGCCGCAGCCCTGCGACGGGGTGTGCGGTACATCGCCGAGACGTCGTGCGCTGGCCTACAGGTACTGGCGACCCGCGACCCTCTGTTGGCTCGCCTGGCGGATGTGGCATGGGAAGTTGCCAGAGTGCGCGTCGTTGCTCCCTCCACGGTCACTTTGCACGTCGACGAACTGCGCCAGGCGCAGTTGTATCGCCCAGCTGACCTCCTGGGCACCGAGTTCCGAGCGGGAGAGGTGGCACCCGGCGCGGAAGGCGAGTTGGTGGCGTTCTTCGAGCAGGACGGGCTGGACGGCGGGTCGTCCTTTGCTGATCGTCTGCGCTCCCTGGGGAGCGACGCGATTGCGTGGCGGCGGGAGCTGCTTCGAGACGGGGAAGGCAACCCGGTCGCCCTCTACGTTTGGGCCCTGGACAGGCGAACGCTGCTCGTCCCCGTCCTGCGTACATCGACTCATCACCTCGAAGAGAGCCTGGCGCGCCAAATTTTCTTTCTGCTCAAGCGACTTGGGAGGAGCTATGGGGCGGAGACCATATGCATCACGGATCCTCATCCGTCAGCAACTGCAAGGTCAGCCTCAGGCGATGATGGCTTCTTCGAACGAGAGGGAAGCCTCGTAGCCTTTGTGGTCGACGTGTGTGGCTCGGCCGCTGAAGTCGAGGCTGCTGCCGCTGGTCTCGGGCGAGAGCCGGCGGCGAAGGGTGCCGTGCTCCATGCCGGGATGCCCGCCGAAGTGGCCGCCGTGGTCGAACGAGCCTGGTGGCCGGCAAAGATCGTTGACTCGGAACTGCCGTCATTCCTCGTGCCGATCAAACCACGTTGGTCGACCGAGCTGTTCAACGTCCCTGCCATGCTGCTGCCGCGGGGCGAGACGCTCGGTATCAGCCGGGAGCACGTCTACTACCGGGCGTCGGGCCATCGCGGCGAAAGTGTTCCCGCCCGGTTGCTCTGGTACGTCAGCGATGGTGGCTTCGGTGCCGAAGGGCAGATGGTAGTGGCCAGTTCGCGCCTAGACGAGGTTGTCATCGACGCGCCCGACACCCTGCTCTCAAAATTCGAACACCTGGGCGTATATGGTCGGGCTGACGTGGTCGAGGCCGCAGGCAATACAGGTCAGACCATGGCGCTGAGGTTCTCTGACACCGAGATCTTCCCCAGGCCGGTGTCGCTGCGGCGATTGGCCTCCCTGGCTGAGGGGCTCGGACTACCTTGGTCGTCTAACTTGCTGATCTCGCTGACGAAGATCAGCAATAAGCTGTTCCAGGCGGTTTATCAAGAGGGGCACCGAACGACGTGAACGATCCGGAACGCGCGATGCTGCTGTCCGTCCACCCGCGCTTCGCCACCGCGATCCTGGACGGCAGCAAGACGGTAGAGGTCCGCCGCCAGCGCGTCGCAGCGCCTCCCGGAACGCCCGTGCTGCTCTACGCCACTGCTCCCACCATGGCCCTGGTGGGAGCGGCCCGCATCGCCTCGATCCGCGTCGCCTCTCCTCGCGAGGTCTGGTCGGCGCACCGCTCCCAGACCGGAATCAGTCGCAGTGAGTACGACTCGTACATGAGTGGGGCAACGCAGGCAAGCGGCCTTACGTTGCAGGATCCGGTGTCTTTCGAGACCCCTGTTCCGCTTGACGCTCTGCGCACGGCGGGGGCTTTTCATCCCCCGCAGAGTTACCGCTACCTCAAGCGGGATGACCTGCGTCTGATGACTGATGTCGGGCCCGATGCAGCGGCCGCACTGCGCGATGCGCTGGGAGACCTCGTGCCCGCGTGATCCTTGTCAGCCCGAGGCAGGGCTTCCACCGGTTCTGAGTGGCAGTCGTGGTGCATTACTCCCAGCCGTCGAGCGAGACCTCTGGGCTCGCCAGCGAGTGTCTGATGAGGCTGGGAGGTCGGCCCCTTCCGGTGCTCTCTTCCCAGCCTCATTGCGGGCCACGTGCGGCGTCCGCGCCTGGCTGCCTCGGGACAAGCCTTGGCGGAACCGGGCGAGGCGGATTCGCGTAGGCTGCGTGCGCGCGTTCTTGCTCGCGGCGCCAGATCCGCATCAGCACTTCGTCCGACCGAGGCACAGCGAGCCCTACGTCCTTCAAGATTTCCCGAAAGTACGGGACTGGGCCGCCACCGGGCGCCATGACCAGGGACGAAAGAAGCGGTGCGTCGCCACCGGAATGGTCTTCGATCTGCGACAGGAGCTTGAGGCGTACTTCCTGGGGGCTGCTCTTGCCGCCGGCTATGAGAAGCCAGTGCGTGGTGCCTCCCGCCTGCGCAACCGTGACGAGGTGCTGCCGAAGATCGCCAGGGGCGGGAACAGCAGGCCGCTTGGCCTTCGGTGGTCGGGCATCGAGTTGCTGATGCTCCCGCTTCGGCGGCTCAACTGCAGGGGCCGACCGTACGACCCCGCCAGAGGGCTTCCGGCTTCGCCGAGCTGCCTTCCTCACTGTTTCGATGGCGGTTTCCAGCTGAGCGCTCGTCTCCCGAAGAACGCGCAGCCCACGCTTGTTGAGCTTGGTCCGGCGTGTGCCTTCCAGGAGCCGACGAGTTGTCCGGAGCTCCTGCTTCAGGCGAGCGGCAGCCTTGCCTCCTGCGCCACCGACCAGTTGCTGCCCCTCAGAGACGAGGTGTTGCAGCCGCTTCCAGTCGTCGGGAGCCTGGCTGCCCTGCGTTCCCGTCCGCTGACTTCGTCGAACTCCGGCTTGGCGCGGACCGGGAGGGATTGCGATGTGCACCTCGGGTACTGCCGCGTCGAGCGGCAGCTCCGGCGGCAGGGTACGTGAGGGGATTCCGTACTTCGCAAACGCACGATCAGCCTCACGCTGTGCCCACCGCTTCAGATGAGACACAGAAGACGGCCTCCCCAGCCCAAGCCCTTCGACGATGTCGGCCAGGAAGGGCAGCGGTTCACCGCTGGCCGTCCGTATGAGGGCGGATAGAACGGGGTCGCTTGCGGGAAACGGGATGTCGGCCTCGGTGAGCAGTTCGACGAGTGCCCTGGTGTCGTAATGGGCGAGGTCCACGCTGATCGTCTGACCGAGGCGTTTCAGGGTCGGCTTGGTCGCCCACCGCGCGTCCAATTCCAGGGCTTCGCGAACCGCGACGATCAATTCGTCCCGGCTCAGGCGCCGGAACGCTGGCGGCTGAGGAGACGGCGACACAGGCGGCGCCCCTCTCGCGCCATTGCCCTTACCCGCCGCGGCCGATCGCCTGCGGGCGGCCCGTATCTGCTCAACCGCCGGTGTGGAAAGCCCGTCGGCGGTCACAGCTGCGGCGGCGAACGGCGTCCACTCGGTGGCTCGACCGCGCTGCTGCACACCGAGGTAGGGACACCGTTCAGCTCCTCTGGTCTCGAACCGGATACGGAAGACATAGTCGGAATCGTTCAAGACCCCCTGGGGCGCCGGGCCTCCTAGGCCGAAGATCCAGTCGACGTCCTCTTTGCCCGAGGTGTACGTCTCGCCAGGAGCCATGCCCCACGAACCATTGCGGTCAGGCGACAGGCGGAAGCGCAGTTGTCGCGCACCGCCGTGGAGGTCGACGTCGATCAGGCCGCCGGGGGAGGCAGTGCTCCTGCGCATCCGGACTGTCGCTTCTAACCCCTGGCTGCCCGCCCAGCCTTGCAAGGCCCTCTTCATGAACAGGTGGTCGGCGCTCTCTTCTCCATTGGCAGTGCGAGTGCAGGTGTGATGGGGATGGTGCGCGAAATGGCAGACCTTCGAGCAGTAGAGCCGGTCTGTCAGGCGCTCGCCGCAGCCGCCGAGCAGGGTGCCGCACCAGTAGGTGTACCGAGGGTGCTTCTGCCGCCAGTTCGCCAGCTCCTCCGCCTGCATGGGGAGGATGATCGCCAGGTCGGAATCCTTGCTGCCGATGACGGCCGTCTGTATTCGACGGTGGTCCGTGGGCGACGGTTGCATGACAGAGACCTCCGCGGAGGAAAGCAGACCAGCGTCGACAATCCTGCCAGAGCGGCCGCTTGTGACTAGGCGCTTCCAAGGAGAGCGACCAAGCCTTGCCCGCCCGGCTCGCGGCGGCGCCGGCACCGCATCCCGAAGTCGGCTCCCAAACGGCTCCCAGAATGTCCCCCTAACGCACATCAGGCCCGGCACTGATTCCTCAGTACCGAGCCTGACCCGTCGCTTCTCTGTCGGGGTGGCGGGACGGCCTCTTCATCCCGAATGAGGTTCGGGCAAGATCGACACCTGAGGATCCTGCAACGTGCTGGTCAGTGCGTTGGTCTGAAGTGGTGCGGCGGGGCCTCGGTTGGTCGACAGAAGAAGATCATCTTCCAGGGTTCTCCCAGCGCCGGGTGCTCGTCTGGGGGATCGCCCCCGAGCGTCACCTGCCAGTCGCATTGCGGAAGCATGTTCGCGCGACGGGTATAGGTTCCTGTGGCTCTCGCGGTGCATGCACTTGATGGAGTGATCAAACCTGGTCCTTGCGCCACGGTGCGCTGCGGTCCGACAGGGTGTCGAGAATCAACTCGCACCAGGTGACCGCAGCATTGACCGTCAGGCGGGCATGACGCACTCCAAGGCCGGACGGTGCGCTTGCCTGGCCGTGACCGCTACCGAAACCCTGGTTGCGTAGTTCGGCGACTCCGACCGCGATGTTCACTGAGCCCGACAGGATCTTCTTCACGGCCTTGCTGCCGTCTGGCCCGTCAGGTGCTGAGCCAGCGTCGAGCTTCAGCGCCTTCTGGACCGTGCTGATCAGAGCGGGGAGCGCGGCGTTCTTGTCGACCTCGACGTTCAGCTCACCAAGAGCGGTCTTCGCGGTCGCCTCAATGAGCTGCTTAGCTGCGCCGATGGCTCCGTGGGGATCCGTGATCAGGTCTCTGCGAATGCGCTCGAGCTCGATCGTGATGCCCGAGGCGTCGCTCAGGGTGCTCAAATCACGGACCAGCACCGGCGGGTTCGACCAGGAGATCCTTCCCTCCGTATCGAGAGCGAAGCCGTCCCGCTCTAGGCGCACCCTGATGTCGTCCAACCACTTCGGTCTTCCCTGATCGTCCGGGTTCCGGTACGCACGGATGAAGTCCTCGAAGACCAGGAGCACGCGACGCACCTGGTTCGGATCAGACCAGTCCACACCCTCCGCGTAGAGCATGAACTCGGTTCGACGCTGCCCCGAGTCCTGGTACTTCAGCTCATCTGGAGGGATGGGCGCGAACCCGTGGTCCTCCCACAAGTCGGCCACAATCCGAATGGTCAGGTCCGTGGCCAGAGAGCGGAAGGCGTTGCGGGTCGCGGGGCTCACCAGCTCCCGCCGCGCGGTGACGGTCATAGTCTGAAGATAGGAGCAGACGTTGATAGCCGTCACGGCCTTTTCGCAGTGTGACGTCTGTTCCAGACAGCGACCGTCGCCAGCGGCACCGTCTACCCCCACGGCCACCGCGAACTGTCCCACCCCGAGCAGGGCATCTACCTGGTCGGCATGAAGTCCTACGGCCGCGCCCCCACCTTTCTGGCCATGACCGGCTACGAACAGGTCCGCTCCGTCACCGCGGCCATCGCCGGTGACCTCGAATCCGCTGACCGTGTCGAACTCACCCTCCCCGAGACCGGAGTGTGCGGCGGCGCCGGACTCTTCGACACTCCAGCCGCCGACCAGGCCGACGGCGGCGGCTGCTGCGCTCCGGCACCCGCGCTCGTCCAGCTCGGCGTCGGTGCTCCGGCCGCAATCATCGCCGAGGAGACACCGGCCGGCTGCTGCGGCTCGTGACCAGCCTCAACACCCCTCAGCGCGGGGCCGCGACCGGAACAGGGGACCGGTCGCGGCCCCGCGCCGCGCTGCCGGCGCTGTGCGCAACGCAGATCACCAGCTGGGGCGTCGTCTACTACGGTGTCGCAGCTGATGTTGTCTGGACGTTGAACACCAGCTCCCACAGGTGCCCGTCAGGGTCGGTGAAGTAGCCCATGTAAGTCCCGTCATAGGTGCCCGCGGCCTCGGGTACCGCCCCACCCGCCGTGCCGGCTCGGGCGAGGATGTCGTCGACCTCCGCCCCGCTGCCGATGGCGCAGGAAATGACGCACGCGCCCGGCACGGCAGCGTGGGGAGTGGCAACGCCGGCACGGTCGAGGTACGTCGCGTACTCCCCGCGCTGGATCAGGAACAGCGACAGGTTCGGCAGCTCGAAGAGGATGGCTTCTCCTGGCGTCGAGGTTCAAGATGCCTATGTGGTGAATACGCAGAGTAACGCCACAATTGACCGTACACGGGGAATCCGAAGTGGCCGCTGTCATGGGCGGTGGGTAGCTTCCCCGCACGCCGGTGAATGAGGCCGGGAGTGAGACCCGAGACGTGCCCCGGCTCGGCGAAGCAGGGTGAGCCGCGGCGGTCGGGTGTGACAGCGGGAAGAGGGGCTGATCGTGAGGTCAGCCCCGGGGCAGCGGGTAACCGGCTCCAAACCGGAAACAAGCGTTCACGAGGTGCCGCTCAACCTGTTCTTGCCTCCTTCCGCAGCCGTATCCTCGCCGCGTGACGACGGTTGAGGGCGCGTACAAACTGGCTGAAGGACTGCTCCGTGAGAGTCTGCCGCGGCGGTGGGCACACACGCAGGGCGTGGCCGCCTGCGCCAGGGAACTCGCGCCCCTCGTGGGCGGCGGAGCCGAGGGCCTGGAGATGGCAGCTGTGCTGCACGACATTGGGTACGCGCCGCCGCTTGTCGACACCGGCTTCCACCCCCTTGACGGCGCACGTCACCTTCAGGCACTCGGCACGATGAGTGGTCTAGTCGTGCGCCTGGTGGCGAATCACTCCTTCGCGCTCCTGGAGGCTGAAGAGCGCGGTCTGCGGACAGAGCTGGCCGCCGAGTTTCCCTTGCCTGGCGATCTCCTGTTGGTGGACGCCCTGGTGTACTGCGACATGACCACCACGCCGGACGGAGGGCGTACGACTTCAGAGGAGCGGGTGGGCGAGATCTTGGGCCGGTACGGCGCGGACAGCATCGTCGGACGATTCATCCGACGGGCCGCACCCGAGATCCACGCCAGCGTGGGACGGGTGCGGGCTGCGGCGGACGACCTGGGTGTCGTGCTCTGATCAGTTATCCGACGTAGGGATAGGTGCCGGCCAGGTAGTCGCCGATCTGCTGGCGCATGCTGGGGTGAATGTCGTAGTCGTCGAGGTCGTCGGGCTGGACGAAGCGCACGCCATCTGCTTCGTCGTTGATGGTGGGTTCGCCGCCGATGGGGCGCCCGATGTAGGTGTTCTCGTACTGCTGGCGGATCTCACCGTCGGTGTAGGCGACGATGTGGTGCGGATTGGTGTAGACCCCTAGGAACCCGGTGATTTCGGCGACGATGCCGGTTTCCTCCTCGCACTCGCGGACGGCGCACTGGGCTGCCGTCTCCCCGATGTCCTGGGCGCCTCCGGGCAGGGCCCATTGACCGGTGTCGCGGCGTCGTTGCAGGAGGATCATGCCCACGTCATTCACGACGAGCATGTTGCTGGCGGGGATCAGGGTGTTGGCCTTGGGGGCCTTGGGGTCGTTGTAGTACTCAGTCCTGCCCACTGCGGTAGCGCTCCTTGCTGTCGGCGTTGTCGGGCGCCCAGAGGCGCGCGGCCTTCCAGACCGCTTCGAAACTCTCGTCGTACCGGTCGAACCATTCCGCGTTGGGCGTGCGGCGCAGATGGAAGAGCGGGTTCGCACTGGCTGGCTGGCCCCAGATGTGGGTGTTGACGAGGAGATGGTCGTCGTAGCGGAAGATCGAGTTGTACAGCGTGGTGTCGTGCAGCCGTACCTCGCAGCCTGGGTGGTCGACGAGGCTCCGGTAGTAGGTGAGCGAGGCTTTGATCTTGGCGGCCAGGGTGTCGCCGATGCCTTCCTCGTGTCCGCGGATGCGTACAGCCTCGCCCTCCGGGTCTCCGAAGCACAGGCGCACCCGAACCCCGGCCTGCGCCCGCTCCTGGAGCATTCGCGCGATGCGGGGGTTCGTCTGGGCGAAGAAGGTGCCGGAGAACACCAAGACGTCGACCTGCTTCATGGTCCCTAGGAGCAGCGATATCCAGATGTCGCGAGGGACACTCGCCCGGTTCGGGTAGGTGCCGGCGATCTCCGACTGCGTGGATCCGAAGCGCGATGCCTGCTGATCCGCATCCGGCCACAGGTAAGACTCGTCCACGCGGAGCAGGTTGGCGACGGTCCAGCGGTGTCGTCGGTGCGGGACACGTCCGCTGATCCAGCGACTTGCCGTCTTAGGGTCGACGGCGCATGATTCGGCCAACTCTTCTACCTTTAGCCCGCTTTGTACGAGTGCGGAGCGCAGTCGCTCATTCACTCAGGTAAGACAACCGGACCGCTCAGCCCGCCGCAAGAGCATCTTCCGACATGGCATGGCCGGTGGCGTTTGCGCCACTGCTTAGGCTGGCGACGTGCCACTCATCGTGCTCTGGGATATCGACCACACGCTCATCGAGAACTCCGGTGTCAGCAAAGAGATCTACGCGGCGGCTTTTGCGGCCCTGGCCGGCCGTACGCCCCTTCATCCGGCCCGTACGGAAGGACGGACCGACCGCTTGATCCTTGCCGGGATGTTCCGGGACCACGGGATGGAGCCACCAGCTTGGGAGCGCATCGTGCGGGCGTTGGAAGTCGCGGGCGAGGGGCGCGAGGGGGATCTTGCGGTGCGGGGCCGTGCCCTCCCTGGCGCGCGTGACGCACTTGAGGCCCTTGCGGGGGAATCGGGAATGGTCTCCTCGGTGCTGACTGGCAACATCGCGGCCAATGCCCGTGTGAAGCTACGCCCCTTTGGGCTCGATGCGCTCTTGGACATGGAATGTGGGGCTTACGGAGAACACTCGGAAGA
Source organism: Streptomyces sp. NPDC051218 (assembly GCF_044455475.1). Classification (NCBI taxonomy): domain Bacteria; kingdom Bacillati; phylum Actinomycetota; class Actinomycetes; order Kitasatosporales; family Streptomycetaceae; genus Streptomyces; species Streptomyces sp. NPDC051218. The sequence continues at coordinate 146,062 of NZ_JBITEU010000003.1, read as the reverse complement.
CCGCGCGGCTCTCGTGAAAGTGGCCCGAGAGCGCATTCAGCAGACCCATGGCCTTCCCCATGACGCACCCGCCGTCCTCATCGGGGACACCCCCCGTGATGTCCAGGCCGCCCTCGGCTCCGACGCCCACGTCATCGCGGTGGCCTCTGGCATCCACAGCGTTGACGAGCTGCGGGCGGCCGGGGCGTCTGTCGTGCTTTCTGATCTCCGAGACGTCTCAGGTCTAGTGAGTCATCTGCGTTCGCTGGCATCCGGCAGCGACTGAAAACGTCCCAGGACGTCCCGGAGAGATCCTGGGACGGCGTTCGGCGTCCTCGTGTTTCGCGACAGTCTCTGCGTGTCGTCGGCGGCTGAATCCTCCACGGGCCGCCGGCGCACCCATCCCCTCCGGCTGCTGGGACGGAGCACGCGCATGACGGACTTACTGAGCGGACAGAGCAGCACGACCTCCACGCTCGGGGAGGTGGAACGACTCGCGGCCAAGTACCGCGTGCCTGTCGAGGACACGCTGCTCATCGCGATCAATCTGCACGGCATCGCGTCCGACCTGCCGCGCCACCGGGCACGCGTCCAGGTTCGACTGGCGAGTGCCCCATCGGTGCCCTGGCAACTCATAGTTCCCTTGAACGTCACGGACTCCCCATTCCGCCTCAGAGGCGAGAACCTCACGCTGGGCGGCGCCCCGGTCGGCACCGTCGAGCGCATTGATGCGGACGAGGCGGTCGGCGGATACTTCCGCGACGCTGGCGCGGCTCTCACACTCAACCCGAATGCGCGCAGCCGTTGTGTGGGGTGCGCCTTCTGTCCCAACACCCTTGAGGCTGCCGCTGATCCCCGCCTCGCGGAGGAGCGGGACCTCCAGGAACTCTTCACGGCGCTGCGGGAGCAGCACCCGCACCGTGACCTGACAGACGTGCGTGAGGTGACCGTCTCGACCGGCTGCTTCGAGCGTGAGTCGGCGGCGGTGCAGCACCTACGCACGCTCCGTACCGTGCTCGGCGAACAGGGCGTCAAGGCGCGCATCGGCTTCCTGACCTCGGTGTTGGGGTCTAAGAAGGCATTCGATCAACTCGCGGTTGACGTGGCGCCTTTCGTTCTCCGCCTTACCGCCGAGTGCTTTACACGGCGCGATCTGTTGCTGAAGGCCAGTAAGGCCGTGCTCGTCGCCTCGGAGATGCCGGGACTGCTCCGCCGGGCGTTGGAAGCCGGCCATGGCACCTCGTTCACGTACATCGTGGGGTTGGACGCGCTTGAAGCACTGCATGCGGGCGTCAGCGCGCTGGTTCCGTACGTCAGCGAGTTCCCCAACTTCCAGGTCTACCAGGCCCATAACTCGGTCATGGCCAGCCTGCGTGCACCCGGAGCGCAGGATCTGGAGCACTACCTCCAGGCACGCGTAGTGATCGAGGACATCATGGGCTCGACCGGCCTGCGTCCCACCGCATGGGAGTGCTACCGCCCCCTGTGGTACTTCACCTTCGCCGGCGAGTCCTTGGTCGGTGCACGGTGACCGGAACCCCCGCTCTGGCCGATGCTCTGTGGCGAGCGACCGTCTATGCCTCGGTCTGCCAGCTGCATCTGCGGGAAAACGTCCTGCTCGCGGAGCCACTGGTCGCTGAGAACGTGAAGGATCGGCCTGCCGGACACTGGGGCACTGTCCCCGGCACCGCGTGGGCGTTGTCCCACGTGGTGCTCGCGGCGGGGGATTTGGACGGACGCGTGGAACTGATGCCACTGCTGGGGGCGGGGCACGCCGGCGTCGTCCAGCTCTCGGCGGCTTGGGTGACCGGGGAGCTCGGGAAGGTACGGTCGCGCTTCAGCCCGGACGCGAACGGCCTTCGTCAGCTGGCCCAGGCGTTTCCGGAGACCGACGGTCTCGGATCGGAGGTCTCGCCGTCTCTCCCCGCCGGCGGCTTCCTCGGGGGGCGGCTCGGCGGCTGTCTTCCCTTCGCCCAGGGGGCCGCCCTCGACGCACCGGACCGAGTTGTCGTGCCCATCATTGGGGACGGCGAATGCGAGACCCCCACGACCGCCGCGAGCTGGCTGGGGCAGAGAGCCCTCCCTGATGCCTCGGTTCTGCCCATCGTGCACGTGAACGGCTTCCGCATGGGACAGCAGTCGCTGCTCGGCGCGATGAACGACGACGCGCTTCGCGCATACTTCGGCGGCCTGGGCTGGGTAGCCCAGGTGGTTCATGTCGTGACGGGGACTCTGCAGGAGCACCATGCCATTCACACGGCGTTGTGGAGCGCGCTGGAGGAAACGCTCGTCGGGCGTCGGACAGTTCTGATCCTGCGCTGTGTGAAAGGTTGGGGCGGCCCCGCCGCCCTCGGAGATCGTGCGTTGCTGGGCACCCCCGATCTGCACAAGACCCCGCTGGTCAGCCCGCGTACCGACCCGGATCAGCTGACGAGACTGGCCGACTGGCTCGCCTCATACCGGCCCGCGGATCTCTTCGACCCGGACGGGCGTCCGCGCGGTGACCTTGCCGAGGCGGTGGCCACGGTTCGCTGGTGCTCCCTGGGTCCAGCCGAGCCCCTGGAGGTGGAGGGACGAGCCTCGGGATACCGGCAGGTGAGCACGTTCACCGAGGCGGTCACCGACGTCGTCAAGCGGCACGCCGCGCGCGCGGATTTTCGTGTCCTCAGCCCGGACGAGCTGTCCTCCAACCGGCTACCGGATCTCGTTGGAGAGGACTGGACACACGAACTGCTGGCGGAGGAGGTGTTGTTGGAGTGGCTTGCCGGTTGGACGGCCAGCGGGCGTCGAGGAGTGATGGTCTCGTACGAAGCGTTCGCACCGCTGCTCACCAGCGGCTTAGTGAGCCACATAAAGCACAGGCGCACGGCTGGCGCGCTGGGCCTGCCCAGCCTCAACCTCCTGCTCACGTCATACGGCTGGCACAACGTCCACAGCCACGGGGACCCCTCCCTCGCCACCACGCTCCTTGGGCTCAGGGTTCCTTCGGTGCGCGTGTTGACGCCAGCCGATCCGGCACGCACCGCCGCCGTCCTGGACGAGGCGTTCGACTCGGTCGACAGGGTCAACCTCATTGTCGCGGGAAAGCACACCCGCACGGCTCATCCCGCGGACACCATTGAGGAGGAATACGAGCGGGGCCTCGCGATCTGGCCGCACCTGAGCGACGACGGCGAGCCCGACCTCACGGTCGTCACGGCTGGAGACATCCCGGCTGCTGTCGCCAGCGACGCTGTGGGCTACCTCCGCGAACGGCACGGCTACCGCATCCGCGTGGTGAACCTGCTCGACCTGACCGTCCTTGGAGCCGCCCAGTTGTGGCCACGGGGACTCAGTACCCAGGAAATCGACCACTATCTCGGCGCGAACGCCGCTGTCCTCGTTCTCACCCTCGGACATCCCGCCGCCGTTTGGAGCCTGCTGGCCGGACGGCTCCACCGTCCCGTCGATGTGATCGGCTGGCAGGAACCACTCGGCCCCATGCCTCAGCAGCTGCTCGCCCACACCCTCGGCATGGACCGGGCAGGAGTGGAGCGGTCCGCCAGACGCCTGCTCGCCACCCGGGAGGTGGCCCGGTGACCTCCTTCACCATTGAACGGCTGGAGATCGCCGCGGTTCGCGAGGACGTGGCCCCGGGGGACGACGCGCTCTTCGTCATGATCCACGGTGCGGGCGTGGCCGGCTGTTATGGCCCGATCAGTGAACGGATCGCGGTCTACGCGAGGGACACCTTGTCTCCAGTAGTGCAGGGGCACCATGCCGCCGACCACGATGGTTTGTCGGTCCGACTGCGGGCGGCTGCTCGCACCTCACCGTCCGACGTCGCCTCCTGGGCGGTCGGCGCGGTCGACTGCGCAGCCTGGGATCTTCACGGCCGTCTCACTTCGCGCTCAGTCGCCGACCTCCTGTCACGCGGCAAGTCTCAGCGATCCGTGCCGGCCTATGCCTCGTGGCTCTCCCAGAACCTCACCAGCTGCGAGGACTTGGACGTGCTGCGCGGGGTCGCGGCGGGAGGCTGGCGATTCACCAAGTGGGGGCTTCGTCGAGCCCCGAAGGACTCGCCAGGCCAGGCCGCTGCACACATGGCACAGGCTGTGGAGCGTTGTTCCGAGACCGTCGGCGGCCCTGTCGCCGTCGATGCGGTCGGCACCTGGACCCCAGGTGTGGCCAGGGAATTTGCCTTGAGAGTAGAGGCAGCTTCCCTGCGCTGGCTGGAGGATCCGCTGCCGTACCACGATCTGGACGCATACGAACTTCTCGCGGCCACCGGACTGCCCCTGGCCGTAGGCGAGCGCGCGCACTGTGACGAGGATCCCACCAGCCTTATTCAGTACGTCCGGCCGAGCGCTCTGACTCTTGATGTCGTCGGCTGCGGCGGCCTGACCCGAGCGAGGCAGATGCTCGATCTGGCCCAAGCACACGCCACCCCCGTATACCCGCACGGCCGCTCGATCGTTCCTGGACTCCACCTTGCGGCGGCCTTCCCCGACGCGGTTCCGGCCGTCGAGTACCGGCTCCAGTGGGAGCCACGACGCCAGCGCCTGTACGACGCGCCACTTCAGCTTGAACCCGGACGTATCAGCATGCCGGACACCCCTGGTCTCGGCACGACCCCAAGGAGGGCGACATGCCCAGCACGTCGCTGAGTCTCTCCGTCACCGGCACCGTCAGCCAAGGCCCGGACGGACCGCTGCTGGTGCTGTCCCAGCGACTCGACGGACACGACACCTTCCTCAAAGGAAGCCTCGACGTAGGGAGTGCAACGGTCCCCGTACGCATCCTGACCCTTGACGACGTCACCGTGCTGCGTCCGGCGGGGGACGGCCAGGTGCCCGATCCGGGCACAGGATGGCAGGGGACGCTCCATCTGCCGCACGGCCTTCGTCCGCGAGCCATTCCGCCGGATCTGCAGGAGATGGCCGGCGACGAGGGGCGGTCTCTGGAGACGCTCGATGAGGCGGAGCTGCGCTACGTCCTGACCTTCCTCTCCGAGTCCACGACCACCGCCATCCGGCAAGCACGCGTCGCAGCCATCGTCTCCGCCATGCCGGCGACCACAGAGAGGCCCTGATGACCGCCGAACCCTCGCTCCTGGTGACAGTCGATGTCGGCGGAACTCTTGGCACCGCTGAAGGCCCTGGCCTGGCGATGCGACTGGCTGAAGCCTCCCCGTTACCTGCGGCTCAGGCGCGGGCGATCATGCGAGCCGGACTCCATACCCAACCAGCGCTCACTGACGCCGTGGTGGCGGGGATCTGCGAGGCGTTGGAGGTGCCCGAGGAAGCCTTTCCCCGCGACCTGGCCCCGGCTCCGCTCCGTCTTTTTCCCGGCACCACGGAAGCTCTGCGCAAGATCAGCGCCGTGGCGACCGTGGTCACACTCTCCAACGTCACGTGCGTCGACGCCGACACCGAGGGACTTCGCCGTCGGCTCTCCCCATGGGTGAGCGACTACTTCCCCTCCTGCCGTATAGGCCATACCAAGCCGGACCCACGCGCCTTCCGCACCGTCGTCGACCAGCTCGATGCCGCCCCCGATCGGGTGATCCACATCGGTGACGACTGGGCCTGCGACATCGAGGGAGCCGTCGCCTCAGGCTTGAGGGCTGTCTGGATATCTCGTGGGCGCCAAGTCCCCGATGAATCATTGGTCGTTGACCACGGTGTGCTCGTCGCCATCGACCTGGCGGCAGCCGCCACGTACATCGAACAGCTCGCAGCAGGGAGCGCCTCATGAGTCTCTTCACGGGAACCACCTCGTACTACCGTCAGTTCCGCCCCGGCATCCCCGACGATGTGGCAGCGGTACTCGACACCGCCGCCCCCGCTGGACCTGAGGGCCGCCGTCGGCTCTTGGACGTCGGTACGGGAACCGGCCTCGTGGCCGAGGCTCTGCTCGACCGTTTCGGCGACATCATCGCCGTTGACAACGACGCGGACATGCTCGCCGCAGCCGAGTCGGCGCTACGGCCAAAGCTCCCCGAAGGGTCCAGCCTTTCCCTCGTCCAGAGCACGGCCGAGGACTTCACCCCGCCTGCCGGCTGGCGGGCCGAACTCGTCACCATCTGCCGGGCATTCCACTGGCTTGACCAGGCCGCCGTCCTGGCCCTCCTGGACGAGCAGGTCGCTTCAAACGGCGTGGTTGCGATCTTCGGAGACAACAGCTTCTGGGTTGCTGGCAGCCCTTGGAAGGAAGCCGTCCGGGATGTAGTGAAGGGCTTCCTCGGAGAGCAGCGGCGCGCGGGTGCCGGCACCTTCCAGCATCACAACCGCCCCTACAGCGAGATCATGGAGGAATCTCCCTTCAACGAGGTCGAGGAGGTCCGAGTACCTGTCCACCGCACCTGGACCGCCGAGGGCATCCTCGGCTACCTCTACTCCACGTCCTTCGCCGCACCCCACCTCTTCGGAGATCGGTTGAAGGAGTTCGAGGCCGCGGTGAAGAACCGGCTGGCTGACTTCAGCGACAACGACACCTTTCCCGAGGAGAACGAGTTCCTCATCCGTCTCGGACGGCGGGACAGGAAATGACGGCGCAGGGCGAAGACAGGTCATACGGCAGGCTGACGGCCCCTCGTGTCATGGCCGGGCTTAGCGAGCAGTCGATCCTCTGCCTGCCGGTTGGCTCCCTGGAGCAGCACGGCCCGCATCTGCCGCTCAACACCGACACGGTCATCGCCGAGCGCTTCGCCGACCGCCTGGCCGCGTACGTCGGGGATCGGCACGACCTCTGGGTCGTGCCGCCCGTTCCCTACGGGCTCTCCCCGGAGCACGCGTGGGCGCCGGGGACCATCACCCTGAATATCTCGCTCTACACCGCCCTAATCGACGCGTTGGTGGGGGAGTACGTCCGCTCAACACCGGCACGGGCGGTCCTCATCGTCAATGGCCATGGCGGCAACAAGGGCGTCCTTGAGGCTCTCGTACACCAGCTTCAGCGCACGCATGACGTGTCAACCTGCGTGGTCAACCCCGGCTCCCTCGCCGCTGGACAGCTCGAGAGCGATGGCGCGTTCCCCGAGGTCCACGCCGGCATCCGCGAGACCTCCCTCATGCTCGCCCTCGCCCCCGACCACGTACGGCTGGATCTCCTCCTGAACGGCTCCACTCCCGACTACGGCCAGCGGGAGGAGATCCAGCGCCTTGTCTTCGGTCGGGGCGCAACCTGGCCCTGGTCGTCGGACAACCCCGCGATCTCTATGCAAGGCGTCATCGGCGGCGACCCGCACCAAGCCACCACAGACCACGGACAGGCACTCGTTGCAGCCGCCCTGAACGCGTGCGCGGATGCCCTCGACCGGCTCGCCACGCCCACAACGCACGAACCGACCGACGTACGGAGGACCCATGAGTCTCACGGCTGAGGAGAAGGTGACCTTCAAACGAGACGGCGTTCTCATACGACGTGGCCTGGTCAAACCCGACCAGGTCAAACAAGCCGTCTCCCTGATCGACGAGTCGTACCGCAGGGAAATGACGCCGGACGACATACCCGCGTACTCACGGCGCACCTTCGCCCCGGAACTGGGAGATCGCGCAGAGCTGCTCTCCCTGTACACGGAGACTGGGGCGGATAGGCTCGCCGGCGACTTGCTTGGTGATGTTGGGCCAGTAACGACCGCCCAAGTTCAGATCCGTGTGCCCGAAGGCGAGTTCCCCGGCGTACAACCGGAAAAGGCCATGCACGTCGACGGGGTCTCCTGTCCTCACTTGGACCCGCGAGAGCTACGTACGTTCTCCCTGCTCGTCGGCGTCGTGCTGTCCGACATCGGCGACCCGCGGTGCGGGGCCCTGCATTACCTTCCCGGCGGGCACGTCACCATGGCCCGCTGGTTCGCCGACGAGTGGTCACTCGGAATGACCGAGCAGGTTCCGCCAGAGATCGATCGCGAGCACGGGATCCCATTCCTTGGCATGCCCGGGGACGTCCTGCTCATGCACCACCTCGTTCCCCACATGGTGGCCCAGAACCTCATGCCCTTCCCCCGGGTGATGGCGTACTTCCGCGTCTCCCACCCGGCCCATGCGGGCCGTCGCCTCGAAGCCCTCCGCGACCCCTGGCTCGACTACGCGCCCCTTGCGGGTGCCTCCCCTTCTACCTTCCAGGAGTAGCTCCATGCGTATCGTCAAACCCGGCGAACTCGACGTTGCGGCCCGCGCCATCGAATCCGGCGAACTCGTCATCGTCCCCACCAACCGTTGGTACATGATCTGTGCGGACGCCAGCAACGCGGACGCATCCGGCAGCGTGTTCGCGGGCAAGCGACGCCCCAGCGGCAAGTCCCTCGCCTACATCACTCCCTCACTCGCCGTCTGCGAGCAGCATTTCCAACTCAGTCCCGAGGCAAGGAAGCTCGCCCAGCAGTTCTGGCCCGGTGACCTCGCGCTTCTCCTGCCTTGGCGGGACCATGAGGACGCCGCACGCCACGCCGCCGTCGGCTCGCCGGCACTCACCACTATGGCTCCCGGAGTGCTCGGTGAACTCGCGGCACGGGCCAAGGTGCCCGTCGCCGCGACGACAGCCAATATCTCCGGCGACGCTGGTCCGGACGACCATGGCCCTGCCGTGACCCTGGACGAGGTCCACGCCTTCCTGACGGCCTCCAGCCTCGCGGTGTCCGTCATCGTCGACGGAGGGGTATGTCCTGCGGCCAATCACATGACGATCGTGGACTGCTTCACCTCGGAAACGAAGCTCGTACGGACCGGCCTCGTCCACCAGCGAGCCGTCACCGCGGCTCTTGGGCGGGAAGTGCGGCCCTCCTGATGCAGCTGTAGGGTCGCGTCACGCGAAGGCGGGCAGCGGAGCCGCGCAGACCGGCGGTTGAGCCCGTTCGGCCGGCGGTCGAGCGTGGACGGGGATGAGAAGGGGTGAGCCCCAGACAACTACTCGACACGCACCCGGCAAGGGGCGACGAGGCACTGCGTCGCGTCCTAGAAGACGCTTCCATGGGCCGCTGGGAAGGCCCGCGCGATCTTCTGACGTCTACTGGTCCGGACTGGGATCGGCGGATCTTCCATCTCCAGGTCCTCGCCGAGGCTGGGGCGCGACTCACGTTCGCCGACACCTGGGCGAAGGCCGAACCGCGCTCACCGCACGCCCTGGCCCTCTTGGCGAATGTGCAAGCCCTGCGCGCGATGATCGCCGGCCGTGACACCGGCCGGTCGCTCATGGAGGACGCCTGGGCCACATGCCGCACCACTCTCGCTGTGTGGCCGCAGGACGTCGCCCCTCTGCTTGTCATGCTCGCGCTACTTCGTACCCATGCCCCCGACCGGAGCACGCTTGGCAGCGTGTGGGAGGAGATCCAGCAGCGCGACCCGTGGAACCGCGAGGCGCATCACGAGGTCGTCACGTACCTGCTCCCGCGCCATCACGGAAAGCAGGGCGAGGCAGCGTGGTGGGCCGAGGAACAGGCATCCACCGCTCCCCAAGGCTTGCCGATCGGGGTCCTGCCCCTGGTCGTCCTGGCGGAAGCGCACCGCTCGCGTCAGGAGCAGGACCGGACGGCGTACGGCCTGACGATTCACCCCTGGGTCGACTGTCCGCAGATCGCTCCGGTGCTGGAGCGCTGGTGGCGCTACCGAGCACCGCGCCCGCACGCCTGCTTCGCCGATGACGCCAACTACCTGGCCCACGCGCTGTCGTTCGCGAATCGGCACAGCGAGGCGTTGGAGGTCTTCGACGCCATCGGTCCACACGCCACCCAGGTCCCCTGGTCGTACTGCGGCCAGGCCCAAGATCTGTTCCTGCGGCACCGCGCCTGGGCCTACAGCCCGCCGCGGCGCCGGCACCGCTGAAGACCTGACCCCACCCCTCTCCCGTACGAAGGACGGAACCCCCATGCCTCTTGACGTCTCCCGCGTCTCCGACGAGGAACGCCTGAAGCAACTTGGTTACCAGCAGACGCTGTCGCGCTCGATGTCCGGCCGCGCGAACTTCGGCGTCAGCTTCACGATCATCTCCATCCTGTCCGGCTGCATGACCATGTACGGCTACGGCATGAATACAGGCGGCCCAGCGGTGATCATGTGGGGCTGGCTGTTCGTCGGCCTCATGACGCTCTTTGTCGGGCTGTCCATGGCGGAGGTCTGCTCTGCCTACCCCACCAGCGCGGGCCTGTACTTCTGGGCGCATCGCATGGCTCCGAAGCGCTCGTCGGCGGCGTGGGCGTGGTTCACCGGATGGTTCAACACCCTGGGCCAGATAGCGGTGACCGCGGGCATTGACTTCGGCGCCGCCACCTTCCTCAACGCGTTACTGGATCTGCAGTTCGGCTTCGAGGCCACGCCCGGCCATACGATCGCCCTGTTCGGGATCATCCTCGCCCTGCACGGTGTCCTGAACACCTTCGGGGTACGCATCGTGGCCTCCCTCAACGAGGTGTCGATCTGGTGGCACATCCTGGGCGTCGCCGTCATCTGCGGCGCCCTGGTGCTAGTCCCCGAGCACCACCAGTCCATGGGCTTCGTGTCCGGCGAGTTCGTCAACAACACCGGGTTCTCGTCCAGCATCTACGTGGTGCTCATCGGGCTGCTGATGGCGCAGTACACCTTCACCGGCTACGACGCCTCCGCCCACATGACTGAAGAGACCATCGACGCCTCCACCGCCGGACCCAAGGGCATCGTGCGCTCGATCCTGGTCTCGCTGGCGGCCGGATTCGTTCTTCTCTTCGGCTTCACCTACGCGATCCAGTCCTACGGCGGTGCCCTCGACTCGGAAACCGGGGTGCCCCCGGCGCAGATCCTCATGGACGCGCTCGGAGTGGCGACCGGCAAGTGGCTTCTCGTGGTCATCGTCGTCGCCCAACTGTTCTGCGGGATGGCTTGCTTCGGTGACCGCCAACTCCCGCATGATCTATGCCTTCTCGCGCGACGGGGCTCTGCCCTTCTCCCGGACGTGGCACAAACTCAACCCCTCCACGCGGACCCCCGCCAACGCCGTCTGGCTGGCCACCGGAGGCGCTTTCGTGCTGGGGCTGCCCTACCTGTGGAACAGCACGGCGTACGCCGCCGTCACCTCAATCGCCACGATCGGCCTGTACATCGCCTACGTGATCCCTACGTTCCTGAGGCTGCGGCAGGGGGATCGGTTCGAGCGCGGCCCGTGGCATCTCGGCTCGTGGTCCGCTGCCGTCGGGACTATCGCGGTCGCCTGGGTTCTGGTGATCACAGTGCTGTTCATGCTGCCGCAGAGCTCACCCATCACCGCGAAGACCTTCAACTACGCGCCCATCGCGGTCGGCGTGGTCGTCGCGTTCTGCGGCACTTGGTGGCTCGCCTCGGCCCGCAAGTGGTTCCTCAACCCGGCCCACCACCGCAACGCCAGCCCCCATCGCGATCACGTTCACGGACAAGAAGCGGCGCGTTCGTAGGCGCCCCTTGCAGGGAGTAGAGGTGTCGTGGCCCGTGCCTAGGTGGGGCGGGCTGCGCGACGTTTGCGCAGCGCAGTCCGTCCTCACCCCCAAAGCCCGAACGTTCACACGCTCCCGGCCTGGGGCGCCAGCACGCCTCTTCCGGGTCGCTCGACAAGAGAGGTAGGGCCTCCGTGCCGAAGCCCCCGCGCGTGGAGTACGTCATAACCAAGCCCAACCCGCCAACGTGGTGGCGGAAGAACCGCCATCTGGTTCTCCTCGTCGTGGGCCTGTTTGTCGGTGCGTGGCTCGTCAGCAGCCACGACAGCACGGCTGCATCCTCACCTGACCGCCCGAGGCCAGCTCATTCGGGGGTGCCCGAACCGGGCAACAGCGACCGCTGAGCTCCTCCCACGCCGGGCAGCGGCTGAATGCCCTTGGCTCCAGCTTGCTGCCCGGACGCTGGCTTGCTCTTGGCTTACGCTGTCTCTTGCTGAGTTGGACTACTTGAGCCGTTGGCCTCCACGCTGCTCAAGTGGAACGAGCGTGCCGCCTTACGAAATGCCGTGTGGTGGTCGTCGGCCGAACTCTGAGCACTCTCGGTCGCGGCGATGCTGTCTGTGAAAGTCGTTGCAGCAGGTCACGGGAATACTCCGAGAGCTCTTGCCCCAGTGCCAAGAGAGAGCGCCGCGTTTGAACCCAGCGCAGCGTGGGGGTTGCAACTGCGGCTGCCGAGACGGCAAGGAGGACCGCGTGCCCCAGAAGGCTGCTGCCGGAGAGGCCGTAGCGAAACGATGCCCATAGGGAAGCGGCGATCGGGAGCGCGACGGACATGACCGTGGCGGCCTGGCGCTTGCGGGACTCTGCCTGAAATGCGTCGCGCCACGTCCGCTGGCGGACAGCTGCGGTGATGCGTGAGCCGATCCCACCCAGTACGTGCGCTCGCTGTTGGACATCACGCCGTTCAAGTGCTGTCAGCGCCGAGCTGTTGTCGAGGGCGCGCGAGGCCCCCGCCGCTTCGCGCCGCCAGCGCGCACGGACTGCAGGTCGTGGGCGGTGCCCAATGGCCCCGCTGTACTGATTTCGCGCCACTGCGAACACGATGATGGCGCTCATCGTGAATCCAAGCGCGGTGGCCCCCGGGCCCTCACCGATCAGGCTGGTACTAATGCCCCCGGCCAGGCCCCCCACGAAGGCCAGTACCGGGGTAGCAAATTCCGTGAAATAGCGTTCGTCTGGAATCGAGTGAATACGCCGCTCGAATCGATCTACGCGACGCGACAACAGCATCATCATCGACTCCGCCATGAATGTTGCGCCGACGTAGACCATGTCGGCTCCAACTAACCCCACCCATATGATCTTCTCCACGGCATGCAGCGTAGACAATCGCTCATGGACGAAAAAAATCGGTGGGCCCGTAAGCGCGGCTGGGGCATAGGGGCCCATGCGGTGCCAGACTGCCGGGGCGCGATCGCGCGGAGCTCAGGGAGGGAGTGAAGAAGGACGAGGCTGAGTGACGGCGAGACTCACGGCGAGTAGCGATAAGGGCGGAATGGTCGCGGGTGGCGATCTTTTCGTCATTGATTCGGAACGCGTCGTGTTGAACGTGGCACCGATCGATGCCGTCTGTCCTCTCCTCGTCGACATCCGTTCCAGCGTTCTGCCCGTTGTCCTTTGACAGCGAAGTTAGTCGCGTGCAGGTCGCTGTCTCGGGCCCACTAGGTTGGATGTCAGCGAGTCACCTTCGGAGGTGAGCGTTGGTGTCCGTGGGCTGTAAAGGCGTCCAGGAGGACACGGATCGGCTGTGCGTGCTCCGCGGGGTGGCAGAGGGGCGCATCAGGATTGACGGCGTAGCGGGTGCGCGCCTAAGGGTTGTCCCGCAGTTGATCTTCGACTCGGGTTGGATGATGCAGTGGTCCCCTGGCGCGGCTTGCTCGTCTATCCGGCGAGGGCGAGGTTGTGCAGGCGGGCGATCCCGAGCATGGCGTGGTGGACGCCGTCGCCTTTGAGGCGGCAGTCGCGCAGGATCATCCAGCCCTTCACCCGGGCGAAGACATGCTCGACGCGGGCGCGGACCTGTTTGTGGACTTGTTATGTGCCTGCTTCCAGTCGGGCAACTCCTCGCCTTTGCGCCGGCGATGTGGCATGACGAGTCCTGTGCCGGGATAACCGCCGTCGGCGATCGTGGTGGTCCTGCCGACGGCGGCCTTGGTGCCGGATTCCGTCCATGCCGCAGGCGGCGCGGTTGCCGGGAAGCGGTCGGCCGCCATAACGATCATGCGGGTGTCAGCGTCGATCACGACCTGGTGGTTGGTGGAGTACCGGTAATTCTTCGACTGCGCAGCGACGGTGTGGTCCCCGGTGGGTGCGAGAGTGCCGTCCACGATGAGTACGGCGTCCCTGCACCGCCCAACAGCGGCGGCCTGACCGGCAAGGCCACCGTCAAAGCCACCACCGAAGCCGGACAGCACTTCCTGTATGCCCAGTAGACACCTGCCCGGGTATCCGGTCCATGCTTCAGGTGCACTCCAGAAGCATGGTGCGACCGAGCGGGACAGCTGACTCAGCGGGTGGATTTTCCGCAGGCTGTGGGGGCGGGATCCGCAGCGATTTGCTGCTTGATCCAGCCGGTGAGAGCCGGGGCACTCGTGAAGATGGCGGGAGAACCGGGTCGGGCGGAGCCACGGGCCCAGGAGTACAGGCCGGCCAAAGTGGCGTTGTTGTTGTCGTCGAGGACGACCAGGGGCGAGCCCTCGTCGCGCTCGGCCGGGCCCCTGCCGCCCGAGGGCAGGCCGGCGCCGATCATACGGCCGGTGATCTCCCTGTACCCCTCGTATGCAGCCGTGGCTTCGTCATCGGACATGAGGGGCAGGTCGGCAGCCTGGAGCCGGTCAGCGGATTCGCCGCCCTCACGGGTGGCTCCCCAGCCGGACACGCGCCCCGCCCCCGTGAGCTTCTGCTCCGCCGCGGGCAGGCACACCGGCTGCACGCCGTTCCCCCGGACCAGGTCGGCGGTCGTACGGATGACCGCGATGTCGTAGTCCAGAGAACCGGCGTCGTACGACTCATGAGGGATGAGTTCGGCGGCCTTGACCACCTGGCCGCCGGTTTCCCGGTCCACGGTGCCGTAACGGATGCTCAGGCTGGATGCAGTCCGGCCGTCCACACACTGGGCCGCGGTCAGCAGGGTGTGACCGCTGATGACCGTCGCACCGCAGACCTGCTTGCCGTCGGCCTCGATGGCGGTGGTCCAGGGGAACTCGCCCACGTCGGCGTCACGTCCGCCCACAACAGCGGACGTCGGCGTGGGCGACACCATCAGCGCGAGGGCCGCGGCGCCGGCGGCCAGCGAGATACGACGCGGCAGGGTCGAAGGGAGCGCCCCGAGCGCTCGTTTCAGATTCACCATGATCGCCAGCTTAACTTCACGTATGGTGCGAGCAGTTGTATATAGGGGTAAATCGGTTGGTGTCTGCTTCGAAGCCTGAACACCGTTATGCGCGGATCGTGCGAGCGCGCAACAGCACTGCCTCGACCACTGACAACTTCCCGGGATATGCCGAAAGTCGACCGTGAGCGATTCACGGAGCGCCTCCGCGGCCGCCCTGCAGCTCAACGAGCCGGGGCGGGAATGATCACGGGTTGTGGTGCTCCAGGCGACGTCGGCAGCGCCTGCCTGTGGTGCATGTTCCTAGGCTCCTCTCACAGCCGGAGGCCGGCAGGCGAGCACGTGACTCGTTCAACCGGCACCCGGCCTGATGAAGGAGGAGTCCGACCGTCCGCCAGGCCCCCAGCGGTGACGGTTCAGCGGCGGCGGGCCAGGACAGGATTGACCTGTTCCGGCGTCGATGGATGAGGGTGACGTGCGCAGGTTATGGGTGGCCAACTGCACAGCGAGTACATGGTCGACCGTCTTGAGGAGCTCGATCCCAAGGAGCGGGAGGGGACTCCGGTTGTTGGCGCGCGGATGGTGTGGTTACTGAGGGACGGTGACGTGCTGGTGCTGCCGCAGCCAGTCGATCCGGCGTTCGTCGCCCACGTAGGGGCCCTGATGGGTTTCGATCCTGCACAGGTGAACCTGCTGACCCCGCAGGACGAAACTGTGCGGGTCCTCAGCCAGGGTGTTCTGCACCGCGCCGGGCTGCTGGAGCGGTTGCAAGCGTTGGTGGACTCGCCCGGTGACTGGGAACTGCGGGCCTATATCTCAGATCGCGGCATCGCGGCTCTGGCCCGGGCGATCGGCCTGGCCCCGGATGCGGTCTCTGCTTTCGACTCGGCCGGCGGGGCCGAACTCTTCAACAGCAAGGCCGTTCTCCGCGCTCTGGCCGCCGGCCTGAACGTCCCCGTCCCTGACGGTGCGGTCTGTGCCACCCGCGGTGATCTGGAACGTGTCCTGGAGCGGCTGGCGGCCCCCACGGGAGCGGTGATCGTCAAGGCCGACAAGAACTCCGGCGGGACCGGCAACCTGCTCTGCCTGGCAGACCCGCGCATCCCCGCCCTCGGTGCCGGCCGCATCCATTCGCTGACCGGCGAAGACGACCGGGAAGCCATCATCGACCACACCGGGCTGGAAGCCACCCACGGTCCCTACGGCCAGGTCGTCGCCGAGACCTACCACCCGCACTGCCGCTCGTTCTGCCTGGAAATACTCTGCCCCGAACCGGCTGCCGGCCCCCCGCAGGTACTGAACATCGGCGAGATGCTGATGGAACCGACATGGAACGGCTTCATCATGCCCGCACCCGACAATCTCCCCGCAGGCGTGCACCAAACCCTGATCGAGTACGCCCTGCGGCTGGCCTCAGGCATCCGCGCCTTCGGCTACCGCGGGCTGGTCAACATCGACGCCATCGTCGCACCTGACGGCAGGTGTGGTTCAACGAAGTCAACGCCTGTCAGTGGCCAGTTCAGATTCCCCGCCCGCGGCCAGTAAGTGGGGAGCCATCTGGCCGCGGACAGTTACACAGCGTCAGCGCGACGGGCAAGTGGCGGGTCCGCAGCCAGTACGAGCGCGTCGCCATTACCAGCGCGCATCCGTACCCCGCGAATGCGGCCATGCCGATCCAGCTGACCATGAGTGCGTCATCCGGAGAGTGGAAATCGCCGCTCCGCATCGTCAGCACGTCCATGGTGGCAAGAGCGGTGTAGCCGAGGCCGAGCACACCGTACGGGGCAAGCGTGGCTGCGCCGAGCAGGGCCGGTGCCAACGGGAGCCATGGGGGAACGCGACGACCACGCAGGGAAAGCGTCCAGCGTGGGAAGACCTGACCCCAGGGTCGGACAAGGCCCCAGAGCAGGAAGACGCCGAGTGCGGCCAGCAGCATGGTGGCGTCCAGGCCCCAGGACTCCAGAGTGAGCCAGATTCCCGAGGCACCGTTGCGCTCGGAGATCGCGCGCATCTCCGCGCCGGATGTGCCGGCGAAGGTGCCGCCGAAGGCCCAGACCTGCTTCATCGCCGTATACGGGAGGAAGGACACCGTGCCGGCCCAAGCGGCGAGTTGAACCGACCGGGGTGCGGCAGAGGGCGCCGGGGCTGCTGCGGTGGCGGGTACGGGGCGACCGGCGCGGGCGGTAGCGGCGAGCAAGAGTGCCCCGGCCGCCGCCAGCCCATGGTTGGCAGCGGCGGCCCAGTTTCCCAAGCCCTGGCCGAACATCAGCATGATCACATCCATGAGCAGGCTGAACGCGGCGCACCCGGTCAGGCCGCACACCGTCCACAGCAACACCCGCAGTGCGGGCCGCAGTCCGTATCGCAACACCGCCGCGCAGGTCAGAGCCGCCAGTGTCCCCACCGCCGTGACTGCCCACCCCGCCGCGGAGGGCCCCAGGATGCCGTTGGAGCCGAACAGTGGAATCGCCCGCAGCGCACAGACCAGGCCGAACCCGGCGTACGCCATCGCCCAGACCACCGCCGCCCGACCCACCAGCCGCGGCCCCTGCCGCCTCCACGTGCGCCAGGGCGCCTTCATCATCCGTAGATCAGTGGTCATGTTGTGAACTTCGCATCGGCAGCAGCGATCCAGCATCGACCGCCCGAACGATCTCCCTCCCCCTCCCGAGGGAGCACCCGGGCGACCTGGGTATCCCTCACCGACAGTGACGCCTCCACTGGCCGTACGTGGGGAATTCGAGGTGGCCGCTGTCAAACGCCCGGCTCGGCGGCTGCACGCACCTGCACCACCTTGCCAGCACACTGCTGGGCCCCAACTGGCAAACCGAGCACGTGCTGACAACCCACAACGACCTACCCGCCCCCGACCTGCCACACCTGCTGAAAACCCTCGAAGACCAGTCCCTGGCCTTCACCGCTCCCGCCAAACAAGGTGTAGTGATCACCGCCGACGACTCCCGCCACTCGGGAACCGTCGAATACGCCGTCCTGGCCCCCGACCTTCAAACCGCCCGGGCAACAGAGAGCCGCCTCCGAGCCCTCGCGCCGTAACGTCGCAACGCCCACCCGACGCTCCGTCATCCCGATATCAGTGCAGGCGGTGGCGCTCAGTCACGCGCACAGCGACCCACGGGCACACTGATCTCGGGCGGGGTCTCCGTTGTATGTAGTGTGCGGACATGACAAGGAGTGAGCGGCTCGCGGAGCAGTTGGACTGGTACTGGCACAAAAACCTGCGGCCCCGGCTGGACGGCCTTACCGATGAGGAGTACTTCTGGGAGCCGGTGCGTGGCTGCTGGAGCGTCCGCCCACGTGGCACGTCGGCCGCACCGATGTCGGAAGGTTCGGGGGAATGGACGATGGATTTCGCGTCCCCTGGCCCGGTGCCGGCGCCCGTGACCACGATTGCCTGGCGGCTGGCGCACATCATCGTCGACTGCCTGGGGTATCGGGTCGGATGGCACTTCGGCGGCCAGGATGTCGACTCCGCGACATTCGTCTACGCGGGGACCGCTGACGAGGCGCTGGAACAGCTCGATGAGATGTACGGGAGATGGAACGCGGGGGTCCGCGAGCTCTCGGACGCTGACCTGGACAACCCGCCCTCGGTGGGTCCCGAGCGGTTTCCCATGGAGAACAGGGTCCTGCACGTCAACAGGGAGCTGATCCATCACGGCGCCGAGATTTCCCTGCTGCGCGACCTCTATCGCTGGCAGGACGGAGCCGCACCGCGCCGTATATGACTTTCCGACAGGTCATCCCGCCGAAACCCCGGGCCAGGGCGGCGACGGCTGATGCCGGCGGCCAGCATGCAAAACCCCGCCTGGAGCCCCGCGAAGCGCCCCGAACGCGAGGTTGGCAGTCTTGGGGCGTATTCGGTCCCGCGGCCCGGCGGCGGCCACATACGCACGCGGTCCGATCATGTCTGTGGAGGGGCGTGCCTACAGCTCACGCCGCAACGGCCGTTACCTGCGCCGACGACAGATCAAGCACACCATCCCCGAGACACCACTCAGAAGGACAACCGCTGTCGCCGTGATAGCGCCGGTGGTAGGCCAACAGGATTCGACCGCGGGGCGTATCGCCGCAGGAATGACGTTGAGAGAACGATCAATGCCCTCAAGGGATTCCGTGCCGTGGCCACTCGCTTCGACAAGCGGGCCTATGTGTTCCACGGCACGGTCGCCGTCGCCGGAATTCGCTTATGGCTGCGCTCCTGAACAGTGTCAGGGCGTCAACGGGCCGGCCAGGAAGCGCTGTCCGGCCTCCTGATCGCCAGTCCATCTGAAGGCGGCGTCAGAGCTGCTCATCCGCCCCCACAGGAGCAGCACCATCTGTTCCGCTGTCGCGGTGAGCGTGGCCACGGCTGCGCCAGGGCCGTACACCCAGGATGTCCCGGTATCCGTCGCGTGCAGACGCAGGGCGCTCTGCGGGTGCTGTGCCCGTCCCCGGGCTACCCGCGGAAGTGGCGGGGGCGGCCCGACACTCCCCAGTGACTTCTGTCGTCCCCGCAACACATCCCTCTGTGCCCCGGTATCCGGCGTCTACGCGGAAGAGCCGCGCGAAGTGACGTTGGCCGCTGGTCAGCGGTGCGGGTTTCCCTGGTCGGGGTCGTCATCGGGGGTCTGCCAGGCGGTGCCGCGCTGGGCCTCGCCGCCGGTGGGGTTGGCTCCGTGCGTGGGCGGACCGCTTCGGCTGCGCCACGTCGAAGAGGGATCTGTTGGCGGTCTTCGAGCTTGGTGTTTGGCCTAGTGGCCGTGGAGCAGGGGGTTACAGGCCAGGGATGAGGGTTACCCACATTCCGGCGGCCCCTACTGCAGATGTCCCCGTGGCCCTGGCAGTTGGTCCTCGTCGTGAACCGGGCGGTTCGCCCATCGGGAACAGGAAGAGAGTGGTTGCGGCATGGCGGCGGATGCCCAGGCGCGGACGGAGCGGACGGAGTGGCTCGCACGGGTGCGGCAGTGGTGGGGGCGGGCCCTTCACTACGACGGCTCCGAACGCCACATACTGCTCCTGACAGGCAAGAGCACCCTGGCGGCCACGCTCGCCTGGATGGTCTCCTACTACGCCCTCGACGCGCCGTCGCCCGCGTTCGCCCCGTTCTCCGCTGTGACGATCATGTACGTCACGGTCTATCAGTCGGTGACGCAGTCCCTGCGCTACGCCGGTGCGGTCGCGGCGGGAGTGGCCGTTCAGGCCGCGCTCGGTTTCCTCGCGGGCCCGGATCTCCTGACCTTCGTACTGGTGGCGGTGATCGCGTTGTCCATCGGGCGGTCGCACGTGCTGGGGGTGCAGGGTCCGCAGGTGGCCACGGCAGCGTTCTTCGCGTTCTCCACCTACAGCAGCGCCGGCGACAACGCGACCCGGATCACGCAGCTGGGAGAGATCGTGCTGCTGGTCCTCATCGGCTGTGCCATCGGCACCGCGGTCAACGTCACGATCGCCCCACCCATGCGGTACCGCAGCGCCGAGTACAGCGTCCAGATCCTCGCCCGCGCGCTCTACGACCTGTGCGCCGACATGCCCCCTGCCCTGCGTGAGGGTGCGCCCGAGGCGGGCACCATCGCGCGGTGGCGCGAGCAGGCCGCCCAGACCGACGACTTGATCGCTCAGGCCAGGGCCGGCGTGGCCACCGCGAAGGAGAGCGTTCAGTACAACCCCCGACGGCTGCTGCGCCGCCATCGGGGCCACCTCACCTTCCAGGGGTACGACACGGTGCTGAACGCTCTGGAGCGGACCCTGCACCAACTGGCCTCGTTGACGCGGAGTCTCGACCAGTGGCAGGAGGCGGAGAACGATTACCTGTACCGCCATTTCCTCGACCGGTACGCGGCCTTCCTGGAGGCGGTCTCGGAGTTCGCCCTGGCGTTGAGCACCCTGGACGAGACGACCTTGTCCCAGCAGTCCCAACGCTTGGCCGGGCTGGCCGGTGACGCCCAGACACGGCGCCGCGAGGTCGCCGACGAAGCCGAGGCCCAAGGACTGCCGTTGGCCGACGCCACCCGCCCCTACGGCGTCCTGGTCATCGAGGCCACCCGCCTGATGGAAGAAGTCCAGTACACCAGCGACACCCTCCACACCTGGGTCGAGGCATAGGTCAAGGGGTGTCGAACCTGACGTCGTCCGCATCGACGATGCGGGCACCCATGTTGCCGGCCATCATGCGCAGGGCGGCGTCGGCCAGATCCGAGTGAATGTGGGCCACCGCGTCACGGGGGACAGTGACCTTGAGGTGGCGGATATGCGCGTCCAGGGCGGAATACAGGACGCACTGCTCGGTGACCTGACCGCACAAAACGATGTGCCCGACATCCTGTTGGGTGAGGAGGTAATGGAGCGGCGTCTCGTAGAAGATGGAATGCCGTGCCTTGATGACGAACTCTGATTTCTCGTCCGGCGCGAGCGGACGCACGAGTTCGGCGTGCGGGCCCTCGAGAGCGGTTTGCAGGATCTCTCCGTGGTGGGAGCGCCACTCGCCGAAATTGTCGTTGGCGTAGATGACCCGGACGCCGTGACTGCGCGCCCGTTCGAGGAGCCGCACGAGGGAGGGAAGAGCAGCTTCGACCGACGGAAGGAGAAGGTGGGCGTCTTCATGCTCATAGGTGTTGATCATGTCGATGACGACGAGTGCGGTCTCTGTCATGCCTCCACCTTGACTCCTTCGCGCGCCCGTCGCCTCGGCGGTAGCGTCCCTGGCCGGGCCACGCCCCATTGACCTCCTGGCTCGCGCGGTCCGGTGCGGCGTGGTGGATTGGGTATGGCCCTCGCGGGGCACCCGTGCCTGCCGAGGCGACACCCCTCCCGGAAAGCAGGCACTGCCGTGACGCACCCCGACGACGTACTCCCGGGCCGGGACGAATCCTTCTGGATGGACACCTGTCCGGCCACGACCCACCCCTGCCTGGACACCGCGGTTGAGGTGGATGTCGCCGTCGTCGGGGGCGGCATCGCTGGGTTGAGCACCGCATGGGAACTGGCCAGGGCGGGGCACCGCGTTGCCGTACTGGAAGCGGACCGGATCGCGGCCGGGGTCACCGGTTACACCACGGCCAAAGTCTCTGTACTGCACACGCTCGTCTACGACCGGCTGCGCCGCACCCGTGGCCCCGACGCCGCCCGCCTCTACGCCCGGTCCCAGCAGGGCGCGCTCGACCGGCTGCGCGAGATCGTGGCGGAACTGGACATCGACTGCGATCTGGAACAGTGCAGTTCGTTCACCTATGCGGCCCAACCGGGTGACGCAGAGGGCGAGAAGGCTCTGCGGGCCGAGGCGAAGGCCGCCGCGGAGGCAGGACTCCGGGCCACGTACGTCGAGGAGACCGGGCTGCCGTTCGCGGTCGGCGGGGCCGTGCGCGTCGCCGACCAGGCACAGTTCCACCCCCGCAAATATCTCCTGGCACTCGCGGAGGACTTCCGACGGCTCGGCGGCGTGATCTACGAGCGGACCCGGGTCACCGACCTCTCAGAGGGCTCCCCCTGCAAGGTCACCGCGGAGTCCGGACACACCGTCACCGCCCAGCACGTCGTCGTCGCCACCCACTACCCGATCTTCGACCGCGCACTGCTCTTCTCCCGGCTCACCCCCTCCCGCGAATTGGTGGTGGCGGCTCCCCTGCCCGTGGCCGACGACCCCGGCGGCATGTACATCACCGAGGACGAGGGCAAACGGTCCGTGCGCACTGCCCCGTACGGCGACGACGGCTCTCAGCGACTGCTCATCGTCACCGGAGAGGGCTTCACACCCGGCACCGGAGACCCCGCAGCGAGCTTCGCCCGCCTGGACGCCTGGCTGCACGAACGGTTCCCGACCGCCGGGCCGACCACCTACCGCTGGGCCGCCCAGGACAACTCCTCCACCGACACCGTTCCGCTGATCGGCCCCCTCCACAAGGGCTCCCGGCACACCTATGTGGCCACCGGCTTCGGCGGCTGGGGCATGACCAACGGCGTCCTGGCCGGGCAACTCCTCACCTCCCTGATCGCGGGAGAATCCCCCGACTGGGCGGACCTGTACGACCCCCGGCGGCTGAAGAGCGTGGCCAAGGAGGCGTCCGGATTCCTCACCGCGCAGGCGAAGGTGGCCAAGCATTTCGTCGGAGACCGGCTGGCCACCGGGCACGTCGACTCCGTAGCGGAGATCGCGCCCGGCTCCGGAGCGGTGGTACGCGTCGACGGCGAGCGGTGCGCGGTGTACCGAGACCCGGACGGCACTACGCACGCGGTCTCTGCACGCTGCACCCATCTGGGCTGTCTGGTGGCGTTCAACGAGGCGGAGACGTCATGGGAGTGCCCGTGCCACGGATCGAGGTTCGACGTCGAGGGTGCGGTCCTCCAGGGGCCCGCGGTCCGGCCGCTGGAGGGGGTACGCTTGCACGCCGACCAGGACAAAGAGGGCAAGAGCACCGGCGGAGACGCAGGCGAGGGCGTCAAGCCGAGCTGAGGCCGGTATGCAGTAACCAACCGGAAGGTCCGCGCGGTCCATGTGACCGCGCGGACCTTCTTCGGTGCGGGGTAGCCCAGCGGCTTAACCCCTGAAAGAGGGTCAGACCTGTGTGGGGAAGCGCTCCCAGACCCGGTGTGCGCCCATCAGGTCGGTCAGACCGCCCAGCGCGCCGGTGCCGGTTTCACCGCTGACCACACCCGGTGCGTCTGTCGGGATGCCCGCTGCGGTCAGTGTGGTCTCCGCACCATTCCAGCCGGCAATTGCCTTGCCGTGCCGGAAAGCCTCGGACAGCAGCAACAGGACCCGCGGGTCGGTGGCGGTGGCCGCGGTCGTCCTGCGAGCGCTCTTACGACCCTTGCCCGCCTTCGCATCCCGGGCACCGAAGGCATCCGCGCCCGAACCGGGCGCCCCCGCCAGGAGCAGAGCGTCGAACTCGATGGACCTCGCGGTGGTGTAGGTGCGCTGCACGGTGACCGGGTCGCCCGAGGCGTCCAGTTCACCACCTGCCGGGGCGATCACCAGGGGGACCATCCCGCCGTCCAGGATTGCCTGGCGCGCCGCGCGGACCCCGTCGAGGTCGCAGCCCGCATCGGCGACGATGCCGATGATCCGGCCGTCCAACGGCCAGGTGTCACCGACCTGGGACAGCGCCGGGCTCGGCGCGGACTTGGCCAGCTTCACCGTCGCGGACGGGGCGGGCAGGCCAAGACCGGTCGCCACCTGCTCGCACAGCACGGGATCGATGTTGGCAAGGACCTGGAGCGCACGCTCCTTGATCGGCTTCTCGTAGCACTTGCCCAACTCGAACGTGTACGCGGCGATGATGTGCTCGCGCTCCACCGCCGTCATGCTCAGCCAGAACAGCCGGGGCTGGCTGAAGTGGTCGTCGAACGAGGCGGGAGCCTCACGGACCTTCCGGCCCTTCGGCACCGTCACCGGCCGCTCGACGTAGGCCCCCACGTCCTCCCCGGCCATGAACGGGCAGCCGCCGTCCAGGGAATTGGGATGGTAGGGAGCCACGCCGCTGTGGACGGCCGTCTGGTGCATGCCGTCGCGCAGCATGTCGTTGACGGGGGCGTGCGGGCGGTTGATGGGCAGCTGGCCGAAGTTGGGGCCGCCGAGCCGGGTGAGCTGCGTGTCGAGGTACGAGAACAGGCGGCCGGCGAGCAGCGGGTCGTCAGTGACGTCGATGCCGGGCACCAGATGCCCGACGTGGAAGGCGACCTGCTCGGTCTCGGCGAAGTAGTTGGTCGGGTTGGCGTTGAGGGTGAGCAGACCCACCGGCTGCACGGGGGCCAGCTCCTCGGGAACGATCTTCGTCGGGTCGAGCAGGTCGATGCCCTCGAAGGTCTGCTCCGCGGTGTCGGGAAACACCTGGATACCCAGCTCCCACTGCGGGTACGCGCCGGCCTCGATGGCGTCGGCGAGGTCACGCCGGTGGAAGTCCGGGTCCACCCCGTTGGTGATCTGGGCCTCCTCCCAGACCAGGGAGTGCACGCCCAGCTTCGGCTTCCAGTGGAACTTGACCAGGGAGGTCGCCCCGTCTGCGGCGACCAGCCGGAAGGTGTGGACGCCGAAGCCCTCCATCATCCGGTACGAGCGGGGGATGCCCCGGTCGGACATGTTCCACAGCGTGTGGTGGGTGGCTTCGGTGTGCAGGGTGACGAAGTCCCAGAAGGTGTCGTGGGCGCTCTGGGCCTGGGGGATCTCCCGGTCGGGGTGCGGTTTGCCGGCGTGGATGATGTCGGGGAACTTGATGGCGTCCTGGATGAAGAACACCGGGATGTTGTTGCCGACCAGGTCGAAGGTGCCCTCGCCGGTGTAGAACTTCGTCGCGAACCCGCGAGTGTCGCGCACCGTGTCGGCGGAGCCGCGCGAGCCGAGCACAGTGGAGAACCGCACGAAGACCGGAGTCTCGACACCCTCGGCCAGGAAGGCCGCCTTCGTGACAGAGGCGGCGCTTCCGTAGCCCTGGAACACACCGTGCGCGGCGGCGCCGCGAGCGTGCACGACACGCTCGGGAATGCGCTCGTGGTCGAAGTGCGTGATCTTCTCACGCAGGTGGTGGTCCTGGAGCAGGATCGGCCCCCGCTCGCCGGCCTTCAGCGAGTGGTCGGTCTCGTACAGCCGCGCGCCCTGCGCGGTGGTCAGGTACATATCGCCCTGGGCCAGCTCATCGGGGGTTCCGGCAGTAACCTGCCCGGTCGGACTGACCACGGCGGGACCGCTCTGGTCAGGCTTGGGCGGCAGCGGGGGGCGCGGGGTGGTGGGCTCGGCAACCGTCGGTGACTCCGCACCTGGCTTGCCGGGGATCCCGTCGGCGGGGCCCTCGCCCGGGGTGAGGGCGGCAACGGCCTTCTTCGCCACGGCCTTCAGCGGGTTACTGGTGCGCCCGCCCTTCGGCCTCTTCGTCTCGGTCTTGGTAGTCGCGGTCTTCTTCGTCGCGGCCGTCTTCGACGAGGTGGCCTTCTTTGCCGTCGTCGCTGTCTTCTTTGCCGCCGCCGTCGTCTTCGTGGCAACGGTCGACTTCTTGGCGGTGGTTTTCTTGGTCGTGGTCGACTTGGCCGTCGGCACCGTCTTCTTGGCGGTCTTCTGCGCCGCCTTCTTCCCCGCACGTTTGTCCGCAGGTTTACCCGCAGCCGTCTTCGACGGGGCAGTCTTCTTCGACAGCTTCCTGGCAGGTTTCTGGCTCGGCATGTGCTCTCCAACGGTGGGGGTGTACATGGGTTCTGCCGTGCACGTGGTGCCGGTTACGGCACGAGGTCGCCTATCGGCTCGCGCAGTGCCGTACGGCCGTCGCGCCATGAGGCGAGCAGGTGCTCGCCCAACTGGTCTTCCAGAAAGCCGGTGGACCGGATGCCGAACGCGATGTCGGAGGCGAGCGCGGGCTCGTCCGCCAGGAGGCCCCCGATCACCTCACGGCGAACGACCTGCTCGTGAACGGCGTCCGCCTCCACGTGCTCGTCGTAGAACCGCTGGGCAGCGGGGCCCGCGCCCGCCTTGCGCAGTGCCTGGGCGAGGCGTCGGGACCCCGGCGGGGAGGTGATCTCGACGGTCGCGAAGTGACCCACGAGAGCCCCGCGCAATCTGCGGTGCAGACCGAACAAGGACATCTGGTTGACGGTTGTCAGAGCCTGCGCCGGGGCTGCGTCCAGATAACGGCCGTAGACAGTGTCCAAGGCGAGGTCGCCCATCAGGTCGGCGAAGAGCTGGGCGTGAATGTCCTCCGCTCGCCCGCCGCCGAACTCGTCGAACTCGATGGCGACCATGGCGGCCTTGGCGCGTCCGCGCAGCCGAGGTACGACCCACAGGTGCGGGTCGGCCTCCTTGAGGTGGTAGAGCGAACGCAGCGCCACGTACTCGCGCAGCTGCCAGAGTTCGCCGACCGCTTTGAGGTGGTGACTCACGCTGTGACCGTCGTCCCCGATGGGCTCGACGAGCAGTGCACCGACCGCCTCGTCCACGCTCTTGGCGGCGGGCGTATCCGCGCGCAGCGCGGTGAGGAAGCGATCCTCGGCAGCGGCCCGGACCCTCAGCAGGTCGGGGTCCCATTCACATAGATCGCCGACGCCGTCAAAGCCACGGTAGTGCAGCTCGTACAAGACGTAGAGACAGAGTTGGAGGTCGTCGCCGTACGGTTCTGCTTGGAGAAGATCCTCTGCCCGGGGCAGCGTGCCGCCGTTACCGCGCAGGGCACGCAGCACCGCGCGAGATAGCTCCCCGCGCGGCGCGGGCAGGACCGGCGCCATGGCACGCAGCTGGTCCGCAGCGGTCATGACCGCTCTCCTACTCCGTGGGTACGGGTGGCGTTGAGGACCACAGGGCAACCGGCGTCGACCACGTCCACCAGGCCCTCGTCCCGCAAGGGCCCCCTTCGCCCGGCCACGACCCTGGGCGGATGGTCAGCGTTTGACGGCACGGATGATCACCAGTTCTTCCTCGTCCACATCAGGGCCCAACAAGCCGCGCTCACGCAGCCACCTCAACCGCCTCCGCATGACGGGGCCCAGCGGGACCTGTACGCGGTCGCTGACACCGGCCCGCATTCCGGCCTCTGTCAGGCGCCGCACGGTCGTTTCGGGTCCGCTGACCGTGGAGTGCACCAGCAGGAGTACCCCGCCAGGGCGCAAAGCCACCGGCGCGACGGCACAGATGCGGTCCAGGAGGGCGCGCCCGTCGGGGCCGGCGTCCCAGGCGCGGGCGGGACCGCCGCGGGGCAGGGCCGATCGGGCGACAGGAACGTACGGCGGGTTGCTGACGATGAAATCGAAGGAGCGTCCGGGCAGGGAGCTCAAGAGGTCACCGCGGTGGACGGCGACACGCTGCCGCGCAAGCAGGGCGTTCAGGCGAGTGGTCCAGACAGCCCGACGCGATATGTCGACAGCGCTCACCCTCGCGCCGAGCCTGGCAGCGTGAGCTGCCAACACGCCGCTGCCCGAGCACAGGTCGAGGACATCCAGTCCTGACACGTTCTCGCGTCGGATCGCTCCGGCCAGTAAGCGGCTGTCGGCCTGCGGGGCGTAGACACCCGGCAATACCAGCACTCTGCCGAGGCCCGGCCGCGTGTGCGGGGCGTGGACGGTTGTCACAGGGCCTCCGTGCTGGTCTTGGATGCTCGCGAACCGTTCACGCAAGTAGCCGGTTCAGATCAAGACTCCCCTTCCTCCGGGCGAGCCACCACTTGAGGGAGACGTGTCTCAGCTGTCCCGCGCGCATGGCTCCCCCCGGGTGCCCCCTACGTAACAAGGCACACCTCGCCGGCCCGCCTGCTGGCGCGACCACCCCCCGATCGAGCCAGTGTCACCGGCCGACTTCGGCTCCTCCCTAGCGAGCAGCGCCCCTCAGCGCAGCAAGGCCGCGCCATCCGACGTACGCGGAGGGCCCAGCGCTAGCTGGCGCGGGCTCAGAGCCACGCGTCAGGGGGGCGGCAGGACCGCTCCAGGCGCATGCCTCCGCCCGACCGCTCGGCGGAGGCCGACGGGCCGGTCGACATGACGGTCCCGCCCCGCGGGCTCTCGCTGACTTCGGCGGGGCCCGCGGCGGACTCGTATCGGGTGAAGGGAGCCCGGAGCGGGCTCGTGACGGACCCCTTGCTGAGCCAGCCGGCCAACCGGAACACGGCCGCTCCCGTCAGCAGGACGTCCCAGGGCACGCAGCTGTCCGGGGCCTTGCTCCTTCGCCGAGCGGCCACGGATCCCCAAGCGGCGGTGTACGCGCCAAACGCGACTACGGCCGCGAGATGCCCTTTGAGACGATGCTGGCGCTGGTCATCCGGGGCATAGGCTTCACCGACTCGTCGCACGGCCCCCCTGATCCAGCCTGTACGGCGCTCCTCATCGCGTTCCTCCGGACTCCGGGGGCTTGATCCCGTGAGCCTTGGCGTACTCGTCCAGATCGTCGATCATGAACAAGTCGCTCGACCACTCGCCGGGCCACACGGCGAACAGACGCGACTGGCCGGCGAGCGCCCGATCGTAGGCTGCGCGGGCCGCCTCCGTGCGTCACCGAGCCGTCCCGGTGGACCTCGATGTAGCACGTCGTACGCGCGGTGTATGGGAAGTCCGGCTCAGTCAACACGCTGGGTGACATCCCGCGGAGGCAGATCGGCGGAACTTGGCCGGGTGGGGGGCGCCGGATGGTTTGTGGTGCGGACGGCGCCTGCTCCCCAGCGCCGCGCATTCTCCCCAGATTCTCCCCAGGGGGCCGGGAGAGCCTCTCTGGACCCTTCGCGTACGCGAAGTCGATCAAGTCTACTGGCTCCCCGCTACAGCCAGTCCCGCCGCTTGAAAATGAAGTACAGGCTCACGCACACCACCGCCATCAGCCCGATCGCGAACGGATACCCGAACGCCCAGTGCAGCTCCGGCATCTCGTCGAAGTTCATCCCATAGATCGTTCCCACCAACGTGGGAGCAAACAGAATGGCGGCCCACGAGGAGATCTTCTTGATCTCCTCGTTCTGCTCGAAGCCCGCCTCCGCGAGCGCCCGCATCTCCGCGTTCTGCTGCTGGGTGACGAGCGTGGAGTTGACCGTGAGGATGTCGGTGAGGGCCTGGCGGAAGCCGTCGACTCGTTCGCTGGTGTGCGTGACGTGGTCGGCGACGTCGCGCAGGTAGCGCTGGAGCTCCTCGTCGGTGCGGTACTTCGCGAAGCCCGCCATCAGGGAGTGCAGCATGGACACGAGGGGGCGGGTCGCCCGCTGGAACTCGACCATTTCCCGGGAGAGTTCGTAGATGCGGCGGGAGACCTCGGGGTCGCCGCTGAAGACCTCGGTCTCGATCTCGTCGATGTCGTTCTGCACGCCGGCGACGACCGGGGCGTACCCGTCGACCACCGCGTCCAGGATCGCGTACAGGACCGCCTCAGGGCCGAGCTTGAGGAGGTCGGGGCTCTCCTCCATGCGGCGGCGTACGGCGGTCAGGTCCGGGGCGGCGCCGTGGCGCACCGTGATGACGAAGTCCGGGCCCACGAACACGTGCAGTTCGCCGAAGTCGACCTCCTCCGGGGCGTCCAGATAGCGGGCCGCGCGCAGGACGACGAAGAGGGTTTCGCCGTAGCGCTCCAGCTTCGGCCGCTGGTGGGCCTCCATCGCGTCCTCGACGGCGAGCTCGTGCAGGTCGAACTCGGCTGCCAGCGTGAGGAGTTCTGCCTCTGTGGGGCGTGCGAGGCCGATCCATGCCATGCCGTCGCGCTGCTCGCGCAGCTCCCGGAAGGTGTCGGCGAGGGAAGCGGGCGTCGCGACGCGGACTCCGTCGCGGTAGAGCGCGGCCTGTACGACGCTCGCGGCTTCCTGCGGTGCGGGGGAAGGGGTGGCGGGGGCGGCCTCGGGGTTTCCGGAGCCCCCGTTCCCGGAGGCTGAGGAGGCGCCGGCCGGGGCGGAGCGCCGCCAGCCGTGCCTCTTCGCGCTCGGTACGGGCCGGGCTCGGCGCTCCGCCATGCTGGCTGCCTCCGATGTCGGGCGGTGACGAACAGGGTTTTGTGGGTTTTCGGTTTCGAAGCAGGATATACGCCCTAAATGTCACGAGCGTGGCGACATCTCGAACGCCGGGCACGTCCTACGTCGGGTACGCCGCGGCGGACTTGCGACCGCAG
Organism: Streptomyces sp. NPDC051218; assembly: GCF_044455475.1. Taxonomy (NCBI): domain Bacteria; kingdom Bacillati; phylum Actinomycetota; class Actinomycetes; order Kitasatosporales; family Streptomycetaceae; genus Streptomyces; species Streptomyces sp. NPDC051218. Next base: position 115,798 of record NZ_JBITEU010000003.1, on the reverse strand, counting down.
GTGGCCGCGGGCCCGGCTAGCGTGCGGAGCATGACGAAGACGCCGAGCACGCCGAAGACCCCGCGGTCTGCGGGCCCTCAGTCGAAGCCGCCCCGCTCGCAAGCCGACCGGCACGCCGCCCCTGTATTGAGCACTCGCGCCCTCAACCGCGCCACCCTCGACCGCCAACTCCTCCTGCGCCGCGCGCCCGATCTCTCCGTCGAGGGCGCCGTCAGTCACCTCGTCGGCCTCCAGGCGCAGAACGTGAAGCCGCCCTACTTCGCCCTCGCCGCGCGGCTGGCGGAGTTCGACCCCGAGGACCTCTCCGCGCTCCTGGCCGCACGCGATCTCGTACGCATCGTCACGATGCGCTCCACCATCCACCTGCACACCGCCGACGACGCCCTCGCTCTGCGCCCGCTGGTGCAGGCCGCGCGCGACCGTGAGCTGCACGCCTTCCGCAAGGGGCTGACCGGCGTCGACCTGGGGGAGCTCGCCTCGCTCGCCCGCGCGGCCGTCGAGGAGGAGCCCCGGACGATGAAGCAACTGCGGGAGATCCTGCTGCCCCGGTGGCCCGACGCCGACCCGCAGTCACTCGCCGTCGCCGCCCGCTGTTCGCTTCCGCTGGTCCAGGTCACCCCGCGCGGCCTGTGGCGGCGCAGCGGACAGGTCGCTCTCACCACCGCCGAGCACTGGCTCGGCCGCCCGAGCGAGCCGGTGCCCGCCCCCGACGCCACCGTCCTGCGCTACCTCGCCGCGTTCGGGCCAGCCTCCGTCAAGGACATGCAGACCTGGGCCGGTCTGACGCGGCTGCGGGAGGCCTTCGAGCGGCTGCGGCCCCAGTTGCGTACGTTCCGTGACGAGAACGGCGTCGAGCTCTTCGACCTCCCCGACGCGCCCCGCCCCGACGCGGACACCCCGGCTCCGGCACGCTTTCTGCCCGAGTTCGACAACCTCCTCCTGTCGCACGCGGACCGCACCAGGATCGTGCCCGCCGAGTACAAGGGCCGTACCTGGAAAGGGAACTTCGCCTACAGCGTCTTCCTGGCCGACGGCTTCCTGGCGGGCGTGTGGCGCATCGAGGAGGGTGCGGGAGCAGCCAAGGAGTCCGTCGTCCTCACCATCGAGCCGTTCGGCACCTTGACCAGAACACAAAGGCGCGAACTGACCGAGGGGGCAGACGAGTTGCTGAGCGGCCCGATGAACCAGGCAGCCACGTACGACATCCGCTTCGGCACGGTCATCGAGCACTGAGTGGCCAAGGGCGCTGGACTCCGGGGGGGGGCTACGGCCTCAGTCCGCACGCCCCGTCGCCGCGACCGTCACGCCGAGCCCGATCATCGTCACGCCCCCGGCCCCGCCGATCAGCGAAAGGCGCCGCTCGGAGCGCGCGAACCAGGTGCGTGCCGCGGACGCCGTCAGACCCCACAGCGTGTCCGTGACCAGCCCGATGCTGATCGGAACGAGACCGAGGAGCAGCATCTGCGCGGGCAGATGCCCCGCCGAGTGGTCGACGAACTGAGGCAGCACCGCCGCGAAGAACACGATGCCCTTCGGGTTCGTCACGCCGACGAGCGCGCCGTCCAGGACCGTACGCAGATCAGTGCGTGCCTCACCCGGGGAGGCAGCCCCCATGGACTGGGCCCGCATCTCCTTGCGGTGCCGGAAGGCCTGCACACCGAGGAAGATCAGATAGGCGGCTCCGGCCAGCTTCACCGCCATGAACACGACGGCCGAACGCTCGACGAGCGATCCGACGCCGAACGCGACCGCGACGACCAGGACGTACGACCCGAAGACGTTGCCGAGGGCCGTCGCCAGGGCGGTGCGTCTGCCATGGGCCAGGGCCCGGCCGATCACGAACAGGACGCTCGGCCCCGGGATCACGATCACCAGCAAGGACATCGCCGCGAAGGCGAGAAGCCGGTCGGTGGCCACCATGTCCATCATCATCCCCTTCAGAGCCCATTCAGCCGTTCCTCGACCCGAGTTCGGCCACTGAGGCAGCCGCCATCCGGCAGCCCATTCAACCTCGTCGCCGTATTCGGCGTGGGCGCTCGGCGTCGTTGAGTCTCCTCGTCATTTGGTGAGAACGAGACTTACGTTGTGTCCGCCGAACCCGAATGAGTTGGCCGACGTAGCGGACCGCTTGTGGGCGATCATGCTCGGGCAGAAGAGAGCAGAGCAGAGCAGGGCAGGGCAGAGCAGAGCAGGGCGACGCTTCGGGTCGGAGGCTTCCGGCGTGGGAGATGTGAGAAGGGTGGTCGGTGACTCATGACGGACAAGAGCGTGACGGAGGAGTTCCGCGCGGCGAGGGACTTCCTGCTGCGCCATCGCGAGGACTACGACGCCGCGTACGAAGGGTTCCGCTGGCCCCGGTTCGAGCGGTTCAACTGGGCGCTCGACTGGTTCGACGCGATCGCCGACGGCAACGACCGCACGGCCCTCCACATCACCGAGGAGGGCGGGGACGAACAGCGCTTCAGTTACGCGGAGTTGTCGACGCGCTCGAACCAGGTGGCCAACTGGCTGCGGGAGCAGGGCGTCACGGCCGGCGACCGGATTCTGGTGATGCTCGGCAACCAGGTGGAGCTGTGGGAGACCGCGCTCGCCGCGATGAAGCTGCGCGCCGTGATGATCCCGGCGACCCCGCTGCTCGGCACGGTCGACCTGCGGGACCGGATCGAGCGGGGCAGGGCGCGGCATGTGATCACCCGCGGCCACGACGTCGACAAGTTCGACGGGGTACCCGGTTCGTACACGAGGATCGCGGTCGGACACTCCCCGAGCGAGGGAGTGGGAGAAGGCTGGCTGTCCTACGCGGATACCGCATCGGCCCCGCAAGCCTTCGAACCGGACGGCATCACCCTCGCCGACGACCCCCTGATGCTGTACTTCACCTCGGGGACGACCTCGCAGCCGAAGCTGGTGGAGCACACCCATGTGTCGTACCCCGTCGGGCACTTGGCCACGATGTACTGGATCGGGCTGAAGCCCGGCGACGTACACCTCAACATCTCATCACCCGGCTGGGCCAAGCATGCCTGGTCGAACCTCTTCGCCCCCTGGAACGCGGAGGCGACGGTCTTCATCTACAACTACACGCGCTTCGACGCCGCCAGTTTGATGGCGGAGATGGACCGAGTGGGCGTCACCAGCTTCTGCGCCCCGCCCACGGTGTGGCGCATGCTGATCCAGGCCGACCTGACCCAACTGTGCACGCCGCCAAGGGAGGTCGTGGCGGCCGGAGAGCCGTTGAACCCCGAGGTGATCGAGGCGGTGAACCGCGCCTGGGGCGTGACGATCCGGGACGGCTTCGGCCAGACGGAGACCGCCGTCCAGGTGTCCAACTCCCCGGGCCAGCGCCTGACCCCCGGCTCGATGGGCCGCCCGAGCCCCGGCTACCGCGTCACGCTCCTGGACCCGGTCACCGGCGCACCGGGAGCGGCGGAGGGCGAAATCTCCCTGGACCTGTCGGCGAGGCCCGTCGGCCTGATGACCGGCTACCACGGCGACGCCGAGCGTACGGCCGAGGCGATGGCGGACGGCTACTACCGTACGGGCGACATCGGATCGCTCGACGCCGACGGATACCTCACCTACGTCGGCCGCAGTGACGACGTCTTCAAGTCCTCCGACTACAAGGTGTCCCCCTTCGAGCTGGAGAGCGCCCTGCTGGAGCACGAGGCAGTGGTGGAGGCCGCGGTGGTCCCCGCGCCGGACGAGCTGCGGCTCGCCGTTCCGAAGGCGTACGTCGTGCTGGCGAAGGGCTGGGCGCCGGGCGAGGAGACGGCACAGGCGATCTTCGAGTACACCCGGTCGGTGCTGGCCCCCTACAAGCGCCTGAGGCGCATCGAGTTCACCGAGGAGCTCCCCAAGACCATCTCCGGCAAGATCCGCCGGGTCGATCTGCGGGAGCGGACGGCGTCGGGGGCGGTGGACGAGTGGCTGGAGCGGGGCAGGAGTTGAACACGTCGTCGCGGCTCCGCGAAGGCGTCGGCATCCGTTCGAGGGTCGACTCAGCGCTGACCCCCGCGTCACACTTGGCGCCGTGCTTCACAAGGGAGGGCCTGCGGTGCGTGGACTGAGCGAGACGGCCGGACTGAGCGATACGGCTGGACCGGGCGAGATGGCTGGACCGGGCGAGCTGTCGTACGCCCACGGCGTCAGTTCGACGCCGCTGCTCGGGGACACCATCGGGCGCAATCTCGACCGGGCCGTCGAGGCCTGGCCCGAGCGGGACGCGTTGGTGGACGTGGCGGCGGGGACGCGATGGACGTACGCCGAATTCGGTGACGCGGTCGCGCAGTTGGCGCGCGGGCTCATGGGGGTCGGGGTCGCCAAGGGGGATCGCGTCGGTATCTGGGCGGTGAACTGCGCCGATTGGGTGCTCGTGCAGTACGCCACCGCGCGGATCGGCGCGATCATGGTGAACATCAACCCTGCTTATCGCGCCCACGAGTTGGAGTATGTGCTCAAGCAGGCCGGAGTGACGGTCCTGGTCGCCACGCAGGCGCACAAGTCGAGCGACTACCGGGCCCTGGTGGATCAGGTTCGGCCCGGCTGTCCCGAGCTGAGGTCCGTGCACTACATCGAGGACGGCTCCTGGGACGAGCTGCTCGATGCCGCGGCGGTGGTGACCGATGCCGAACTGGCCGCTCGTGAAGCCACGTTGAGTTGTGACGACCCCGTCAACATCCAGTACACCTCGGGTACCACCGGCTTCCCGAAGGGGGCGACGCTCTCCCACCACAACATCCTCAACAACGGGTACTGGGTGGGCCGGACCATCGGTTACACGGAACAGGACCGGGTGTGCCTGCCCGTGCCCTTCTACCACTGCTTCGGGATGGTGATGGGCAATCTGGGCGCCACGTCCCATGGCGCATGCATCGTCATCCCCGCCCCGTCCTTCGACCCCGTCGCCACGCTGCACGCCGTGGAGCGCGAGCGCTGTACGTCGCTGTACGGGGTACCGACGATGTTCATCGCCGAGCTGAACCTCCCCGACTTCCCCTCGTACGACCTGAGTTCGCTGCGCACCGGCATCATGGCGGGCTCGCCCTGCCCGGTCGAGGTGATGAAGCGGGTGGTCGCCGAGATGCACATGGAGGAGGTCTCCATCTGTTACGGGATGACGGAGACGTCCCCGGTCTCGACGCAGACGCGGCGCACGGACGACCTGGAGCGGCGGACCGGCACGGTGGGCCGGGTACTGCCGCACATCGAGGTGAAGGTGGTCGACCCGGCCAGTGGCGTGACACTGCCGCGTGGCGTATCCGGCGAGCTGTGCACGCGGGGCTACAGCGTGATGCTCGGCTACTGGAACGAGCCCTCGCGCACCACGGAAGTGATCGACGCCGGGCGCTGGATGCACACCGGTGACCTGGCGGTCATGCGGGACGACGGTTACGTCCAGATCGTCGGCCGCATCAAGGACATGATCATCCGGGGTGGCGAGAACATCTACCCGCGGGAGATCGAGGAGTTTCTGTACGGCCATCCGAAGATCGCCGATGTTCAGGTGGTGGGTGTCCCCGACGAGCGCTACGGGGAGGTTCCGCTGGCCTGTGTGATCCTGCGGGACCCGGAGGATCCGCTGACCCTGGAGGAGCTGCGGGCCTTCTGCCAAGGGCAGTTGGCGCACTACAAGATTCCTGCCGGACTACGACTCCTGGAGAGCTTCCCCATGACGGTGTCCGGGAAGGTGCGGAAGATCGAACTCAGGGAGCGGTACGGGGCGGAGTCCCGGCCGGAGTGAGATCGCGGCGCATGGTCACGCGCGGCCAGCGGTCGAGGCCGAGCTCGGCCTCGTGGGCGCGGATCTTCCGCAGCCCCGGGGTGAGTTCGGTCTCGCCGAGCACGCGGAAGCCGATGCGGGCGTAGTACGGGGCGTTCCAGGGGACGTCAGCGAAGGTCGTCAGCGTGAGGGCTTCCCTGCCCTCCTCGCGGGCGCGGTCGGCGGCGTGCTCGATCAGGGCTTGTCCGATGCGGCGGCGCGCCGCTCGGGGGTGCACAGTGATCTGCTCGATGTGCTCCGCTGTGTCCACGGGCTCGCTGATGAGGTACGCCAGCGGTGCGAGGTCGCTCCCGTCCGCCTCGGTGGCCACCCAGGCCCGGCCTGCTCTGCGGAAGCTTTCCAGGGTCTCGATGCCGGGGGGCTCGTCATCGGCGATCGGCGCCATGTCCAGGGCGCGGAAGAGTTCGCCTGCGGCGCGCTCGATGTCCTGGAGCGCGGAAAGCTCGGCTGTCGTGGCTGGGCGGATCAGCATCTGTCGAGTATGCCGTCGGCCCGACCACCGCTCACCCCGCGGCCACCAACTCGTCCGCCGCGCCGTTCACCGGCTGCGGGGTTCCCGTCAGGTCGATGACGAACAACGGGATGGACAGGGTGTCCGCTCGGGCGCGGGCGGGTTCCTCGTAGCCCGCAAGGGAGAAGCAGACGCAGGTGACGGCGTCGGACATCGCGCTGAGCCATACGCACTCCACGTCACGCAGTGACGTCGGTTGTACGGAGGGTTCGATCAGGGCGAGCACGCCCCGGGCCGACACCCGTACCCCGGAAGGCGCTCGCTTGACCGCTCCCCGGATGTCCCCGTACCCGAGCCACCGCAGATACAGCCCCGCCACCGTCACCGCGTCCCGCGCCGTACGCACCGGCACCGGTTGGAAGGCGGGCCGAGGTGTCGGGGCCGTCCGGGGGAGCGAGATGTGCGCCGGAGGGAGGGGAGGGCGAGCCGGAGCGGCCGTAGCGGGAGGAGCAGGGGAAGCGGGGGGAGCGTCCGAAGGTGCCTGTACCGCCCGCACCGGAATGCGCAGCACCGCCCCGCACGCGCAGCCCAGCTCGGGCTGCGGCCACTGGTCCCTGCGCCCGCACGTCCTGCACCGCACGGTCACCCACTCGTCCGCCCACGTCCGGTCCGTCACAGGCGTCACCGTCGCCCCGCGCGCCACCGGCGGCACCACGGAGGCGCCGCACGCGCAGGGGTAGGACGGCGGGGCGTACACATGATCGCGCCGACAGACCGGGCACCGTACCGGGACGCCACTCTCCGTCATCACCCTCACCCGTCACCGCTCACCGGTTCGTACTGTCCATAGTCCCCCAAGTGAGCTTGTAGCGGGGGCCAGTTGAGCCAAGAACAACGTGACCGTCAGGGGCTATGCGCGGCGCCGGGCCGGGGGCGTACTCCGTGGCGAGCCAGGGCGCCGCCCGTGTGCCGCGGCGTCGGCGTCGGTCAGCCCGGCGACATGGCGGCTACGCACCGCGCCGAGTGGCTGGACGCACGAGAGCCTGAGCCTGCTTCCACGGGCTGTGCCCTGGGCTGCGACGCCCCCCCCGGCGGACCGTCCACGGTCGAGCCCCCCCGGGCGGTGTGGCTCGAATTCGCCCGCCGGGAAGCCCTCTTCGCGCTGCCCGGTTCCCGGACATCTCTTGACGGTCTGCGCCGCGCCCCCCTACATTGCTTCCATATAGCAGAACATAATTTCCACAATGCGGAAACAGAAGCTCACCGCGGGGCGCGACGGGAGCCGGATCCGCCAGCCGTATCCGTCAGCCGCATAGCTGATGAAGCTGTCGAAGCTGTTGTCGAAGCAGGAGAACCCCATGGCCCGTATGACCGCTGTCCGTGCGGCAGTCGAGATCCTCAAGCGCGAGGGCGTCACCAACGCGTTCGGTGTGCCCGGCGCGGCGATCAACCCCTTCTACAAGGCGCTTCAGCAGGGCGGTGGCATCGACCACACGCTCGCCCGGCACGTCGAGGGCGCCTCGCACATGGCCGAGGGCTACACCCGCGCCAACCCCGGCAACATCGGCGTCTGCATCGGTACGTCGGGCCCGGCGGGCACCGACATGATCACCGGCCTGTACTCCGCGACCGGTGACTCCATCCCGATCCTCTGCATCACGGGCCAGGCGCCGACGCACCTGCTCCACAAGGAGGACTTCCAGGCCGTCGACATCGCGACGATCGCCAAGCCGGTCACCAAGATGGCCGTCACGGTCCTGGAGGCCGCGCAGGTCCCCGGCATCTTCCAGCAGGCGTTCCACCTGATGCGCTCGGGCCGCCCGGGTCCGGTCCTCATCGACCTGCCGATCGACGTCCAGCAGACCGAGATCGAGTTCGACATCGACACGTACGAGCCGCTGCCGGTCTACAAGCCGACCGCGACCCGCGCGCAGATCGAGAAGGCGATCACCTACCTGGTCGAGTCCGAGCGTCCGCTGATCGTCGCCGGCGGCGGCATCATCAACGCCGACGCCTCCGACCTCCTGGTCGAGTTCGCCGAGATCACCAACACCCCGGTCGTCCCGACCCTGATGGGCTGGGGCACCATCCCCGACGACCACGACCTGAACGCGGGCATGGTCGGCCAGCAGACCGGCCACCGCTACGGCAACGCCACGTTCCTGGAGTCGGACTTCGTCCTCGGCATCGGCAACCGCTGGGCCAACCGTCACACCGGCTACAAGCTGGACGTGTACACCGAGGGCCGTAAGTTCGTCCACGTCGACATCGAGCCGACCCAGATCGGTAAGATCTTCGCCCCGGACTACGGGATCGCCTCCGACGCCAAGGTCGCCCTCGAACTCTTCGTCGAGGTCGCCAAGGAGCTCAAGGCCGCCGGCAAGCTCCCGGACCGCTCCGCGTGGGTCGCATCGCACCTGGAGCGAAAGGAAACCCTCCAGCGCCGGACGCACTTCGACAACATCCCCATGAAGCCGCAGCGCGTCTACGAGGAGATGAACAAGGCCTTCGGCCCGGACACGCGCTACGTCACCACCATCGGCCTCTCGCAAATCGCGGGCGCCCAGATGCTGCACGTCTACAAGCCGCGCCACTGGATCAACTGCGGCCAGGCGGGCCCCCTCGGCTGGACGATCCCGGCCGCCCTGGGCGTCGCCACCGCGGACCGCGACACCCCGGTCGTCGCGCTCTCCGGTGACTACGACTTCCAGTTCATGATCGAGGAGCTGGCGGTCGGTGCGCAGCACCGCATCCCGTACGTCCACGTCCTGGTGAACAACGCCTACCTCGGCCTGATCCGCCAGGCCCAGATCGGCCTGGACATCAACTTCCAGGTCAACCTGGAGTTCGAGAACCAGAACAGCCCCGAGCTGGGCGTCTACGGCGTCGACCACGTCAAGGTCGCCGAGGGCCTGGGCTGCAAGGCCATCCGCGTCACGGACCCGAACGAGCTGGGCGAGGCCTTCGAGAAGGCCAAGAAGCTGGCCCAGGAGCACCAGGTCCCGGTCGTCGTCGAGGCGATCCTGGAGCGCATCACCAACATCTCCATGAGCCCCACGGCCGACATCAGCGCGGTCAAGGAGTTCGAGGAGCTCGCCACAGAGCCGGGCCACGCGCCCACGGCCATCAGGCCGCTGAAGGTCTGACGCGGCGCTGAGCACTGACAGGGGCGGTCCACCCGTGGGGGGTGGGCCGCCCCTTTAGTGTGTGCGGATGGAATCGCTTGAGGGCCTGCACGTCATGACCTGTGCGGACGCCGCGGAGCTGGACGCCTGGCTGGCCGCGCACCACGGCACCGCACCGGGCCTGTGGCTGATGGTCGCCAAGAAGGCCTCGGGCGTCCCGTCGGTGACGGCGGGGGAGATCATCGACACGGCACTCTGCCACGGCTGGATCGACGGGCAGCGCAGGTCGTACGACGACGTGTACTACCTCCAGAAGATCACCCGGCGCCGGCCGCGAGGCCTCTGGTCGAAGGTGAACGTCCAGAAGGTGGAGGCCCTGACGGCCGCGGGACGCATGCGTGAGGCGGGCCTGGCGGAGGTGGCGGCGGCCAAGGCGGACGGGCGCTGGGAGGCCGCCTACGAGTCGCAGCGCAACGCCACGGTCCCGGACGACCTGCGGGCTGCCCTGGAGGCGACCCCGGCGGCTCGCGAGACCTTCGAGGCCCTGAACAAGTCGGACCAGTACGTGGTGCTGCACCGCCTGATGACGGCCAAAACCCCCGCCACGCGTGCCACCCGCCTGGAGCGGATGGTCGCGAAGCTCGCTTCGGGCGAGAAGGTGAGCTAGGCAGGCTGCCGTCTGCGGGCGCCCCTTAGGGGCGCGGGGAACTGCGCGGCCGGCCCCCACGCACCCGCAGGTGCAGGCGGGCCGGACGCCCAAGCCGAGCGCACGCGAAAGAGCGGCGAGCACGGGACCGTCCGTACTCGCCGCTCTGGCTCTGCTGAAATGCCGTACTGCCATGTGAAGTTGTAGCCGCCCGACCGCGCGCGACTGGCGGAACATGCATACGCGCTGCCGGACGGAGTCATAGGGGTCCATGGCCCAGGGACCCGAGTGGGTCCAAGGCCCAGGGGCCAGAAAACGGCTGGGACCGCGGCGGCTGCGAATGGCTCTGCGGGTTCCTCTTCCCTCAGGTCGAGAAGGGGATCGCAAGGCCTTTACCACCGCACTGGCTCGCAAGGCCGCCGCGGTCCTCGTCCGGCCCGGTCCACCACGGGACCACCCCTCATCCGGGTCCGTGGTGGCGCGGGCACAGCACCGGTGAGCTGACCTCCCGTCAGATCACCGGTGCAGCTCGGGAGTTCTAGTCCTCGCGCAGGGCGCGGACGGCCTCCTCCACGCGCTTGCCGTAGTCGGCGTCGGCGGCGTGGAAGTGGGCCAGGTTCTTCTCGATGACGTCGTCACGCGTGACCTGCGAGAGGCCGCCCGCGATGTTCGCCACCAGGCGCGCCTGCTCCTCGGCCGACATCAGGCGGTACAGCTCGCCCGCCTGGAAGAAGTGGTCGTCCTTGGTGTGCAGCGGAGCCTCGTGCGTGCCCGTGTGGCCCTGGATCGCCAGCGGGGCGGAGAGCGGCTGACCGGTCTCGGCCGGGCCGTCGTACGAGTTGGGCTCGTAGTTCTTGCGGTCACGGCCGTACGCGTTGGACGCCATCAGGCCGTCACGGCCGTAGTTGTCGGCCTTGCCGCCGAGGACGGCCTTCGGCGCGTTCACCGGGAGCAGCGTGTGGTTGACGCCGAGGCGGTAGCGGTGCGCGTCCGCGTAGGCGAACAGGCGGCCCTGGAGCATCTTGTCGGGGGAGGGGCCGATACCCGGAACGAAGTTGTTCGGGGAGAAGGCGGCCTGCTCGACCTCGGCGAAGACGTTGTCGGGGTTGCGGTCCAGGACCAGACGGCCCACGCGCTGCAGCGGGTAGTCGCTGTGCGGCCACACCTTCGTCAGGTCGAAGGGGTTGAAGCGGTAGTCCGCCGCGTCCGCCGCCGGCATGATCTGCACGTGCAGCGTCCAGGACGGGTTCACGCCGCGCTCGATGGCCTGGAGGAGGTCCGTCTGGTGCGAGTTGGCGTCCTTGCCCGCGAGCTCGGCGGCCTGATCCGACGAGAGGCTGCGTACGCCCTGGTTCGTCTTGAAGTGGTACTTCACGAAGAAGGCCTCGCCCGCCTCGTTCGTCCACTGGTAGGTGTGCGAGCCGTAGCCGTTCATGTGGCGGTACGACGCGGGGATGCCGCGGTCACCCATCAGCCACGTCACCTGGTGCGTCGCCTCGGGGGAGTGCGCCCAGAAGTCCCAGACGTTGTCCGGCTCCTGCTTGCCCGTGAAGGGGTCGCGCTTCTGGGAGTGGATGAAGTCGGGGAACTTGATCGGGTCCTTGATGAAGAACACCGGGGTGTTGTTGCCGACGAGGTCGTAGTTGCCCTCTTCGGTGTAGAACTTCAGCGCGAAGCCGCGCGGGTCACGGACCGCGTCCGCGCCGCCGAGGCTGTCCGCCACCGTGGAGAAGCGCAGGAACGTCTCGGTGCGCTTGCCGATGGCGCTGAGGAAGTCGGCGGAGGTGTAGGCGGTGACGTCGTCGGTCACCTCGAAGTAGCCGTAGGCACCGGAACCCCGCGCGTGCACCACACGCTCCGGGATGCGCTCGCGGTTGAAGCGGGCGAGCTTCTCGAGGAGGTGCTGGTCCTGGAGGAGAAGCGGGCCACCGACGCCGGCGGTGGCTGAGTTCTGATTGTCGGCGACGGGAGCGCCGGACTCGGTCGTGAGCACACGCTTCGACATGGTGGCGGGATTGACCTTCCGTACGGACTACTGAAACTGCTGAAGTGACGTGAGCGTAAGTACGCCTGAACAGCTACGTCAACAGTTTGTTGAAGTTGAGGTTAGGGTTCCGGGCCGCGGCGACGCCTGGGCGCGACAGGACAGGTGTCAGCGCCGCCGCGACCCGGAAGTTGAGGGAGCTCTAGCAAAAACCCTTGGGGCTGCTTAGAGCTCGGCGCCCGAGAGGCGCTCCACGCCGCGCAGCAGCGCGGAGTGGTCGAGGCCGCCGTCACCCTGCGTACGCAGCGAGGCGACGAGCTGGGCGACCACGGCGCCGACCGGGAGCGAGGCACCGACATTGCGGGCGGCGTCGGTGACGATGCCCATGTCCTTGTGGTGCAGGTCGATCCGGAAACCGGGCTTGAAGTCGCGCTTGAGGAAGTTGTCCTTCTTGCGGGTCAGGACGGTCGAGCCCGCAAGCCCCCCGTTCAGGACATCGAGGGCGGCGGTCAGGTCCACCCCGGACTTCTCCAGGAAGACGACGGCCTCGGCGCACGCCTGGATGTTCACGGCGACGATGAGCTGGTTGGCGGCCTTCACGGTCTGACCCGAGCCGTGCGGACCGCACAGCACGATGGTCTTGCCGAGGGCGTCGAGGAGCGGCTTGGCCTCGTCGAAGTCGGCCTGCTCGCCGCCGACCATGATGGAGAGCACGGCCTCGATGGCGCCGGCCTCGCCACCCGACACGGGGGCGTCCAGGACGCGGATGCCCTTGTCCTTGGCGGCCTTGGCCAGGTCGACGGAGGTCTGCGGGGTGATCGACGACATGTCGACGATCAGCGCGCCCGACTTCGCGTTCTCCAGGATGCCGTCCGCACCGTACGCGATGGCCTCGACCTGCGGAGAGGCGGGCACCATCGTGACGATGACGTCGGCGTCCTTGACCGCCTCGGCGATGGACTTGGCGACGGTGCCGCCGGCGGCCGCGAGGCGGTCCAGCTTGTCCTGCTCGAGGGTGAAGCCGGTGACGGAGTAACCAGCCTTGATCAGGTTCTCGGACATGGGGGACCCCATGATGCCGAGTCCGATCCACGCGATCTTGGGAAGGTTGCTCATGAGGGAGCCTCTCTAAAACTCTTCTACTTCAACGAATCGGGTGCTGGGTGCCAAGTGGGCGGGTGGGAGACACCCGCCGCGAAGCGGCGGACTAGTCGGCGGCGGGCAGCCAGCCGAAGGCCTCGGAGCTGGGCCGGTCGCCCGGCTTGTACTCCAGGCCGACCCAGCCCTCGTATCCGGCCTTCTGGAGCTGGTCCAGCAGCTCTTCCAGAGGCAGCGACCCCGTCCCGGGGGCCCCACGGCCGGGGTTGTCGGCGATCTGCACGTGCGCGGTCTGTGCGACGTACCGATCGATGACGGCCGGCAGGTCCTCACCGTTCATGGACAGGTGGTACAGGTCCATGAGGAACTTGGCGTTGCCGAGCCCGGTGGCGGAGTTCACCTTGTCGATCACGGCGATCGCCGCGTCCGCGCTCACGATCGGGCTGCGCGGCGACTCCGGCTTGTTCAGGGCCTCGATCAGCAGCACCGCACCTACGCGGTCGGCCTCGCGGGCCGCCAACGCCAGGTTCTCCAGGGCGAGTTCGTCCTGGACGGCGGGGTCGACACCCTCCACCCGGTTGCCGTACAGCGCGTTGAGCGCCTTGCAGCCGAGGGACTCGGCGAAGTCCGCCGCCACCGAGAGGTTCGCGCGGAACTTCTCGCTCTCCTCGCCCGGAATCGACAGGGCGCCGCGGTCCGGTCCCGGCAGCTGTCCCGCGTAGAAGTTCAGGCCCACCAGCTCTACGCCGGCGTCCGTGATCGCGGCCCGAAGGGCGTCGAGCTCGGACTGCTCGGGGGTGGGGGCGTCGACCCAGGGCCACCACAGCTCGACCGCCGTGAAGCCCGCCGCGGCGGCAGCCGCGGGGCGCTCCAGGAGCGGGAGTTCCGTGAAGAGGATCGACAGGTTCACATTGAAGCGCTGGTCGGAGTATCCCATGGGGCTTCCGCGCTCCTTCCGTATAGCGGAAGTTAATTTCTGTCTGATGGAAGATTGCCGTCGAGGATCCGCCCTTGTCAAGAGGGGGCTGCCGGAAAATCACCACGCGGGAGCAGCCGGCAGTAGGTTGTGCGCGTGCGATTGAGAGTGGAGTTCACGACCGAACCCTTCGACCTGGACGAGGCGCCCGCCCATGCGGTGGTGGCCCGGGACGTCATCCAGGGGGCCGAACTCGACGCCGTGGACGTCGGCCCCTTCGGTAACACCGCGGAAGGCGGCGCCGACGAGGTCCTGACCGCCGTCGACGCGCTGCTGCGCAAGGCCCTGGAGGCGGGTGCCACGCGCGTCTCGCTCCAGGTGAACGTGCTCGGAGACTCGGGGGAGGCCGTCGAATGACCGGTGCCAGAGACGACCACGGCCCCTTCGTGGCCGCCGTCAAGCCGCTCGTGGACGCCATGGGCGGCGAGATCGTGCCCCCCGACGAGGCGGGCACCGACGACGTCGTCCTCGCCTGGGAGGGCGAGGACGTGGTCGCCGTACGCCTTCCGCAGCTCGCGGACTCCCTCGACCACATCCTGCTCGCCCTGGAGCGCAAGCGCGGGATGCCCCTGTCGGACCTCGACCGCAAGGCCAAGCAGGAGGTCGTACGGATACTCGAGGCGCGAGGCGCCTTCGCTGTGCGGCACGGGGTGGAGACGGTCGCCGGCGCGCTCGGCGTCTCGCGCTTCACTGTGTACAACTACCTCAACCGCTCCACCTGACCTCGCGAACATCCCAGGTCAGAGCGGTGCGGAAGGCCGCCGTCCGTTAACCGGACGGCGGTCTTTGTTTCTCGAAGTTTTCAACAAAGTGTTGACGTGGTGTTTCGGCTGGCGTTAGCTATCCGCAGCCCGTCCAGCACAAGGCCGTAAGGCCACGGAGGCACCCGTGACTTCGAGCTCGACGCCGGGCCTTGCCCGGTTCAACGCCTTGCAGGAGAGTGCGGCCACCGCCGCTCTCCACGAGGCATGCGCCTCATCGGCCTGGGGAAGCAAACTGCTCTCCCAGCGCCCTTTCCCCACCGTCGAAGCCCTCTTCGCCGCCAGTGACGCCGCCATGGCCGAGCTGAGCGCCGAGGATCTGGCCGAAGCGATGGCCGGGCACCCGCCGATCGGCCGCCCGAAGCCCGGGGACCCCACGTCGTCGCGTGAACAGCGCGGCATGGCGGGGGCCTCCGAGGAACTCAAGGCCGAGATGCTCGAACTGAACCTGGCCTACCAGGACCGGTTCGGACATGTCTTTCTGATCTGCGCCACCGGGGCAACCGGTGAGCAGATGCGTGACGCGATGAAGGCACGGATCGGCAACACGGCCGAGGCGGAGCGCGAGATCGTGCGCACCGAACTCGGGAAGATCAACCGAATCCGTCTCACCCGTCTCGTAGAAGAGGACAAGGACTGATGAGCACTGACACCACCGCCTCGGTGTCCACGCACATCCTGGACACCAGCGTCGGACGCCCCGCCGAGGGCGTCGCCATCTCGCTCACCGCCCGCAGTGGCCGTGACGCCGAGTGGGTGGCGCTCGGCGGTTCCGCGACCGACGCGGACGGGCGTTGCAAGGACCTTCCGGCCCTGCCGGAGGGGACCACACACGTACGACTCGACTTCGAGGTCGAGGCGTACTTCGACAAGAAGCAAGCCGAGGCGCAGCAGGACGCCCCCCGCGTAAGGGACAGCGGTGCGTTCTTCCCGGAGGTGGCGATCACTTTCGCCGTCACGCCGGGCGAGCACTACCACGTACCGCTGCTGCTCAACCCGTTCGGCTACTCCGTTTACCGAGGGAGCTAGCAGACATGCCCACGATTCTCGGCCAGAACCAGTACGGCAAAGCAGAGAACCGCGTCGTCAAGATCACGCGGGACGGCGACACCCACCACATCAAGGACCTGAACGTCTCGGTCGCCCTCTCCGGCGACATGGACGACGTCCACTACTCCGGCTCGAACGCCAACGTCCTGCCGACCGACACCACCAAGAACACGGTGTTCGCGTTCGCCAAGGAGCACGGCATCGAGTCCGCCGAGCAGTTCGGCATCCACCTCGCCCGTCACTTCGTGACGACGCAGGAGCCGATCCACCGCGCTCGGATCCGGATCGAGGAGTACTCCTGGGAGCGCATCGCGACCTCGGACAACAACTCCAAGTTCATCGGCTCGGACGAGGTCAACCACTCCTTCGCCCGCAAGGGCCAGGAGCTGCGCACCAGCCAGATCACCTTCGACGGTGAGAACTGGGAGATCATCTCCGGGCTCAAGGACCTCACGGTCATGAACTCCACCAACTCGGAGTTCTGGGGCTACGTCAAGGACAAGTACACGACGCTGAAGGAGGCGTACGACCGCATCCTGTGCACCGACGTGTCGGCCGCCTGGCGTTACAACTGGACCAGCGACGCGGACCGGATGCCCAACTGGGAGAAGTCGTACGAGCAGGCCAAGAAGCACATCCTGCAGGCCTTCGCCGAGACGTACTCCCTCTCGCTGCAGCAGACCCTCTACCAAATGGGTTCGCGCGTCATCAACAGCCGGAGCGAGATCGACGAGATCCGCTTCTCGCTGCCGAACAACCACCACTTCCTGGTGGACCTCGAGCCCTTCGGGCTGAAGAACGACAACGAGGTCTACTTCGCGGCGGACCGTCCCTACGGCCTGATCGAGGCCACGGTTCTCAGGGACGGGGTCCAGCCGAAGATCCCGGTCGACATGACCAACCTCTGATACGGGACGCGCGCCCCCGTCCGTCCGCAGCGGACGGGGGCGCGCCACACCGGAGGGAACAGCAGCAATGGCACAGCCTGCAAAGGGGCCGGCGAAAGGCCCGTGTTCCACCCCATCGGACATAGCTGACAGCGAGTCAAACTCCGACTGTCACCCGGTGGATGAGAAGCTCCACCCCTCGCGGCTCGTCCCCGCCGCGCTCCAGCACATCGCCGCCATGTACGCGGGCGTCGTCACTCCGCCGCTGATCATCGGCCAGGCCTGTGGCCTGGACACCGTGGCCCAGACCCGGCTCATCGCGGCGGGACTGCTTATCGCCGGACTCGCCACCATCCTCCAGACGCTCGGCGTCAAAGGATTCGTCGGCAACCGGCTCCCCTTCGTCAACGCCGCCTCGTCGGCGGGCATCGCGCCCATCCTCGCCATCGCGGAGACCAACGCCAAAGGCGCACAACTCCCGGCCATCTATGGCGCGGTGATGGTCGCGGGCGTCTTCTGCCTCGCCATCGGCCCGTTCTTCGGCAGACTGCTGCGCTTCTTCCCGCCCCTGGTCACCGGGGTCGTCATCACCCTCATCGGCGTCACGCTGATGCCCGTGCCCGTGAAGTGGGCGCAGGGCGGGGACGACACCGACCCGACGTTCGGCGACATGAAGTACCTGGCGCTCGCCGCCTTCACCCTCGTCGTGATCCTGCTCTTCCAGCGCTTCGGCCGCGGCTTCCTCAAGCAAGTCGCCCTGCTGGCAGGCATGTTCATCGGGACGCTCGCCGCGATCCCCTTCGGGATGGCCGACTTCACGTCCGTGCAGACGGCCCCGCTCGCCGCCCTGCCGACGCCGTTCGCCGCCGGCGCCCCCACCTTCCAGCCCGCCGCGATCCTCTCGCTCTGCATCGTGATGCTGGTCCTGATGACCGAGTCGGCGGCCGGCATGCTCGCCCTCGGCGAGATCTGCGAGCGCGAGACGAACGGCAAGACCATCACGCGCGGCCTGCGCACCGACGGCATCGCGACCCTCGTCGGCCCCGTCTTCGGCGGCTTCCCGACCTCCGCCTTCGCGCAGAACGTCGGCGTCGTCTCGCTGACCCGTGTCCGCAGCCGCTACGTCGTGGCCGTCGCCGGCGGCGCGCTCATCGTGCTCGGGGCCTTCCCCGTACTCGGAGCGGTCGTCAACGTGGTCCCCATGCCGGTCCTCGGCGGCGCGGGCATCGTCCTGTTCGGCTCCATCGCGGTGAGCGGCATCCGCACGCTCTCCGAGGCGGGCCTCGACGACAGCTCCAACATCATCCTGGTGGCCGTGGCGCTCGGAGCGGGCATCATCCCGCTCGCCGCGCCCACCTTCTACGCCGAATTCCCGGCCTGGGCGCAGACCGTCCTCGGCTCCGGAATCAGTGCGGGAGCGCTGGCGGCGGTCCTGCTCAACCTGTTCTTCAACCATCTCGGCACCCGTGGCCCCGCGGCCGCGGCACTCAAATCTTCCTAGGGTCATGCCGTGCCCACATCGCCACACACAAGTGAAGGAAGAAGCACCATGGCAGCACCGGCAGACCTGCAGCGCATCGTCATCGAGAACTGTGCGATCGCGACCGTCGACGCGAACGACACCGAGTACGCGTCGGGATACGTCGTCGTCGCGGGCAACAAGATCGAGTCCATCGGCGCGGGGAAGGCTCCCGAGGGTCTTCAGAACGTCGTACGCCGCGTGGACGGGACCGGTCACCTGGTGACCCCCGGCCTGGTCAACACCCACCACCACTTCTACCAGTGGATCACCCGCGGCCTGGCCACCGACCACAACCTGTTCCAGTGGCTGACGGCGCTCTACCCGACGTGGGCGCGCATCGACGAGCAGATGGTGAAGGCCGCGGCCCAGGGTTCGCTCGGCATGATGGCCCGCGGCGGTGTCACCACCGCGATGGACCACCACTACGTCTTCCCGAAGAACTCGGGTGACCTGTCCGGCGCCATCATCGGCGCCGCGAGCGACATGGGGGTGCGCTTCACCCTCGCCCGTGGCTCCATGGACCGCAGCGAGAAGGACGGCGGCCTGCCGCCGGACTTCGCCGTCGAGACGCTCGAAGGCGCGCTCGCCGCGACCGCCGAGACCGTCGACAAGCACCACGACGCCTCCTTCGACGCGATGACCCAGATCGCCGTCGCCCCCTGCTCCCCGTTCTCGGTCTCGACCGAACTCATGAAGCAGGGCGCGGAGTTGGCGCGCGCCAAGGGTGTACGTCTGCACACCCACGGCAGTGAGACGGTCGAGGAGGAGAAGTTCTGCCACGAGCTCTTCGGCATGGGCCCGACCGACTACTTCGAGTCGACGGGCTGGCTCGGTGACGACGTGTGGATGGCGCACTGCGTCCACATGAACGACTCCGACATCGCCGCGTTCGCCCGCACCGGCACGGGTGTCGCGCACTGCCCCTCCTCCAACGCGCGTCTGGCGGCAGGCATCGCCCGCGTACCGGACATGCTGAAGGCGGGCGTCCCGGTCGGCCTCGGCGTCGACGGCACCGCGTCCAACGAGTCCGGCGAACTCCACACCGAGCTGCGCAACGCGCTGCTCATCAACCGCCTCGGCGCTCACCGCGAAGCCGCACTGAACGCACGTCAGGCCCTGCGCCTCGGCACCTTCGGCGGCGCTCAGGTCCTGGGCCGCTCCACGCAGATCGGGTCGCTCGAGCCGGGCAAGCTCGCCGACCTGGTCCTCTGGAAGATCGACGGCATCGGGCACTCCTCGATCGCCGACCCGGTGACCGCCATCGTCTTCGGCGCGGCGGCCCCGGTCACGCTCTCCCTCGTCAACGGCCGCCCGATCGTCGAGAACGATCGTCTGCTGCACGTCGACGAGGACGCCATCGCCCGCTCCACGCGGGAGGAGGCGCAGCGCCTCGCGCGGATCGCCGCCGGGAGCTGAACACCTGGAACTCCGGTCAGGGGGGACGGCCCTTGACCGGACTTGAGCAGCCGAGCGGGCTGCTCAAGTGCCGCCCCGGAACGTGGCCCAAAGCTTCACGTTCCCGGGGCGGTCAGTACTACCTGGGCGCACCACCCACCGGTTTCGCCGGTACCTCTCAGCACCCCTCCACAACTTCATACCGAGCAAGTCCTTGCACCACGCACCACCTCCCAGAAGCGAAAAGTGCCGGCAATGCCGCCCGTACTGGAAAACAACCGGAGGAGCCACAGTGGCCACTCAGCCCAGGTTCACCAAGCAAGGCACCACCCCAGACCCATCCGAAGTCGACGGCGAAAGCGCCATAGCCGGCGAAAGCGCCGTCCACCCCGTCGACCAGAAGCTCCCGCCGCTCAAGATGGCGACGACCGGCCTCCAGCACGTGGCGGCCATGTACGCGGGTGTCGTCGCCCCGCCGCTCATCGTGGGCGCGGCGATCGGCCTCTCCGCGAAGGAACTCACCTTCCTGACCGGCGCCTGTCTGTTCACCGCGGGCCTCGCCACCTTCCTCCAGACGCTCGGCATCTGGAAGATCGGCGCCCGGCTGCCCTTCGTCAACGGCGTCACCTTCGCCGGTGTCGCGCCGATGATCGCGGTCGTCGAATCGACCGACAACAAGGACGACGCGCTGCCGATCATCTTCGGCGCGGTGATCGTCGCAGGTGTCCTCGGCTTCATCGCGGCCCCCTTCTTCTCCAAGCTCGTACGCTTCTTCCCGCCGGTGGTGACCGGCACGGTCATCACGCTCATCGGCATCTCGCTGATGCCCGTGGCCTTCGGCTGGGCGCAGGGGCCCGTTCCGGGCGCCGACGACTACGGCTCGATGAAGAACCTCGGTCTCGCGGGCATCACGCTCGTGATCGTCCTTCTCCTGCGCCGCTTCACCACCGGCTTCGTCAAGCAGATCGCCGTGCTCCTCGGTCTCGTCGTCGGCACGCTCATCGCGATCCCGTTCGGCGTCACGGACTTCAGCCCGGTCGGCGACGCGGACATCGTCGGCTTCCCCACGCCGTTCCACTTCGGCGCCCCGCAGTTCGCGGCGGCGGCGATCGTCTCCCTGTGCGTGGTGATGGTCGTCTCCATGACCGAGTCCACCGCCGACATGCTGGCGCTCGGCGAGATCGTCGACCGCCCCGCCGACGAGAAGACCATCGCGGCCGGCCTGCGCGCGGACTGCCTCGGTTCGGCGGTCAGCCCGCTCTTCAACGGCTTCATGTGCAGCGCGTTCGCACAGAACATCGGCCTCGTCGCGATGACGAAGATCCGCAGCAGGTACGTCGTCGCCGTGGGCGGTGGCTTCCTGGTCCTGATGGGCCTGTGCCCGATGGCCGCCTCGCTCATCGCCGTCGTACCGCGTCCGGTGCTCGGCGGTGCGGGTGTCGTCCTGTTCGGCTCGGTCGCGGCGAGCGGCATCCAGACGCTGGTCAAGGCGAACCTGGAGCGCGACAACAACGTCCTGATCGTGGCCGTCTCGCTGGCCGTCGGCCTCATCCCGATCGCGGCGCCGGAGTTCTACCACGCGTTCCCGGAGACCGCGAAGATCATCCTCGACTCGGGCATCTCCACGGGCTGTGTCGCGGCGGTGCTGCTGAACCTGGTCTTCAACCACATCGGCAAGCGGGGCGAGGACGACGACGTGACCAATCCGATGGAGCCCGGGGGAGAAATCGCTGAACAGAGGGTGCACGAAGGGTCTTCCCCGGCGGGGGCCCACTGACGTAACGTGCGTGACGCCGCCCGCATCGCGGAAGTTACTTTCCAGTCGGAATAGCAGTCGGCCCTGTCCCACGCCTCGTGAACTCCCGTGGGACGGGACCGACTTCCGGCGTCACGCACACGGAAGAAGCGCCACCCATGAGTTCTCAGCCCCGCCCTGCCGAGAAGGCGCCGGCGGTCGGCACAGCCGACCCCGCCGACGCGGCCCCCGAAGTTCATCCGGTCGACGAGATCCTGCCGCCGGGCCGGATGCTCGTCGCAAGCCTCCAGCACGTCGCCTCCATGTACGCCGGCGCGGTCTCCGTCCCGCTGGTCGTGGCCGTCGCCGCCAAGATGTCGCCGGGGGACACGGCCGTACTCATGGGCGGCAGCCTCCTGATGGCGGGCATCGCGACACTGCTCCAGACCCTGGGCATAGGCAACTTCATCGGTTCGAAGCTGCCCTTCGTCAACGGCGTCTCGTTCGCGGGCGTCGGCGTGATGCTGACGATCATCACGACCCAGGGCGGCGTCGAGGCAGGCATGCCGGTCGTGTTCGGGGCGATCATCGTGTCGAGCGTCTTCGGCTTCCTGGTGAGTTCATACTTCTCACGCCTGGTCCGCTTCTTCCCGCCGGTGGTGACGGGCTCTGTCATCACCCTGATCGGCGTCTCGCTGATCCCCGTCGCGTACGACTGGATCGTGGACGACTCGCCGACGGGTACGCCGGAGCCGGGCAGCATCGGCCTCGCGGGTGCGACGGTCCTGGTCATGCTGCTGCTCCAGCGCTTCACGCGGGGGTTCCTCAAGCAGATCAGCATGCTCTTCGCGATGATCTTCGGGACGCTGCTCGCGATCCCGATGGGCCTCGCCGACTTCTCCAAGCTGGACGACGCCGCGCTGGTCGGCATCCCCTCCCCACTCCACTTCGGAGCACCGGAGTTCAACATCCCGGCCATCATCTCGATGTGCGTGGTGATGCTGGTGATCCTGACGGAGTCGACGGCCGACATGATCGCCCTCGGCAAGATCGTCGACAAGGACGTGGACGAGAAGACGATCGCCCGCGGCCTGCGCGCCGACGCGCTCGGCTCGGCCCTGAGCCCTCTCTTCAACGCCTTCCACGCGAGCGCGTTCGCGCAGAACATCGGCCTGGTCGTCATCTCCAAGGTGCGCAGCCGGTTCGTCGTGGCGCTGAGCGGAGCGATCCTGGTCCTGATCGGACTCAGCCCGGCGGCTGCCGCGCTGATCTCCGTGGTCCCGATGCCGGTCCTCGCCGCCGTCAGCCTCTTCCTCTTCGGCTCCATCGCGGTCAGCGGCATCCAGACCCTGCTCCAGGCGGACCTGCACCGGGGCGACAACGCCCTGATCGTGGTGGTCACCCTCGGCGCGGGCCTGGCCCCGGCACTCTCGGACGGCTTCTACGACGCGTTCCCGGCCTGGGCGCAAATCGTCCTGGGGTCGGGGATTTCTACGGGGTGCTTGCTGGCGGTGGCGCTGAATTTGGTGTTCAACCACCTGGGGAGTCGGGCGAGTTCGACCGATCCGGAGCCTGCGATCACGCACTGAGCCCAGCGGCGCGGCGCGGCTCGGTCGGTGCGCGGGGATCGGACATCACCCTCGCCGCGCCACGTCCGTGTCGCATACGTGCCGGACCAGGGCTGTACGGCCCTGCTGAACTCGGCGGCATGCCCGCACCCGCCACGAAGCACCCGACCCACCGCCGGCCTGATGACGACCCTGCCCGGCACCCTCGCGGCCGTCGCCGCACCGGCTGTCGGCGGTGGCCGTGATGGCCGGATCGGGGGCGAATCCTGTTTCGGGCAGCGTCGAAAGTTCTTCCTCCGGAGCCGGGTGACCGGCAGCGTTGTCACCGGAAAGATGACCGCAATCCACGGTTCGGGGGAACCATGCTCATCGCATCACGCTCCATCAAGACCGCGCTCATCGGAGTGAGCAGCGCCACGCTGCTCGCCACCGGGGGCATGGCCGAGGCCTCGGCCGCGCCCGCGCAGAAGACGACCACCACCGCTGCCGCCGCCAAGAAGCGGATGAGTTCCGCCGAGTCGGAGAGCTGGGGCTACGGCAAGGTCAAGTGGACGTTCACCAAGGGCCACCGCGGGACGTTCTCCAACATCGACTCCTACGCGAAGGACAAGAGCTGCGACAGCAAGGAGGTCTACGTCCAGCTCCACGCGAGGACCACCTCCGGCAAGACGCTCAAGGTCAACCTGGCCCAGGACGACTGGTGCAGCGGCGGCGGTGACTCGTACAACAACAGGACGTGGAGGATCGGCTACAACGTCAAGTGGGCCCGCGCCGTCGTGTGCAAGAACGAATGGGGCCCCAACAACACCTGTAAGGCCGGCAACAAGCAGTACTACCCGTTCTGATCCCTGTCCGAGGGAGGTGAGGAGGCCCAGGGCGCGGGGCGGGGGCGCGCCCTGGGCCCGGGGTTCCTCAACCGGCCGTCGCCGGGGCCCTGTCCGTCGCCAGCTTGATGGCGAGAGCGCCCAGCACCGTGCCCATCACGTACCGCTGAATTCGCAGCCACGTAGGGCGGCGGGCCAGGAACACCGCGATGGTGCCCGCAGCCAGGATGATGGCGAGGTTCACGCCCAGGCTGATCGCGATCTGGATGCCGCCGAGCACGAAGCCCTGGAGGAGGGTGTGGCCGGCTGCCGGGTCGATGAACTGGGGGATGAGCGAGACGTACATGATGGCGACCTTGGGGTTCAGGAGGTTCGTCAGGACCCCCATGGAGAACAGTCGCCGGGGCGAGTCCGGTGCCAGCTCCTGGTGGGAGAAGACCGATGTGCCGCCCGGCTTCAGCGCCTTCCAGGCCAGCCACCCCAAGTAGGCGGCCCCTGCCAGCTTCACGGCCACGTACAGCTGGGGGACGGCGAGGAAGACCAGCGACAGGCCCAGGTTGGCCGCCGTCAGATAGATGACGAACCCGACGGCGACCCCGGCCAGCGAGATCGTTCCGGCCCGCCTGCCCTGGGTGATGCTCCGTGAGACGAGGTACATCATGTTGGGGCCGGGCGTGAGCACCATGCCCAGGGACACCACCGCGACGCCGAGAAGCGCGTTCGTTCCGATCATGGGACAAGGATCGAACGGTGGTGCCGTGCAGCACCAGCGACGAATGCTTCACGCAACACGTAAGCGCTGCTACATCGGCGCGGGATGTGTGTGAGGTGTCCCGCGCCGATGGGGCCGGTCAGCCGATGCGGTAGGGGTCCCCGTAGACCTTCCACTCCAGGGGCGGGTCCAGGTTCAGGTTGCCCTTCTCCAGGAACAGCCGTTGAGCCGTGTCGACGCGGCTCGTGTCCTCGTGCGCCTCCTCCTGCTTCATCGCCCAGACGCGCGCGTCCAGGAAGGCGTGGAGGTACGCCACCTCGTCGCCGCCCTGCGCGGGCGGTTCGGCCGAACGCAGGGCGCGCGCACGGATGTTGCGGAAGCTGGTGCTGTCACCGCCGTCGCCGTGCATGACGATGGCGTCGTAGTACGCGAACTGCCCGAGGACGCCGATGCCGTCCGCCTTGCCCTGCCCGACGGCCGGGTTGAAGTAGACGCGGTCGCGTTCGTCGTTCTGCGCCCGCTGGAACTCGGGGTCCTCCGCGGCCTCTTCCCAGTCACCCTGGTACGTGGGGTCGAGGCCCTCGTGGGAGTCCGTGCCGTCCACCTCGCGCAGCGCGGGCAGGTACTTGGCGAGGACGTTGCCCGGCTTGCGCCGGGTGTAGAGCTCCACGAGGTCGAGCATGTCGCCCGTGCCCGAGCAGAAGCCGATGATCCCGGCGGTGTAGCCGCGGCCGTCGCCTATGTCCTCGCAGTAGCGGTAGTACTCCTTCCAGTTGAGGTCGGAGTTCTCGGCGCTGCACACGATCTTCATGGCGATCTCCTTCTTCGCCGGATCGTCGAGCCCGCCCGCCTTCGGGGCGGGGGCGGCGCCTGCCGTCTGCGAGGCGATGACCGGGACCGCGACGAGCGAGGCGCCCAGGAAGGCGAGCACTGTGCGGCGCGAGGTGTGGGTGGGGGGAGTGGGGATGTGACGGGGGGTGGGCACGGGGCCTCCAAGGTGGGGGAGTTCGTCGATCCGATGACGCTTGGGCTCTTCCGTGTTCTGTTAGGAAGGTTTCCTACCAGAGTTCGAAGGTGACGTATACCCGTCAAGGGAGGGCGAGTTGGTGATCTTGGAGCCCGTGCTCCGGCCGGTTATCGGGTCCTGGTCAGCCGTTCGCGCACCTGAACAGCGACTTTGTACGTGTCTCCGGTCGGCCGGGTGGCGAGGTGGCCCGGGTCGCGAATCCAGCCGTCCTCGATGGCGAACCAGTCGATGGCCTTCGGTTCGCGCTTCTCGTCGAGCGCGGCCCCCAGTTCCTCGAAGTACGTCTCCCAGCGCAGCCGGTAGAGCCCGCCGACGAGTCCGGCCCACTCCCGGTTGGCGTAGTCGCGCAGCCCCGCGTCCGCCCCGGCCCGCGTGCCCCACACGGTGAGCAGCGAAAGCTGGTCGTACGCGAGACGCTCGCGCTCCGTCGCGTCCGCGCCCCACGAGCGGGCATCGGCGACCCAACGGCCCAGCAGGTGACGGGAGTCAGTGGCCATCAATTCGTCGAGCAGGTCCATGAGGGCGAGCCAGGTGCGGGTCAGGCGGTCGAAGCGGGCCTTGTCCTGATCGTCGTACGCCTGCTTGATCTGGGGGAGCAGTACCCGGCTGTGGTTGGAGAGCGCCTGGCGTGCCACGTCAAGGATGTCGCGGCGGTAGGCCGATGAGCGCCTCAAATCGGAGCGTGTGGCCAGCAGTTCGGTGAGTGCGGGTTCGAAGTCCGCCGGCTTGTACCGCATCGCCTTCGGGGACCAGGCCGCCGCCGACTTCGCCGCGAGGTCGGGGCGTGCGCCGAAGAGGCCGTCCGCGCCCTCGGACCACTCGTCGGCGCGGGTCGTGCCGTACGCGGTGCGGCGCAGGATGTCCCACGCGGCGGCTGCATGCGGGTCGGCCGCGCCGTAACGGGACACGGACCAGTCGTCGAACCAGGAGGCTAGGTCCAAGTCGCCGGTTCGCCAGGCGAGTTCCGAGAAGAGCTCGAAGGCGGCGGGGTTGTTGTCGGCCGCCTCCGGCATGAGGGAGATCCCGCGCTGCGTGCTGCCTTCCTTGGTGCGCCACTTCTCGTAGAGGGCGGCCCAGTCGGGGGTGTTGGCGCCGAGGGTGGTGTGGCCGCCGAAGTTCCAGATCGAGCCGAAGGTGTAGGGAGTGTCGTTCCAGTCGGACTCGCGGTCGGTGATCTTCGAAAAGCGGTCCGAGAGCCCGTCGACCACGAGCATCCTCGACTTGTCGACGGCGTCGACGATGGCCTTGGGAGGGTTGCTCTGCCAGCCGAGGATCACCCAGGTGGCGTCGGGGTGCGCGGACCGGAGGGCCTTCTCGACGGCCTTCGCGGCGTCCGGCACCGGCACGTCGCCCGGCTTTCCGCCCTCGTGGAGGAGGTCCATCTTGTACATCGTCGACGCGCCGAACAGCTCGTCCTGCGCACGGTAGAACGCGTCGGCCACCCGGCCGAAGTGCTCGGTGCGCGGATCGAGCCAGTCGGGGCGCGCGAAGCCGACCCAGTCGCCCTGCGGCACGGTCCTCGCCCCGGGGTTCTTGGCGGCGAAGCCGGGCGGAACGGTTCCGAAGTAGCCCGGGAGCACCGGGGTCATGCCCAGCTCACGCAGCCGGTCGGTGATCCGGCGTCCCAATGCCGCCCGCCTGTCCAGGAGTTGACGCGAGACCGGATACGGGAAGGTGGACATGTTCTGGAGCAGCCACCACGGCTGGTGGGCGGGGGCCGGGACCCACTCGCGCATCTCCTCGTCGGAGTAGCCGAACTCCTGGAACACGCGGTGGTAGAGGGCGTCGGCACCGACGTACACGAGTACTTCGTTATAGCCGTGCAGGGCGAGCACGTCGATCTCTCGCTCCCAGTACGACCAGTCGTGGTACGCCCCCGTGTAACCGTCGTTCGTGTCGTTGAGGACGAAGCGGTGCGGGGCGTTGGCGCGTCCGGTCGCCGGCTTGTCGAGCCCGGGGAGCCGGTCGGGCAGGTCGAGCTGCTCACCGGCCCAGGTGACGTTCGCCTGGGCGGTGTGCTTCAAGTAGTGCCGCAGTCCCGTGAGTTGAACGGCGGGCGTCGGCCCGGCGATCTCGATCTTCCCGCGCTTCCCGGACACCCGGAAGGTGTCGGTGGGACCCGCGGTCGTGAACGTCAGCTGCTTCCAGTGTCCGGGCAGCAGGCGCCGGGCGGCCTTGACCGCGGGTGACGCGGAGGTCGGGGCGCCGTCGGCGGTGGAGCCGGAACAGGCGACGGCGGCGCCGGTGGTTCCGGCGATGGCGGCGAGGAAGGTGCGACGGGCAAGGGGCATGACGTAGGGATACCCTCCCGGTTCGGCGGTGCTCGGCAGCCGCCCGGCCGATGCGGGACGGCGCACCACGATGAACCGCACGCGCACCATGGTCAAGTACGCGCGGCCATCGCCGGCGCCCGGTTCGACCGCACCGCCACGGGCCGTGCCGGCCCCGGTGTTAGCGTCGGTGGATGACCGCACCGCTGCCCGGCAGACCCACCCGTGCCTCCACCACCGGGCGGCCCTTGATGGCCGCCCTCGATCTGTTCGGGCGGCGTTGGAGTCTGCGGATCGTCTGGGAGCTGCGGGCCGAGCCGCTGGGGTTCCGGGCGCTCCAGGAACGGTGTGACGCGATGTCGTCCAGTGTGCTGCGCCAGCGCCTGACCGAGATGCTCGAAGCCCGGTTGGTGCGGCAGTTGCCCGACAGCTCCTACGCCCTGACCGTGCTCGGCCGCGAGGCACACCAGGCCCTGCGTCCGCTGGACGCGTGGGCCGAGCGCTGGGCGACGGAAGTCAGCGCCGACTCGGCAGAGGATCGGCGCTGAGCGCCTCCCGCATCCGGGCGACGGCGTCGGACAGCGCTTTCAAGGGGCGGATCAACAGGGTCGCTTCCGTCAACTGGCCATCCTCGTTGGTCTGTTGGACGAGCGCGCCGTACGCGTTCTCCTCGCCGACCTTGGCGGTGAAGGCCGTCACGCCGTGCTGTTCCCCCTCCTCCTCGCCGGTCCCGGCAGTGGTGAACTCCCGCAGCGGCTCCACCCCGGACAGACACTCCCCGATCTTCGGGAGCAGGTGCGCCACATCGTCCCGCCCGCTGTAGTCGGCGACCGGGCTGTGGAAGACGACGTCCCGCGCGAGCAGGAGCCGGGTCCGGTCGGGTGTGCCGGGTGCCAGTACGTCACGTACGTCGAGACTCATCGGTGTCACTCCTCCTGGCTGTCCTTGCTCTGACTGTCCTTGCTGCTTCGATTTCCGAAGCGCTGCCCGGAGCGTAGCCCAGTCCCGGAGATTTGGAGCAGTCATCGGAGCGATGGCGTGCGAACATGCCAACCTCGAACCCATCAGGGCCTGTTGGGCGCATTGACATCCGATGTATTCAACCCTACGTTCCCGAGCGACCCGTCAACCTCAGGGAGCCGCCCCCATGCGCACACAGCTCAGTCGCACCCGGCGAAGAGTCGCCGGGCTCGCCTTGCTCCTCGCCTCGGCCCTCGCCGCGACCGCCGTCCCCACCGCGGTCGCGGCGCCGACGGAACCCCCGGCCGCCGCACCCCGCGCGGCCGAGCGGCCCGACTCCGCGGGCCCGGGAACGGACCACGCCACCGACGACCCCTTCACCGCCGACCGCACCAGCTGGTTCCGGCAGGACCGGTTCGGCATGTTCATCCACTTCGGCGCGTACTCCAACCTGGAGGGCGAGTACAAGAAGGCCGACGGCTCCCTGTGCCGTGACGCCGAGTGGATCCAGCGCCAGTGCGACATACCGAAGGCCGAGTACGAGAAGCAGGCCGCGACGTTCAACCCGGCCGACTTCGATGCCGAGGCCGTGGTCAAGGCGGCCAAGGACGCCGGAATGCGCTACATCGTCATCACCTCGAAGCACCACGAGGGCTACGCGATGTGGCCCACGAAGGTCAACGACTGGAACTTGCGCGACCACTCGTCCTTCGACAAGAACCGCGACATCCTCGCCGAACTGAAGAAGGCCTCCGACGACGCGGGCATCAAGCTCGGCTTCTACTACTCGATCTGGGACTGGCACGACCCGGACTTCCCCGACCCGGCGACCTTCCCGAAGTACGAGAAGCGGATGCGCGCCCAGCTCAAGGAGCTGGTCGACACCTACGACCCCGCCCTGCTCTGGTTCGACGGCGAGTGGGACACCGACAAGCCCCACAACCCCTGGACGGCGAAGGACGGCGAGCAGCTGGAGGCCTACCTCCGCGACCTCGACCCGGACCTGATCATCAACAACCGCGTCGGCAAGCGCCGCGTGGTCGACGGCGACTACGGCACCCCCGAGCAGGAGATCCCCGGCGCACCGGTCGACGGCCAGCTCTGGGAATCGTGCATGACCCTCAACGGCCACTGGGGCTTCGCGCGGTACGACACCGACTGGAAGCCGTCGACGACCCTGGTCAGGAACCTCCTCTCCACGACGTCCCGCAGCGGCAACTACCTCCTGAACGTCGGTCCCGACGCCCGCGGCCGGGTCCCGCAGCCCTCCGTCGACCGCCTGAAGCAGATGGGCGACTGGCTGCGTACGTCGGGCCAGGGCGACGCGGTGTTCGGCGCCCGCTTCGGCGGACTCGTCGAGGAGCCCTCCTGGGGCTCGGTCAGCCGCAAGGGCGACAAGCTGTACGCGGCGGTCACCCAGTGGCCGGCGTCCGGCGCCGCCCTGCACCTGAAGGCACGTACGGACTTCGAGGTGGAGTCTGCGCGGGTGCTCGGCAGTGATCAGAAGGTGACGGTCACCCGGTCCGGCGACGGCATCGACCTCAAGCCGGCCGGCGGCGCGACCAACGACACCGCCACGGTCATCGAGCTGAAGGTGGACCCGGGGCCGACAGCCCGGCCCGGCAAGGGCAAGGGCCTGCGGCAGGAGATCTTCGACAACGCGGACCTGAGCGGCACCCCGAAGATCACCCGCACCGACGCCACCCTCAACCACGCCTGGAAATATGAGGGTTCACCGGCTGCGAGCATCCCCTCCGACAAGTTCAGCGTCCGCTGGACCGGCAAGCTCCAGCCGCGCCGCTCCGAGACATACACCCTGACGACCGTCTCGGACGACATGGCGCGGGTGTGGGTCGACGGCAAGCTCGTCATCGACTCGTGGACACCGCACGAGCCGAAGATCGACAAGGGGCAGGTGGCCCTCACCGCGGGCAAGCGCCACTCGATCAAGGTCGAGTACGCGGAACAGACCGGCGAGGCCCACCTGAAGCTGCTCTGGTCCAGCCCCGGCCAGGAGCAGCAGATCGTGCCCGCGACCCAGCTGTACGCGCGCTGAGCGGGAGGCGCACGCTGCCCAGTTGAACGAATCGGGCCCCAAGTCCTGGGAAGTCAGGACTTGGGGCCCCTGTCATGAGGACCAATGACGGGCACCTTCCGGTCCGCGAAATTGACAGTGTTGATCGACGCCCGGCTGGGCAGATGACCGTTCGTCGATCTCTGACTTCCCAGGTCAGGCGGTCGCCGACAGACTATTGCCGACCGAGAGAGTGACTGCCCCGTGAGCGCGCCCGAAGCACCTGAAACACCGGATCCCGCTCCGGAGGCCATAGCCCGGCACCGCGCGCTCTTCCGCGCGATCCACCGCCGCAAGAACCCGCGCCTGCGTCAGTCGGACATCACCGTCACCGAAGAGGCGCAGGTCAGGCGGGCGGTCAAGGCGACCGCCCTCGGCAATGCCATGGAGTGGTACGACTTCGGCGTCTACGCCTACCTCGCGGTGATCATCGGCAAGGAGTTCTTCCCCTCCGGCAACGACACCGCGCAGACCCTCTCCTCGCTGGCCACCTTCGCCGCCGCCTTCCTCGTGCGCCCCATCGGCGGCATGTTCTTCGGGCCGCTGGGCGACAAGGTCGGCCGCAAGAAGATCCTCGCGTTGACCATGATCATGATGTCCACGGCGACCCTGGCGATCGGCCTGATCCCGAGCTACGCCACCATCGGCGTCTGGGCCCCGGTGCTCCTCGTCCTGTGCCGCATGGTGCAGGGCTTCTCCACGGGTGGTGAGTACGGCGGCGCCGCGACGTTCATCGCCGAGTACGCGCCCGACAAGCGCCGCGGGTTCTGGGGCTCTTTCCTGGAGTTCGGCACGCTGATCGGCTACACGGTCGCGGCGGTCCTGGTGACCGCCCTGACCATGGGGCTCAGCGACGGCGCCATGCAGTCCTGGGGCTGGCGCATCCCGTTCCTGGTGGCGGCGCCGCTCGGACTCATCGGTCTCTATCTGCGGCTCAAGCTCGACGAGTCGCCCGCCTTCCAGAAGATGGCGGAGGCGGAGAGCGGACCGGCGGCCGAGCGCCAGAAGAAGTCCCTCAAGGACTCCTTCTTCGGTCAGTGGCGCGCGATGCTGCTCTGCATCGCGCTGGTCGCCGCGTTCAACGTCACCGACTACATGCTCCTGTCGTACATGCCGACGTATCTGACGCAGCTCGGCTTCGGCGAGACCGGCGGCCTGATGTCCATCGTCATCGTCATGCTGATCCTGATGGCGCTCATCAACTCCGTCGGCCGCCTCTCCGACCGCATCGGCCGCAAGCCGGTCCTGATGGCGGGCTCGGTGGGCTTCTTCGTCCTGGCCCTCCCGGCCTTCCTCCTCATCAAGCAGGGCGGCACGGTGGCGGTCTTCACCGGGCTACTCATCCTCGGCCTCGCCCTGGTCTGCTACTTGGGCGTCATGTCCTCGTCGCTGCCGGCGCTCTTCCCGACGGACGTCCGCTACGGCTCTCTCTCCATCGGCTTCAACATCTCGGTCTCACTCTTCGGCGGTACGACCCCGCTGGTGGTCGCGGCCCTGATCGGCGCGACCGGCAACGACCTGATGCCCGCCTTCTACACGATGCTCGCGGGCCTCGTCGGCATCATCGCGGTGGCCGCGATGAAGGAGACGGCCCGCAAGCCCCTGGAAGGCTCCCCGCCGTCGGTCGCGACGGACGAGGAGGCCCGCGAACTGGTGGCGGCGCAGCGTTCCTGACGTCAGTCGCACAGGCGGCGCGTGGTGAGGGAGCCTCCCGCGTTCTCGTCGTCCGTACCGAGGGCCGCGAGGTCGGAGCCGGGGATGCAGTGCAGCCCCTCGATCTTGTAGCCCTCGAACTTCTCCAGGAGCTCGGGCGTCTCGGCGACGGAGAGACGCACCTCTCCGGCGGAGTCGACACTCAGCTTGCCCGCGTCGCTCACGGCGGAGTCGAACGGCCCGTCGTCACCGGCATCCGACGCCGAACTGACGAGGAGACGGCCCGACTTGGTCACCTCGATGTCCGATGCGTGACGCACGTTCCCCGTCGGGTACGGCACACGGAGGGACGCCTTTCGCACCGAGCCGAACGTCGACTCGCCGTAGGAACCGACCGAGAACGGCGCCGCGTACAGCGTCGCGGGGCGGTCCGCGCCCGCGCCGCGGTCCGCCCAGACCGCCGCCATCTTGCCGTTACGTGACGTCAGCGTGAAGCTCTCGAAGTCGTCGCCCGTGCCGATCGAGGGCAGCGGCGTGATGTCAAGGACCTTCACGGCCTCCCCGGCGTCGGCAAGCTTGAGGTGGTAGGCGAGCCCGCGGCTGGCCACGGCCACGAATTCGTCGGACGTCCCCGGCACCGCGTCGACCGCCTCCAGGTCGACGGGCTCGATGCTGTCCTGCCAGGTGATCGCCTCGACGGCGGCGGGCCTGCCGGGGCGGTGGGTCACTTCGGCGATGCGGTTCTCACCGGGGCGCTTGTTGTCGCGTACGACCAGGGCGCGAAGATCGTCACCCGAACGGGAGGTGACGGTGAGCCCGCTGATACCGGACTTCACGTCGTCCCCGACCTGGTGCCATCGACCGGCCTCCGGCTGCGCCGCGGAGAGGCCGGTGCTGAGCACCACGGCAATTCCCGCGCCCAGGGCGGTCATTGCGGTCAGAACGGTCTTACGCATGGTCAGGGACCTCTCGCTCGATGTGCGACGCGCGTAGATTCACGGCTGGCCGGACCGTAATGGCCCGGCCGGTCGTGAGGCAAGAGGGGTGCCCGGATCGGTCTAACAGCAGGCTCGCACCGGGGCCGACGGGCGCGTGGCCCGCGCGCCGCTTCGGGGGAGACCTACGGCTTGCGGGCCACCGCGCCGTACGCGTCGACCGGCGTCGCGTCCTCGGACTCCGTGTCGGAGCCGGAGTCGGGGCGCCACCGGGTGACCTGAACGACGCCGGGCGCCACCAGCTCCAGGCCGTCGAAGAAGCCGCCGATCTCCTCGACGCCGCGTACGTGATAGGGAATCGCGCCGCTCTTGTTGTACGCGTCCGACGCCGCGATCATGCCCTCGCTGGTGGCGGTGCTGTCACTGATCACCAGATGACTGCCGGACGGCAGACCCGCCATGAGCCGGGCCACCAGCTCGCGCGCCTGCCCGTAATCCCCCACATGACCAAGGGTGTTGAGAATCATCAGGGCGACCGGCCGCGAGAGGTCAAGGGTCGCGCTCGCCGACTCCAGGATGGCCTCGGGGGCGTAGAGATCGGCGTCGATGTACGCCGTCTCGCCCTCGGGCGTGCTGGTGAGGAGCGCGCGGGCGTGGGCAAGGACGAGCGGGTCGTTGTCCACGTAGACGATCCGGGAGTCCGGGGCCACGCGCTGGGCGACCTCGTGCGTGTTGTCGGCGGTCGGCAGGCCCGTGCCGATGTCGAGGAACTGGCGGATGCCCCGCTCCGTCGCCAGATGACGGACCGCGCGCCCCAGGAAGAGCCGGCTCAGGCGCGCCACGTCGACCAGGCCCGGGTGGATCTCCTTGATGTGGTCGCCCAGTTCGCGATCCTTCTCGTAGTTGTCCTTGCCGCCCACGAAGTAGTTCCAGAAGCGCGCGGAGTGCGGCGTGCTGGTGTCGATGCGCGCGCGTATGTCCGCGGCGGCGTCGGCTTGGGGGTCGCGGTCCGGCACGGGGGCCTCCTGGAGGGGGGGGCGGTCCTGTCCTGCTTGCTACTCGCCTGTCGTACTTGCTACTTGAGAGAACGATCACCGGCCGATCCAGTTCCCGCGGGGCCCGGCGGCCCGGGTCGGGGTGCTCAGAGCCCGATCACGGCCGGTTCGTCGGCCAGCGCCCTGAAGTACTCGCGCGGATCGCTCACCATCTGGCGTGCGCTCAGGTCCAGGAGGCCACCGATGGAGTGCAGTTCGGCAGCCTTGGTGCCGTCCGTCTTGCGGATCGACTGCTCGATGCGGAACGTCTTGCGCTCGCCCCAGATGAACTCACAGGTCACCTCCACCTCGTCGCCCGCGCGCAGTTCGCTGAAGTAGCGGATGGTGTTCTCCAGGGCGACGGGGCCGACACCCTTGGCGAGGAGATCCGCCTGCTCGATGCCCGCCGCGCGCAGCATCGACCAGCGGGCGTGCTCGGCGTACTGCAGATAGACGGCTTGGTTCAGGTGGCCCTGCGAGTCCGTCTCGTACCCACGGACGCTGATGCTCACGGAAAACGGCTCCGCCACGACGTTCCCTTCAACGGTTGTGCACGGTCACTTCGATTGTCCGCTTCTTCGGGGCGAGGCAAGGAGATAGCGCACGCCACGAGGCCGCTCGGCGTGTTCGCTGACCTGCCAGCCCGCGGCCTCCAGGGCGCTCGCGCAGGCCCGCAGCCCGTCCGCCGCCTGATCGCGCACGGCGACGGCCTCGGGCTGCGGTGTCCCGGCCACTCGATAGCCGTCGGGTCCGGGCCGGCAGCCCGCCGCCTCCAGGGCCAGCGCTGCGGCCTGCACCAGATGCGTCCGCTCCCAGGCACAGGGACGGTCCCGGGCGCCGTCCGGATTGGTCATGCGGCGCATCTCCAGGAGGCCTTCCCAGGCGCTGCGTACGTCACGTGCGCGGGCCTCCGGTCTCTCCGCGCCCGGCGGTTGCGCGAGCTCGGTGCCGGTGCGCGCGGCGAAGAGGCCGGAGGCGGCGGGGGCCTCCGGAGGAGGGCCGGGGGTCTCGGCGACGGGAGGGCTCTGTGCGCCCTCCCGTATGCGATGGCCCGTCGGCGTCAGGAAATAGGCGTGCGGCGGCCGGGGGTGCCGGAAGGCGAGGCGGTGACGCACGAGTCCCGCCAGCTGCGCCTCGCTCCCGGTGAGACGGCCGGTCGCCGGGTCCGCGGCCTCGATGATCCGCCGCTGGGCGGCCGTCGGAGGCTTCGTCATGAGCCCACCTCTTCCCCAGGTCCTTGTGCCTGGTTCCGATAGTGCCTCGCGCCACTGACAACGGCCGCCGGACGTCAGCTTTCCGGCGCCCGCCGACTCAGCGACCGGCGCCCGCCGGCTCAGCGAAGTGTTCCCGTCGCGGGGTCGACCACCTTCTCGGCGACGAGTTCGAGGGTGCGCCGGTCGTCGTCGGCGGTGCCCCGCTCGTCGGGCGTGCCGGGGTAGGTGTCGAGCAGCACGTCCGTGGCGCCGAGCCCGGCAAGGGCCTCCAGGTCGGCGCGGAGCTGGTCGGGACTGCCGTGCCCCAGGGGGCGGTCCTCCGTGTCCGGCTGCTCGGTGAGCCTGAGCTGGAGGCGGGGCACCAGGTCCGGCGCGGGGCGCCCGGCGGCCTCGGCCTGCGCCGCGATCCGGGGCAGCGCCGCCCGCAGGAGTCCGAGGGTCGGCATGAACGGATGCCAGCCCTCGCCCAGGCGGGCCGCGCGCCGCTGGGCGGCGGGGGAGTTGCCGCCGACCCAGACGGGCAAGGGCGTCGCGGGCGCGGGGGCGTTACGGATGTCCTCGTAGGCGACGTACCTGCCCTGGAACGAGGTCGTCTCCTCGCTCCACGCGGCACGGATGGCGGTGAGGTACTCGTCCGTGATGGCGCCGCGCTCCTCGAAGGGGACGCCGAGCGCCTCGTACTCGGCGCGGGACCAGCCGACACCGGCGCCGAGGATGAAGCCCGCTTCGTTCAGCTGGTCGATGTTGGCGGCGAGGCGGGCGGTCTGGAGGGGGTGGCGGTAGGGGATCACGGTGATCGTTGTGCCGAGCCGCAGCCCGGGGACGCGGCCCGCGAGATGCGCGGCGAGCACGAACTGGTCGTAGAACGGGGCCGGATAGACCGCGTGCACGTCGGGGGTGACCGTTATGTGGTCGGAGATCATCGCGAAGCCGAACCCGAGGTCACGGGCGTCGGTGGCCTGGCGGACGAGGGAGTCGGGGGTGGTGCCGGAGCCGAAGTTGAGGAGGTTCACGCCGTATCGCATGGCGGCAAGTCTTGATGATCTTGGGGGTGCGTGTCGAACCGGGCCGGCCGGCGGCACCGGCCGGCCCGGACCTCCCTCGGTTACCAGCTCATCCCTCGGTCACTTGCTCATCGCGAAGCGCATCAGGGCCTGCTCGTCGCCCTGCTTGATCTTCCCGGTCTCGTTGATGACCTGGAGCTTCCAGGTCCCGCCTTCCCGGAGCGCCTTGGCCACGGCGCAGCCGTTGTCGTTCGTGAGCAGGCTCGGCCAGATGTCGGCGACCTGCTGGGTGCTGCCGCCCGTGGCGTCGTACACCTTGAAGCTGATGTTGCGCGCGTTCTGGAAGGCGCTGCGCTTCTTGTACGCGGCGGCGACGAACACGATGGACGTGATGTTCTCCGGCACCCGGTCGAACTCGACGGTCACCGTCTCGTCGTCGCCGTCACCCTTGCCGGTCTGGTTGTCGCCGCTGTGCACGAGCGAGCCGTTGCCCAGCGGGTCGAGCGAGTCGAGACCGGCGAGGCGCACCGGGTCGGCCCCCGCCATCGCGATGGCGATCAGGTCGAGGTCGGTGCCGGCCTTCTGGCGGAGCTTGCCCATCAGGCCACCGCTGCTGCCGACGGTGGGGTCCCAGGACACGCCTATGGACAGACGGGTCACGCCGCCCAGATCCGCAGGTCCGTCTTCCTTCTTGAGCGTGATCATTCGCGATCCTTCGTGGTGGTGAGAGAGCTATATGGGACAGAGTGTGCCTGGTTTCACGGCCGAATGTTCCAGCTCGCCACCACCGGGCGGCCGTGCTCCGTGCTGAGGCGGCAGACCGTCCCCGTGGCCAGCTGGAACAACGCCCCGCCCGACACCGGCAGTCCGAGCCGCCGGGCCGTCAGCACCCGCAGGAAATGGGAATGCGCGAAGAGAACCACGCTGCTCTCGTAGTTGGCGAGAGCGGCGTCGACCTTCGCCAGCATCCGGTCCGCCCGCTCGCCGACTTGCTCCGGGGACTCACCGGGATGCTCGGCGGGGCCTGGGGCCACGCCGTCCGTGAACAGATACCAGTCGGGGTGCGTGCGGTGGATCTCCACCGTCGTGACCCCCTCGTAGGCCCCGTAGTCCCACTCGCTCAGGTCGGGGTCCACCCGGGCGTCCGGGAACCCCGCCAACTCCGCCGTGTCCTTGGCCCGCTGCCGGGGGCTCGTGAAAGCCGCCCCGATCCGGAACCGCCCCACGAGCCCCGCGAGCCCCCGCGCCTGTTCCCTGCCGTTCTCGGTGAGCGGGACGTCCGTCCAACTGGTGTGCCGGCCGTTCATCGACCACTCGGTCTCGCCGTGCCGGACGAGGAGCAGGTCACCCATGGTGCGGAACTTCCTGTCTGTCGATGGATCCGAAGCGTCCGCCGACGGTCGTGTCGGTGGCGGCGGGACCGGAGCACCAACGGCCCGGCCTCGCCACCACCGAGACTAGATCCCCGCAGGTACGCGCGCCGGGCGCCCCGAGCCGCGCGTCAGGCGGTAGCCACCGATGCCCGCGAGAGCGCCGAGCACACCGCCGCCCGCCGTCCACAGCCAGCGGGACGACCACCAGCCGGACGCCCAGCCGCCCTCCGGCTCACTGGCGGCCGCCGCCATCTTCGTGCCGGTCCCCGGCACCAACGGCTCCGCGAGCGCGCCGTCCACCGCCTGCGCGCCGCCCGCGTCGCTGGACGTCACCAACGCCTCGGCCCGCATCGGCAGCCCCAGGTCGTCCGCCTTGAGGCCGGTGACCGTCAGGCGTGCGTAGTACGTGCCGGGCAGCGGGTCGTCGGCCCACGGCTCGGACCAGCCGCGCACGGTGCGCAGCGTGCAGGACAGCTCGACCGTGCCGGCGTCCTGCGCCGCCGCCTGGGTCTGCGCGCCGAACCGGCACGCCTGGCGGCGCCGCAGTCCGTCGTACACATCGAGCTGCCAGGTGGACACGCCGTGCCGTGCGGCCTCTTCGGGCAGCTTCACCGTCGCGTGCACGGTGGGGCGCCGGCCGGTGTCCGCGGGGAACGACCAGTACAGGTAGTCGCCGGTGGACGCCTCCGCCGTCGCCTCCTGGTCCTGCTGGATCGCCGTCGCCGTACGGAAGGACGTACCGGCCTCGGTCGGCGCGGCGGGCTTGTCGTCGCCGTCGTCGGCACCTTCGGCGAACGCGGCTCCGGCCGTCCCGGCCAGGGCGAGCAGCGCGGCACCGGCCAGTACGCCGACCCGGCTCAACACACGTGTCACATGCATCAGTTGGTCCTCCAGACCGCGAAGCGCCAGCGCGAGACCCAGCCCCAGACCAGACCGGCGACGAAGCCGGTGAGGATCAGTACGCCGAGCAGCCACCAGCCGTTGCCCAGGCCGAAGGACGCCACGTCCGACGCCTCGTCGGGCGCGTCCACCAGATCGACGGCCAGCTCCACGGGCAGACCCGGGGTCGTCTTGACCGAGGCAGGAGCCGAGTAGGAGTTGCTGACCTGGAGACACACGGTCTCGGCGGCGGGCTCGCTCCCGTCCGTCGCGTCGTCGTCCGTGTCGTCGTCCTCCGGCTTCGGATAGCGCAGGCCGGTCGAGATCACGTCCGTACGCCCGTCGCCCGCCTCGGAGCCCCGCACGATCTCGCGGCCGTGCACGGTCGATGCGCGTAGCAGCACGCCGTAGTCCCGGTTCACCGCGCGGTCGGCGCCGACGCTGACGGAAGCGCGCAACTCCTGGCCGGGCTCCACATCGACGCGGTACCAGCGGTGCTCGCCGAACTTCTCGCGGTCGGTGTAGACGCCCGCCTTCAGCTGGGGGGCGTCGGAGCACTGGGCGGCGCCCTCGGCGGCCACCGGAGTGGCGACGGGGTCCGCGGCACGGTCCACCAACTGCTTGACGCGGCCGGAGAGTTCATCGGTGTGCCGCACGGATGTGTACGTACCGCCGGTGGCCTCCGCGATGCAGCTCAGCTGGTCGCGGGTCTTGGCGTCCGGCACCAGGCCGAGCGTGTCGACCGTGAGGTGGATGCCCTCGGCGGCGATCTTGCGGGCCACCTCGCACGGGTCGAGCGGCTGGCAGGTGTCCTCGCCGTCGGAGATGAGGACGATGCGGCGGCTGCGCTCCGTGTCGTCGTCCTTGAGGTCGTCGGCGGCCTTCAGGAGCGTGGGGCCGATCGGCGTCCAGCCGGTGGGCGCGAGCGTGGCCACCGCGGTCTTCGCGTCGGTGCGCCCCGCGCGGTCGAGCTCCGCCACGGGGTGGAGGAGCTCGGTGTCCTTGCAGCCCGCCTTGCGGTCGTCGCCGTGGTAATTGGCGCCCAACGTGCGTATGCCGAGCTGGACTTCGTCGGGCGTGGCGTCCAGCACCTCGTTGAACGCCTGCTTGGCCGCCGCCATCCGGGACTTGCCGTCGATGTCGCGGGCCCGCATCGAACCGCTGACGTCGAGGACCAGCTCGACCTTGGGGGAGGGGCGTGCCGGTTCTTCGCCATCGGCGGCGGCGGGGCCCGCCGTGCCGAGCCCGGCGGTCAAGGCTGCGAGCAGGGCGAAGGCCCCGGCCGCCAGCCGTTGTCTTGTGATCATCGCCGGATCTTATTGATCTTGACGTGCATACCCAAACCGGCGGGTGGGTATGACCTTGTGCCGCTTCAGCCGCGGCGACGGTCACCGCCTCAGCTCACGGCCCCCGAACGCCCCGCCCCCGTCGGCCTGCTTCCACCACGTCTCAAGGGCCGTCTGGTCCATCGACCGCCACGGGGGCGTCTCCTCGACCAGCGCACGGCCGAGTCGCCGCCCCAGATCGACCATCGCGGCACCGGAGACCGTGCGGTCGGTGTCGTACGTGTCGAGCGCGTCCGGCCAGGTCGTGGCCGTGGCGAAGGCGGACTCCAGGACCGTCGCGTCCTGCAGCGCCTTGACCGCGCCGGCCCCGGTGTGCGGCCGGGCGACGGTGGCGGCGTCGCCCATCAGGAGCAGACGGCCAGCGGTGCAGCGGGGCGCCGTGAAGTCGTACATCGGTTGCAGGAAGAGCTCTTCGGGAGCGGTCGCACGGACGAGATCACCCCAGTAGGGAGGCAGCAACTCGTCGCACACGTACGTGAGATGAGCGGAGAGGGCCTCCGTGAGTCCGCCGGGCGGCAGGCTCGTCGGGCCTGTCAGCTTCAGGTCGAGGCCGAGCCCCAGATCGAGGTCGGGCGGCGGCGCCGTGTACAGGACCCAGTTGACGCGGTGACCGCCGGCTTCCTGGTCGGGAATGCGGTAGACGATGACATGACCGCCGGGGAAGACGACGTACGCGCAGTCCTCCTCGGCCCACAGCTCCGGGTCCGGGAGCCGGTCGACGGGGAACGCACCACGCCAGGCGAGGTAACCGGCGTACGCGGGACGGACGGTGGCGAACGCGGCCGTCCGGACCACGGAGCGGTAGCCGTCGGCGCCGACCACGAGGTCGAACCGCTCGGTTCCGTCGGCGGTGACCACTTCGGCGCCCTCAGGGCCCTCCGTCGCGCCCGGCCGCACCTCGTCCACGCTCACGCCCGTGCGGAAGTCCACGGAACCGGGCACGCGGCCGCGCAACTCACGCCACAGCGGACCCCAGTTGTACGTACGGAACGGGAACGGCATCGTCCCGATCTCGTGCCCGAGCGGCCCCGCGGCCGACCCGTCCCGCACATACCAGCGGCGCCGCGCCAGCTGCACCCACGGCATGTCCGCGTCCAGGTATCCGGCGGAATCCAGTTCCGCGTAGCGGGAGTTGTGCACCGCGAGCCCGACTCCGCGGTCCGCCAGATGGCCCGCGGCCCGCTCGTACACCGTGATCTCGTCGGCGCCACCGCGGTACGCGGCGAGTGCGGCGGCGCATCCGGCGATGCTTCCCCCCACGATGGCGACCCTGCCTCCACGCATCATCGCGCCATCCTGGCAGCAAGGGTGACCCTGTGTCAGTGCAGGGAGACCCCGCGTCCGGCGAAGAACGGCTCGAAGTCCGAGAGCGACAGGTCTGCCGTCCGTGTCCCGGCGTCGATCCCGGACGGGTTGTGCAGGTGCAGGCCTCCGTCCGCGGAACGCCCCGTGACCAGCACCAGATGGCCGCCCCGGCCGGGCGAAGGCCGCTGCGGGCGGCGGATCTCGTAGTGCACCGAGACCATGACCGAGCGGCCCTCGTCGAGCAGACCGGTGATCTCGTCCACCGTGAGGTGCCGGTGGACCGTGGCGTTGACGCCGAGCACCTCCCGTACGTACTCCGCGAACGGGGCGTAGATCAGCCCGCGGATCGTGCCGTCGGCATCCTCCGTGTACCCGCCGTACTTCAGGGCGCCGTCCCGCAGCTCGAAGAGTGAGGGCGCGGACGGACCGAGCGCCATCCGCAGGCACGTCAGCCCGCACAGGTGGCCGCACCAGCGTGCGTAGTCGTCGAGGGTCGCCGCGCCCGAATCCGCCCAGGCGGGGTCGGCCGCGCGGTCGAACTCGCCGTACACGATGGGCCCGACGAGGTCGGGCGACGCGAACTGGGTGAGGGAAGGGACCTGGCAGGCGGAACAGAGAGACACACGACCCCCGTCGTCCGGTGACATCACTGGCGGTAGCCGCTCAGGAAGCGGCCGATGCGGCTGATCGCCGCGTCGAGGTCGTCAGCGTAAGGGAGGGTCAGGATGCGGAAGTGGTCGGGGCGCGGCCAGTTGAAGCCCGTGCCCTGGACGACCTGGATCTTCTCCTGGAGCAGCAGGTCGAGGACGAACTTCTCGTCGTCGTGGATGGGGTGGATTTTGGGGTCGAGGCGCGCGAAGGCGTAAAGGGCGCCCTTCGGCTTCACGCACGAGACGCCGGGGATCTCGTTCAGCTTCTGCCACGCCATGTCGCGCTGCTCGTACAGCCTCCCGCCGGGGAGGGTGAGTTCACGGATCGACTGCCGGCCGCCGAGCGCGGCCTGGATGGCGTACTGCGCGGGGGCGTTGGGGCACAGGCGCATGGAGGCGAGCATGGTCAGCCCCTCCAGATAGCTCTTCGCGTGCTGCTGCGGCCCCGTGACGACCAGCCAGCCGGACCGGAAGCCCGCCACGCGATACGTCTTCGACAGACCGCAGAAGGTCAGGACTACGAGGTCGGGGGCGAGGGCGGCGACGCTGTGGTGCACGGCGTCGTCGTACAGGATCTGGTCGTAGATCTCGTCGGCGAAGACCATCAGGCCGTGGCGGCGCGCGAGGTCGAGGATGCCCTCCAGGATCTCCTTCGGATACACCGCGCCCGTGGGGTTGTTCGGGTTGATGATCACGACGGCCTTGGTCCGGTCGGTGATCTTCGAGGCCATGTCGTCGAGGTCCGGGTACCAGTCCGCGGACTCGTCGCACGTGTAGTGGACGGCCTTGCCTCCGGAGAGGGTCGTCACGGCGGTCCACAGCGGGAAGTCCGGTGCGGGGATGAGGACTTCGTCGCCGTCCTCCAGGAGAGCCTGGACGGCCATGGTGACCAGCTCGGAGACGCCGTTGCCGAGGAAGACATCGTCCACCGAGACCTCGTCGAGCCCGAGCGCCTGGTAGCGCTGGGCGACGGCGCGGCGGGCCGAGAGGACACCGCGCGAGTCCGTGTAGCCGTGCGCCCGGGGGAGCATCCGGATCATGTCCTGGACGATCTCCTCGGGCGCCTCGAAGCCGAACAGCGCGGGATTGCCGGTGTTCAGGCGCAGGACGCTGTGGCCCGCCTCCTCCAGAGCGTTGGCGTGCTCGATGACCGGACCCCGGATCTCGTAACAGACCTCGCTGAGCTTGCTGGACTGCCGGAACTCCATGCGCTGTGCCTCCCGTGACGTGAGTTACTTGGTTTTACCAAGCTGGAGCTTGGA
This sequence comes from Streptomyces sp. NPDC051218, assembly GCF_044455475.1. NCBI lineage: Bacteria > Bacillati > Actinomycetota > Actinomycetes > Kitasatosporales > Streptomycetaceae > Streptomyces > Streptomyces sp. NPDC051218. The sequence goes on along the minus strand of NZ_JBITEU010000003.1, from coordinate 72,299 downwards.
AAGTCCAACAACTTGCATAGACTGTGCCGCATGGGTCACACGCCACCTGCCGCCAGGTCCCGCCGAAGCTACGACCAGTTCTGCGCCGCCGCCCGTGCCCTCGACGCAGTGGGTGACCGCTGGACCCTGCTGATCGTCCGGGAGCTCCTGGCCGGCCCGCGCCGCTACACCGATCTGCACGCCGACCTGCCGGGCGTGAGCACGGACGTCCTGGCGTCCCGGCTCAAGGACATGGAGCGCGAGGCCCTGACGACACGCCGCCGCCTGCCCCCGCCCTCGGCCGCGTACGTCTACGAACTGACCGATCGGGGCCGGGAGTTGCTGCCGGTCCTCCAGGCGCTGGCGACCTGGGGCGCCCCGGTGCTCCAGGAACGCAGGCCCACGGACGCGGTCCGCGCGCACTGGTTCGCACTGCCGCTGCTGCGGGCCCTTTCGGGGCTCGGGGTGGGGGGAGTGCTCGAAGTCGCTCTGGGCGAGGGAGAGTTCCACGTACGCCTCGGGGACGGGATCGAAGTCGGGGGAGGGTCGTACGGCGACGGACCGGCACCGACGCAACCGGACGCCCGCCTCGTCATGGACGCCGAGACGTGCGTGGCGGTGAGCGGGGGAGTCCTGACGGTGGGCGAGGGAGTGCGGACGGGCCGCGTGGACCTGACCGGCGAGGGCGTCCTTGCGAAGGCGTTGCGCGCGTCCTGACCGGGGAAAAGCCGATCGTGGTCCGGCGGGCGACCGGCATACAGTGGCCGGGTGCTGCGTGAAGTGACTGCTGTCCGGTATGTGAACCCGCTGCGGACCGGGGGCTCCGTGCCCGGTGTCGTCGAGGCCGACGACCTCGGGACGTACGTCGTCAAGTTCACCGGGTCGGCGCAGGGCCGCAAGGCGCTGGTCGCCGAGATCATCGTCGGTGAGCTGGCCCGCCACCTCGGCCTCCGCTTTCCCGAGCTCGTGCTGGTCCACTTCGACCCGGCGGTCGCGGCCGACGAGCCGCACCAGGAGGTCCAGGACCTCCTGCACGCCAGCGCGGGCCTCAACCTCGGCATGGACCTCCTGCCGGGCGCCGTGGACTTCACCCCCGAGGCGCTGGACGTGGACCCGCTGGAGGCGGGCAAGGTGGTGTGGCTCGACGCGCTCACCGCGAACGTCGACCGGACGGTGCACAGCTCGAACCTGATGATCTGGCCGACGTTCGGCATCCAGCCGCCGAGGCTTTGGCTGATCGACCACGGCGCGGCCCTGGTCTTCCACCACCGCTGGGGCGCGACGGCGCCGGACAAGGCGTACGACTTCCGCCATCACGCCCTCGGGGGATACGCCCCCGATACGGCTGCCGCCGATGCGGAGCTGGCGCCTCTCGTGACGGAGTCCGTCCTCCGTGACATCGCCGCCTTGGTCCCGGACGCGTGGCTCGCCCACGAGCCGGGCTTTACGTCTCCCGACGAGGTGCGTGAGGCGTACGTCGCCTTCTTGCTGGCCCGCGCGCGTGCCTCGGCGGTCTGGCTGCCGGTGGACTTCCCCTCCCGGGGGGAGCTGGCGGCGGCTGACGCGAGGCGTGCTGCCGCCACCGAGAGGGGCCGTCCGGCCTGGCTCAAGCGGGTGCCTGATCTGCACGGGGAGCCTGCGGCTGAGCAGGATTGGTCGCGGCATATCGATTAGGTGCGGGTCGGTTGTGGCTTGGCGCGCAGTTCCCCGCGCCCCTACGGGGCGCGCCCCCTGGGGCACGACTGAGCCCCCGGCGCTGTGCGGTGCCGGGGGCTCAGTCATCGGGTCGAGCTCAGCGCAGCTGCTCGTACGCCGGGAGCGTCAGGAAGTCCGCGTAGTCCGCGTCCAGGGAGACCTGGAGGAGGAGGTCGTGGGCCTGCTGCCACTTGCCGGCCTCGAAGGCCTCGTCGCCGATCTCGGTGCGGATGTTCGCCAGTTCCTCGGCGGCCACCTCGCGGGCCAGGTCGGCCGTCGCGGTCTTGCCGTTCTCGAAGACGACGCCCGCGTTGATCCACTGCCAGATCTGCGAGCGCGAGATCTCGGCGGTGGCCGCGTCCTCCATGAGGTTGAAGATGGCGACGGCACCGAGGCCGCGCAGCCACGCCTCGATGTAACGGATGCCGACCTGGACGGCGTTGACCAGGCCGTCGTACGTGGGCTTCGCGTCGAGCGAGTCGATGGCGATCAGGTCGCCGGGGGCGACGTTCACGTCCTCGCGCAGGCGGTCCTTCTGGTTGGGCTTCTCGCCGAGGACCGCGTCGAACGACTTCATCGCGATCGGGACCAGGTCCGGGTGCGCGACCCAGGAGCCGTCGAAGCCGTCGCCGGCCTCACGGTCCTTGTCGTTCTTGACCTTCTCGAACGCGACCTTGTTGACCTCGGCGTCCTTGCGCGACGGGATGAAGGCGGCCATGCCGCCGATCGCGTGCGCGCCGCGCTTGTGGCAGGTGCGGACGAGGAGTTCGGTGTACGCCCGCATGAAGGGGGCCGTCATCGTCACGAGGTTGCGGTCCGGCAGGACGAACTTCGAGCCGCCGTCACGGAAGTTCTTGACGATGGAGAAGAGGTAGTCCCAGCGGCCCGCGTTCAGGCCGGACGCGTGGTCGCGGAGCTCGTAGAGGATCTCCTCCATCTCGTACGCGGCCGTGATCGTCTCGATGAGGACCGTGGCGCGGACGGTGCCCTGCGGGACGCCGACGTAGTCCTGCGCGAAGACGAAGATGTCGTTCCAGAGGCGGGCCTCCAGGTACGACTCCGTCTTCGGGAGGTAGAAGTACGGGCCCTTGCCGAGCTCGATGAGGCGCTTGGCGTTGTGGAAGAAGTACAGACCGAAGTCGACGAGCGCGCCGGGCACCGGGGTGCCCTCGAACTGCAGGTGGCGCTCGTCCAGGTGCCAGCCGCGGGGGCGCATGACGACGGTGGCGAGCTCGTCGGCGTCCTTGAGCGAGTACGACTTGCCGCTGCGGTCGTCCGTGAAGTCGATGCGGCGCTCGTAGGCGTCGGCCAGGTTGAGCTGGCCGAGGACCACGTTCTCCCAGGTGGGCGCCGAGGCGTCCTCGAAGTCCGCGAGCCAGACCTTGGCGCCCGAGTTCAGGGCGTTGATGGTCATCTTGCGGTCGGTCGGGCCCGTGATCTCCACGCGGCGGTCGTTGAGCGCGGCCGGGGCCGGGGCGACCTTCCAGGAGTCGTCCGCGCGGATCGCCGCGGTCTCGGGGAGGAAGTCGAGCGTGGAGGTGCGGGCGATCTCGGCGCGGCGCTCGGAGCGGCGGGTGAGGAGCTCGTCACGGCGGGGCGTGAAGAGCCGGTGCAGCTCGGCCACAAAGGCGAGGGCCGCGTCGGTGAGGACCTCCTCCTGCCGCGGCAGAGGCTCCGCGTCGACGATGGCCAGCGGGGACTGCGCTGGTGCGGACATGAGCTGTCACTTCCTTCAGCGAGCTTCACAAGCGGTGCCGCGGCGACCGCCGGGCATTCGCAGTGACACTCAGTGCCACCGGAGCCGAGATACGGCCGTGGACCCCACTTGAGGGAACGGGTGCTTCTGAACAGTGGATACTAGTTTCCTCATAGTGGAAGTTCAATCGTCTGTTGATGTCGAGATTCTCTTCATCGACAGAACGTGTCGCTGAGTGCCATGCCGGTCACTCAAGGTGGATCAGGTCGGCGGGCGTGTCGATGTCGTACGCCTGGGCCACGTCCCCGCACTCGACGAGTGTGATGTCTCCCGCGTGTTCCTTCAGATAGGCGCGCGCCCCGCGATCCCCGACCGCGCTCGCCGCGATACCCGGCCAGTGGTCGGCGCCGAAGAGCACGGGGTGGCCGCGTTCCCCTTCGTACGCGGCGGCCGCGAGGGTGGCGGGCGAGCGGTAGGCGGCGTACACGCGGGCCACGGCGGCGGGGCCGATGCCGGGCTGATCGACGAGGGAGACGAGGGCGGCGTCCGCTTCGCCGCCGCGCAGGGACGCGATCCCGGCCCGCAGGGACGAGCCCATCCCCTCCGCCCACTCGGGATTGTCGATCAGCACGCAGCCGGGGAGCGAGGCCTTCTCCCGTACGGCGTCGGCGTCGGCGCCGAGCACGACGTGCACGCGCGTGCAGCCGCCCTCGCGCAGTACGTGGACCGCGTGCTCCACGAGGGGCCGCCCCCGGTGGTCGAGAAGCGCCTTCGGCTGGCCGCCGAGCCGCCGCCCACCGCCTGCGGCGAGGAGCAGCCCGGCGATCGTCGGATTCGTCATGGTCATGGCTCCTGCATACCGCACCCTGCCCGTGCGGTGTCTTCCGGCCGGAAAGTGGCGCGTCCCGCTTCCCGTGGCGTTTACTGACCCGCGTCCCTCTGGTGTCTGACCAACGCCGTGCGGGGACGGTGAGATCTGAACGAGCAGGGGGAGAGCTGTGTTGCGGAGCGTGGGGCAGAGGCGAGTGGCCGACAGCGATGAGGATCCGCGAGTCGCGGAGCTGGACACGGCTGTGTCCCGGCTGCGCAGGGAGCTCGCCGCGCACCCGGTCGAGTTCCCCGACCGGGGCATCGCCGAGGACGAGCTCGCGGCGCTGGCCGCGATGGCCCAGAGCGGCGCCCCTGAGGTACCGAGACTGCGCCGCTCGCTCCTGCTGGTCGCCAGCGCGATCGGCTCGGTCAGCGCCCTGGCCACGGGCCTCGCGGCGGTCCGAGGAGCGGTAGAACTCTTCGGCGACCCGACCCCGAAGTAACCCCCCACCTCCCGGACTTCCTTCCGCCCATCTCCCAGGCCCCCTCCCGGCCACCGCACCGCCCAGTCCGCCCTGGCCAACACGTTGCAGCACGCGGGCGCGGAACGCGCCGAGATCACGGCGAGCTTCATGGACACCTCGGTGTCCCTGGACGTCGTCGACGACGGCCGCGGCTTCGACCTCGCGTCGGCGCCGGGGCAGGGGACGGCCGTCGCGGTCACGCTGCCGCTCCCCACTGAGGCCGCGTCGTGAGCGCCGCTCCGCGGTGCCGGAGCCCATCCGGCTGCTTCTTGCCGACGACCATCCCGTCGTACGCGCCGGGCTGCGCGCGGTGCTCGACACCGAGCCCGGATTCGCCGTGCTGGGGGAGGCGGCGACCGCCGAGGGCGCGGTGTCGCTCGCCGCGGCCGGCGGGTTCGACGTCGTACTGATGGATTTTCAGTTCGGGGCGGGGGTGCACGGGGCGCAGGCCACGGCCGCGATCACCGCGGAGCCCGGTGCTCCGCGGGATATCTCCTGAAGGACGCGCCGCCGGAAGAGCTTGCTGCGGCGGTGCGGACCGTGGCCGCTGGGCAGTCCGCGCTCGCGCCCGCCATCGCCCATCGGCTGATGGACCGGATGCGGGCGCCCGGGGAGGCCCTGACCGCGCGGGAGTTGGAGGTGTCTACGCGAGGTTGGGCGTCGCATCGCGTACGGCCGCCGTGGCGGTGGCGACAGGGCGGGGGGTGATCCGGGGCGGCGGCGCCGGTCAGTAGGCGACCATATGAGTCGCCCACATGCCCCGACGCCTCAGGACTACGCCGCCGGACCCGAGCTGGCCAGCGCGGCGCTCAGCTCCACCGCCACTTCCTGCAGCACCGGCACGATCTTCTCCACTGCGGCCTCGGTCACCCGGCCCGCCGGGCCCGAGATCGAGATGGCCGCCGCCGTGGGGGAGTTGGGGACCGACACCGCGAGGCAGCGCACCCCCATCTCCTGTTCGTTGTCGTCGACGGCGTAGCCCGCGCCGCGGACCACCTCGAGCGCGTCGAGGAAACCCTCCGCCGTGGTGATCGTCTTCTCCGTGGCGGCGGGCATCCCGGTGCGGGAGAGCAGGGCCCGCACCTCCTCCGGCGGGGTGTGGGCGAGGAGAGCCTTGCCGACACCCGTGGAGTGGGGCAGGACCCGGCGGCCCACCTCGGTGAACATGCGCATGGAGTGCTTGGACGGCACCTGCGCGACGTAGACGATCTCGTCCCCGTCGAGCAGCGCCATGTTCGCGGTCTCGCCGGTCTCCTCGACCAGACGTGCGAGGTAGGGGCGCGCCCAGGTGCCCAGAAGGCGCGAGGCCGATTCGCCGAGGCGGATCAGGCGCGGGCCCAGGGAGTAGCGGCGGTTGGGCTGCTGACGTACGTAGCCGCAGGCGACCAGCGTGCGCATCAGGCGGTGGATCGTGGGCAGCGGGAGGCCGCTGCTCGCGGAGAGCTCGCTCAGGCCGACCTCGCCTCCGGCGTCCGCCATCCGTTCGAGGAGGTCGAAGGCGCGCTCGAGGGACTGGACACCACCGCTGGCAGCGGGCGGCTTGGAGGCGGCGACTTCGGTGGAGGCGTCGCTGGCGCTTGACGTCGGCACGGCGCAGTCCTTTCGGGGCTGACGGGCAAGGCAGCAGCCTACCGGGCGGTTCCTCGCGAGGTCCCTTCGCGGCTCTGGCATCCGAGCCGGTCAGGGCTGCTCAGGGACCGGTCGGGGAGCCTTTGTCCGCTTCTCCGCCGACACCCCCGGTGATCGTCTGACGGCCCGGTTGTGCGTAGCTACGTTCTGGCCTGTGGAATTCTAATTCCACTTTGTGGAAACGTCCAGAGTGCTCCAGGTGGCCTCTTGACGGTTCGGGGTTGGCCGTGAAGACTCATTCAACAGAACGTTGAATTCCGTTTAGCGGAAACGAATGGTCTGTGTAGCGGAAAAGAACGAACACACAGGCAACACCGAACACACAGGCAACCGAACACACAGGCAACAGCGAAGAGAGGGCGTTGAGGACGTGGACGTAGAACTGGTGCTGCGCTCGACTCGCGTGATCACCCCGCAGGGAACCCGCCCGGCGACGGTCACGGTCTCCGGGGGGAAGATCGCGGCCGTGCTGGCGCACGACGCCGACGTACCGGCGGGGGCCAGGGTCGAGGACTTCGGCGACGACGTCCTGCTGCCCGGACTCGTCGACACCCACGTCCATGTGAACGACCCCGGCCGCACGGAGTGGGAGGGCTTCTGGACCGCCACCCGTGCCGCGGCCGCCGGTGGCATCACCACCCTGGTCGACATGCCGCTCAACTCCCTGCCGCCGACCACCACCGTCGACAACCTGCGCACGAAGCAGGACGTGGCCCGCGCCAAGGCGCACATCGACGTCGGCTTCTGGGGCGGCGCCCTGCCCGACAACGTCGGCGACCTCAAGCCCCTGCACGACGCTGGTGTCTACGGCTTCAAGTGCTTCCTCTCGCCGTCCGGCGTGGACGAGTTCCCGCACCTGGACCAGGACCGCCTGGCCACCTCCATGGCGGAGATCGCCGGGTTCGGCGGGCTGCTCATCGTGCACGCCGAGGACCCGCACGAGCTGGACGCCGCCCCGCACAAGAGCGGCCCCAAGTACACGGACTATCTGGAGACCCGGCCGCGCGTCTCCGAGGACGCCGCGATCGAGGGCCTCATCGGGCTCGCCAAGCGGCTCGGCGCCCGCGTCCACGTACTGCACCTGTCGTCCTCGAACGCGCTGCCCCTGATCGCCGCCGCCAAGCGCGAGGGCGTCAAGCTCACCGTCGAGACCTGCCCGCACTACCTCACGCTCACCGCGGAGGAAGTCCCGGACGGCGCCAGCGAGTTCAAGTGCTGCCCGCCCATCCGCGAGGCCGCCAACCAGGACCTGCTCTGGGACGCGCTCGCCGACGGCACCGTCGACTGCATCGTGACGGACCACTCGCCGTCCACCGCCGACCTCAAGACCGACGACTTCGCGACCGCGTGGGGCGGCATCTCCGGGCTCCAGCTCAGCCTCCCCGCGGTCTGGACCGAGGCCCGCAAGCGCGGCCACAGCCTCGAGGACGTGGTGCGCTGGATGTCGACGCGCACCTCCGAACTGGTCGGACTCGACCAGAAGGGCGCCATCGAGGCCGGCCGCGACGCCGACTTCGCGGTCCTCGCGCCCGACGAGACCTTCACCGTGGACCCCGCGGAGCTGCAGCACCGGAACCGAGTCACGGCGTACGCGGGCAAGACCCTCAGCGGCGTCGTGAAGTCCACCTGGCTGCGCGGCGAACGCATTCTGCACGGCGGCGAGTTCAGCGAACCCGCAGGCCGACTTCTGGAAAGGAAGAACTGATCACTGTGACGGCGATACCCTCCTTCACCGGCGACGCGAGCCCCTACGGCGGCGGCGACCCCTACGCGGACTACCGCACCGCGGACTTCCCCTTCACGCAGTACGCCAACCTTGCCGACCGGCAGCTCGGCGCCGGTGTGATCGCCGCCAACGACGAGTTCTTCGCGATGCGCGAGAACCTGCTCCTCGACCACGCCGCCGTGTTCGATCCGGAGCACTTCGGCCACAAGGGCAAGGTCATGGACGGCTGGGAGACCCGCCGCCGCCGTGGTGTCTCCGGCGAGCACCCGTGGCCGACCGCCGACGACCACGACTGGGCGCTGGTCCGCCTCGGCGCCCCCGGCGTCGTACGCGGCATCGTCATCGACACCGCCCACTTCCGCGGCAACTACCCGCAGGCCGTGTCCGTCGAGGGCACGAGCGTCGACGGTTCGCCGACCCCCGAGGAGCTCCTCGCGGACGACGTGAAGTGGACGACTGTCGTGCCCCGCACGGCAGTTGGCGGCCACGCGGCCAACGGCTTCGCCGTCGACATCGAGCAGCGCTTCACGCACCTGCGCGTCAACCAGCACCCGGACGGCGGCATCGCGCGCCTCCGCGTCTACGGTGAAGTGATCGCCGACCCCAAGTGGCTCGCGGCGCTCGGCACGTTCGACGTCGTCGCCCTGGAGAACGGCGGCCAGGTCGAGGACGCGTCCGATCGCTTCTACTCCCCGGCCACCAACACCATCCAGCCGGGCCGCTCCCGCAAGATGGACGACGGCTGGGAGACCCGCCGCCGCCGCGACAACGGCAACGACTGGATCCGTTACCAGCTGGTGCAGCAGTCCGAGATCCGCGTCGTGGAGATCGACACCGCGTACCTCAAGGGCAACTCGGCGGGCTGGGCCGCCCTTTCGGTCCGTGACGGCGAAAACGGCGAGTGGGTCGAGGCGCTGCCCCGCACCCGGCTGCAGCCCGACACCAACCACCGCTTCGTCCTGGACGCCCCGGTCGTCGGCACGCACGTGCGCGTCGACATCTTCCCGGACGGCGGCATCTCGCGGCTGCACCTCTTCGGTTCGCTGACCGAGGCGGGCGCGAGCCGCCTGGCGGCACGCCACCAGGAGCTGGGCGGCTGATCAGCTTCGGCTGAAGCCCCCGAAGAACGTGGGGCGCACCGGGTGGACAGCCCCGGTGCGCCCCATACCCATGCCTGCGAACCCCTGCCCGCGATCCTCGGCTAGGCGGTGTACCCGCCGTCGACCACGAGCTCCGTACCCGTGATGAACGCGGCGTCCTCCCCGGCGAGGTAGGCGACGAGCGAGGCCACCTCGTCGGCGGAGCCGAAGCGGGCCAGCGCGGTCCCCGCCTTCTGCGGCTCGGCGAACGGCCCGTCGGCCGGGTTCATGTCCGTGTCGATCGCGCCCGGGTGGATCACGTTCACGGTGATCCCGCGCCCGGCGAGCTCCCGCGCCAGGGGCTTCGTCATGCCGGTGAGGGCCGCCTTGCTCATCGCGTACAGCGTGCCGCCGCCCCCGCCGGAGTACCGGGCGAGCGCCGAGCCTGTCGAGATGATCCGGCCCCCGTCGGCCAGCCTGCCGGCCGCCGCCTGCGAGGCGAGGAAGACCGAACGTACGTTGATGTCGAGCACCCGGTCGACGTCCGAGAGCGCCAAGTCCCCTATGGGGCCCAGGGCTCCGATCCCCGCGTTGTTCACCAGGATGTCGAGCCGGCCCAGGTCGTCGGCCGCGCGCTCCACGGCGCCCGCCGCGTCGCCGGGGTCGGCGGCGTCGGCCTTGATGGCGAACCCGCGCCGCCCCGCCGACTCGATCTTGGCCACGACGTCCAGAGCCGCGGCCTCTTCCTTGACGTACGTGATGGCCACGTCCGCACCGTCCAGAGCGAGCCGCAGGGCGATCGCCGCGCCCATGCCTCGGCTGCCGCCGGTGACGAGTGCGGTCCTGCCGGTCAGAGAAGACATGTCAGAGCCTCGTTTGCGTAGAAAGGGCCGTGTCGCCCGAGAAGTTCCGTGGCTTCAATGAAAGCGGGCTGGTTCCGCCGTCGCTGGCGGGAAATGGACACCGATTTCCCGCCGGAGCGGATACGGTGATCGCCCCGCGTGAGAGCCGCCGAAGTCTCCACACCGCCCCACCTGTTGGAGACCGCGCCCCGTGTCGACGCTCACCGCTCCCGCCGCGCCCGCAGCGCGCCGCGCCTGGCTCACCGATCTGCCCGTCCTGCTCGTGGCCGTGGTCTGGGGCGCCAGCTATCTCGCAGCGAAGGGCATCACGACGACACACACGGTCGTCGCGGTCCTGGTCCTGCGGTTCGCCGTCGTGCTGCCGGCACTCGTGGTGGCCGGATGGCGAGGCCTGCGCGCGCTGACGGCGCCGCAGTGGCGCGGAGCGGGAGCGCTCGGCCTCGTCCTGAGCGGGATCTTCCTCCTGGAGACCTACGGCGTCGTCCACACATCGGCGACCAACGCGGGCCTCATCATCAGCCTCACCATGATCTTCACCCCGCTCGCCGAGGCCGCGGTGACGCGGAGGAGGCCGCCGCGCGCCTTCCTCGCGGCGGCGGGACTCTCCGTGCTCGGCGTGGTCCTGCTGACTCAGGGCGGCGGTTTCACGCAGCCGTCCATGGGTGACGGCCTGATGCTTCTCGCCGCGCTCGCCCGCACGGTGCACGTCCTCGCGATGTCCAGGATCAAGGCGCTCAAGGATGCCGACGACGCCGCGTCGTTGCCGCTCACCACCGTCCAACTGGGCTCCGCCGTCTTGGTGTTCGCGGTGCTCGCCGCCGCGGGAACGGGCGCGTCGCCCTGGTCCGTCGCCGTGGACTTCGGTCCGCGCGAGTGGGCAGGGCTGCTCTTCCTCTCCGTGTTCTGCACGCTCTTCGCCTTCTTCGTGCAGATGTGGGCGGTACGCAGGACCTCGCCATCGCGGGTGAGCCTGCTGCTCGGCACGGAGCCGCTGTGGGCGGCTGCCGTGGGGATCGCGGTGGGCGGGGAGCGGCTCGGGGTGGTGGGTCTGGTGGGAGGTGTGCTGGTCCTGGTGGGGACCAGTTGGGGCCGCGGGGTGCGGTGATACGTTCCGTGGTCGATCCACCAGGGGGAGCGCATGAACGAGTACTTCGAGCAGGATTTCGCCGCGGGCGCGGAGAAGCGCCGTATCTGGGGCGGGGTGCTGTTCCTCGCCGCAGGTGTCATCTGGGCCGTGCTCGCCTGGCAGTTGATGGCGCCGTTCAGTGAAGAGGACGACGACTCGTCCAGCAGCCGCAAGTGCCAGTCGGTGCTCTTCTACGAGGGGGACGCCCCGACCTGGCAGGACTCCACCTGGGAGGACTGCCGCGCCCAGCGCCGCTGGCCCGAGATGCTGGGCTGGCTGGGGCTCTCGGTGCCGCTGTCGGTGGCCGGCGCGGTGCTCTACACCGGCGGGACCACCAGCCTGCGGATGCGTGAGTACATGGCGCAGCACCGGATCGCTGCCGCGAAGAGCGCCGCGCGCAAAGACTGATGGCGGCGAGCCGGCGGCGAACATGCGGCCAACCGGGGACGTGTCGGCGCCACTTGGTTAACTCCCGGAAAATTCAGCGCACTTGACGTTGACACGCCAACCTCTACGCGCGTCACACTGGTCGCATGCGAATCCCCCCACGAATCGTGAGCGTCACCGCCCTCGCCGCCGCCCTGTTCGTCGGCGCCCCCGTCGCCGCCTCCGCGAGCGCGCTCCCCGACCACCACGCCCCCGTGTCGACGGCGTACTCCGTCACCGCCGTCGTCGCCGTCGGCGACATCTGCTACTCCGCGCTGCCCGCCCAGGCGCACGACACCCTGGATCTGATCGAGGCGGGCGGCCCCTACCCCTACCCGCAGGACGGCACCGTCTTCCAGAACAGGGAAGGCATCCTTCCCTCGCAGGGCTCCGGCTACTACCACGAGTTCACCGTGAAGACGCCGGGCTCACCGGACCGCGGCGCCCGCCGCATCGTGACCGGTGAGGAGAACCAGGAGGACTACTACACCGCCGACCACTACGAGTCCTTCGACCTGGTCGACTACGCCTGCTGAGCCCGCTGCGGCCCCCCGTGACCGCAGCGACCCCGCATCAGCAGGCACTAGCGGGTCTTCCGGCTCTCCGCGACGGCGAACAGCGCGACCGCGAGCACGATCAGCGTGACGCCCGCGAAGACCTCGTAACCGTCGAGGAACCCGATCCGCCGCACGAGACCCCAGCCGCTCAGCCGGCCGGTCAGCTCGTGCACCAGGGCGGCCACGCCCTGGACGAGGAGAAGGAATCCGAAGACCTCAAGTACCTGCTTCATACCGAAGAGCCTCGCTCCGTGGACCCCCCTCGCGCATCGGCCACGGGGTGAGGCTTCTTCCTCCTCACCCCCTCCGAAAGTCTCCGCCTGCGCGACTTTGGTAGACGATCATGTCCGGACGGCGCCCTGTGCCCTCGGCAGTGCGTAGATTTGTCGACCATGAGCGGCAATGAGCCCCTGCCTGATCCCCCGGCGCCCCCGGCCCTCTTGGCCAGGCGCTCATGGGCGCTGCCCTCGGCCGTCGCCGCCAAGTTCGACCCGGACCGCGGGCCGCGCAAAGGCGGGCGCAGGCCCCGCCGGACAGCGCGCGACTGGGTGGTCGACTTCGCCTGCTTCGGTGTGGCCGTCGTCATCGGCATGGTGGGCGCGGACGCGATCGGCAAGAACCCGAACGTCTCGCCCGGCATCGCCGAGGCCGACCAGCTGATCGGCGCGCTCGCCTGCGCCGCCATCTGGTTGCGCAGACGCTGGCCGGTCGGCCTCGCGGTCGCCATGGTGCTGGTCAGCCTGGCCTCGGACACCGCGGGCGGCGCCGCAGCCATCGCGCTGTTCACCCTCGCCGTGCACCGGCCCTTCCGGTACGTCGGCTGGATCGGCGGGCTCTCGATCGCCGTGGTTCCGTTCATCTACTGGCTGCGGCCCGACGCCGACCTGCCGTATCTCGTCACCGTCCTCGTCGGTGTGCTGATCAACGCCTCCGTCATCGGCTGGGGCATGTTCGTGCGCTCGCGCCGCCAGCTCCTGCTGAGCCTGCGCGACCGCGCGATCCGCGCCGAGAACGAGGCCACGCTCCGCGCCGAGCAGGCCCAGCGCCTGGCCCGCGAGTCCATCGCCCGCGAGATGCACGACGTACTCGCCCACCGGCTCACCCTGCTCAGCGTGCACGCGGGCGCCCTGGAGTTCCGCCCGGACGCGCCCCGCGAGGAGATCGTGCGCGCCGCCGGTGTCATCCGCGAGAGCGCGCACGAAGCGCTGCAGGACCTGCGCGAGGTGATCGGCGTCCTGCGCGGCGGTGGCGAGGACGGGGAGGCATCGGGCCGGCCGCAGCCCACCCTTGCCGCACTGGAGACCCTGGTCGCCGAGTCACGCGGCGCGGGCATGAAGGTCGCACTCGACCACCGGGTCGCCGACCCGGCGGCGGTGCCCGCCGCCGTCGGCCGCACCGCCTACCGCATCGCCCAGGAGGGTTTGACCAACGCCCGCAAGCACGCCCCGGGCGCCGAGGTGACCGTCCTGGTGTCCGGCGCCCCCGGCGAAGGCCTCACCCTGTCGGTGCGCAACCCGCCGCCGCCCGGCGACGTGCCGAAGGTCCCCGGTTCCGGCCAGGGACTGATCGGCCTCACGGAACGGGCCACGCTGGCGGGCGGCCGCATCGAACACGGGTCCGCAGCGGACGGCGGCTTCCGCGTCGACGCGTGGCTGCCATGGGACTGACCGCACCGGGCACGACGGCGAACTCCGAGCGCAACAGCGCGGTCCCGTCTCGTTACTGTGGGGCCATGAACCCGATCCGCGTGCTTCTCGTCGACGACGACCCGCTGGTCCGTGCCGGTCTGTCCTTCATGATGGGCGGCGCCGACGACATCGAGATCGTCGGTGAGGCGGCGGACGGCTCCCAGGTGGCACCGCTGATCGGCGAGCTCCACCCCGACGTCGTCCTGATGGACATCCGGATGCCCACCATGGACGGCCTCGCGGCGACGGAGGCCCTGCGCAAGCGCCCCGACGCTCCCGAGGTCATCGTCCTCACCACCTTCCACGCGGACGAACAGGTGCTGCGGGCCCTGCGCGCCGGGGCTGCCGGGTTCGTGCTCAAGGACACCCCGCCCGCCGAGATCGTCGCGGCGGTACGGGCGGTCGCGGCGGGGGAGCCGGTGCTCTCGCCCACGGTGACGCAGCAGCTGATCACGCAGGTGACGGGGGTCAATCCCCAACAGGGGCGTCGCGAGCGGGCGTTGGAGCGGCTCGCGCTGCTGGGGGAGCGGGAGAGGGAGGTGGCGGTGGCGGTGGGCCGGGGCGCGTCGAACGCGGACATCGCGGCCGAGCTCTTCCTGAGCGTGGCCACCGTCAAGGCCCACGTCTCCCGCGTCCTGACGAAGCTGGACCTCAACAACCGGGTGCAGATCGCGCTGTTGGCCCATGACGCGGGGCTGCTGGACGCGGAGTAATCCGCTGGGCGGGGCGAAGCGCCCCTACGGGCCGGGGGGGCGATCAGCCGCCCGCGACCTCCGCCATCCTCACCAACCGGCCTTCCTTGCGCGATAGTTCACACGCCTCCGCGATCCGCAGCGCCGCCAGCGCCTCCCGCCCGTCACAGGGGTTCGACCGCTCTCCCCGTACGACATCCACGAACGCGGCGAGCTCCGCCTCGTACGCGGGGGTGAAGCGTTCGAGGAAGCCGGGCCACGGCTTCTCGGGCGGTGGCGGGCCCGACGGTTCCACGGACGACAGAGGGGTGCGGTCGTCGAAGCCGACCGCGATCTGGTCGTCCTCCCCGGCCAGTTCCATCCGTACGTCGTATCCGGCGCCGTTGCAGCGCGTGGCCGTCGCCGTGGCGAGTGTGCCGTCGTCCAGGGTGAGGACCGCCGCGGCGGTGTCGACGTCGCCCGCGTCGCGGAACATCGACGGCCCGGCGTCCGAACCGGTCGCGTACACCTCGGTCACCTCACGGCCCGTCACCCACCGCAGCATGTCGAAGTCATGGACGAGGCAGTCGCGGTAGAGCCCGCCGGAGAGCGGGAGGTACGCGGCCGGGGGCGGCGCCGGGTCGGACGTGATCGCCCGGACCGTGTGCAGCCGCCCGAGCCGCTCCGACCGCACGGCCTCCCGCGCCGCCACATACCCCGCGTCGAACCTGCGCTGAAAACCCAGCTGGAGCACCGTGCCCGCGGCATCGACCTCCGCGAGCGCGGCGAGAGTGCCCGGCAGATCGAGGGCGATGGGCTTCTCGCAGAACACCGGCAGACCCGCGCGCGCCGCCTTGCCGATCAATTCGGCATGCGCGGCGGTCGCCGCGGTGATCACCACCGCGTCCACAGCCCCCGACCGGCCGTTCCCCGTGAAGATGTCGTCCACCGAGGCCGCGGACGCCGCACCGATCCGCGCCGCGAGCCCGGCCGCGCGCCCCGCGTCGGCATCGGCGACGACCAGTGACTCCACCTCGGGATGCCGCTGCAGAGCCGCGGAATGAAATGTGCCGATACGACCCGTCCCGATCAATCCGATGCGCATGACCCCACCCTCGCTACGGCCCGCGGTCCTGTCAATGCTTTGTCCGGACAATAGAACTTCAGAGTTGGGTGCACTGCGACGCTCGTCTGGCGAGTGGAACGATCCGCACCCCTCCGCGCCCCGGCCCGTAGAGTGATCCACTTATGACCAGGACAGAGAGGGGTCGGGGGATGCGGGCACGCCGGGGGGGCAACTGGGTTTGTGGGAGTGGGGGTGCTGACGCTGCTCGTGACGGCCTGCAGCAAAGGCGCTGCCCCTTGAGTCGACGGCACGGAAAGCCACGTGGAGCTTCCGCGACGAAGCGCATGAGTTGAAGATCGCGCCCAAGCGCATCGCGCGTGGCGCGGCGGCCGATCTGAAGGACGTCCAACTGGACGACGATCTCAAAGGCACGATCCCGTACTACCTGACCGTCAGCTATACCAACACCGGCTCATCTGCACTGTCGGAACCGACCCCCCAGTCGAACTTCACCATCACCCTCGCCAACGGCACACCCGGCAAGGCGATCTCCCTGTGGAACTCGGACACCCTGGCCACCGAACCGAGTTCACCGCTCCCCGAAGACTGCGACAAGGGCGGACCCGCCACGCTCGCACCAGGCGACACCACGACGGCATGCCAGCTCGTGATGCTCCCCAAGGGCGAGCCCGCCACCGTCGCGTACACCGATGACGCCGGAGACACGCTCCTGTGGAAGGTCGGTGACGGTAGGGCGACGACAACGGAGGCAACCTGCTGGCCGCGCACCGGACCGCTCCATCCGTCTGGTAGGACGTGACCACCAAGGGCAACGTGCCGATCCAAGTCACTCCCAAGAGTGTGCGCGCCGGGAGCCTGGCGGACCTGAGCAAGTTCGAGTTGAGCGGTGATCAGAAGAAGCTGCTGCCGTACTACGTGACGCTGGAGTACCGCAACACTGGCAAGGAAACGCTTCTGCCGTCCATGGACGACGGCGTGAGCATGCTGACCGCCGCTGGTGGCGTGGTCCCTCCGGTTCCGCTGATTGACTTATCCACCGCTGCACAGGGCGAGGGCATCGACCAAACGGAACCCCAGCACCGCCAGCGCCGCCAGGCACCAGCCGTAACCGCCCCCTGATGCCATATGGCTGACGAGCTTCTCCCACGCTCGAAGGCGATCCGAATCTTGCCACTCCACCCCTGTCCAGTACCCCGGATTTTGGAACAACCCTGGGCTATGGATGACTCTGACGATAGGTGGCGATCGCGGACCCGAGATAGTCGAACCACTGTCGAAGCGTGGCACCGTTTGGCGGCAGAACTTCGAGCCCCAACGTCTCCGTCACCTGGTCCAGTTCGCTCTCGGATTGCACAAGCGAGAGCAGTTCAGGTACCTCACGCATGACACGGTCGAGGTCGTCGCCAGGGGTGGCGGAGAGGTAGTCGCTGAGAGCCTCATCGTGTGAGGCGTACTCGTCCGGATGATCCTGGTTGAAGTAGGCGCCTAGCAGTTCAGAAATCCCTGGGAATCTCTCCCTCCATTCCCACCTGGTCTCAGGCTTGCTCCAGAGGTCTCGTCCGGGATGCTGCGCAACAGCCTGGATGTGGTCCCGCGCGATCCGCAAGCAGTCCTCCACGCTCATGCCGGTGGGGGGCTGAACCCGTGGAAGATACTCCACTTCATCTGCGATTTCCTCGGAGAAGAGGCCTGTGGTCAGTAGATCGTCGATCTGACGGACTGCAGTCGCGGCTCGCTCAGGATTTCTTGCGGCAATTCTGAGGTATGAGGCAAGGCCGGGGCCAGGAATATCCGGTGTGTCGGAGAAGGCGAAACCGTTCTGGGCATAGGCTTCTAGAAGGCTGTCCAGTTCATAGAAGCGTTCTCCGGGATTGAAGTGGCTGTTCATAGCGGCTCCATCGGGACGGGGCTTACGGCTGTGGATAAGAGGTGAGAACACGGTACCCGGACGGAGTTGACGGGTCTGCCTTGAGGACTACGCGCACTCTGCTCACCCAGCTCGTCGGCTCCCCATGTGTGAAGTTGTAGCGGGTCAGATGGAGGCCGGTATGTTGCCCAGGGAAATCGGCATCCAGTTCCAGTTTTCCCTTCGGCCCTTTGCTGAGCCAGGTTGATATCTTTCGCTGATTCTTGGGGCGTGCCAATGTTTCTTCGGTGAAGTGCTGGGCCTTGGCCTCTCCGGTGAAGCGTGAGTCCGCCTTCAGTCCTGGGTTTTCGCGTAGGCGCCTGCGCATGCCGCTGATGGTCTTGTCGACGTGCCGATCGATGGTATGAGAGCCATTTTTTCCCTCATCGCCACGAACGTCCGCACGGTGCTCTGGCTTGGTCCGTCCCTTGCGCTTACTTCTGGGCCAGGCGTTCGAACCACCCCCTGAGCCCTCGGATGCACCGTGACCCATGAGGGCGATGCCTGCTACGCCGAGGGCCCCCGCATGAACCGCAGCTTCAGTAGCGGCTGCACCGGCGAGGACTCCACCGCCCGCGAGAGCCAGCCCTCCGGGCGGGAACAGCATGAGCAGTGCGATGAGCGAGAGAATCGTCAGAGCGATGCCCGCATACAGTTCGAGATCCTCCAGGAATGACAGAAGCATCGCCGCCGGTCCGGTCGCATCTCCGTCCAGCGGCTCGCCCTGGCGGTAGTGGACGAACAGCAGCAGGCCCCCAGTGAGGAGTGATCCGGCTGCCGCCCACAAACGCAGCCGTATGAGCGCGACGATCTCCGCGAGTGGCTGTTGCCTCGTCTTCCGCCAGGCGCGCAGCAGGAGAATCAGTTGCAGCAGCGTCCAGGCCAGGGCCGCAACGCCGAACCACAGCAGGATCCGTGGGCCGTTGCCAGTGGTGAACCACTTCTGCAGATCCTTCGTGGACGTGAACGAGCCCACGCCGAGGAAGAGCAGCGACGGCAGCATCAGGATGAGCGGGATGACCAGCAGAGGCCAGCGGCGCCGCCAGGGCCGCAGGCGGCGTGCCGACTTGAGCAGGCTGCGCACCCGGGTCTGCTCCCAGGCGTCGGGGTGGTTGGAGGCGTTCATGCGCGCTGCGGTGTCCGACACCGCGCCATGCAAGCTCTGCAAACGGTCAGGAGGGACGCGTCCGGCGGCATAACAGAGGGACCTGCGCATGCGGGCGAAGCGCAGCGCGATCAGCAGACTCCACGGGACGCGCCAAGCCGCGAAGCCGCCCAACGCGGCTAGTCCGGTGCGGCCTTCGCGCTCGGCGTCCAGGAGGGTGGCGGGCATGGCTTGTCGGCCCCGGCGTATCGCCGTGTAGTCCAGGGCCATGGCGAGCACCAGACAGGCCAAGGGCGCCCACTCCAGAACGGCGTCAGGGAGCTTGAACAGAGTCCTGGGCCACCCGGCTCCGGCCGAGCCGCCACCGGTGTAGTTGAACAGCGCGTGGTGCCCGATCGCGTATACCAGCGGCAGCACGCCCAACAGGCGCCGCCAGCCACGGGCCCGCAGCAACAGCGCCACACCGAGCCCGTCGATGGCGCCCCAGACCAGGTGCAGATTGATGCCCAGGCTTGTCTCCGTGAAGCTGATGTCCAGGGTGCCCAACGAGTTCGGCAGCCAGGTGCTCAGCACGGTCGACCAGTCGGGAATGTAGGGGGAACCCTTGCCGATGCTGCCGATTCCGCCCGAGAGCATCCAGCCCCCGCCGTCCGGCAGAGGGAAGGCCCGCTGGGCATCCAGCATGTGCGAAAGCAGGACCTCGAGCAGGCCGAGCCCGGCACCGGTCGCGGCACCCAGGACGACGAAGTCGGCGAAGCCCAACTGAGAGCGGATCTTCAGGTTCACTCCGGCCAGCACCAGCGGCGCAATCTGTGCGAGTTCCTCGACGACCGGGACGAGGGTGTAGGTGCCGTTCCCCATCGCCTCGGTCAGCGACTGGCCCGGATGGGAGACGGCGGCGCGCGCGTAGAAGTACTCGATGAGCACTGCCATGACGCCGCTGCCGTACACACCGACAGCGACCGTCACCAGCACGGTGGTGAGTTTCAAGGACCGCGTCGGCGAGGCCAGCAAAGCCAATTGCAGCACGCCATATATAGCCGCGGCCGCCATAATGAGCGTCACGCACAAACCCCCGATAGCCAACAATCAGCACAAGCCCCAGGAGGCTAACAGCACGCCTTACAGCCGTGAATGGCTGGCCCATGTCCGCCGAGATGACGCGGGGCGTTTTTCCTTAGGGGCTCAACTCGCACTACATGCAACGCTGTTGCAGAGCATTCAGGGAAATTCCACCCATGCACTCTCATCGGGACAAATATTGGATGCGATCACTCGCCTCACGGCAGATGGGAAACGCATAGCGGACCCTGCACGCGGTCTGAGTCTTTCCTTCCGTCTTGGACACCACAGGTCGCAACGTCCGTGGCGGCAGCATGGTCGCGCACGTGCACAGTCGGCAGTCTCGGAGGCCGTTCCTCCTCGGGCCATGCCATGTGGCCGCATCGTGCTGCAGACATCGGACTGCTGGTCGGTGATCCTTGGCGGCATGGTGCGTGGCTACCTGGCAGAGTTCTTGGTCTCCCGGGCGGTTGGCGCGACCTCGAACCGCGTGGAGTGGGACGCCTACGACGTGCTGACTCAAGGACCCCCGGTGGGACGTACCTCAGGTAGTGCCCATTGACCCGGGCACCGGAAAGTACCTTCCGCCGGAGGCGCGCGGTTTCCAGGCGGACGTCTACGTCTTCGCTGTCCAGAGCGTCCGCACACACGACGAGTACGACGCCCTGGACCTCAGGCAGTGGACCTTCCACGTACTCAGCCGGACCCAGCTCATGGCATTGCCCCGAGGCTGCAAGGGTCACGCACTGGCTACGCTGCGACGTGTCCGCGAGACCTCCGATGCCGTGGCGTATACGACACTCGCTGAACGCATCCGCAAGGCCACCGGGGTGGGAACGGATCCGTCGGTCTGACACACAATGCGCCTCACCACGCTTGTCCCGCGAGCCCCGAGATATCTCCCACTCGATGTTCCGTCGCTGGTCAGGGACGTGAGCCGGGAACATGCGGCGGTCCAGAGCTTGTCCGGACAACAGAACTTCAGAGATGGTGGAGCTTCCTTCCGCGATCAAGGAGGAAGTCGGAGATCTGACCAGGTTAGAGCCGCATTTACGCAGGTCATCTGCTTGTAGGTGCAGGATGAGCATCCGGAGTAGGAGGAGATCTTGCCCGATCCTTCCCTAGCTTTCCCCGGCCTTTGTTAGGTTCCTGTCCACCGTCCGTCCCCCCATTCAGTTCCCCGTGAGGGCTCGGGAGCTTAAGGCTGGGGAGACGCGTCAAAGCCACAGGTGGCCGGCCGCTAGGCAATCGACTGACTACCGGTCTGGATTCGTTCCGCTCAGGGGACAACCGGGGCTTGCGGTGCGACCACCTGGCACAGAGCCACCCGGGCCACGCTTGCTATTCGCTCACCACCGACACCCGCACGAACCTGGTGCGCCCAGTTCCAACAGGAAGCCGTCAACACCTCCGCCAGTTTGTTGCCATGGCAGCGCACACCACGCCCTCACCGTTCCTGGTGGCGACGAGGGCTGGACTTAAACGGGGTCGGCCAGCCAAGCTGTCGACGATCCGTCCTTGCTGTTGAAGGCCACCTGGCGAAAGCCCTCAGCCGGGATCCCCCCGTGCCCGTGCCATACGGTCCCTTGGTACACGGAATCGGAGATGCATAGAGCGAACCCGTCGTCGCGTTCGCGCCGTGCAGTCCGTAGGAACTCGGCGTCGAGTAGACGGCAGGCGTGATTCAGGTCGGAGCCGACCCATCCGTCGAACTCGTCGACCGCAACGTCTCCTGATGAGAGCACTGCTCGCAGCCCAATCTGTGCCGAGCTCGACGCCAGTTGATTCACCGCCCGCAGCTGCTCCGGCGCCTCGGTGAGCAGGGTACGGAGGAGCGCGACCAACGAGGCTTCGGGGGTGATCAGCTCCATGACTGAGTCTCCGCGGCTGGCGCGTTGGTGTTGTGGCTCGTTGATTCCTGAGGTGGTGAGTATGCGGTCGGCGATGCCGTAGAGCGTGCGGCGCAGGTAGTGCTGCTCGATGTCGTTGCGGTCGCTGTACTGCGCGATGTCGAGCAGGAGAATGGTGTGGCTCATTGGGGCCGTCGTGTTCGGACCTGGCTCTCGACGTGCTGGCGACGTTGCTGGGCGCTGTCCCGCTGTGGCTGCCCGCATCCAGAGGGCATGCATGGGTTCCAGCTGCTGCTCGGCAGTGACGACGGGTGCCGTGGACGAGAGGATCTCAATGAGCGCATCGACGACTCGCCATCGAGGAAGGCGAGGGCTGCTGAACGCGTCGTGGATCGAGCTTCGAGAGATTCCCGCGTCCCGCAGGTCCCGGGTCATCTCCGCAAGGCTGGGGAGGCCAGCTAGGAGGTGCAGGTGGTGGAGGGTGTCGTTGAACTCGCGGTGCTCACGGCCAGTCAGATCCGGCTTGCGCAAAACTCCTGGTTGCCCCATGCCTGTCCTCCGTCCAAGACCGTCCGAGACCGTCCAACAGCATGGCATCTCGGCTGATCTCGGATGACGGCATCCGTAGATGTTCAGGGCTGGCCTCTAGGCGTCCAGCTCACACATGTCCGCCGTGATGCTCGAAGCCGCGCTCGGATGGCCCGGGGGTGGTTAAGGGGAGGGCAAGAGATCGTGTGGACGAAGAAGACAGTCCGGCGGCTTGTGAACACTGCGCTGTTTGCGGTGACCCGTGGGGCTGCTACGGCTGCGGGCGGCGCAGTGGTTGCAGGTGGTGTGTGGTGGTTGCAGCGCCGCTAGCCGCGCCGACGTGGTGCCGTGACGGCATCAAGTTGTTCGAGTGGCGGTTGGGCGTAGCGTCTGAAGTCCATTGTCAGCGATAGAGAGTTGGAGCGGCCCATGCACAGCGCAGGCGATCGGATTGATACCTCGACGGCGCATTCGGCGCGGGTGTATGACTACATCCTGGGGGGCAAGGACCACTACCTTGTCGACGCCAAGGCGGGCGATGCCATGTGCCAGCACTGGCCGGCGCTACCCGTGCACATGCTGGAGAACCGGCGGTTCATGCACCGTGCCGGACGCTTCCTCGCCCAGGAGCAGGGTGTCCGGCAGTTCCTCGACATAGGCACCGGCCTGCCCACAGCCCCCAACCTGCACGAGGTGGTGCAGGAGGCGGCACCCGAGTCCCGCGTGGTCTACGTCGACAACGACCCCATCGTCCTGGCTCACGCCCGCGCCCTCCTGCAGGGCTCGTCCGAGGGGGCGACCGCCTACGTTGACGCTGACATGCACGACCCGGACGCCATCCTGGGCAGTCCCGAATTCCGTGCGCTGATCGACGTGAACGAGCCAGTCGGCCTGATGATCATTGGGATACTGCACTTCATCTTGCCGCCGGACGACCGGCGTTTGGTGCAGCGCCTGCTCGAACCGCTGCCATCGGGCAGCTTCCTGGCAATGACCATCGGCACCGCCGACTTCGCGCCCCAAGAGGTCGGCCGGGTGGCCGAGGAATACGCCCAGCAGGGCATGCCCATGGCGCTGCGCGACCTCCCGACCGCCACCTCCCTCTTCGACGGGATGGACCTGGTCGACCCCGGAGTCACCCAGGTTCACAAGTGGCGGCCGGGACCTGAGCAGGAGGGCATCGACGACCGGGCCATCGCCATGTACGGGGCGGTGGCGCGGAAGCCCTGACGAGTCAGGGCGCCCGGGGGTGAGGCTCTCCCGGGCGCTCCGTTTCCTGGGATGAGCAGTCCTCACAGTGCGAGGAGCACAGCGTGGCCTCGCCCTGCGTTTGACGTTTGCCGCAGGCCTGGCAGTTGGCCCAGGGTCCTGCGGTGAATACCATCTTGGGCGAGCCGCATTCTGCGCAGCGCACGCCGTGTAGGCGGGGCAGGTTTCCGTTCTCGTCGGGTATACCGGCTGCGTAGCCCTGGAGTTGGACGTGTGCGCTGTACAGGTCGACTTCGGGTATGTCCGGCTGTTCGCGGTTGATGTACAGCCAGTCCTGGTGGCTGATGGTTCTGTCCGAGGTGAGCGGGTGTGCGTCGAGTTCGGTCGTCCAGCAGCGGCCGTTCGGCTGGTGACCGGTGCCGTCTTCGGCTGCTTCGTAGTACGTCACGGTCCATACGGCGCGCCAGTTGTCGTCCAGGCCGGGGCGCTGTGCGTTCGTGCGTGGGGTTCTTGTCACTGCTGGTGTTCTTCCTTGTCGCCGGGTGCCTAGCGTGCGGGGGGGGCAAGGTCATGCGCTGGGTTGAGAGATTCCAGCGGCATTCGCGGTAGAGCCTGTTGAAGTCGTGCATGGCGTCGGGGTCGTCGGCGTTGCAGGGCTCGTAGCCGTCTGGGGTGGGGCGGCAGTAGAAGCCGTATTCGGCACATTCGGGTTCGCCGGGGATGTGGCCGTTCCAGACGGTGTTGCAGCTGCTGCCGGGATGGCAGTGGGCGCGTTGTCGGCCGGTGATGGCGCAGCGTGCGATGTCGCATCGGTCGGCGTGGAGTGTGCCGGGTGAGGTGGTGCAGTCCGGGCAGCGGCCTGCGGCTGTCAGGGTGAGGTGGATGCGTGGGTCGACGGTGGTGATGGGGGTTGTGAGTCGGCCGAGCCAGAGTGCGCGGAGGGCGTTGTTGAGGTCGCGGCTGGGGGCGATGGTGTGGAGGCCCAGTGTGCGGTGGATGAGTTCGCGCAGGAGCGTGGGCGGGAGTTGGGCTGTGGCCCAGTGCAGGGTGAGTCCGCGGGTTGCGTGGTTGTGGGTCCAGGTGGCGCGCATGCGGGTGGAGAAGGTGACCGGTACGGAGCTGTTTGGGGTGTATCTGGCGATCAGTGGCTGGTTGAGTTGCAGCCATTCAAGTCCGGTTTCGGCATAGAAGTTGAAGATAGTTCGTCGGGCTTCGTCCAGTTTTAGCGTTGCGCTGCGGCGCATGTGGAGCCAGTCGCCGGCAGGGGTGCTCCGGTGCTGGATGAGCGGCTCGTCCTGATCGTCGTCGGGGACAATTCGCAGACGGTGCGGTTGGCCGAGAACGTCGAATCCTGCGCCGCGGATGAGTTCCCTTTGCGGGTTGTCGGGTGCGGTCTCGGCGAGGTGTGAGAGCTGGCGGTAGATCCAGGAACGCCGTTGTTCGACGAGTGTGGTGGCGTCCGTGTCAGTGGTGGTGTCCGGGCCGCGGACGACGATGTTGCCGCCCCGGGTGACGGTGACGGTCAGCGTGGTTCTGTTGCTGGTGCGAACGGTGACGTCGGTGTTGCCGACGCGTATGGTGCGGTCGCTGGTGGGCATGGTCGAGGGTCCTTGGGTAGAGGGGTAGGTGGCTGGCTCGGCGAGCGTCCTGGCTAGTGCTGGTCGCACACCCAGGTCTGCGGAATGCCGTGGACGGGGAGGTCGAGGACGCGTCGGCCCGTGCGCGTGCAGAGTTGGCAGGTGAGGTCGAAGGCGCGCAGCATCCGCAGCGGCCGTATCGGCTCGTCGTCGCGAAGCGTGATCGGTGAGTCGTGGCCTTCGAGTCCGAGGAGCCACAGCGGCTGAAGGTGGCGCTGCCTGGTGAGGATGGTCAGTGGGCTGCCGTTGTCGGCGAGGGTGAAGGTGTCGCCTTCTCGCAGGGTGGTGGCGTGGACGGTCGGGGTCTGTTCGACGGTGACGATGAAGCCGTTGGTCATGGTGTTCCTTGGTTCGGGAGGGTGCCCCCCCCTCATCTCACATAGTTAATTCTACTATGCTTCGGGGGGGTGAAGCCCGTTTGCGCAGGTCAAGAAGGGGTTGTGGCCTCCGTCAGGTCTCGACGCTGTCCGCATACCGCTCGGCGGTGGCGAGCATCAGAGCGAGGCCTCGGGCGAGCTTGCGGACTCCGCTGCTGAACAGAACCAGCTCGACGGCTTGGCCGTCGGCGCCGACGTGAAGACGGTCGCTGTACTGGGCCCGATAGCTCTTCGCTTCGTAGTGCCCTGCCCTGGCACGTGCCCAATCCTCGGCGCCGCGAAAGCGCCCCTTCCGAAACCAGTAGCGATCCATGGCCGCCTCGACGAACGTCCCCCACGCCCGGGCCGGCACGCGAGCCGCTTCGACTCGTGCGGTCGCTCCCTCGTTGTCGACCATGATGTACCAGCGGCCGAGCGCCTCGCTGTCGATGCTGAGGATGTTCCCGTAGCGGGCCTGCAGCGAGGGCCACACCATCTGGATCAGTTCCACCGCGCGGTCGACGGCTGCTTGCTGCGCCCTCTTGTGCGCTGCGACGGCGGTCTCCCACGGCTCGCGGTCGGTGGTGAAGCCGTCCTGCTGCGTGTAGTTGGCCGCCCTCGTTCGTGCGGCCTTGTCGACCAGGGCATATCCGAGGCCCTCGGCGTGGCCGGGGGTCATCTCGGTGATCAGCTCGCGTCCTTCGTGGACGGTGTGCAGGCAGAGGTGGCGTATGTACTCCTGCTCGTCGGGCAGGGCGTCGATGATGTGCGGGTTGCGCAGGGCGAACTCGGTAGGGGCCAGTTCGTCTCCCTCGTCCCGCGTGGTCCAGGCGCCGCTAGTTGTGACGGCCTGCGAGAGGTGCTTGGAGACTTTCGGGTACCAGGTGGCCTTGCGGCGGTTGATCTTCATGGGTGTCTTGGACCTTCAGGAAGCGATGGTGCTGGCCGACCGGGTGAGGTGCTTGGTGCCGCAGACGGCGTGAAGCACTTCCGCGAAGGTGCTGGTGGACAGGTCGGACAGGACGAGGTGGACGATGCGAACGCGGCCTTCGTCATCGGCGTGGATGGTGGCCCTGCCGCCGGGCCAGCGCAGGTCCGCGACACCCGGCACGGACCCGTAGCTCACCTGCGCCTCCGGGCCGGCCAGCTGCTCGGCTGTTGTCATGAAGGCCCGCAGCGCGTCGCGCGTCCGGTCGGTGCGCACGCGCAGCTCGGCGAGGAGCGTGGTCCACGCGGGCAGGCCCGTGGTGCGCATGGAGTCGGCGACGGCCTGTGGGTCGCTGATGGTGCCGGTGATTTTGTGCTGGTCGCTGCGGCGCGGCCAGACGAGGGCGTGCGTGACCGACACCGAGACGCTGACGGGGCTTGACGAGCGGACGGGCGATGAGACGGCGACTTCCAGTGACATGAGCGGACTGTTGAGGAGGGCGAGGTCACTGTGCCCGCAGCTGTCTGCTGCCCAGCCGTCGCCGAGGAGGGCGGCAAGGATGCGGGCATAGTCGAGCGCGGAGCGAGCGGTGCGCATGGAGGATTCCATTCGAAGAGGTGGCAAGAGGGTGTTGGGGCTGGCGGCTGGCGGGAGGCCGACAGGGGCCTCCCGCCGCAGAGGTCAGGCCGCAGCCGCCAGCGCCTCGCGCTCCTGAACGTCCTCGCTGTCCTCGTGCTGCTCCGGCTCGGTGTCCTCGCGGGCCTTTTGGTCCTGCTCCTCCTGCTGGGCGCGGCCCTTGGCCACGGTCCCCGCTTCGACGCTGCTCAGCGCATAGCCCTCCGCTTGAAGGAACGTCAGCCAGGCGACGGTCTGCCCGTTGATGTGGTTGCGCCAGGCCGCGTCGTCCATGTGCTCCAGCTCGTAGGCTGCGGCGACATGGGCGAGCAGGACCCTCCAGGCGCGCGTCGGGCTGGTGCGCGCGATGACCGCACCGAACGGGTCGTCCCCCCGAGACCACTGGCTTTTGCCCTCGTTGGGGTCCTCGACGCCGAGGAAGCGTGCGGTCAGGTCGGTCCGTTTGCGGCTGACGTAGTTCTCGTATCCGTAGCTGGTGCCGGTGACCAGGGAGAGGATCAGCGGCCACACCCGCGTGCTCGCCTCGGGCTGCTGACAGAGTTCCTTGATGAAGTCGGCGCGGACCTCACGGGCCTGCCTCCATGCCTTGTTGTTCGCGATGACCAGACGCCGCTCGGCCCTGGCCGCCTCTTTGTCCGGTCCTGCCTGAGCGGTGTCCTTCGTGGCGGCTTCGGCGGTGAGCGGGTGGCCGTGGCGGTGCCAGGCGGTGCACACCCAGATCACCTCGGCGTCGCTCGGGGCGACGCATGCCGCATGACCAGGGCAGGTGCGGTGGGTCTGCTGGGTGTGCGGCGCCCCGGCGTCGGTGAGGAGGTCGGTGAGCGGCCTGGTGCTGGTGTCGGACCAGTTCCAGCGCCAGTCGACGACCGTGACCTCCGCAGCGGTCAGCTCGGCTGCTTGCTGGGCGCACTTGTCGGTGAGTTCCTTCTCGGCGCGCAGGTCGGCCAGGGCGTGCTTCCAGTGGCCGCGCTTGGTGTTGCCTTCACGCTGGTCACGGCCCTTGGCCCGCTTGAGGGTCCACAGGGCGTCGTCGACGCCTTCGACTTCCTGGAACTCGGCCAGTTCGACGAGGTTGAAGTGTTCCTCGATCGCCTCGGCAAGAGCTTCGTCGGACAGTTGGGCGGCCTTGCTGGCGGCGCCGAGCTCGGCGGGCTTGAAGCCCATGGCGCGCGCGTTGCGTATCTTGCGGGCCTTGGGGATGTTCATGAGGGAGAGCTGCTTGGCGGCTTCGATGTCGTCGCGGATGGTGGCCTGGCGGCGGTGCTTGTTCTCGATGAACGACACGGTCAGTGCCGCGTCGTCGACTCCGGCGAGGTCGTCTCGGACGATCGCCGGGACGAGCCGGTAGGGCTTCTTCCTCGCTTTGGCCTTCTTCGCGGCGGTCAGGGCTGCGTTGTTGCGGCGCTGCCCGAAGATGATCCCGAGCTTCCCCTCCGTCTCGCCTTCCTGCGGGCGCAGTACGAGCGGGGTGAGAACACCGAGTTCGTCGACGCTGGCCTGGAGTTCAGGGTCGGGCTGGGTGGTGTCCTCGCCGTCCTGGTCGGCGCGGTCCTTGCGGTGGTTGTACGGGTCGACCACGAGGTCGTGGGGGTCGATCCAGACGAAGCGGCCGGTGAATCCCTCGACGGGTTCGGGGGCTTTCGGGCTGGTGGCTGTGGTGCTCATGGTGGTGGGCCTTCGAGTTGTGGGGCGGGCGCGAGGCGGGGTGCGCCCGCCCGGTGTGGTGCGCGGGGTCGGTTCAGACGGCCGCAGTGGTGCGGCGCTTGGTGGTGCGCTTCGCTGCCGTGGAGCGGCGGGCCGTGCTCTTCGGCTGTGCCTTGGTCTTTGCGGCCGGGCTGGCTGTGGCGTTGGTGCTGTCCTCGGCCGGAGGCTGGACGGAGGGAGGGATCAACGTGCCGTTAGCGCGCAGCCGCGACCGGGGGCCGTCGAAGCCGGGCAGCAGCACGGTGCGGATCGCGGTGAGGATCTCCTCCAGCGGCGATGCCGTGGTGAAGCGGACCCCGGTGCTGTACCGCGCCCCCTTCGGCAGCCGAGTGTCCTCACCAGCCGCACCATCAGGGCTGGCCGACTGCTTGAGTGCGGGGCCGCCGACGGCGAAGGTCTGCACCGCCCGGCCCTGCCACAGATGTCGGATGCCGATGGATCGGCCGTCGGGGTGGATAAGGCGGATCGACCTGTCCGCGAACCCTGCAGGGCTGTCGTCCAGGGCCTCGCTCCATCCGTCGCCCAGGGCCTCGGAGATGGGCTTGCCCAGCAGGTAGAGGTCGACCTCGCTGAGGGCGACCGGCTCCAGAGGCGTGGTGTCCGCCTCGGTACCGGTGAGGTCTACGGCATCAGGCTCGGTGGTGGTGCTGTTCAAGGGAGTTCTCCTGCTCCAAGTGGTGCGTGAATACAGGGGTGTTGACGGCTGTCAGGCGGAGACTCGGCGGACGGCGTCGATGACGGTGGCGGTGCGGATGGTGCGCACCGTGTCCTCGGTGAGGCTGGTGAGTTCGTCTCGCTGGTTGAAGCCCGCGAAGAGCACGGGGCCCTGTGCGCCGGCGATCAGGCTTTGGTCGAGGAGGAAGTGCAGGGCGATGGCCGCGTACAGGTTCGGCGGCTGGCCGTCGCGGATCTCGGCGACGAAGGCGACGGTGTTCGAGCCGTCCGGGCGAAGTACGTAGTGCAGGGCCTCGGCGTCGTCGCCGAGTGCCTGATGGATCTGTGTGCGCTGGACGGTGTCGTTGGTGCTCAGATGTAGGTCGGTGATCGCACCGTCGGTGGCGATGAGTAGGGCGTGAACGGCGGTGGCGGTCATGTTGGCTTCCTGTCTGTGATCTGGGGCGTTCCCCCGCAACTTCTAAGTTAATTCTACTACGCATGAGGGGTGGGTCAACTGCGAACATGCAGGTCAACAAGGGGGTGGCGTCTACGCTGCGGATGAGAGGGGCTGCTCCATCAGGTGCTCGCCCTGACGTAGGGCGGCGATGATCCGCGCCTTGCCCAGCACCTTGTCGCGATGCTCGAACACGGCGCGCGCCTCCTTCATCGCATCCGCGACGGCGTTCGGATTGGCCAGCGCGTCCGCACACGCCACAGTCACCCGCGGGCCCAGTTCCCAGACCATCGAATTCACCGCGCAGCACGCGGCGGCGATCGGGTCAATGTCGACCATCGACCACTGGAAATCCGCAGGGTCGTGCCCGCGCTCGCGAAGGTGCTGGGCGGCTGAGCGCAGCAGCCCGCCGCTGCCAGCGCACGGATCGTGGATGTGCTCCCCGCCGCGCGGAGCATCGACCGCGAGGCGGATGTCCATGACCTGCCCGGCGGCAATGATGTCGGCCATGGCGTCAGCCACTGACGCCGGAGTGTGATACTCGCCGAGCCCCTGTCGGGCGCCGTGGGAGCGAAGGCACATCATCACGGGCGACAAGACGTCCGTTGCCGAGCGCAAGAACGGGTCCGCGTGGGCGGTCAGGTCGAACAAGCCGCGCTTCAGAACCGTTTCGACAACGGCCCGCACCGCCTGCATGCGGTACTCGTCAACCTCGTCGTTCAGCCACTCGTGGAGGATCCGGGCGCGGTCGATCAGGTCGGGCCGGTACACCCAGTGTGTCGACCAGATCTCCCGCAGCATCGCGATCAGCTGTGGGCCGTCCTGGGTGAGGATCTGCGTCTTGAGGTCGGGGCCGTTCGGGTCCTTCTCGCGGATGAGTGAGAGGGCGGCAACGATTCCGATCGGTACCTCAATGGCCGTGCCCCCGTGCCGGTTGTGCCATCGCTCGGCCACCGCTTCGCCGATCTGCAGGGCGCGACGGTGCGGATCACGCACAGGGTGGGGGTGAGGTGTCCGCCGGGTGCGTGGCGTGGCGGCCGGCTGTGTCGCCATAGGCGGCGGCGCCGAGGGGGTGGAGCGTGCAGGCTTCGCTGCGGCGGCAAAGGTGGCGGGTATTGGCTCAGGGGCGGCGGTGGTCTCTGCGAACAGATCGAGTTGCTGGGGCATGGCGGAGCCGCCTTTCCGTGGGTGGAGTCGGGTATAGGGCGACCCGCCCCGAGTGGGGCGGGTCGCGGCGCTGAGGGTGCTTCCGGAGGGGAATTCGAGCGTCTCCCCTCAACCCTCGATAGTTAATTCTACTATGCTTAGGGGTGGGGTCAACTGCGGATGCCCAGCTCAGGGAGGGGGGTTAGGCCTGATCGACCCAGGTCATGCCGTACGGGGTCTGCCACAGCCAGGACAGGCCCGCCTTGTGAATCTCCGCCCGGGCTCTGTCCCACCACACACGCCCGAAGCGGTCGGTGTGTGCCTCGACGGCCCAGGCGGCCGACGCTGCCGCGTGTGGCGCCTGGAGGATCTCGGCAACCGACTCTCCGAATCCGTGGACGCGCTCACGCAGACTTGCGTGCAGATCGGCCACCTCGGTGCGCCAGAACTCGTCACGGCGGTGCTCCTGACGGTCATGCGGCAGCGCCCACCCCCGCTCCGTGATCGCCCCGTTCTGCTGCAACGCGATCCAGGCCGCCGCCCGCTCACGCGAGAGCACCGCAGGTTTGAACCTCACGTTGAGGACTTCAAGTTCAGAGGTATCGTCAGCTCGTATCCGTGCTCCGAAGTGGGCCGCGTTCGCATCGTGCCGCGCCTGGGCGCGCTCCCGGGCTGCGACCTCCGTCCGGGCGTCCCACACGGGAATCAGGTAGTTCCACGTCGTCCTGGTGTGCTCTGGGTGCGTGTACGTCACTTCCCACAGGCCCCGCATGTGCGTTCCTTCTCCTTGCTGGTCGTGCTGTTCTGGCTGTTGCCGGTGTTCGCGTGGCACGTCTACTGGGGCACTGGCGCGGCCTTGTGCTGGGCCACCCAGTCCTCGAAAGCGCGCGGGTCGACGGCACGCAGCTGCTGGAGGTAGTGCCAGGCCATGCGGGCGTGCAGGGCGCGGGCCTTGTCGGTGAACGGAACCCGCACCGGCAGGTGCCCCCGGCCTGACGGCCACGTCAGGCGGCTGGAGCCGGGTGCGGCTGCCGCGATGTACCAGTCGAGGTTCGCGGCCAGCCGTACAGGCAGCTGATCTTCGATCGGCTCGTCCTCCATGGGCCAGATGCCCTCACCGTCGTCGGCGAAGAAGTCGTGCGGACTTCCGGCCGCGGCGTCGTGCGGCATGTTCACCCACACCCGCTGGCCGTGCTCCCTGTGCGGTTCGACGTGGATGACGGTCCGGTTGTGGGCCAGGCACGTTCCGTTCGTCTTCGACAGATAGAGGACGGCGACGCGATCATCGCGTTCGTACTCACTCATGTAAGACAATTTCCGTTCTGTAGTGGTTACTTCGAGGTGCGCCGCAGGGCGCGGACGGCCTCGGCGCGGACTGCCGTGGCCGGGCAGGGGCCAGTGATCGCCCGCACGTGGGCGACGACCTGACTGTGGTCGTCCTTGTGAACGGCGTGCTGCAGGTCGTCCATGGCCTGCGCCACCTCGTCCACGGTGGTGGGGTGCCGCCGCCGGCACGGGCAGTTGTCTGCCCTGTACGCGGACAGCGCCGTGAGCAGATACGGGTGCTGGTCCTGCGGGACGCAGCCGCGATGGCGCATCGCGGGGCGCGCACGGCGCAGATGGCTGTAGAAGCGCAGGACGGGCTTGCCGCACATCAGGCAGGCGACGGGCCACAGCACGTCGCTGCCGCAGTACCCGCCGAGCGGCGCCCAGCCGAGTTCGTCGATGCGGGCGACAGCGAGGGCGGCTGAGGTGACGTTGCGGAGCGTAGGCCCCAGCCCGGACAGGTAGGCGCCGAGCTCATCACCCCTCGTGCCGTCGATGGCGCTCGCCGGTGGCGTCTTGCTGTTCACGATCACGGCGTCCTCGGGCCGGATCATGCGGCGGTGTAAGCGCGCAGGACGGCGTACGCGGTGGCGGGCAAGGTGTCGCTGGTGCGCAGAGCAAAGGGCGCGCCCGGCTCGGCAGCGTTCGCATCGTGGAGGATCTCGAGCAGCCCGGGTGTCGGGTAGAGGTTCGTGAACCCGGCCCGGGGCGGTGCACCGTTCACTTCCGGGAGGGCGTCGAGGACTGTGCGTACTTCCGGCGGGAAGGGATCTGCTTCACCTTCGCGGTGGGACAGGGGCCTGGTCAGCGCGGCACGCCCGCATCGGATGGCCCGCTCGGCGGTAAGCCGATTCATTCGAACCTTCACGCTCACCGCGCCGGGGCGTGGCGAGCGCATATGGATCCACAGCGTCGGGTTGGCGATGTCCTCGCCCTCGAACACGAGCTCTGAACGGGCGTTAGTTCCTTTCGCTATGGCGGGCAGTCGAGCGTCACGGAGCGGGAGGCTCAGCAGGCGCAGTGCCGCGAGGGCGTCCCGGCGCCCGAAGTGCGGCAGGACCTGGCTGTGGATCAGCTCCGCAACCTTCACGCCGTTCGCGCTCTTCATCGGGATGGTTGAGGTGAACGTCCTGGCTGGCTGGCGCGGCTCATTGTCCTGGGAGGCGAAGGCGCTGACGCTGAGCAGGCCATCACGGGTCTGGAGGCTGCAGCGCAGGCCGAGCGGGTGGGTCACGATCGCCGTGCCGAGCAGTCCGGTCACGGTCCATTCCGGTCCGAGCGCGGCTGCGGTCTGATCGGTGAGCGTGAGCAATTCTGGGGCGACGAGCTGGGTGTCGTAGGGCATGGAATGCTTTCTTCGGAAGCGCCGTTCCGCGTCCGGGTGTTGTGCCGAACGGATGGCTGTGGATGTGGTGAAGGGGGTGCCGGTGACTGTCCAGCACCCCCTCACTAACCATTATTCTACTATGGTT
Organism: Streptomyces sp. NPDC051218; assembly: GCF_044455475.1. Classification (NCBI taxonomy): domain Bacteria; kingdom Bacillati; phylum Actinomycetota; class Actinomycetes; order Kitasatosporales; family Streptomycetaceae; genus Streptomyces; species Streptomyces sp. NPDC051218. The sequence continues at coordinate 38,767 of NZ_JBITEU010000003.1, read as the reverse complement.
GAGGGTAGGGTCAACTGCGAAAAGCCAGGTCAGAAGGGGTTTACTCGATGGTCGAGGCGGCGAGTACGGTCTCTACCTCCTCGGCGCTGCGACGCCCGAACACCTCGTCGTAAGTGAGCAGCCATGGCCATGCGGCCGCGCAGCCCTACGTAGCCACCGGGCGTCACGACTTCTCCGGCATTTCCGCGCGGGAGCACAGAAGCAGAGCGGTCTCCAGGGACACCAGGAAGTCGTCGCGGTCGAATGCGAGAGACGACGCGGCATGGCGTGCCGGGTGCGGCCCGGCGCAGAACTGTTCCGCGTCGCCTTCCGGGTGCTGCTCGGACCACGCGGACGCGTACTGGGTGAACGCCCACGCGTGCTGGTCTGCGGGCGTGGGGGATCCAAGGTCGGCCGCTGTGGCGGTGCGGGCTTCCCAGGCGGCGAGGAGCAGCAGCTGCCGCCGTACTTCCGGGCGGGTGAGAGACCACAGGCTGGGCAGGCCGAAGACGACGAAGGCTTCCTGAATGTTGTTGTCGACGGCGCTGGTGGCCCGGGCGAGGAGCCGGTGGAGCGAGACGATTTCCTGCTCGGCGCCCTCGGTCTCGCTGCTGAGGTTGTTGTCGTTCACGGATATCTCTTTCGTCGTTGATGGTGTGGCGGCCCAGGACGGCCACCACGTGGTGCGGGATTCGGGATTGCCGGGGCCGGGGCAGCGCGAGAAGTCGCGGGCCGCAAGGACCTGGTACTCCCACGCGCCGTCCGGCCAGGGGCCTTTGCGGTCGACGATCGTGGCGGTGCCATCCGGCAGGCTGTGGGCCCATTGCTGGTTGATGTGCGAGACCCGTGTGCCGATCGGTAAGGGATGCGTGGTCATTGATGCTCCGTTTCCGCGCTGCTGTCTGCGAGAAATGCCTTGATCTCTGTGCGAGTGCGGCGCTTGTCGCGGTGCCGGAAGGCGCGACGGGCCTTCCGGGTCGCTGAGGCGTTGTAGAACTCGTCGGGGTAGTGGTGGCTTAGTCCGATTCGGCCCATCTCCCGCGGCGTGAGGATCACGACGCTCCCCGTACGGTGTGTGAGGCCTCAAGGTGACGGGCGGCTGTGATCAGCGCGCAGGCTTCGGTGTCGCGGCCGAGCAGGACCAGCCCGCAGACCTCGAACATCAACGACCAGTGGCATTCAGGAACCGCATCGGCGAACTCCTCGAACGTCACGGCCTGTTTGGCCCGGCTGCGACGGGTCCAGGCGCGGTAGACGATGCGCTGCATCGTGCGATTGGCCCGGCGGGTCTGGGCGCTGTTGAGGCCGAGGCTGCTGATGATCTCGGCGGCCGCCGCAAGCGGCAGGTGCGTGTCGAGCACGGTGGTCATCGTCTTTCGGGGATCCGGAGGTGGACGGCACTGCTGTCCGGGGCCGCGCTGCGGCGCAGCCCCGCGGCGGGTGTCAGTGCGAGGCCACGCCGAAGAGCAGCCAGCCGTCCGCGCCGTCGTCGGTGGTGATCGGTAGTGCGCCGGCGGGCCCGTACTTGGTGCTGACCCGCGGATCCTCGCCGTTGAGTAGTTCCTTCGCGCGAACCACGGCTTCCTGCTCGCTGCGCTTCGGCTCGTCGAGCAGCGTCACCTCGTCCTTCTCGGCGACGGTGCCGGTGAAGCCGGAGGTCCCGTACTCCCACTCGGCGTGATCGCGGGCGGCGTTGAAGGCTCTCTGCAGGTCGGTGCCGGTGGCGGTGGTGTAGAAGTCGAGGGCGCCCATGAGGCGGGTCCTTCCCGTGAGTTGAGATGACGGCATGGCGCGGCCCGCCCCGGTATGAGGCGGGCCGTAGTCGCGGAGTGTCAGTGGATGCGCACGCGAGGCCGGTTGGTGCGCAAGACCCGTACGCGGGCAGGCTGCTGGCCGCCCTGCTTGCGGTAAATCTCGGAGAGCACGCTGTCGGCACCGACCACCGCGGCGACCGCGTCCTCGAGGACGGAGCTCTGCGCGCCCGGGCCGAGCGTGCGGAACCAGGCCTCCATCGCGTCGCCGCTCCGCGTCACCAGGCCTGCCGTGTCCGCGTAGGCCTCCCAGGCGTGCACGGTCATGTGCGCGGCCCAGTTGATGGCGGTCGCGGCCTGCTCCTCGGTGATGTTGTGCTCGGTAGCGACCTGCAGAACGGCGAGCGGGTCCGGCGTCATCGTGTGCATGAGGGGTGCTTCCTTACGTTGTGGTTCAAGCGGCAGTTGGGTGTGTTCTCCCTTCCCAACTAAGGTTAATTCTACTATGTCTAGATGGGGTGTCAATTGCGTCTATGCAGGTCAGAGCCCCGACCGCTGTCCTGTCACGCGCTGCTCTACGACGCCACGCGCGCTTCGCGACGGCCGCGCGTGGCCCGCTTGCGGATGCTTGCCGCGCCGGCATTTCGCACCTCGGCCCGCTGTGACGTCACCCGGCACTTCCCGCACAACGGCTCCCCGAGCCGCTCGTGAGCCTTCACCCCGCTGCTCGTCCCGCAGGTACCCGCCTGCGATACGAGCTTCGACAGCACAGGTGCGCCCGCGGCAACAGCGACAGGCTTCCCGTTGACCCACGTGCGCGCCGCGCATACCCCGTCGAACCGGTTGGCCTCCGGCCGCACGAGCTCGTAGCACTGCAGCACGAACGGACACAGCTCCGCGCAGCCTTCCATGAGTGGCCCGCACGCCTTCATAACGTCGCTGGGTTTACTGCGCACCAGTTGCTCGCTGGGCACGTACCCGTCAAGGCCGGCGCACGGCGCGGCGGTGGTCCAGGCTGTGGAAGAAGTGGAGGTGATCACGGAGGGCTTTCTCGTTGTCGCGTGGAATCAGAACAGGGCGGGCTGCGCCTTGGCGGGCGGGCAGATGGCATCCAGAGCGGCCGAGGCCCTCAGCTCCAGGCCGCTGGCGCGGCGGGCCCACGGCCGGTAGAAGAGCGACGACCACAACTCGGGCGTGCGGTAGGGGACCGGGCCCGGAACATATGCGGCATCGTGCGCTGTCACGGCCTCGACGGCCGCGCGCAGCGCCCCGTAACGGACCGGGGTCAGGCGGGAGTTCACCATCCGGTGCGCCTCATGCCAGTACACGGATCCGGACCGGGCACCGCCACGAGCATCGACTTCGTAGCGAAACCCGCCGGGCGTGGCCGACCAGTGAGTCAGGCATCCGGCATCCGGTTCTCCCTCGAGGCGCCGGACGCTGTGTCTGCGCTCACCTTCGTCGAACTGCTTCTCACCCCACTGGATGCGAGCGTGAAGGTCCGGCAGGTCGATGAACTCCAGGAGCGGCGCCGGGGTGAAGAAGTCGCGCACGGCCATCTGGAGGTCGTCGTCGGTGAGGTTCACGCCCTGCCCCCGGCGCCAGTGTTGCGGTGCGAGCAGGCGGCGAGGTGTGCTGTCGCGGCCTCGATGAGGGGCTCCAGGCGCAGGTCGCCGACCTCGTGAGGGCACGGGTGCGGGGGCAAGCTGTCGTAGATCACGCACCGCCAAGCGGGCGCCGGCCCGTCCTCGGGGACGTGGCTCAGATGCCAGCCTGCGAGTGCCCCCGGAGCCCAGCGGTTGAAGGGGAGGGCGTCTTCGCAGGCGACGACGAACAGCGTGCCGTCATGGGCGTAGGCGCAGATCGCCACGCCGCCGCGGGTCTCCACGTACGGGTGCAGTCCGGCGTCTTCGAGAGCAACGTGCACGTCGCTGTACACGGCGAGGGCGCGGTGTTCGTCCCGTCCGTAGGCGGCGCGGATGCCGGCCACCTCGGCAGTCACATCAAGCATGTCTATCCAATCCCCAAGAGAGTTGTGCACTGGCCTATTTTCGGCCAGTGCACGCTCCGGCAGTTACATGCACTTCAGCGTTGCGCGCTTGGTGAAGTGGTCGCCAAATTCGTTCTGCAGTGCACTGACTGCCAGATCCAGCGGGCCCCACGCGCTCTGTGGAATGTCCATGAACAGCACCCCTGTCAACGGCAGGTCACCCTTGGGCTGCTGAGTGAGCGCCAGCGCCTCCCAGCCCTTACCTCCCGGCCGGCGCTGCGCCTCAATGGAGCTCTCGTCGTGGTAAGCGATCACTCGCACCTCTTCACCTCGGGAGGTCACCTGGAACGTCCTCGCCCTGGCGAATGCGTCCTTGAGTTGATCGTCGGGCATGTGGGCGGTCCCGCGGCAGATCGAGCCGTACATCATGCTTGCCTCCAGAGGTGATGAGCGGGTCCCTCCTGCTCGTATAGTTAATTCTACTATGCGTAGAGGGGGTGGCAAATCACCCGGGCGTGAACTGCCACACAGTTATACATCAGCCTATTTCTGGGAGTGACTTTACCTCCCCGCCACCGGCCGCGTCCTCCCGCCTCCCACCCCGCATGGCAGCAAGCTGCTGACGTGCCACCTCCGACAACCCGTCCGACCCCGACCCCGGCTTACGCCGCACCTGCGCCAGCACCCGCTCGTTCGCCTCCCGCTCACGGACCTTGAACTGCTCCTTCTCTGCCCGTTCCTGCCGCACCCGATGCTGCCTCGGACTCGTACCGCAGCCGCGGCAGGAACGGCCCGGCTCATCCGTATGCGACGGGCACGAAGGGGCCGCAGCTTCTTCGAGCGGAGCGTCATCCGGCTCCCTCGCAGCGCCAGCTGTGGGGGTAGGGGGGTTCTTCTCCTCTGGGTATTGGCTCTGGTTACTAACTAGAACGCCCGATGATCCGGCGTCCGGTGAACCGGCGTCCGGAAAACCGGCGCCCGAAAACCCGTCTTCGGTTCCGCCGACCGGCTGCCCGTCACCGACGGGCTGTTCCGCCGCGCAGAAATCTTGCCCGGCCGCCTCGTCGCCCTCCTCCAGCCGCTTCTTGAGCTTGCGGGCCATGCGTCGCGCCTCCAGCTCGTGGTACTCCTCGGCCGCCCACTCCTGCGCCGTGTCGTACACCTCCGTGATCCGGCTCAGCGTCCCGTCCGCCATCCGCTCGGTCACCACGCGGTAGTAACCCAAGTCCTTCAGCTCACGCAGCGCCGTCTTGATCGCCTCCTTGCCCTCCCTGCCCGCGCTCGCGATCGACTCGGCGCGCACCTTCCAGGCGTCCGGCTTCGAGATCAGGAACGCGAGCACGCCCCGGGCCCGAAACGACAACCGGGCATCCTCGAGAGCAGCCGTCGGCACCACCGTGAACCTGGTGCTGAGATGGCGGCGCAGAATCGACACGGAGCATGCCTCCAGGGCAGTAGAGCTTCAAAAAGATCAAGAGAGAGGGCGAACCCCACACCGTCCGTGCGGGGCCGCCACAGAGGCCGTCAGGCGGTCTTACGGGCGCGACTGACCTTGATGGTGCGGGCGGTCTTCTGACCGGCCGCCTTGCGCCGGGGCACGACCATGCCGGCGCGGCGCAGCACGGACACCATGGCGTCCGTATCCGGGATCATCGGCACCACCAGGTCGGCGTCCTCGAACTGCTCGACCATCGCGGCGACGTCGGTCTCTTCCTTGTCGTTGCCGCCGCCCCAACCCAGGTGGTTGTCCCCGTAGTTACCTTCCGGCGAGTTGTCGAGCATCGCCCGGGCCTTCTCCTTGACCCGCTTGCCCTCCCGGTACCGCTCGTGTGCCCGCACGTAGGCGGCGAGCGCCTTGGCCCGGTCCTCGTCATCGTGGACGAGGACCGTCTGCGCAGGCTGGCCCGGCGCCACGCCCGGCCAGCAGGCCTCAACGAACGGACAGTTGTCGCAGATCACGGACAAGCCGGGGCCGTCATGGTCGCGCCGCAGATCGTCCGGGGAGCCTGCCTCCAGGACGCGGTCCACCCACCAACGAGCCTCCACAGCCAGCCACTCGTCGAAGTCGAACTCCTGGATGTGCTCCTCGCCCGTATCCCGGCACACGAAGCGAAACCGGATGCGCTTGACGTCGATCGGCCCGAGGCGGTGCAGGTACCGCTGGCCGCGCACATCCGCGAACCCGGCCGTGCGCAACAGGTCCGCGTACAACAGGACCTGCCGCATCTCCGCAGCCGTCGGCCCGAACCGCACGACACGGTCCCAGACGCGGCTCGACTTCGTCTTCACGTCCTCAACCGTCACGACCTCGGCCGCTCTGACCGGCCGGTGACGCTTGGGCAGCTTCGCCGCGGTGGCGGCATCGAGTTGTACGACGTCGATGTGCCCGCGCAGCGTGGCATCGACGACGGTGCGCTCAACGAGCCAGCCGTACTCGCGACGGGCATCCTCAAGAAGTCCCTTGTGGATGTAAGTGCCGAGGATCGCGGCACGCTTGTCCCCGGCGTTCGTGCGCTCGGCGCCGGCCAGGATGTATCCGGCTCTGCGCGAGCAGATCGTGTCCGATGCGCCGAGCTGGGTCTGGACGGATCGCGGGCGGCGTGCGTCAGCGGCATGGGCGGCATCCCAGATCGACAGGGATGTGGGTGCACTGATCGTGCTGGCGGTCACAAAGTCTCCAAGCGGCATGCCGGGGCCCGGCCCGTCACAGCCGGGCCCCAGCGGGAAGCGGGCGGAAGGTCAGGCAGCGAGCTCGTCGGACGGCTGCTCGTCGAAGGCGCCCTCGGTGTCCTGGTCCTGCTGCTCAGCCGCAGCGGCCTTGAGGCGCGCAACGTCGTCGCTGGTGGGGTCGCTGAACTTCTTCGGGTTCTTCACCTCGGCCGCCTTGCGCTCGATGGCGGCCCGCACCACAAGCACCTCATCGCGACTCAGGTCCTCGTCCGCCTCGACTTGGCGCCACAGCTTCTTGAGGTCGTCCACGCCCTGTTCCGCGGCCTTGTCGACCTTCGGAAGCCACCGCTGGGCCAGATCCCCGGCCAGTTCAGGGACAGCCTTGGGCTGGTTGTGGATCGAGCAGCCCATGAGGCCGAACACCAGCTTCTCGACGGAGAAGTCCGGCACCGTCTTCGGTGTCCCATTGCGCGGAACCTCGAACTTGAGGGAGCGGGCGCCGACTATCTGCGCAGGCTCCTCGCGGCGCAGCCGCACCCATACCGTCGCGTCGAAGGCGAGCGACTTGTGCGCCTCCACCCGCCAGTCCTTCGTGCCGGAGATCGGCTCACCCTTGCCGTCGACGACCGCGACCTCTTTCCCGCGCGCCAGCAGGATGACGATGCCGGGCATGGTGCGCACGAGGTACATGACCCGCTGCCACCGCTCGGCCGCGTCATTCCACAAGTTCATGGCGGGCTTGATCTCGGCATCCGGGTCCTTGCGCAGCTTGGTCTGGTTCTTCGGAGTGCGGCGGGCCCGCTCGTTGGTCCAGTTCACGAGCATCCGCCACAGCATCGAACCCGAGTCGATGACCAGGACGACAGGCTTCTCCTTCGCGGCGGCTGCACGCTTGGCCTCCGCGTGCACCGCTTCGATCTGGCCGAGGATGTCGCGGTAGCTGCCGTTGTGCTCGATCAGCAGGTAGTCAGAGCCCGGCACATTCGCGTACTCATCGGCTGTGTCTTCGCCTAGCTCAAGCCAGTACGCCTGGCCGGTTTTGTCGGAGCCGGTGAACTGGGCTGCGAGCCAGCTCTTCCCGGCCTTCTCCTCGCCCTCGATCAGGACGATCGGCCAGGGGATGACGCCGGTGGGCTTACGGGTGCGGAGGGGTGGCACGGTCATGCTGGACACGGAACATCTCCAAGAGCTACGGCGGAAGATGTACACTGGCCTATTTCTAGGCTGTGTGAATCTTCCTTGTTTCGAACAGGTTGGACCACTCCGGGTGCATGGCGATGAGGCACCGGGCATACCGGGACCGGAAGTCGTTGTTGAGCTTCCATGGTTCCCCGCGGGTGGCGATGCCGTACTGCCAGCGCAGAACCTCGAACAGCATCCCGATGCCGATGCGCGTGAGCCCGCGCTCCATGCAGTCGGCGGTGAGGTTCTCCAGGTGTCGGAGAATCCAGGGATTGAGCTCGTTAAACGCTTCGAACCGTTCCTGGATCGTCAGGTTGCTGCCCGGGTTCTCCGGCTGTCGGATGGTCGCGATGGGTAGCTCTAGCTGCACTGTCATGACTTGCCCCTCCCTGAACTGATGTATCGCAGCCTATTTTGCATGCGGTCGACACGGCGCCTGCACGCACCCTCAGTGGATGAGGTTAATTCTACTATGTATCGGGCGGAGGGCAACCCGCCGAACCGCCCCAAGATATGGCCCGGCGGTCGCGACGACGTCAGGCCCCGTCTACGGCGGCCTTGCCTCGCTTTGAGATCCCCGACCCTGGCCCGTCATACCGTCCCTCCCGCAAAGCAGCAGCGACATCCTCCTGAAACTGCCACACACCACCACGGCTCTGCGCCACCGTGTGCTCCGCACCCTCGAGCACCGTCGACAACAGCCACAGGGGGGAGCCGGACAGGAGGTAGTCCTCGGCTGGCAGCATCCCGCCGCCCCGGTTGCGCGTGTTCGATGCCACATACTTACTGACACCGAACAGCGCCGCGTACTCCTGCAGCCCCACCAGCGGGGGCAGTTCGCCCTTCTTCTTCGGGCGGACCGTCGCCTGCTGCTCCTTCTCCAGCTCGGCGAGCAGCTCCTCATCCAGCTGCCGGCCGCGACTGCCCGGCGGCAGCGCGAACTCCACCGCCAGGCCACCGGGCCAGAACGGCTTACCCGAGACGATCACGGCATCCTCATAGGAGAGGATCCCGTCCGGGATCCACCGGTCGCTGACCGCCGTCGGCGCAACGTTGTAGATCTTCGCGAACTCCTTGCGGCCCACGATCAGCGGCTTCGCCACGACGGCCTCCTTCCTGCTGGTCCACCATCCGGGGGGCATAGCAGAATAGCTGTCACAGGGGTGGAACCGGCACCCGAGGTCGAGACCGCGTGGGATGTCGGCTGTGTATTCCGGCCGAGGTGCCGTCAGGCAGCATGCGGTTGTTCCGCGTTAGCTTGAACCTTCCGGGACTCGGGCCACGTGGCGGCCGACGCTGACTCCTCAGCCGCCGGGGGTAGCTCACACCATGTGGTCTTCCCTGCTGGCTCCGGGCAGCTGCCCCACGCCGCAGACAAGAGTCCAACGAGAAGCAAGCCGCGACCGTGCTCGTCACTCGATGAGGGCTGCTTGGCCTCTACATTCGTCGTGTCGGTGTCGGTCACCTCAATGCGGATACGGCGGCCAGTCCACCGGAGGCAGATCACGCAGGGAGCATTCGTGTGAACCACCGCGTTGGTGATCAACTCCGTGACAAGCAGCTCAAGATCATCGAAAGATGGGGCCTGTGGCCCCAGGCCCAGCCCCTCCACTGCCTCACGCACAAATTTACGTGCTGGCCCCACAGCCTCGGAGTCGGCAGCAACTTTGAACGAGAAGGGCAACTTGCGAAGGGTGAGGCGCGGCGTCATCGGACCTCCTCTGGGAGGCCGCTGCCCTGGCTTTAGGCTGAACGGTCTCCGCAACTGACTGGATATCGGGTCCCCAACCTGACAGCACGGATGACGATCTGCCATTTCACCGGTGATATCACCGCCACGATCCAGCGGAACGCGAAGTGGCCCCCGCGGACAGCGGGGGCCACCTTCCCTTCGACGAGCCTCAACGAGCCGTCTCGAACGCCTCACGGACAGCGGCAGGCACGCGACCACGATTGCTGACTTCGAAGCCGTTCTCCTTGGCCCACGCCCGGATCGCCGACGAGTCAGTCTTGCTGCCCGCATCCTTGGGCTTCCCCTTCGCTTTCGCACCCCCGCGAATCCTGCGAGCGCCGTCAGCATGGAGATACGGATTCAAGATCTCAAGGAGCTTCTCGTAGTTCTCATCCGTGAGGTCGATCTCGACCCCGGCTCCGTCGATAAGAACGCTGTGCGTGGCGATTTCCGACGATTCCTCGCCGGTCAAGTCATCCACATATGTTGTGACTACTTTCTGGGCCATGCGTGAATCGTAGGACACCGTCCTGCAGTACTGACAATCGCTGGCGCCCAGAGCACGGATACCGCTACCCCCAAGCCGCAGGGCCAACATGGAGGTGCTCGCGCTTCAGCCCTTGGGGACGTGCGGAGGCTCGCGCAGCAGAGCGTGGTGGGTCTTGCGGTCCTCGCTGCGCTGCACCGCTTCGCCCGTGCCGAGGATCGCCGCGGCCAAGGCGAGGATGAGTCCCGTCGGGAGCCCGTCGACGTAGTACGCGATCAAGGAGAGCGCCGCTGCGGCAATGGCATACAGGCGGGCACTGTGGTCGGCGACGAAGGTGCTCAAGTTCTCAATTTCCGTAGGCGAGTTGGTGCAGGAGGTTCCAGCCGCGGCGACCGATTGCCGGATCGTTGGGGCGGCCAGTGGTGAACAGGTTGTGCTTGCGGTTGAACCCGGCCACGGCCTTCTGAGTCTGCGGGCCGTAGTTGTCGGAGGGCGGCACCGAGCGGTCCAGCCAGCCGGTGTCCTTCAGAGCTTGCTGAAGACCCTTCGCAGACGGTGACGAACGACCCGGAGCAAGACCGCTCGGAAACGGAGACGGCGTATAGGTGCCGCTGCCCGCCTTCCTTGGAACGGTGAGCTTCTGCCCGGGTGTGATCACGAACGGCTTCTTGATCTTGTTGGCCTGGGCCAGAAGCTCCCAACGGATGCCGAGCTTCTTGCCGATCCCGGACAGCGTGTCGCCGTTCTTAACCACATACATCGACGAAGCCCCCGCCGAAGCGCCGCCCGAACTTCCACCAGAGGGCTTGGACTTCAGCCGGGCAGACACGCGTGCCCGCAGCCATTCCATGGTGAAGCCCTTGGGATCGACCTTCCCCGGCTGCCACTCCTTGTGGCCGATCACGCTCGCCGGGCTCCAGCCGTGCGCGCGGCACAGTGCCGCCGCCGCTCGTTCGATCGCTTCAAGCTGCGCCTTCGGCCATGGGTCCGTGCCATCGCCGCGGTTCTCGCACTCGAAGCCGTAGAAGTGCGTGTTGCCGTCGGTGTCCGCTTCGTTCGCAGCGGGACGCCCGCGCTCGGCGATGACCGCCCGCAGCACATCACCATCACCGCGGCCGGCGTGGTTGGTGCGGCCGTGTCCGACGAGGTACACGGTGCCGTCCTTCGCGATCATGCCGTGGCACAGCGGGCCTGGCAGGCCCGCGTAGCCGCGCTCGACGATGCTGACGGTGTTGCTGGTGCCGGAGGTCACGGTGTGGTGGATTACCACACCGTTCACCGGCCCGAACGGCCCCTTGTGGTTCCTGTTGTGGGTTCTCCACCCCGGCCGCTCCACCACGTGCACGCCTTCGGCGCGCAGCACAGCAACGAGTCGGTGGGCACTGATAGGTGTCGCCACGTTCGGCGCTCACTGTTCTCCCCGCGCCCCAACTTAACCCCCTGTCCCGCGGGCCCCTATGGGGCTGTGCCTCGTGAGGCGAGCCACAACTGGAGGGCCATCAACAGCACCGGCGAGACGAACGAGCTGAACACCAGCCGACGCGTCGCCATCGCCTGCGTCTGATCCTCGCGGCGCTGCTGCTCCGTGCGCTCCAGGCTCTGATCCACCTCGGCCCGTAGGGCGCCAAAACCCGTCTCAAGATAAGTGATCCGCTGCTCTACGCCGCGTTGATCCGCCCGGTACACGTCCTCGGTCACGACGTGATCAAGGCGGGCAGCCAGCCGAGCGAGGTCCCCGCGAAGGTCCTCTCGTAGCTGGGAAACGGCACGGTGCAGCTCCCAGAGCGTCGGCTCGGCGCTGGGAGGCATGGACACCGCGATCACTCCTGAGCAGCCCCGAGCCCTACCGTGATCGTACGTTGGCGAAGGAGGAGGGCCCCTGACCTGCTCATTCCCGTCAGCTCGATGGCGTACGGCAGACGGCCGCACCGCCATGTGACGTCGGCTGGGCCGCCGTTGTGACCTGCGATGAAGAGCTGGAAAGAGACGCTCAATGGCAACGAAGAAGGGTCAGAATGATGATCTAAGCTTCAACGATAAGGGTTGAGTAGAGACGTATCCTGATGCGAGAGCCAGTCAGAGCCTTACAGCAAATCTGATGTATCGAAGTTGGGATGTGACACGTGAAGCTTGCCGTTCCGCTGCTGCGGGTTACCGCAATCAACTAGGCTCGGGAGTACCCGCCAAGAGATGAGAACTTAGACATAACCTTCTGAGAACTTGGCCAGATGGGATGTCGCAGCGAGCTTGACCGCCAACAAGCCCGCACTCGTCCTTCACACAGCAGAGCGCCCCCGCCCGCACCACGCAGGATGCAGGACAGGGGCGCCCTGTGGGAGCGGCCGCAGAGCCGCCGACCCCGATGGCTGAAACATCGGGGTCGGCTTCTACGGCATGGCCTCAACGAGCCTGGTTGCCACCGCGGACACGAACGCGGACACGACCGCACCGATGACGATCAGCGCCAGTTCGCGGCGGCCGAGCCGCCGAAGCCACTCCCTGTACTTACCCATCCAGAACCTCCTGTGAGTCGTCCCGAGCCCGGTTGCCCGGGATGTGAGATGAGTCAGGAGGAGCTGTGCGTATGCACGAGTTGAGGGTATGCCGAACGCCACGCTCGGCGACGGCATTTGGTGAAAACCGGGCCGCTACGGCTTGCGTCTATGGACGTAGAGCGCGAGGCGCCGTCGTCGGAACAACGGCGAGCCTTTTCCCGCTTGTAGCCCCGGGCATCCGTAGATCCGCCAGAGTGGTGCCCAGTCCCCCCAATGGAGGAAGGGCAGGCCCTGTGGTCGGAAGCTTTTTGTACTGGTCGGACCGAGCCATCCAGAGGCTCGCGGAAGACAACGGCGTCGAGTTGACGGGCCGTGCGCGCTGGACGGTAGGCATCGGCGCCGGGGGTTTCCAGGCGGGCCTCGTGGGCCGGGAGCGCCTCACCCGCAACCGGGTGGAGGAGGCGCGACGAGTGCGGCGAGCACTGGGCAAATCAGTGATCGAAGACTTCACCACGCCGCCGCCCGCCGCATTCATCCAGGCCACCGGGCGGGTCTCGTTCGCTCAGTTTGAGGGCATTTACGCGAAGAACCCAGGTGCCCTGTTGCACCTCCAGACGCGCAGCCCCGCAGGCCAACGAATCGACGTGTGTTTGTTCGGGAGCCAGGACAACGTAAGCGGCTTCGGCCCCTGGGACGATTTCGAAGGCGGCTGGATCTCCTCCGAGGCGCCCGCGGTCGACAAGTTGCTCCGTGCTGGCGACGGAGACGGGCCTCCGACCGAAGACGATGCGGAAGCCCTTGCTGTCGAGGCATTGAAGATCGCCTTGCACCAAGGGGTGACGGGTGCCGGCGAAGAGCACGCGGGTCGCCCCGAGACCCGCGGTTACACCGTCGGTCACAACGGCGACTGCACCGTGCTCGCGGAGGTCTACACCGACGTCGTCCTGGAGGCCGGTCGGTGGCGCTTCCATGAGGGGAACCCGCTTGCTGGCGCTGAACGGATCATCGTGGGCAGACCGCTGTGGGTTCGAACCTTGCACCCTGAGGCGACCACCCGTTACGCGGACCTCCGGGGAGGGACGCGATGGCGCTGGCTGCGAAGGATGCGCCTGCTGCCGCGACGCCATCCCAGCCCCGGGTCGGGCCCGTAATGAGCCCGCGTGGACTGGCAGGCTCTACATCGGGGAGGCGTGAACGGGTACGAGATCGGTAAGAGCCCCATCGCATCGCATGCAGATCCCCCGGTAGGTGGGCGGCTCCGCGTTCGCGTAGAAGGTCGCCGTGAACGGCCGCCCCTTCACAGGGCATTCTGGCGTGTGGCATGTGACGGTCATGGTGATCGAAGTCGGGTCGTCCATGGGTGTTTCAGTCCTCTCCGATGATCATCCAGTGCACGAGCGTCTCCGTGGTGTTGGTGCGGTTCACCCAGATCGTCAGACCGCTCGAAGACACAGCCGTCACACCGACTCCCGTCACAGCCTTGCCGGGCACAGAGGTGACGGGGGTGACGAAGGCTCGGAAGTGTTCTCCCTTGACGTTTCCGCCGCTCAAGGTGATGGATGTGGGTTTGTTGGCGACCGGGTTGATGGTGACTGTACCCATGGAGACGTTGTCCGCCCGCAGCACGCCGGCCGCCCGGATCGATGACGCGAACAGCGCGGCGGTGCCCTGCCTCAGGGACAAGCTGCCGCCGCCCTCACCTGACCCCAGCCGAGCGACGTTCTTGTTGAGGTAGAGGCGCCCGCCGACCGGTTTGGCTCCCTTGGCGGTGATGCGCTCCGCAGCGAAGAAGTCGTTGCCGAAGAACGTCCGCCACCGATAGGTGTCGTTGTCATCAGGGTCAGTGAAGGTGCCGGAGTTGATGCCGATGTTCGCATCCGAGGCGCTGCGGCCGCTGACGTTGATGAACGCCTGATTCGCACCGTCGACGGACGACCAGTAGATGTACGGGTAGACGTCGTTGGGCTCCATACCGATCGCGGACCCGTTCGTGCCGATCGCCCGCAGTCGCGCATTGTTGAGAACTACACGTGGCCCATCGGCGGCGGTCTGCACTGTGGCACCCGTGATGATCTTTCCGTTGATCGCGTCCACGTGCAGCAGGTCGGCAGTGATCGCCCCCATCGCCACGTTTTCACGCTGCACGGCACCATTGCCGAGGTCATCAGACGCGGCACGGCGGGCCGTGGCCTGCACAGCCGAGGAGGGTGCGCTTGGTGTGCCGGAGCTGTTCACTGCGGTCAGCCGCACCCACACGGACCCGTAGTGGTTCACTGCGACCGTCACCGAGGCTCCAGACGCTGCCTCGATCGTGGTGGTGGGCCACTGCACGTCCGGCTCCACCTCCGGTGACTTCAGGACGTGCACCTGCACGCGCGCCAGATCCAACGGGGCGGGCTGGCCGCTGGCGAAACCGCCATCCCAGGTGATGCGCACACCGCCGAGAACCGGCTCTGCCTGCGGAGGTGAAGGGGCGGGTGGTCTGGGCCCGTTGACCGCGGTGAACCCGCTCGTCCCGTCGGGCTGCCGTCCGATGACAGCCCTCAGTGAGCCGTTCTCGTCGTACACGTCCAGCGCCCCGTCCTCAAGACTGGCGTTGACCAGCTTGGGGGAGCGGATCATGGTCTGCACGAGCTTTTCCAGGCGGGCCAGGCGGGCGCCGATGTCGTTACGCACAAGGTTCCTTCGGGTTCAGGCGGCGGTGGCGTACTGGTGGGCGCCAGCCGGTTCGAGCTGAAGCTGGGCGGTCTCGCCGGAGTCGGTGTCAGGGCGGATCGTGAAGCCGGTGATGCGGCACCAGCCCGACCAGTTCGCCCACTCGTCGCGCACCGACACCTGCACGTCGTCACCCACCTGCCACGATCCGATCGGCGCCGCGGGATGGTTGCGGACGGTGATCTCCTCCACGTGTCCCAGGCTCTGCCGCCAGGCCCGCTCCCGCCTGGCCCGCTGCGCGAGCGCGTCACGGCCGCGCACCTCCGGCAGTTCCAGCACGTGCTCCAGGCGCAGCCTCTTGTTGCGCACCGCGTCGACGGCCCGCTGCTGCGAGCGCCCCTCACCCGACCCGGTGGCGATCACGACCTGCGCGTACTCGTCCGCGCTGTAGGTGACCGGCGTATGGCCGACAATGTTGGTGTCCGAGGAGAACGCGATGTCGCTGCGGCGCGCACCCAGACGCGGGTAGCCGACCCGGATGCGCCGCACCGGACGCCGGTCCTTCCCCCACCAGGTGGCGCACGTGTAGTCCGGCGCATCAGGAGCCTTGATCAGATCGTCGAAGAGGTCGCCGAGCACCGGTGTCTCCCACCAGCGTGAATGCCACGGCTCTGCCGGGCTGCCCACCTTGGCCGTCGACGTCGTGTCGTCCACAGTGACACCGAGGCTGCCGTCCGGGATGGACTGCGCGTAGGTGACGATGTCGCGCATCACCCGGCACGGGTCGGTGTTCACGTACGGCCCCCGCCCGCCGAGCTCACCGTCCAGGTCATGCCGGTACTGAAGGTAGGAGGACCAACCCGCGGCCTCGACCTGCATCGTGCCGCCGTCGGGCTCGGTCTGCCAGATGATGCCGCCCCACCGGATCCGCCCGCCCGCCTCGGCGTACAGCAGCGTGTTGCCCGGGTCCGTCAGCCCCGGATGCGACCACGCAAGGCGAGGAGACAGAGCTCCCCGCAGATGGCCGGGCCCGTTCAAATCAGGGCCGAACTCCACGCCTCGCAGGGGGAGATCGTGCGACAGCCACTCCCCGGTCAGAGCGTGCTGCGTCAAATACCTGTACGCCACCGCCAGCTACACCGGGCCCTCGGTGAACTCGACATCGGCGATGATCGACGTGCCGCCGTCGACACTCAGGTCGCCCTTCCAGTCCTTCGCCATCTTCGCCTGCATGTACAGCACCCGGCTGGTGCCCCGGTAGGAGGCGGGCAGCGTGAGAGTGTCGGCGGCCACTATCGTCTGCCGGCGCACGACCTTGCCTTGGTTGTCGTCCACGACCGTGTCCTGGCCGTGAACCGTGCCGAACACGAGCTGGAGCTTCCCGTACAGCGAGTCGAAGTCCATCCGCAGACCCGCGACCGTGATGGTGACGATCACCTTCGTCGCCCACGCCGGCACCGGTATCTGCCAGCGCGCCTCGGGTGGCCAGTCATGCCACGTGTCGTCGTCCTTCCATGCCTTGCTCATCTTCGTCGGGTACGCCGTGTAGAGCGTCCGCTCCCTGCGCGGGTTCGCCACCCGCCGCAGATCACGGATCATCCCCGCCGTGACCGTCCCCGTGCTCGTGGGCAGATCGACGCGGGCCAGCGGCACCCCCGTCACCCCCTTAGGCACCCCAGAGGCAGTGGAGGACACGTTGGGGATCACGTCGAAGAAGTTGACCGCGTCTTTCGCCGGATCGAGCCCTCCCTCGAACTCCGGGTCCTGCACCCGCAGAACGATCAGATCCGAACGCGGCGCAGCCCCCGTCGGCGCGATATCCACCGTGGCGGCGCCGATGTTGTACGCCGTGTAGGAGCCCTGCCACGCCGACGCCTTCCCGCGGATCACTGCGGATCCGTCCGCGATCTGCACGCCACCGCCAGGCACCGGCAGCGGCGCCACCTTGAGGTCGGCGGCCTCGGTCACACCCTCCGAGCCGTGCGACAGATCCTTGATCATCTGCCGGAACGTTTGAGCACTGTGGGTGGCGCCGTTCACCAGCAGCGGGGCCTGGGGGAGCGTCATCGAACGAGGTTCTCCTTCGGGTTCACGAGAGTCTTGAACGCGTCACGCCACGCCACCGTCAGGCGGGCGGACGCAGTGGGATCGGAAGCGGTCCAGCGCACTTCGGAACGGCCCTTCGGCAGCTTGAAGCTGCCCAGAGGCGAGGTGGTCGCGACGGTGCCGTCGCCCTGCCGCGTCACCGTGCGGCGCCCGGGCCGGGTGTCGACGGTCACGTACTCGCCCACCGGCACGGTGATCCCCAGGTCGATGCGCCGGCCCGTCTCCACATGAGTGATCACCGGGTTCGCGCACGGACCGTGCACCGTCAGCACTGGGTAGGCGTCGATGGTGCCGTTGTTGGTCACCCAGCCCGGCCGGTTCTGCCCTGACTGGTCCCCATCGCTCACCCGGATCGGGGCCTGCACGGGCGCGGTGAAGCCGCCACCGGAAAGCCAGCCCAGCCGCAGCCCCACCGACTGCTCGACGTCGGCGTAATACCGCGGATCTGGTGCGGTGAACTCAAGGTCGAGAGGCACCCAGCCCAACGCTGCCTGTTCCCACGACGCTTCCACCTTGCGCAGCCGCCCGAACAAGACACGGACCGGAGCACCAGGCCACTTGATCCGCAGCGCGGTCACCGCGCCGCCCACCGTGCGCACACGCGGCTCGTCGGCGGCTTCCTCAAGCTGGGCGACGATACCGGCCGCTGCAGCGGGATCGCCCGGAGTCTTCACCCCACAGTCGATGCGCAGCGTGCGTGCTTCATACCAGTCAGCGCCGAGCCAGGCACCGTCCGCGTTCGGCTGCTCCACCAGCTCGCCACGCACAGCCGGACGGGCCAGGCCCTCGATCTGCCCGACGGGCACGCTCGTACCGTGACCGAGCCGGATTCCGGCGATCTCCAGCTGGAAATCAGTGAGGTCGCTCATCGCAGCACACCGCCTCGTCGGGCACGCCGCATCTGATACGAGACCGTCGCTGCAATGTCGTCGGCCGTCGCGGCAGAACCGGAAACGTGGATCGTCTGCTGCCCGATCGCCGGAGCCTGCTGCACCACCGTCACCCGTCCGCGCCCCGCATGAGCGTCCACCAGACGACGCGGCGCAAGCCCGTACCCGAACCGCTCCGCGGTCTCAGCCAGCACAGCCGTCGCCCGGCCGCGCTTGGCACCGGCATGCGGGATGTAGGACTCGGAGCCAGTCTCCGGCTCAGCAAACTTGATCAGCCCGAGCGGCGAGGAGTACACGCCCGGCTCCCAGATGCCGCCGTTCGCGTACGCCTTCCCTGCGTTCGCCTTCACCAGGTCGGACAGAAACCGGTCCGCCTTGCCCGTTTTCCTGATGTGACTCTTTGCGAGGTTTCCGACCTCGATGATCCGGTCCTCGGCCAGCCCCGTCGCCTCAGCGATCGAGTGGAGGCCCTTGTTCTTCGACAACGCCCCGACGAGCTTCACCAGGTCCGCGAGCTGGTCACCGTCGAGGGTCGTCGCGGCCTTCTTCGCGGCCGTGTTGGCCTTCTGCGCCTTCTTGCGGTCCTTGACCGCCTGAGCGGCCAACGCCTCCGCGTTCTCATCGCCCTGTTCGGCAAGACGCTGCGCGAGCGCCGTGCTCCCGCGCGAGGCGAGCGTCGTCAGATTCTTCTGGAACGCGCTGCTGTTCTTGACGGCATTGTTCAACTGGCCCGTGTAGTCGTTCAGCGTCGCCCGCGCGGTGCCGGCGAGCTTGGTGAGCTGGGCGGCCATGTCGCGCACGTACCGGTTCGAGCCGCGAGCCATCTTCCGCGTCAGCGCGACACCGTCTTCGCCCATCTCCTCCAGTGCCTTGGCGACATCCGTGCCCGCCCTGCGGGCCACCGTCGACAGGTCGTTGCGCCATCCCTGGGCTGTGCGCACCGAGCGGCGCAGATTCTTCTCGAACAGGTGCAGGTCGAAGTGTTCCTTGCCGCCCTTGCCCTGGCGCTGCGACTTGGAGATGACATCGGAGATCGTCAGGCCGGACGAGCCCAAAGGTTGATAGGACCAGTCGGAGAGGCCACCCGAGGCGTTGTAGACGACCTGCCCGCCGAAGCGGCGTGCGACCTCGTTCAGGATGCTCTTCGAGCGGGCCCGCTTACTGGGGGCCAAAGGGAGGTAAGCCTCGCCCTGAGTCTCGTCCTCCGCCCACACCCGCCATGTGCCGCCGTGCGCGATCTGCGCGACATGGTTTTCCTTACGGACACCACCGTCCGCGTAGGTGACGATGCCACCGTCCTTCTTGCCCAGCCGGTACCCGTCCTTGTAGGGCCCGTAATTGCCGCCCTGCCGGACGGTGTTGAGGTACTCGGTCTTGTAGACACCGATGCCGATAGTTTTGCCGCGCAGCCCGTTGATGGCGCCCTGGATCGTTGCGACGTTGCTCGTAGCGGTCCCGGTGGGCACAGTGATCGTGACGTTCTTGCTGCCCGGAACAGCGCGGATCTTGAAACCGAGGTCTTCCAGCTGCTTGCGCGCTTCCCCGGTGGGCGCGCGCATGGTGACCGTTTTGCCGCCAGGGACGCTGGCGATCTTTTGCTTGACGGCCTCCAGGCTGCTGATCGTCGCCGCCGTCGCTGAGGTGACGCTGACGTGTTTGCCGCCGGGGGTCTGCGCGATCTTCGAGATCAGCGCGTCCAGGTCCGTGCGCGCCAGATCGGTCGGGGCCGTGACCTTGACCCTTCGGTCCTTGAGATCCTTGATCTTGAAGCCGAGCTTCTCCAGCTCCTCGCGGGCCTCGTTCGACAGCGTGGAGATGGTGACCGTCTTCTGGCCAGGTGTCGTCTTCAACGCCTGTTGCACGGCGAGCAGTTCAGCCATCGACTCGTCCATGCCGGCCGTCTGCAGGAGGATCGACACTTGCTCCGGCACCAGGCCTGCGTTGTCCGCGAGCTTCGCCGCCGCCTCCGCGGACAGTCCGAAGCCCTCGGCGGTGGAGATCGCCGAGTCGCGGGCGGTAGCCATCTGCTCCTGCGCGGCCTTCAACGCCTCCGGAACCGTTTTCCCGTTGGCCTCCGCGTACTGGTAGGCGGCCAGCGCAGCATCGGCGGAGTTCGTCGACAGGCCCTGCAGCAGGTCGTACAGCTTCTGCCCGTTGCGGGTGACCGTCGACAGCGAACCGTCCATGTTGAGCAGGGACTTGCCGTACCCCTGTGCGTGGTCGGTGCCGCCCTTCAGCGACTCGGCTGCATCCGACACTGACCGATTCAGCCGGGCCTCGGCAGCGGAGAGGTTCACTGAACCGCCCGCGAGGATGTCCAGAGCGTCATGCAGGCCACGCGCACGGGAGTCGGCGTCTGCCGTCGTATCCGACAGGCGGCGCATCGCGTCGGAGAACTTCCCAAACGGGCCCACCGCGTCCGCCGCGGACCGGCCCGCGGCACCATTGACGCCAGCGAGATCCCTGGCGTCCTTGACAGCCTGGGACATCTCGCCCTTGACGGAACCGAGCGCCTCAGCAGCGTCATGCGCACGCTGGCCCACATCGGTGTACATGACGCCGCCGCCGCGCACCGGCTTCAGGTTGATCGCAGCGACGTCCTCCATACGCTTCTGGAGTTTCCCGAGGCCGTCGTCCTGGCTGAGGTAGGCGTTAGTGAGGTCCTTGACCGGCACTCCCGCCCTCGACATGACGTCGACCAGGCGCTCCTTGCCGTCAAGGACCTTGGTGTCCATCAGCGACTGCGCGGCCGCGGTGCGGACGCTGTCCGTCACGGCACCGTTCGACTCGCGCAGCGCCTGGGTGAGGCTACTGATCCGCGACTGGTGCTCGGCAGCCGCCTGAGCGGCTTGCTGCTGGTGAGAGGCGAGCATCGACAACCCGACACCTGCGCCGGCAAGCGCCACACCCCACGGCCCGCCCAGCGCCCCCATCAGGCCGCGGGCTGCACCACCGACTCCAGTCCCGATCGCACGCGCCACCCCCGTGATCGGGCCTGAGGCATTGCGGAACGCACTCGCCATCTGACCCACCACAGGGATGCGGGTCTGCACCACCGCGAGGGCCTGGCCGATCCGGCCAATGGACTGCCCCTCCCCAGCCGCGAGTCGCTGCTGAACCCGCATCTGGTCCCCAAGGGAGCGATACGCGCCCACGACGGGCCCAGAAACCGTCTGACCGAGCCGCGACATCATCGGGGCGACACGGCGCGCGAGGAGCATCGCGATGATCGCCGTCTGCACCGGCCCCGGCAACGCCCCGAAGCCGCGCACCAGGCCGCCCACGATGTGCCCGATCGGGACCAGTGCACCCGACACGGTGCTGGCGGTCGCGGAGACCAGGTTCAGGGCGGTGACGATGATGTCGAGCGCGGTCCCGCCCGCATCAGCCTCTTCCGCGACATCGCCAATCGCGTCGGCGACGGGAGAGACAGCCGAGCCGAAGTTGCCCGCGATGTCGATGAGGGCGCGGCCGCCGTTGACGAGAACGTTCACCCCGGCGGCGGCAGTGTCGAAAGCGAGGTCCTTCAGCGGCCCGCCCAGACCACCGAGGGAATCACCCACCTCGTCCAGCCCCGACGAGAGCGCCCTGGACATCGACGGCCCGGCCAGCGTGTACAGGTCGTGCACATAGTCGATGACGGCCGCCATACCGGGGGTGGCCGCAGCCATCCCGGACGTCAGCAGCCGGGTGACCTTCTCCAACCCCGGCGCGGCCGCCGTATAAAGGACCTGCCCGGTGTTCGAGGCTTGGGTCTTGAGCTGCGTGACCGCACCCGCCAGACCCTTCGTCTGCGAAGCGGCGATCTCCTCGGCCGCACCGGTACGGGCGATCGCCGTGTGCATCTGGTCGAAAGACTCGACACCCTGATGCGCCAGCGCCGACGCACCCGCCAGCGCCGGTTTACCGACGACGTTCGCAAGTGAGCCAAGGAAGTCCTTCTGGCTCATCTTGTGCTGGGCTTTTTCGAACCCGTCGATGACCGTGCGCAGGCCCTTGAAATTCCCCTGCGTGTCCCACGCTTCAATGCCCAGATCAGCTAGGCCCTTGCGCATGTTCGCGGTGGGCTTGGCCAGGTTCGTCAGCATCCCGCGCAGGGACGTTCCTGCTTTCGAGCCGAGGATGCCGGAGCGGGCCAGCATCGCCACTGCCGCCGAGGTGTCCTCGATCGAGATCCCGAGCTGGGCGGCGACCGGCCCGGTGTAGGACATCGCGTAGTAGATGTCCTGCAAGCCACCCGAGGCGGCGTTCGCCGACGCGGCAAGTACATCGGCGGCACGACCTGCGTTGTTCGAGCTGAGCCCGAACTGGTCCATGACGTCGCCCAAATAGCGGGCGGCGTCCGCAGCCGAGAGGTTGTCGGCCGCGGCGAGCTGCATCGCAGCCCGCGCGTTCGCGATGGACGACGTACTGGTCTGGCCGGCCTTGGCCAGCTCCAGCATCGAGTCCGCGGCCTTCGCCGCAGACGTGCCGGGGATCTTGAGGTCGGCACCGAGCTCGCGGGCCTTCGCCGCGGCCTGCACCATCTCCAGGCCGGACGCGTTGGTGACCGCGCCCCACTTGTTGATCGCTTTCTGGTACTCGTTGCCCTCTTTCGCGATCTCCGCGAGCCCGGCAACGATGCCGCCGCCGACCAACAGGCCGCGAAGGTGGTGGGCTTCTTGCCGGGCGCCGAGCAGCCCGTGGCGCAGCTGCCGCATCGACGCGTGCCCGTCCGCACCGACACGGCGCAGCCCAGCACGGGCACGATCGGAGTCGCGGGTGAGGCCCCGCAGCCCAGTGGAAGATCTGCGGGCGCCGGTCCCGATCTGGGTGAGGTTCCGGTTGAGGGTGGCGGTGTCGCGGCCCAGGCCGCGCATGGCGCGGGAGGCCTGCCGGATCTCCGACAGGAGATGGGAGAAATCAGCTCGTGCCTGGACACTGAGCGTGTACGACGACACCTGCCGGTGCCCTTACTCCCCGCGCCCCTCTCCTAGCCCCACCCTCAACCACCCGCTACTGCGCGGCGCGCGGCACCAGACCGATGCGCACCCCGTATCCGTCCGGACCGTCGGGCACCTGGTCCTGCTCGTGTGCGATCAGCTCACAGCCGGTGCACCGCACACTCGTGGTGACGTACGCGAACCGGTCACCACCCTGCTGCTCGTCCCACTCAGCCGACCGTGTTCCGCACTGATCACACATCGTCCGCTGATACGCCACGAACGACAGGGCCTTCGCCCGGTCCAGCTCCGTCCAACGGCCATCACCTGCACCGAGGAACTGCGAATGCGGGATACCCCATCGGTCGCACAGCTCCAACTCGGTGCGGAGCTGTACGTCCGTGATCAGCCTTTTCCCAGCTCCACCGTCGACGTACGGACGATCTGCTGTGCCTGCCACGCCGCCGCGAACAGTGCGTTCGACTCCGCCACCGGCCAGGAATCGAGCAGACCCTGCGCGTCGACTTCGCTCATGCCCTCCACGGTGTTGCGCTCGTCGTCCCGCTCGATGTGCGCGGCGGCGACCAGGGCCGCGGGGAACGTCTCCGGGTTCCATGCGTCCCCGTCCTCGGCCTGCGCCTCGGTCGGAGGGAACCTCTTGATCAGCCCGTCCAGGATCGGCCGCGGCAGCGCCTTGAACGTCAGCTCGATCGAGAGGTTGTCGAAGAACTCCTGCGCATTCTCGACCTCCTCCTCCGCCTTCGCAGTCGCGTCACTGTGCGCCCGGCCGTTCTCCGCGTCCGCCATCCGGCAACGGGCAAGGTCTCGCAGCGTCTCGTCCAGGTGCTGCTTCGCGTCCTGGTCGTCACAGATCACCAGCGTGTACTCAGGCAGCTGGCGGGCACGTAGCCGGGCCAGCTTGCTCGACCAATGCGCATCACGGGCAACAGCCTTGGCCGGCGGAGCAGGAGTGGTCTTGCTCTCCGTGGACACCGGCATCACTTCTCGACCTTCGGCGGCACCGCGGCCGGCACGGCGGCGTCCTGCGTCGGCTTCTCCGTGATCGAGAAGTTCACCGTGAACTTGGCGGCCTCGTTGTCCGTCGAATAGTTCGGCGACCGCGAACCGATCCGCACAGGGAACACGTCCATGGACCGCGAGCCCGCCACGTCGCCCTTGCGGAGGAAGACGACCCAGCCGGTGTCGTCCTTCTTGAGCAGCTGCTCGATCTCGTCGGACACCTTGTCCTCGTAGAACCCGAGGGACGAGTCGTCGGCCTGGTCAGTGCCGGGGATCTTCGACTCGAACGTCGAGCCGAGGTCGGGGGTTTCGATGGCCTGATTCGACAGCGTCCAGCCGTCGATCGCCGCGATCGCGTCGGTCAGGTTGGTGCCGGCCGTGAGCTCGGCGCGGGTAGGGACGTGGCCGGTGTCGGTAACGCTCTTGAGCCACAGGACGCGGGTCACTCCGCGCCGAGAGAACTTCTTTACCTGCAAGGTCTGCTGTCCGATTCCGGGACGGCAGCCACACATCTCGGGAGGGCCCCGTCCCTCGACGTCCTGTCGGGGAACCGGCCCAAGCCACGGGATGGCTGGGCGTCCGCGCGGGGGCCTCCGCGGTGAGGATGCGGGCGCACTCAGATAAGAACGGCTGAGCGGTGCACGTGGATCACCTTACTGTCGTCGGCCGCAGAGTCGCTGATCACCTCGAAGGCGCTGCAGCCCGGCACCGCGATCCCTACGATGCCGAAGGACACACGGTGGAGGGGGCGCACACGAAATGGCGCACGACGAAGAGCAAGCGGCAGACCAGGCCGAGCCCAAGGAGGGAGGGGCCGGGGCAGGCTCGAGCTACGACGACTTCCTCGTGGAGGCCAAGAAGCGGGCAAGCAGTCCAAATCCGCTGGAGATACCCATCTCGGACCTACTCGCGTTCTGGAACGCCAAGCGACGTCGACACCGCATCGTCCCCAGGATCGTGGCTGATCTCGCAGCGGAGGGGCTGCAGACCACACCCGATCTTGATGCCCAAAACTCGTGGGAATCAGTGCAGATCACGAGACTGCCACAAGCAGATGCCCATCCTGGCGAGCCAGTCGGCATCAAGATCGGAAGCCTCGGATCCGCGAAGATATGGGCAGCAGGCGCGGACCCGGACAACACCTCCGGTACACCGACGATCCCCAGCCTGAGTCGAGACGCTTCCCTTGCCACCGCCGGCTCGATGATGCTTGCATCCAACCTTGACCAGCTGCCTGTCGGAACCGCGAGAGTCCTCGAAGGAGCGGTCAGCTGGCGGTCCATCGCCCGCGCCCAGTTCGTGAATCCTCACGCCACGCTCAGGGACGCGATCGTGCCTGCGAAAGAAGTCCAAGCAGAGGATGACCTGCTCAGCGTCATCCCGCAGGTCGTCGAGTCAGGCTTCGTGTTCGTCCGCGACCGCAAGAACATGCTCACCGGAGTCGTCACGACGGCCGATCTGAGCCGGACGTTCGACACGCTGACGCGCCCGTTCCTGCTGATCGCAGAGATCGAGCGACGTTTGCGCAAGATCATCGACAGGAAGATCGCCGACGGGTCCTTCACTCAAGAAGAGCTGCGTGCCGCGGTTCAGGGAGAAGGTCGTGACCCAGCGGAGACCGCCGCAGACTTGACGATCAGCGAGTACCAATCGCTCCTGGGATCCAGGGAGATGTGGGAGCGGCTCGGATGGCAAGCCGATCGCAAGATCTTTGTGAAGGCCCTCGACGAAGTACGGCAGATCCGAAACGACATCATGCACTTTGACCCCGACCCCCTGGACACGTCGCCCCTGGTCGGGTTCCTCGACTGGCTTCGGCTGCAACACCCGAAGGACTAGTGCTGTGACCGGGAGGATTCACCGTGATCGGAAGGCGGCTCACGGGACGAGCGCACGCGAAACGGCTGGTATTACTGGGGCATGCAGGAAGAGACTGCACGCTCCGCGATCGACATGTCCATCTCCGCGTTCAACGCCTCGGACGACAGCTACGTGACTGCCCTGCTCTCCCAGGCCTGACCTCGGACGTGGTCTTCTGGGGGCCGTTGGGCCGCAGCGAAGGAATCGCGGCGGTCGAGCGGTTCGTGCTGGACGTCCGGCGCCACCCAGTGGGGACCGGCACGATGGTGCGCTGCTCAGCGGTGGGCATGCCTGATGAGTGAGCCAGGTACCAGTGGGTCTTCACCACGCCGGATGGAGGCCCCCGCCTGGCGGGAACGGACGTTGTCCATCTGCGGCGGAGCCTCATCGACCAGGTCAGCGTCTTCGCGGGGAAGATCGAGGCGTCCGCCCCCTGAGTCGTCCTTCTGTCGCTGTCCCTCTCCTGAACTTGCCCCCTTCGGCGCTCGGGGGCTGCGGTTCGCAGTTGGAGGCGTCCGCCCCAGCGGATGCCCGTTTCGCTGCGGATGCGGGCACGTTCCTTGCGTTGGGCGGCAAGTACGTCGGGGTGGCGGGCGTTGGTGCTGCGCCAGCGCAGGTTGCGGTGCAGTGCCTGGGTTTGCGCGGGGTGGCTGCGGTGGTGGGAGTTGGCCCAGGAAGCGTAGGTCGGGGTGAAGCACAGCTCGACCTTGTTCTTCTTCGCCCAGTGGCGGATGCCCGCGCCGGTGTGGGAGGAGAGGTAGTCCAGGATGACGTAGATCGGGGCGCCGTCGGGTCGGGCGGCGCGGATCGACTTGAGCGCGGCCAGAGTGTTGGCGGTGCCCTTGCGGCGGCGGTTGACGCCCCACAGGCGGTCGTCGCCCCCGGAGCAGCAGCCGTGGAAATAGGTGACGCCGTGGGTGCGGCGGTAGGTCGCTGGCATCCGGTTGGGCTTACCCTGCTTCGCCCAGAAGGAGCCTGAGATGGACCGGGTCCCCAGGGGCCCGAACTCGTCGAAGGCGAAGACCCGGTCCGGGAAGCGGTCCAGCACCTGCTCGATCCGGTCGAGCTTGGTATCGCGATGAGAGTCGGGTGACTCCTTCCAGGTCTTGGTGCGCTGGAAGGTGATGCCGCGGCGCCGGAGCCGGCACCGTAAGGCTTCACGGTCGATGCGGATAACACGTCCGTGCACTTTCCGCAGGTAGGCGGCGAATTTGCGGATCGACCAGCGGGTGAAGGGCTGGCCGAGCTTGCTGGGGCGAGTGGTGGCCGTCCGGATGACGAAGTCCTCGTTGTCACGACCGAGTAGGCGGGAACGGTGTGCGACAGGAGGCCACCTTTCCGTCAGAGGGGAGCCGCCTGTCCCTCCCGGCCCCCTAGAGGTTGTACGTCCAGGTCTCACATCCGCGGGAAGTTGGGGGCATACGAATTGAGCCGACCTTCACCCATCGGAAGAGGTTCTTCCCAGAGTCCGCTTTCACGCTTTGGGCACAGGAAAGTTGCAGGTCTCTCGCTCCATCTGTGGCGCCGTCCGGTTCCTCCGCCTCGGCCTGGGCTTTCAGCCAAGCGTTTGCCCGACGGTGTACGGCCTGTGCCTGGTGTGCCTATATTGACTATCGCGCTCGCCGGTCCAGACCAATCCGGCGGCATGCGCACTCACGGGGCGGCCAGGAGGATTACTGATGCAGCACACTCAGCCTGAATGCATGTTCACGCGACAACGCGTCTCGCTGTATCGCCCCTGAAGCCCATCGGGGGAGACATGGGCTGTAGCGATGTTGGCCGAACTCTGTGCGTGGCCCTTGGTATTTTCCAGGCCTTGACGCGCAGCCCCTAGGGCGCCGCTGCTGCAACGAATTCGAGCCGACGGCGTAGCTCACTCTCACATTCAGAAAGCGATGCCCTACTTGAGTAAATCTGCTCGCACAACGGCCCCCTGCATGTAGGGTCTTTGTGCCCTCGCAACCTCGGCCGCGAGGGCTGCTGGCTTCATAGCCCCCGCCCTTCCGGCGCAAGCTCTGGGCGCAATTGGCAAGTTGTGCGCCTCGACCGACACCAACTTTCGTGAACGTGAACTGCCCGGTGCGAGGCCGGACACGCTCGTCGCCGTCGACGTGTGCGGCGGAGCCGTCAACGGCATCGAGTTTCAGGCCCGCGCCAAGGTGTGCACTGACAGATCTTGGTCGACCAAGGTAGTGGGCAAGTCCGAGCGTTTCGCCAGCTTCAAGGTCACCACGCGCGCCGAGATGCGCACCACCGCGACGAGTACGGACACCGTGGTCGTGTCGAAGACCTATGACTTCACTGAACAGTTCAACAAAGACCGAGCCAGTGCTGCCGGCCACCTATGACAACGAAGGCGACGGCAAGGGCCCAACCACGTGGCAGCGGACTAGCTCTTCGCTCGTCCATTGACCCTTCCCCAGCCGCTGCGCCCCCCATACGGGGCTGCGGGCCCCCCTTTTTTGACCAACCGACGATTGAGGAGGACCCATGGCGGACGAGATGGTTAAACGTGCCCAGCAGTTCATCAACAAGGCCTGGAACCCACTCCCGGCGAGGGTGCCAGGGTCATCGTCGACCCCTCGCTGCCGTCTCAGCGTCGCAGGGGCGCGACACTGACACGATGAAACGACTCCTCCCCGTACTTCTCGTCGTCGTAGCCCTCCTCACCGCAGGCTGTACAGACGACGCAGGCCCGCACAAGGACAGCACGGGCCCGTCCGGTCCCCAGACCATCAGCGAGTCACCCTCCCCGCAGGCCACTGATCTCGCCAACCGCTACCACGCGGCCGGTGGGGGCCGTGACGTAGTCGGCATCCGCCAGACGAAGAACAAGAGCGGTCTCCCGATCCTCACCGTATGGACCCAGAAGAAGAGCGGCTACACGCAGTTCGACGACTTCGCCACCAACTTGGCGTCCTTCCTAGCTGGGGAAGGCGTCCGTCTCGACCAAGGCTACGTACTCAATGTGTACGGCCCGGACGGAGCCCGGCTGCACACCTATGACACGACACCGGAGAAAAACCCGTGATACGCAGACCCCTGACCGCCATGGTCCTCGCCACCGCTACCGTCGGCGCCTTTCTGTTCGCCGGCAGCCCTGCCGTCCACGCCGACGAGCCCACCCCAGAACCCTCTTCCACTGCCCCGACTGAGACGCCCGAGGAAGAGCCGCCGGTGGAAATCCCGGTGGACCCGGTGATCGCCGAGTACAACGGCCGGAAGATCAACCTCGCCGAGTCATGGGAGGGCGCAACCAGCTGCACCGAGATGCCCAGCGGAGAGGTCCACTGCTACGACTCGGACGAAGAAGTACTGACCGATCCCGAACTGCCCGCCGAGACACGCAAAGCGACCATCGAAGGCGCCAACGACGACGCCTCAGCGGCACGCCCCAGCCGGTGCGTCGCCGACTACTGGTGCCTCTATATGGACGCCAAGCACAAAGGCAGAATTCTCCGATTCTCCGCCGACGGCGGGAAGAACCTCGCCAACTACGGCTGCCGCGACAAGCTGAGCTCGGTCTACTACTGGGTCAACCGATGGCACATCAACTACGGTGACGCCAGGATCATCGACAAGCGATCGTGGCCGGTCAACGACCGAGTCAGGCGGATTGGCGCTCCGGCCAATGTCCCCCACCTCTCGAGCCTGGGATATCCCAACGGTGGCAACTGGAACGACAAGACTGACATCTTCGATGTCCGCCGCAACTAAAAGTTGTTGCAGCACGGAGAAATGATCTCCGGTGACCGTTTCACAGCGTCTCCCAGGCTAGTGGAAATGGGAGCACGATAGGGAAGTTGACCTTGTCTCAGGTAGCCGGATCTGAGCGAGTTCACCGTTCTGCAAAAGTTCTAAGGGTTGCCCTCTGGCCAGCGCGGCACCGGGACAACCCAGAGGCGCAGGAATGCTTCGTGCATATCGGTTCGTCGCCCCCAGCGGATGTGTAGGCGTTTGAAGCCGTGAAGCTAGGTGAAGCTGAGCTCAGCCACCCACCTGTAGGTCTCAAGGCCGGTCCCGTGGCAGGCGATAGCGGGAACGATTGACTGGGTGGGCCAGTTAGCCGACACCGCCTGTCGGCTAACTGGCCCTAACAAAGCCGTTGAACGTGGCGGTGGGGAATCCGACAGGGGGCAAGGCCGAGGCATGCTTCGTGGATGTCGTCGCGTCGTTCCCAGCGGATCCGTAAGCGGCGGCAGCCGTGTAGTCAGGAGATCGTGTGCTCGACGACATAGCGGAAGATGCCCGGGCCGCTACCGTGTGGCTGGCCCCGCTCCGCGATGACCGGTCGGATCCCGCCTTGCCAGAGCAGGCGTCGGCATTCGTCGTGGTCGTAGCCCCGGTCCGCCAGGAGTGCGTCGGGTTTCCGCCGTGGTCTGCCGACGACGCCGGCGACGGAAGGGACCTTGTCGAGCAACGACAGCAGCTGGGTGACGTCGTTGCGGTTTCCGCCGGTCAGCGAGACGGCGAGCGGGATGCGCTGCCCGTCGGTGAGCACACGGGTGCTTACTGCCCGGCCGGGAGCGGTCGACCGGGCTGGGCCCGCTTTTGGGCCCCTGCGAGCGGCCCGGACGCGGGAGGAGTCGATCACTGTCCGCGACCAGTCCAGCTGGTTCCTCGACCGCAGCCCTTCGAGCAGCACTGCGTGCAGCCGGTCCCACGCGCCTGCCTCGTTCCAGGCGGCCAGCCGCCGCCAGCACGTCATGCCCGAGGCAAGTCCCAACTCCTGGGGTAGGTACTCCCATTGGATGCCAGTATGCGGGACAAACAGGACCCGCACAGGGCTTGCTGGCCCGGCACCCGCGGTCTGCCCTCGACTGCTTCGGAGCGGGCTTGGGCAGTAACGGCTCGATGAGCGACCACAGTTCGTCAGACACGATCTACGGTCGCGTCTGACGGTTCCCGATACTCACACCACCGAGCCAACAAGCCCACAGTCACATGATCAACCGCTTTTGATAGAGCCAGTAGGGCTTGTCCCGCAAGCTCAGGGGATCCCGGTCCCCTGAGCTTGCGGGACAAGCCCTAGGTTCGAACCGGCGGCGCTGGGATCGACGACGCATCCGTCTCATCAAACGAAGCACATCCAAGATTCCCGCCCTGCTCGTGTCCGATTGGTGCCTTCGCTCAGCCTGGGAAACCAAGGTGGACTTCGTGGCGTCAGGTGGGGGTCGGGCCAACCTGCAGGGGCATGACCACTGGATCCATCTCTACTCGCCACGGAAGCAGTACAGATGGAAGGTCCGCTGCTATCCACACACTCTCCGCTCCGGCTGCAGAGGGCAGGAGCGTTTTCTCGCCATGCACCGACGACAGCGTGTTCCGCCGCATGGTTCCGCAGTTGATGCCCCGGCACCAGAGGGGAGAGCTGCGCGGCCTGGAATTCTGACTGCCGCCACCCATACGACCTTGAAGGAGAAGGCTCCTCCGATGGATGAAATGGTCCTCAAAGCCCAGAAGTTCGTGAACTCCGTCTACGGCGGCAGGGTCGGCATGCAGGTTGAAGAGAACGGGCGGACTGCGTGGCCCCTCATGTATGCGCTCACCCGTGCGCTGCAGTGGGAGCTAGGAATTGCGCCCCTGTCTGATGCCTTCGGTACCACCACCCTTTCTACCCTCCAGTCAAAGCATCCGAAGATCAACGCATCCACTGCGCCGTCTGCAGACTTCATACGGCTCATCCAGGCCGCGCTCTACGCCAAGGGCTACGACGGCGGCGGCATTGACGGCAAGTACAGCGATCGCGTTGCCTCCTCGGTCAGCAAGCTGAAGGCAAACATGGGGGTCGATACCGTCTACCCCGGATCCGACCTGGTGCCGAAGGTTTTCAAGGGCCTGTTGAACATGGACGCTTACGTCACCGTCGACGGCGGGTCCGACAGCATCCGAGAGATTCAGCAGTGGCTCAACGGGCGCTATGTACACCGCCGCAACTTCTACATCATCCCTTGTGACGGCCACTACTCACGGGATGTGGCCAAGTCCACGATGTACGCGGTGCAGTATGAGATCGGCATGTCCGACGACGTGGCCAACGGGAATTTCGGCCCCGGCACTCGGGCCGGCCTCAAGAACCACACCCTGTCCATCAGCTCCAAGGGCACCTGGGTCCTGCTGTTCTCCGCTTCCATGGTATTCAATCAGCGCAGCGGAGTGGGCTTCGACGGAACCTTCACCGCCAGCCTGGCCGACTCTGTACGTGATTTCCAGAAGTTCGTGAAACTGCCAGTCACCGGACTTGGCGACTTCCAGACCTGGGCCTCACTGCTGGTCTCCTATGGTGATCAGGATCGCAGGGGTGCAGCCTGCGACGGCGTCACGAAGGTGACCCCGGCACGAGCCGAGACGCTGAAGGCAGCAGGCATCGAGTACGTGGGGCGTTATCTGTACAACCCGGACCCGACCCCCAGTGGGGACCTCAAGCACAAGGAGATCCAGCCGGGCGAGCTGAAGACCATCGCTGACCACGGCTTACGCTGCTTCCCCATCTTCCAGACCTTTGCAGATTCTGCGAGTTACTTCAACGCCGGCCAGGGCGTCGCCGACGCCAGACTGGCTGTGACCCAGGCATCGAAGCACGGGTTCAAGCGCGGCGCGCGGATCTTCTTTGCCGTTGATTACGACACCATGGACGGCGAGGTCACCTCGAACGTCATCCCATACTTCCGGGCCATCGCCCACGAGATCACCAACCTCGATGACCCGTATCGCGTCGGCGTATACGGGACCCGCAACGTGTGCGCCCGCGTCGCAACTGCCGGGTATACGGGAGCTAGCTTCGTGT
The DNA here is from genome assembly GCF_044455475.1 of Streptomyces sp. NPDC051218. Taxonomy (NCBI): domain Bacteria; kingdom Bacillati; phylum Actinomycetota; class Actinomycetes; order Kitasatosporales; family Streptomycetaceae; genus Streptomyces; species Streptomyces sp. NPDC051218. The sequence goes on along the minus strand of NZ_JBITEU010000003.1, from coordinate 6,241 downwards.
CCGACATGTCGTCAGGATATTCCGGCAATCTCGGATACCCCATGCCCACCAACTGGGCCTACGACCAGATAGTTACCCGCACCATCGGCTCCGGTGATGGTGCGATCGAAATCGACCACAACATCGCTTCCGGGCGCGATACCGGAGAGAACAGCTTTGACCCGATCCCCTCCGGGACACACCTCGACACCGACCTTCCGGCTGAAGCACACGGGGCACTCCTAACCGAAATCCGTCAGACGATGCAGAACCTCGACCCGCCGATCGGGGAAACGTCGGCGAACACCAAATGGTCGACGAAGCAAAGCCTCGACCTTGTGCTCCACAACGACGCCCTGATCACGGGGATGGCGCGCACGCTGAAGATCCGCAAATCCCTAATCCAGGTCCCGGTGTTCTGGGAAACCCGCCACTACGACACATCACTCGACTACCTGGGTGACCTCGGCGTCCGTGTCTACCACTCAGGCGTACAGACAGTTCCTCCCGTGGCGGACGCGTTCATCAAGCGGGACGCCAGCACCGGCCCAGGCCAGATCTTCGCCGTCACCGCCATCAACGCCCGCAACCAGGCAATCACGGACGGGATCCTTGGCGGTTCGACCAGGGACCCCAGTAGCGACGACGACGTGTGGACGATATGGCAGAAGCTAAACGGGGAACCGGAGTTCAACATCCGCCAGGTGCCCTACGTGCACCGTTATCATGCGGTCAAGTACGGCGCCCCGCGCCCAAGTCTGACCACCACACCTGAAGAACTGTTCGACCTGCTCAAGTACTACCAGGGCGACACCGCAAACGCCGAGACCGAGGCAGCGAAGAGGCTCAAGGTGTACGGAACGTTCGAGAGGTACAACGCCATCTCCCGGGGCGATAGCCTCTGACTGGTATGGAACGCAACGAGGACACCTATCTGATCGAGCTCGGTGCCAAGTGGGCCCGTGTAACAGTCACCATCACGCTGCCTGCGGCCGCCAACTTGCTCCTCGGCTATATCGGCAACAGCATCGTGGATGTGCCCTGGCGCTTGCTCGAAGTCTGGGTGTTCCCCGGATATGGGTGGGCACCCGCGCCATCCCCGACGGACACGGATGACGGCATAGGGCCGATCATCGCGGCACTGGTACTCCTCACCACCCCATACCTCCTGATGTGCGGCTTCATCAACTACTTGGTAACTCGGGCGATCAACGTCTACCGGCCCTCGTACGCCCTCATTGCGTTCGTCGCGCTGATCGCGCCGGCAGTCGTCTTCACCATCGACCCATCCCTGTATGCCGATATTCCTCGGTACTGACAGAAAGTCGCAAACATGCCTGATCAGATATCGCGTCGTGCTGCCTTACAGCAGGCAGCAGCCATCGTCGGCGGCACCACCCTGGCCACCGTCACCGGAAGCGCAGTCCTGTCGCCCCAAGCCTTCGCCGCTCCCGCGCCTGACCCTACCGACACCGGGGCCGCCTTGCGCCGCCACAAAGCCGAACACGATCGGGTGTTCACCGGTAAGCCGTCCAAGAACGGATGGGGCATGGAAAAGGTCACGAACGACGGCGGCACCATCTGGACCCGACCCATACCCGGCTCTCCCCTCGATGATGTGACCATGCGCATCGGTGACGTAGCGATCGTCCTCGTGCACATCGTCCGCCGCTTTCACTACGAGATCGACGAACTCAGACGTGGTGACGTCGTCGGCTGGCGCAGCCCGGACCAGCTGCGCAAGAACCTGGCGGAGTCCAACCAGGCCTCAGGAACCGGGGTTCAAATCCGGCCCCGCTTCTACCCGTCGGGCAGCCGGGGTGGGCACTTTCCCCAAGACCTGGTCGTGGTCCGGGACATCCTCGCCGACTGCGGCGGCACGGTGCGCTGGGGTGGCGATGATAGGCACCCCGACGAGGCACTCTTCTACATTGATGTCGACCCGGGTGATGCCCGCTTGCCTCAGGTAGCAGCCAAGTTTCGTGGGTGGGCGCAAGCACCGGGCCAAGGCGCCGGGGCGATCAGCGATCCGCTCCAGCCACAGCGCAGGCGTGCTGCCCAACGGTTGGCCCGCCAGCAGTCCTAATAGGCTGGGTTCCTCAAAGGAGGTACACGTAGCGGCGTCGTAGAGAGCGAGTTGGTGGTGCGGCTCGGCCCCAAACCCATGGACATTCGCGGGGGTTGAGTTGGTCGGTTGCGAGCGAGGGCCGTGGCCTGGCCGATGTGAGCAGGGTTGGCGAGCGACCGACCGGCGAGGGCGGCTTTGCGGAAGATGCGCCACCAGCCTTCCTGCAGGATCAGCCAGCACGCACCGACCGGGATGAACGCATGATGGATGCGGGGGTGGTCCTCCAACCAGGTCTGGGTGGACAGGCTGTTGTGGGAGGACAGGTTGTCGGTGACAAGCCAGATCTCGCCGTCCGGGTTGGCGTCCTCTACCTGTTGCAGAAACCGCTGGTAGAAGACGCTGTTGCGGGAGGAAGCGGTCATGGTGATCTGCTGGCCGTCCCGGACGCGTAAAGCCCCGTAGACACAGGTTTTCTCGGGCCCGCGGCTGTAGTCGAGCTCGGCTTTGATCCGGCGTCCGTCGGGTGACCAGGCGGGGCGGGCGGGAAGGTCCGGGAGATCACCGGCCCCAGCTCTTCGGCGCAGATCACCGTCGCGTCGTCGGGCGGGTGTAGAGGCCGATGGTACCAACCTGTCAGGCCCGGACACAGGGGGCGCTCGTCAAGCCCCCGCAGTCCGTAGCCGAAAGCTCGTACCGCTGCACCGCCGTCACCACGCCATCCTCCGTACTGGCTGGATCCACACCGTCGTCGACCAGCAGCTCCCGCGCCCACACATCGACGCCCGGAACCTGAATCGGATGCTGCCAGTCACCCGCGGCCGTGCGTTCCAGGAAGGCATCACGGACGCGATCCGCGAGCCACTCGCCCTGATCGGTGCGCGCCGCGACGACCGTCACCTGATAGACAAGCCGCCCGTCCTCCGACCTGTCCGCGAACGGAGCACCATCAATCGGGCCTCCTTGCGCGTACAGCACGGTGTACGGCAGCAGTGCCGGCCTTCCGCCAACCAGCGGCAGACGGCCACGACCACATGGCTTGCCTGTGGCCGTAGCTACCATGACACGCACGGCTTCGGTGACTCGAGACCTGCCGATCACATGTCACCTCCAGCGAAGTTCGCGGCCGCGGGCCCTTCGGCGCTCAGCACCCCGTACCGGCACAACCCGAGCGCATCCCACTCCATCACTCCGGGCGCCGTCGAGATCGACAGGCTCCGCTCATCTTCCTTGTCGAGGACCTCGGCGACGACGACCGCGCGGGCGAGGAGACCCCGCTCGTGTTCCGCGAGCACGCTGGCCAACGCGTCCTCGAGACTGTTACTCATGTCGCTCACAGCGATCTCGACACCGCGCTGCGCAACTCCCGGACAAGGAGCGAGCCAAAGCCGCTGACGGCCGGGCCCAAGTGGGGGAACGGGGGCTGGTTGTAGTTGCGGCCGAGGCTGTCGACGCCGACGAACCCGAACTCCAGCCGCCTGGCCTGCGGAGCGTTCGTGCCGACCTCGCCCACGATTACGGGCCCGGCCCGGTGTACGTCGGACTGCCACGACGCCCGGTACTTTCCGGTGATCGCCCGTGGGCCCGGGCGGCCGGAAGTATTGTGCTGCACCTGCACCACCAGCGCCTTCGCGCCGTGCCGCATCGCGATCTCAGCCGCGGACACCGCCGCCTTCCCACCACGGCTCCACGCTGCTGCCAGCTGCGACGGATTGCGAAATGTCCCGCCGCTCACAGCGCCACCAGCGTTCGGTTGTGCTCCTCCAGCCACACGGTGCGCAGCACCGGGAACGACGAGACTTCACCCAACGCCGACACCCGGTACGTACGGCCGACGGCCTGCTCGTCGCGGGCTTCAACGATCAGAACGGTGTCGTTCTCCCGTACCTCCGGCGCCGCAAGAGGCAGCAGCAGCCGGTAGCCGGCACGCACCTCCTGGACATACGCGCCGTCCTGCCCCGAGCCCTTGCTGCGGATCCGCTCCTGGTGCGCGTAGAGCCCCGCATTGTCCTCGTACACGATCATCGGTGGTGCCGGTACAAGGTCACCGGTCCCCGGATCGAGCATGTCCTCGCCACTGCTTCGGGTGACCTGCACTGTGTCCGGCATCAGATGGCGCTCCGCAAACCGGACGAGCCCGGACTGGTCAAGCACTCGCAGCCCACTCCCTCAGCTGCGTCAGCATCCCGCGGGTCAGCTCACCCGGTCGCCCATCCAGGTCATCCCGGTCGAGAACAGCCTCATCGAGCCTCTGCCAGTCCACCGCATCAAGGAAACCGACCACGACATGACGAACATCGGCGGGCTCCACAACCACCTCGGCCAGGCCGTCGAACTCGACGCCACGCCAGCCGTGCTGAACGTACAGGGTGACCTCGGGCCCTTCGTCGACGGTCTGCGTGATCCGATACGCCTCCACCGCGGAGGCGACATCGTGCCCGTCGATCTCGATGACCGCGGGTTCCTCTGGGCGGGCAGCGATCCGAACGCGGCGGGGGTCCAGGTACGTGCTCATGAAGCCGACCCTAGGTGCGCGAAGCTCAACGGTTACGGGTCGGCGACGGAGCTGATGCCCGTTGGGCACGAACTCGTAGTTACTCGCCAGCCTTGCGGTAGCGGGCGCGACGGAACGGCCTTCTTCCTTCACTAGTACTTCCTCGTGGGCGAGGTTGCGAAGCAGCTTGCACCGCTTGCTTCTCGTCGATGTGGTGCCTCAGTGTCTCCAGCACCTCAACAGCATGCGAGGGGGTCCAGATGTCACCCTCGTCCAGCACGGCGTTCTCCAGACAGCCGGACTGCGTGCCCTACTGCCGCTTTCTCGGGCGGCCGTTCCGCTCCAAGATTCGGTAGACCCGAGAGGGGGGCATGCTCGCTGCGATGTCCAGCGCGGATCGGTCGGCGTCCTCGCTGGTCTCATCCGCCTTGATCATTGCCAACTCACGCCAGCCTTCCAGGTGCTGGATGAGATGGCTGATGTGCGCGATGTCTCACAGCAGATCCATGAACTATGTCGCTGTGGGCGCCGAGGCGGTCCGATCCTCACAGAGGGCGTCGTACTGGACGCGGGCCACGTCGTCGGACCTGTGCTTTGTGGCGAACTAAGTGGCGTCGTCGGCGAAGTTGAACTTGATACGCGTTGGCATGATGCCCTTTTCCTAGCGTTCGCTAGACGTAGGATGCGCACCTCGCGAACGCCACCGAGGTGTCGTCGTTACAGTCCCGCACGCTCCAACAACAGTGGAAGATCCTGGCTCTTGACGAGGGTGATGCCCTGTGGGTGCTGGTTGGTCAGTTCTACGAGTTCCACAGGGGAGTTGTGCAATGCGCGCGTTGCCCGCTCGTGCAGCGTCGCGGGAAATCTCCACGGGTACTTGGCGTCCCAGGTCACCCCATAGGGCTCGCCCTCGACGCAGCCCATCGCAGCGACCTTCTTCTCAGGGGTGGCGAAGTAGATCCAGATGCGGTCTCCGTGCTGCATGTAGCGGTGCCTGGACAGCCACCAGTCCCGCCGGGGCTCAGCTTGGGCGAGCGCCAGCACGTGGCCTGGTGTCGAAGGGCCACCGTCCATCTGCTCCTTCTTCGGGTCCAGGATGTACAGCCAGTTCCTCATGGACTCGTCGCCCCCCTCTGCCCGCCTCCGCAGACCGCAGAGGCTTCACGCCAACGGTAGCCCCGACTTTGAAACGCGGATATAGGTTCCGAGCAGGCGTGGCAGCGGTTAGCGGCATCGAGGGTCGCGCAGCGATTCGCTCTTTGAATCTCAGGGAATTGCCGGGCAGTAGAAGGGAGTTCACGCGTCTGAGGCATTTGGTCGAGGTGGGCCAAAGGTGATGACTGTGTACGTCTCGCCGGGTCCCGGCGGGCGCGTCCAGGAGCGGGTGGCAAAGGTGTGTAGCCGACCGTGGTCGAGGGCGAATCGGGGCAGTGTGGCACCGAACGTCGTGGCGATCGCCGTCAGGGCGGCAGCCTCACCCGGCAGTTCCCGGTTCTGGCTACCGCTTCGAGCCTCGGGGAAGAGCCGGTCCGGGTCCAGGTTCTGCGGAATCTCTCCGGAGCGGTCGCACCGTTCGCCCAGGACCGTGAACCCGTAACGTTCTGTGCCGTACTCGGCCACAGAGAGGTGGAACAGAGCGCCTCTGCCGAACTCGTCGGACGAGGCCCAGACCACCACGGCACGGCCGTGCCGTGAGGCGGCGA